>CAVPVX010000004.1:0-383256 GCA_963709345.1 uncultured Actinomycetes bacterium
CGCGCGCCGAGTTCGCGTACGGGGTACTCATCGTCCCGGTGACGGCCGGGACGGCCTTCGCTACCGGCGTCCTCCTCACGTTCGCGTTCGGCCTGCTGCCGTGGTGGCTGGCGCTGCCCGTCGCTGCGTATGCGCTGAAGACGACGTTCTCGCTGCGCGGGCTTGTGCGCGCGGGGCGCGACGTCCAGCGCTGGCGCTGGCGAGCGACCCTGGCGCGGCCGCACGAGCCTCGCCGCGCTGGTCAGCCGCTCACTCGACCTGGAGCCCCCGCTGATCGTCTCGGCAGCGGTGGAGTCACTGGCCGAGACCACGACAGCGTGGTCTCGCCGCTGCTGTACTACGCCTTGTTCGGCCTGCCCGGGGCGCTGGCGTACCGGGCTGTGAACACCATGGACGCGATGCTCGGCTACCGCGACGAGCGTGAGTTCGTGGGCAAGGCGGCGGCGCGCGCCGACGACGGCGCCAACTGGGCGCCCACCCGACTCACGGCGCTGCTCCTCGTCGCGGTGTCTGTGGTGAAGGGATGGCTATGCCTGGTGGGCGTTTCGCACGCAGCATCTGCCCGAGTACGGGCCGAACAAGACGCTGGCCATCGGTACCATGGCCGGAGCCCTCGGCGTGCAGCTTCGCAAGCCGGGGGCGTACGCGCTGGGAACTGCCGACAGGCCGCTCACGGCCGCCGTCATCGGCGAACGCCGCCGTGCTCGTGTGGGTGGCCGGCGGCGTGACCATCGTCGCCGCGGCCGGTCTTGCCGCGGCGCTCAGCTGGGCGTTCTGGGGATTACCGGTGGGCGCCGGACAGTCCCGTCTTCTTCCCGCCCGTCAGCGCGTTGGTGCACGGGGCGGTCGACCCGTCGGCGCTGCGCGCCGAAGGCGTCGACCCCGCCGCCATCATCGACTTCAGCTCCAACCAGTCGCCGCTCGGCGCCGCGCCGGGCGTGGCCGCCGCCGTGGCCGGCGCCGTCGTCGACGCCTACCCGGACCCGCACGCGACGGATCTCACCGTGGCGCTGGCTGCGCGTCACAACGTCGACCCGGCCCAGGTGGTCTGCGGCAACGGCAGCACCGAGCTGATCCGGCTGATCGCGCAGCTTGCGCTCGGACCCGGCGACGCGGCGCTCGCGCTGGCGCCCGTCTTCGGGGAGTGTGAGGTCGCCACCGCGTTGGCGGGAGCCCGGCTCGAGCGCGTGCGGCTCGCGCACGGGGGTCCCGGCGCCGGCTTCACGTGCGACGAAGCCGCTCTTCGTGACGCCCTCGCCCGCCTGCTGCGCAACGCGCCGGCCGTGCTCCCCGAACAACCCGACCGGGGCGGCGCTGCCCGCGGCGCTGACCGCCGCTGTCGCCGCTGACCACCCGGGCACGCTGTTCGTCCTCGACGAGGCCTACTGCGACCTGCTGGCGACGCCGAAGTGGGAGCGGGCGTCGCTGGCCGGCGGAAATCTGCTTGTGCTCCACTCGATGACCAAGTACTGGGGCCTCGCCGGCCTGCGCCTGGGCTACGCCGCGGCCGCTCCCGCGCGGGCCGCGGTGCTGCGCGCCGCGGCCCCACCGGCGAGCGTCAATGCGCGCGTCCAGGCCGCCGGGCTCGCGGCGCTCGCCGACCTCGAGCACCGATCCGCCGTTCGGTCGCGCTGCTCATCGCCGAGCGCATCAGGCTGGCCGCCGGATTGTGCGCGCGCGGGTGGGTCGTCGAGCCGTCCACCGCCGGTTTCTTCCTCATCCACGCAGGCGATGCGCCTGCGGTTGGCCGCCGTCCGCCTCGGCCGGGGCTGCCTCGTTCGCGACTGCACCTCGTTCGGACTTCCCGAGCACGTGCGCGTGAGCCCGCGGCACCCGGAGCAGAACGATCGCCTGCTGGAGGCGTTCGCCGCGCTGGAGCCGCCGGAGGCCGCGCTGTGCACGCGGACCCCGCGCCCGTGAGCCCGGCTGCCACGTCCGCGAGCGCGACCGTGTCGCGAGTCGTGGTGGGGGCGCCGTGGAGCGGTGAGGGTAAGACGACGGTGGCGCTCGGGCTCATGGCGGCGCTGAGGAGCCGCGGCCTTCGCGTGCAGGGCTACAAGGTCGGAATGGACTGCCTCGACACCGGTTACCAGCGGCATACGGCCGGTCCTCCCGGCCGCAACCTCGACCGGTTCATGATGGGCGAGTCCGCCGTGTGCGCGGCATCGGCCGGCGACGCCGCGGACGTGGCCGTCGTCGAGGGCGTCATGGGCCAGTTCGACGGGCACCGGGACGGCATGACTCCCACGAGCACCGCCAACGTGATGAGCGACGCGGCCCTGCTGCACGCGAGCGGCCTGCGGGTACCGTGGGTGCTCGACCTCGACGCCGTCTGCAAGCTGCTGAAGTGCTGGGCCCGGCGGCCACGCCCCGGCGTTCTCTCGCGCCGACCTCCTCGAGGCGATGGAGGCTCTGCGGCAGGCGGTCTCCCACCCCGAGGCTCAGTGCTGATAGGCTCCCGCTGTCGTCGGCCGGGAGCCAGCCATGAAGTATCTCTCTCACCTCTTCTCGCAGAACCGGGCCTGGGCGGGCGAGTGCGTCGCGTCCGACCCCGAGTACTTCAGAGGCTGACCGACCTGCAGCGCCCCGACCTGCTCTGGATCGGCTGCTCCGACAGCCGGGTTCCGGCCAACGAGATCGTCGGCCTGGCGCCCGGCGAGCTCTTCGTCCACCGCAACGTGGCCAACGTCGTACCGGTCACCGACCTGAACGCGATGGCGGTGATCGAGTACGCCGTGACTTCCCTCGGTGTGCGCCACATCGTCGTCTGCGGCCACTATCGCTGCGGCGGGGTGCGCGCGGCCCTCGAGGGGCACCAGGCCGGCGCGGTCGCGCTGTGGCTGCAGCCGCTGCGCCTGCTCGCCGCCGAGCGCCGCGAGGAGCTCGACGCGCTCCCCGACCTCGAGTCGCGCTGGGACCGACTCTGCGAGCTCAGCGTCGGCGCGCAGGTGCACGCAGTGGCCTCCTCCGAGGTCGTCGAGGCGGCGTGGGAGCGCGGTGCTCCACTGGCCGTCCACGGCTGGACTACGATCTCAAGGACGGTCTGCTCCGCGACCTCGAGGTCACGGTCGGGAGCATCTCCGCGGCCGGCTGAGGCAGCCGGCTCTGCCGGCGCTTCAGGCTGACGGTGTCGGGCCCGTCCGGAAGGGCGGTTTCGCGCGACAGAGTGCAGGGGGTGCATCATGAAGAACGGCGAGTGTCCCAGGTGCGGATCGCACGAGATCTCCGCGTCGACGACCGGTCCGGGCAGCTGCCCCGAGGACTGGCGGTGGAACGTCGCCCCCGCGCACAGCGCCAGCATCAGCCTCGATGATCAGACCCTGCTCTGCGCCGCGTGCGGCTGCTCGGAGAGCTACCTGAGGAATCCCGAGGTCGTCGCAGACATCGTCACCCATGATGGAGGCAGCAACTGGGTCAAGCCCGGCCCGGCTCGTTCGTCCCGGGTGATCGAGCGCTGGCGCCTCGGATCCGACCTCGCGGCGTTTCCGCAGCCGCGCCGGGTGGAGATACTGGCTTCGAGCCAATCGTGAACCAGTGAGCGGGGGTCGCCATGAAGAAGTCTGACCGCAACGCGATCGTCGCGTTCCCGGTGGTCGTGCTGATCGGGGCCGGCGTCGCCTTGGCCGGCAGTCAAGGCGGCGCGTCTGCTTGGGGCATCCCGGTCTTCGCCCTCGCCGTCGGCTTGGCATTCGTCATCCAGTGGCTCGCCTTCATCCCGGCGTACGTTGGGCAGAGCGAGCGCTTCTTCGACCTCACCGGCAGCCTCACGTACATCACCGTCGCGGTCGCGGCGGTCCTGCTCGGGCCCCCGGTCGACGGGAGATCGATCCTGCTGCTGGCGCTGGTCTTGATCTGGGCGGCGCGCCTCGGCACATTCCTGGTCCGCCGCATCCGCAAAGCCGGCAAGGATGCTCGCTTCGACGCCATCAAGCCCTCCTTCATCCGCTTCCTCAACGTCTGGACGCTGCAGGGTCTCTGGGTGACGCTGACGCTCGCCGCGGCTCTGGCTGCGATCACGACGACGGCGCGCAAGGAGTTGGACGTCGTCGCCGTCACCGGAGCACTGGTCTGGGCGGCCGGCTTCGCCCTGGAGGCCATTGCGGACCTCCAGAAGAACCGCTTCCGTGCCGACCCGGCGAACAGAGGCGGGTTCATCCACACGGGTCTCTGGTCCTGGTCCCGCCACCCGAACTACTTCGGCGAGATCGTGCTCTGGATCGGCGTGGCGATCATCGCGATTCCCGTGCTGCAGGGCTGGCAGTGGGTGACGCTCATATCCCCCGTGTTCGTCGCGCTGCTGCTCATCCGTGTCAGCGGTGTGCCCATGCTGGAGAAGCGGGCCGACGAGAAGTGGGGCGGTCGGGAGGACTACGAATCCTACAAGGCGCGCACGCCCGTGCTGATACCGCGCCCGCCGGCGCGCAGCGCCCGCTGAGCGAGCGGGCATGAGCGGGGTCTGGTTCGCCCTCGGTCTCACGCTCGTGGCCGGCATGGCCACCGGCATCGGCAGCGCCATCGCCTTCTTCGCCAAGCGCACCAACTACCGCTTCCTCTCGATCGCGACGGGCTTCTCGGCGGGCGTCATGCTGTACGTCTCGTTCGTGGAGATCCTCCTGAAGGGCTCCGACGCTCTCGTGGAGCACTACGGCGACCCCGCGGGCTACTGGGTCAACACGGCCGCCTTCTTTGGCGGCATGGCGCTCATCGGCCTGATCGACAACCTCATCCCCGCGGCCGAGAACCCGCACGAGACCCACGCCGAGGTGGAGACGGCGCCGCTGCACGACGCCGAGGCGCCGTTCCCCGAAGGGTGCGTGCTCACCGAAGCGACGACGGCGCGCAGCGCGGCCGGCCTGCACGACCACTCGGTGGACCACCACAAGCTGATGCGGATGGGCCTCTTCACCGCCCTCGCGATCGGCATCCACAACTTCCCCGAGGGCCTCGCGACCTTTCTCTCGGCGCTGGAGGATCCGGGGCTCGGCATCGCCATCGCCATCGCCATCGCGCTGCACAACATCCCCGAGGGCATCAGCGTCTCGGTGCCGATCTTCTACGCCACCGGCAACCGGATGAAGGCTTTCACCTACTCGCTGCTCAGCGGTCTCTCCGAACCCGTCGGCGCCGCTGTGGCGTACGTGGCTCTCGTGGTGATCCTCGGCGGGACCGCCGACGTGCCCCAGGAGCTCATGGGGATCCTGTTCGCCGGCGTCGCCGGCATCATGGTGTACATCAGCCTCGACGAACTGCTGCCCACGAGCCGGGCCTACGGCAAGGGCCACGACAGCATCTACGGCCTGGTCGCCGGGATGCTGGTGATGGCGCTGAGTCTGCTGCTGATGAAGTAGGGGCGCTGTGACCCCGGCGGGCCCGGTCGTCGCGGGTGCGGCGTTCGTCTTGGCGATCGAAGGTTGGGCACCGCGACGCCTCTGCTATGAAGCGACCTCACGGAGGAGTGAGATGAAAGCCGAGAAGAACGATCCGTCGTCTCAGAACGTGAGGTCGGTCCTCTGCTATGGGGACTCCAACACCTGGGGCTCGGACCCCGCCGACGCGGACCGCCGGTTCCCGTGGGAGATTCGCTGGCCGGGCGTGCTCCAGCGTGAGCTCGGCAGAGAGTTCCACGTGGTCGAGGAGGGGCTGGGTAGCAGGACTACCGTCATCGACGACCCCTGGCTTCTGCATCGCAGCGGGCTCGCGTACCTTGCGCCCTGCCTCGAGTCGCATGCGCCGCTCGACCTCGTGATCATCATGCTGGGTACCAACGACATCAGCTACAGCTGGGTGACCGCCGCTGCGGCCGCCGAGGGCGCCGGCGCCGTTGCGCACCTCGTCCGGCGGAGCGAAGCCGGGCCGGACGGTGGCACCCCGGAGGTCCTGCTGGTGTGCCCTCCCCCCGTCGGACCCATCACGGAGTCGGCGGAGCTCTACGCAGGCGCCGAAGAGAAGTCGCGCGAGCTGCCTCGCGAGTTCGCGCGCGTCGCCGCATCGCTGGGCTGCAAGTGGATCGATGCGGGTGACGTCGTCACCACCAGTCCGCTCGACGGCTGGCATCTTGACGCCCTCGAGCACGAGAAGCTGGGCGTGGCTCTCGCCGCCGGGGTGCGGGTGTTCCTCGGCTGAACGCCGCTCCGCCGGGACGCGGCGGGCGCTTGACTCCCCACGAGTCAGTTGATAGCTTTTCTCATCAGTGATGAGAAGGCTTCTCATCCTTCACCTTGGGGAGCGCGCTACGTGACCGATCCGCAACCGACGCACGACATCGAGGCCGTCTTTCACGAGAAGGGCATCCCGTTCACGCGCCAGCGCCGGCTCCTCTGGGACTACTTCGCCGGCGCCGACCGTGCGGCGACCATCGGCGAGGCGACAGACGCACTCCGTGGCGAGGGTGTCGGCCAGGCCACGGTCTATCGAACGGTGACCCTTCTGACCGAACTCGGGCTGCTCGTCCGGGTGCAGGACAGCCGCGGGGAGATCTGCTACACGGCGCCGCCCATCGGTCACTGCCACCCCCTGATCTGCGGGGTCTGCCGCCGGCTCGTGCGCTTCGACGGAGACGGCGATGTACGGGAGCTGGAAGCGCGGCTGACTGCCGAGACCGGCTTTTCCATCTACGGCCACCATCTCGAGGTCTACGGCATCTGCCCGGAGTGCCGGGCGGTGCGAGAGGGCGACCATGACGAGTGACGCGCCGGCTGCCGGCATCTCGTCCGCCAGCGGCCGGCCCGCCGGCGCGTCACTCGCCGGCCGCCGCTTCTTCTGTTCGTGGAGCGGCGGCAAGGACGCCTACCTCGCCCTGCAGCGTGCCGTGCTGCAGCGTGGCCGGCCCGCCGCGCTGCTCTGCATGCTGCAGGAGGACGGCCTCGTGAGTCGCGGGCACGGTCTGCCGCTCGCGCTGCTGGAGCGCCAGGCGGCGGTTCTCGACATCCCCCTCGTCACGCGGGCCACGACCTGGGACGACTACGAGGCGACGTTCGTATCGGAGCTCCACGCGCTTCGCTCGCAGGGCGTCGAAGCGGGCGTGTTCGGCGACATCGATCTGCAGGGGCACCGCGACTGGGTCGAGGGTGTCTGCGAGGTCGCCGGTCTGACCTGCCACCTGCCGCTCTGGCAGGAGTCGCGCCGCCGGCTGCTCGACGAGCTCCTGGCCGGCGGTGTGCGGGCGACGATCGTCGCCGTCGACTCGTCCAAGCTGAGCGGCGAGTACCTCGGTCTCGAGCTGGACGACGCCCTCATCGCTCGCCTGGAGGCCGCCGGCGTCGATGCCTGCGGCGAAGAGGGCGAGTACCACACCATGGTCACCGCCGCGCCGCTCTTCACCGCGCCCGTCCCTCTCGTCTGGGACGGCGTGGAGGAGCGCGACGGTCACCTGGTCCTGCGCCACGCCGGTGCCGTGCCCGGCTCATCCGCATCCGCATCCGCGCTGCGCGCCTAGTCACTTCTTGAAGGGAGCACCACCGAACATGAGCACCATCCGTCTCCGCCGCCTCTCCGCGGCCACTCTTCTGATCGCCACCCTCGCCTTCGGCGCCGTCGCCCTGAGCGCCTGCGGCTCGGGCGACGATGCGGCTTCGCCGTCCGCGTCACCGTCCGCGGGCCCGAGCACCGTCACCGACGACTCCGGCGTCGAGGTCACCCTCGACGAGCCGGCGATGCGCATCGTGAGCATGGCGCCGGCGAACACCGAGATCGCCTACGCCATCGGCGCCGGCGACAAGATGGTGGCGGGCACCAGCTACGACGACTACCCCGAGGAGGCGACGGCGCTGCCGAAGATCGGCGACTTCGCCAACCCGAGCGTCGAGAAGATCGCCTCGTTCGAGCCGGATCTCGTGCTCGCGGCCGGCGGCATCCAGGACAAGCTGCGCACGAAGCTCGAGGAGCTGGGCATGAAGGTCTACGTGGTCGATCCGACGACCTACGACGGCGTCATCGCCACGATCGAGAACATCGGCAAGCTCGCCGGCGCCGACGAGGGGGCGGCCACCGTCACCGACGAGATGACCGCGGCGCAGATGGACGTCCGGGCGCTGGTCGGCGACCTGGCCAAGGCCACGACCTTCCTCGAGATCTACAGCGAGCCGCTCATGACCGCCGGCAGGGACACCTTCATCGACGACATGATCACGATCGCCGGCGGCGAGAACATCGGCGCGAGCGCCGGCAGCGGCTTCCCCAACTTCAGCACCGAGGTGCTGGTGCAGAAGGACCCGGCGGTCTACATCGCCGATTCCGGCTCGATGAGCGAGCCCGGTGACATCGACAAGCGCCCCGGCTTCTCCGAGCTGACTGCCGTCAAGGACGGCAAGGTCTTCGTGATCGACGACAACCTGATCGCCCGCCCGGGGCCGCGTCTGGCCGAGGGGCTCAGGGAGCTCGCCGGGATGATCCACCCCGAGGCCTCGACCGAGCAGTGACGCGCCTCGCCCGCACAGGCACGTGGCCGGGCATCATCCTGGCCGCCGGCATCCTCGTCGCCTGCCTCGTGCTGGCATTCGCTTTCGGACCGGTCTCGTTGTCGCTCGGGCGCCTGTGGGAGCTCGTGACGGCGGGGCCGGTCGACGGCGACCTCGAGAACGCCATCTTCTGGCAGATCCGCATGCCGCGGGTCCTGGTCGCGTCTCTCGTGGGCGCGGCCCTTGCGGTCGCGGGTGTCGTCCTTCAGGACCTCTTCCTGAATCCGCTCACCGACCCCTACGTGACCGGCGTCTCGTCGGGGGCGGCGCTGGGGGCGACCATCGGTATCGTCCTCCACCTCTCGAACCTGCCGTGGACGACGGTCCTGGCGATCGTCGGTGGCCTCGGGACGCTCGCCCTGGTGTGGATGGCGGCGCGCCGGCGTGGGCGCATCGACATCTTCGTCCTGCTGCTGGCCGGCGTCACGATCTCGTATCTGGCCAGCGCCGTCGTCACCGTCCTCATGATCAGGGCCAGCCAGGACATGTACGCGATCGTCTACTGGCTCATGGGGAGCTTCTCCGGGCGCGGCTGGCCGGACGTCGAGATCGCCTTGGTCGCGGTCCCGTTCATGGCCGTCCCGCTGTTCTTCACTCGCGAGATGGACATCCTGTTGCAGGGAGAGAAGCGGGCCCTCGAGCTCGGCGTCGAGGTCGAGCGCACCAAGAGGCTGCTCCTCGTCACCGCCGGGGTGCTCACCGCCCTCGCCGTCTCGGTGAGTGGGATCATCGGCTTCGTTGGTCTCGTCGTCCCGCACATCGTGCGGCTGCTGGTCGGACCGGGACACCGCAGCCTGCTCCCGGTCTCGCTGCTGGTCGGCGCGTCGATGATGGTCGTTGCCGACCTGCTCTCCCGCACGGTCATCTCGCCCAACGAGATCCCCGTTGGAGTCGTCACGACCTTCGTCGGCGCGCCTCTCTTCGTCTATCTTCTTCGGCGTGGGAGACGGGTCTGATGACGCCTCTCGTCTCGCTCCGCGACGTCGACTTCGCCTACGACGAGCGACCCGTGCTGCGGCGGATCTCCTTCGACCTCGACGCCGGCGAGTTCATCGGCATCGTCGGCCCCAACGGCAGCGGCAAGTCGACGCTCGTCGACCTGATCGACGGCATTCTCCGTCCCCGCGCCGGCGAGGTGGTCGTGAGTGGTGTCGCGACCCACAGGTACCGGCGCCGCGACATGGCCCGGGAGGTCGCTCTCGTGCCGCAGCACTTCGACCTGGACTTCGACCTCGCGGTCCGCGAGGTCGTCGAGATGGGAGCGTACTGCCGCGGCAAGGATCCGGCGGCGTGCGGCGACGCCGAGCTCATGCTGGCGCGTCTCGGCGTCGCGCACCTCGTGAGTCGTCGGTTCTCGGAGCTCTCGGGCGGCGAGAAGCAGCTGGTCGTGCTCGCCCAGGCGCTCATGCAGCAAGCTCCTCTCCTCCTGCTCGACGAGCCGGCCTCCGCCCTCGACGTCTCGCATCAGCTTCGCCTCTTCGACCTCCTCAAGGAGCTGAACGGGGAAGGTCTCACGGTGCTCTGCATCCTGCACGACCTCAATCTGGCGCTGCACTACTTCGACAAGTTGGTGGTGCTGAGCGACGGGGAGGTGGCGGCGTTCGGGCCGCCGGACGACGTGCTGCGGCCCGAGATGCTGGAGGCTGTGTACGGCGTGCGCGCCTACATGCACCGGCACGCCGGCAGAACGTACCTGACCTTCTCTCCGCGACTGCGCGGCGAGCGGCGCGGCCGTGTGCACCTCGTCTGTGGCGGCGGCACCGGCGCCGGCCTCATGCGCGAGCTGGTGGACGCCGGCTACGAGGTGTCCGCCGGCGTTCTGAACGCGCTGGACACCGACGAGGAGACGGGCCGCGAGCTCGGCCTGCAGATGGCCGTCGAGGCGCCGTTCTCGCCGGTGGGCGACGAGGCACACGCCGAGAACCTCGAGCTCATGCGCGCCGCCGACCTCGTCATCGTCACCGCAGTCCCGGTGAGCCACGGCAACGCGCGCAACATCGAGGCGGCGCTGCAGGCGCTCGGAGAGGGCACGCCCGTGTGGGCCGACGAGGGCCTCCGCGCCAACGACTTCGCCGGCGTCACGGACGGTATCGCGGACGCCGGCGTCAGGCTGTTCGCAGGGGAGGCGGATCTCCTCGAGGCCGTGCGCCGAGGCGAGGGCGCGGCGAGCGAGACGAAGACGTAGGGATACGGGGCGGGCGGCGCGAAGGCGAGCGCCCGCCCCGCCTCCCTACAACAGCCGGAGCGTCCGGTTCCACGACGCGCTCCGGCGCACGCGGGTGGCGGTCTCCCAGGCCGTGGCCCGAGCAGCCGGGGAGCGGCGTCCGCAAGCGCCGCCCCGGCAGGCCGGGGCGGGGTGTCCCACAAGCCACCCCGCCCTCTGTCTTGTCTGCGCCCAGGGCGCCAACGTGCGTCCGCGGTCCTCTAGCCGAGCATCTCCCGGATCTCGGCCGCGGCCGCGCGGTCCTGCTGCGCACTCTTGGCGAAGAGCGGGGCCTTCTGCTCGAGGTCGTCCGCGTACTGCGTGGCGAAGGCCTCGTGGTACCGCGCCGCGTCCTCTTCTGCCTGGGCCAGCTGCTCGGCCGCTGCCGGCCAGCTGCTGGCAGGCTCGGCATCGAGCGTGCCGAGGTAGGAGGCGCCTTGCAGCGGACCGGCCGGACCGGCCGTGAGGTCGCCTGCCCCCTGGTGCTGCGCCATCAGCTTCTGGACACGGTCGTCGTGCGTGCAGACGATCTCCTCGAGCTTGTCCTGCCACTCCTGGGTCGGTGCGAGTACACCGGCTGCGGCGGCGAAGTCGGCGCACGCCTGCTCCGCCTCGAGGGCGAAGCGCAGGGCCGGGCCGTACGCCGTGATCTCCGGGAAGTCGTGAGCCACGTCGGTCTCCTTTGTTCGGGTCTCGCCGACGTTTCTACCCGTCTGCCGTATCGATTAACGGACAGGGCGCGGAGGGCAGGCTTGCCTGCCCTCCGCGCCCTGATGCAAGAGCACGCTCTGGTCGGCTGCTCAGCGGTTGACGGTGCCCTCCCAGGTGCTCACGAACTTCTGCTTCTTGTCGGCTTCGGTGAACCAGCGGGTGGTGACGCACTTGGTCTCGGTGAAGAACTGGAAGCCGTCGCGGCCGAACACGTGGTTGTCGCCGAAGAAGCTGTCCTTGTGACCGGCGAACGGGAAGAAGCTCACCGGCACCGGGATGCCCACGTTGATGCCGACCATGCCGGCGTGCGTGCGGCGCGCGAACTCGCGCGAGTAGTAGCCGCTCTCGGTGAAGATGCACGACCCGTTGGCGTACGGGTTGTGGTTCATCAGCTCGATGCCCTCTTCGAAGTCGTCGACGCGCTTGATGTACAGGATCGGGCCGAACGACTCCTCGCGGCCGCACACCATGTCCGGGGTCACGTGGTCGAAGATCGTCGGGCCGACGAAGTGGCCCCCATGCAGCTCGGCCGGCAACTGGTCGTTGACGGTACGGCCGTCGAGGATGAGCTCGGCGCCCTCTTCGACGCCCTTCTCGATCCAGCCGGTGACGAACTTCTTGTGCGCGGCGCTGACGACCGGGCCGAGCTCAGTGCCGGGAAGCGTGGCGTTGCCGACCGTGCGCTCCATGGCGAACTGCTTCATGTAGCCGATGAACTCGTCGGCGACGGAGTTCTCGACCACGCAGACGGGGAGCGCCATGCAGCGCATGCCGGCGCAGCCGAAGGTGGAGTTGATGATGCCGCGGGCGGCGCGCTCGAGCGAGGCGTCGGCGAGTACGAGGCCGTGGTTCTTGGCCTGCGGTCTGGGCCTGGACGCGCTTGCCGTTGGCGGCCGCGATGGAGTAAACGTGCTTGCCGACCGGCGTGCTGCCGACGAAGCTGACGCCGCGCACGGCCGGGTGCCTCAGCAGGACCTCGGCCTCTTCCTTCTCGGCGGTCACCATGTTGACGACGCCCTTGGGCAGGCCGGCCTCGTAGAGCAGTCGAGCAGCAGGTGGCTGGTGAGCGGCACCGGGTTGGCCGACTTGAGCACAAAGGTGTTGCCGCAGACGATGCAGATCGGCAGCATCCAGCCGAAGGGGATCATGGCGGGGAAGTTGAACGGCGCGATGCCGGCGAACACGCCGAGCGGCTCGCGGTAGCTCACGGTGTCGTGCCCGGTGGACACGTTCATCAGGCTCTCGCCCTTCATGAGCATCGGGGCGCCGACGGCGATGTCGATGGCCTCGATGATCTTGATGACCTCGCCGCGGGCCTCGTCGAGGTTCTTGCCGAGCTCGGTGGAGACGACGGTGGCGATCTCGTCCATGCGCTTGAGGAGCATCGGGCGCCAGGTGAACAGGATCTCAGTGCGCTTCTGGATGGGCATCGACGACCAGGCGGGGAAGGCGGCGTTGGCCGACTCGATGGCCTCGGTGACCTCGGCCTCGGTGCACATCGGCGTTTCGGCGATGACCTCCCCGGTGTTGGAGTCGGTGATCGGCAGGTAGGTGTCGGTCTTCGACTGCTCCACTCGCCGTCGACCATGTAGCCGAGTCTCTTGACTTCCGCCATCTTCGTTCCTCTCGTCGCTCTCTCACGGTTGATTGGTGCGGCGGGATGGAGTCTAATCAATCAAGTGATTAATCTCAACTCCGGGGCGTCGGCTGCGCACCGAGCTGTGCGCCCCGTCCCCGGCAGGAGGTCACCGACGTGTCCCTGAGTCCCGAGGAGGGCAACGCGAGCGCAAGACCGTCCACCGCTCCACCGCGCGCCGCTGCGGATGGCGGCAGCGCCACCGCCACCGCTCCTCTCAGCCGTGACCCGAGGCAAGACATGCCGCCCGCCGCCCTCAAGATCCTGGCGGCGGCGCAGCGGGTCCTGGTGGCCAAGGGCTTCTCCGGCCTGACACTGCGAGCTATCGCCAAGGAGTCCGGAGAGAACTCGGCGATGGTGCAGTACTACTTCGGGAACAAGGAAGGCCTCGTCAAGGCGATGATCGACTCGGTCTTTCGCGACGACCAGCAGGACGCGGCCTCCGCTATGAGCACGGTCGCGAGTGAAGAGCGCCTGCCCAGGTTCGTGGATGGCCTTCGGACGATCAGTTCGTCACGGTCGTTCCGCGTGTTCTTCGACATTCTGCCCTACGCCTTGCGGAACCAGGGATTGAGGGACCGCATGGCTCGAGCCTACGAGTGGTACCGGCGTATCAAGCTTGATTGGCTGAGGGCAGAGGATCAGGCGTCGTGGTCCGAGCAGGACGCGCTGCTCGGCCTCGCCGAGCTCATGACGGCGGTGGTGGACGGATTGGCGATCCAGGAGGCCATCGACGACGACTTCGATACGCGACGGCCGTATGCGGTGCTGGAGTTCATGCTCCAGCGCTCGCTGTCGGAGCTGCTGCTCGCGGACGCGCGCGGCGACCAGCGGCTGGAGTGAGTACGGCTCGCCTGGAGCTAGCAGGCGGGGTGGTGTTCGGGGCTTCGGCTCCTGCCGTGCGTTCGCGCCGAACCAGCCCCTTCGTCAGCCAGCCGGACCGCTCGCCGGCGTGAACTGAGCGCCGACGTCTCCCGGTAGGGCTTGGGTCTCCTCGGCCTTTGAGTGGTGTGTATCGCGCTGACGGCCGGTCGGTGCGCGCCGCGCGTCTGCTCAGTGCTGCTTGCCGGCGCGCACGTTGCGCTTACGGCTGCGAAGGCTCGGACCGGTCGGCCGGAGCGGCCTCGCCCCAGAGGGCGAGTATGGTCACATCGTCGGGCAGCGGACCTCCCTGCTCAGACTCCACGCTGTCGACCAGCGCGTCGAGGTCCGACGCGTCCAGGCTGCCACCGGACCAGATGCCGGCGACAAGCTCGGCCAGGCCTTCGGCGCGCAGCCGGGCGTCGCTGCCGGGAGCGCTGCGCGCCTCGATGATGCCGTCTGTGTACAGGAGCAGGCCCCAGCGCTCGGCGAGCGTGACCGTGACCAGGGGCCAGGCGCTGTCGCCGTCCAGCCCGAGCAGCGGTCCGGAGCTGTAATCGATCTGCCGCACGCCGTCGCCGAGCAGCAGCGGTATGGGGTGCCCGGCAATGACGATCCTCGCAACGCCGTGGGCGTCGAGGATGAGGGCGCACACGGTTGCCAGCAGGGACCCGAGGTCGGCGCGCTCCGCTCGGTCGCTCTCGTAGAGCGTCAAGCTGTTGAGGGTGTGCATGCTGCTCTCGAGGTCGGTCCCGCTCAGCATCAGCGCGCGCCACGCCGCGCGAAGGCTTGCGCCCAGAGCGGCCGAGTCCGGCCCGTGCCCGGTGACGTCGCCGATGACCGCCGCGAGCGAGCCGTCCGGGCGGAGGACGGTGTCGACGAAGTCACCGCCGAGCAGCATCCGCTGCTCGCCGGGCCTGTAGACGACCGCCGTCTCCACGCCCGGCAGGGAGTCTTCGATAGAGGGCACGAGACTTGCCTGGAAGCGGCGGTAGAGGGCCGATACCTCGCTCTGAGCCTCACTCCGCTGCGCTTGCGCCAGTGCCACGGCGGCGTGCTCGGCAAAGCGCTGGACGACGCCGAGCTCGCCGAGTTCCGGCTCGGGCATGCGGCGCGCCCAGCTCATCGCGAGGAGCGCGACCGGCACGTCGTCGAGCACCACCGGCGCGCGGATGGCCGAGACCTGGTCGGGGTCGCCGGTGATCGCCCGTGGCAGTCGCGGCCTGACGTCCACGCGCATGTCGGCGACGAAGCGGGGGATGAGGTTGTCGGTGAGCTCCAGTTGAAGCTCGAGTGAAGGCTCGACGACGAGCCGCTCTCCCTGCGCGGACGCGAGGAACGGCGAGCGGGCAAGCAGCCGCAGCCGCTCGCCCTCGATGGCGAACAGTGCGACCAGGTCGCACTTGAACGTCTGCCGCGCGGCGTCGGAGATCGCCCTGGCGACCGCCGGCGAGTTGCCGCGCACGTGGAACGACGGCGTGGCCTGGAGCACGCCGTCCAGTGCGTCACGGGCTGAATGCGCCTGCTGCAGCGAACGCGCCACCTGGCCGCGGTAGCGGTCACCGAGCATGCCGGCGGCGATGCCCACGAAGACCCAGACGACGATCACCGCGCCGGTGCCGAACCCGCCGGCCGCCAGCCAGCGATCGGTGACCACAGCGGTGTCGTACACGACGGCGCCGACGAGCGCAAGGCCGGCGCCGACCCGTGGTCCGCCGACGATGGCGCCGCCGACCACGAGCAGCGAGGTGATCGCCGCGGGCACGCCGATGAACTGCTCCTGCCGGTCGATGAAGTGGAAGGGCACGAGAAGGATCAGCGTGAGGAGGGAGCCGAAGAGGAAGACGAGCAGTGAGCGCGCCCGCAGGAAGGCGACGATCGCCAGCATCCGGGAGCGAACGGGGCCGAACGCGTCTGTTTGTCTGGGTGTGTGCATGGTCAGTGGGCTCACGGGCAGCCGTGCCGTAAGCCGACCGTCGCCCAATCATATCGTGCGCCCCGGGTGTGACGTCGCGGCGGCGGACGGAGTGCGTCTCCGTGGGAGTCCGGGAGCGTGCGGCCGTCCGGCGTCAGCTGTACTTGACGCGCGGGTCGAGCCAGGTGTAGGCGAGGTCGACGAGGAAGTTGCTGATGACGACGAGCATGGCCGAGAACAGCACCGTGCCCATGATCATCGGCGTGTCCTGGGTCTCGATGGCGTTCCAGGCCTGGCTGCCGATGCCCGGGATGCCGAAGACGACCTCGATGACGAGCACACCTCCCAGGAACCAGCCGACGTCCATGCCGAGCAGCGTGACGATGGGGCTCCAGGCGTTCCGCATGATGTGCCGCCACACGACGGTGCGCTCGGGCAGACCCTTGGCGCGCGCCGCCTTGACGTAGTCGGCGCCGAGGATGTCGAGCATGCTGCTGCGCAGCATCCTCGAGTACCAGGCGGCGCCGCCGAGTCCGATGGTGAGCCCGGGCAGGATGCCGTACGCCAGGCCCTGCAGCGACCAGCCGTCGTACCCGCCGAGCGGGAAGATGGGGATCTGGAAGGCGAACACGTAGAGCAGCAGAAGTCCGAGGAAGAAGCCGGGCGTGGCCAGGCCGAGCAGGCTCAGGACCGTGAACAGCCGGTCACGGAAGCCGTACTGCTTGAGCGCGCTGGTCATGCCCACCGGGATGCCGATGAGAAGCTCGAAGAAGATGCCGAACATGGCCACCATCACGGTGGCCGGGAAGCGCTGCAGGATCGCCGTCGCGACCGGAAGTTGCGTGTCGTAGCTGTAGCCCATGTCGCCCTGGAGCAGGTTCCAGAGATACGTCCCGTACTGCACGTGGATGGGCTGGTCGAGATTCAGTTCCGCTGCGTATGCGGTCGAGGATCTCCGGCGTCGCGTGTACCCCGGCGATGCTCTTGGCCGGGTCGCCGGGCACGGCGAAGGCGAGCAGGAAGGTGATGACGCTCACGAAGAAGAGCACCACCACCATCCAGAGCAGTCTGCGGATGACGTACTTACCCATCGTCTCTCCCGCCGCGCTCGCTCGCCTTTCGCCGTGCCACAGCCGTCACGTCATTCTGCAGGCGTACCGGCGTCGGTCAGCCAGTAGTCCTGGTAGTTCTGGATCCACACCGGGTGGATGTAGAAGCCGCCGACGTTCTCGGTGGTCATCCCGATCCACACCGGCTGGTACAGCGGCGCCGTGGGCGCCTCCTCCATGATGATGTCCTGCATCTGGCCGTAGAGCTCGAGGCGCGTCGTCTCGTCGAGCTCGGTGATCGCCTGCGCGTAGAGGTCGTTCACCTGGTCGCTCTCCCAGAAGCTCGAGTTGGCGCCGCCTTCGATCGGGTTGGTGAACAACGGGCCGATCCAGTCACTCGGGTCGGGGAAGTCCTGGTACCAGTCGCTCAGGCCGATGCCGGCATTGGAGCCCTTCATGCTGATGAAGTCCCAGTACGTGGCGCGGTCCATGAGCTTGATCGACGCGTCGATACCGACGGCCTTGAGGTCGGCCTGGATGGCCTGCGCCAGCGTCGGGAACGGGTCGACGTTGTGGCCGTAGAAGGTGCACTTGAAGCCGTCGGCGAACCCGGCCTCCGCTAGCAGCTGCTTGGCCTTCTCCGGGTCGTAGGTGTAGAACGTCGCCTCGGCGTCGTGCCCCGGCATGCCGGCCGGATAGATCTGGTTGAGCGCCTCGGCCTGCCCCTTGAGCAGCTTCTGGACCTTGGCCGTGTCGATGGCGTAGTTGATCGCCTGCCGCACCTTCATGTTGTCGAAGGGCTTCTCGAGCACGTTCATGAACACGTAGTACCAGGCGATCTGGTTGTCGAGCACGATGCGGTCCTTGTACTTGGGGTCGTTCGAGACACGCACGTAGTCGGCCGCCGCGACGCCGTCGCCGAGGACGTTGATGTCCCCCCGCTGCAGCTGGAGCAACGCCGTCGACGTGCTCGCCGAGAAGGTGAAGTCCATGGTGTCGATGTACGGCTTGCCCTCTTCCCAGTAGTCCGGGTTGCGCGTCATGGTGATGCTCTGGCCGGGCACCCACTTCTCGAAGACGTACATGCCGGTGCCGAGCGGGTTGCGGTTGAACTTCTTGCCCCACTTCTCGACCCACTCCTTGGCGACGACCGAGGTGAAGGGCATGGACATGGCCATGAGGAACGACGAGTCGGCCTTCTCCAGGGTGATCTCCACGGTGTAGTCGTCGACGGCCTTGAAGCCCTCGACCTCCCCGGCCTTGCCGTCGACGAAGTCCTGGGCGCCGACGATGCCGGTGTAGAAGAAGGTCGCCGGCGCAAGCGGCTCGCTCATCATGCGCTCGAAGCTGTACTTGAAGTCGGCGGCCGTGACCTCACGGCTCACGGGCGCGGCGAACTTGACGCCCTCACGCAGCTTGAAGGTGTAGACGGTGCCGTCTTCGCTGATGCCGCCGTTCTCGACGGACGGCACCTCGGTGGCGAGCTCGGGCATGAGCTCGGTGCCGGCCTCCCCCGAGGCCGGCTCGTAGGTCAGGAACGTCTGGTAGCAGAGGCGTTCGAGTGCCCACGACTCGACCTCCCAGGCGATCGCCGGGTCGAGCTCCGTGGGCTCGCCCTGGAAGGCGACCTTGAGGGTGCCTCCCTGGACGGGCTCGCCGCCGGAGTCGCCGCCTCCGCCGCCGGACTCGCCGCCGCAGGCGGTGAGTCCGGCGGCCAGCGCGGCGAGCGCCAGCACGGCCATGACACCGATGATCCACAGTCGCATCTTCATCCTGTCCCCCTTTGCGTAGCCCCGTGTCGGGCCGAGGTCACTCGGCCTGTGTCTTCCAGTAGCCTGCAGGATCGAGCTGGTAGACCGGGTGCAGGTAGAAGCCACCCGTGTTCTTGGAGCACATGGTCGTCTGGATCGGCGAGTAGAGTGTCGCGTAGGCCGCGTCGTCGGCGATGATGTCCTGCATCGCCGAGTACGCCTCGATGCGCGCGACCGGGTCGGTCATCTTCTGCGCTTCGACGAAGGCCTCTTCGAGCTCGGGGCTCCACCAGAAGCTGGAGTTCATGCCGCCCGGCACGGCGCTCGCCTTGCTGAACAGCGGGCCGATCCAGTCGCTCGGGTCGGGGAAGTCCATCCACCAGCCGAAGCTGCCCATGGTGAGCGTCTTGGGCGTGCTCTGCTGGTTGTAGAAGGCGTTGTTGCTCATCGTCTTGAGGTCGGCGTCGATGCCGACGGCCTTCAGGTCGGCCTGGACCGACTGCATGAGCTTCGGGTTGGGGTCGACGTTGTCGGTGTAGATCATGGTCTCGAAGCCGTCGGGGTAGCCCGCCTCTGCCAGAAGAGCCTTGGCCTTCTCGGGGTCGTAGCCGTAGTACTTCTTGCCCTCGACGTGACCCGGCATGCCCGGCGGGTAGAACTGCCAGAGCTCGGTGGCCTGGCCGGCCTGCAGCTTGACGAGCTTGCTGCGGTCGACGGCCCAGCTGACGGCCTGCCGCACCTTGACGTCGTCGAACGGCTTCATGCCGCGGTTCAGGAAGAGGTAGCTGATGGCGATCAGCGGCTGCGAGTAGACGTAGTCCTTCCACTGCGGGTCGGACTTGACGCGCGGGATGTCGGCGACGGGGACGCCGTCGCCGAGGGCGTCGACCTCGTTGCGCTGCAGCTTGAGGAAGGCGGTCTGCGGGTTCAGCGAGAGCTCGTAGGTGATGCCGTCGAGGTATGGTTTGCCGGCGTCCCAGTACTGGGGGTTGCGGGTCAGCGTGATCGTGCGCCCGGGGGTCCACTCCTGGAAGACGAAGGGGCCGGTGCCGAGCGGGTTGCGGTTGAACTTCTTGCCCCACTTCTCGACCCACTCCTTGGGGACGACGTCACAGAAGTCCATGGTGACGGCGTTGAGGAAGGAGAGGTCCGGGTTCTCGAGCGTGATCTCGACCGTGTAGTCGTCGACGACCTTGAAGCCCTCGATCTCGTCCGCCTTGCCGTCCATGAACGCGTCGGCGCCGACGACGCCCATGTAGAAGGAGGTGGCCGGCGCGCGCGGCTCGCTCATCATGCGCTCGAAGCTGTACTTGAAGTCCTCGGCCGTGACCTCGCGGTTCACCGGCGGCTGGAACTTGACGCCCTCGCGCAGCTTGAAGGTGTAGACGGTGCCGTCCTCGCTGATGCCGCCGTTCTCGACGCTCGGCACCTCGGTGGCGAGGCGCGGCTCGAGCACGGTACCCTCGGTCCCGGGCCTGCTGGCATAGCCGAGGAAGCCCTCGTAGATGAGGTGCTCGATCTCCCAGTCGATCACGTTCCAGGCGACGGCGGGGTCGAGGCTGGACGGCTCGGTGAGGTACGCGAGCGTCATGGTGCCGCCCTTCTGGGGCGTGTCGGCGGCGGGGCTGCTGCTACTGCCGCCGGAGTCGCCGCCGCAGGCGGCGAGCGCCAGGGCGAGCGCCAAGGCGAGCGCAAGAGCGGCGAGGAGGCCGATCCTGCGATGGTTGACACGAGTTGACATGCCGTCCTCCTGTGGTCCTGTACGGATTGCTGTCGTCAATGGTGAGACGGGCTCACTTGCGGCGCTGGCGCGGGTCGAACGCGTCCCGCAGCCCGTCACCGACGAGGTTGAAGGCCAGCACCGTGATCATGATGCAGAGGCCGGGATAGAGGACGAGGTGCGGGGCCGAGAGGTAGTAGGGCTGGCCCTCGCTGATCATCTGTCCCCAACTGGGTGTTGGGGGCTGGACGCCGAGCCCGATGTAGCTCAGCGTCGATTCGAAGAGGATCGTGGTGGCGATGCCGAGGCTGGTGTACACGATGATCGGCGCCACCAGGTGCGGCAGGATGTGGCGGAACAGGATGCGCGGGCTGGTGCAGCCGGTGAGCCGGGCCGCGTCGACGAACTCCTTCTCGCGGATGCTGAGGACCTCGCCGTGGATCACGCGCGTCATGGGTGTCCAGTAGACGATGCCGATGACGAGCACGAGCACCCAGATGCTCGTCTTGTTGATCGCCGTCGAGAGTGCGATCGCGAAGAGGAAGATGGGGAACGCCATCATCACGTCGGTCATGCGCATGAGCAGGGTCTCGATCCAGCCGCGGAAGTAGCCGGCCGTGAGCCCGAAGATGACGCCGAGGACGAGGGCGAAGCCGTTGGCCAGCACGCCGACCGTCAGGGAGACGCGGGCGCCGTACATGAGCCTGCTGAGCATGTCGCGGCCGAGCGGGTCCGTCCCCAGCCAGAACTCGCTGTTCGAGCTCACCGGCATGCCCTGCATCGTCAGGCCTTCGGAGTACTGCTGCGTCGGGTCGTGCGGCGCGATCCACGGCGCGAACACGGCGATGAACACGAGGATGGCGATGATGACAAGGCCGAGGATGGCGAACTTGTCCCGGAGCAGGCGCCGCCAGATCTCGCCCCAGAGCGAGCGGTGCTCGACCAGCAGGGCGTCGGGGCTCCAGCCGGCGGCGCCGGCGGCCGAGGCGATCTCGGCGCCGGCGGTGGCGCCGGCCGGCGCCAGGCCCATCTCGGTCTCGGGCGACAGCTCGTCTTCGCGGCGCCGCAGGCGGGCGTCGTGGTCGCGCTCGTCGGTCACGGCGTCTCACCTGCCTCGGGCGCGGTCTCCGCGACGACGGCGAGGTCGTCCTCTCCCGCGCGGATGTGCGGGTAGTCGGTCGCCGAGATGAGGTGGCAGGCGGCGTAGTGACCTGGGCGCACCTCCGTGAGCTTGGGGTCCTCGACGTCGCAGAGCCCGGGCTTCGCCGCCGGGCAGCGGGTGTGGAAGTGGCAGCCGCTCGGCGGGTCGACCGGCGACGGCACGTCGCCGGTGAGCACCACCGGGCGCCGCAGCTCCTCGGCTGCCGGGTCGGGGATCGGCACGGCGCTGAGGAGCGCCTGCGTGTACGGGTGCATCGGCGTCTCGTAGAGCTCGGCGTTCTCGGCGAGCTCTACGATGCGGCCCAGGTACATCACGGCCACCCGGTCGGAGATGTGGCGGACGACCGAGAGGTCGTGGGCGATGAACAGGTAGGTCAGCCCGAACTCCCGCTGCAGCTTCTGGAGCAGGTTGATGATCTGCGCCCTGATGCTGACGTCGAGCGCGCTGATCGGCTCGTCGCAGACGATGAAGTTCGGCTCCACGGCGAGTGCCCGGGCGATGCCGATGCGCTGCCGCTGCCCTCCGCTGAACTCGTGCGGGTAGCGGTTCAGCGTGTTCGGGTTGATGCCGACAGTCGCGAGCAGCTCGCGGACCTTGGCCTTGCGCTCGCTCCGGGTACCCATACGGTGGACGAGGAGCGGCTCGCCGATGATGTCGGCGATGGTCATGCGGCCGTTGAGGCTCGCGTACGGGTCCTGGAAGATCATCTGCATGCGCTTGCGCTGCCGCCGCAGGCGCTTGCCGGCGAGGTGGGCGAGGTCGCCGCCCTCGTAAAGCACGCGTCCCGTGGTCGGGCGGATCAGCTGCAGGATCGCGCGCCCGGTCGTGCTCTTGCCGCAGCCGCTCTCGCCGACCAGGCCCAGCGTCTCGCCTCTCATGATCCGGAAGTCGAGGCCGTCGACGGCTTGCACCGCGCCGACCTTGCGCTGGAGGACGACGCCGCTGGTGATCGGGAAGTGGACGCGCAGGTCCTCGACGGTGACGAGGGTGTCGCCGCCCGGCGCGGCTGCGCGCGCGCTCATAGGGACCCTGGCGCTCACGCGTTCACCCCGGCGGCGCCGCGCTCGCGCAGTACGTCGCGGCGGAAGCAGGCGGAGTACCGGCCGTCGTCCGTCGGCTCGAGCTCCGGCATGGCCTGCCAGCACGCGTCCTCGGCCAGGTAGCAGCGCGGGGCGAAGGCGCAGCCGGGGGGCAGGTTGGCGAGGTCGGGCGGCAGGCCGGTGATCGTCTCGAGGCTGTCGCGCCGCGGCTGGTTGAGGCGTGGCACGCTGGTGAGCAGGCCGATCGTGTACGGGTGGTGAGGGTGCGCGAAGAGCGGTTTCGCGGGGCCGCTCTCGACGATGCGCCCGGCGTACATCACGAGGATGCGCTCGCACATCCCCGCGACCACGCCGAGGTCATGAGTGATGACGATGACGGCGGCGGAGTACTCGCGGCTGAGCTTCTTCATCAGGCGCAGGATCTGCGCCTGGATGGTCACGTCGAGGGCGGTCGTCGGCTCGTCCGCGAGCAGGAGCTTGGGGTTGCACGACAGGGCGATGGCGATCATGACGCGCTGGCGCATGCCGCCGCTGAACTGATGCGGGTAGTCCCTGATGCGGCCGGCGGCCTTGGGGATGCCGACCTCGCCGAGGAGCTCGATGGAGCGTTTGACGGCATCTGAGTGACTCATCCCGAGGTGCAGTTCCAGGCCCTCGGTCATGAGGCGCTCGATGCTGAGCACGGGGTTCAGGCTCGTCACCGGGTCTTGGAAGATCATGCTGATGTCGCGGCCGCGGATCTCACGGACCTCGGACTCGGGCAGCGTGAGCAGGTCGCGGCCCTCGAACTCGATCGAACCGTTCACGGTGACGTTCGGGAGCATGGAAGTGAGGCCGATGATCGAGTTCGCAGTGACGCTCTTGCCGCAGCCGGACTCGCCGACCAGGCCGACGAGCTCGCCCGGCGCAAGCGAAAAGCTCACGCGGTTGACGGCGTGAACGATGCCCTCGTGCGAGGCGAAGTCGACGGTGAGGCCGCTCAGACGGAGCAGCGTGTTTCCATCAGCCCCCATGCCTGGGCAGTCTATCGTCACCCGGAGGAACATGCGAGGCGCTGGGATGGCCTGCGCTTTGACTGGAACTTGTCTGACTGGTAGTCATGCTGCATGCGCAGCGACCCACTCTCAGCCGGCGAGATCCTCCATGCCCTCGAGCTCTTCGGTCCGCAGGCGCGACCGTACAACTTCGACGACGGATTCGACTGCTGGGGCCTGGTGCGCAAGGTCTTCGACCGGCTGGACGACGGCTACGAGGTCAACGAGCAGCTCGGCGAGGCGGGGGATGAGCGCGAGGCGAACTGGGCGGCCATCGGGCGGCGCGACGACCTGCTTCCCGGCGACCTACTGACGACGCACGCCCACGCGGACGCGGCCTTCCACACCGTCTTCTACTGTGGGCGGGCGGGTGGGCTTGATCTCGTCTACGACTCGTCCCCGCGCGGCTCGGTGCCGTTGTTCGAGCGGGCCGGCGGCGACTGGCGGCTCGCCGCAGAGCGCGCGCTGTTCACGCGCTTCATGCGCGCCACGGAGACCACCGACCGGCTCCGCCACGACGGCGGCGCGTACTTGCGCCTGTGGGACGAGCGCGAGCGCTTCTACAATCGGGCGTTGCACGCGCGGCTGCAGGCCGGCGCCTCCACCCGTGCGCCCGATGGCGCGGTCTCGCGCGAGACCGGCGGCGCCGCGCCGGAGCGCGACCTCATGGCGCTGCGCCGTGCCGCCGGGCTCTCTGCGCTACCGTTCTACTGTCTGCGGCGCCTCCCGCGTGACGCCGCCGGCCGCGAGGTCTATGACAACCGGAGCACGCGGCATCTCGACTACTACATCCCGGACGGGGCGCCGGTGCTCGACGACCTGTACGAGGCGGTGGTCGAGCGCGGGGAGGCAGCGCCGGGCGCGCCGCGCCCGCCGGCGCCGCGCCTCGTGCGCACCCCGGGCTGGGTGGTCCGTGACGAACCCGTGACAGTGGAGTGGGAGTACCCGGGCGGCGCGGCCGATGGCTGCCGGGTAGAGGTCTGGGAGGAGACGAGCGACCTCTGGAAGCACCGTCTGCTCAGGCTCGATCTCGACGTGCCGGCGACGGCGTTCACCTTGCCAGCAGAGCTCCTCCATCGGGAGAGCCGCTTCGCCGTCGTGCTGTATTCGCGCGGACCGGGCGGCTACTCGGCGACGGGGTTGGCGCCCTTCCTCTACCGGCCCGGCCCCGACGACCCGCTGCTCGACTACGCGCCGACGAGGCCCGAGCGTCTGCGTCCGGACGACGGCGTCTCGGTGCCGGTGGGCGCCGACGTGGAGTTGCGGTGGAGGATCCGCGACCGCGAGCGCTCGCAGGCGGCCGCGAGCGTCGTGTTGATCGAGGACGGCTGCCTCGCCGACGATCTCGAGCCCGTGTTCGAGGCCCGGCTCGAGCATGCGGACGCCCGGGGATGCGCCTGCACGGTGCCGGCGGCGCGCCTTCGCGCCGGGCACGCCTATGCCTGGTACGTCACCGCACACACATCCGACGGTCGCACCGCCTTCGCGCCGTCCGAGGGTCTGTTCACCATCACTCGAGGAGGATGACGCGAATGCTCCACGTTGCGACGCGCCCGCTCGACCTGCGTACCGCCACTCCCTTCGGCATCTCTCGCTGGTCGCACAGCGAGTTCGCCAACCTCGTCGTCGAGCTGCGTGACGGCGACATCGTCGGCTACGGCGAGGCGGCGCCGAACGCGCGCTACGGCGAGAGCCGGGACGAGGACGCCCAGGTCGCCGCCGATCTCGCACCCGCTGTCGCCGACCTCGAGGGACCGGCCGGCGTCGAGGGGCTCTGCGACCGTCTGGCTGGGGAGGGAGGCGGGGGCTCGGCGCTGCCGGCCCTCCGGGCCGCGCTGAGCGCCGCCGCCTGGGACCTCGCCGGCAAGCGGGCGGGCGAACCGGTGTGGCGGATGCTCGGTCTCGAGCGTCCCTCGGTCCGGACCTCGTACACCATCGCCATCGGCGCGCCCGCCGAGATGCTGGCGCAGGCGCGCGCCGCTGCGGCGTTCGGCACGCTCAAGGTCAAGCTGGGCTTCGACGGCGATCTCGAGCTGGCCCGCGCTCTCGCCCGTGAGCTCCCCGAGACGACCTTCCGCTATGACGCCAACGAGGGCTGGGACCGCGAGCGCGCGGCAGCGGCTCTCGCGGTCCTCGAGGGCCTCGGCGCCGAGCTGGTCGAGCAGCCGCTCCCGGCCGCCGATCTCGACGGCCAGGCCTGGTTGCGCGAACGGACGCCGGTGCCGCTGCTCGCCGACGAGGCGGTGCTCGCGCTCGACGATCTGGACGCCGTGACCGACCTGTACGACGGCGTCGTCGTCAAGCTCTCCAAGGCCGGCGGCATCGCCGCCGCGTTCGCGCTCCTCTCGGCCTGCGCCGGCCGCGGCCTGCGCGTGCTGCTCGGGTGCATGGTCGAGTCGAGCCTGGGCATCGCGGCGGCGCTGCAGCTCGCCGGCTTGGCCGACTACGTCGACCTCGACGGCGCGCTGCTCCTCGCCGACGACCCGTTCACCGGCGTCGTCGTGGAGGGCGACGTCCTGTCGCCGTCGCGTCAGCCCGGCCTGGGGGTGCGGCCGGCCGGGTGACGCACTCCCCAGCTGCGTCGCCGGCGCGCTTCGGCCCGCCCGGCGCCGCGTGCCCTCAGGCCTGCCGGAGCGCCGCGTAGAGCGCGGCGCCGGTTCGCGAGACGGCCTCGAAGCCGCCGGCGCCGTCCGTCATCACGACGACGATCGCCTGCCGCTCGCCCTCGCGCACGAGGGCGCAGTCGTGGGCGTAGCGGCCCACTGGCGCGTCGTCACCACACTTGCCGGCGTACTCGGTCTCCGGCGGCAGGTGCCTGGCGATTCCGTCGAGGTGCTCCTGCTTCTCCAGCGACGCCCACACTGGGCCACAGATCGCCGGTCCGAGCCGCTCGCCCACGGCCAGCTCCTCGAGCAGCGCGGCCAGGTCGCCGGCCGAAGTGAAGTTGTCGAGCCCCGCCGCCGCCGCCTCGCGGTCCATCATCAGGCGCTGCATGCGCGTGTGGGTGAGGCCGAGCTCCTCGGCGAGGGCGTTGACGCGCGTGAGGCCTACGGTGGAAGCGACGACGTTCGTGGCGTCGTTGTCGCTGACCGTGAGCGCGAGGTGGAGCAGGTCGGCGAGCGAGAGTTCGGCGGCGTGGCGGAAGCCGCGCAGCACGCCGCTTCCGCCGACGCACTGCCCCGGCCGGAAGACGCGGCGTCGTGCGTCGTCGATCTCACTGCGCTCGACCATGCGCCAGAAGGCCGCGGCGAGCAGTACCTTGATGGTCGAGTACGCCGGGAGCCGGACGTCCTCGTGGGCGCTCAGCGTCGTGCCGCTCCCGAGGTTCTTGGCGACGTACACGATCACGGTGCTCCTCCTCTCCGACGACGACTCCGGTACGCAAGGGGGGTCTCGTCGGTCGTCACGGATCGCCCGTGGTCAGATCGTCGCGTGCGCGCCGGCGTCGACGTGAACGACCTCACCGGTGATCGCCCGGGAGAGATCGCTGAGCAGGAAGACGGTGGCGTCGGCCACCTCCTCGGTGGTGACGTTGCGGCGCAGCGGCGTATGGCTCTCGAGCAGTTCGAGCATGCCGCTGAAGTCCTTGATCGTGCGCGCCGCGACCGTGGCGATGGGGCCGGCGGAGACCGCGTTGACGCGGATGGCGTCCGGGCCGAGGTCGGCGGCCAGGTACCGCACCGCGCTCTCGAGCGACGCCTTGGCCGGGCCCATGACGTTGTAGTTGGGTACGACCCGCCAGGAGCCTGCGTAGGTCATGGTGACGATGGCGCCGCCTCGCGTCATGAGGCGGCGCAGTTCGCGGGCGGTCGCGATCAGCGAGTACGAGCTGATGTCGTTCGCCTGGGCGAACCCGGCGCGCGTGGTCTCGACGAAGCTGCCCTGGAGGTCGTCGGCCGGAGCCCAGGCGATGCTGTGCACGAGCCCGTCCAGTACCGGCATGTGCCCGGCCAGCTCGCCGACGGCGCGGCGCACAGCGTCGTCACTGCTCACGTCGAGCTCGATCATCGGCGCGCCGCCAAGCTCGTCCGCGAGCTGCCTCACGCGACGCTTGAGGCGCTCGGCCTGGTAGCTGAGCGCCACGGCGCCGCCGTGACGCTTGATCGCCAGCGCCGTGGCCCAGGCGATCGAGCGTGAGTTGGCGGCGCCGGTCACGAGAAAGCACTTGCCGTCCAGCAGTCCGGTCACTGGGTCCTCCCCATCGTGCCGTTCGGCGGCGCCGGCGTTCGCGGCGGCTTCTCGGCGAGCAGCAGGAACTGGCGCGCCCAGTAGTCGCGGAAGACGTAGAGCGACAGCACCAGCGCCGTCCACCTGATCACCCGATAGCGGGTGAAGTACGGCTCCACGCGCAGCACGCGCAGGCCTGCCGTCTCGAGCAGGCGCACCATGTCCCGTTTGGCGAACCAGCGCACGTGCGTGCGGTCGAAGAAGCCCGAGTCGCGCCGCGGCCACGTCTTGGCCAGCAGGCACGCGATGACGTACACGTTGGAGGTGTTGGGCAGGGAGATGACGACGGCGCCTCCCGGGCGCAGGCGCGTGACGGCCCGGGCGAGGACGCCCTCGGAGTCGTTCACGTGCTCCAGCACGTCGCTGGCGAGGATGGCGTCGAACGGCTCTTCGCCGAGCTGCGCCGGGTCGAGATGGGCCAGGTCGCCTTCGATCACGCGGTCCAGGCGCGTGCGCGCCGCGGCCGCCGCGCCCGGGTCCTGCTCCACGCCCACGACCTCCCGCGCCCCGGCCCGCTTGAGCAGTTCGCCGTTGTGACCGCCGCCGCAGCCGAGGTCGAGCACGCGCAGCCCCCGCGGGTCGATCAGGTCGAGGAAGGCGGGCTTGGCGTCGCGGAAGTAGCGTGAAGGGACGTCCATCGCCGCATCATAGCAGCGCGACCGGTGACGCCGTCAGGGGAGGGTCACGCTCGCCGGGTCGGTGTCCGCCGGCAACTCGCGGCAGACGGCCGGCTCCCCTTCGTACCGGTAGGTGACGGCGAGCTCTCTGCCGGGGCCGTCGGCGGCTCCCTTCGTCACGGCCCGCTCTTCGGCCTGGGTCTCGTGGTCTTGCGCCGCGCCGGCCGCGAGCGGGCGCAGCATGAGCAGGTGCAAGCGCCCGCTCGCGGCCGGCGTCTCGCCGACGTCCAGCTCGAGCACGCGTGGCGCGTCGCCCTTGAACAACCGGACCACGGCGAAGCGCTGGACGGCCCCGCCGGCGGTGCGAGCCCGGGCGAGCACGACCACTGCGAAGCCCTCGATCTGCTCGGCGAAGGTGAGCGCGGAGTCCGCGGCGCCGCCGAGCTGGGCGCCGGTCTCGGTCACGGCCTGCTCGGGCTCCTGAATGGCCGTGTCGCCGCTGCGGTCCACGGCTGCGAGCCCGGCCGCCAGAGCCAGCACGACGACGGCCGCGACGGGAGCGGCTACGCGCAGCCAGCGCGACGCGCGGCTGCGCGGCTGCGCTGCTCGCAGCGGCTCCAGGTATGTGCGCAGACCGGCCCAGCGCGCGTCGGCGAGGTTCGTGTACTCGTCGTCTGGGGTCGGCACGGCGGCCTGTACCCCGGCGCTCAAGGCGACCACCTCGACGTGCATCGCCGCGAGGCGCGCGTCGAGCGCCGGATCGGCCTCCGCGGCCGCCAGCAGCTCCGGGTCGTCGTCCAGGCCCAGGGCGCAGGCCAGCAGCCGGTCGTCATTGAAGACGCCCGGCTGCGGAGGTCCGTATCCTGTCGCTTCGTCAGTCATCGCGTTCGTCGTCACCTATCGCGTTCGTAGCCGGTCTCGTCCAGCGCCGTGCGGAGCTTCTTGGCGGCGGCGTGCAGGCGTGACTTCACCGTGCCGACGGGGACGTCCTGGGCCTCGGCGATGTCGTTGAGCGGAAGGTCGCAGAAGAAGCGCAGCGCCACACACTCGCGGAGCTCGTCCGGCAGTGTCGCCAGCGCTTCGCGCAGCGCCGGGTCCGCGGGGCCCGCCGGCGCGTCTTCCGGCGCGTCCGGGGCGATCCGCTGGAGCTTGTCCATCAGCCCGTACCGCGTCTTGCGCCGTCGGCCGTGGTCGCGCCCCGTGTTGAGGATGATGCGGTAGAACCACGCGAGAAAGGTCTCTTCCCGCGGGATCTGGGCCCGGTAGACCTTGATGAACACTTCCTGCACGGCGTCATCCACCTCCTCGCAAAACCCCTGGAGGAACAGGATGCGCCGCACCTGGGGCGCGTAGCGCCGAAAGAGCTCGGCGCGCGCCTCCGGCTGCTCACCGCGCAGGCGGTCGACCAGACCGTGCGGCAGATCCTCTATCGCCTTCCTCCAACGTAAGGGACGCCGGTGCCGCCGGGCGGGTTCGCCGCGCCGGACGCGGCAAGTATAGCGCGGCGCCGGAGGTGGTCGTGCCGGGCCGACACGCCGGCGCCGGCCAGCCGGAGGCCACATTGGTCGCCGTCAGGCGAAGCCGAGGCGGCGGACCTCTTCCATCAGTTCGTGGCCGCTGTGTTCGCGCACCTGCCGGGTGACTTCGGCCGCCAGCGCCACGATGTCGGCCGCGCTGGCACCCGGTTCGGCGACGAGGAAATTGGCGTGCTTGTCGCTGACGTGAGCCTTGCCGACGCGGAGGCCCTTGAGGTCGGCGTCCTCGATGAGACGCGCCGCGGGCAGCTCGCGCGACGGGTTCTTGAAGTAGCTGCCGCAGCTCGCGTACTCGAGCGGGTGCTTGCTCCGGCGCAGCGCCGCGTCGTCGGCGATCCGCGCGAGCAGATCGTCGCGTTTCTCGTGCCGGAGCATGAAGGAGGCGGAGAGGACGACGAGATCGCTCCGCTCCTTGAGCAGCGACGTGCGGTAGCCGAAGTCGAGCCGCGAGGGTTCGACGACGTGCTCCTTGCCCTCGTCGAGGAGGTGCACGCTCACCAGCGCGTCGCTGACCGCCTCGCCGTAGGCTCCGGCATTGCCGACGATGGCGCCTCCGACGGAACCGGGGATGTTGCCGGCGAAGTCAAGGCCGGCGAGCCCCTGCCCGGCCAGGTCGGAGACGAGGCCGGGCAACTCCACGCCGGCCTCCGCGCGCAGGAGGTCGTCGTCGAGTGTGGTGCCCTCGTTGCGCGTGAGGACGGTGAGGCCGCCGACGCCGGCGTCGCCGACGAGGACGTTCGTGCAGCGTCCGAGGACCGTCACGGGCAGGCCCAGCTCGCGCGCCGTGAGCACGGCGTGGACGAGCATGCCGGTCGTGCCGGCGCGGACGAGGTACTGCGCCGACCCGCCGACGCCGTACGCGGTGAACGGCGCGAGAGGTACGGTTTCTTCGAGGCCGGGCAGCTCGCGCCGAAGCACGTCAAGGATGCGGGTGTCGGGCTGCTCCTCCATCGCCTCATCGTAGCAGGTCGACGGCGCGTCGCGCGTTGCCGTCCCGGGTACGAGCCTTCTGTTGACACCGCCTCGTCCGGCGAGTAAAGTCCCCAAATCCTAGTGACAAGTAGGAATTAGCGGGAGCGCCGTGATCCACCTGTCGACCAAGAGTGAATACGCCATCAAGGCCCTCGTCCGGCTGGCGCTGGCCGACGGCGACCGCCCGGTGCAGGCGCGGGACATCGTCGCCTTCACCGGCATACCGCCCAAGTTCCTCGAGCAGGTGATGCACGACCTGCGGCTGGCCGGGCTGGTGGAGAGCAGGCGCGGCAAGGGCGGCGGCTACGTGCTCGCTCGCGACCCGGGAGGCCTGAGCTTCGCCGACGTCATCGACCTCATCGACGGCCCGCGCGCCGCCTCCGGCGCCGGGCGCAAGGGCACGGTGGGCGCCAACGGCGGCAAGGGCCGAATGCGCGGCGGCGACCAGGCGGAAGCCCTGGTCGCGCCCGTGTGGCGCGCCGTCCGCGAGTGCACGCGCGCTGTGCTCGGCTCGGCGACGATCGCCGACGCGGCGGCCCGGGCTGCCGCAGCCCCCATGTACTACATCTGAATGGAGACGAGATGAGTGACGAGGCGAGGACCAGTCAGGGCTTCGAGACGCTCGCGCTGCACGGTGGTCAGGAGCCGGACTCGGCGACGAACGCCCGTGCCGTGCCGATCTACCAGACGACGTCGTACACGTTTGACGATTCCGACCATGCCGCCGACCTGTTCGCGCTCCGCGAGCCCGGCAACATCTACACGCGCATGATGAATCCGACCACCGACGTGTTCGAGAAGCGCGTCGCCGCGCTCGAGGGCGGGGCGGCGGCGCTGGCGTTCGGGTCGGGCTCGGCCGCCGTCACGTTCAGCATCCTCAACGTCGCCGGCTCCGGCGACCACGTCGTGAGCTCCAACAGCCTGTACGGCGGCACCTCCAACCTGTTCGTGCACACGCTGCCCAGGTTCGGCCTGGAGATCGACCTCGTGGATCCGGCCGACCCGGAGAACTACCGTCGCGCGATCCGGCCGGCCACCAAGCTGCTCTACGCCGAGACCGTCGGCAACCCCAAGCTCGACACGCTCGACATCGAAGCGGTCGCGGCGATCGCCCACGAGGCGGGCATCCCGCTGATCGTCGACAACACCATGGCGACGCCGTACCTCATCAGGCCGATCGACCACGGCGCCGATCTCGTCGTGCACTCGGCGACCAAGTTCATCGGTGGCCACGGCACCTCGATCGGTGGCGTCGTCGTTGACGCCGGCGCCTTCGACTGGGCGCAGAACGACCGGTTCCCCGGCCTCGTCGAGCCGGACGAGAGCTACCACGGCCTCAGGTTCTCCGAGGCGCTCGGGCCGCTCGCCTACATCGTCAAGCTGCGCGTGAGCCTGCTGCGCGACATCGGCGCGGCGCTGTCGCCTTTCAACGCCTTCCTGTTCCTGCAGGGTCTCGAGACGCTGCACCTACGCATGGAGCGCCACAGTCGCAACGCGCTCGCTGTGGCCGAGTTCCTCAAGGAGCATCCCAAGGTCGGCTGGGTGAGCTACCCCGGTCTGCCGTGTCACCCCACGCACGAGCTGGCGAGGAGGTACCACCACCGGGGGCTGTACGGGGCGATGGTCGGCTTCGGGGTCGTGGGCGGTCGCGAGGCCGGGCGGCGCTTCGTCGAGAGCACGAAGCTGCTCTCGCACGTGGCCAACATCGGCGACGCGAAGTCGCTGTGCATCCACCCTGCCACGACGACGCACTCGCAGCTGACGGCTGAAGAACGGCTGGCGAGCGGGGTGACCGACGACTTCGTGCGACTGAGCATCGGCATCGAGACGCTGGACGACATCGTCGCCGACATCGAGCAGGCGCTCGCCAAGGTGTGAGGCCGGGGGGGTAGAATGTGCGGCGGGCGGTCGAAGGTTCGCCCGCTCCACGGACTCGAGGCAACACGATGAAAGACGACAAGCAGACGCAGGGCAAGCAGATCGGCGACGTGGCGATGAACCTCGACGACGATGCCGGTTCGGCCGGCATCGTCCGCACCGAGTACGTCACGTTCGACCAGCCCGGCCAGGAGCTCGCGCTCGAGGGCGGCGGCGCACTGGCGCCGTTCACGCTCGCCTACGAGACGTACGGGACGCTCAGCGAGCGGCGGGACAACGCGATCCTGGTGACCCACGCCCTTTCCGGCGACGCGCACATCGCCGGCAGGCACGGCGCGACGGACAAGCGCCCCGGCTGGTGGGACATGATGATAGGGCCCGGCAAGGGGCTCGACACCGACAGGTACTTCGTCATCTGCAGTAACGTGATCGGCGGCTGCGGCGGCAGCACGGGGCCGGCTTCCGTGAACCCCGCCACCGGCGAGCCCTACGGCACCGACTTCCCCATGATCACCATCAAGGACATGGTGAACGCCCAGATGCTGCTGCTCGACCATCTCGGCATCCCCAAGCTGCTCGCCGCCGTCGGCGGCTCCATGGGCGGCATGCAGGTGCTGGAGCTGGCGATCTCGCATCCCGCCCGCGCCCATCTCTGCGTGCCGCTGGCCACGGCGGCGCGCCAGCCCACCATGGCGATCGCCTTCAACGAGGTCGGCCGCCAGGCGATCATGGCCGACCCCGACTGGCGCGGGGGCCACTACTACGACGGCGTGCCGCCGGCCAGGGGCCTGAGCGTCGCGCGCATGGTCGGCCATATCACCTACCTCAGCGACGCGGCGATGGAGGAGAAGTTCGGCCGCCGGCTGCAGGACATCCACGACTACACGTTCACGTTCTCCGCCGACTTCGAGGTCGAGAGCTATCTGCGGCACCAGGGTCTCAGCTTCACCGACCGGTTCGATGCGAACACCTACCTCTACATCACGCGTGCGCTCGACTACTTCGACCTGACGCGTGCGCATGGGAGTCTGGTGCGCGCCTTCCGCGGCGTGGCTGCGCGCTTCCTCGTGCTCGGCTTCAGCAGTGACTGGCTGCATCCGCCGTACCAGCTCAAGGAGATCGTCAGCGCTCTGCGGACCACGCACAAGCACGTGAGCTACTACGAGGTCGAGAGTCACTACGGCCACGATGCGTTCCTGCTGGAGCGCGAGAAGATGGAGGGCATCGTCGCCGCGTTCCTCTCCAGCGGTGCCCGGACGTTCGCCCCGCCCGCCTGATGCGCCGCATCGACTACAAAGTCATCGAGGGCCTCGTGCCGGAGGGCGCGACGGTGCTCGACCTCGCCTGCGGTGACGGCGAACTGCTCGGCGAGCTCATCGCCGAGAGGCGCGTGCGCGGCAGCGGGGTCGAGATCGACCAGGCTGCCGTGCAGGCCTGCATCGGCAAGGGGCTCTCCGTGTTCCACGGTGACCTCGATGCCGGTCTTGCCGACTTCTCCGACCAGTCTCACGACGTGGTCATTCTGAGCCTCAGCCTGCAGCAACTCCGGCGACCGCGGATGATCGTCCGCGAGATGGTCCGCGTCGGCCGTCTCGCGATCGTGAGTTTCCCCAACTTCGCGCACTGGGTGCCGCGCTCCCAGCTCTTCTTCGGCGGGCGCATGCCGGTCTCGCGCGACCTTCCCTATCAGTGGTGGGACACGCCCAATATCCACCTCTGCACCATCAAGGACTTCCGCGCCCTGTGCCGGGAGGAGGGCCTCTGCATCGAGCGCGAGCTCTATCTGCGCTCGGTCGCCAAGCCCCCGCCGGCTCACCTCGTCGCCCCGGACCTGCTGGCCCGCATAGCGATCTTCGCCGTCACGCGCTGCTAGGCGAAGGCCTTCCGCGCGGGTCGCAGAGACAACCGGCGGCCGGCTTTCGACGTCCGTTCGGAGCGGGTACACTACGTGTACGTTCTGCGTCTCAGAGACCGGCGCGAGCGGCACAAGGAGCGTCTCACGTCTTCACCGAGCACCGGCGGCGAAGCGCTTCAAGATCAAAGGAGAAATACAGTGCCTCAGGGTAAAGTCAAGTGGTTCTCGACGGAGAAGGCTTTCGGCTTCATCGAGCAGGACAGCGATAACGACATCTTCGTGCACGTCACCGGTCTCGCCGACGGCGTCACGATGCTCGACAAGGACATGCTCGTGGAGTACGAGGTCGAGCAGGGCCGCAAGGGCCCGCAGGCCGCCAACGTGAAGCCCGTGGCGGCCGCCGCCCCGGCTGCCGAGGTCGAGGCCGAGGTCGAGGCAGAGGTCGAGGCCGAGGTCGAAGCAGAGGTCGAGGCAGAGGTCGAAGCAGAGGTCGAGGCAGAGGTCGAGGCAGAGGTCGACGAGGAGCCTGAGGCCGACTGAGGCTCTGAGCTCTCGAACGGGCCGACCGCCGGAGGATCGCTCGGGATCCGGCGGCCGGCCCGTCTTTCTTTTTGCGCCGAGCGGGAAAGACGCTCACGGCGGTCCATCGCGGGAGGCGCTCATGCTTGAGAACATCCACTGGCTCGGTCACGACTCGTTTCGTCTCGACGGCAGCGTGACCATCTACATCGATCCCTGGAAGCTGCCCGCCGGCCCTTCCCCCGCCGGCCTCATACTCGTCACCCACGATCACTACGATCACTTCAGCTTGCCCGACATCGAGGCACTGGCGGGTCCGGACACCGTGGTCGCCGGTCCGCCTTCGGTGACCGGCCGCATGCAGAGCCGCGCGACGGTCACGCTTGGTCCGGGCGACAGGGCCGAGATCGCCGGCGTCGACGTCGAGGCGGTGGCTGCGTACAACATCGACAAGTTCCGGGCGCCGGGGGAGCCGTTCCATCCACGTGAGACGGGAGGGCTCGGCTACGTGGTGATGCTCGACGGCGCAAGGTACTATCACGCGGGAGACACCGACCTCGTTCCTGAGATGGCCGGCGTATGCTGCGACGTCGCGCTGTTGCCCGTGGGCGGCACCTACACGATGACCGCCGAGGAGGCCGCCGCAGCGTGTGAGGTCATCCAGGCGGCGGCCGCGGTGCCCATGCACTACGGCGGAATCGTCGGCGGCGTCGCCGATGCTGAGCGCTTTCGCGACCTGTGCAGCATCCCGGTCACCATCCTGACGCCGGAGCATGGGTGACCCGGCCGCCGACAGGCCACCGCGCGCAGCGCATGGAGCACGGGCGTCGACTGACGCCGGGGAGGGGTAGATGAAGGTCGTACGCGCCGTACCCACTGAGAGCATCTCCGAGCAGTTGAGCGTGCAGCGTCTCAGCGAAGCGCTCGGGGTTCAGCACCTGCGAGCCAACGTGTTCACGCTGGCCGAGGGTTCGATGTCGAAGCACATGCACAGGGAGCAAGAAGAGGTGTATCTCGTGCTCGACGGCACGGCGCTGATCGATGTCGACGGCGAGCAACTCAAGGTCGGCGAGCGTGAGGCCCTGGCCGTGCCTGCTGGAGCCTGGCACAGGGTGGCCAACGCCGGCCGCGGGCCGCTCACGTTCTACGTCGTCGCCGCGCCGCCCTTGAGCGACGACGTCGAGTTCATGGGGTGATGCGAAGGGTGGTCATTCTCCGGTACGCGTTCGCAAGGGCAGGGCGCGAACGAGCCTCAAGTCGTCCCGCGACGGTCTCTCGGCGACAGTCGGCCGCCGCTCACCCACACGAGGGAGACACAGATGCTGAAGGAAGGCCAGAAGGCTCCGGCCGTGACCGGGACGTCGTACGACGGAGCGACCTTCGATCTCGGGGCGCCGGGCAGGCGCACCGTCCTCTTCTTCTACCCGAAAGCCGCGACCGGGGGCTGAACGACCGAAGCCGTTGAGTTCAACGGCCTGCTGGACGAGTTCGCCGTTCTCGACATACAGGTGGTGGGGGCCAGCGTCGACAAGCCTGCCGCGAACGAGCGCTGGGCAGCCAAGCACGACCTCAGGATGCCGCTGATCAGCGATCCCGGCGAGCACATGTTCTCGAGCGCCTTCGGTGTGGCGCGGCCACTCGTCGGCGTGGCCAAACGTACGACGTGGCTCATCGATCCCGACGGGACGCTGCGCAGGGTCTATCCCAAGGTGACGCCCAAGGGTCACGCCGCCCAGGTCCTCGCCGATTGCAGGCAGATCTGGGGCTAGGCCGCCCTACTCATCGGCGGAGTCGTCGCGCGGGCCGAGGTAGGCCGGCGCGTCGATCATGAAGATGCGGCTGGACCAGCTGGCGCCGGCCGGGGTCGCCCTCTCGGCGTCGTCGATCGCGGCTATGCGGGCGGTCATGTCGTCGCAGTAGTGGACGATGATGGCCTCGCGCGTCTGTGGGACCACCGGACTCCCCTTCTCGCGCATGCCGTGGTGCGCGACGATGATGTGGCGCAGGCGCAGCGCCACCTCGGCCGGGAAGTCCGGCGTCTCGTCAATGAGGTCGCGCACCATGTCGTGGCCCATGACGATCTCGCCGTGCAGGCGCCCGACGTCGGTCATCTGCGGGGCCATGCCGCTGCTGGTGTAGGCCTGCGTCTTGCCGATGTCGTGGAGGAGGCCGCCGGCGACCACGATGTCGCGGTCGACGGAGTCGAATCGCGACGCGACTCCGGCGGCGGCCTCGGCGACGATCAGCGAGTGCTCCAGCAGACCGTGGCGGTACGCGTGATGGTTGCGCACCGCGGCCGGGGCCACCGCGAAGGTCGCCCCGGGCTCCCGGGAGCCGTCAAACGCGCGCTCGAGCAGCGCGCGGAGGTGCGGCTCGTCCACGGAGTCGATGAGCGCGTGCAGGAGCTCGGCCAGCTCTGCAGTGCCGATCGGCGACACGGGCACGAGGTCGCCGGCGTCGTACTCGTCGGGCTCCGCGGGCCGCAGCCGGCGGACCTGCACCTGGGCGCCGTACTGGGGATGCACGCTGTACGTGCCTCCGACGACGACGACGTCGCCGGTGGAGATGCCGAGCGCTTCGTCTGACGGGTCGAAGTGGATGGCGGCGACTTCGCCGCTCGCGTCGCGCAGCTTGAGCCGCAGGTAGGCTTTGCCGTTGCGATCGGTCGCGGCGGTCATCTCTGAGCAGGCGTACGCACCGGCGACGGCTTGTCCGCTCTCGAGCTCGGCGATGGGGATTCGGGCGGCGGCGCCCGGCAGGCTCGTCTGTTCGGTCATGGGTCTCTCCTTGGTCCGGGACAGGGTACCAGACGCCCCGGACGAGGAGCGACGCGCGGCCGGTTCACATTGACGGGAGGCGGTCGTGCTCAGGCGTCGTCGGCGGGCTTCCCCGCGGGCGGCGACTCCTTGGCGGCGGGTTTCTTCGCGGCCGGCTTGCGAGCAGCGGCAGGCTTCTTGGCGGCGGGCTTCTTCCCGGCCGCCTTCGCTCCGGCCGCGGCTTCTTGGCGGCACCCGGCTTCTTGGCGGCAGCCGGCTTCTCTCCCACGGCCTTCGCTCCGGCGAGCTCCTCGTTCACGGCTGGAGCCTCCTCTGCGGCTTTCTCCGCCGGTGCTTCCTCGGTGCCGGGCTTCGTCGTCGGCGCCTCCACGGTGGCCTCGACCACGACCGCGACTGGCGCGGGCGCCTCGTCCGGGGGTGTCTCGGCGGCCGGCGGCTGGGGGCCGCGCAGCTTCGCGATCTCGGCCTCCTTCTCACCGACCTCGGCCAGCGCCGCGCGGAGTCTCGCGAGGACATCGGCCAGGTCGGGATGCGCGAGCTCGCCCCGGTCCATCAGCGCGAACGCCGCGTGGCCCAGGTCGCGCTCGGCTCTCCGCACGTCGTTCTGTAGCACCACGAGTCGAGTCTGCGCGGCAGTCACCTTGCCGGCGCGACCGGCGTCGCCGGCGAGCACGCCGGCCTTCTGCTTCACTGTATCGAAGAATCCCATGTCGCCCTCCTTGATCGCCGCCGCCTTGCCGGCGGGCGCCGCCTTGCATCAGTCTCTCGCCTGGGCGACCTCGCGTCCAGTCCCGGACGTACCGCCGCCCCTCCGCCTCCACCGGCTCGTCGACAGCGCGAGCAGAAGGCACGCGGATACGGCGATGACCAGGAGGAAGGGTAGAGGATACGAAGCGCGATAGAGAAGACCTCCAAGTATCGCGCCTCCGGCCATCGGGATGCCCATCACGGTGTCGAAGATGGCGTAGCCCCAGGCGAGCGGCATGCCTTCGAAGGAATCCCCGACGATTCCCGCCGCCACGAAGCGCAGGGATTCGAAGGCTCCACAGAACAGCATGGCGATGCCCCAGACGATGGGGTTCCATCCCGCCAGCAGAAGTACCGTGCCGGCAAGCAGGAAGAGAAGTACGCCCCCGATGCCCGTCCGCGGCCCGTGCCTGTCCGTGATGCGGCCCATGACGGGTGTGAGAATGGTCGCGCCCAGGGCCGCGAGCGCCGAGTAGACCCCGAGGGCCGCATACCCCTGGCCATGTACCTGTGAGAGGTAGGGATTGAGAAAGGCCTGGCCGACGTACACGGCGAGGAACCCCGCGACGAAGAACGCGAGGTAGCGGCGGAAGCGCCGGTTGCGCCGGAGGGCGGCAAGGCTGAGCGGGGCGTTCGCGCCATGGTAGGGCGTGTCGCGGATCAGGCTCACGACGGATGACGAGACGACGTACATGACCAGTGACAGAAGGAAGACGCTGCGCATGCCGTACCGATCGGCGAGAAGCCCACCGGCGAGCGGCGCGACGATCAGGCCGAGGGGGTACGCGCCGAAGATGATCGTGAGGTTGCCGGCCACGCGAGCCGGTTCGGACTTGAGGTAGACGTACGCCTTGATGGCGGGGTTGTTCGCCATGTACACGCCCGAGATGAGGAGGCCGGGGATGAGCCACGGCCAGCTCGGCGCCAGCAGGAAGCAGAGGGCGGCCGGCACCGTGAGCCACCAGGTGGCGACGATGACCGGCTTCAGCCGGAAGCGCCGGGCGGCCCAGGCGCCGGGCATGTTCACGAGCGCCGTCGTTGCCAGCATGACGGCGCTGAGGACGCCGAGTGTGCCTCGCGGCGCGCCCAGGTCGAGTGCGTAGACGAAGAGTAGCGGCATGTACATGCCGAGGCCGAGGCCGAAGACGAGGGCGGCGATGAACATCAGCTTCATGTCGCGGTCGAGGTGCTGCATGCCGGCGCCGACCCCTCGGTGAGATTCTCTCGGGCGGCCCGGATTCTACGCGGAGATGGGGCACGGGGCATCCGCGGTCGGCCCCGCTCCCTTCGCGGACGCCGAGGAGGACGCCGCCCCACAGGTGAACGACGCGGCCGGACTCCTCCCCGGCCGTACTGCCTCCGGGCGCGACCCGCGACCCGCCGTGGTTGAGAACCGCCCCGGGTTGCGCCAAGCTGGCAGGGACCCGGCTTGGACGGCTTGCGCCGGCGACCGGTCCTTCAGATGTGAGGAGACGATGATGCAGCTCGGCGGCATGGCTTTGAGAGACGGCGTGCTTCTGCAGAGTGACGGGTTCTGGGCGGCTGCGGTGCGGCAGCCGGACGGCAGTGTGAAGGTCGTCTCGGGCGCGAAGCGCCGGATGCCGGCTCGCGAGGCTTTGCAGCGGCTGCCCGTCGTCCGTGGCCTGGCCCGTCTCGGTGAGGCGCTGGCGGTCCTGCCGGCCGTGCGCCGGGAGACAGGCGGCCCCGTGCTGCCGCAGGAGGATCCACGGCTCTTGGCCGCGACCGCCGTCAGTGCCGCCGCCACCGTCGCGCTGCGTACCGTCAGGGGCGGTTCGCCGGTGCTCAAGGAACTCGCTGCCGTGGGCATCGGTCTGGCGCCGGTCCTTCTGGCCATGCGCGATTCGCGCCTGGCCAGGTACCACGGCGCGGAGCACAAGAGCGTCGCCGCGTACGAAGGGGGTCTGGAGCCGGCTGCCGCCGGCAAGGAGCACGCCCGCTGCGGCTCCAACCTCATCGCGCCGATGGTCGTCACCAGCGTCGCCACCAATCTGGTGCTGCGCGCCGCCGGCAAGGAGCGAGCCCCCGTAGCCACGTTCGTCGCCGGGCTCGTGAGCATCGGAACGGCGATGGAGCTCTTCTCGTGGATGGCGCGCCACCAGGACCACCCCCTGGCGCGTGTCCTTCGCCGGCCCGGCGTCGAGCTGCAGCGCCAGTTCACGACCAGTGAGCCGTCGGCGGAGCAGCTCGACGTGGCAGATCTGGCGTTGCAGGAGTTGCTACGGCTCGAGGACGGGGCTTCGGCCGCCGGCGCCTGATGCCGGCGGGCCGGGTCCGAGGCGTCGCTCAGTCGGAGGGCTCGCGTTCGGCGAGCCGCTTGCGGCGCCGCTCCCGGGCTTCGTCGAACCAGTGGCGCTGTTGGTCGGTCTCCGGCGTCAGTTGCGGCACGGGGATGGGTCTGCCGCTGTCGCTCAGCGCCACGAACACAAGGTAGGCGGAGTTCGTGTGCGTGGCCATCCCGGTGGTGAGATCCTCCGCTTCGACGCGCACGCCGACCTCGACGGACCTGGTGCCGGTGTAGTTGACGTTGGCCATGAGTCGCACGAGGTTGCCCACGCGCACCGGATGGTGGAAGTCGATGCGGTCGATGGCCGCCGTAACGACCCGGGTGCGGCAGAAGCGGAAGGCGCAGGCGCCGGCGGCCTCGTCGATGAGCTTCATCATGATCCCGCCGTGGATGTTGCCCATGAAGTTGGCGTCGGCGGGCTGCATCAGGTGGGTGAGCATGAGACTGGTCTCGCTGCCGCGCGGCAGTGGTTCGTTCATGGGGTCACCTGGCGAGTAGGAAGGTCAGATGTCGAGAGCGCCGGGTGAGCGCCGACGACGGCGGTCGCGGGTGCTGCGCTCGCCGCCACCCTTGCGCTCGGTGCGACGCTCGCCGTGACGGCGGTCCAGGATGACCTTGACGTTCGGATTGTCCCGGTAGTGCTCAACGAGCCGGCGAAACGCCTCTTCACCGAGCTCCGGTGGTACGACGCAGTAGATCACGGCGGTCTCCCGGTTGCCCGCGGCCAACGGTAGCACATGCCCGAGACCCCGACCACTGCTCGGGAGAGGTGGATGGAAAGGGCCGGAGCCGACCGTTTCGTCAGCTCCGGCCCTCTGAAGGGGGTACCGCTAAGGAGTATCGGCAACGGGCCACGGGAGCTTGAGGCCCCATGTGGGGATCGTGCGGCCTGGCGCGGAGCGGCCGGCCTCCGTGATTGGGCGCCGTCTCGCGGGCCGCCCGCCGCGTGTTCCGCGTCTGGTAAGCTACCGTGACCGCGTGGTCGCGAGTCAGGGAGTATGCGTGTTCCCGTACTACGATGACATCGTCACTGCCGTGCCCGAGTACGACCGGTATCTCGGACTCACCGCGCTCGAGGCGTCCACGGACAGGCTGACCGCGCTCCATGCCGGCAAGCGCGCCGGGCGCGACCGAGTCGTGGTGGGTGGCCGGTGAGCCGTCGTGCCGGCCGGGAGGGTCGGCGCCGATGAGCCGGCGCCGCGAGCAAGGGGAGGCGTTCGCCCTCGCATCGGACCTGAGACTGGCCATCGCCGCGAGCCCGGGCCTGGGGGAGATGCTGTCCGTGATCGCGCGTCGCGTCACCGAGACGCTCGGCGTATCCGAGTGCGACATCTACGAATACCGGCCGGAGGCGGGCGCGCTTGTGGCCACCGCGCTTTGGACGGCCGAGTCCGACGCCAGGGATGCCGAGTGGCTCGGCAGCGCGTTCGCGGTCTCCGGCCGCCCGAGCTACGAGCGTCTGCTGGCGGAGCGCACCATCCGCCAGCACCACGTTGACGACCTCGAGACGCCGGCGCAAGACAGGGAGATCATGGAGCGCTGGGGCGAGAAGAGCGTGCTGTCGGTGCCGCTCCTGTTCCAGGACGCCGTCATCGGCGCCCTCACGCTCGTCGAGAAGCGCGCACCACGGCGGTTCACGGACGACGAGGTGAGCCTGCTCGAGCTGCTTGCTGTGCCGGCCGCGGTGGCCGTCAACAACGCACGCATGTTCCGGCGCGAGGCGGAACAGAGCCGCCGCCTGGGAGCGCTTCTCAGCGCCAGCCGCGTGATGACCTCGACCATCGACCTCGACCGGCTCCTCGCGACCATCACCCGGGCCGCGCGCGAGGCTCTGGACACCGCTGAGTGCGCGATCAACACGTACGACGCGGAAGCGGAAGAGCTGACCGTCGTTTCTCTGGACCAGCGTGAGCCGGAGCCTGAGGGAGAGCGCTGGATCGGCAGGACGTACAGCCTTGCCGACTTCCCCGCCGACCGCGAGATCCTCTACGGCGGCAGGCTCGTCGAGGAGAGGGTCTCCGACCCGGAGACGGACGAGCGCAACAGGGCCGACATGCTGAGGAACGGCGAGACGAGCTTCCTCAGCGTCCCGCTCGTGTACGAGGGCCGGCCGACCGGCCTGCTCGTGTTCATCGAGACCGACGTCGAGCGGCGCTTCGCCGAGGAGGAGCGCGGCCTGGCCGCCGCCCTGGGAGAGCAGGCGGCGGCGGCCATCCACCACGCCCAGCTCATGCGTGAGGCCGAGACCCAGAACCGGCGGCTCGCGCTGCTCCTCGAGTCGACCCGGGCGATCAGCTCGAGCGTCGACCTGGAGGACGTGCTCAACACGGTGGCCCGGACGGCTGGCGAGCTGCTCGGCAGCGAGGAATGCCAGATCCAGGAGTACGACCGCGCCGCGAACACGGTGAAGCCCGTCGCGCTCTGGCAACGCCGACCAGACGAGCTCTCGCCGCAGAGCCTCGGCCAGACCTTCTCGCTCGATGACGAGCCGGCCGAGCACGACTTCCTCGGGGCCTGCGAGGTGCTCGAGCAGCGGTACTCCGACCCGGATCTGCCGGAGACCACGCGGGAGGCCTTCGAACGCTTCGGCGACCGCGCCTACCTGAACGTGCCGCTCGTCTTCAACGGCGGGCCGGTGGGCGTCCTGGTCCTGGTCGAAAAGGAACAGGAGCGGCGTTGGACGAACGACGAGGTGGCGCTGGCGCAGGGACTTGCCGAGCAGGCGGCAGTCGCCATCGAGCACGCCCGCCTGTACAAGCGGGTACAGGACCAGGCGGTCACCGATGGGCTCACCGGGCTGTTCAACCACCGCTACTTCTACGAGCGTCTCGACCAGGAGATCGCCCGAGCCCGGCGCTATGGCACCCCCGTCTCGCTGCTCATGATCGACCTGGACGACTTCAAGGCGTTCAACGACCGGAACGGCCACGTTGCCGGCGACGCGGTGCTGCGCACCCTGGCCGCCGTGTTGCGCTCCGAGCTACGGCAGAATCTCGACATCGCCGCTCGCTACGGCGGGGAGGAGTTCGCCGTGATCCTCCCCAACACACCGGTCGACGGTGCGTCGGAGGCGCAGATGGAGATGGATCTCACCGGCAGGATCGTTGAGGGCGGCCGCGGCGGTGACCCGCCGCCCCCCGGGCATCGCGAAGGCGCGGAGCTTGTCGCCGAGCGCATTCGCCGGCGCATCGCCTCGACCCGGTTCGCGGGCGCCGGCGGGGACATCCTGCCCGGCCTCACGGTGAGCATCGGCGTCGCCGTCTTCCCGGGGCGCACCACGCAGCCGGAGAGCCTTGTGGGGCACGCCGACGCGGCGCTCTACGTGGCGAAGCGCGCCGGCAAGGACCGCGTGGAGACGTATGGATGAGCGCGCCGGGATGAAGCGCGTCGGCGGATCGCTCGCGGGCGCAGTGCCCGGGCGTGAGGCCGGCGACCTCCTGACCGCGGTCGTCGCGACTGTCGGCGATTCGCTCGACGTCTGGTCAGTCGACCTGTGGACCTTCAGTCGCGACGCCGACACGCTCGTGTGTCGCGCCTACTGGTGCCGTGACGGCGCCGCCGCCGGGTGTCTCGGCGCGGTCGTCGCCCTCGACCAGAGCCACGACCTTCGTCGGCTGGTGCTGGCGGCCGAATCCGTGGAGCGGCACGTCGACGACGATCTGTCTCCCGCGGACGCGGCCGCGCTGACGCAGCGCGGCTATACGACCCGCATCGATCTGCCGCTGCTGGCCGGCGCCGAAGTGCTCGGCGTGCTGAGCCTCGCCGAGACGCGGTCGGTGCGGCGCCTCTCGGACGCCGACCGAAGCCGGCTCCAGGCGCTGGCCCGGCTCGCCGCGGTCGTGATCCGCACGACTGAGCTGTACGAGGCGGAGTCCGACCGCGGGCGTCGGCTCGTGGCCTTGCTTGATGCGGGCCGTGGCATGGCGTCCACGCTCGAGGTCAGGGCGATGGTCGCTGCTATCCGGGGCGAGGCTGCCAGTCTCCTCCCGGGAGCGCCGTGCGAGGCGGACGTGGTTCTGCGGCAGGACGACGGCTCGTACGCGCGTGTTGCGGCGAGCGATGTGGGCGACCGCCCGGGCGCCGCCGGGTGGCGCGCCGACGCTCTGGCTCGTCAGGCCGTCGACCTGCGGCGCCCGGAGCAGGATCGGACGAGCGACGGGCGGGCTCGCCTGCTCTTGCCGCTGGTCGCCGCGGGTCGAGCGCTCGGCTATCTCGAGCTGACGGCAGCGCTTGAGCGCCGGTATCGGGAGCGCGAGGTGGAGCTGGCCATGCTCCTCGCGGACCAGGCGTCGGGCGCTCTCGAGAACGCTCGCGCCTATCGCGCCGTCGAGAACCGCTCGGCGACCGACACGCTCACCGGCGTGTACAGCCGCTGGTACTTCTACGAGCGGCTGTACGCCGAGGTCGCCCGGTCTCGCCGCTACCACCAGCCGTTGTCGCTCGTCGTCGCCGAGCTGGACGGATACGACGACCTCGTGACCGACCGCGGCGCCGGAGTCCGCGACGCGGTGCTCGTCGCGATCGCGCGTCTGCTGGTCAACAGCCTTCGCCAGAAAGTCGATGTGGCGTGCCGGCTGGGAGGAGGCCGATTCGGGCTGCTCCTGCCCGCCACGCTGCATGGGCCGGGGGGCGCCGGACTGGTGGCGGAGCGCGTGCGGCGGACCGTCGACGAGACGCGACTGGTCGACGACGACCTGGGGCCGCTGGGCCGCTTCACCATGAGCCTCGGGGTCGCCGGCTACCCCGGCGATGCGGACGATGCGGACGAGTTGGCGGCGTCAGCTGAGGAGATGCTCGGGCGGGCGCGCGCTGCCGGCGGCGACAGGGTGGAGCCGCCGTTGCCGGAGCCCGAGGAAGAGGCTCTCGAGGATCAAGCTCCCGATGCGGAGGGGCAGGCGGGCGCGGACGAGGGCGCGGACGCACCCGGCGGCGGCGCTAGCTAGACTCGGCCCAGCGCGGAGAGCGTGTCGAGCATCGCAGGGTCGCCGCCGAGCACCTGCGTCGCGGCGCCTTCGACGCGCGCCGCCATGGCGTCGACGAAGTACTGCGTCACCAGGAGCTTGCGCGCGTCGTGCTGCGCCGCCCGCAGCAGGAGATAGCCACAGACCACGTCGATGCTCATGTCGGTGAGGCGGCGGGCGTGGAAGTCGCGGAAGCGCACGTCGTCGAGCTCGCGCACACGGGCGATCGCCTCGGCGAGGCGCGCGCGGGCGTGCCTCACGCGCGCGAGCAGCTCCGGTGTCGCCGAGAAGTCCTCGGAGTCGTACGCGTCGAGCCGGCCGGCCAGCGTGCCGCCGAGGATCGCGCCGATGGCGGCCACGACCTGCAGCTGCGTCGTGCCCTCGTAGATGTTGGTGATGCGCGCGTCTCGCGCGTGACGCTCCACGGCGAAGTCGCGCATGTAGCCCGACCCGCCATGCACCTGGAGCGAGTCGTAAGCGACCGTGTTGGCCATCTCCGTGCAGCAGGCCTTGGCGAGCGGGGTGAACAGCGCGGCGAGGCGCGTGTACTGCCTGAGCTCGCCGCGCAACGCCTTGACGTCGGTCTCGGGGCCGGCCGGCGAGGCTTCGCCGGCCTTCGTTGTCGCCTGGACCTGCGCGATGCGGTGCTCGAGCACTTCCTTCAGGTCGACGATGAGCGCCGTCTCGTAGAGCAGGGCGCGCGCAGCTTCGACGGAGACCGTCATGTCGGCGAGCATCGCCTTGACGGCGGTGAGGTCGCCGATGGGCGCCCCGAACTGGACGCGCTCGCCGGCGTACTTGACGGCCGCCCGGTACGCCGCCTCGGCGATTCCCTGCGCCTGCGCGGCGATCGCCAGGCGGGCGCCGTTCATCAGGCTCATGACGTACGTGGTGAGGCCGCGGCGGCGCTCGCCGATGAGCAGCGCCGGTGCGTCGTCGAACTGCAGCTCACAGGTCGGCGAGCCGTGGATGCCGAGCTTGTCCTCGAGTCGGCGGATGCGCATGTGCTCGTCGCGCTCGTAGAGGAACATGCTGAGCCCGCGGGCGTCGGTCGTGCCCTCTTCGGAGCGCGCCAGGACGAGGCTGATCTGGCCGCAGCCGTTGGTGATGAAGCGCTTGACTCCGCTCAGACGCCAGGTGCCGTCCGGCTGCTCCGTGGCCTTGAGCTGGACGTTCTGCAGGTCGCTGCCGGCTTCGGGCTCGGTGAGCGCCATGCTGCCGGTGACCTCGCCGCTGGCGAAGCGCGGCAGGTACGCCGCCTTCATCTGGTCGCCCGCGAACTTGTTCACGGTCTCGCTGATGTCCTGAAGGCCGAAGATGTTCATGAGCGAGGGGTCGGCGCGGCTCACCATCTCGACGATCATCACGCTGATCGAGATAGGGAAGTTGAGGCCGCCGTACTCTCGGGGGAGGGTGATGCCCAGGAGATCTGCCTGCTTGAGGCGCTCGAGACCCTGGGCGATGCCCGGCGCGTAGCAGACCTCGCCCTCGATGAGCTCACTGCCGGCACGGTCGGCGTCTTCGGCGCGCGGCTCGATGTAGTCCCCGGAGATCTCGCCGGCGATGCCCAGCGTGCGCTCGTACGAGTCGATCGCGTCCTCGAAGTCCTTCGGCGCGTAGGCGAAGTCGTCCGCCTGGCGGTAGTCGTCCTCGCGCAGGCGCACCACGCGAGCCAGGTCGAGCCGCCGAAGGGTCGCCTGGAGGTCCGGGTTGTCGCTGTAGAAGTCGGTCACGGCGCACCTCCGTCGGACGTCGCCGGGGCGCCGGCCGGTGCGGGAGCGGCTTCGCCGCCCGCGCCCTTGCTCCTGTACGCGGCGATCAGCTGGGGGATGACTTTGTGCAGATCGCCGACGATGCCGTAGTGCGCGACGCTGAAGATCGGCGCCAGCGGGTCGTCGTTGACCGCGAGGATGCGGGCGCTCTGGTCCATGCCGGCGCGGTGCTGCACTGACCCGCTGATACCGCAGGCGATGTAGAGCTTGGGGCGGACCGTGGTGCCGGTCTGGCCGACCTGGTGCTCGTGAGCGACCCAGCCCGCGTCCACGGCGGCGCGGCTGGCGCCGACGACGCCGCCGAGCGTGCGCGCCAGCTGCTCGACCAGGGCGAAGCCCTCGCGGGAGCCGACACCCACGCCGCCGGCGACGACCACGCGCGCGCCCTTGAGATCGACGCGCTTCTCCTCCTGTACGCGGCGCACCAGCCTGACGGCGAACTCGGCGTCGGTGAGTGTGACACCGCGCACAACGTGAATAGGGTCGGACGTGCGCGTCACCGGCACGGCGACGATGGTGCCGTCGCGCCGCCGATCCTCCTCGGGCATGACCATGACGCCTTCGCGCACCGTGGCCATCTGTGGCCGGTGCAGCGGGCTGATGATGGTGGCGATGATGTTGCCGCCGAAGGCCGGGCGGATCTGGTACAGCAGATCTCGGTACTCCTCGCCCTTCAAGACGTGATCGCCGATGCGCAGGTCGGTGCAGTCGGCGGTGAGGCCGGTGCGCAGGGCGCTGGCCACGCGCGGCGCGAGGTCGCGACCGGTGGTGGTGGCGCCGTACAGGACGATCTGCGGCCGGTGTTCGCGTATCAGGCTGCTGACGACCGCGGCGTACGGCTGCGCCAGGTAGTGGGCGAGGTCGCCGTGCTCGACGAAGTAGACGGTGTCGGCGCCGCGGGCGACGAGCTCCGTGGCGATGCTTTCGAGGGCGTCGCCTGCCCCGATGAGGACGGCGCCGACCTGCGCGCCGAGCGTGTCGGCCAGCTCGCGGGCGCGGCCGAGCAGCTCGAGGCTGACCTCGGCCGCGACGCCGTCGTGCTGCTCGACGACGACCCAGACGTCGCCGCGCGGAGCGCCTTCGGCGGGCGCGGCTGCGTTCCCTGCGGCGCCGTCCACGGGGGCGCCTCCCCTCACCTCATCCAAGGATGTGCTCCTCGATCAGCTCGTGCACGAGCTCCGCGATGCCGGCGTCCGTGGGCTCGACCATGCGTGCCTCGCTCTGGGCGAGCACGACGCTCTCGATCTCCTTGACCCGCGTCGGCGAGCCGCGGAGGCCGAGCGCTTCGCGGTCGGCGGCCAGCGCTTCGTGATCCCATTGCACGACTTTGGCGCGGCACACGGGCTTGCCGTCGCGACCGAGCATGCAGACCTCGGAGGCGTCGTTCTCGGGGTCGAGGTAGGTGTCGTCGTAGTCGGGCATGGCCTCGGCGGCGATACCCTTGTAGGTCATGACGAGCTTGACGCTCGGCGGGCGCGGGTCGTTGGCCTCACCGGTGACGGTGAGCAGGCAGGGAAGCGAGCCGACGAGCGTCTCGAAGCCGCCCTCGATGCTGCGCGTGGCGGTGACGGAGCCTGGGGCCGCCGAGCCGTCCGCGCGGGGGTCGGCTGCGCTGCCCGGCGCCACCAGCTCGTCGATGCGGCTCACGCAGGTGATCTGCGGGTAGCCGAGTTTCTCGGCCGTCTGAGGGCCGACCTGGGCGGTGTCGCCGTCGATCGCCTGGCGGCCGCAGAGCACGAGGTCGGCGCCGCCGAGCTTCCTGATCGCCAGGGAGAGCGCGTAGCTGGTCGCCAGCGTGTCGGCGCCGGCGAACGCCTTGTCGGTGAGCAGGATGACCTCGTCGGCGCCGCGGTAGAGCGACTCGCGCAGCACCTGCGTGGCGGCCGGCGGCCCCATGGTGACCACGGTGACGCGGGCGTCGTGACGGTCCCGGAGCTTGAGCGCTTCTTCGAGCGCGTTCAGGTCTTCGGGGTTGAAGACGGCCGGCAGCGCCGCCCGGTTGACGGTGCCGTCTTCCTTCATGGCCTCGCCGGTCACGTTGGCCGTGTCGGGGACCTGCTTCACGAGAACCACGATGCGCAGTTGAGGCATGTCAGGCGTCCAGGGTCGCGGAGATGTGAGTGTGACGACGCGCGTGCACGGAGCCGAGAGAGTACCAGAAGGTGCCGGGTGCGGCAAAAAGGGACCGGCCTTGCCGGCCCGGTCAGTCCGGGTCGACGACGTTGCCCGGCACCCAGCCGGAGTGGCCGGTGGAGGTGCGGCAGAGCCACCAGCCGCCGGCCTCGTCGAGGACCTCGAGCAGCTCGCCCTTCGAGACGGTCAGCTCGGTGGCATCGTAGTCGCGCAGGGCGGTGCCCTCGTGCGCTCCCGTCATCTCGATGTACGCGTCAGGAACCCAGCCGGCGCGGCCGGCCTGGTCGGTGCCCCACACGTAGGCGGTCCACTGCCGGTTGTGGTGGCCGACGCCGATGGTGTCCCCGGCGCGGAGCCGGACCGGGTTCGGGTCGCTGGCGACGCGTGGCGTGACGACGCGCACGCGCTGCGGTAGTCTCGTCATTCGCGTCCCTCGACGTCCTCGACGCCCGAGACGGGCACCCACCCTTCGATGCCGGCGGCGTTGCGGCAGCGCAGGAAGTCGCCGACCTCTTCGAGCACCTCGAGCGTCTCGCCGGCGGTGGCCGTGAGGTGGCTCGAGTCGTAGTCCCGCCAGGCGATCGCGGCGCCGGGGTCCACGATCTCGATGTACTCCTCCGGCACCGAGCCGTGATGCCCGTCTTCAGTGGCGCACCAGACGAAGGCCGGGTGCTGCTGGTTGCGGGGTCCCACGCCGACTACGTCACCGGGGCGGATGCTGATCGTGTCGATGTGGTCGCGCGGTCGCGAGGCGGTCGCGCGCACTCTGTTCGCAAACGTGCGCATATGAGCATTGTAGACTGGTTCGGCCATCTTCACAGCGGGTGATGCGGTATGATGAGCGGCCTATGATCGCGACCTCGTCCCCCTGCGTCCGTTTCGCCCCGTCGCCGACCGGCTACTTGCACCTGGGCAGCGCCCGTACGGGCCTCTACAACTACATCTTCGCGCGTCGGAGCAAGGGCACGTTCATCCTGCGCATCGAGGACACCGACCTCAGCCGCAGCACCGACGAGGCCATCGTCCAGATCATCGCCTCCATGAGGGAGATGGGCCTCCACTGGGACGAGGGTCCCGGCGCGCCCGGCCCGCACGCCCCGTACCGGCAGACGGAGCGCGACGGCATCTACCACGAGTACGTCGCACGCCTGCTCGAGAGCGGCCACGTGTACCCGTGCTTCTGCTCGGCCGAGGAGCTCGAGGCCGAGCGCACGGCGGCACAGAAGGGCGGTAGCGCCTGGGTCTACTCGGGCAAGTGCCGGGCGCTGAAGCCGGAAGCGGTCCGGGGGCGACAAGCCGCTGGAGAACCGTACACGCTGCGCGTGCACGTGCCCGCCGGGCGCACCGTCTTCCACGACCTCCTGCGCGGCGACGTCGCCTTCGAGAACGACACCATCGGCGACTTCATCGTGCAGCGCTCCGACGGCACGGTCACCTACAATCTCGCCGTCGTCGTCGACGACGTGACCATGGACATCACGCACGTGATCCGCGGCGACGACCACATCAGCAACACCCCCAAGCAGGTGGTCGTCTACGAGGCGCTCGGCGCTTCCGTGCCGGAGTTCCTGCACATGCCGCTCCTGTTCGGCACCGACAAGAAGAAGCTCAGCAAGCGGCACGGAGCGACCAAGCTCGAGCAGCTCACCGCCGAGGGCTTTCTCGTCGAGGTGGTGCGCAACTACCTCTGCTTTCTCAGCACCGAGTTCGACGACAGCATGATCACCTGGACGCTGGACGACCTGGTCGCGAACTTCGACGTGACGCAGCTCGGCACCAGCCCGAGCATCTTCGACCCCGAGAAGCTCCGCTGGATGAACGGTCGCTACGTGCGCGCCATGACCGACGAGTGGCTCGGCGGCCGTCTCGTGGAGTACCTGACGCGGGTCGGCTTCTACGGCGACCCGGCGGCGATCGGCGAGCTGGCGGCCCAGGGGCCGCAGGCTCTCGCAGCCGCCGTCGAGGGCGCCGAGACGGCGCTCATGCCGCCCGTCGTCCCCGACGAGGAGCAGGAGGCGCTCACCCGTGAGGTCGCGCCGCTGGTGCACGAGAAGATCGACGTGCTCGCCGACGCGATCCCGATGGCCGGCTGGTTCTTCCGGCCACTCGCGTTCGCGCCTGAGGCGCTCGAGCGGTTGCAGGCCACGGCGGGAGCGGCGGAGACGCTGGCGTCCGCCGCCGCCGGCCTGCGCGCCCTCGAGCAGTGGGACGTGCCGGCGATCGAGACGCTCGTGCGCGAGCTCCCGGCCGCGCTCGAGGTCAAGCCCAAGTTCGTCTTCGCCGCTCTGCGCCTCGGCATGAGCGGCCAGACGGTCACTCCCGGGCTGTTCGAGAGTCTCTGGCTGCTCGGCCGCGACCAGGCCGTCGCACGACTCGAGCAGGCGGCTGGGCTGCTCTGACAGGCGGCTGGGGGTGTCCGCACTTGGAGCTGGTCCTTCTCCGTGCGTGGCCCGGACGGCGTCCTTGAACACCCGCCGCGCGTGGTCGGTGTCGGGTCCCTCGTCGTTCGTCCGGTAGACCCGGCGACGTGCGGGGAAAGGGGTGAACCCGGCCCGTGCACAACGCTTGCCTCGGGTTCTGATCGACGTTAGGGTTCTTCCGCAACGAGGCCGACGCGCCCGGGGGTAGCGATGCGCCACTCGCTAAGAGTCACGTTGATCGCCGTTTGCGGAATCGTGTTCGTGGGGGCGTTCGCCGGTCTGGTCGTCACGCTCTCCTCTTCGCCCTCCCCCGCTTCGTCCGAGCCCAAGCTCTCGGTAGACGTCCACGTGGTCCCGGAGTTCATGACGGCGGTCTACAAGGCGTACACGGGCGACTACGCGGACCGCTGGTTGGCCCGCACCGCGGTCACCAACACCGGCGACACGGCCGTCCGCGACTTCCGCATCCAGTACGGCATCGCCGGCTACACGGAGGGGGCCTCGGCCGAGGAGTACCCCGTCATCCTGCCCGGCCAGACCGTGCGCGACTACTGCTACCCGGTCTTCACCCGCGACCAGATGGCGGCGATCGACAGCGAGACGCCGGCAGAGCTGACCATCACCTACGAGTGTGACGGCATGGACCGCCCCGTCACCACCAGCGAGCGCTTCGATTTCCTCGGTCGCAACGACTGGGTACGCACCGACATCCCCGAGGACGAGCGCCTGGTCTTCCACGACTACGGTGACAACGACACGTTTCTGGCGGCCTTCGTCACGCCCAAGGACCCGAAGGTGCAGAAGCTCGCGAAGAAGCTCACCGGCAGCCTGTTCACCGGCGAAGACGAAGGGGCGATGCTGGCGCTGGGCCGCATCTACTACGGGCTGCGCGACGCGGGGTACAAGTACGTCACCGAGCCCGAGTCCTACTGGACCGAGGCAAGCGCCCAGCACGTGCAGTTCCCGAGCGAGACCATCGCTCGTCAAGTCGGGCAACTGCGTCGACCTCTCGGTCCTGTTCTCCGCACTGCTCGAGGCGGTCAGCGTCAAGACCTATCTGACGCTCAGCCCCGGTCATTGCCAGGTCTGCATCGAACTCCCGCGAGGAGGGAAGCATCATCCCGGTCGAGGAGACGATGGTGGAGGTCCCGAGCAGCACGTCTGCAAGACTCCATGGACCAGCTGCCTGGACGTGGTACCAGAAGCACTCCGCCGAGCAGGCGTACACGTTCATGGACGTCGAGCAGGCGTGGATGGACGGGATGGTGCCGGCATGGTGAGAGGTGCGGTGGCAGTCCTTCTTCTGCTTGTCTCTGTCTGCTGGCGCCGGCCGGCGTCGCGCTCGCGGACGAGACGGCGGACGACTCGGCCGGTCAGGGCACCTACGACGTCGAGGAAACGTTCCACGTTGACGTCGACGCACTCGGGAAACGTGAGCTACCGGGATGTGCTGGCCTACGACCGCGAGGTCTTCGACGCCCAGAGTGCGGCGTTCGAGGAGTACCCGTTTCTCCTCTCTCGCCGCTACCAGGCGAGTTCGGACGTCGACGAGATCCAGGATTTCCACGCCGAGCTCGGCAAGGCCGACGCGACGGTCACGCTCACCTTCAGCGAGGTCGGCCGGGCGTACAACATGGGCGACCACTGGGTGATGTATGGGTTCGAGACGGAGCCCGCCAGCATCACCGGGCGCGAAGTGGTGATCGAGGAGGAGAGCACCGAGAACAGCGACTACACGCTGTGGAAGGATCTTGACTTCAGGACCACCACCTTCGTCTCCTTCCCGAGCGGCACCACCGCTCTTCGCTGGGATGGGGACGACTCGGCTCTGGTCTGGGAGGTGCCGCAGCAGGCGGCGGCGTTGCGGCTCGACGACGGCAACCTGCTGCAACGCAACCGGACCGCCTTCATCGCGCTGTTCGCGGTCCTGTTGGCCGCTTCGTTGGGCGTGGGCGTCGTCCTGGCGGTGACTGGCAGGCGCCAAGTCGCCCCGGCGTCGGCGGACGCCGTTTCGGAGCGGCGAGATGTGAGCCGGCCTTCATGAACCCGTCGAGGATGCCATAGGCGGCGGACTGACGCTCTGCCGGCACGTCGTCGGCCGGGGCCGCAGCCACGGCAGGGCAGGTGGCCCAGGGTCAGTCCACGAGGCTTAGGGCGAAGAAGCGATACTCGTCGCCCTCGTCCCTCACGACCTCGATCGTCCGTCCGGCATTGCGCACCGTCGTGAACACGTCGACGCCGCAGCCCTCCAGAGACGGCCTCGCCTTCTCCGGGCTGGGGCAGTTCTTGCCTTCGGAACACGACTCGCAGAGGTCGCACGGGCCGGCGCCCATCGTCCATACCTTGTGGTAGCCGACGAGGAACAGGTCGCGCTCCAGCGCGAGCGCCGCGTCGTTGAGGCGCCGCGCCTCCGGGTCGCTGAACTCGTTGCCGACGATCGGTCCGACTTCGAGGAGCACGGCGCGGTGGTACTCGGCGAGGAGCCGCAGGGTCGTCGCGACCGGCGGCAGGTTCGGTGGGCACGTCCTGTGCACGCCCGGCTCGTCGCAGCCGAAAAGGCACTTCATGCGCACCCACTCGGCGGCGACTACGTCCGTCGCGGCGATGACGGTGGCGGCGTCGGCGCCGAGGCGGACGGCGTGGGCGCACCAGGCATCGGGGTGGCTCAGGTCCATGGAGCTCCTCCCGGTGAGGGCGGGTCTGAGACCTCATCGCCGACCGTGCCGGGTAGTGCCGCGGCGGCGGAGGCCGCGGCATTGGCGGCGGCGGTCTCGGCCCGCAGGGCCGCGGTGGCCGCTGCCGTGTCGGCCGCTTCGGTCCGTGCCGCCGCCTCGACCTCGGCCTTGCGCCGTCCGCGCAGGCGCTTCTGCGGCGTCATGCCGGCCAGCCGGTCGACGGTCGCCGGCAGGTCGATAAGCCTGCGGATGGTCGCGTCCGGAGGGGTGGCTCCCTCCGGGAAGCGGCGCTTGGTCGGGTTGTACCAGATCGTGCGCAGGCCGGCGCGCCGGGCGCCGGCGACGTCGTTGGTGGTGCCGTCGCCGACCATGACGGCGCGGGCGGGGTCGAGCGGCATGCCGGCCGTGCCTGTGCGCAGCAGCGCGGCGCGGTAGAAGGCGTAGTGGGGCTTGCGGTCGCCGACGTCCGCGGACGAGATCACGTCGTCGACAAGTGCGTCGAGGCCGACGCGGGCGAGCGCCATGCGCACGTCGCTCGCCGGAGAGTCGGCGGCGTTGGTGGCCACGACGACGCGGTACCGGGCGCGCAGGCCGCGCAGCGCGATCTCGGCTCCCGGCTCGGCCTCGACAGTCTCCCACTCCTTCATCGGCCCGTCGTGGAGGCCGTCGTCGACCATGAGTGTGTTGCCCCAGTCGAGGAAGACGACGTCGAAGCCCGGTCCGGCGACAGGGAGCGGGGTGCCGGCGACACCCGCTCCGGCCGCTCCGCCGGCGACGGCCGCTCTCGCGGCGCCGGCGAGGCTCGCCTGCGCGGCGATCGCCTCCCCGGGCGTCGGCCATGGCATGACGATGCGCACCGTGAGCGCCACGGCGAAGCCGAGGGCGAGGCCGGCGGCCACGTCCGAGGGCCAGTGCACGCCGAGGTACACGCGCGAGCCGCCCATGCTCAGCGCGAACAGCGCTGCGAGCGCGACCACGGGCCAGCGCCAGCGCGTCGGCCAGGCGATGACGGCCAGCGCGGCGGCGACGGCCGTGGCCGTCATCGTGTGCCCGCTCGGGAACGCGTACAGTGAGGCCTTGACGACGGGCTCGACACCGGGGGGCTGGCGTTGAAAAGCGATCTTGAGGATCAGATTCAGCGTGAGCGACGTCGCGACGGTGATCGCGAGGTAGACCGCCTGGACCATGCGGCCCGTCCACCAGAGTGCGCCGCAGAGGACTGCGACCCCAGCGCCCATGATCCACCATGTGCCGAGCCTGTCGTACGCTACGGCGATCGCCGTGAGCGGCTCGCGCCGGTGAGCCTCGAACCAGACAAGCACCTTGCCGTCGAGCCCTCCGCCCGCGCGGGCCCGCACGAGCGTGGCCAGGACGACGAAGGCGAGAACCGCGACGACTGCGGCGATCGCGAAGAGGCGGCGGTGCCTCTCGTGAGCCGCCATGGCGTCAGCAGCCGGCACAGGTGAGCCCGCCGAGCGCCCGGGGCAGGTCGTCGAAGTGGCGGACGAGCGCGTCGCCGGTGGAGCGTGCGGCGTCCTTGCTGTTGGCGCCGATGAAGTGGACGGCGGCCAGCCCCGCAGCCTGTGCTCCGGCCACGTCGGTGCGCTGGATGTCGCCGACGTGGGCCGCCTCGCCGGCCGCGACGCCGAGCTCGTCGAGGACGTGGCGGAACACGCGCGCGTCGGGCTTGCTCATGCCGTGCTCGCCCGAGAAGAACGTGTACTCGAAGTGAGCGAGCATGCCGTGGCGCTCGAGGATCTCGCGGAGCACCGACCCCGGCGAGTAACCCGTGTCGCAGATGACCGCGAGGCGGTAGCGCTCGGCGAGCAGCGGCATGGTGTAGACGGCCCCGGGCGTCGGCTCGGGCGGAATCTCGATGACGAGGCGCTCGAAGTCGCGGACGAGTGGCCGGCGGATTTCATCGGGGAGGCTGACGCCGAGGGTCGCGAGAATCGCCCCGACGAGCTCGTCGCACAGCGGTGTGCGGTGCTCGTGCAGCCAGACGCGGTCGAAGTGGTCCCAGCTCGCGCGCAGCGACTCGTCGAGCGCGAGCGGCGTGGTCGTGTGACCCGCTGCTTCGAGCGCCGCGGCGAGGATGGCGGCGCGGCGCTCCTCGCGGTCGCGTCCCCGGGTGTCGACGAACAACGTGCTCCAGAAGTCGAAGGTGACTGCTCTCAGCATGCGCTAAGGGTACCAGAGAGCGCGCGGCCGACGACTACCGTGCGGCGCCGGCGCCGCACGGTAGTCGTCGGCCGCCGTCAGGACGCTTTGGTCTCGTGCGGCTCGCGCCAGTCGCCGGCCGGCGCGCCCGTGCGGGCGCGCATCACCGGTGGCCGCGGCCGCTCGACGTCCATCAGGGTGAGGTCGATGCTTCCGCACGCGGGGCACATCAGCGATCGCGTGTCGTGAGGCACGCCCTCGGGTGTGCGAAAGCGGTGCCGACATTCGGCACACTGGTACTCGCTGCCAGGCATCGTGGGTACTCCCTTCAGTGGCCCACATCTAGAGTGTACCCTCCCGCGCCGTTTCCCAGTGGGCAGATGTGGGTTACGACGGGGCGCGGGGCGCCCGAAGCGTGTGCCGCGCCGACAGCGTGCGACGCCGGGTGGGCGCCGGCCGGCGACAGCGTCGCCGGCGCCCGGTAGACTGGAGCGCATGGCAGCCGAGTCGAAGAGGGCCATCGTGGCGGCGATCGTCGGCAACTGCGCCATCGCCGTGATCAAGTTCATCGCCGGGGGCATCACCGGCAGTTCGGCGATGATCAGCGAGGGCATCCACTCGGTGGTCGACACCGGCAACGGCGGGCTGCTCTTCTACGGCTTGCGCCGCGGCGCCCGCCCGGCCGACGAGAACCATCCGTTCGGGCACGGCATGGAGGTCTACTTCTGGAGCCTGATCGTCGCCGTGAGCATCTTCGGCATCGGCGGCGGCATGTCGATCTACGAGGGCATCACGCACATCCAGCACCCCGTGGAGCTCCAAGACCCCACCATCAACTACATCGTGCTGGCCCTGGCAATGGTGTTCGAGGCCTACTCGTTCAGCGTCGCGTGGCGGGTCTTCCGCAAGACACGGGGCACGCGACGGACGTTCTCGCGCGATCCACCACGGCAAGGACCCAAGCCTGTTCACCGTGCTCTTCGAGGACACCGCCGCGCTGCTCGGCCTCGTGGTCGCGTTCGTCGGCGTGTTCCTCAGCCACCAGCTCGACGCCCCCGTACTGGACGGGACGGCATCCATCGTGATCGGCGGCATCCTCGTCGTAGCCGCGCTGTGGCTCGCTTACGAGAGCCGCAGCCTGCTGGTCGGCGAGGCGGCGGACCCGGAGATGGTCGCCGCGATCCGCGCGCTCGTGCTCGCCGACCCTGCGGTGACCGGCCTCGGGGCGGTGCTCACCATGCACCTCGGCCCGGACGATGTGCTGCTCAACCTCGAAGCGCGCTTCACCGAGGGGCTGCCCGCAGAGGAGATCCACGCCGCCATCCACCGCATTGAAGCGCGGATCGGCGAGCCGTATCCTTCGGTGAGCCGCGTCTTCATCGAGGTGCAGGCGTTACGGCCTGCCTCGGCGGGTAAGGGAGAAGAGTAAGCAGGGGCGCACGCACGCCACAATGAGTCGCGCCCCTCGCGTCTTCATCTGCCTCTCGACTCCGGCTCATGCCCCGGCACGGTGAGGTTGCGTTTCCCCGTTTCTCGTCACCAGCGCCCGGAGGCCCGTGCTTCAAGGCTGGATCGTCTATCCGCTCGCCATCGCCGCCGCCGTCCTCGTGGGCCGGCGGGATGCACGCCTTGGCCTGCCCGCTTTCGTTGTGGCGATGCGGGTCCTCTTCGTGCTCTACCTCGGCTGGGTCGCCGGCGCGACGCTGTTCCCGCTGCCTGCCGGCTCGCTTGCCGCATCCCTGGACGCGGCCGGCCGTGGCGTGAGCGTCGGGCTGACGCCGCTGGCGTCGATCCGCGAGGTGATCGCCACCGGCACGCCCTTCGTCCAGGTCTGGATCATCGGGGGCAACGTGCTGACGCTGGCGCCGTTCGGCTTTCTGCTGCCCTTCGCGGCGCCCCGCCTGGCCACCGCCCGGCGCATGGCGGTCTCGGCGCTCCTCCTTCCGCTGGGCATCGAGCTGAGCCAGCTCGCCGTTTCGCTCGTGCTCGGCTACTCCTACCGCGTCACGGAGGTCGACGACGTGCTCCTGAACTTCGTGGGGGTGCTGCTGGGGTACGGCGCGTTCGCCGCGCTGCGCCGCACGGAGAGCGTGCCGGTCGAGTAAGCTGGCGGTCGACACGGCGTGGGCCGCCTACCATGGGGGAGCGAGATGACGGGGATGCCGGTGGCGCCGATGCGGGCTCATCGACTGGAACACCGGTGAAGAAGGCGCTCGGGCTGCTCGGCGTCGGGTTCGCTCTGGTGGGTGTCGCGTGGCTTGTGTCGCTCTTCGTGCACGGTGGGTGGGTGCTGTTCGCGTTCGTCACCGGCGGGCTCGCCGTCTTCTTCCTCATGCTGGTTCGCGGCGAGCTGGCGAGCGGGGACAAGCGCCGCCCGCCCGGCGCTTTCGGCTACCTGCTCGTCGCCGCGCCGCTCGCCGCCGCCGCCGTCCTGTCTATCGTGCTGTACGCGTAGGCCGCGCAGACGATCCGGCAGCGGCATCGCGGGTGGCGCCGCCCGAACGTGTGCACGCCGCGCGGGAGCCGGCGCCGCTGCCCGCGCCGGGGCGACGAAGTCCCCCCCGGCGTGTACACTGGACGTGCCCGGTCGGCGCAGCGCCGCCGGGCCTTTGACCGTTCTTCACCCGCGACCCCGACAGAAAGACTACGACCGTGCACGCCGTCAGCAACATCCGTAATCTGGCCATCATCGCCCACATCGACCACGGCAAGACGACCCTGATCGACAGCATCTTCCGCGCCGCCCACGTGTTCCGCGAGAGCGCGCACGTCGACGAACGCGTGATGGACAGCAACGACTTGGAGCGCGAGCGCGGCATCACGATCCGCTCCAAGCACTGCACGGTGGAGTGGAAGGACTATCTGATCAACATCATCGACACCCCCGGCCACGCCGACTTCAGCGGCGAGGTCGAGCGGGTGCTCAGCATGGTGGATTCGGTGCTTCTTCTGGTGGACGCCAACGAAGGGCCGATGCCGCAAACGCGGTACGTGCTCATGCGGGCGCTCGGCTTCGGGCTGCGGCCGATCGTCATCGTCAACAAGGCGGACCGGCCCAACGCCGATCCGTCGGGCGCGCTCGACAAGACCTTCGACCTCTTCGTCGAGCTGGGCGCGAACAACGAGCAACTCGACTTCCCCGTGCTGTACGGATCCGGCCTCGAAGGCTGGATCGTCGGCGACCTGGAGGAGTACCAGAAGGAAGAGCGCGAGCGCGAGGAGCACCTGGCCGACGGCGGGACGCTCTCGCCGGCGCTGCTCAAGGAGCTTGCCGACGTTGCCATGAACGACCTCTTTGAGACGATCATCGAGAAGGTCCCGGCGCCCCAGGTCGACCAGGACGCGCCGTTCCTCATGCAGGTGAGCACCCTCGCCTGGAGCGACTACATCGGCCGCATCGGCTGCGGGCGCGTGCTCGCCGGCGGCCTCAGAATCGGCGACGAACTGCAGCGCATCAGGACGCGGCACCTTGAGATCGGCGACCCGGACGCCGGCTGGGAGTTCACCGGCACGACGCCCGCGCGCGTGACGCACCTTTGGGTCACGCGCGGGCTCGAGAACCGCGAGGTCGACGAGGCCGTCGCCGGCGACATCGTCTGGCTCGCGGGCCCTGAAGACATCACGCTCGGCGACACGCTCGCGTCACCGGAGCGGGAGGCGGCCGACGCCGCCCTGCCGCCGCTCGAGATCGAAGAGCCCACGGTCAGCATGTTCTTTCTCGTCAACAACGGCCCGTTCGCCGGCCAGGACGGGAAAGCCGCGACGCTGCGCCAGATCAAGGACCGGCTGGAGCGCGAGCTGCGCGTCAACGTCGCGCTGCGCGTCGAGGACCTCGGCCGCCCCGACGGCGTCAAGGTGAGCGGCCGCGGCGAGCTGCACCTCGCGATCCTCATCGAGGAGATGCGTCGCGAGGGCCTCGAGCTCTGCGTCAGCCGCCCCGAGGTCATCACGCACCGCGACAAGCGCGGGAGGCTCCTCGAGCCGATGGAACAGCTGATCATCGACGTGCCGGAAGAGTACCAGGGCGCGATCATCCAGGAGATCAGCCTGCGCAAGGGCGAACTGGTGGCCGTCGAGGCGACCGGCACCGGTCTCGTCCGCCTCGAGTTCACGATCACGACGCGCGGCCTGATCGGCTACCGCAACGACTTCCTCACCGAGACGCGCGGCCTGGGCGTGATGAGTTCGCGGTTCACGGGCTACGGCCCGTGGAAGGGCGACCTACCCGGCCGCGAGCGCGGCTCGCTGGTGAGCCAGACCGGCGGCGAGGCGGCCGGCTACTCGCTCGAGAACCTGCAGAACCGCGCCGTGCTCTTCGTCGGTAACATGACGCCGGTCTACGAAGGGATGATCGTCGGTGAGAACTCGCGCGCCGACGACATGCTCTGCAACCCGACGAAGCGCAAGCAGCTCGGCAACTACCGGCAGTCGACCAAGGACATCGACGCCGGGCTCAAGGTGCCACGCGCGATCACTCTCGAGAGCGCGCTCGAGTGGATCGCCGACGACGAGCTCGTCGAGGTCACGCCCAAGATCGTGCGCGTGCGCAAGCACATCCTCAGCACCGAGCAGCGCAAGAAGTCCGAGAAGCGCGGCGCGGAGGCCTGACGGCGCGCTCGGCTGTCGCTGGGCGGTCTGCCGCCTCAGGCGCTCCGCCGGTCGCGCACCACGAGCTCGACCTCGCAGCCCAGCACCTGCAGCAGCGACAGCATCTTGTCGACCGACTTGCGGTAGTCGGTGGGGTCGATCAGCCGGTAGAACTGCGCCGGCGAGGTGCCGAGCCGGCGGATGGTCTCTCGCTTGGATACCCGCGTCGTCTCCAGGCGCTTCAGAGCCTGGACAGTCAGGTTGTAGAGGAGCAGGTCGCGCATGTGGCCCGGCTCTTCGTTGTAGTCGAAGACCCAGTCGAGCAGTACGCACCCATCGGCGCCAGACGCGAGAATGCAGCCGAAGCCTTCGTTGCCGAGTTCCGGGTCGATGAAGAGGTCGATGCGGAAGCCGATACCTTGCGCGGTAGCACTTGGCGAGGCTCAGGGGCATGGATGGAGCCTGCGCCGCAAGGAGTCGTCCGTCGTCGTATGACGTGCGAGGAGTCCCCCTGCCTCGACAACGTGATCGCGGCAGTCGCCGACGCTGCTACGGTCTTCGGCTCCGCCGCATCCCCGTCCCCCGCAGCCCAGCCGACACCTGGTCGTTGGTCAACCGCTACTCCCGCAGTCTACAGCGTGTCGCGGTTGGCGGCCGGGTCAGCCCAGGTCAGCCAGGATCAGGTCGACGTCTTCGCGTGTCGTCAGCGGGTTGATGAAGCAGAAGCGAAGGACCATCTCGCCGAGGTGCCTCGTCGGGGTGATCATTCCGAGCCCGCTGCGCAGGGCCTCTTCGCTCCACGCCTTGTAGTCCGTCTCCTTCCAGCCCAGCCGCCGGAACATCATCACGGTGAGCGCCGGCTCGAGTACGAGCTCGAGAACAGGGCCCGCCGCGATGCGCTCGGCTGCGTAGGCGGCATGTCGAGGCAGTAGTCCACCGCCTCGGTGTACGCGGCCGTGCCGTTGGCGAGGACCGAGGCCCACAAGGGCACTCCCCGGACCCGGCGGGTGAGGTGGACGGCCAGGTCTGACGGATTGCCGGCGGCATCGTCGCTGATGGCGTCCAGGTAGTCGGCCTCCTGGGTCAGGGCGCCCCGGGCGAGGGCGCCGTCGCGATAGAGCACCGCGGCGCAGTCGAATCCGGCGTACAGCCACTTGTGTGGATTGACGATGAACGAGTCGGCGCGCTCGATGCCGGTGAAGAGGGCGCGCGTGCGTGGTGAGAGCAGGGCCGCGCCGCCGTAGGCGGCGTCCACGTGCATCCAGATGCCGCGCTCGCGACACACGTCGGCGACGCCGGCGAGGTCGTCGACGGCGCCGGTGTTCGTCGCGCCGGCCGTGGCGACGACCGCGACGACACTCTCCGGGTCACGGCCGCGGAGCGCAGAGGACAGCGTGTGCCCCGTGAGGCGCCCGTGATCGTCGGCCGCCGGCACGCTGCAGAGATCGCACCCCATGATCCGCGCCGCCGCGAGCATGGAAGCGTGCGCGGAGGCGCCGGCCACGATCGCCTGACGCGCCGGCGCGGCGTGCCTGTCGCCGCGCGCCGCCACCAGCGCGCTGAGGTTCGCGATGGAGCCGCCGCTGACGAACGCGCCGGCCGCCGTGGAGGGGAAGCCGGCGGCGTCCGCGAGCCACCGCAGCGCCGCGTCCTCCGCGTCGGCCGCGAGACCCGCCTCGATGCGGCTGCCACCGAAGATCATGGCCGGCGCCACGGCCATGTCGGCCAGCGCCGCGACGACCGTCGGCGTGCCGGGCACGAACGCGAGAAAGCGTGGGTGGTCGGGCGGGAGCGCCGTGCGAAAGACGACGTCCCGGAGCAGGTGCAGCGTGGCCTTCGCGCCGATCCCCTCGGCCGTCAGAGCGGGCAGCGGCGCATTCGCCGCCACGGCCGGCAGGATCGAGCGCCGGTCGGCAAGCCTTGCAAGCGCCCACTCGAGCGTCTCGCGGGCGGCTGCGGCGTCTTCGGGTCCGGGCACGTGCATGGGCATGCGTGCCATCCTACTCTCGGGCCTGGTCTGCGTCGTCGACTACCTCAACGACACGCTGATCATGTACACGCCCGGCGGCGCGCTCGTGGACGTGTGGGGAGGATACCGCTCGGCGCCCGGCCGCTTCGCGAACCCGAGCCGCGTGGCTGTGGGCCCAGCCGGCTCCGTCTACGTCACCGACGAGCGGAGCCACTGTGTGCGGACCTTCACCGTCGCCGGGAACGCGACGGCGGTGAGCGGCGTTCTTGTCGTGCGCTGACGCCCGGCCGCCGCCGCGGAGCGAGGCGCGCCGCGCGGGGCAGCGCACGCGGCCTCAGACTTCGTCGAACACCATGATGCTGCCGCTGTAGCAGCACACCCAGACGGCCTTGGTCGGCGCGTCGTAGGTGATCCCGATCGGAAGCTGGCCCGTGTTCACGACCTGGATGACCTTCATGTCGCTGGTGCGGACCTTGCTCATGGTGCTGGAGTCGTAGTTCACGACGTACAGCGACTTGCCGTCGGGGGCGATCGCCATGCTCCGCGGCTGCGAGCCGGTGGCGACCTTGTCGACGACCTTGCCTGTCGTCGGGTCGATCTTGGCGACGTTGCCCTCGTTGTTGAGCGTCGCGTAGAGGTACTTGCCGTTGCCGGCCATGCACAGGTGCCGGGGGCCGGCGCCGACACCCCTGAGCCATGAGACGCGGAAGCCCTGGAGGTCGACCTTTGCGATGTCGAAGGTGCCCATGACGGCGACGTAGGCGTACCGGGAGTCGGGGTCGACGGCGATGCCGCGTGGATACGGACCGAGGTAGACGCCCTTGATCTGCTTGCTCGTGTGGATGTCGACGACGCTCAGCGTGTACGAGCACCAGTTGCTGACCAGCAGGTACTTCTGGTCGGGGGTGATGGCGACGTACTTGGGGACGGCGCCGACCCGGATCACCTTGTCGACTTCCAGCGTGTCGAGCGGGACGCGGTAGACGTAGCTCTTGCTGGCGCCGTCGCCGGGGGCGCAGACGTCGTGGCCCTCGACGAAGCCGTCGCCGTACATCGAGTACTGCGAGACGTACATGAAGCGCCCGTCGGGCATGACCGCAGCTTCGACGGGCGCTCCCAGGATCGTGTCGCCATGTCCCTTGATGCTGAACTTCCCGGCGTCGATCTTGTCCGGGATGGTCTCGACGAGCTTGAGCGTCTTGGAGTCGTACACGGTCATCGTGTGCTTGTACATCATGTTCTGCGCGAAGACGTAGCCGGTGCCGGTGCTGACGACCGACTTGGGGGCGATGGAGGGGCTGACGATGGTCTTGCGCAGCTTGAGCTTGAGCTTGTACGAGGCCGGCCCGGTCCAGGCGGTCGCGACCGGCGACGGTTTGGGGGAGGCCGCGGGCGACGCGGTCGCATCCGCGGCCGGTGCTCCGGAGTCACCGCGCCCGTCGCTCCCGCCGACGGCCGACCAGATCACGAGGACGAGGACGAGGACGGCGATGAGGCCTGCGAGCGCGACCAGCCGCCTGCGGCGGTAGATCCGCGCGTTGGTCGCGCGGCGAACGCGACGTCCGGGCGGCCGGGGGTTGCGACGGGAGCTGCTCATGCTGCGGGGAGTGTAGCATCCGGGCGGAGCCTCCCACGCCGCCTGCTCGGGTGAGCGCGCCGGGTCGCGCTGCCGCAGAGATCAGGCCAGCGCGGCCCGCAGGCGGCGCAGCGCCTCCCGCAACGTCTCGCGGCGGCAGCCGAAGTTGAGGCGGAGGTAGGCCGGGTCGCCGAAGGCGGCCCCGGCCGAGAGGGCCACCCCGGCGGAGCGGCACGCCGCCGCCGGGTCCTCGTGCTCGAGCCCCCGCACGTCGAGCCAGGCGAGGTACGTCGCCTCGACGTGCGTCATCTTCACGAGGGGCAGCTCGTCCGCGACGAAGGCCTCGACCAGATCGCGGTTGTCGCGCAGGTATTCGAGCAGCTCCGCGTGCCATTCGCCGCCCTCGCGGTAGGCGGCCTCCGCGGCGGTGACGGCGAAGCAACCCGGGAACGGCAGGATCCCCTTGCCCGGCTGCAGGAACCGCCGCCGCAGCTCCGCGTCCTCGACGATGGCGAAGGCGAGGTTGAGGCCCGGCAGGTTGAACGTCTTGCTCGGCGACATGAGGGTGACGATTCGCCCGGCGTCGCCGGGACAGGCGACTGCGGCGGGGACGTGAGCGAGCTCGTCGAGGATGAGGTCGCAGTGGATCTCGTCGCTGACGAGCACGAGGTCGCGCCGGCGGCAGAACTCGACCAGCGCCGTCACTTCGTCGCGGCGCCAGACGCGTCCGAGCGGGTTGTGCGGGTGGCACAGGAGGAGCACGCGCGAGTCGGGCGTGACCGTCGCCTCCAGCGCCTCGAACGGCAGCTCCCAGCGCCCGTTGCGGAGCTCGGCCGGAACCGTGAGCAGCCGCCGGCCACGCTCGCCGGGAGCCTCGAGAAACGGCGGGTACACCGGCGTGATCGTGACGACCGTCTCGCCGGGCGCGGCGAAGGCGTCGCAGGCGAGGTTCAGCCCGGGCACGACGCTCGGCAGCCAGGCGATCCACTCCTTCTCGATGTGCCAGCCGTACCGGCGCTCAAGATGCGCCATGATCGCGGTCTCGAGCGAACCCGGCACCAGGGAGTAGCCGAACACGCCGTGTTCGGCCCGTGCGCGCAGCGCTTCGACGACGGGCGGCGGCGAGGCGAAGTCCATGTCGGCGACCCAGAGCGGCAGCACGTCCTCGCCGTACAGGTCCCACTTGAAGCTCGCCGTGTCGCGGCGTTCGATGCGCCTGTCGAAGTCCACCCGCGCTCCCCCGGTCGTGGCGCCGCGGCAGGGTCGATGCGGCGCGTATCGCGTGCGCGGTCCACGCTATCAGACGACGTCCCGGGGTTGCTCTTTGCCGGAAATGGTACAGACTTGCACGAGGATCCCCGTCAGTCCCCGTCCGTAGAGGCTCGCCCCGCATGAAGATCCGTCTGATCGAACCGAACGCGCCCAGCATGCACCTGTGGTCCAAATCGTACTTCGTGCGTCTCGGCCTGCCGATGATCGGCGCCGCGCTGAAGCAGCAGGGCCACGACGTGCGCATCTTCAACCCTCAGCTCGCGCCGGTCGACTGGGCCGACGTGCACAGCGCCGAGCTGGTCGGCCTCTCGAGCACCACGTCCACGACACCCGAGACCTATCGCATCGCCGACGACCTCCGCGCTCGAGGCATCCCGGTGATCATCGGCGGCTCTCACGTGACCTTCATGGCGGACGAGGCGCTGCAGCACGCCGACTACGTCGCTCGCGGCGAGGGCGGCGAGACGATCATGGTCGAGCTGGCCGAGGCGCTCGCCGGCGACCGCGAGCTCGACTCGATCAAAGGCATTTCGTACATGAAGGACGGCGAGGCTGTGCACGCCCCGCTCCACGAGCGTTGCGCCGACCTCGACACGCTGCCCTTCCCCGACATCACGCTCGTCGACGGGCACGAACGGATCACCCAGACGCCGATCATGACCAGCTGGGGATGCCCCTTCGCCTGCAACTTCTGCTCCGTGACGGCGATGTTCGGGCGCAAGTACCGCTTCCGCTCCGCCGAGAACGTGGTCGCCGAGATCAAGGAGAAGAAACCGCGGAAGATCTTCTTCTACGACGACAACTTCGCCGCCGACAAGCGCCGGCTCAAGACGCTGCTGCGCCTGATGATCGCCGAGGGCATCGCCGTCCCGTGGGGCGCCCAGGTGCGCACCGATGTGGTGAAGGACAAGGAGCTGATGGAGCTCATGCGGGCCTCGGGAGCCGACTTCGTCGCCCTCGGCCTCGAATCCGTGAACCAGGATACGCTCGACCACTTCGAGAAGTCGCAGACCGTCGCCGAGATCGAGGAGTCGATCCGGATCCTGCACGACTACGGCATCCGCAGCCACGGGATGTTCGTGCTCGGCGCCGAGCACGACGGCGATCGTTCGGTGCACGACACCGTGGACTTCGCGCTCAAGAACGGCATCGACACGGTGATGCTCAACATCCTCACGCCTCTGCCGGGCACGAAGCAGTTCGCCGACCTGGACGCCGAGGGACGGATCATCGAGCGCGACTGGTCGTTCTACGACGCCCAGCACGTCGTCTTCCGGCCGCAGCTCATGACCCCGATCCACCTGCTGCAGGAGACGCTGCGCGCGAACCGTCGCTTCTACCACGCGCTGCGCCCGGTCGCGCAGTTCAACCGCTGGCTCTGGCGCCGCGATCCCGCCGCCTGGGATCGTATGCTCGAGTACGGCTGGCTCTGGTGGTACTCGCGCATGTGGTGGCGGGACCCGGCGAACCGCGCGCAGCGTCGCCGGCTCAGGGAGCTCAGCCGTCCGGAGCCCGCCGCTCGCGTGCGCCGCGGCCAGAAGGCGCCGCAGGCGTAGCCGCTCGCGGCGCCGCTCCCCGCGGGCATGGCGTACCGCACCGCGTGACAGGCCGTAGACCCTCGCCGCGTCCCCTCGGCGTGCGCCGTGCGTGACGGCGGCGCGCGCGGGGAAGAGTCGTGGTGCAGGGCGCGCCGGTCGCCGGCGCGCGTCATCCGAGGAGACAGGATGCGCCATGGCCATCGCCACCTTTGCCGCCGGCTGCTTCTGGGGCGTCGAACAGCGCTTCGCCCAGATCGACGGCGTCACTTCCACGGAGGTCGGCTATACGGGAGGCTCCACGGCACAGCCCACCTACGAAGAGGTCTGTGGGCACGGCACCGGCCACGCCGAGGCGGTGCGGCTCGAGTACGACCCCGACAGAGTCACCAACGAGGATCTGTTGCAGGCCTTCTTCGCCATGCACGACCCCACGCAACTGAACCGCCAGGGGCCGGACGTCGGCGACCAGTATCGCTCCGCCGTCTTCTTCCACACTCCGGAGCAGGAGCGGGAGGCGCGCGACATGGTGCTCCGGCTGACCGAGAAGGGCGCCTTCAAGCGGCCGATCGTGACGCAGATCGTGCCGGCCCCCGAGTGGTGGCGCGCCGAGGACTATCACCAGAAGTACTTCGACCGGCACCCTCGCTTCGGCTGCCTGTTCTGAGTCTGGGGCGCCCGCGGCGCGCTGGGCGGAGCCTCATTCAGGCTAGCGGCTCCTGTGCGGCGAGGATGAAGAAGCTGAACGGCAGCAGGCGCTGCATCCGGCTTGGCGGGGTCAGCCTCACGCCGCGCCGTACCTCAAGGGCGATCACTGCGCCGAGGGTGAAGAACGCCAGCCCCTTCTAGTCGTTCCAGTTCGACGCCGGGGGCTCCCCCGCCGTCCGCCGCGAGCTAGCCAGTGAGGTGCTCTACCAGGATCTTGACGCCGATGCCGATGAGGATGACGCCGCCGACCACCTCCATGCGCCGGCCGAGCAGGGCGCCGAAGCGCTGGCCGAGCTGCAGCCCGACCGTGGTGAAGGCGCCGGCCACGAGCCCGATCACGAGTGCCGGCCACCAGATGTCCACGCCGAGCAGGGCGAGCGAAAGGCCAACGGCGAGCGCGTCGATGCTGGTGGCGATGGAGAGCAGGATCAGCGACCAGCCCTTCGTCGGGTCGGGCCGCTCCGCCTCGGCTGCCTCGGGCTTGAGCGCCTCGTAGATCATCTTGCCGCCGATGATCGCGAGGAGGCCGAAGGCGATCCAGTGGTCGATGGGCGCGATCCATTCCGCGACGGTGAGACCGGCGAGCCAGCCGACGACGGGCATGAGCGCCTGGAAAAGCCCGAAGTGCCACGCGAGCCGGAAGGTCTGGCGGGCGCTCACCCTCTTCAGCGTCAGTCCGGCGCCGATCGCAACGGCGAAGGCGTCCATGGCGAGACCGACGGCGATCCCGATGAGGGTGAGAGTGGACATTGCGTCGTGGGCTCTACAGGCAGACCGGTGCGCGGGTCGCCGGCATCATGCCTCAGGTGCCGGCGGCATCCGTTTCGCCGTACTTCTTGAGGAGAGTGGCTGTCTCGGCGCTCAGCAGGTTCTGCCAGACCTTGCGGCCGGGCTCGACAAGGTGCCACAGGTCGTAGAAAGCGCCGTTACCGAGCTTCGCCTGGGCGACGAGGTTCACGTAGGGGACGCCGTGCTTGCCGGCCAGCGCCCGGCACTTGTCGCGGTAGCGTTTGGTCGGCGCGTCGAACTTGTGGCCGATGATCGCGGTGTTTCGCGGCAGCTCGAAGAGCACCGGGTGCAAACCGCGCGCTTTGCAGGTCACGATGAGCTTGTCCAGGACGCCGGAGCTGCTTCTGAAGTTGCGCTTGAAGACGGGGTAGCGGTCGGCCAGCCACGCCTTCACCAGCATCCGCTTCTTGGCGGCGGTGAGGATGCGTTTCTGATTGTAGTGGTGCTGCTTGTAGGCAGGGAGCGGGGTGCGTGGCTGGGGCAGGGAGATCCGGGCCGTCTTCTCCGCGCGCGTGAAGGAGCCGAGGTTGACACCGATGTAGACGATGGTCGGGCGCTCCGCCGTACCCTCAGGCAGGGCCTTGACGATGGCGACGTTCTGCGCGAGCGTGCGGTTGCTCGAGCCCAGGTTGTAGACGGCGGCGGCCGGTCCTCCCCTGGCCCCGATCTGCGTGCGCCAGCTGCGGTCGCTGATGGTCGATTCGCGAGCGGCGGAGCCGCCGAGAAGGACGACGAGCGGCTTGCCCGGAGGCGCGGCCTTGACGTTTGCGACGACCTGCAGGACGTGGGACCAGTCGGCGCCGGAACCGGCTCTCGCTCCGACGTCTGCGGCGTCCGTCGCGCCGGACGGAGCGACGGCGTCGCCGGAGCTTGGAGCCGCGCTGACCTCCGGCTGGGCCGAGCATGCAGCCGGGAGCACTGCCAGAGCGGCGAACAGGACGACCAGCAGCGCGAGGCTGGCGCTCGGGCCAACGGATCCGCTGCGTGGAGCGACCCGGCGTCGCGATGCGCGGCGAGTCGGACGATGCTGACGGCGTGTGGGCATGGACAGTCCTCCGGGCGTGTGGCCCGACTGTAGCATCCCGCCGCTGCCGCCGCGACATCGTCTGCCTTGGCGCCACGTGCGCGTCCAATGACGCGGCGTGCGTCGCGGCCGCACCGGTGCAGCCGCGTCTCTGCGGCCGCCGGCTGCGAGTTCCCGGCAGCGGATGTAGGCTTGGCCGACAGGTTCGTAAGCCGCCAGGAGGTCACGACCGTGAAGTATCGCCGCATGCCGATCGAAGAGGAATCGCCGGAGCAGTTCGGGTACGAGCGCATCCGCTACAACCTCACCGAGAGCTCGGTGCGCGACCGCTCGCTCGCCGATCTCGGCGTCGGGGTCGGCGACATGCTCCTCTTCTACGGCGACCATGTGGGCAACGAAGCGTTGCGCGAGCTGGTCGCCGAGCAGAGCGGCGGAGCGGGCGGCGGCGTGAGCCGTGACGACGTGCTCGTCACGGCCGGCGCCGCCCAGGCGCTCTTCATCATCGCGACGGCGCTGCTCGAGAAAGGCGACCACCTGGTCGTGATCCGCCCCAACTACGCGACCAACATCGAGACGCCCCGCGCGATCGGGGCCGACATCACCTACCTCGACCTGACCTTCGAGGACGGTTATCGCATCGACCCGGAGAAGCTCCTGGCGCTGATCACGCCGCGCACGAAGTGCGTGAGCGTCACGCTGCCGCACAACCCGACCGGCGTGACGATGAGCGAGGCCGACCTGCGCAGCCTCGTCGGCGGCGTCGAGCGCGCCGGCTGCCGCCTCCTGGTCGACGAGACGTATCGCGAGATGACCTTCGGAGAGCCGCTTCCCGTGGCCGCCACGCTCAGCGAGCGCGCGCTCAGCGTCAGCTCGCTGTCCAAGACCTACGGCATCCCCGGCATCCGCACCGGCTGGCTCGTCTGTCGCGACCGCGAGCTCATGACGACCTTTCTCGCCGCCAAAGAGCAGATCGGCATCTGCGGCAGTGTCGTCGACGAGGAGATCGCAGCCCGCGCCTTCGCCCAACGCGGCGAGTGGCTGCCCGAGATCCACGGACTCATCCGCCGCCAGCTGGCGGTCGTGCGCGAGTGGATGGCCGGCGAGGAGCTCATGGAGTGGGTCGAGCCCGCCGGAGGCGTCGTCTGCTTCCCGCGGATCAAGCCGGAGGCGCCGGTGGACGTGGACGAGTTCTACCGCGTGCTCAACGATGAGTACGGGGCCTACGTCGGCCCCGGGCACTGGTTCGAACAGCCGCGCCGCTACATGCGTGTGGGGTACGCGTGGCCGTTGACGGACGAGCTCGAGGGTGGGCTGGCGGCGATCTCCGCTTCCGTCCACGCCGCCATCAGGGGGTGACGTGATGACTTCGAGGCAGGGAGCTCCGGCCGAGTGCGCCGGGGAGCGGAGCGCCATTCGGCACACGTCGGCGCAGCTGCACGGCGGAGAGGGCGTGCGCCTGCATCTGCAGGCCTGGCTACCCGACGGCGAGCCGGCCGCTGTGCTCGCCGTGATCCACGGGTACGGCGAGCACGGCGGCCGCCACTGCCGGCTCGGCGAGGCGATGGCGGCTCGCGGCTACGCCGTGTACGCCTGCGACCTGCGCGGTCACGGGCTCTCGTCCGGCGTGCGCGGGCAGGTCCGGCGCTTCGGCGACTACTTCGACGACGCGACGGTCTACCTCGATGAAGTGCGGCGCCTGCAGCCCGGCCGCTCCGTCTATCTTCTCGGCCACAGCCTCGGCGGGCTCATAGCGGCGCTGTACGCCGCAGACCGGCCGCAGGGCCTGGCCGGACTGATCCTCTCGTCGCCGTTCCTTCGGCTCGTCATGGCGCCGCCGACGTCCAAGATCGTGGGCGCCCGGATCCTCGCCGTCGTGATGCCGGATTGGAACATCGGCAACACGCTCCAGGCGGCCGACCTCTCGCACGAGCCCGATGTCGTCGACGCGTACGTCACCGATCCGCTCGTGCACCATGTGGCGCCGTCGCGCTGGGCCGTTCAAGCGCTGGCCGCGCAGAAGGCGGCGCCTGCGGCCGCTGCGCGGCTCTCGCTGCCGCTCCTGCTGCTCTACGGCGACGCGGACGTCGTGGCCGACCCCGACGCCGCGCGCGAGTTCTTCGCCGTCGCCGGCTCCGCCGACAAGACCGAGCGGTGCTACGAGGGCTACTATCACGAGCTCTTCAACGAGACCGGCCGCGAGACGGTGTTCACCGACCTCGCGGCGTGGCTCGAAGAGCGCGTGCCTGCGGCCGCCCGATCCGCCTCACCCGCGGCCGCTTCGACGCCTCCGGCCTGACGTCTGCGGGGACGCGGCGGCCGGCGCCGGCCGCCGTCCCTCACGGATGGGCGGGCCGCCCCACCGTCGTCATGTACACGACGGGCTCGACGTCGGGGTTGACCTCGAGCAGGGCCGCCGCCTCGACGTCGTAGAAAGCGGCTATCTGGCAGGACCCGAGGCCCATGGCCGTCGCCGCGAGGGCGACGTTCTCGGCAATATGCCCCGCGTCGAGGAAGATGTAGCGGGCGAAGCGCTCGCCGTACTTCCAGCGCGAGCGCTCCAGCGCCGCCGTCCAGACGAACACGGCGCCCGCCTGCGCGGCGATGCTCTGGTCGAGGGCGGCGTGCGCGATAGGCAGGCGCAGGTCGCCCGGCCGGAGCAGTTCCAGAGCGCGGTCGAGCACGGCGTAGTGGTACAGCCCCGGTTCGAGCCCGTCGATGGCGTGGGCCACGACGTAGTGCTCGATGGGAAACAGGCCGCCGGCCGACGGCGCGGTGCGGAAGGCGAAGCCCACCTCCCGCGCCGTGACTCCGGCGGCCGCCCAGAGCAGCGCGCCCAGTTCGCCGAGCGCGAGCGGCGGCTCCGCGTACTCTCGCAGGCTCCGCCGTCGCGCCAGCGCGTCGAACAGGCCGCCGTCGCTCAGCTCGGTCTCGGGCAGCACGACCCGAGGCGCCCCGGGATAGGTCTTGAACCAGTCCGGCTGCCGCGACCAGTCCATGCGCCCGCCCACCAGGTGATCGCGGCTGTGGCGCGTCTCGCGCAGGTAGCGCAGCCCGGCGCCGTCGTCCATGGGGAACCTCCGCTTCTCGCCTGCGGCGGGCCGGGCGCCCGTGAAGTCGCGGCCGGCCGCGCCGCCCATGGTGGTGTGGTGCCCCGTACCGGCGCACCCCACACCCGGGGCGGCGTCAGTCGAGCAACCGGCTGAAGTTGCCGGTGCCCCAGGGTGAGGCGCCCACGGCCGCGGCGACCGCCGACGCGTCGTTGCCGCGGCGCAGGGCGGCGATGATGCCGTCGTAGAAGCCGTTCTTCATCGTGATCACGGTCGCCTCCAGCCCCTGCTTCCAGCTCGTGTACGCCTTGACTCCGACCGAGTTGAAGATGCTCGCTCCAGGCATCGACTGCGTCGTGTTCAGCGGGTTGTAGTAGGCGGTGTTGTACCAGTGGCCGCCCTCGGCCATCTCCCAGGCGGTGACGGCGGCGAGGTTGTCGGCGGTCACCGGCAGTCGCATCGCCACGAGCAGCGCCTTCGCCCAGGTGAGCTGGTTGAACTCACCGTTCTTGGCCATCGCCAGCGCCGCGCCGAGGCCGCCGCTGGCGAGGATCTTCTTGATGCGCTTGGTCACGTCCTGGAGGATCGCCTGGCGCTCGACGAGCTTCTGGTCGAGCTCGATCTTCTGGTTCTGGACCTCCTGCTGGGCGACCACCGCCTCTTCGCGCTCGTCCTCCACCCGGCGCGCGAGGCGGCGCGCCTCGCGCGCCAGGCGCTGGGCCTCGTTCTCGGTGCGGCGGTCCTCCTCCGCTATGGCGCGCAGCAGCGCCTGCAGCGTGTCGATGTCGGCGAGGGAATCCATGCTCGAAAGCAGGTCGAGCCAGTTCAGCTCACCGGTCTTGTACATGGTGGCGGCGCGCCGTGCGAGGATCAGACGCTGCTGCTCGAGGTCCGCTTCGGCGCGGGCGAGATCACGACGCGAGCGCTGCAGCCGGACGTTGACGGCATCCAGTTCCTGCTGCGCCTCTATGAGGCGCCGGCCGACCTGCTGGAGGTCCTGCTGCAGGCCGGACATCTCGGCGCGTACGCGCTTTGCCTCGCGCTGCAGCTGGGGAAGCGACGGGGCGGCCGCCGCCTGCGGGGCGGCCACGGCGGCCAGCAGCGCCAGCGTGAGCGCCAGGATGGCCGCGGCGACCGCGGCCGCGCGGCGGGGTGTAGGTCTCACCGGCAGATGGCGTGTGGGGGTGATGGGGCTGTCTCCGGCCATGTCGCTTCTCGCGTGTCTTCTGCTACGGGGTATCGGCGCGGACCGGCGCTTCTTGACGACTCGACGAGCCGGCGCGGCGCCCCGGCGTGTGGCATGCAGCTTCGCGCTGCGGGCACGAAACCCTGTCGCGAGGGTAGCGATGGGCTGCCCGCGGCGCCACCGCGCCGCGCGGTGGCGCCGCGGCTCAGAGCGAGGCCGCCTCCTGCAACGCCGCCCAGAGCCCGGCGATGTGCTCGCGCTCCGTGGCCTCGGCGCCGACTGAGACACGGAGGAGCTGCATGCCCTTGACGATCGACGGTGTGAGGTAGTAGCCGCCGTCGTCGCTGATCCGCGTGGCGATCGCGCGGTTGTGAGCCGCGAGCGCCGGCTCGTTGCCGGCCAGCGTCGCCGGCTCGTGTCGCAGGCAGACCGTCTGGAGCGGCGCCGGCGCGAGCCGCTCCCACTCCGAAGCGGCGTCGACCCGGTCCACGAGCCAGCGCGTGTTGTCGAGGTCGCGGCGGATGCGCTCGCGAATGCCCTCGACGCCCTGCTCGCGGATCAGGAACCAGAGCTTCAAGGCCCGGAACCGGCGTCCCAGGGGGATCCCCCAGTCGCGGAGGTTGCGTACGCGGCCGTCCTGGGCCGTGCGCAGGTAGCTCGGGTCGGTGCTCATCACGCGCACCAGGTGCTCCGGGTCGCGCACGAAGTAGGCGGAGAGGTCGAAGCCGGTGCCCAGCCACTTGTGGGGATTGAAGACCACGGAGTCGGCCTGCCCGACACCTTCCCACATCCACCGGCACTCTTCGCAGACCATGGCGGTACCGGCGAGGGCGGCGTCGACGTGCAGCCACAGCCCGTGTCGCGCGCAGAGTGAGGCGATACCGGCCACCGGATCCAGCGCCGTGGTGGCCGTCGTGCCCACGGCCGCGACCACAGCGCACGGCCGGCGACCGGCGACGAGGTCGTCGCGGACGGCGGCCTCCAGCAGGTCGAGCCGGAGGGCGTGCTCGTCGTCTGTCTCGATGAGGCGTAGGTGGTCGGCGCCGAAGCCGGCCAGGAGCGCCGCCTTGGGTACCGAGCTGTGCGCCTGGTCGCTCGCGTAGACGACGAGCGGGGCGTCTTCGGCTTGCAGGCCGCCGCGGTTCTGGCAGAAGCCGGTCGCGCGCTCGCGGGCGCAGAGCAGGGCGCAGAAGGTCGCCGTGCTCGCGCTGTCGTGGATCACGCCGGTGAAGGTCGCGGGCAGCCCGACCATCTCACGGAGCCACTCCATCACGACGTCCTCCACCTCGGTGCAGGCGGGGCTCGTCTGCCAGCTCATGCCTTGGGAGCCGAGCCCGGAGGAGACGAGGTCGGCCAGCACCGACGAAAGGTCGGTGTTGCTGGGGAAGTAGGCGAACCAGCCGGGGTGGTTCCAGTGCGTGATGCCGGGCATGACGACGCGCTCGAGGTCGGCGACGATGTCGCCGAGACCCTCGCCGTGCAGCGGCGGCTCGGCGGGCAGCTGCGCCGCCACCTCGCCCGGCTGCACCCGGCTCATGACCGGGTATTCGCCGATGTGCTCGCGGTAGTCGGCGACCCAGTCGATGAGCTCGTGGCCGACCCTGCGGAACTCGTCGGGGTCCATGAGCGCTCCCTGCGTGTCGGTGATTGCGTGCCGGTGGCACGGTCGGACGGTATGGCCGCCGTGGCTGGCAGACGTGCCACGTCACCTCCACGGTTGCTCCCGATTGTACAGAACGATGTCGATCCGATGGGGCGGACGACAGGCTTTTGGCTCAGCTGGGCGAAAACGTGCGCATGACGCCGTGCATACTCGTGATAGAGGACGACCCGGACTTGCGGAGCCTGATCCGACACACGCTTGCGGGCGACGATCGCGACGTGCAACTGGCCGCCGACGGCCAGGATGGGCTCGAGCTGTATCGGGAGCTCCGCCCCGACCTCGTCCTCCTGGACGTGATGATGCCACGTCTGAGCGGGTTCGAGGTGCTCCAGGAGCTGCGCGCGGGTGGCGAACTGCGTCCCGAGTGCCCGATCCTCATCCTGACTGCGAGAACGGCGGAGAAGGACGTGGTCGCCGCCTTCGACCTCGGCGCCTCCGACTATCTGGCCAAGCCGTTCATGATTGCCGAGCTGCGGGCTCGGGTACGCGCGCTGCTGCGGCGCCCGCGGTGACCGCCGGCCGCTCTGCCGCGGCCTCGAATCCTTTGCGCGTCATCTCGCCCCAGCCGCGCTTCCTGCGCAGGAAGTCCACGGTGGCCTCTGCGCGCCAGACGGCCTGCAACTGCCTGTAGCCGAAGTTCTCGACGATCGTGAAGAGGAGCAGGCGCGGCAGTCCCCGGCGCGACCTGTGGCGCGCGTTGCGCGTCTCGTCGAGCAGGACGGAGGCGATCGAAAGCATCACCCCGTACCCCACGGCCAGCAGGAAGAACAGGCCGATGTACGCCCAGCTTGCCTGTCCGAATGCGATCGAGAGGAGCAGGGCGCCCCAGCCTGCGACTTCGAGCAGAGGCCCCACGGCCTCGAACACGAGGTTGTAGGTGATCCCGAGTGTGCCGACGGATCCATACCTCGGGTTGGCGATCATGCGGCGGTTCAGGGTGAGGCACTCCAGCAGGCCACGATGCCAGCGGTTGCGCTGGCGGTGCAGGCCGCGGAGCGTCTCGGGCGCCTCGGTCCAGACCACCGGGTCGGGGATGAACACGATACGGTACCGCTCGTGCCGGTCGCGACAGAGGCGATGCAGGCGCAGGACGAGGTCCATGTCCTCGCCGACCGTGTCCGTCCGGTAGCCGCCCGCGTCGATGACGCTCTGCTTCTTGAACACGCCGAAGGCGCCGGAGATCACGAACAGCGCACGGATCCGGCTCCACGCCGTGCGGCTGCTCACGAAGGCGCGCAGGTACTCGACGACCTGGAGGAGGGCGATCCGGCTGCGTGGGTTGCCGATGTGGACGACGCGGCCGTCCTGTACCTGGCAGCCGTTGGCGATACGCACGATACCGCTCGAGGCGACGGTCTCCTGGGGGCGCTCCATGAAGGGCTTGACGACGCGCAGCAAGGCGTCCGGCTCAAGGATGGCGTCGGCGTCGATCGCGCAGAACAGGGGGTAGCGGCTCACGTCGATGCCGGCATTGAGCGCGTCGGCTTTGCCGCCGTTGCGCTTGGCGACGACGGTCAGATTGGCGACCTTGCGCGACGCGTACACCGCGAGGATCTCCGCGCACGGGAGGGTGAGCCGCACCGGGCGGTCGATGCGCTCGAGGGAGAACGCCTGCGTGAGCCGCTCCAGCGTCGCGTCCGTCGATCCGTCGTCCACGACGACGATCTCGAACTCGCCGTATTCGAGCAGACGAAGAGCGTTGACCGCCTCGGCGATGGTGCTCTCCTCGTTGTACGCCGGCATCAGCACGGAGACGGGGAGCGTCAGCGGCGACCGGAGCACGACGTCGAAGCCGCCCAGGTCCAGCCTCCGGTGGTGGCGGCCGGACTCGTGGTAGGAGATCGCGAGGAGCGCCGTGTAGACGGCGTTGATCGCCAGGAAGTAGGCAAGCACGATGGAGTTGAAGATGTTGAGCGCGAGGTCCATTCAGTCGCTCGCGGGGAGAGGTCGTTCAAACGAGGGTGCGGCCGGCGCCGGCGAGGCGCCGGGAGCCATCGCGAATGCCTCGACGGCGGCGCGGGCCGCGTCGCATACGTAGCGGTCGGCGTTCTTCTGGAGCGCGGCCAGCTCGCGAGCGCCGGCGGGGCCGAGTCTCGCGAGCGCCTCCGCACAGTTGATCCTTACCCACCAGTGGCGGTCGGGCATGGCCTCAGCGAGGTGCGGGGCGGCCACGGCGGCTCCGAGGGAGCCCAGTGCCTTGGCCGCCTGGGAGCGCACAGGCCACTTCTCGTCCTTGAGCGCCGCGACGAGAGCGGCTTCGGCGCAGGGGCCGCCCAGCTGCCCCAGCGAGGCCGCGGCACGCGCCCGCAGATTGAGACTCTCGTCGCTGCGCAGTACATCGCAAAGCACCGCGGTCGCGGTGGGGTCGCGGATCTCCCCGAGGATCTGCACTGCGGCGACGCGCACGTTGTGGTCGTCTCCGCGCACGAAGTCGAGGAGCGGCGGCACGGCCGCCGCTCCCATCAGCATGAGATTCTCCGCGACCAGAGACAGGGTCCAGCGCGAGGGGTCGCACAGGGCCCTGGCGAGCGCCGGGACCGCGCGCTCGTCGCCGATCTCGGCCAGACTGCGTGCCGCGACCGTACGGACCTCCTCGCTGCGGTCGTCCAGAGCTTCGACCAGCGCCGGGACCGCACTCGTCACACGCAGCCGGCCGATCGTCTCTGCCGCGAGCGCACGGTCCCACTCGTTGCGCGCGTGCAGACCTGACACGATCTCGTCCAGAATCCCCTGCGTATCCAGACACGCCAGGATGCGTTCTGCCTCGGCGCCGCGGATCAGTGCTGAATAGCGGAGCGCGAGCTCGAGCAGTGCGTGACGGTCGGCTGCCGACAGCGACGGAAGAGGTGCTCCGTCGAGGAAGCACGCCTCCGCGGGACCGCGCAGGAGTTCCATCCGCTCCGCTCGCCGAGCGGAATCACGCATATCGGTGTGGCGGCGAACCAGGGACAGGACGATCAGCCCGGCGCTCACGAGGTAGAGCGCCAGGACGAGATAAGCTAGAAGGAACAGATCCAGTCTGATCATGGTTGCTGCCGGCCGCCGGTTGTCGCACTCTCTCGCAAGCTGTATCGGCAGTCCGGTCGTGACCCTGAGGGACTGGTCGTCGACGGCAGGTCGCGCTCCGGGAGAAGACGGCGCGCGAGAGTACCGAGGAGGCACCCGTGCACATCGAACCATTCGCCGTAGAACAGTGGATGAACTCCCACGAGACGACGGCGACCTGGAACATGGGCGAGACCTGTGTTCATTCTCTGAGCCTCGGCGAGCTGCTCGAGCTCACCGGCGACGCCGACGAAGTCCTGCGTCGCCTGCGCGACACCCGGCTCACCTACGGGCACATCATCGGCTCGCAGGAGCTCCGCGCCCAGATCGCGAGCCTGTACGGCGAAGCGATCGCGCCCGAGAACGTGCTCGTGACCAACGGCGCCATCGGCGCCAACTTCCTGGCGCTCTTCTCGCTCGCCGGGCCCGGCGCCGGAGTGGTCTGCGTCAAGCCCACCTACCAGCAGCTGTACTCGGTCCCGGAGGCGCTGGGCGCGGACCTCAGGCTGCTCCCGCTGCGCGAGCAGAACGGCCACCTTCCCGACGTGGACGAGCTCCGCTCCCTCGTCGACGCCCGCACGCGGCTCATCGTCGTCAACAACCCGAACAACCCGACCGGCGCGCTGATGGACGAGGCGCTGCTGCGGGACATCGTCGAGGTCGCCGGCGAGCGCGACGCCTGGCTGCTCTGCGACGAGGTGTACCGGATGCTCGAGCACGAGCCCGGCACGCGCTCGCCTTCGGTCGCCGATCTCTACGAGAAGGGCGTGAGCACGGGCAGCATGAGCAAGAGCTACTCGCTGGCGGGGCTGCGCACGGGCTGGGTCGCCGGCCCGGCGCAGGCGATCGCCCGCTGTCTCGACGTGCGCGACTACACGACCATCTCATGCGGCGTGCTCGACGACATCCTCGCCACGGTGGCGCTCGAGCGCCGCGACGCCGTTCTCACGCGCAATCTCGAGATCGTGCGCGGCAATCTTGAGCTCGTCGACGCGTGGGTCGAGGCCGAGCCGCGGCTTCGCCACGTGCGGCCGCGGGCCGGCACCACCACCCTGATCCGCTACGACTACGAGGTTCCGTCGGTCGAGTTCTGCCAGGGCATGTTCGACCTGAACGGCGCTTTCGTCGTGCCGGGGGCCGCCTTCGGCGAGGAGCACTCCTTCCGGCTCGGGTACGCTTGCGCCCGCGACGTCCTCACTGGCGGGCTGGTCGCGATCTCCGAGTACCTGCGCACGCTTGAGTGAGGCGGCTCGCATGCCGGCTGCGGCTTCGCCGGATGGCCGGCCGCACGGCCGCCGTGCACCCGGGTCTAGAATGAGGGGGACATGACCGACCCGGATCCTCAGAGCGACCGCGACGGACGGACCACTGCCGACCTTGTGGACTCCGCGCCGCGGCGCACCTGGCTGGCGGCCGAGCGAACGTACCTGGCCTGGCTTCGTACCGGCCTGGGCGCGCTCGGCATCTCGCTGGCGGTCGGGCGCCTGCTGCCGGCGCTGATCGACGCCGAGCACGTCGCCTTCGGCCTGCTCGGCATCGGCTACGGCGCGCTCGGGCGTCCTCCTGCTCGTGATCTCCGCGTACCGGACCCAGCGGGTGCGGGCGGCGCTCACCGCGCAGCGACCGCTGCCCACCGACGCCTGGACGATCTGGGTGTTCACCGCCGTGGGCCTCGCGCTGGCCGTCGGGACGATCGCGCTGGTCATCGTCGCGATCTGAACGCGGCGGCCGCACCAGGACCGACAGAAGACCGGAGGAGGCCCGCATGAGCCGCCACGCGCCGTTGCGGGAGCTCGTCGTCCGCGCCTTTCTCGAGGACGTCGCTCTGAACACCCGCTGGCTGCTCGGTCCGGTTCGGAAGTACCTGCGCCGGCTCGTCGAACGCATCAATGTGGTGAGCTGCGGCGGCAGCTCGGCCGTGTGGTGCCAGTCCTCGCCGACGTGCCCGAGTTGATGGAGTTCGAGCACGTGTTCGAGCCGCAGGCGGTCAACCTTGGGGTATACGATGAGCGCTATGGGACCTTTCTCGAGGTCCACAGACGCATGCGCCTGCTCTGCCGGCGCATCCGCCGGGGGGCGCCGCCCGCGAGCGGCGCGGGGTCGGCCGGCCGGGCGTAGCCGGAGCCGGCCGCGGCCAAAGGGGGCGACATGAGCGATCGTGTCGGCGACCGGGCGGACGACCGGGCGAACGATCGGGCTGCCGAGAGAGCGGACGAACGAGCGCCGGCAGTGGCGGATCCCGGCTACCGGGTGTACGGCTACCGCTGGGTCGTGCTGGCCGTCTTCATGCTGGTGAACGTCACCATCCAGATGCTCTGGATCGGCTACGCGCCGATCACCAGTCTCGCCTCCGAGTACTACGGCGTCTCCGAGCTTGCGATCGGCGTCCTCGCGATGTCGTTCATGATCGCCTTCATCCCGCTGTCGCTGCCGGCCGCGTGGCTCATCGACACGCGCGGCTTTCGCTTTGCCGTCGGCTTCGGCGTCGTGATGATGGCCGTGTTCGGCATCGCCCGCGGCCTGGTCGGCGCGAACTACACCCTGGCCCTGCTTTGCACCGTCGGCATCGCCGTTGCCCAGCCCTTCCTGCTCAACGCCTGGACCAAGGTGCCGGCCAACTGGTTTGCGCCGCGCCAGCGTGCGACGGCCGTCGGCCTGGTCACGCTGGCCAGCATGCTCGGGGTCGCGCTCGGGATGGTGCTCACGCCGATCCTGGCCGAGATGATGTCGATCGCGACGCTCCAGCTCGTCTACGGCCTGCTGGCCGCAGCCACCGCCGTCGCGTTCCTGGCGCTGGCGCGGGAGCGGCCGGCGACCTCGCCGTGCCCTCCCGGCATGGAGGAGCGCGCCCTCATGCTCGACGGACTCAAGCACGCGCTCCACGTGCGACCGTTCCTGATCATGCTCGCCGTCGCCTTCATCGTCATGGGCGCCTTCAACGGTGTGACCACGTGGGTCGAGCAGATCATCGAGCCGCGTGGCTTCAGCCCCAGCGACGCCGGCGTGATGGGGGCGCTGATGCTGCTCGCCGGGATCGTCGGGGCGGTCGTGCTCTCGGCGCTCTCCGATCGCCGAGGCAAGCGCATCCTCTTCATGGTCATCGCTCTGGTCGCGACCGTGCCCGGTATGCTCGGGGTCGCCTTCGTGTCGTCCACGGCGCTTCTCTACGCCTTCGCTGCGTTCCTCGGCTTCTTCCTCGTCGCCGTGCTTCCGCTGGGCATGCAGTACGCCGCGGAGATCACCAACCCGACGCCGGAGGGCACGTCGAACGGGCTCATCCAGCTCTGCGGTCAGGTCTCCGTCGTCTACGTCTACGTGATGGCGGCGCTACGCGGCGACGACGGCTCGTTCACCGTGTCGCTGCTGCTCTCGACGGCGCTGCTCGCCGCCGGGGCGGTCGTGGTGTCACGGCTCAAGGACGCGGCGCCGACAGGCGGCGAAGCCGTCCCGGATCCGACGTCCATCGCTCCGGCGACGGCCGCACCGACGCCATAGCTCAGGCGGCGGGCGCCCCCGCCCCGGCACGCCATGGGATCACGCGCTGTCGCGGGTCGTCGACCAGGTCCAGTTCCACCATTCGCGGGCGCACTACCACGGTGCCGGCGGCGAGATCGCCGAGACGCTGGTGGCGCGGTGTCAGCCAGATGGCGACGGCGCCGACGAGATAGAAGACCGGCAGCACGTCGACGACACGTGCGAGCGTACGCACGAGGGCCCGACCGAGGCCGATCGGCGATCCGTCCACGCGCAAAACGCGCAGGTCGCAGAGGCGCTTGCCGAGCGTCTGTCCCCAGAGCCCTTCGCAGACCCAGTAGTAGACGAACGCGGCGCACGCGAAGACGAGCCACAGCGGCCAGCTCTGCGGTTCTTCCCCGACCACGGCGAACTCGCCGGCCCCGGTCAGGAGCAGGTACACGACCAGCGATACCAGGATGAAGACGAGGAAGAGCAGGATCGTGTCGATCGCCTGCGCCAGCAGGCGGATGCCGACCCCTTGGCAGACGCGGACCCTGTCGGTGCCGCGACCGCGGAAGGCGGACTCGCCGCTGCGCGGGTCGGCGCCGCACTCGGGGCAGCGCGGCGCCTCGGCGGACACTTGCCGCCCGCATCGTCGGCACCTGCTGTCGGACGCACCGGTCACGGCTCCTCCACATCGGGACCGTCGACAAGCATAGCGACTCCCCGCTCCCCGGCAAGGGGGGCGGTTCCGCCTCGCGCCACGCGGGGTGCCTCGCGCCCTCCCGCTCCGGTAGGGTAACGGCGTATCGCTGTGGGGCCGGTCGAGAGGAGTCCGAGTGAACGCGTCCAGAGCGGATCCGCGCGCTGACGACGCGGTCGCGAGCGAGAACGGCGACGGTGGCGTGCGCATGCGGCGCGCTCGTCGGTCGGGCATGCGGGAGCGAATCGTCTTACTCGTCTGCGCGGCCGTCATCGCGCTGCACCTGGCCCTCGCCGCATTCGTGTTCGTCCGCCCCGGGGTCGCCCGGACGGACCACCTGCTCGCGGCCGTCGTCCCGGTCGCCATTCTCCTGCTCGCCGTCGACCTCTGGCCGCGAATGGTCGCGGGACTCCGCGCCGCTCTCTCGCTCGGCTTCGGCATCCTCGCGCTGGTGACCGGCGGCGTGGCGGTCTTCGCCGCCCGCGCCGAGGGTGTCGCCGCGACACACATCACCGGCGCGCTACTCGTGCCGGCCGGCGCCGTTCTGGTCGGAATGGGCGTGTGGCTGCTCTGGGTCTCGCGAAGGCGGGGCGGCCGGCTGTGGCGGACGATCGTGCGCCGCGCCTTGCTCGCGATCGCGGCGCTGTTCGTGTTCTACTCCGTGCTCTTGCCGGCGAGCATCGCGATCGTGGCCACCGAGCGGCCCAGTGAGACCGTGGAGGCGGCCGATCTGGGCCGGCCGAAGCAGGACGTCACGCTTGTGACCAGCGATGGCCTCATGCTGAGCGCCTGGTACGTGCCGCCGGAGAACGGCGCCGTCGTCATCACCTTCCCCCGCACCTGGACCATTGAGCACGCGCGCATGCTGGTGCGTAGCGGCTACGGTGTGCTGCTGGTCGACCCGCGCGGGTACGGGCGCAGCGAAGGCGACCCCAATGCCTACGGCTGGGGCTCTACCCGCGACATCGACGCCGCCGCCGCGTGGTTGCGACACCGTCCGGAGGTCAAGAAGCGACGCATCGGCGGTCTCGGACTCTCGGTAGGCGGCGAACAGATGATCGAGGCGGCCGCCGGTAACTACACGCTCAAAGGCGTGGTCAGCGAGGGCGCCGGGATCCGCTCGGTCCGCGAGACGTTCGTGCGCCGGGGCGTGAGCCCCCTGGAGCTGCTCCTTCAGTTTCCCCAGGATCTCGCGCAGACGGTGTCCGTGTGGCTCCTCGGCAGCCAGGCTCCGCCGCCGTCGCTCGAGGATGAGGCCGCCCGGATCACCCCGCGAGCCGTCTTCTTCATCTACGGCGAGAACGGCCAGGAGATCGAGGCGGCGGTCAACCCGGCCTACTACGCCGCCGCCGGTCAGCCCAAGGAGATCTGGATGGTGCCCGGCGCGGGCCACACCGGCGGCATCGACGCGCAGCCGGAGGAGTACGAGCGGCGCGTGATCGAGTTCTTCGACCGGTCCCTGCTCGGCCAGGAGTAGCTGCGCTCGCCCGGCCGGGTCGCCCTCGAGCGCCCGGTCCTACCGGGGCAGACGGCCCTCGATGCGGCTGGCGAGGTAGCCGACGGAGTTGAACGCGGTGTGCGTGAGCCACGGCGCCAGCACACTGCCGGAGCGGAGGCGCAGGAAGCAGAAGAAGGCGCCGGCGACGCCGGTGGTGAGCACGATGAAGGCGACGGCGCCGGCCTGCAGGACGAGACTGTCCGCCGCGGCGGCCGCGCCGGGGTTGGTATCCAGAGAGCTCAGCGTCGGCAGCACGTGCCAGAAGCCGAACACGGCGGAGCTCATGAGGACGGCGACCCACGGTCGGTGACGCTGCAGGTAGAGACCGAGGAGGCCGCCGCGGAAGATGAGCTCCTCGGCCAGCGCCGTGCCGAAGGGGATGCGGAGAAGGAGCGTGTAGGCGGCCTCCGCCGTGCTCGCGCCGACGATCGTGGCGTCGCGGAAGAACTCCCGCGTCCACGGGATCGCCAGCCCGACCGTCACGACCGCGGCGATGGGGATCACCGTGAGCGCTCCCAGTCGCAGTCCGCTCCTCATGAGGTCGCGGGCGAGACCGAGGTCGCGCCAGGTCACGCCGGAGCGTCTGAGCGCGATCAGACCGAGGCCGGCGACCGCAAGGTTGACCGGCACGTACAGGAAGCCGGGGACGACGCGGGCGATGAGCACGCCGTAGCCGAGGACCACGGCCGCGGCGCCGAGCTCCAGCGCGAGACCGCCCGGAGGTCGGCGGGGGGCTGCGCCGGGAAGCGCCGGGCCGGCTTCGCCCGCCGGCTCCTCCTCACTACTCGATCGCGTACTCATCGATCAACTGCTGCAGGCGGTCGGTGTCGGCGTCCGTCCAGCCGGGCGGCTGCGCCAGTCGCGCCCACGCCGACACCATCATGTTGCCGTAGTTGTGGCCGTGGCCGTTGGGCACCCCGGTGCCGTGGAACTGGTCTACCGTGACCTGCACGAACGACACGATCGGGAACCAGACGGACTTGGCGCTGACGTCTGGCCCGCGGGGCTCGGCGAGCCAGTCGGGCCGGCTCCAGAGGATGCTCCAGTACCACCACACGATGGGGTCGGAGGCGTGCTGAAGGTAGAGGATGCGAGGCGTTGTCCACGGTCCCGGCGGGTTGGCGTAGTCAGGCGGAGACGCGGCGAAGCGGGCGCCCCGGCCTTCGCCGACCACGGGCTGCCACTCGGGGCTGCCGGCGTCGCGGCCGCGCACGACTGAGCGCCACAGCGTCGTGTCGTTCGGTGTGCCGATGAAGACCGCGCCGTCCGTCCGTGAGCGCAGATCGCCGAGACTGCCGAAGGCGGCCTGCTGGGCGAAGGACCCAAGGCTGAGCCCGTAGGCGAGCAGCCTCGGCCGCTCGTCGTCCGGCAGCTGCGCCCAGCGTTCGTGCACGGCTTCGAAGAGCGCCTGCCCGGCATCTTCGGCGCGCTGCTTGTCGACGAGGAACGAGATCCAGCTGGGCAGGTACGAGTACTGGATCGTCGCCAGCGCCGTGTCGCCGTTCCACAGGTACTCGACGGAGTTGCTCGACTGCGGCTCGATCCATCCGGTGCCGGTGGTCCCCATCACGACGAGGATCTCGCGCGAGAAGGCTTTGGTCCGCTCGAGCTCTTGCACCGCGAGGGCGGCGCGCGCCTCTGCCGTCGGCGCGCTGTCGAGGCCCACGTAGACGCGGATCGGTTCCTTCGCCGACTCTCCGTTGAACTCCTCGAGGCTGGCCGCGTCCGGGCCGCGGCCGATGAAGTTGCGGCCCTGGAAGCCGAGCGACTCCCAGGTGACGAGCGAGCCCGGACCACCGGAACGGAGCGGGCTCGTCGGCTGAGTCACGCCGGGCGCGGTACTGGCGTTCGTCGTGTCGTACAGGCTGTCGGCGAGGTTCTTGGAGAATCGGAGCCCGAGGCCGAAGAGGATGAGAAGCGGCAGCGCGATGAGGACGGCGCCACAGACGAGCGCGACCGTCCTCGGCAGCTTGTGTGCAAGCAGTCTGGCGATGCTGCGCGCGGCTGCCCGCAGAAGCCGCGCGATCGCCAGCAAGACGAGCCAGATCAACGCCGCGAGTGGCAGAGCGGCGAACGCTCCCCACGCCGAGACGGGGTCGAGCGTCATGAGCTCGCGCGCCTGGTTGTTCCACACGCCGCTCGTGTAGGTGGCGCCCGCGACGAAGACGACGGCGGTCGCGGCCAGCGTGAGCCAGGCGATGCGGCGGCCGCGCCGGGAGGGGCGCCACTGCGCGGCGCCGGCGCCGGCCCAGAAGAGCAGCGCGCCGAGGCCGTACCCTGCGGAAAACGAGACGCCGCTGACGAGACCCTGCAGCAGCCAGTCGCGCGGCAGGAGCGTCGGCGTCAGGGAGAAGCCCAGGAAGACGAGTGCGAGCACGACCCCCCCGAAGCTGAGCGGGGCGAGGAGCTTGCTGCGTGTGGGGCGACCGGCAGGCATTCTCGCTATTCTGTCGTACTTGGGTGCACGGCGACAGCCCGGAGCCGGGCGGCGTTCGTGCCCGCCGGCGTGAAGCGCTCGCGGTCGCCGCCCTCGCCGCCGATGGGATGATGGACCAATGAGCAGCCCCGACGACAGACGGACTCCCTGGAAGCGCCGGCCGCGGAAGCGGCGACTCACGGTGTCAGGCGCGCTTCTTGCTACCACCACGCTGCTCGCCGGCCTGCTCGTCGCAGCGTGCGCCTGCGGCGAGGCCCAGGTCGTCGGTTCTTCGCCGGGCTCCGGCTCGTCCGGCGCGCTCGCTTCGCCGTCCTCGTCGGTAACTCCTTCGGAGGCGGCCGCCTCGCCGTCGCCCAGCCCCACTCCGCCACCGCTCGACAAGCCGACGAAGAAGGATCCGCTGCGCGTGTACTTCGGCGGCGACTCCCTGGCGGGCATGCCCGGGGTCATGCTGCAACAGTTGACCGCGAAGAACGGGCTCGCCAGGGTGCGGCCCGACTACGTCGTCTCGTCGCGGCTCACCTACGACGACCCTGTGGATTGGCCGGCGCGCGTCAAGCAGCAGATGGCCGCCGGGCGCACCGACGTCGGCGTCTTCATGATCGGCAGCAACGACACCGGCATGCCGATGCTCGTGAACGGTGAATCGACCTGGTACCCGAAGAAGAAGTGGCTTGAGGAGTACGAGCGCCGCGCCATGAGGATCGCCGTCATCATGCTGCGCGGCGGCGCGGAGCGCGTGTACTGGGTCGGGATGCCCATCATGCCGAACGGCGAGGAGTCGGCCAAGATACGTAAGCTCAACGAGTTGTTCGAGAACGTCGCCCGTCGCAGCCCGGACGTGGTCTACGTCGACAGCTACGAGCTTCTGTCGAAGAAGAACGGCGACTTCAACGCCGCGTTGCGCAGCGGCGACGGCGTGCACTACACGAACGAGGGAGCCCAGGTAGTCGCCGAGGCCGTCTGGGAGGCGATCAAGCGCGACTGGCAGGCCCGGTAGGGTCGGCCGCTGTTCGTGCGGCGGTACCATGTGCCCATGGATCGGGTGACACGGAACTCGCGGCGCCGCCGGGCCCGTCGGCGCGGCTTCGTCGCGCTCGCGGTGCTCGCGGCGCTCGCGCTCGTTGCGGGTCTCGCCGTGGCGCGGGCCGTCTCCGAGCCGCCACAGGGCGCCGCGTCATCGGGCGACGCGAGGGGCGCCGTCACCGGCGCCACTGCAGGCCCCGTCGCTTCTCCGGCGAGCGGCTCGCCCACCTCCTCCGTCTCGCCGTCTGCGTCGCCCTCGGAGCCGCCGCCCGTGCACGTCGTCAGCGGCGGTGACGTCATGCCCGACCGCGGGCCCAGGGCTTACGCGGAGGCCCACGGCAGCGACGCTGTGCTCGCCGGCATCGCCCGCGTGCTCGGCAAGGGCGACGCCGCCTGGGTCAATCTCGAGGGGCCGCTCACGAGGACCGGCACGCCGTGGCCGGACAAGACCTACATCTTCCGCGGTCCGCCGGGGATGGCGCCGGCGCTCCGCCGCGCCGGCGTCGACATCGTGACGCTGGGCAACAATCACGCCGTCGACTACGGGCGCTCAGCGCTCAAAGACAGCATCAAGCTTCTGGAGAAGGCCGGCGTGCAGGTCGTCGGCGCCGGCCACGACGCCGCCGACGCGCGCGAGCCGGCGATCGTCACGACCGCGTCCGGAGCCACGATCGGTTTTCTCGCCTGGAACGACGCGTGGTGGCCCGGGTTCGCCGCCACGACGGACAAGGCGGGGGTGGCCGAGGCCTTCGCCGACGTCGGCCGGATGAAGCGCGACATCCGCACGCTGGCGAAGCGCGTCGACTATGTGGTCGTCGGCTACCACTGGGGGATCGAGCACGAGCACTACCCGATCGCCCAGCAGACGAAGGAGGCGCGCGCCGCCGTCGACGCCGGAGCCGACCTCGTCATCGGCCACCACCCGCATGTGCTGCAGGGAGTCGAGGTCTACAAGCGCGGGATCATCTTCTACAGCCTCGGCGACCTCGTCTTCGACCACTACAGCGTCGAGACCGGGCAGACCGTGCTGGTCGACGCCGTGCTCACCCCGCGCGGCGTGACGGCGACGCTCGTGCCCGCCTACGCCTCGAGCCAGGGCATCCCCAGCATCCAGCACGGCGCCGCCGGCAGGACCATCCTGGCGCTGGTGAAGCAGTACTCGCAGCCCTTCGGCACCAAGGTGACCATCAAGGGCGACACGGCGACGGTGCGGGCCGGCGGGAAGTAGGGCAGGGGGCGGACGAGCCGCATCTCGGATCGGCCTGCCGTCCGCAGGCCACCGCATCCGTCGCCGGCGCCCGTCGCATCGCCGGCGCCACCATACCTCGCGTCGCCTGGCCGTGGTCCTCTCACGCGTGGTGCCCGTCCTGCGCGGTGATCCGGCGCGCGAGCATCCAGGCGACCAGGTGAATGAGGATGACGATGTTGAGGACGAGCCCGACGACGGCGGCCTCGGCCCAGACGGCGCACAGAGCCAGTGAGAGCAGCGTGGCGGCGAAGGCGAGCGGCAGCCACCAGGAGCGCTCAAGGACGATGCCGGCCGCCGCGAAGAAGAAGAGGCCGAGGGCGACGACCCAGAGGACGCCGAGCGCGCTCATCGCCGCCGACCCCGGTGTGCTGGCGGCGAGAAGCGTCGACGTGTTCTCGACAGGTGTGTCGCCGAGACCGAAGATCCCGGCGACGCCCACGGCGTGGGCGAACCCGTGGAGAGCGAACAGGCCCGCGACGAGCAGCGCTCCCGCGCGGGCCAGCCTGGCGCCGGTCGAGCGGCGCGCGCCGGAGTGACTCCGCATCGCGTTCCCGATGCCGGCATCGATGGTTGTGGTGAACTCGCTCAAGACTCCTCCTTGCGAAGCGGTGTTTTACAGTGTAATCTTACGCCGTAAGAAGGGTAGGTCTTACGCTGTAAGATGTCAACTCTGCTTCTCGTCGTCACTGGGAAGCCGATGCAGGAGGTCCGATGGCCGACGTGAGCGGATCGCGCGCCCAACTGAGCCGTGAGCGCATCACTGAGGCTGCGCTCGAACTGGTCGAGGAGCGCGGCATCAATGGTCTCACCATGCGCGGCCTGGGTGTGCGCCTCGGCGTCGAGGCGATGGCCATCTATCACTACTTCCCGAGCAAGGAGGCGTTGCTCCGGGCGGTCGGCGAGATCGGGCGCGACATCGAGACGACGTTCGCGGCGTTCTTCGACGACATGAGCGCGAGCGGCGCGTCTGCCGCCGACGTCGTGATCGCCCTCGGTCTGCGCTACATCGAGTTCGCCGAGATGCACCCGGCGCAGTTCACGCTCCTGTTCAACACGCTGCCGATCCCGATCGCCACCTGGGAGGAGTTCATGAGCGCGCCGACCACCTTCCGCATCCCGCAGCGCGCGGTGCAAGCCGGCATCGATGCCGGGGAGTTCCATCCGCGCCCCGGGTACGGCCGGGACGAGATGGCCTACAATCTGTGGGCGCTGGTCCACGGCCTCGCGGTGCTTCGTCAGACACGGCTGCGCTCCCTCGATGCCGACTACGACACTCTGCACCGGTCCCTGCTCGGTGCGCTGGTCGAGCAGTTCTCGCGGGAGGAACCGGTGTGAAGGCCCTGGTGATCTCCGGATTCGGGCTGGACGAGGAGCGCGGTCCTGCCGCGCTCGCCGCGCTCCGGGACTCGCTCGAGGCGCGCGGCCTGGACGTCGACGTCGTCGACGCGGTGGCCGCGAAGGTGAGCGCCTGCGTCGGCTGCGGCAGCTGCGGGCTCAAGACGCCCGGGCGCTGCGTGGTCAAGGACGACATGCAGGCGATCTACCCCCGGCTCGTGGCCTGTGACGTGCTCGTGCTCGCCGGGCCGGTCAGCTTCGGCGCCCACTGCTACCCGGTCAAGAAGATCGTCGATCGTTTGCAGCCGTTCATGCAGTCGCTGTACACGAAGCGGAACGGAGAGCTGAAGTTCCGGCCGCGCTACCCGCACCGCGCAGCATGGATGGGCGTGGGGCTGGTGGTCGGGGACGATCCGCAGCGCGAGGAGCAGACGGCGGCGTTCCGGCTGCTCATCGAGCGCCACGCCGTCAACGTGGCCGCGCCCGCTCAGGCCGCCGCCGTCTTCGGCGGCGACGATGTCGAGGCGGCGCGACTCGAGCTGGACCAGGCGCTCGACGTCGTGTGCGGAGCGGCCGGCGGGGCGACCGCGACGACGACGGCCGCCGGGTCGCGGCGCGCGGCCCGCGCCGCCGCAGCGGCCGTCCGTCCGGCCGCGACCGGCGCCGGCCCGGCCGGCCGCGTGCTCGTGATCCAGGGCAGTCCGCGAAAGAGGGCGAACACACGGGCGATCGTCGCCGCCCTGGAGGTCGAGCTGCGGCGTCTCGGGACGAGCGTGGACGTGTTCCACGTACCGGCGAAGGGCGCCGGGCAGGACGACCTCAGTGAGCTGCAGCGGAAGCTGCGGGCGAGCGAGGCCGTCGTCCTCGCGGCGCCGCTCTACATCGACGGCCTGCCGCCGGTCACCCAGCTGCTGCTGGAGCAACTGGCGGCGCGGCGCGCAGAGATCGGCGACCGTGCGTCGCGCGTGTACGGGCTCGCGCACTCCGGCTTCCCCGAGCCCATCCAGCGCGAGACGGAGCTGCGGACGATGGCGCTCTTCGCCGGCGCCATGGGATGGGTCTGGCAGGGAGGCGTCGGCTTCGGCGGCACGTCGCCGATCGACGGCCGCCCGCTCGACGAGGCCGGGATGTTCTCGAAGCACCTCCGGCGCTGCCTTCCGCACGTGGCCGCCGACATCGCCGCCGGCGGACCCTTCTCGGAGGCGACGGTGAGGCTCTGCGACAAGCCGCCGTTCGCCGTCCCGCTGTGGCTCATGATCCGGGTCGTCAACCGGGGAGCGCGCAAGGCCGCTCGCGAGAGCGGCGTCGAGCTCGAGGGGCTGCCGTACGCGGCGGCCGGCGCGGGGCGCTAGCCGGTGTGGCGGTGCGGGGCGCCGCTCACGGGTGGGCGTCACCCGTATGTGGCCGTCACGACGCCTCGTCGAGCGCCTCCTCGAACTGGCTGGCGTAGAGGTCGTGGTAGAAGCCGCGCGCAGCCATCAACTCCTCGTGGCTACCCTGTTCGATGATCGCACCCTTGTCCATCACCAGGATCGTGTCGGCACCGCGGATCGTGGACAGCCTGTGCGCGATCACAAAGCTGGTACGGCCTCGCATCAGCTCGGCCATCGCCTCCTGGATCAGCACCTCGGTGCGCGTGTCGACCGAGCTGGTGGCCTCGTCGAGGATGAGGATGTCGGGGTCGGCGAGGAAGGCCCGGGCGATGGTGAGCAGTTGCTTCTCACCTTGGGAGACGTTCGTCGCGTCGTCGTCGAGCACCGTGTCGTAGCCGTCGGGAAGCGTGCGTGCGAAGTGGTCCACGCGGGCGGCCTGGGCTGCAGCGCAGACCTCTGCCTCACTCGCTCCTTCGCGGCCGTAGGCGATGTTGTCGCGGATCGTGCCGCTGAACAGCCAGGCGTCCTGCAGGACCATCCCGAAGAGGCGGCGCAGGTCGCCGCGCGCCATCTGACGTGTGTCGATGCCGTCGACGAGGATGCGGCCGTGGTCCAGTTCGTAGAAGCGGAGCAGCAGGTTGACGAGCGTGGTCTTGCCGGCGCCGGTAGGACCGACGATGGCGACCGTCTCTCCGGGCCGGACGTCGAGCGTCAGGTCCTGGATCAGCGGCGCGTCCGGCAGGTAGCGGAACGACACGTCCTCGAAGGTGATGTGACCGCGGGTCTGGGCGATCTGCGCCGGCTCCTCGGCGTCGGGCTTCTCCTCGGGCTCGTCGAGGAGCTCGAAGACGCGCTCGGCCGACGCGGCCGTGCTCTGCAGCACGTTCATGATGCTGGCTGTCTGTGTGATCGGCATCGTGAACATCCGGGAGTACTGGATGAACGCCTGCACATCGCCGAGGGAGATGCGGCCGTTGGCCACCATGAGCCCGCCGACGACGGCGATCGCCACGTAGCTCAGGTTGGTCACGAAGGTCATCACCGGCATGATCATCCCGGAGATGAACTGCGCCTTGAAGCTCGCCTCGTAGAGCTTCTCGTTCTGCTCGTCGAACGTGGCGATGGCCTCCTTCTGGTGACCGAAGACCTTGACCACGTTGTGGCCGGTGAACATCTCCTCCACATGCCCGTTCAGATCGCCTGTGCTCTCCCACTGGGCGGCGAACTGCTTCTGCGACCGCTTGGCGATGATCACGGTGAGCAGCACGGAGAGCGGTACCGCGAGCAGCGAGATGACCGCGAGGATCCAGCTGATCGACAGCATCATGGCGAGCACGCCGATGATGGTGAGCACGGCGGTGATGAGCTGTGTGAGGCTCTGCTGAAGTGACTGCGAGATGTTGTCGATGTCGTTGGTCACCCGGCTCAGGACGTCGCCGCGGGGGTGGTCGTCGAAGTAGCGCAGGGGGAGGCGGGCGAGCTTCTCGTCGGCCGCCCGCCGCATCCCGTAGACGGTACGCTGCGCCACGCCCGCCATGATGTACTGCTGCAGCCAGCTGAAGGCGGCGCTCAGCAGGTACACGGCGACGAGAAGGAGCAGGGTGCGGCCGAGCGCGCCGAAGTCCACGCCCTGGCCAGGGTTGATGTTCATGCTCGACAGCATGTCGGCCTGCGTGTCCTGTCCCTTCGCCCTGAGGGCGGCGACGGCCTGGGCTTGCGTCGTCCCGGCGGGGATCTGCGTGCTCACCACCCCGTCGAACAGGATGTTGGTGGCGTTGCCCAGGATCCTGGGGCCGACGACCATGAAGGCCACGCTGATCACGGCCAGCACGAGGACGACGGCGATGAGCAGACGCTCTCTGCGCAGCAGGCCGCCGAGACGCCGGAGCGCGCCGCTCAGGTCTTTGGGCTTGGCGGCCGGCATGACGAGCGCGTGGCCGCCGGGTCCGCCGGGGCCGGGCCCGCCCGGGCCTCGCCCGGGCCCACCCGGCCTGCCCGCCGGCGTCTGTCGGGGCTGCGTGCTCATGCCACCTCCCCTTCGCCGAGCTGGGAGGCAACGATCTCGCGGTAGGTCTCGCTGGTGCGGAGGAGCTCCGCGTGGGTGCCCATGCCCGCGATGGAGCCGTCCTCGAGCACGATGATGCGGTCGGCGTGCATGATCGTCCCCACCCGCTGGGCGACGATGATCACGGTGGCGTCGGCGGTCTCACGTTTGAGCGCGGCGCGCAGGCGCGCGTCGGTGGTGAAGTCCAGCGCGGAGAAGCTGTCGTCGAAGATGTGGATCTTCGCCCCCTTGACGAGCGCCCGCGCGATCGCGAGACGCTGGCGCTGTCCGCCGGAGACGTTGGCGCCGCCTTGGGAGACGGGCGCCTCGAGTCCTTCCGGCATCTCGGCCACGAACTCCCGGCCCTGCGCCACCTCGAGGTAACGCCAGAGCTGCTCGTCGTCGGCCTGGTCGTCGCCGTAGCGCAGGTTGTCGGCCACGGTGCCGTTGAAGAGGAAGGCCTTCTGCGGCACGAGTCCGATGCGGCTCCACAGGTCCTGCTGCGCCATCTCGCGGACGTCGACGCCGTCGACGAGGACGCGCCCGCCGGTCACATCGTAGAACCGCGGGATGAGGCTGATGAGTGTCGTCTTGCCGCTGCCGGTACTGCCGACGATCGCCGTGACCTCGCCGGGCGCCGCCGTGAAGCTGATGCCGCTGAGCACCGGGTCCTCGGCGCCGGGGTAGCGGAACTCGACATCCTCGAACACGACCTCGCCGCGGCGGCCGGTGTCGGCGGCCGGCGTCTCCGGGTCGACGACCGTCGAGTCGGTGTCGAGCACCTCCTGGATGCGCGCCGCCGAGGCCGCGGCCCGCGGCACCATGACGAGCATGATCGTCGCCATGAGCACGGCCATGAGGATCTGCACGATGTAGGTGAGAAAGGCGGTGAGGTCGCCGATGGGCATGCCATCGTCGGCGACCTGGATGCTGCCGAACCACATGATCGCCACCGTCGACAGGTTGAGGATGGCCGTGAGGGTCGGGATCATCAGCGCGAACAGCCGGTTGACCCGGAGAGTGGTGTCGGTGAGGTCGAGGTTCGCCGTGTCGAAGCGCTCTTCTTCGTACTTGGTGCGCACGAAGGCGCGGATCACGCGTACGCCGCTCAGCATCTCGCGGGTGACCTGATTGATGCGGTCGATCTTCTTCTGCATGGAGATGAACAGCGGGAGCGCGCTCCGCAGGACGAGGCCGATGAACACGGCCATGACCGGGATCGAGACCAGGATGACGGCGCTGAGCGGGACGTTCAGGCGCAGCGCCATGATGATGCCGCCGATCGCCATCATGGGCGCCGAGATGACCACGTTGAGCATCATGAGGACGACCATCTGGACCTGCTGCACGTCGTTGGTCGTGCGCGTGATCAGCGAGGGGGTGCCGAAGTGGTTCACCTCGGCCTGGGAGAAGCTCTGGACGCGGCGGAAGAGCCCGCCGCGCACATCGCGCCCGAAGCCCATCGCGATCCTGGACCCCCAGTAGACGGCGATGATCGCTGCGATCACGAACACCAGCGTCACGCCGAGCATGAGCGCGCCGATCCTGATGATGTAGGCGGTGTCGCCGGTGATGACACCGTTGTTGATGATGTCGGCGTTGAGCGTCGGGAGATAGAGGTTGGCGATGGCCTGCGCGAGAAGCAGCACGAGGACGACGAGGATCTGGCGCCAGTACGGCCGCAGCCCGCCGCGCAGGAGGCGGATCATCGCGGTCTCTCCGCGACCGGCGTTGCTGCCCCGCCTTGTGCGGCCGTGCGCTCGGCGGCGGCGCGCTCGATGCTCGCGCCCAGCGCCTCGAGGAGCCGGATGAGCTCCCTGCGGTCGTCGGCCGGCAGGGTGGCGATCGTGGCGTTGACGTACCGGGCCGCGCCGGCGCGCATCTGCTTCTCCTCGGCGCGCCCGGCCTCGGTGAGCTCGACCCGCGTGAGCCGCTGGTCGACGTCGTCGGGGCGCCGCGTCACGAGCCCCGCCTTCTCCATGGAGTGCAACATCTTGGTCACCGTCGGCCGCGCCACGTGCAGCGCCTCGGCGAGGTCGCGCTGGGTGATGCCTTCATTGGTGGCGAGCAATCGCAGACACATCGCCTGACCGGGATGGACGCCGCGATCGGCAAACGCCTGCATCATCAGCCGCTGGTGCAGGCGAAGCGTACCCATGAAGGTGCGGAAGGCCTGCGAGGAGAGGTCATCGACTCCTTCGAGCCTGTCGGGTGGCGCTATCAGGTGGTGGTGCGGCGGCACGGGTCCTTCGGTCGTCGAACTCGGCGTCGGAAAGGTTAGCAGGCAAACGATTAGCCTGCAAACCAAGTTCGTGCGTCATGGAGCCCGTCGGCAGGCGGCTGCGGGTCGTCGTCAGAGACGCGGGTCCGGGCATCGACTTCCGGCCTCTCCCGAGGGCTACGCTGGTCTCCGGTTTCTCCACCGTGTCCAGCCTGGGCTTGGGATTCACGATCGTGCCGCAGACGTGCGAGCGCCTCCTGCTCAGCACGCGGCCGGGTCGTACCGTGGTGCTGCTCGAGTTCGCGCCTCAGTCGCCGGAGGCGGTGACCTCGTCCACGAAGGCGGAGAACGCGTCGAGGTAGGCCGTGACGTCGTCGCCGGTCGCGGCCACCGACATGGCGGGCCCGGCGGTGCTGATCGCCTCCCAGACGCCGCGATTGGCAAGATAGAGGCGCAGCAGGGCGTTGAGCTCGGGCTGTTCGTCGTCGTCGGCCTCGGCCGCATCGCGTGCGAGACGGCCGCTGAAGTCCACGCCGGAGCGTGGGTAAAGGCGCTGCACCTGCCACGGGAGACCCGCCCCGGCGACGATCGCCTCGAGGCCGTCGGCCAGCCGCGCGCCGAGTGCGGCCGCGTGCGCGTACGCCTCAGGCGTGAGCACCTCGACCAGCGCGGCGCGCGCCGCCGCCATGCTCAGGGCGTTGCCGAAGAGCGTGCCGCCGGTCGCCAGCTCGCCGGGCTCTCCTTCGAGGCTCTCGGCGCGCTCGAACGTGGTCGCGAGCGCGGCGGTCATGCCGTAGGCGCCGAGCGGCAGGCCGCCCCCTATCGCCTTGCCGACGACGACCACGTCGGGTTCGAGGGCCCACTCGCGCGTGAGGCCGCCGGGACCGCAGATCAGCGTGTGCGTTTCGTCGAGCACCAGCAGCGTCCCGGTCTGACCGGCGAGCCGTCGCAGTTCGGCGTGGAATCCGGGCTCGGGCAGGACGACGCCTTCGTTGGTCAGTGCCGGCTCGGTGAGCACGCAGGAGTAGAGCCCCGTCGTCAGGGCGTGCTCCAGCGCCTCGACGTCGTTGAACTGCACGACGTCGATATCGCGGTCGGCGGTGGGCGCCAGGCCGAGATACGAGAGCTTGCGGCGGTCGGAATACGCCGCGAGGAGCTCGTCGCCGTGCCCGCCGTAGTTGCCGACGAAGCTGAGCACCTTGCGGCGTCCGGTCGCGTGCCTCGCCAGGCGCAACGCCTCGGTGTTGGCTTGCGACGCCGAGAGCGTGAACTGCCAGGCGGGAAGACCCCAGCGGCGCGCAAGCTCCTCGGCGACGATGATGGAGTCTTCGGTCGGCAGCATGAACTGGGCGCCGGCGGCGACGCGCCGCTGGACGGCGCGTACGACAGGCTCCGGGTCGATGCCGCAGAAGGTGCTCTTGTCGCCGACGTTGGTGTCGAGGAAGCGGCGCCCGTCGGCGCAGGTGAAGTGGGCGCCGTGGCCTTCGGCGACCCAGACCGGCGGATGCGCGAAGTAGCTGACCATCCAGCTCATCGGCACGCCGTGGGGCATGCCCGGCCGGGCGCGCTCGCGCAGTTCGAGGCAGCGCGGGTGCTCGCGCGCATAGCGCTCCATCTCGCGTCGCCACAGCTCGGCGACCCGTCCCACATCTACCCCGGCCCGTTCGTCCATGGCAGGGAGGATAGCAGCCGGGGCGGGGTGACTTTCGAGCCGAGCGGCGGCCGCAGCGCTCCGCGTTCAATCGCTGAAGGTGAAACCCCGTTCTCGAGCGACGGCCAGGCAGGCTGCCACCACGTCCTCGTCGTAGAGCCTGCCTGCGCCCTCCTCGATCTCGGCGAGCGCTGCGTCGGTGCCCCTCGAGGCGCGGTAGGGACGGTGCGACGACATCGCCTCGACGACGTCTGCCACCGTGAGGATGCGCGCCTCGGGCATGATGGCCGCCGCCTCAAGCCCGTTCGGGTAGCCGGAGCCGTCGAGCCGCTCGTGGTGCTGAAGGACGATCTCGGCGATCGGCCGTTCGAAGCTGACCCCGGCGAGGATGTCGTGCCCGGCCTGGGAGTGCTGCTTGATCAGGCTGAACTCGGCCTCGCTCAGCCGGCCGGGCTTGGTGAGGATCTCGGCCGGCACGGCGATCTTGCCGATGTCGTGGATCGTCGCCGCGATGCGTATGCCCTCGAGGTCCTCGCCATCAAGCCCCAGCTCCCCGGCGATGGCGAGCGCGAGCTCCGCCACACGGCGTTGGTGTCCGGCCGTGTACGGGTCCCGCGTCTCGACGACCTGGCTCATGGCCAGGACGGTGCCCTCCAGTGACCGGCGCAGGTGCTCCGTCGATTGCCGCAACTGCTCCGTCGTGCGGCGTACCTCCTCTTCCGCCGCGGCCAGGTCGCTCACGTCGATCGAGAGGCCGCCGACCAGCGGCGGCCCACCCTCTCTGAAGATCGGGAAGAACAGCGAGTGAAGATGCTCCACCCGCCGCCCGGGGTGCCACGTCTCGAGGATGTCGACGACCTCGCCCGCCAAGGCGCGGCGGAAGGCGTCTGTGGCGACAGTCGCGTCTTCCTCCGGCCAGAGCTCCTCCGGCGTTCGCCCGATCCATGACTCGGGCGGGATGTCACCCTCGCTCAACTTGCGCTCGTTGGCGAAGACGTAGCGGCCTGCTTCGTCCAGTATGTACAGGTAGCCCGGCAAATGACGGCCGAAGGCCTCGAACCGCTGCTCGCTTGCGCGCAGGGCGGCCTCGGCGCGGCGCGCCTCAGTCACGTCGCGCGTGTAGGTGACGACGACGGGGGCGCCTTCCCTCTCGAGGTGGTTCATGGTGATCTCGAGCACGTGCTCCACCCCGCCGGCGTCGATGGAAACGCGCTCCGTCTGCACCGTGCCCTCGTCGCGCACTTTCCGCCACAGCGCCGCCCACTCCCCAGTGGACTGATCGCGGTCGCGCTCCCAGAGCTTTGCGCCGACGAGCTCACTCTCCGGGTATCCGGTCAGGGCGAGCGCCGACTCGTTGGCGTACGTTATCGTGCCGTCCTCGAGCGCCATCGTGATGGGGAAGGACGAGTTGTCGAGGACGAACTGCGATGTGCGCGCTTCTTCGGAGCGCCGGCGCAGATCCCGGCGTGCCGTGGCACCGGCAATAGCGCGCTCGACGGCCGGTGCGAGCCTTGCCGGGTTGTCCTTGAGCACGTAGTCGACGGCGCCGGCGGTGAGCGTGGCGACGGCCGTCTCCTCGTCGATCGCGCCCGACACGGTGATCAGGGGGGTGTCGGGCGCCTCCTCGGCGATCATTCGCATCGCCTCGAGCCCGCTGTAGCCCGGGATGTTGTAGTCGACGAGGGCGACGTCCCATGTGGCGCCGGTCAGAGCTTCGCGCAGATCATCCGCCGTCGAGATCCGCGTCCACTTCACCTCGACACCGTCGGAGCGAAGACGGCGCACGAGGAGCTCGACATCGGTGTCGCTGTCGTCAACGAAGAGCACGCGCGCCCGCACACCGCCCCCAAGTCCTCGGTGACTGGTTCTTGCCCGCACATCGGGTTGTCGATACATGGCGCGCCGGCAGTCGCGGTGGGCATGGGTACGCGAACTGCCGGCGGGAACCTCGCGTGTCGCCGCCCCGGCGGCCCGGATGCCGGTCGCGCCGGCGCAACGGCAGAGCGGCGTGATTCCCTGAGATACTTCGGAGCGCGATCCGTTCTGCCGAGTGCGGAGGTGAGGCGATGCGACGCGTCGACCTGCTCATGAGCATCCCCGAAGCGTCGCGACTGTCCCCCCGCCGGTACCTGGCGGCTCGCGGTGTCCTGCTGGCCGCAGCGCTCGTCCTGATCGCAGGCCTGCTGCTCGTCGCCGTTCTCGTCGCCTGCGGTGGTACTCCGGCCGCCGTAGACTCGCCGGGCGCCGGTGCGGGCCCGTCGTCCGCGGCGGCATCCGGCCCGCCGGCGGCTTCGGCGAAGGCATCGCCGGTCTCCGGCGGCGTGACCGCCGCCGGTCTGCGCCGGCTCTTCCCTCACGAGGACGCCGAGCCGCTCGGGCTGAAGGTCGCCGGTGGGCGTACGGTCGACGGGGTCGCCGTCCGCGACGTCACGTACGAGGGCTCGGGGGCCAGAGTGACCGGCGTGCTCTCCGTGCCCGCCGGCGACGGGCCGTACCCGGCGGTGCTCTACGCACCCGGCGTCGGCTGCCCCGCTGCCATGTTCGAGAGCGACATGGCCGCCCTGCAGCGGGCGGGCGTCGCCGCCCTGGCGGTCGACCCGCCCGACGGCCGCGCGCCCTTCGCCGAGCCGGTCTCGCTCGACCCGGAGACGGTCGCGGCGGCGCACATCCAGTACGTGGGCGACCTGCGCCGCGGCCTCGACGTGCTCGCGTCGCTGCCCGAGGTCGACCCCGAGCGTCTCGGCTACGTGGGCTACAGCTGGGGCGGCTACGTCGGCGGCTTTCTCGCCGGCTTGCGCGCGCCGACCACGGCCTACGTGTTGACGTACGCGGGGGCGGACTGGGTGACCGCCGATCCCACGCTGGGGGGGGGGGGGGATTTCGTGGACCCGGCTGCGGCGGTCAGACTCAGCCGCGCCGCGGCGTTCCTCTTCCAGGCGGGCGCCGACGACCCACTCTTCTCACGCGTCAGCGTGAGGCGGTACTACCAGTCGGCGCCGGGGCCGAAGGCCCTGCAGTGGTTCCCCGGCGGTCACGGCGACCTGTGGGCTCAGCCTTCGGGCGCGGCGGTCGAGTCTCACCGCGACTGGCTGAAGACGAATCTCTGAGCCCGGTCCGGAGCGCTCAGCCCGCTTCACCACCACAGGCCCGTCGCGACGCACCATGCCGGTACGGCGAAGGTCACGATCACGAGGACGACGGCGAGCAGGAGGGCCGGCACCCGGCGAGCTATCCAGTCACGTGAAGTCATGAGTCCTCCGCGGGATGACTGACCCTGTAGATGGAGTGTACCCGAGGGGACACATCGTGGGAGGGCACGCGCCGCCCCAGTCGCGCCGCTCCCCTGTGCTATCCTCGGCGCCGTGAGCTTCGAGACGCCATCCTCGCCCGAACGCGGCGACTTCATCCGCGAGATCGCCGCCGCCGACCTCCGTGAGGGGCGGCACGACACCGTCGTCACCCGCTTCCCACCGGAGCCGAACGGCTACCTCCACATCGGCCACGCCAAGTCGATCTGCCTCAACTTCGGCATCGCCCGCGAGTTCGGCGGCCGCTGTCACCTGCGCTTCGACGACACGAACCCCACCAAGGAAGAGCAGGAGTACATCGACGCCATCGAGGCGGACGTCCGCTGGCTCGGGTTCGACTGGGGCGAGCACCTCTACTTCGCCTCGGACTACTTCGAGCAGCTCTACGAGTGGGCGGGCGACCTCATCAGGGCCGGCAAGGCCTACGTGGACGACCTCAGCGCCGACGAGATCCGCGAGCACCGCGGCACGTTCACCGAGCCCGGCCGGGACAGCCCCTGGCGGGACCGGCCGGCGGGTGAGAGCCTCGATCTCTTCGCGCGCATGCGCGCCGGCGAGTATCCCGACGGAGCGCGCGTGCTGCGCGCCCGCGTCGACATGGCCGCCGCGAACATCAACCTGCGCGACCCGGTGCTGTACCGCATCCTCCACGCGGAGCATCCGCGCACGGGCGACGCGTGGTGCGTCTACCCCACCTACGATTTCGCGCACGGGCAGTCGGACGCGATCGAGGGCATCACCCACTCGATCTGCACGCTCGAGTTCGAGGGTCACCGGCCGCTCTACGACTGGCTCATCGACAACTTGCCGGTCCCGTCGCGCCCGCGCCAGATCGAGTTCGCGCGGCTCAACCTCACGCACACCGTCCTCTCCAAGCGCGTCCTCCTGCGCCTCGTGAGCGAGGGCCACGTGCGCGGCTGGGACGACCCGCGGATGCCCACCATGTCCGGCCTGCGCCGCCGCGGCTTCCCCGCCGAGGGCATCCGCGACTTCGTGACGATGATCGGGGTGGCCAAGACCGACAGCGTCGTCGAGGTGGGCATGCTGGAGCACGCGGTGCGCAACGTCCTCAACCGGACGGCGCTCCGGCGCTTCGCCGTGCTCGACCCCCTCAAGGTCGTCATCGAGAACTACCCCGAGGGTCAGGTCGAGCAGATGGTGGTCCACAACAATCCGGAGGATTCGACCGCCGGGAGCCGCCGGGTGCCCTTCTCGCGGGAGCTCTGGATCGAGCGCGACGACTTCATGGAGGAGCCCGTACGCAAGTTCTTCCGCCTGGCTCCCGGCCGCGAAGTGCGGCTGCGGTCCGCGTACTTCGTCACCTGCAATGAGGTGGTCAAGGACGCGGCGGGCCGGGTCGTGGAGTTGCGCTGCACCTACGACCCGGCCACGCGCGGCGGCAGCGCGCCCGACGGCCGCCGCCCCAAGGCGACCCTCCACTGGGTGTCGGCCGCTCACGCCGTGCCCGCGGAGGTCCGGCTCTATGACTACCTCTTCCGCACCCCGCACCCCGGCGCCGACGGTCGTGAGCTCTTCGAGGACCTGGACCCGGACTCCGAGACCGTGCTCCGGGGCTGCCTCGTGGAGCCGTCGCTCGCCGAGGTGCCGGCCGGCGAGACGGTGCAGTTCGAGCGGCTCGGCTACTTCTGCCCCGACCCTGATTCGGCGGCCGGGGCGCTCGTGTTCAATCGCACGCTCACGCTCCGCGACACCTGGGCGAAGCTGCAGGCGCGGGGACGGCCGCAGAAGGCCTGACCGCGCCGCCGGGCTGCGGGCGCGACGGTTGAGGAGGGTGTCGACTCGGGGTACACTCCTGCTGCCCCTCGGGCATCGCTGGCGAGTGGCCTAATTGGCAAGGCACCTGACTCTGGATCAGGGGATTGAAGGTTCGAGTCCTTCCTCGCCAGCCATCCTCTTCCTCTCCTTTCCGCATCTCCGTCGCAGTGCGGCCGCGTGGATTCACGCGGTGCCGCGCGTGGCGCGGCGTGGCCGCGGGAGGAGGCGAGAGGGGTGGTAGCGCATACAGGATTCGAACCCGTGGTACCGCCGTGAGAAGGCGCCGGGATGGCCTCCCCAGATCGGCACACAGAGGCCCGGCCCACACGAAACCGATCGCGTACCGGGGATTTGGGCTGAAGATGGATTGCAGACGGACCGTGCGGCGGCCCTCAGCACGGTCTGCGGTACTGGCGGGAGCGGCTGATCGGCGCCATCCTCCTCACCGGAGTCGCTCTCGGCACCGTCGTCTACCCACCAAGCATCTGGCTCGCCGTTCGGGAGCATCTGCCCGCGGTCGTGTTCGCGGACACACTGATTCTCGGCACCGGGATCTCCCTGCTCGTCCTTCGGCGCATCCCTTACTGGATCCGGGCGTCGGCCGTCGTGGCGATCTGCTATCTGCTCGGCTTCGTGCTCTTTCTGGCGCTGGGGCCCGACGGCGCGGGAATCGTCTGGCTGTTCACCGCGCCCGTTCTTGCCGGCGTTCTCGGCGGGACGAGAGCCGCCTGCGCCGCGCTGGCGCTGAACGGAGCGACGATCGTCGCCTTCTGCCTGCTGATCCTCAGCAAAGGGGATTCCATCGCAGCGCTCGCCGACCAGCCGGTGGAGAAGTGGATCGTCATCGGGCTGAACTTCATGCTGCTCAACTCGCTCGTCGCCATTTGCGTGGCACTTCCGCTCCGAGGGCTTCAACGATCGCTCCAGGAGGTGCAGAGCGCCCGCACTTCGTTGGAGCGCAATCACGAGCAGCTCGCGGCCACGCACGCCGAGCTTCGCACCGCTGATTCAAAACGCAGCAAGGCCGAGAACGAGCTCAAGGAGCACTACGGACAACTCGAGGATCTCGTCGAGAAGCGCACGGCGGAGCTCGCCTCGACCAACCAGGAGCTCGAATCGTTCGCCTACTCGGTCTCCCACGACCTGCGGGCGCCGCTGCGCGCCCTCGACGGCTTCAGCCAGGTGCTGATCGAGGACTACTCCGAGGTGCTCGGCGAGGAGGGCCGCGCCCACCTCGAGCGCATCCGCGCCGCCGACGCCCGCATGGGCACCCTGATCGACGCCCTGCTCGAGCTGTCGCGCCTCAGCCGCGGCGAGCTGAAACGAGAGACGCTCGACCTCTCGCGCGATGGCCCACGAGCTCGGGCGCCGAGCTTGCGGAGGCCGAGCCCGGAGCGCCACGTCGAGCTGGTCGTCGCCGAGGGGCTCGAGGCCAGGGCCGACCGCGAACTCGTCGCGCGCCCTGCTCACCAACCTGCTCGGCAACGCCTGGAAGTTCACCGGCGCCCACGAGACGGCGCGCGATCGAGGTCGGCGCCGCCGCGCTCGACGGCGAGCGCGCCTTCTTCGTGCGCGACGACGGCGCCGGCTTCGACATGGCCTACGCCGAGAAGCTCTTCGGCGCCTTCCAGCGCCTGCACGGCGCGGGCGAGTTCGAGGGCCTCGGCATCGGCCTCGCCACCGTGCAGCGCGTCGTGCGTCGGCATGGCGGACGGGTGTGGGCCGAAGGCGCGGTGGAGCAGGGCGCGACGTTCTTCTTCACGTTGCCGGCGGCTGCCGGCGAGGACTCACCGGCGGGTCTGTGATTTCCGTCGCGTCAGATGATCTGAGCTGGGCAGGCGGTCAGACGCAGAGGGCGATCAGACGTGGCCGGGTTCGTTTGGGCAGTTGAACCGGGTTGGTAGGTCATGAACCGCTCGCCATGTAACTGCTGCTTGCGCGCGTCGTGTATACCAGTAGACCTCGTCGGCGTACGGTCGCTCAGGCCCTGGCGCCGGCGCCGGTGGTGGTAGAAGTCGAAGTGGGCGGCCAGCTCCGTGCGTGCCCCGGTCAAGATGAGGGCGGTTCGAGGTTGGCACAGCAAGGCTGCAAGCCTTCGCCGGAGGAGTGCACCAGCGAGTGTTTCAGCAGCTTGCCACTCGCCAAGGTGGCCGCTCAAACCGGCAGGCAGGTCGTCCCGCGAAGCGGGATGCTGTCCATTGGCCGACGACAGCGGGCAGGCCGGCAGCGTTCGGGGCAGCGATGCCGAAGCCGTTCCCGATGCTCTGGCGCGCTTCGTGCAATGGGCATAGAGTGCTGATGCGTCCGCGGCACTCAGTGGGGGCCAATCGAGGCGCGGACCGCTGGGAGGAGCGCCATGTCGCCCGATGTTGGCTCAGACCCCGGATCTCAGGCCCTTGGCGCCGCCAAGCAGGCGTTCACCGAGAGCGCTGAGCAGTGCCGCGTCATCGTCGCCTCACTGCGCGAGGGTATCGTCATGCTCGATCGGGACGGGCACGTCCTCACCCAGAACGACGCCGCCCGTCGCCTGCTCGGTGATGTGCCGGCGGAGGCGCTCGGCCTTGCGTCCGGGCCGCACGACTGGAACCTCATCGGTGAGGACGGCGAGGTGCTGCCCGCAAGCGACCGCCCCGGACGCAGGACGCTCGACACGGGCGAGCCGACCAGCGACGTGCTCGCGGGGATCAGGCAAGACGGAGGAGCCGTGACCTGGCTCCTCGTCAACGCCCTCCCGCTCCCGGCGACCGAAGCCGCCCCCACGCAGGCGGTGCTCCTTGCGTTCTCCGACGTGACCGGCCTCAAGGAAGCGGAGATCGAGTGGCGGCGGCTCAACGCCGCGCTCGAAGAGCAGCTTGCGAGCCGCACGCAGCAGCTCGAGGCGACCACCCGGGCGCTCACCGAGGCAGAGGCGGCGTCGGGCACGCTACGCGAGAGCGAGGAGCGCAACCGTGCGCTCGTCGAGCACCTGCGCAGCGGCGTCGCCGTCTACGAGGCCACCGGCGACGGCGACGACTTCATCATCCGCGATCTCAACCGCGCCGGAGCGCGCATGGAGAAGACCACGAAGAAGGCGGTCCTCGGCAGGCCGGTGACGAAGGTCTTCCCCGGCATCCGAGAGCTCGGCCTTCTGGAGGTGTTCCAGCGCGTCTGGCGGAGCGGCAGGGCGGAGCACCTCCCGGCAGCTCTCTACCGCGACGAACACCTCAGCGGCTGGCGCGAGAACTGGATCTACCGGTTGCCCTCGGGGCAGGTAGTGGCCATCTACAACGACGTCACTGAGCGCGTCCACGCAGAGCACGCTCTGCGCGAGAGTGAGGCACGCTATCGTTCGCTCTTCGAAGACTCGCCGTTCGCGATGTGGGAGGAGGACAACTCGGCGGTCAAGGCCCATTTGGAGGAGCTCGCCGCCTCGGGTGTCGACAACGTGATCGGTCACGTGCTCGCCGACCCACGAGAATACGCGCGCTGCGTCTCGCTGACCCGGGTCATCGATGCGAACAAGGCGGCGGTGCGCCTCTTCGAGGCCAGGAGCCGTGACGAGCTGCTTGCACGCAACAGCGATCTCTACCGAAGCGAGAGCGCCCGGGGCGTGCACCACTTCTGGTCGGCGATGCTCGCGGGCGATCACCAGGCGACCTTCGAGGAGTCCAACTTCTCGCTCCGCGGAACGGAGATCCACGTCCTCGAGACCTGCACGGTGGTCCCCGGTCACGAGGCGACGTTCGACCGGGTCTATGTCGCCGATGTCGACATCACCGAGCGCAAGCATGCCGAAGACGAGCTGCGAGCGAAGCACACCGAGGTCGAGTGTCATCGGGAGCTGCTGGCCAAGCTGCTCGACACCATTCCAAGTCCCGTCTTCTACAAGGACGCCACCGGTGTCTACCTGGGCTGCAACCGCGCCTTCGAGCAGCTTCTGGGGCGAGAACGCGGCGAGATCGTCGGCAAGTCGGTCGCCGACATGGCCCCGCCGGAGATCGCAGAGACGTACGACGCGATGGACCGCCGACTCTTCGAGCAGCCGGGAACGCAGACCTACGAGTGGAAGGTGCAGGCTGCCGACGGCTCGCAGCGCGACGTCGTGTTCAACAAGGCGACGTTCAATGGAGACGACGGGCAGGTCGCAGGACTCATCGGCGTGATGCTCGACGTCACCGAGCGCAAGCAGGCCGAGGAGATGCTGCAGAGGAGCACCCAGCTCCTCAGGGATACCGGAGCGATGGCCAGGGTCGGAGGGTGGGAGCTTGACCTCTCGACCGATGAGGTCACATGGAACGACGAGGTCTGCCGGATCCACGGAGTCGAGCCGGGATACGAGCCCAGACTCGACGAAGCTCTAAGCTTCTTTGCACCCGAATCAAGGCCGGCCCTGGAGCAGGCGATCAAGCACGCTGTCAGGACCGGCGAACCTTGGGATCTCGACCTCCTCTTCATCCCGGCAGGCAGCAAGGAGAGGATCTGGGTGCGGATGCTGGGCAGGGCCCTCTACAGCGGCGACAGGGTAGCCAGACTTACCGGCACATTCCAGGATATCGATACGTACAGGCGGGCCGAGGACGAGATCCGTCGCCTCAACGCCGAGCTCGAGGAGCGTGTCATCACGCACACCGAGCAGCGCGACGCGGCGGCCAGGGAGCTCGAGGCGTTCGCCTACTCTGTGGCCCACGACGTACGCACGCCGTTGCGTGCCATCGACGGGTTCGCCACCATGGTGCTCGCAGACGACGGTGAGCACCTGAGCCCGGCATCTGTCGAGCACCTGGGGCGGGCACACGATGCGGCGCAGCGCATGGCGCACCTCCTCGATGACGTGCTCGGGCTCTCGCGCGTCTCGAGTCGTGATATGCACCGCGAACCGGTCGACCTCAGACGCCTTGCTCTCGAGGTCGCCGAGGAGCTGCGCGCCGAGCAACCGCAGCGCCAGGTGGAGTTCGCGGTGGCGCCCGACCTCGACGCCGACGCCGACCCGGCGCTGACCAGGCTTGTCCTGCGTGAACTGCTCGCCAACGCCTGGAAGTTCACCGCCGGGCGCGACGTCGCCCACGTCGAGGTAGGCGCGCGGGATGCCCATGGCGAGCGCGCCTTCTACGTGCGCGACGACGGCGCCGGCTTCGACATGCGCTGCGCCGAGCATCTCTTCGGCGCCTTCCAGCGCATGCACCGGGCGGAGGACTTCGGGGGGGACGGCATCGGGCTCGCTACCGTGCAGCGCATCGTGCGTCGCCACGGCGGCCGCGTGTGGGCCGAGGCCGAGGTGGAGCAGGGCGCGACCTTCTACTTCACGTTGCCGGTGGCGACTGGCAAGGACTCACTGCCGGGTCTGTGAGTTCTGTCGCGTCAGATGATCTGAGCTGGGCACGCGGCCAGTCGCAGAAGACGATGCAGGCGTGGCCGACGCCACCGCGCCGACTGGCGCCATCGAAGCCCAACCACTGCCGGCCGCGCGCACGGGATTCGGACCCGTGTTACCGCGTGAGGGGGCGCCCCTCCTGGGCTCAGACAGCCTCTCGAGAGGGGCATTGGCCCAGCCAGTCCCGGTCGGCGAGCCTGGTCTGGGCGCCTAGTACGTCCTCCCGCAGGATCTGTCGCATCTTCTCGGGCTCCTCGAACGCCGGGCTGTGGGCCGACTTCTCGAACGTGTAGAACCCTTTGACCGGCGCCTCCAGCAGGGCCAGGTACTCCTTCGCCTGGCTGTAGGAAACGGTGTGGTCGAAGATGCCCGAGACGAAGTGGGCGGGCATCTTGAGCTCGGTGATCCGCCTGGTCAGGTCGTCGCCCTGTATCTCGTCCCACAGGCCGAAGCCCTTGGCGGCGAACTTGCCACGCCAGATGTCGAGCTTCTCGCCCAGCGTGTACTCGCGGTTCAGCCACGACGGCAGGAAGATCCCGCTGATTACCGAGCTCATGTCGTGCGTCGTGCCCACGCCCAGGCCGTGCATCGCCGGGTCGCGTAGCGCCATGTACGTGCGCGACATCGGCAGTGTCCACGTGCACGGCGACTTCTCGAGCCTGCGCACCATCTTGTCGTCGCCGATCTCCTCGTACCGCTCGAGCATGTACCGGTAGGTCGCGTTCTCGGACTTGAGCTGGTAGGAGACCTGGCCCATGCCGATGTACGCCCTGTAGAGCTCCGGATGCTGAGCGGCCGCCTGGATGCCGATGTAGCTGCCCCACGAATGCCCCAGCAGGTAGATCTTGTCCTGACCGAAGCGCTCGCGCAGGTAGTCGGTGACGGCGATCGTGTCGGCCACGAAGTGGTCTCGCGTCATGGTCTCCGGAGGCACACCGTCCCGGGAGAGCCCTGCGCCGCGCTGGTCCCACCACACCACCGTGAAGTCGTCCTCGAGACCCGTGGGGTACTTCTGCTCGAGGACGTACCCCGGCATCCCCGGCCCGCCGTGCACGAACAGCAGTACGGGATGGGATGCGTCCCTGCTCCGGACGATCATGCCCTGGTCCACGCCGTTGATCCTGACGTGGATCTTCTCGTTGATGCTGTTCGGCAGCGGTCTCCCGTGCTCGTCGAGGATCGGCCTCAGCCTCCCGGGGCTGACGAGGAAGAGTGCGGCCGCGGCGGCGGCCGCCGCCGCGGCGCCCGCCATCACGGAAGGCGGGACGCGACTCACTTGCCGCTCGCCGGTTCGAGGGCGCTCAGGCACGCGACTCGCCTCGTCGCACCAGTCGACGAACGCCTGGCTCACGCGCTCGCCGCAGCGAACCGTGAGCAGGGAGTAGGCAAGGTTGGGGGCATCGCGGTACTGCTCCTTGAGCTGTTCGGTGATGCCCTCGTAGCGCTGCAAGAGCGCCTCGTGCTCCTGCCTGAAGCGCTGGACGTGCTCGATTGTCACGTCCGGCCCGACCTCGATGCCGTGCATCACCTTCAGCAGCACCTCCACGCGGTACTGGAAGGTGTCGGCGGGCGACGCGAGCCACTCGCGCAGCGCCTCACGGCCGGCTTCGGTGATCTGGTAGACCTTGCGATCCGGTCGTCCTTCATTGTGGTCGACGGAGAACGTCGCCAGACCCTCGGCCTCAAGCTGCTTGAGGATCGGGTAGATCTGCCCGTAGCTTTCGCTCCAGAAGTTGCCTGCGCTGCCCATGTACTGCTTGCGCATGTCGTAGCCGGACTGCGGCCGCCGCGACAGCAGGCCCAGGACGGCGTACTTGGTCTTGTTCTCGCGCATGTCATGCCTCCTTGTCGGACCCCACTCTACTCCAAAAAGATATGTATTGACAGAGGATATATCTGCAAGTTATAGTGCTGGCCAGAATAGGTCAACCAGACCGATGGGAGGCACTGATGGCGACAAGAGACCCCGGGACGGGGGCGACCCACAAGCAAGGCATCGTGGAGCCGGATCACGCGACTGAACCACGCCCTGGCGGCTCCCCTCGCGGGTGGCGCGAGCGGCTCAAGTCGGTGTCGGCCACCGCACGTGCAGATATGAGGCGGACGAACAGATGGGCGCGGTCGGGCGTCGTTGTCGGCGCCCCGGCGCTGGCTGCGTTTGCGCTCGGACTGGCGATGCCGCGAGGCCCCGTCTCGACCGGGGACGCGCTCGTATCGATGCTCACGTGCCTGGCCGTCGGTCTCCTCTCGGGCTTCGCCCTGCGCTCCCGCTGGGCGCTGCTCGTAGCTCCTCTCGTCTTCGCCGGTGTCTTCGAGCTGGTGCGTCTGAGCGAGGTCGGCCCGACGGTGGAAGGAATCAACGTGGGCTCGGCGTACGGCGTCATCGCCTTCATCAGCGGCCGCGGCGTCCACTTCGTGCTGGCGCTGCTGCCGATGCTCCTCGGGGCCGCCATCGGGGCGGGCATCGCGCGGCGTGCGGGCGGCGTCACCGCGTCGCCGCCGCGCCGTGTCGGGCTCGTCGCGCGTCGTGTTGTGGCCGGCGCCACCGCGCTCGCCTTGCTGGCGCTCGCGGTCTTCATCGCCGTGCCCGCCGGTACTCCGCAGATCCGTGGCGCCCACGGCGCCGTCGTCCCGGGGAGCATCGCCGAGCTGGTCAGCGTCGAAGTCGACGGCAGCGAGCAGGCGCTGATGATCCGCGGCAACAGCACCGACAACCCGGTCCTCCTGTTCCTCGCGGGTGGACCCGGCGGCAGCGAGATCGGCTCGATGCGAAACCTGAGCGAAGGTCTCGAGGAGGACTTCGTCGTCGCTACCTGGGACCAGCCCGGCACCGGCAAGTCAGTGGGTGCCTTCGACCCCCGCATGACCCTCGACGACATGGTCGCCGACACTATCGCGGTCACGGAGTATCTGCGCGAACGCTTCGGCGAGCAGAGAATCTACCTTGTCGGTAACTCCTGGGGCACGATCCTTGGGGCGCTCACCGCCAAACAGGCCCCGGATCTGTACTACGCGCTGGTCGGTACCGGCCAAATGGTCAGCTTTGTCGAGACCGACCGGATGTTCTACGAGGACACGCTCGCGTGGGCGAATCGCGAAGGCAACGTCGAGCTGAGCAACGTGCTCCGCGCAAACGGCCCGCCGCCCTACGAAGACACCCTCAAGTACGAAGCTGCCCTCTCGCACGAGCACGACTGGAACGTCTATCCGGGGCAGGATGCGCTCTCACAGAAGGGCGAGATGCCCGGCAACATCATGGTCGAGGAGTACTCACTGATGGAGAAGCTGCGGCTGATGGGCGGCATGCTCGACACGTTCTGCACGCTCTACCCGCAGCTCGACGGCATCGACCTGCGCCGCGACGCCGCCTGCCTCGACGTGCCCGTCTACCTCGTTCAGGGCGCGCACGAGGCTCGTGGACGCGCCGTCCCCGCCGGTGAGTGGTTCGAGATGCTGACGGCGCCGGGCAAGCAGATGATCGTGTTCGAGCAGTCCGGCCACAAGCCCTCGTTCGAGGAACCCGAGCGGTTTGTGCAGGTGATGACCAGCACCGTGCTTGCCGAGACCTACCCGGGCTTCCGCGACCGAGCAGAAGGAATCTCGAACTGAGAACGTGCGTGGTCATCGACTTACGGTCCGCCGGCAGCGGCGGTCCCCAACACGGAGAGCAACGATGAATCCGACTCATGCATACGACGAGGCCGCCGGCGACATCCGGCGGCCGGGAGCAGAACAACCGCTGGGAGAGCCGGACGCCAGAGAGCTGATCAGGCATGCCGCGCTCGCGGCCTCCAGTCACAACACGCAGCCCTGGAGCTTCCGCATCGAGAGCGACCGGATAACCATCCTGCCCGACTACTCGCGGCGCTGCCCGGTGGTCGATCCGGATGACGGCCACCTGTTCAAGAGCCTGGGCTGCGCCGCCGAGAACCTCGTTCACGCGGCAGCCGCGCAGGGGTTCTCGACCGACGTGCGATTCGACGCCCGTGACGACGCCGTCACCGTGCTTCTGCACCCCGACGCCACGGCGCGCGCAACGGAGCTCTATCGGGCGATACCCAGGCGGCAGAGCGTGAAGGCCGCCTACGATGGCCGCCCGGTCGACTCCGTGGAAGTCGACGCGCTGGCCGAGGCGGGCAGGCAGTCATCCGTCCGCGCGATCCTGTTGACGTCAGACGAACAGAAGGACGCGGTCGTCGACTACGTCAACCGGGGAAACGCCGCCCAGTTGACCGACATGGCCTTCAGAAACGAGCTCGCTTCATGGATCCGTTTCAATCCTGCCGACGCACTGCGGCAAGGCGACGGCCTTGCCGGACGCACCAGCGGCCAGCCGGCACTACCCAGCTGGCTCGCCAAGGCGATCCTCAGGTTCATCATCACTCCCGAGGGCCAAGCCAAGACGGATGCAGCGGCCATCAAGAGCGCCGCCGGTGTCGCGGTCTTCGTGTCGAGCCAGGACGGCAAGGCGGCGTGGGTCGACGTCGGCCGCGCCTACGAGCGCTTCGCCCTGCAGGCGACGGCACTCGAGATCCGCACCGCCTTCATCAACCAGCCGCTCGAAGTCCACGAGCTGCGCCCGGCACTCGAATCGTGGCTGGGGCTTGAGGGTGAGCATGCGCTGCTGATGGTCCGTTTCGGCCACGGGCCCACCGCGCCCTTCAGCCTGCGCCGCCCCATCGACGACGTGATCCTCGCGGCATGACTCAGGCAGGTGGGGGCAGCGTCTCGCAAGGCCCCAGCCGTGCGGCCGCTTGCAGGTATCGCGCGCGCACCACGCCTGGCGGCGCTTCGACAGAGAGGAACACGCCCGGCGCTGAGCTCGATGCGCCTCGCCGGGGTCAAGTCCCGATGTGTGGTGTACCGGCACGAGCCGTCACGAGGCGACACGGACTAGCTCTGCGGCGGCCTCACCCGTAGTTGCGCCGCTCCGGCCCCCAGTAGCGCACCTCGGTGGCGCGCCGATCGGGGACCCACTGCACATCCGGGCCGTTGGCAAAGTGGCCTTGCCGCCGGTACATGGCGTCAGTAATGGACCGCCCCAGCACCGCCATGAGGTCGTCACTCGGCGAGGACATCCAGGACTCTTCCTCGAGACTAAGGACGTCACCGTCCTCCAGTACGAGGTATCCGCTCCCTTCGGAGCGCCCGTCCGTGAGGAGAAAGCCGTGGGCGGGTACGGTCTGGTCCGACGACCAGTCGGGCGACGCGCCCGGACCGAACATCACATCTCTGTTCGGGGACTGGCCGTGAGTCCTGACCTTCTTCAGCCACTCCGACGTCACCTGACGCAGTTTTTCGGGACTCTGCGACGGATACGTCATGAGAGGCGCCTCCCCTCGGCCCGAACGGCCGGACGCGGACGTTTCATCCAAACGCCCTACTGTGTCAATTGTATACCTGCGAAAGTCGGCGTCCAGGGGTGTCCAGACGCAGAAGCGGCCGGGAGAAGCGTTCATCTGACTCCCCAGCTGCATCGGCAGCGTAGCGCAGTCTGCGGCCGCCTCACGTGCATCGTCCTGCGGCATAGATCCAGCTCGATGCAGCGCGGGACTCACGCGAGCTTGCGTTGCCCTTCTACGCGAAGAAGATGGGCGGCTGCGGGCTCGGGAGCTTTCCCTGCGGCCACATCGCCAGTTTCGAGGCCGGCAAAGACGACCCCTACAGTGGAGCTGCGACAGTCGTGGTGACGGCCGCGACGTTCGACCCCTTCCTCGGCATGGTGGCGGGGATCGTCGTCCGCTTCCTCACCGGGTTGATCCTGTGAAGCACAAGAAGGGAGAGAGACCATGAACCCCGAGAACGCCGCGCTCCTTGTGATCGACGTCCAGCACGACTTCATCGATGAGGGCGCTCCGGTGTACTGCGTCGGCGGCAAAGAGATGCTGCCCAAGGTGCGCCGGCTGATTGACGCCTGCCGAGACGCGGGCATCCCCATCGTCTACACGCAGGAGGTGGCGCCCATGCCCGAGGACATCGTCGTGCGCAAGCCTCGCTACAACGCCTTCCTCGGAACCGACCTCGAGTTCGTGTTGAACGGCCTCGGCGTCATGCCCCACGACACGCTGATCGTCTGCGGCGACGCGACCAACGTCTGCGTCCACTACACCGCAGCCGAGGCGCACCAGCGCGACTACCGAGTGAAGGTCGTCGAGGACTGCTGCGCGGGCAGCAGCCCGGAGGCGCACGAAGCCGCGCTCGCGCAGATCGAGTACCTGCAGCATGGCTCGCGCGTCACGCTCGACGAGATCCAGGACGAACTCCCCCGCTTCAGGCGCGAGCAGGCGGGCGCGAAAGGACGCTAGAGCACTGTCACAAAAACCGCTTCACAGCGTCCGACCTTCTCGAGGATCGCGTCGATCGAAGCCGTCCAGATGAAGGGCTTCGGGTCCTCGTTGTGGGTGTCTAGGTAGGCCTGGACCACAGCAGAAGGCCCGGGACACAGCCTGGGTGCCACAACTGGTTGTTGTACACGAGAGGCCATCACATGACCCGCGACGACGCCGGCAGGCCAGACGCTGACGGAATCTCCAGAACCGACGGTTCGGCAACTCGAGGCCAAGAACCGTCGGTTCTGGCGATTCTGGCGCTGCCCAAGTCGTCGACGCCGATCACGGGCGGATCTGGCAGACTGTCGGAAAGCTGCGCCGCCGCCACGCCTGGGAGGTGGACGCGGTCGCGAGGGCCGGCTGGGGTACCGGCTGCAGCGCTGGCCGTTCTGCTTCAGTCGCCACCGAAGCCGGGGCTCTCGCCGAAGGGCGCCCGGCGAGGGCGGACGTCGTACATGGGCAGCCTCACTCCAAGCACCGACCGGCGCCCGGCATCGCCGACCGGACGCCCAAGGCGCTGCCTACCGTGAACGACCAGGCTCAGGCTGGCTCCCCGAGCAGAGAGCACACGCCCGGAGTGAGCTCATGCCGTGATGTCGCGGCGGCGTCACGAGGCTGCGTCGATGGCCCGGAATCGCGACAGGCCTGTGTCCTCATCTGTGATGCGCCGGATCGACGGGCCGGTGAGTTCCTGCAGCATCATCTCGCACGAGTACACGATGCAGCCGGGCGATAGATCGCCCCCGAACGCCGCCCCAAGCTCGTCTCCCAGAACCAAGTGACAGTGGACCTCCATGCCGTCACTCGATCTGAGAGCCGTGCCGACGAGGTGCAGGAGCATCAGCGGGCGGTCGAACTCGATGAGCCGATCCTGATGCGCCGCTTGGTCGTAGTAGGTCAGGGCGGCTTTGGAAAGGCTGCCGATGGTCTCGATACGACAGAAGTCAAGGTCGCGGTCCATGACCGCGCGTTCGATCTCCTCGAGGAGGTCGCTGCCAAAGGGCGGCGTGATGAGGATCGTACTGCCTGTCGTGAACGCGGCGGAAATGCCGGGCTGCGCCTTCATATCATTCTCGCCCGATTCGACGTACTGTCCGGGTGGAAGTCGGCGTGCCCAGCTTCCATCGGACCGGCCAGTCACAGACGCTGTGCAGCGGCGCCCTCACTCCAAACGACATCATCGTGGTCTCCTCCTTTGATCAGGCACGAAGGGTGCCCCCAATTTCCTGCTAAGGCAAGAATACCTTGGATTCCGGGCTGGCTGCAGGAGAGTCGGCATCGCTGCGGGACGGAGACCGGCGGCGGGCGGGGCGTCGGCCGCCGGCGACGCACGCGTTGTCCGGCGGGCACGTCCGTAGGCGAGAGGATCTGTCGGTTCCGGCAGTTTCGGCACGGTGGTCGCGTGACACAGCCGGTCTCGCAGCCAGTCGCGGAAGACGGGGCATCGTCGCTGTACCAGCTAGCGCCGAATACCCGTGGACGGTGCCGTCTGAACGCACGCATCTGGGTTGCAGAATGGTTGCAGAACGGGGGTCTAGCGAAGGGCAAGAGAAGCGATTGCGCTGCAAATGAGTGGTAGCGCATACGGGATTCGGACCCGAGTTACCGCCGTGAGAGGGCGCCCCGGGGGCCTGTCCGATAGGGACCAGAGAAGTGCGTTTGATCACTGGCAGTCACAAAACTGTGGCCATTTGCAGCGAAAGTCGGCGGGCCGTTTCCCGAGGCGTCCCAACGAGTTCCAGCGCGAACCGGGCATCTGGGTTGCATCAGTGTCAGTCTGAGTCATGGTGGGCCGCGCCAGGGAGGTCCCTTCCACGACGAGGCGGTGCGGTGAAGACTGTCGTGCGTCGTGAGCTTGGTCGACATCGGCAGCGGGCGAACCGGGAGCCGCGATGCTCATCGCCATGTTCAACGAGACCAGGGGATGGGTCGGGAAGGGAAGGTCGCGGGGCGATCACGGCCGCGGCGCTCGATCCGCGGGCGCTCGAATTCGACCATCCCTCCCTGAGACGATAACATCGCAGCTGTCTGCACTCTTCTTCTGGGGGGTTGGAGAATGCTGAGGCCCGCTGCGCTTGCCGCCCATGGCGGTCCTTCTCCTGATCCTCGTCTGCAGGGGCCTCCGGCCTTACCTCTTCGCCCCCTGCCGCACGAGGACCAGCGCCGCGAGGGAGTCCGCTCGGCGACGGCATCGGCGGCCGGTGCGGACTATCACCGTCACGCTCGACGAGGGGGACAGATGATCGCGATGGGTGAGAGCGGACGAGAGAGGCCTTCAGACAGGCGGCGAGGTTCGTCACGACCCCGGGATCGGGCGTGTGCCCGCGCTGGCGATCGTGCTCGTGGCTCTGGCCGCCATCGCCGTCGTGGCTGGGTGCGGCGGCCCGGGCGGTGGCGGGGAACGGCGAAGTCGCGTCGGCGACCCCGCCGCTTTCGAGACCGCTGCGCAGAAGGCCGGCTTCACCGTCCAGGAGGGGAAGTTCGAGGTCTTCGATATCGCCGCCATGTACGACGCCGGGCTCATCCCCTGCTGTTGGGGCAACAACCCGAGCACGCCATGAGCATGGATCCACAAGCTGCCGATGGCGCCGGGACAGACGGCTCGCCGACACGGCCAGCGACGCGCCGATCGAACCAGAGAACAAGGGCCTCTGGGGTGACTGGCGCCTGCGCCCCGATCGAGGCCGTCGTCTACATCGGACCTACGCCGCCGGAGCTCGACTACTACAGCTACCGCAGCTACATCGCGATACGGTACTTCCCCAAGGAGGGCCGTGCGCGCCGCGTCTTCGCCAGCCTCGGCGATACCATCAACCACCTCGACATCAAGACCACCGGTACGCCTGACGGCGCGCAGGGGAAGCCGTTCGGCCAGACGACCGTGATCATCACCACCGCCGACAAGTGCGCGCAGCGCGACGCCCGCAGAAGGCGGGGTACTCGTCGTCGATCGATCAACACCGACGTGATCCCGTCGGGCTCGTCCACATGCGGCCTCGACGCGCACAGCGACACGTTCACGTTCGGTCCATCGCGTGGCGTTCTTCAAGGACAAGCAGGCAGGCGACGCGTACGCTTGGTGCCCCGCAGGGCGCGGTCTTTCGCCTCACCCCGACGCAGGAGACGTCGACTGCCGACCTGCAGCCCTTTCCTGTCCCCGAGCTCAAGGTCCGCGGCACCGGCGACACGAGAGAGCTCGACCTCGAGGCGGCCGTCGACCGGCTGCGTGACGCGATCCTCGAGAAGCACAGCTCGGAGCGCGCCACAGAGTTGTCGACCGGCGTGTGGCTCGGCGAGGGCTACGATCCAGCGCGGCATCGACGTCATCGGCGAGAACCGCGACACGATCTACCTACGGCTCCGACGACTTCGTCCTCGGCGACGACTCCGACGCTATCTGATCGTCTACGGCGTGAACCACGCTCGCCCGGCAAGGTGATCTATTCGAACTTCGGCGTTACGGCGAGCAGGCCGTGAACGGGGTGGGCCGTGGCCGGCGAGATGCTAAGGGCACCGCGACGAGTATCTGGCCGGCGACCCGGACGCAAAGTACCTGTACGTCTTCAAGGTGGCACGCCATGCCAGGGCGACCCGCGCTGTCTCGAGGTGAAGGTCGGCGACAAGGCCGAGGAGATCGGGCCAAGGAACCGGCTTTCGTCGGCTTTCGCGCCTACGTCGAGCCCTCGACCAAGGCGGGGCCCGACTACGCCGAGGTCCTCGTACGACCGCGTGATCAAGCTCGGGCCGGGGAAGGAGAAGTGAGACCTCGAACGGCGGGATGAGCACAGCACGCGGGGGACGGACGACCGCGACCTGTGGCGCCCCGGATGGGAACAGGGACGACTGGTGGGCGCGCTCGCCGCGTTTGTTCTCGACGACGGATCTGGGGAGCCCGCTGGGCGTCCAGCCAGACGAGCGGGGCCGCGGGATCACAGGAGCACTTCTCCGCCACGTCTTCGGCGGTCTCGCCGCTGACGGGGTCCGCTCGGTGCTGATGGTCGAAGACGCTGAGAGCCTCACAGGAGCCACCGCGCTCTACGGGACTTCGCAATGGGCGTGGCGAGATGCTTCGACCTGCGCGAGCGAAAGGCAGGTGATGCGTCCCGACCGCGCCGACGATCCATACGCGGACCAAGCAGGGTCCCAGATGTACCAACCGCAGACTGCGTCGCAGCGTCCCAGGCGTCCCGGCGTCCCAGGCGTCCCGGTTGCACTTTCGGTTGCATTTCGGTTGCAGAAGGGTTGTAGCCGACCGGTCTGGCGGAGGGGTAACGAGGCGATTTCGCTGAGATGGCTGGTAGCGCATACGGGATTCGAACCCGTGTTACCGCCGTGAGAGGGCGGCGTCCTAGGCCCCTAGACGAATGCGCCACGCAAGAACGGGGCTGCTGCTCCGGCGAGACCTCCATGCCCGTTCCCATATGGAAAGGTGCTGCGGAGCGAAGGTCCCATAAGTGCTACCACGGTCCAGAGCCGCTGGTGCTGCCACCCGTCGATTGCACAGCGGCAGCGGCGAATTAGGGTAGCACAAGAGCCGCGCACGGCAAACCCTGGACGCTCCCGGCACGCGGCCGCGTCTTCCCGGCCGGCTCCCATACCTCCCGCGTGGCGTGATACGGTTTCGTGACCGACTCAGCGGACCGCGGGAGGCAAGTGAGCCACGCCGACGAGGTCATCACCGACGTGAACACGCGGCGTGTGGTCGCACGCGCCCGGGAGGACTGCTTCACGATCGCCTGGGACTACCCCGGACGCACCGTGCTCGAGGTGCGCATCCTGCGTTCTGAGCGCGGCCCTGCCGAGTCTGCCGAAGCTGCCGGGGAGAGCGGGCAGATCCTCGTCTATCAGGACGTGAACGGGTCGTTCCGCGACGCCGGGCTGCGACAGGACCGGCCCTACTACTACACTGTTTTCGCCCGCCATCCGGGCGCCGAGTGGGTCCGCTGGGGCGACTACCCGGCCTCGTTCGCCCCGCCCGCCCGCCGACGCCGGTTCGGCCGGCTGTTCACGAAGGCGCTTCGCCTGCCTCTCGTGCCGGCTGCGCTTCTGGCGCTGTGCGCGGTGGCGATCCTCGCTGCCGTGCCCCCCGCTGCTCTCTCGGACGACGAGACGGCCGGAGGTGCGGCGAAGGGCGCCGCTGCCGACGAGCCGGCGCCGTCTGAGGCGGAAGCCGCCGCGCGGGCCTTCGTGGAGGCCGAGGGTGACGTTTCGCGCGTCCTCGCCGGCAGGGGCTCGGCCGTCAGCGCGACCGCGTGGGGCGGGTCGGAGGCCGAGCCCGCCGGATTCACGCTGGTCTATCGCTGGCCGGCAGCGAGCGCCGACTCCGTGAACGGGGAGTGGCCGCTGCTCCGCACCGGGCAGGAGACGCCCTCGCCGCCCTACGACTCGACCACGTACCGGCTGCGCGCGGACGAGGTGAGCGCGCTGCGAGTCGACGTGGTGATGGACGGCCCGCGGATCGTCCAGCTCATGCCGGTCAACGGCGAGACTGATCTCGTGCTCCGCGAACAGACCTGGACGCCGTTCAGCTGGTTCCCTTGGTTCACCGCGCGACCATGGGCCCTGGCCCCGGTCTTCCTCGTGCTGACGGCGCTCCTGCTGGCGCGAGCCTGGCAACGCTCGCGCGCCTGGAATCGCCGGCTCCCGTCGATGACTCGGCACGACCGCCAGTTCATCGGCCGGGTCGCAATCATCCTGTTTCTCTTGGCCGGCTTCATCTGGCAGGCGTACCAAGGCTGGTTCGCCGCCACGGGACCGTCGGTGGGCTCGAGCGGTTCCTCGGCCGGCGATCTCACGTCGCTCCCCTTGCTGCTCATACCGCCGGCGATCTTCGTCGCCGCCCTGATCCTCGAGCTGAGCGCCGGACCGCACCGAGGCTCCTGGGCGCTTCTGGCCGTACTCGCCGGCGCCGTCAGCGTCTTCAACCTTGCCACCGCGCTCACCGGCGCGACCACCAATCTCAACCTCAGTTACTACATCCTGTGCGCCGTGCTTGCGCTCATCGCCATTCCCCTGTACGTTCTCCGCCGGCAAGACGGGGTGGAGCCGCAGTCATTCGGCGTACGGCGGCTGACTGCGCCGGGCGGCGCGGCCAGCCGCGCCGGCAGATCGCGCCCCGTCTCACGCGCCCGCCCGTCAGCGCTCGATGAGCTCCACCCAGTTGCCGTCTGGGTCGGCGACGAACGCGAGGCGGGTGCTGCCGCCCTCGTGTGTCTTCGGCGGCCGGCCGACGTCGCCGGCGCCGGCCGCCAGCAGACGCTCGTAGGTCGCATCGACGTCGTCGACGTCGAAGGCGAAGTGCCCGAAGCGATCCCCGCCGTCGTAGGGATCGTCCTTACCCCAGTTGTAGACGAGCTCGATGGCGAAGTCGCCCGCCTCCGGCTCCAGGAACGCCAGAGTCGCCCTGCCCTTGGTCAGATCGCTGCGCCGGACGCACGTCATGCCGAGTGCCTCGTAGAACTCGATCGCCTTCTCCAGGTTCTTCGTCCGTGTCGCGACGTGTACGAACTTCATGTCGTCCCCTTCTGTGTGCGCGGGCCGTATCTGTCGGTGCGTTCGACGAGAGCGTACCCGTCTTGCGCCGAGATGGGCGCATCCCTCCGTCGCTCGACGTGGATGCGCGCGGCTCAGCCCGGTGTTCCGGCTGCGTGGCGGCGATCGCCGACGCAGACACCGTCTTCGCCGCGCGGCGCCGGCCCGTCGGACCCTGCCCGCCGGGAGACTGGCCCGCCCGGCCCGCCCCGCCTTCCCGGTTCTTCCGTCACGACACATTGTCGTTGCCGAGGGCGGGTGCTAGCGTCTTTCTTCAGTCGTAGATAGCCAGAGAGCCCATGCATAGTCGCGACCCGGCGGTTCGTCGCCGCCGGTCCACAAGGAGGGGCACATGCCGGACGAGACCACCCAGGGAGCCGCGGGCCAGTCCGAGGCCCACCGGCCCACCGTCGACGAGCTCAAGGCCAAGGCGTACCAGCCCATGGAAGACGCCATGAAGCTCCACCCCTTCTACAAGGGCAAGATCGAGACCGCGCTCAAGTGCTGCGTGCGTGACTTCCAGGACTTCGGCATCTGGTACACGCCCGGCGTGAGCAAGCCCTGCCTCGACATCAAGGACGACCCCGAGAAGGTCTACGAGCACACCAACAAGGGCAACACGGTGGCCGTGATCAGCGACGGTACCCGCGTGCTGGGCATGGGCGACATCGGCCCCAAGGCCGGCATGCCGGTGATGGAGGGCAAGAGCCTGCTCTACAAGTACCTCGGCGGCGTGGACGGCTTCCCGCTCATGGTCGACACGAAGGACCCGGACAAGTTCATCGAGTTCGTGAAGCTCGTGCAACCCGGGCTCGGCGGCGTGAACCTCGAAGACATCTCACAGCCGAAGTGCTTCCGCATCCTCGACACGCTTCGCGAAGAGTGCGAGATCCCGGTGTGGCACGACGATCAGCAGGGCACGGCGTGCGTCACGCTCGCCGGCCTCGTCAACGCGCTCAAGGTCACCGGCAGGAAGATCGACGAGGTCAAGATCGCCTTCATCGGTTCGGGCGCCGCCAACGTCGCCATCAGCCGACTCATCTTCGCCTACGGCGCCGACCCCGCGAAGTGCCGCGTCGTCGACTCGAAGGGCATCCTGCACAAGGGGCGCGCCGACATCGAAGCGGTCAAGACCGAGTGGGTCGACAAGTGGAAGTACTGCCAGATCACCAACGAGGAGCAGCGCCAGGGCAGCATCCCGGACGCGCTTCGCGACGCCGACGTCTGCATCGCCCTCAGCAAGCAGGGACCCGACACGATCGACAAGGAGTGGATCAGGGCGATGGCCCCCGATCCGATCGTCTTCGTGTGCGCCAATCCCACCCCCGAGATGTGGCCCTGGGACGCCAGGGAGGCCGGCGCCGCCGTCGTCGCTACCGGCCGCTCCGACTTCCCCAACCAGGTGAACAACTCGGTCGGCTTCCCCGGCATCTTCCGCGGCACGCTCGACGTGCGCGCCAAGACCATCACCGACGAGATGTGCATCGCCGCAGCCGAGGAACTCGCCAAGGTCGCCGAGGACAAGGGTCTTTCCGCCGACTACATCATGCCGACCATGGACGACTGGGAGGTCTTTCCGCGTGAGGCCGCGGCGGTGGCGATGAAGGCCATCGAGCAGGGCATCGCGCTGCGCACCGACCTGACCTTCGAGCAGGAGGTCGAGGAGGCCACGGCGATCATCGCCCGCGCCCGCGGACAGGTGCAGGACGCGATGGCGATCGGGTACATCCCGATGCCCGAGGGCAGCCGCGCGCCGGCGCCGACGAGGGCGGCCATGAAGGCCGCCGCCCGCGGAGCGGGCGACTACGCCGGCGAGATGGCCGACAAGGCCGTCGACAAGATCACGCCGGCGGCGGACAAGTTCGCGGAGGTCGCGGAGAGGGCCGTCGACAAGGCGGCCGAAGCGATCAAGAGGGCCGCCGATCGCATGAAGTCGGATCGCGGCCAGGCCCAGGCAGGCGAGACGGCCGCTCCCGGCGACGCCGCCCCGAGCTCGGCGCCCGCCGACGCCGTGGACGCTGCGCCCGCCGACGCCGACGCCGACGCTGACGCCGGCTCCGGCGAGGCCGCCAGGCCCGAGTGAGGGATGACGATCGATGAAGGAGTGCCCCACCTGCAGGTCGGAGCTGCCCGACATCGCCGTCGCCTCCCCCAGCTGGGGCGGCAACTGGCAGCCGGACGGCAGCTTCCAGACGCCGTGGGACGCCGAGATGGCGCGGATGGCGGCCGAGCGGGAGCGCAAGGTCACGGCCGCCGAGCAGGTCGGCAAGCCGGGCAAGCCACAACCGCACTTCTTCCTCGAGGACGAGGGCCATCTCGTGGCCACGCTCGCGCTCGCCGCGATCGCGGCGGGGTTCATCGCCGGCATCGCCGTGCTGTTCTGACTCCCGCGGGTCGAAAAAGGAGTCTGACGTGACCCGGATCCGCGAGATCGACGTCGGCGAAGTCACCGCCGCCGTGACAGACATGTGCATCACGGCGAACTACGACCTGCCGTGCGACGTGTACGACGCGCTCGTCGCGGCGCGGCGGAACGAGGAGAGCCCGGGCGGCCGCGAGGTGCTCGGCCAGCTGGTCGAGAACGCCGACATCGCCGCCGCCGACCGCGTGCCGATCTGCCAGGACACCGGTCTCGCGGTGATCTTCGCCGAGGTGGGACAGGACGCGCACCTCACCGGCGGCGACTTCGAGGCTGCCGTGCACGAAGGGGTCCGGCAGCGGTACGCCGACGACGTCGGGCTCTGAGGCCACCGCCGGCCGGCCCGCCGCCGTCGCCGCGAGCGCGGTGCACTTCGTGAGCGGGTACAATCATCCGATGGAGGGATCGTCGTGACCGCCTGGGTCATCGCCATCGGACGCATGTTGGGGCTGGGGTCCTTCGCCGGCATCCGCCCGTCGCTCACGCTCGCCGTCATCGGGGTCGTGACGTACTTCGACTGGAGCGTCGAGACCAATGCGACCTTCTCGTTCCTCAGCCACTGGCTGGCGATCGGCATCTTTGTCGTGCTCGCCATCTTCGAGTCGGCCTTCGACAAGATCGCCAAGCTGGACCGCCTGCAGGACCGGCTGATCATGCCGTACCGGCTCGTGATGGGCGGGGTGGCGGGGGCGGCCACCGCCCCCTTCGGCTGGAAGGGGATCGTCGTCGGGGCCGCCGCCGGCGCGTTCGCCGCCTGGTTCGCGCAATACACGAAGCACCTGACGCGGCCCAAGACGGTGCCGAGCGACGCGGTCGTCGCGCTCATCAGCACTGCCGAGGACCTGGGCGCCTTTCTCGGCAGTGTCGTCACTCTGGCGGTCCCGTACTTCGGGTACGCGGTCGCCGCCGCGGTCGGCGTCGTCTACTGGCGCGCGCGTGACCGGCGCCGGGGGAAGTACCGCAAGATGCGCAGGACGGCCCGCCGCCGCGCCGCGCGCGAACCCGAAGCGGGCGGCGGGAGCGACACCGGTCCGGACGGAAGGCCCGAGTGGCCGCCTTCCTCCCCGGGTGACGACCGGCGGAGTGACGAGTCCGGCGAGGCCGCGGGGCCGAGCGCGTGAACACCCCGGCCGGGAGGTGGGCACGCGCATGACTGCCGGCATTCATGGTGGGGGCGACGGTGGCGGGTGACGTGGCGGATCACGGTGTGCGGCGCCTGCGCATGGTCGAGGACCAACTCGTCGTTCGCGGCATCGACGACGAGGACGTCCTCGCGGCGATGCGCTCGGTACCGCGCCACCTCTTCGTTCCCGACGACGTCGTCGCGGAGGCCTATGCGGACACCCCCCTGCCCATCGGCTTGGGCCAGACCATCTCGCAGCCGTACATGGTCGCCCTCATGACCGCGCTGCTCGAGGTGGACGTCCGCACCCGCGTCCTCGAGATCGGGTCCGGAAGCGGCTACCAGACGGCGGTGCTGGCCGAGTTGGCCGGCGAGGTCTGCGCGGTCGAACGGCTCGCCCCGCTCGCCGAGCGAGCCCGCATCGCGCTCGCTCGCCTGGGTTACGCCAACGTACGTCCGGCGATCGGGGACGGCGCCAGAGGATGGCACGAGCTGGCGCCGTTCCGGGGCATCCTGGTGGCCGCCGCCGCCGAGGAGCCCCCGCCGGAGTTGCTCGGCCAGCTCGCGGACGGTGGGCGGCTCGTGCTCCCGGTGGGGTGCGCGGGTGGCGATCAGGTGCTCACCGTCATCCGGCGCGACGGCGATGCGTTCATCGGGCAGGAGGACGTGCGCTGTCGGTTCGTGCCCTTGCTGCGCGATCCGGATCCGGATCGCCGCCGGGCCGCCGCTCTGCGCCGCGGCGATGAACGCGTCTCGCGACCCATCGGCGAGGAGGCGACGACCGTGAAATGCGTTGATGTGCGGGTGAGCGGGACCGTGCAGGGAGTGTACTATCGGGCGAGCGCGCGCCGTGAGGGTGCGCTTCTCGGTCTGCGCGGCTGGGTGGGGAACGTGAGCGACGGTTCCGTCGTCTTGCGGCTCCAGGGCGAACCGGCTGCCGTCGACGCCATGCTCGACTGGTGTCGCATGGGGCCGCCGGCGGCCCGCGTGTCACGGCTGGAGGTGAGTGACGCCGAGGTCGATGAGTCACTGACGGGGTTCGAGGTGAGGTGAATGGCAGACAACGATGGTGAGCAGGCGATCGCGCCGGTCTCGTTCGAGACGGTGCAGGGCGACCACGAGGTCCAGGTCTTCATTCGCAAGGCCGATGAGAACCTCAGCGTGCTCGGGTATACCGAGCACGGGCCGCGGCACTGCCGGATCGTCGCCGAGAGCGCCCGGAGGGTTCTGCTGCTACTGGGCTACCCCGAGCGTACCGCCGAGCTGGCGGCGATCGCGGGGTACCTGCATGATCTCGGCAACGGCATCAATCGCCTTGATCACGGCATCGCGGCGGCCTTGATCAGCCAGAGGGTGCTTGAGCGCCTCGGCATGCCGGCCGATGAGTACGCCGAGGTGATGTGCGCGATCGGCAACCACGAGGAGCAGTACGGTGAGGCCGTCAGCCCGCTGGCCGCCGCCGTCATCCTCGCCGACAAGAGCGACGTGCATCGCAGTCGGGTACGTGTCATCGACCCCGAAACAGACGACATCCACGACCGCGTGAACATGGCGACCACGCGGTCGCTTCTCTCGGTCGACGGCGATGCGCGCACGATCACGCTCGACCTCGATATCGACACCGCCATCATCCAGTTGATGCAGTACTTCGAGATCTTCCTGGACCGCATGGTGATGTGCCGCAGGGCGGCCGAGTTCCTCGGCTGCCGTTTCGGCATCGTGATGAACGGCACGCGGCTGCTCTAGGGCCGTGGCGCCGCCGATCGCGGAGGCGCTGTGTGCCGGATTCGAGGACAACGCAAGTGAGTGGAGGTGTCACGTGAGCAGAGCCGGAAGAAGGGCGGGCAGAGCCGCCACGACGGCCGGGAGCGGCGGACGCCGCGGCGGCTTCGTGTTCGGAGCGGTGATCGGCACGGTCGCCGGCCTGCTCCTCGCGCCGAAGAGCGGCAGGGAGATCCGCGACCAGCTCTTCGGCCAGGGCGCCCTGGGCGCTCAGGTCGACCGGATCAGGGGCGCCATCGGCGCGGGCAAAGACTCGGCCGCCGGCCAGAACGAGGAGCTGAAGCGCAAGATCGAAGAGACGCGCGAGCGGCTACGCCGGCAGATGGACGAGGGCGGCGAAGGCGCCGCCGGCGGTCCCGCCGCCGGCGCGCCGGTCGAGTGACCTGCGCCGCCGGGTGAAGCACGCGCTGAAGGCGACCGCCGCCTGCGCTGCGGGCGCCGTCATCGGCGCCGTCTACATGCTGCACGAGGCGCAGTGGGTGCGGCGGGTCGACCGGCGCCTTCCGGCGCCGGACGCCGCCGCCGCGCTCGACGGCCTCGTGGTGGTCCAGCTCTCGGACTTCCACGCGGGGTTCGCGCCCAGCCTCAATCTGCGCGCGATGCGGAAGGCCGTGGATCTGGCGCTCGCGGCGGCGCCCGACCTGCTGCTGATCACCGGTGACTTCGCCGGAGGGCCGCACGGCTCACGGGAGTTCCAGCGGCAGCTGCGGCGTCTCACTGCTCCCTTGGGCGTCTACGGTGTCTTCGGCAATCACGACCACGGTGACAGCAAGGCGCCGTTCGTGCGGCCGACGGACCCCGGTGTCGTCGCCGCCTGCGGGGTCCGTCTGCTCTGCAACGAGACGGCGAGCCTCGAGTGTCGCGGCGCCACCATCCAGATCGGCGGTATCGACGACACCGATGGCGGCCACGACGACCTTGCCGCCGTTCTCGCAGCGCTGGACCGCCGGCCGGGCGTCCTGCGGCTGCTGCTCAGCCATCACGCCGAGGTCGTGCGGCGCACGGCGCCCGGCGACTTCCACCTCACGCTGTCGGGAGACACGCACGGCGGCCAGATCTGTCTGCCGCTTCCGGGCCGCCGGATCCTGCTGAGCGACCTGGGCGCGGAGTTCGCGGAGGGCTTCTACGACGTCGAGGGTCGCCGGCTGTACGTGACGCGCGGTGTCGGCACCAGCATGCTCCCGCTGCGCGCCTTCTGCCGGCCGGAGGTCGTCGTGTTCCACGTGGAGGCCGGCGGATGAGGTCGCACGCGGGCCGGCCCTCCACACCGCTCCAAGCCCGGCCGGCACTGCGGCCTGCCGCCTGCGTGCTTGCGCTGGTGCTCGTGGCGCTGGCGGCCGCGACCCCTGTGCTCGGCGGGTGCGGCGGCGACGCCGACCCCTTCGCCGGCCTCTACTGGGAGCCCTCTTCTGGGCGTCGCGTCGAGATCCGCAAGGAGGGCGAGACGTACCGGCTCTTCTACGGCGCCGCCCAGCGGCCCTTCCTCGCCACGTGCGAGGGTGACGAGCTGCGTATCGCCGAGCCGATGGGTGGGAGCATCGTCGTCCGGCCCGGCGGCGAGGAAGGCATGCTCGAATTGCTGATCGCCGGCAAGACGACTGTGCTCAAGCCGCTGCCGCAGCACCAGTAGGCCGGCCGGCGCAGGCCATTCGGGCTCGCCGCGGCTCGTCGTCAGTCGCGCCCACCGAAGAGCCGCGTGAGCGGCGGCGACACGTTGTCGATGGCCGCCGTGGGGCACACCTCGGTACAGGCGAAGCAGCGCACGCAGAGCCCGTCGTCGTACACGGGAAGAGGATCCATCGCGATGGCGCGCGCGCCGCAGATGGCGGCGCACTCGTTGCAGCGGATGCACGCATCCGGGTCGACCAGACGTGGACGCGCGGTCACCAGGTTGCGGGTCGCCCGATGAAGCCACGGTGGGAGCAGTTCCTGTACGTCGCGACGCACGGGCTTGAAGCCGGCCTCCGCCGTGACCGCGTCGCCGGCGAGCCGGTAGGGGTCGTCGAGGTCGAGCAGGCCACGGCGCGCCGAAGCGGCGATGGTGTGGATCGCGCGGCGCTCGTGGCCGGTGCGGTCGGCGAGCGCCACGTCGAGCGCCAGCGCGTCCCGGGCGGCGAACAGGGAGCCGAGCTCGCGCGGCGACCCGCTGCCGGGTCCCTGGCCCTCCATGGCGATGATCCCGTCGATGATCGTGAACCGTGGGCGCAGGGCCAGGTGGAGGTCGAGCAGCATGTCGGCGAAGTCGTCGCGGCGCTGGGCGCGCACGTGCAGGTGTGCCTTGGTGAGACCCGGGATGCAGCCGTACGTGAGCTTGACGCCGCCCGTAAGGCGCATGAGCTGGTGGGTCTTGAGCACGCCGACCTGGATGACGGCGTCGGCGTCGACGAACGCACGGCCGACGGGGAATCGGCGGTAGAGCCGGCCCTCGGGAGCGTCGAGCGACACCTTGTCGTCCTCGACGTCGACGATCCGGACGTTCTCGGCGGCGCACACCGCGGCGAGGCCGCTCACCTTGTAGGCGCGCGCCACCTTGGCGGGGCCGTTCAGGCCGCCGGGGCTGTCGGCGACGAAGGGGTCGGCCCCGGCCTCCTTGAGCGCATGGAGTACGCAGCCCAGCGTCTCCGGGTGTGTGGTGACGGCCTTCTCCGGGGCGGCGGCGCGGAGCAGGTTGATCTTGACGGCGACGCGTTCACCAGGGTGGATGATCTGCGCCCAGCCGCCGAACGGTTCGACGAGGCGCTCGAGCGAGGTTTGCAGCCCCGATCCGTGCGCGGCACGCACGTGAGAGACGAGTGAGGGGGCGCTCACCGCTGCGGCTTCTGCGCCACGATCACGTTGTGGTACAGCCCGATCTCGCCCGGGCCGTGAAGGGAGAGCTCCTTGAGACCGAGCTCGGCGATGAGGGCGCGCACCTTGCTGAGGGGGAGGACCCGAGCATTCGGCGGGCCGACCGGCCGGTCCATGCGCGCGAACTCCGCGGTGACGAGCAGTCCTCCGGCCGCGAGCAGGCGCGCCATCTCGGCGAGCGTCGCCGGGTCATCGTGGACGTGGTGCAGCACGTTGACGACGAGCATGCGCTCGGCGACGCCGTCGGGCAGTGGGACGACGCCATTCTCGCCGAGCACTGGCCGCACGCGCCCGTCGACGTCGTCGGTCGGCAGCTTCGCGCGCAGGCGCGCGAGCATCTCCGGCTGCGTGTCGACTGCCAGGACGTGGCCGTTGGGCAGCGCAGCGGCGATCGGGAGGGAGTACATGCCGCTGCCGGCGCCGAAGTCGACGACCGTCTCCGCGCCGCCCAGCTGAAGGAGCTCCACGAGCTTCGCGGGTGGCAGTTCGACGAGGCGCTCGGGATTCTCGAGCTTGTCGGCGTGCCTGACGTCGAACGGCTCGGCCACGTGCCTCACGGCCTCAGCTACTTGGCGCAGCGGGCGTACTTGAGAAACGCCTCGAGGGCCTTCTCGACCGCCTCGGAAGAGGCGATTGGCGCGCTCGTCTCTTCGTTCAGGCACTCGCGCATCTTCATCGAGATGAGGATCACGCCCACGCGGTCCAGCGCCGCCTTGGTAGCTGCGAGCTGGGTGAAGACCTCTTCGCAGGGACGGCCCTGCTCGATCATGCGCTGCAGGCCGCGGGATTGGCCCTCGACGCGACGCAGGCGATTGATCAAGCGGGCGGACTCTTCCGTCTCCATGTACTCTTCCACGCGGCGACCATACTCCCCGGGGCTATCGGAGACAATACCGTGAAACCCTGAGCCTGCGTGAAGAGGTACCCGGTTCCGGTATGGGTACTGCGAGCCGTCCGCGGCGCCTACCGGCGACGGCTCACTCGAGTCGCCGCAGGTGGTCGTCCGCCAGGCAGCGGAGATCGGCGAGTACGGCGTCGGGCACGGGGTCGCCGCCTGACCCCACGCCGAGCCGCGCGTTCGGCTTCACCGCGCCGTGGAAGTCCGATCCGCCGGTGGCGACGAGCCCGTACTTGGCGGCGAGCCGCAGGCAGGCGGCGACCGTCTCGTCGTCGTGCAGCGGGTAGTAGCACTCGATGCCCGCGAGCCCGGCGCGCACGGCGTCACGGACGATCCGTTCGAGGCCGGCGGCGTCGGTGTGGATGAGGCCGGGGTGCGCGAGGACGGGCAGTCCGCCGGAGGAGCGAAGGAGGCGCAGCGCGGCGCCCAGCGCGAGCCGGCGGCGGTCGACCCAGGCGGGCGCGCCGCGGCGCAGGTGGAGGTCGAAGGCCTCCCTGATCGTGTCCGCGTACCCGCGCCGCACCATCGCCTCGGCGATGTGCGGCCGGCCGACGGCGCCGTGCTCGGCCGCGGCGTCGAGATCCGAAGGGCCGAGCGGCATCCCGAGTGCGGCCAGCCGCTCGAGCATGCGTGCGTTGCGCTCATCGCGGTAGGTCCGCAGTTCGGCGAGTTCGGCTTTGAGCTCGTCGGTCGGGCAGCCCCCGAGGAAATAGCCGAGCATGTCCATGGTGACGCGGTCGTGTTCGAGGTTGATCTCGATCCCGGGCACCACTTCGATGCCGAGGCGCTCGCCGGCAGCCAGCGCCTCGGGCAGGCCGTCGACTGTATCGTGGTCGGTGACGGCGACGGCCGAGAGGCCCGTCGCCGCTGCGGCTGCCACGAGCTCCATCGGGGTGAGCGAGCCGTCTGAGTATGTCGTGTGGGTGTGCAGGTCGATCACGTGCCAAGCGTACCCCAAGGCGCCGGGTCCGGCTTGCGTGACGCCGGGCGCGACGCTCGTGGCGCCCGCCCGGCATGTCTGTCGCGAACGCCGTCCGTGTGCGGCTTGGGGATAAGATGCGGGTGGAGCGCGGTCCGTCGCGACGGTGGGTCGCTCTCCCCGTCCTGCCACTCTTCTCCTCCTGGAGGTCTGCGATGCGCATCGGGATGATCGCACCGCCCTGGTTCCCCCTTCCGCCGCAGCGGTACGGCGGCATCGAGTTCGTCGTCAGTCTGCTCACCGAGGGGCTCGTCGCCCGCGGTCACGACGTCACGTTGTTCGCGAGCGGCGACTCGCGGACGGAGGCGCGTCTCAGCTACATCTTCGCTCGCGCCCCGTTCGAGCAGATCGAGATGGGTGGGCACCTCGAGGTCACGCACAGTCTCGAGGCCTACAAGCTGGCACGGCAGTTCGATGTCATCCACGATCACGACGGGCTCGCGAGCCGCGCCATGGGCGCCCTCGTCCACGAACTCGTCGGCACACCCGTCGTCGCCACCCTCCACGGTCCCGCCGACCGCATGACCCAGGAGATGCTGAGCGCCCTGCGCCACGACCTCGCCTTCATCGCCATCTCCGAGTACCAGCGCAACGGGTTCCCCGACCTGCGCTTCGCGGCCACGATCCCCAACGCGATCGACGTGGAGCACATGCCGTTCGACACCGTGAAGGACGACTACTTCCTCTTCATCGGCCGTATGACGGCCGACAAGGGCGCTCACACGGCGATCGAGGTCGCGCGCCGACTGGGCGCCCGGCTCATCATGGCCGGCAAGGTCAACGAGGGGCCGGAGCGGGAGTTCTTCGCCGCCGAGGTCGAGCCGCATCTCTCGGACAACGTCCACTTCCGCGGCGAGGTCGACCACGAGACCAAGGTCGAGCTGTACAGGCGCGCCCGCTGCACTCTCTTCCCGATCCAGTGGCCGGAGCCCTTCGGCCTGGTCATGATCGAGTCGCTCGCGTGCGGCACTCCGGTCATCGCCATGCGCCAGGGCTCGGTGCCGGAGGTGATCGAGCACGGGCGCACCGGGTTCATAGTCGAGTCCGCCGACGAGATGGTGGAGGCGGCGCGCCACATCGACGAGATCGATCCGGCGGAGTGCCGCCGCGCCGTCGAGGAGCGCTTCGGCAGCGACTCCTTCATCTCCGCTCACGAGGCCGCCTACCGCCGGCTGCTCGAGGCTGGTCCGGCGGACCGCGAGTGACCCGGCCGCGGGTCCCCACCCGAAAGCCGGACGTGGTGCCGTTTGCCCCGTCGCGTTCTTGTCGTCGTCCGGGCCCGACGGTAGGGTGGGTGGCATGAAGCTGCCGTACGACGACGTCCACCTGATCGCCGACCCGCTCTACGGCTACCTGCGCATCACGCTCTCCCGCGCCGGCGAGATCGCCGAACCCGACGTCATCGACAACCCCTGGGTGCAGCGCCTCAAGCGCATCCACCAGCTGCAGAGCTCGTGGTGGGTCTTCCCGACCGCCGAGCACAGCCGCTTCGCCCACAGCCTCGGCACCATGCACCTCGCCGGGGAGCTCGCGCGCCAGGTCTACCCGACGCTGGTCGACGTCGAGCCGGGCACGCCGTCGCTCCCGCTGGTCGAGGAGACGCTGCGCATGGCCGGCCTGCTTCACGACCTCGGGCACGGTCCGTTCAGCCACTTCTGTGACGAGCACTACTTCCTGCCCGCCTTCGGCGTCGACCACGAGCGCATCTCCCAGCACCTCATCGTGAACGAGCTCGGGTCGCTGCTCGCCGAGTTGCGGCGCAGCCCGTCGGGGTCGTTCGCCGCCGACGAGGCCGTCGACCCTTGGCACGTCGCTTTTCTCGTGCGCGCGGAGGAAGGAGGGAGCGGCGGGGCCGCAGGCTCAGCCGCCGCCCCGGCCGCATCCTCCGCCGCCGGCCGCATCCCCCGCTGGGTCCGGCTGCTGCACCGGGCGCTCTCCGGCGCGGTCACCGTCGACAACCTCGACTACGTGCGCCGCGACGCCGCGATGTGCGGCGTCGGTCTCGGGCCCATCGACGTCGACCGCCTCATCTACTACACACTCTGCACCGCCGACGGCCTCACATTCCACAAGCGCGCGCTCAGCTCGCTCCGCGCGTTTCTCAACGCGCGCTTCTACATGTACGAGAACGTCTACTTCCACCGCATCGGTCACGCCATCGACCTGCACCTGCACGAGATCTTCCGGCCGACCATGGAGCTCGTCCTGCCCGAGAGTCCGCTCGACGACCTCGACGCCTACAGGCGGCTCAGCGAGTGGTCGCTGTTCACCAACGTGGAGGCGTGGCTCGACGAGCCCCTTCACAGCCGGCGCCGCGCGCTCGCGGAGGAGTGGCAGAGCATCATCCACCGCCACGTCAAGTACAGCATGGTGTACGAGCACCACGTCGAGCGGCAGCAGCCGCTGCCGGCCGCCCGCGACCTCACGCGCGACGAGTTCCACGCCGCGATCCTGCGGCACCTGCCGCCGGACGCGCGGGGCATCGAGTTCGTGGTCGACATCGCCTCGCAGGATCCGCGGCCGCTCAACCCGTTCGTCGGGCCCAAGCGGCTGGCGGTCTACGACCCCGCGACCGGCGGCATCGAGGAGCAGTTGCTCAGCGGCATCCTGGAGTTCGTGCCGGCCAAGGCCCACCTGTACCGGGTCTTCGCCGTTGGCCGCGAGAACGAGCGCGAGCTCGCCCTCGCGGCCCGGGCCGCGCTCGGCGAAGTCGAGCCGCAGAGCCTCATCAACCTGTAGGCCGCGGGGCGCCGGGCCCCGGAGCGATCACCCGCGGCGGACCTCGGCGCGGTGTTCTCACCGGCTCAGATGCCGCCTCCCACGGTCAGCCACAGCATCCCGGCGATCATCAGTACGATCACGACGATGAGTGCGATGAGGAAGAGGTCGATGAATGGGGGTCCGGCGAGTCGCGCCCTCTGCGGCCGCGTACGTGCCGGCGCCGTCTGCTTGCGTGGGGAGGGCCGCCGCGACGGCGACCGTGACGGAGTCTTGGACGCGGCGCGAGCTCGTGCGCGGGAACCGGTCGTCCTCTTGCGGCTCATTCGTCGAGCGGGTGCGTCATGTCTTCGGGGCGGACCCAGGCGTCGAACTGCTCGGCGGTGACGAAGCCGAGAACGACGGCGGCTTCCTTGAGGGCGAGCCCCTCGTGATGCGCCGTCTGGGCGACGCGCGCCGCCTTCTCGTAGCCGATGTGCGGCGTGAGCGCCGTCACCAGCATCAAGGATGCGTCGAGGTGGCGGCGGATCACGGCAAGGTCGGGCTCGAGCCCTTGCGCGCAGAAGCGGTCGAAGGCTCCGGCGGCCTCCGCCAGCAGCTGGGTGGATTCAAGCAGGCCGTGCAGCATGACCGGCTTGTACACGTTGAGCTGGAAGTTGCCCTGCGTACCCGCGAACGCTACCGCAGCGTCGTTGCCGAACACACGCACGGCGACCTGCGTCAGCGCCTCGGCCTGCGTCGGGTTGACCTTGCCGGGCATGATCGACGAGCCGGGCTCGTTCTCGGGGATGCGCAGCTCGCCGATGCCGTCGCGCGGTCCGGAGGCGTACCAGCGCACGTCGTTGGCGAGCTTCATGAGCGCGCCGGCCAGCGTGCGGAGCGCCGCACTCGCGTTCACGACCGCGTCGTGCGCCGAGAGCGCGGCGAAGAAGTTCGCCGCGGGGTGGAAGGGCTTGCCGGTGAGCTCACCGATGTACCGGGCCGCGGTCTCCGCGAAGCGCGGGTCGGTGTTGAGCCCCGTGCCGACGGCGGTGCCGCCGAGCGCGAGCTCGTGGAGCCCGGGCAGTGTGCGGCGGACGGTGGCCAAGGCTTGGTCGAGCTGCGCCGTCCAGCCGGAGACGACCTGGCCGAGGGTGATCGGCGTGGCGTCCTGGAGGTGGGTGCGACCGACCATGACGATGCCGGCGAACGCATCGGCCTTCGCCTGCAGTGTGTCGCGAAGCCCCGCGATCGCGGGGATCAGCGAGTCCTCGAGCTCGACGGCGGCGGCGATGTGCATCACCGCCGGGAAGGTGTCGTTGCTGGATTGCCCCAGGTTCACGTGGTCGTTGGGGTGAACGGGCGTCCCGGCGCCGCGCCCGGTCCCGGCCAGCTCGTCGGCGCGGTTCGCGATCACCTCGTTGGCGTTCATGTTGCTCTGCGTGCCGCTGCCGGTCTGGAAGACGACGAGCGGGAACTCAGCGTCGAGGGCGCCGTCCATGACTTCGGTGGCGGCGCGCGCGATGAGCTCGGCCTCGGCCTGCGTCAGCCGGCCGAGCTCCTCGTTGGCCCGCGCCGCGGCCAGCTTGAGTACGCCGAGCGCGCGAATCACCGGCCGACCCCAGCGAAAGGTCTCCACGCCGATGGGGAAGTGCTCCAGCGAGCGCTGCGTCTGCGCCCCCCAGTAGCGATCCGCCGGCACGCGCACCTCGCCCATGCTGTCGTGTTCTGTGCGCCACTCGCTGCCCATGCGTGTAACACTACCCCGTTCGTGACGAAAGGCACGCGCCGGAGCCGGCAGCCTCCCGTCGCGACTCTGGTGGTCGGCGCGCAGTTCGGGTAGCGTGGGAGGCGATGAGCAGCTTCACGAGAGCGTTCAACAGGCTCGGCGGCTACGACAGCCTGGCGGAGCGGTTCCCCGGGGGCCCCGAGCCGCAGGGGCCTCGCTGGGAGCGAAGCTCCGTCGAGTTCGGTAGCTCGATGCGCTACGACTGGTGCGTCACCGTCGTCGTGGCCCGGGACGGTCTCTGGCTGCAGGCGCGGCCGCCGGCGCAGGGCACGCAGGCGGCGATCCTCGTGCCGTGGGCCGAGATCCGCGACGTGCGGCCGGTCCGGCTCTACTGGCGCCGGGCCGTGCGCCTCATCTGTGGCGACGGGGCCGGCACGATCACCGTGTGGCGGCCGGTCTGGGATGCCGCCAGGCCTCTGCGGGAGGCCGCGTGGCGCACGGGTCACTAGGCTCGGGGCCTGCGTCTCCCACGCACCGCCGCCGCAGCCTGCTCAAGAACCTGGCGTTCCTCGTGCTCACCGGCATCGGGCTGTACGTCGTGTGGCCGAGTCTCATGGACGTCTTCACGTCGTGGCCGCGGCTGGCGGTGATCGAGCCCCAATGGTACGCGGGCATGGCGGCAGCCGTCATCGGCAGCATCGCCTGCGTCTGGGTCCTCTATCGGATCGTGCTGCGCACCGGCGCCTGGTTCGCGATCATCACGTCGCAACTCGCCGGCAGCGCCTTCGGGCGCATCGTCCCCGGCGGCGCCGCGTCGGCCGGGGCGTTCCAGTATCAGATGCTGGCGCGCGCTGGGATCCGCGGTGGACGGGTGGCCACGGGGGTCACGGTCGTCAGCATCATCAGCGCGGGTACCATCCTCGCGCTGCCCCTCTTCGCCCTGCCGGTGCTGCTCGGCAGCATGGACGGCGGGAGGTCGTTCATCCGGTTGGCTCTGTTCGGCCTCAGTCTGCTCACCGTCGTCGTCGTGTTCTCGGCCCTGGTCCTGGCCTTCGATCGCCCGCTCATCTTGGCGGGCAGGACGCTGGACCGGATCAGCGATCTCGTGCGGCGCAAGCGGCCTCGCGAGACCGACTACGCCGCGCGTCTCCTGAACGAGCGCGACGTGGTGCGGGCGATCCTCGGGGAGAGCTGGTGGAAGGCGTCGGTCGCGGCGCTCGGGCAGCGCGGCCTCGACTTCGCGGCGCTGATCATGGCGCTGTATGCGTCGGGCGCCCGGGTCTCGCCTCTGCTCGTGCTGCTCGCCTACGCCGTGGCGCAGCTCCTGACGATCGTCCCCGTCACGCCCGGCGGGCTGGGGTTCGTGGAAGTGGGGCTCGTCGGTGCGCTGGGGCTGGCCGGCGTCGAGGTGGGTCCGGCGCTGTTGGCGACGCTGGCCTACCGGCTGCTGTCGTTCTGGCTGCCGCTGCCGGCCGGCCTCGTCGCGTACGCGCTCTTCGTGCGTCGCTACGGGAGCGGGAACGGCGCCGTCGGCGCCGGCATTGCCGGCGCGTCTGCTCCTGACTGACCAGAGTCAAGGCTGCCGGCTCTGGCTGCGGGGTAGCATCGGGGCATGGACGACGCACAGGGAGGACGCACCACATCGGCCGGGGCGGCCGGGACCACCGGGACGGCTGCCGCCCGGCCTCCGCGGCGCCTGGCGCGTGAGGAGAAGACGATCGCGGCGATGATCGCCCTCTTCTGCCGCGACCACCACGCCGGCGCCGGCCGAGCCGGAAGCGACGACGTGGCCGAGGTCGCAAGTCCCGGCGCGTACGGCCTGTGCGACGAGTGCGCCGAGCTCCTCGCGTATGCGCGCCGGCGACTCGAGAAGTGCCGGTACGTCGCCGCGAAGCCGACCTGCGCCCGGTGTGCCACGCACTGCTACACGGCGGCGATGCGGGAGAGAGTGCGCGACGTCATGCGCTACAGCGGGCCGAGGATGCTGAAGCGGCACCCGGTGCTTGCCTTGGCACATCTGGTCGACGGGCGCTCGACCCCGGACGACGGGGGCTGAGACGCGGCCGGCGCCCGAGTCGCCTCCCCCCGCTCTGCCCGCGCCTCAGAGTACGTTCGAGAAGAGCCGCGCCGACTGGTTGCGGAACCGCTTGAGGCGGCCCACCGTGAGCACATCGTCGAGCGTCACCTCGCGGCAGCGCGTCACGTCGTCGGTGAACGCATCCGCCACTTGGAGCGCGAAGTCCTTGTCGAAGACCCAGCACATGAGCTCCTTGTGCAGCTTGAGACTGCGCTGGTCCATGTTCATGGTGCCCACGGCGCTCACCACGTGGTCGACGACGATGGTCTTGGCGTGGAAGAAGCCGGCCTCGTAGAGGAACACCCGCCCCCCGGCCTCGATCAGCTTCCTGTAGTAGGTCTGCGCCGCCCACAGGGCGATGGGCTTGTCGGGTATGCCGGTCATCATGAAGCGTACGTCGACGCCGCTGAGCGCCGCGTTGATCATGACGTCGTAGATGCTGTAGTCGGGGACGAAGTACGGCGACTGGATCCACACCGACTCTTCGGCCTGGCCGATCGCGACCATGTGCGCGCGCCGCGCCGCGCTCCAGGGGTCCTCGACCCCCTGCGCGGCGAACCCGACCAGCGTCCCCGTCTCGACCGCTGTGGGGTCGGGCGCCGGCATGTACTGCTTGGCGAACAGGTTCTCGTGGTCCTTCTTGTGCTCGAACCAGCGCGAGGCGTACAACTTCTCCAGGCCCGCTACGGCCTGGCCGGTCATGCGCATGTGGGTGTCGCGCCAGGTGGCGAAGCGCTCGCCGCCGTCGATGTACTCCTGGCCGACGTTCATGCCGCCCGTGTAGCCGATCTCGCCGTCGATGACGACGATCTTGCGGTGGTTGCGGTAGTTGATGCGCAGGAGGTCGGTGACGTCGGCGCGAACGTCGGCGCCGGCCTTCGCGAGCTGCTTGAGCTCGCGCTTCTTGAAGCTGATGCAGCCTATCCAGTCGTACATGATGCGTACCTCGACGCCGGCGGCGAGGCGGTCGAGCAGGATCGGGACGATCTCCGCGGAGAGACGATCCTGCTCCCAGATGAAGTACTGCAGGTGGATGAAGCGCTGCGCGCCGGCGAGATCCTCCTTGAGCCGCCGGAACTTGCTGGCGCCGTTGTTGAAGAGCTCGAGCGAGGACGCCGGCAGTACTCTGGAGACGTTCTCGGCGGAGATGGCACGCATGATGGGCTCGGCGATGGCGTCGCCCCACTCCTCGTAGAACCGTGCTGTGGCGCCGGCGTTGCGCTTGTAGATCGGCGCCATCTCCTCCTCCTCGACCCGCGCCAGCGTCTGGATCCAGCCCTTGCGCCGCGCCACGACCTTCCAGTCGCGGCCGAAGAAGATGTAGAAGAACACGCCGATGAACGGCACGAAGACGAGGATGAACAGCCAGGCGATCGTGATCGCGGGCTCGCGGTCGTCCATGATCAGCAGGACGATCGTGACGGCCCAGTAGATCATGAAGACGAGCTCAAGCCAGCCGGGCAGGAGATTCATGAAGTCGAACATGAGCGCACGCTATCCGATGCCGGGGGATCTGTCACATGGCGAGGCCGGCCCGGCGTTCGTGGGGGCGTGCGGCATCATGGGCGCCCGCGCGAGCCCTTCTGCCGGAACGCGCCGGCGAGCGCCCCGCGATCGAACATGCCGGTCTCGCCGTCCACGGCGTACTCGTAGACGGCGGCGGAGTAGATACCGTGAAGGGTGGCGCCCAGCAGACTGAGGACCAGGATGGCGATGACGGCCGCGGCGATGACGACGATGCCCAGCGCCATGACCCCGGCGCTCATCGCCAGTACGCCGAGTCCGATGCCGACGACCGCCACCGCGAGACCGACAAGACCGAACACGAGACCGATGCCGGCGCTGCCGATGATCTGTTCGCCCCATGTCTTCTTGAGCAGCGACGCGCTGCGCTTGATGGCGGCGATCGGGCCTACACCTTCGACGACGAGCACCGGGATCACGAGGAAGGTGATGACGTTCCAGGCCATGCCTCCCAGCGCCGCGACGATGGCCCCGGCGACGCCGGCCCGTTCGCGCAGGAGTTGCAGCACGAGTCCCACGGTCGCGGAGATCGCCGCGTAGCCGAGGATCGCCCCGATGTGGCTCCACGCGCCGCGCAGGCCGTCACCGAGGGTCGGGTCGCCGCCCTGGAGCCTGACGATGGCGGCGCTCACGAGCGCCGCGTTGAAGAAGACGATGATCAGGTACTGGACGAGGTAGAACACGACGATGAGCGCCCACAGACCCACGCCGGCGCCGTTCTCGGTGACATCCGACCAGAAGCCGGTGAAGAAGCCGGGGATCACGAACGAGGCTGTGGCGACCAGCACGCCGATGGTCGAGATGATCGGGAAGACGACCAGCTCCTTGTCTTGCCGGAGAACGCCCCAGCAGAGCTTGACGAGCCCCCAGCTTCTTGCGAACCGACCCATGCGCGCTCCTCTGTTGTGGAGATGTCCCGTGCTTGGACTGCTTCCTCCCCGCACGTATCGGTCCTTCGCGGCGGCGACTGAAGCTGCACCGGGCGACGGAGTGTTGTGCGGAAGCCGCCGAGAGGGTACAAGTGCGGCGACGACAAGCGGATGGCCGGGTCACCTGCGGCGGCCGGCCCCGCCGGACGGAGGGGGAAGACCATGGAGCGAGATCCCGTGCATCTGTACGTGGGGATCTACGAGACCGTCGCCGGTGCGGAGCGCGACTTCGACGGTCTCAAGAAGCTGTACGCGGAAGGACTGGCGGGCACCTACGACGCCGCCGTCGTGACCAGGGACGCCGAGGGGACGCCGCGGATCGACAAGAAGCAGCACTCCGGGCACCCCGTGTGGTTCGGCGCCGGCGTCGGGGCCGTCGTCGGCGTGGTCTTCCCACTGGCCCTGGTCCCGCTCGCGCTCCTCGGGGCGGGTACCGGGGCGCTCGTGCAGCACGCCCGTGACGGGCTGCCGAAGAAGGACGCCGAGGAGCTCGCCGAGGCGCTGGCCAGCGGCGAGGCGGCTCTCGCGGTCGTCAGCGACGTGACCATGGAGGAGCGCGTCGAGCAGGTCTTCCCCGGCGCCACGCGGCGGGTCATGAAGGTGCTCGACGTCGACAAGGACGACTTTGCGGCGGCTCTGCGTCAAGCCAGGGAAGAGGGCTGAGCCGGCTCTGCGAGAACGGAGCGCATCCGGCCGTTGCGGGTAGGGTGTGCCGGAAGGTCCAAACGACAGGAGGTCATTCCTTGGCGCTTCAGCACCCGAAAGGCCCGCAGCCGGGGCACGCGCGGGGCGCCGGCGACGGCGTCTTCACGAACGAGGTGGGGCGCGTCCCCCGCTTCGAGCTGCCGGCTCACGAGACCCGGCCCGATGTCGCCTACCAGATCGTCCACGACGAGCTGATGCTCGACGGCAACGCGCGCCTCAACCTCGCGACCTTCGTCACGACGTACATGGACCCCTTCGCCGACAAGCTCATGTCGGAGACCTTCGACAAGAACATGATCGACAAGGACGAGTACCCGCAGACGGCGGCCATCGAGATGCGCTGTGTGAACATGCTGAGCCGGCTCTACCACGCCGAGGAGCCGCACAGGGCCACCGGCTGTTCGACGACAGGGTCGAGCGAGGCGGCGATGCTCGGTGGGCTCGCCCTCAAGCGCCGCTGGCAGAAGCGGCGCAAGGCCGAGGGCAAGCCGTTCGACGCGCCCAACCTTGTCACCGGCATCAACGTCCAGGTGTGCTGGGACAAGTTCGCCAACTACTGGGACGTGGAGATGCGCCTGGTGCCCATGGAGGGAGACCGCTATCACCTCTCGCCGGAAGAGGCGGTCAAGCTCTGCGACGAGAACACCATCGGCGTGGTCGTCGTCATGGGCTCCACCTTCGACGGCAGCTACGAGGACGTCAAGAAGATGTCGGAGCTGCTCGACGACCTGCAGGAGCGCACCGGACTCGACATACCCATCCACGTCGACGCCGCATCCGGCGGGTTCATCGCGCCCTTCCTCGATCCCGACCTGGAGTGGGACTTCCGCGTGCCGCGCGTGCAGTCGATCAACGTCTCCGGCCACAAGTACGGCCTCGTGTATCCGGGCGTCGGCTGGGCGATCTGGCGCAACGCCGACGCCCTTCCCGACGATCTCATCTTCTGGGTCAACTACCTCGGCGACGACATGCCGACCTTCGCGCTCAACTTCTCGCGGCCGGGCTCCCAGGTGGTGGCGCAGTACTACACCTTCCTGCGTCTCGGGACCGCCGGCTTCACGGGAGTCCAGGGCTACGCCCGCGAGGTCGCGACGTACCTCTCCAAGGCCATCGGGCACATGCCGCACTTCGAGCTGCTCACCAAGGGCGATGAGCTCCCGGTGTTCGCCTTCAAGCTGAGGGACGAGGTCAAGAACTTCAGCGTGTTCGACCTCTCGGCGGCGCTGCGCGAACGCGGCTGGCAGGTGCCGGCCTACACGTTTCCCAAGAACCGGGAGGATCTCGCGGCGCTGCGCATCGTCGTGCGCCGCGGCCTCACCATGGACGTGGCCGACATGCTGCTCGACGACCTCATGAAGAAGGTCGCGGCGCTCGAGAAGCTGCCGGCGCCCCTGCACACGGACGGCGCCGGCTTCCACCACTAGGGCGGGCGCGCGGGGCGGGGCCGGGGCGGCGTGCGCCGCTCCCGGCCCGGTCGGCGGCCATTCGTACCGGCGGCTCGGCGCGTCCGGTGCGGTATCATCGTGCCTGCCCGCGTCCCTCTCGCGACAGGAGTCCGCCCTTCATGTTCACCATCATGATCTTCATCGTCATCGGCATGGTCGCCGGCTGGGCGGCAAGCCTGCTCGTGCGTCACGACAAGCATCCGAGCGACTGGGGCTTCCTGTTCCTCATCGGTGTGGGTGGGTCGCTGATCGCGGGTATCGTGACGAACCTGATCCTCGGTGACGGGTTCAGCATCCGGCCCGGCGGCGTGATCGGCTCCATCGCCGTCGCGTGCCTGCTTCTCTGGATCTACACCCGCATGCACAACGAGGCGCACGCGCGCCGGAAGAGCGCCGCGGACGGTTCGCACCGTGAGCGCAAGGGCGGAGCGCGGCACCACACGAAGCGGTAGAAGGAGGCGCCCGTGGGCTTCACGGATGTCATGGAGGGGGTCGCGCGAGGCTTCGAGGTCGCCGGCATCGGCGTGCTCGTGGTCGGGTTCCTGGTGGGCGTCGTGAAGTCCCTGCTCGCCTACGCGCGAGGCCAGAGCGAGGGCGTCTACGGGATGCTTCGCCGGTACTTCGGCCGCAGCATCCTGCTGGGCCTCGAGGTCCTCATCGCCGCGGATCTCATCCGCACGGTGGCCGTCGAGCCCGAGCTGGACAACGTACTCGTCCTCGGGCTCATCATCCTCATCCGGACCTTCCTCAGTTTCTCCCTCGAGGTCGAGATCGACGGTGTCTGGCCGTGGGCACGGTGGCGAAAGGCGTCGGCACGCGCGGTGACCACGCCGGAGCCGGACGATACGCGGTGACCGGCGCGTCGGCCCGGCCTTCGCGGGTCGCCGCCGATGGTTCGTCATCGTGAGTTCGGGGGAGACCCCGGACACGCGTCAGTCTCAGGAGGTCCACATGCTCTCATCCAGAATGCGCGTCGTCGCGTCGCTCGCGGCGATCCTCGCGTTCGTCGTCGTGCTGGGGGGCTGCGGCTCCTCGAGCGAGCCGTCTCCCTCGCCCTCGCCGACGATAGCCCCGACGGTCGTGCCGTCGGTGTCCACCGACACGCTTCGCGAGGCCGCCGCGAGCGGCGAACTCGACACCTTCGTCAAGGCGGTGACGGCGGCGGGCCTGGGCTCATCCCTCGACTCCCAGGGTCCGTTCACCGTGTTCGCGCCCAACGAGGATGCCTTCAGGAGCATCTCCCTGACGGACCTCCGGCAGAACCTGCCGCAGCTGAAGGCCATCATCCAGTATCACGTGCTTACCGATACGGATCTCAAGCTGTCGCAGGTGATCCCCGGGCAGGAGTACACGACGGCGGAGGGGCAGGCCGTGACGTTCGCTGTCGAGGATGGCACGACCACCGTGAACGGAGCGACGGTCGTGCAAGTGGTCGAGGGCGGCACGTGGACGATCTACGTGATCGACCAGGTGCTCACGCCTCCGGTGGAGTAGCCCCCCCGCCTTCCCGCGCTGCCACCGGGATCGGACCGGAGGCCGGCGCGATCGGCGGGGGCGCACGTAGGCCTGTGGCCGAGGCTCGGCAAGCCCGGTGCGAATGCGAGCGCCGGTCGCGTCGGCGAGCGCCCGGACCTCGCGCGCGCCATACTGCTGCCATGCAGCGCACGCTCCTGATCGTCGCCAATCGCGAGCAGTTCCCCGAGCCCGCCTTCCCGGTCGGGACGCTGTACGTGGCCGGAGCGCTCGAGGCCGCCGGCGCCCGGGCCCGCGTCTTCGACGCGGGCCTCCACCGGCGGCCGCTCACGGCGCTGCGCGCCGAGCTGGCCGCGTTTCGCCCCGACGTCGTCGGTCTCTCGTTGCGCAACGCCGACAACGCCGCCTGGCCGTGCACGCGCACGTACGCGGCGTGGTACGCGAGGGTGGCGGCCACCGTGCGTGAGGTCGCGCCGGGGGCACGCGTGGTCGCCGGAGGCCCCGCTTACTCGATCTTCGCTCGCGAGCTGCGGCGCGTGCTCCTCACGCGCGATGGCGTCGTCGGCGACGGCGAGGCTGCGGCCCGGCTGCTCGCCGAGGGCCGTCTGCCCGGCGGCATCGTCGAGTTGCCGCTCGAGGATCTCACCGGGGTCTCCCTGCCGCGTGACCTCGGCGTCGCCTTCCCCGGCGCTCATCGGTATCGCACCGCCGGGGTGCAGACGGCTCGCGGGTGTCCCCACCGCTGCATCTACTGCACCTACCCTTGGCTGGAGGGCGCGCGTCTGCGGCCTCGACCCGCGGAGGCGGTGGCCGACGAGTTCGAGCGGCTGCGCCGCGATCTCGGTGTCGCCGAAGTCTTCGTCGTCGACTCGTCGTTCAACGCGACCGAAGACCACCTGGTGGCGGTCTGCGACGAGCTGAGCCGGCGGCGAAGCAGACCCGGCTCGCCGCTCGCGGGGGTGAGCTTCTCGTGCTATCTCGAGCCTCGCGTCAGCGACCCCGCCGTCTTCGGCCTGCTCGCCGCGGCAGGGTGCACCTCAGTCGACTTCGGGATCGACTCCGGTGCGGAGGCCATGCTGCCGGCGCTGGGTAAGTCCTTCTCGGTCGACGACGTTCGCGCCGCCACCGCGGCGGCACAGCTCGCCGGACTCGACGTCTGTCACTCGCTGCTCTTCGGTGGCCCGGGAGAGACACTCGAGACCGTGGACGAGACGGTGCGGGTGACGGACGAGCTCGCGCCGACGGCGGTCGTCGCCATGGTCGGTCTGCGGATCTACCCCGGGACGGCGCTCGCCGTGCTGGCCCAGGAAGCGGGCCTCATCGGCGAACGCGAACCCTTGCTGGACCCACGCTTCTTCGCCGCCGGCAGGCTTGCCGGTGACCCGCGCGTCGCCTGGCTGCCCCGTCAGGTGCGCGCTGCGGCTGCCGGCCGCCGCAGCTGGTTCCTCCCCGGCGCCCGCGACTGGAGCACGGCCTGGGGACCTCGTTTGCTGCGCCGCCTCGGCAAACCCGGGCCGCTCTGGCGCAACTTCCCGCGGCCGCGCTGGTATCGCTACGTCTAGCGCGGCCGGGGGGCCAGGACGTGCTCAGCCGCCGGCGCGTTCGCTCGCCGGCGCCTCACCACAGACCGGGCAGGCCAGCATCCCGAGCGGCCGCTCGAGTCCGGCGGCCGCGAGCAGCGCGTCGTCGCGGAACACCTCGGCAGTCGGCCGGTCGGCGAGCACGCGCCCGTCGCCCATGACGATGGTCCGCTCGCACAACTCGGCGGCGAGGTCGAGGTCGTGCGTCGCGACGATGCGCGTATGCTCGAATGTCTCGAGGAGCCCTATCAGCCTCCGCCGCGCGCGTGGGTCGAGGCCGCTCGAGGGCTCGTCCATCACCAGGACGCTGGGCTCCATCGCCAGGACGGTGGCGATGGCGACGGCGCGCTTCTCCCCGCCCGAGAGTCGGTACGGCGGGCGTTCCACGAGGTGGTGCGCGCCCACGCGCCCGAGAGCCTCCTTGACCCGGGCCGCCACCGCCTCGGGCGGGAGCCCGAGATTGAGCGGCCCGAAGCCGACATCCTCGGCCACGGTGGGCATGAAGAGCTGGTCGTCGGGATCCTGGAAGACCATGCCCACCGTACGGCGGATGTCGGGCAGCGTGCCCCTGGTCACGGGGATGCCGCCGATGTCGACGGTCCCGTGCTCCGGGGTGAGGAGGCCATTGAGGTGCAGAAGCAGTGTGGACTTGCCGGCTCCATTGGCGCCGACGACCGCGATCGCCTCACCGTGCCCGACCTCGAACGACACGTCGTCCAGCGCCCGCGTGCCGTCCGGGTAGGAGAAGCTCAGGGCGCGCACGCTGATCGTGTGGTGGCTCATCCGGTCAGCTCCGTGACGAGGCGGCCGACGGCGAGCGGCAGGTTGATGGCGCGGAACAGGATGAAGGCGGCCGACCAGACGAGGACGAAGGCCAGGTCGGCCGTCCGGAAGTGCAGGCGCCGGGCGACCCGGATCTCTCCGGTGAAGCCGCGGCACTTCATCGCCAGGTAGATCCGCTGCGCCCGCGCGAAGGAGCGCAGCAGCAACTGGCCCAGCATCTGGCCGTACACGCGCCAGTCCATGCCGCGCCGCCCGAAGCTGCGCAGGCGCCGCGCCTGCCCCATGCGCGAGGCCTCGTCGCCGAGCACGAAGATGTAGCGGAACAGCAGGAGCAGTTGGGTGACCATCACATCCGGGACTCTGAGCTTCTGCAGGGCCAGGCAGATGCCGGTGAAGCCGGTCGTCGCGGTCAACACCAGCGCGGCGCCGGCGGTGAGCAGAAAGCGCAGCACGATGGAGGCGTACGAGACCCAGCCGCCGGTGACGCCCCATCCGCCGATCTGCGCGACGACCTCGCGGTCGAAGACGGGGTTGAAGGCGCCCACGAGGAGCGCGAAGGGCGAGACGACGAGGAGCAGGCGGCCGATGAGGCCCAGCGGCAGGCCGCCCTCGGTCGCCAGCACGACGGGGAAGACGGCGAACGGCAGGAGGCCGAGCAGGTCGTACTTGCCGTAGGAGACGACGCAGACGACGTAGACCGCCGTCGTGACGACCTTGGCGCGAGGGTCGACGCGGTGGACCGGCGTGTCGAGCCGCGCCAGCCGGTCGAGCCGGTCGATCGCGGAGAGGCCGGAGGCGACTGACGACACGGCCCGGCCGGTCTCAGGCGATGTCGCCGGTGGTCGTCGCCACGAAGCGCCCGTGCTTGACGCCCTTGGTGCCGATGAGGCTGTCGGCGATGCGCTTGATGTCACGGGCGATGCCGCGGAGCACGACCACTTCGAGACAGTGGTCGGCGTCGAGGTGTACGTGCAGGGTGGAGACGATCTCCTCGTGGTGGGCGTGCTGATGGTGGGTGAGCTTGTCGGCGAGGTCGTGGGAGTGGTGGTCGTACACCAGGGTGACGGTGCCGATGGCCTCGGCATCGCCGATCTCCCACTGGTCTTCCACCAGCGCGCCGCGGATGAGGTCGCGAAGGGCCTCCGAACGGTTCACGTAGGCCTTCTCGGCGATCAGCTCGTCGTAGCGGTCGAGCAGGCGCTCGTCCATGGAGACGCCGAAGCGCACGAGGTTGGACATGGCGCCTGCCTTTCGTCGGTCGGTTCGTGCCACAGGATTGCCCGCAGATTAGCACGAACAGTGGCATCGATCGTATGGATGTGGCACGACCGGTGCGTTTCTTGACCACCCCCCGAAGCTGGGCTAGTGTGCGGTTTGTAGTAGCACGAGTCTCTGTTCTGTAGCACCGTAGCACGCAAGCGGGGACGCCGCACGAGGTACCGGCTCTCGATACCTCCAAAGGCGTCCGTGGCCGGTCGGCCGAACCTCGGGGGAGGAACCCGCGACATGCACATGGCCGATGCCTTGATCTCACCCGCCGTCGGCGGCGCGATGTGGATCGCCGCGGGTGTCGCGATCACCTACAGCGCTCGCAAGGTGCGGAATGAGCTCGACGAGAGCAAGATCCCGCTGATGGGCGTCGCCGGCGCCTTCGTCTTCGCCGCACAGATGCTCAACTTCACGATCCCCGGCACCGGCTCGAGCGGGCACTTGGTCGGAGCGCTTCTTCTGGCGATCCTGTTAGGGAGGAACGCCGCCCTGATCGTCATGGCGTCCATCCTGGCCGTACAGGCGTTGTTCTTCGCCGACGGGGGTCTCCTGGCGCTCGGCTGCAACATCGTGAACATGGGCGTCATCCCGATCTTCATCGCCTACCCTCTGATCTACCGCAGGATCGTCGGCGTCGGCGCTCCGCCGTCGCGTGGACGCATCGTCGTCGGCGCCGTCCTGGCCTCGGTGATCGGCCTGCAACTCGGCGCCTTCGCGGTCGTGCTCCAGACGACCGTCTCCGGCATCACCGAGCTGCCGTTCTCCACGTTCCTCGTCATGATGCTGCCGATCCACCTGGCCATCGGAGCCATCGAGGGTGTCGTCACCGCCGTCGTGGTGCTGTTCGTGCTCCAGGCGCAACCCGAGATCCTGGCTCGCAGCGCCGCAAGCAAGCCTATGCACGGGGTGCGCATCAAGCCGGTGGTCATCGGGCTCGCCGTCGCCGCCGTGGTGGCCGCCGTGGCCCTCTCCTGGTTCGCGTCCACCTACTCCGACGGCCTCGAGTGGTCGATCGCCAGGGTCACCGGCACCGAAGAGGCGTTGCCCGCCGACTCGTCGGTCCAGGCGGCGGCCGCCCAGGTGCAGGAGGGTACGGCCTTCCTCCCCGACTACGGGTTCAGGCAGAGTGAGACTGCCGTCGACGAAGCTGCGGTCGAGGACGAGCCCGCCTGGCCGGCGGTCGACGCCGGGACGAGCGTGGCCGGCCTGGTCGGCGGAGCGCTCGTCGCCGGGATCGTCTTCCTGATCGGCTTCGTGCTGTACCGGCGCTCGACGGTGCGGCGCGCCAAGGCCGGCGCGTAGAAGGGTGAGGTGGCGGCCGCCGGCCGCGTGGCCGCCGCCTCTTCACGACGCCCCTCACATGCGTGAGCCCGGCATGCGTGCGCCGGGCTGCGATCGGGTAGGGACCCACGCATGAGAGCATTCGTGACAGGCGGCACCGGATTCCTCGGCTCCGCAGTGGTACGGCGACTGGTCGAGCGCGGGGTCGAGGTCGAGGCGCTGGCGCGTTCGGCCGGGGCGGCTGCGCAGCTGACCCGCCTGGGAGCGCGTCCTGTGCGCGGCAGCGTGACCGACTTCGATGCGCTTCACGTCTCCGTGCGCGGCGCCGACGCCGTCTATCACATCGCCGGGATGTACCGTATCGGAATCAGGGACTCCGACCACGAGGCGATGTTCCAGGCCAACGTGGACGGCACGACGCTCGTGCTCGACGCTGCTGTGGCCGCCTCCGTCCCGCGCATCGTCTATGTCTCCACGGTCAACGTGTTCGGCAACACGCGAGGCAAGGTCGTGGACGAGACCTACCAGCGGCCGGACCGTGCCTTCATGAGCTACTACGACGCGACCAAGTACCTGGCCCACGGCGTTGCGGTGTCGCGCGCCGCGGCCGGCGCGCCGCTCGTCATCGTGCAGCCAGGATCCGTCTACGGGCCGGGCGATCACAGCGAGATCGGCGCCCAGATCGAGCAAGTGCGCCGCGGCAAGTATCGAGTCAAGATGTTCCCGGAGCTGGGTGTCACCATGAGCTACATAGACGACGTCGCGGAGGGGATGATCCTTGCGGGGGAGAAGGGGCGCGCCGGGGAGTCCTACGTGCTCGGCGGCGAAGTGACGCGGCTGAGCCTGTTGCTCGACATGGTCGCGGACCTCACCGGGAACCGCCGGCCTCGGGTCACGGTGCCGCCGCCGGCGATCCGCGCCCTGGTGCCGCTGGGGCGGATGATCGGGCCGCTTGTAGGCGTTGGGCCCAATCTCCGCGAAACGGTCCACGCCAGCGACGGCGTGACGTACTGGGCGTCGAGCGGCAAGGCCGAACGCGAGCTCGGCTACGCGCCACGTGGTCTCGACCGGGGGCTACGCGACCTGCTCGCCGCGACCTGACCCACCACGGACGGCGTGTGGACGCGCGGGCGGCGCGGGTTCAGGCCGCCCCCCGGCGCTACCTGCGGCGCGGGAGCGACGCTGCCGACCAGCCCACCGCGAGCACGGCGACGATCGCCAGACGAACGCCGAGCGACCAGTCCGTCTGCCACACCCAGAGCCCGACCATCCACGGCAGAAAGACGATCCAGACGACGATCTGGAACGGCCAGGCGAGGTCGCGCGTCCACTGCCAGGTGTCGTTCAGCGTCTCGGGTGAGGCAAAGGCCAGGGCGATGAAGAGGCCCCACAGGCCGACCATGATGATGAAGAACAGACGTTTCACGGCTGCAGCTGAAGCCCCGTCTCAAGGCGCGCCAGGGTGGCGTCGAGGACGTCGAGCATCGCGGGGAACTCAACGTCCTCGAACGTCAGGTAGGCGCCCATGAGGGCTCCGACGAGGGCGCCGGCAAAAGTCCGGACGGCGGGCTCCTCGGCCGACCGGCCCGTCCGCGCCGCCGTGATGCTCGCCATCAGCGTGATGGCCTCTGCGAACATACTGAGCGCGCGCAGACGGAGCTCGGGGACCGAGCGTATGAGCGCCTGGCGCTCGCGCTCGCGCGCCATCTGCTCCCGCGAGAGGCCCGAGTACACTTCGCGCAGCGTGTGTCGGAGTGCTTCGATGACGGTGAGATCGGACGGCTGTCGCTCCAGGAGGCTGAGCATGAGCGGGTCGGTGGCGTCGAACAGCACGACGTCTTCCTTGGTCGGGAAGTACCGGAAGAACGTGCTCGGCGAGACCTCCGCGGCCGCGGCGATCTGCTCGACGGTCGTCCCGGCGTAGCCCTGCCGGCGAAAGAGGCGCAGGGCATGCTCCTGGATCGAGGCGCGCGTCTTGACCTTCTTTCGCTCGCGCAGCCCCAGGGGCGGATCAGTCGAGTGCGATTGCGCCATGGCCGGATTCTACTTCACCGGGGCCGCTTCGGTCGCCGGCGGACTGCGCCCCAGGCGCCGCGTCCTCCTGTCGGCTCCGATCCGTCCGCCTCTGGTCGTCTGCGGCCGGGTGTCTCCCGGGCATGAACAGGAGGGCGAGCGCGACGCCGGCCGCGGCCACGATCGCGCCGGCGAGAAGCGCCGCGTGGATGCCGTCGAGGAACGCCAGCCGCACACCCTCGAGCACTTCCGGGGAGCCGAGCCGCCGGGCCACCGCGACGCCGGTGGAGACGCCCTCGCTCACGGCTTCCGAGGCTTCCTCAGGGAGCGCCATCGTGTCCAGGCCGGCCCGGTAGACGGCGTTCAGCAGTGAGCCGGTGATCGCCGCGCCGAACGCTCCGCCGACCATGCGCAGCGACTGGATGAGCCCCGATCCGACACCGGCGTGCTCGGGCGAGAGCGCGCCGAGCGCGGTGTCCGTCGTCGTCGGGATAGCCAGACCCATTCCGAAGCCGCAGACCGCGAGCCACGTCATGGCGAACCCATCCGAGCTGGACGCGCTCGTGGTGCTTCCCGCCACAAGCCCGGCCGCGATGAAGGCGAAGCCCAGCGCGACGACCGGCTTGACGCCTGCGCGCCGAGCCAATCTGGTCGCCAGGATCGCTCCGGCGAGCAGACCGCCGATCATCGGCAACTGCCGCACGCCGTTGCCCAGCGCGTCCAGCCCGAGCACGTCCTGGAAGTAGAGCGGCGTCGCGAAGAGCACGCCCATCATCGCGAAGGAGACGAGCGTGGCGAGCGCGGTGCCCCAGCAGAAGCGCGGCGAGCGGAACAGCCGCATGTCGATGAGAGGGGAGCGCACGCGCCGCTCCCAGAGCGCGAAGGCCGCGAGGACGGCGCCGCCCGCGGCCAGCGTCACGATCGCCGCGGGGTCGGTCCACCCGTGCCGGCCCGCGGCGATGACGCCGTACGTGACGCCGGCGAGACCGGCGCTCGAGAGGATCATGCCGAGCGGGTCGAAGCGGGGTCGCGTCTGGCTGCGCGACTCCGGGACGAGGACGGCGCCGGCGACGAGCGCCACGAGCACGACGGGCACGTTGATCACGAAGACCGATCCCCACCAGAACGTCGTGAGAAGCCAGCCTCCGAGGAGGGGGCCGACGGGCTGGCCGATGATGGAGGCGGCCATGATCGCCGCGACCGCCTTTGGCCGATCGGCAGAGGAGAACAGGGCGGGGATGGCTCCGAGGGCCGCGGGGACTATCATCGCGGCGCCCAGTCCGAGAGCCACCCGAGCGGCGAGGAACTCCGTGGCCGTCGTCGAGTACGCGCAGGCGAGCGAGCTCACGCCGAGGATGAACAGCGCGAGCAGCAGCAGCTTCTTGCGGCCGTACCTGTCGCCGAGCATGCCGGCGGGGATCATCGCGGCGGCGAACACGAGCAGGTAGGCAGAGACGAACCACTGCAGCTGGGACGTCGAGGCGTCGAGGCTCACGGCGAGGGTCGGGAGGGCCAAGCCGAGCACGGTCGCGTCGATGCCGACCACGAGGACGGCGGGCACCATGGCGGCGAGGGCCCACCAGCGGCGGGAGGTCGGGACGTTCATGACAGCACCATCCTTTCAGTAGCTACATGCTACTGAAAGTGTCTATCAAAAACGTGTAACTGTCAATGGATGGATGCCGTTACGTCAATCCGTCACCGGCCGGACGGTGGGCTCCTCGCCAGGCGCGGCGGCGCCGCGCCGGCCCTGCGAGGAGCCCGTGCGCGGCGAGCACCGCGAGCGCGGCGACGATCAGGATCATGCCGACACCCTCGACGAGCGTCGGCACCTCCCCCAGTTGCAGCCAGGCGGCGCCGACGCCCACGACGGGGATCGCGAGCGTCCCCAGGCCCGCTGCGCCGGCCGGCAGCGCGTGCAGCGCATAGAGCCAGAGGAACCAGGCTACGGCGTTCGCGAGGATCACCGTGTAGGCGAGCCCCCAGACGAAGCCGAAGGTCCACTGGGGCGCGCCGCCGTAGGTGATCACGGCCGCGATGATGAGGGGCACGGAGCCGAAGGCCATCTGCCAGGTGGTCAGCGAGAGCACGTCCACCGTGTGCCGTCGCTGCAGGAGCTTGACCACGAGGGCAGCGGCTGCCCACGAGAGTCCTCCGAGGACGGTGAGCACGCCGGCCGTCGTTCCCTCGAACCGCCAGGGGCTGACGACCAGCACGAGACCGATGAATGAGAGGCAGACGGCGAACCACTGCGCGCCGCGCAGGCGCTCGCCGAGGAAGACCCACGCCAGCAGCAGCAGCCAGAAGGGCATGGTGTAGGTGAGCACCGAGACCTTGCCGGCGCCGGCGCTGCTGAGCGCCGTGATCACGAGGCCGACGAAGAGCGTCGTCTGCAGCAGGCCGATGAGCATGGTGTAGCCGAGCGGCGGCGGCCGCAGGGGCCTCCGCAGCACGAGCATGACGATGAAGAGGCAGACGGCGCTCAGGGGGACGCGCAGCGCTGCGAACGTGAGCGCTTCCGAGTAGCCGAGCGCGACCTTCGTCGCGATCCAGCCGTAGCCCCAGATGGGGCCGAGCAGGACGAGGGCGAGCACCCCGAGGTCGCGCGGGTGCCTGGATGGCGGCGCGGGCATGGGACAATGCTAGCCGACGCGCATCGGCTGTGCCGCGCCGGGACGGCGCGTCAGTCAGTGGCCGCATGCGCCGCCGATGTCCCACGGGCGCACGACCAGCACGAGGCCGGCAAAGGCGAGCGTGGCGGGCGCACCCTCGGCGGCGACCGAACGTGCTCCGTCGCAGCGCGCCGCTTGCGCCAACGGTTGCGCCCGCTCCTCCATCGGGGAGGATGATGTGCCGAGAGGAGCGTGCGGGGAGTCTGTAGCTGCGAGAGGGGGCACTGTCGTGAGCGAGCAAGACGGTTCGGTACGGCGTCCGGTGACTCTCGGAGTCTCACGTGATGCACTGGTACTGGTTCTTCTGCTGGTGGCCGTCGCGCTCGGAATGGCCGCCTGCGGTGGCTCCGAGTCGTCCGGCGACGCGTCGGGAGGAGGCGATGGCGGGGACGAGGCCGCCCAGGCCGACAGCTTCCTGGCGGCTTGGCCGAAGGCGCAGGATTCCGTGGCCAAGCTGGCCGACGACGCCGTGCTTCTGTCGGCCGGCACGAGCGGGCTCGCGCTCGCCGACGTGCCGTCGTCGTGGAGCTTCATCCTCTACTCGCCCGGCACGAAGCGCATCTACTCGGTCGCGGTCGAGCACGGGACCGCGCAGGCCGCGCGAGACCTCGGCGGGGCGACCCAGGATACCGACGTGAGCGGGGCCATCGATGTCGAGTCGATCAAGGTCGGGGCCGCCGACGCGGTCGTCAAGGCGCGCGAGTTCGGCGAGAAGTCGGGCGAGGTGCCCATGAACGTGCTGGTCGGCGGCGCTTTCGTCGATCTGCCGGGCGCCGCCGACCTCAACGTGCGCAGCGGCGTATGGACCGTCACCTTCGCGACGGGCACCGACCTTGCCGACGCGCAGAAGTACGACGTCGACATGATGACCGGCGAGGTCACCGCCGTGAAGGACTAGCGTCCGCGGCGGCTCGCCCGGCGCTGACGCAACGCTCGCGCCTGCTACCATCGCCCCCGGAGACCAGAGCGCGGTCGCGACACGTGGCCCGCGCCGTGAACGACCCGGGAGGCCGTCAGGTGGGCAACGAAGCGGAGTTCTACATCGACGGTCGCTGGACCGGGCCCGCCGAACCCGGCGAGACGTTCGCCGTGGTCGACCCGTCGACCGAGGCGGAGGTGGCGCGGGTGGCCGCCGCCTCGGCAGCGGACGTGGACGCGGCGGTCGCGGCGGCCCACCGCGCCTTTCCGGCGTACAGCCGGACGACCCGGGACGAGCGCCTCGGAATGCTGGCGCGTCTGACCGAGGCGTACCGGCGCCGCATGCCGGCCATCGCGGCCGCGATGACGACGGAGGTGGGCATCCCGCGTGGCCTCGCCGAGGGCGGGCAGGTGCACGCCGGCATGACGCATCTGCGCACGGCCGCTGAGGCGCTCGCGGAGTACCCGCCGGCGGAGGACCGGGGCACCACGCGCATCGTGCGCGAGCCTGTCGGCGTCTGTGCCCTGCTCGCTCCGTGGAATTGGCCGATGAACCAGGTGACGGCCAAGGTGGCGCCGGCGCTGGCCGCCGGCTGCACCATGGTCCTCAAGCCCAGCCGGCTCGCCCCGCTTTCGGCGCTGCTCTTCGCCGAGGCCGTCGAGGAGGCCGGCGTACCCGCCGGAGTGTTCAATCTGGTGAACGGCGCCGGATCTGAGCTCGGCCCCCTGCTTGCCGGGCACCCGCTCGTGGACATGGTGTCCATCACGGGGTCCACGGCCGTGGGCGCCGAGGTGGCTCATGCCGCCGCCGGCACCATCAAGCGCGTGTCCCAGGAGCTGGGCGGCAAGTCCGCCAACATCGTGTTCGAGGATGTCGACGTGGACAGGATCGTGGCGCAGGGCGTGCTGGGGTGCATGCACAACTCCGGCCAGACGTGCAACGCGCCCACGCGGATGCTCGTCGCCGAGGCGGTGTACGAGCGGGCGGTCGAGGTCGCGGCGCGCGCCGCCGACCTCCGTTGTCGTCGGCGAGCCGCGCGACCCCGCCACCTTCATGGGCCCGGTGGCCGGGCGCAAGCGATTCGACACCGTGCGTGAGTACATCGCGATCGGAGTGGACGAGGGCGCCCGGCTGGTCGCCGGGGGCCCGGACCGCCCCGCCGGCCTCGACAAGGGCTTCTACGTGCGACCGACGGTGTTCGCCGAGGTCACCCCGGATATGCGTGTCTTCCGGGAGGAGATCTTCGGACCGGTGCTCTGCATGCTGCCGTTCAGCGACGAGGACCACGCCGTGGAGCTGGCGAACGGCACTGACTACGGTCTCTCCGGCTACGTGCAGTCGGCCGACCTGGAGCGTGCCCGGCGTGTGGCCGACCGTCTGCGCACCGGCATGGTGCACCTGAACGGGGCACCCACGGACGGCCGTGCCCCCTTCGGCGGCTACAAGCAGTCCGGCAACGGCCGCGAGTGGGGCCGCTTCGGGCTCGAGGACTACCTCGAGGTGAAGGCGGTGATGGGGTACCGCCCGCGCGCCTCCGGCTGAGCCTTCGGCGCTTCTGCCTTCCGCGCCCGCCCGGCTGTCCCGCCGCGCTATACTTGCGCCTTCATCGACCGAGCCGGCTCCGGGAGGCGCCCACATGGCACACGTGTACCCCAAGGCGTACTTCGGCGACGGTCTCGTGCCGACCGTGGACGCGACGCTGAGCATCACGAGCGCGGCCGTGCTCTACGGCCTCAGCGTGTACACGGTGCTGCCGGTCACGGTGACCCCGTCCGGGCAGGCGCTGGCCTTTCGTCTCGGTGATCACTACCGCAGGCTGGTCAACTCCGCGCGCATCATCGGCATCGACACTTTCGAGCCGGCGTGGAGCGAGGACCGCTTCGTCGCGGCGGTGCGGGAGATCGTGCTCGCCAACGAGGTGACGGAGGACGTCTTCGTTCGCGTGAGCGTGCACGCCGACGCGCAACTGCCGGGCACGCGCTCGCGCGGCATCTCCACGGTGGTCAGCATGTTCGTCTACACGGCGGAGGCGATCCTGCCGCTGGACGGCGCGCGTCTGAAGACCAGTGTGTGGCGCCGCATCCCCGACTACGCGATCCCCTCGCGCGCCAAGGTCAACGGCGCCTACGTGAACTCGGTGCTGGCCAAGCAGGACGCCATCGACAGCGGCTACGACGACTGCATCTTCCTCGACGCCGCCGGGCATGTGTGCGAGCTCAGCGCCGCCAACATCTTCATCGTTCGTGGCGGCGCCCTCATCACTCCCAGTACCGCCAGCGACCTGCTCGAGGGCATCAACCGGAGCACCGTGCTGCAGATCGCGGAGCGCTTCGGCCTGCCGGCCCACGAGCGCGAGGTGGACCTCACCGAGCTGTACATCGCCGACGAGGTCTTCGCCTGCGGCACCTCGACCTACGTGGCGCCGGTGATCGAGGTCGATGCGCGCGTCGTCAACGGCAACACCATCGGGCCCGTCACCGCGCGGATCAGGGAGAAGTACGAGGCCGTGCTCCGCGGGCAGGATCCCGACTTCGAAGGGTTCGTCACGCGGTTGCGCGGCTGAGGCGCGGGCGCGGGCAGGATGGCCTGCGCCTCCCGCTTCGCCCTTCGGTCAGTCCACCGCGCGCGTCTGGACGGCCTCCTCCAGCGTCCCCCTGAGTTCGTCCCAGTCGCCGGCCACCGCTTGCGTCTCGATGTCGAACTCGTTCGAGCATGCTCTCGCATGATGGGATAGGATGCCGTCATGACTGTGAGCAGCTTCGAGGGCAAGACGCCGGAGGTCGGCGAGGGCTCCTGGATCCACCCGTCGGCGGACGTGATCGGCGACGTCAAGCTCGGCGCCCAGTGCTGGGTCGGGCCCGGCGCCCGCATCCGCGGCGACTATGGCTCCATAGTCATCGGCGACCACTGTGCCATCGAGGACAACTGCGTCATCCACGCGCGCCCCGGCGAGGTCTGCACGATCGGCTCCTGGGTCACCATGGGGCACGGCTGCGTCGTGCACAGCGTGCTCATGCTCGGCGACTACACCGTGGTCGGCATGAACGCGGTGGTGAGCGACTGGGCCGACGTCGGCGAGTGGGGCATGATCGCCGAAGGCTCGGTCGTGACGCAGAGTACTGTGGTGCCGGCGTCACGAGTCGTCGCCGGCGTCCCCGCCCGTCTGCTCGACCGCGCCGTCGACCAGGAGTACAAGGACGCCTGGCTCGGCTTCAAGAAGACCTACGTCGGCCTCTGCGACCGCTACCGCGCGGGTTACGGGACCTGACGGTCCGCGCGCGGTCTCTTCGCACGCTCCTCGCGAGCACGTCGAGTCCGGAGGAGGCAGCCGAGTGGGTACCGGACCAGACATGAGCCGCCCGCCGGTGGTCGCGATGATCGGGATGGCAACGGTGGACTACCTCTACGTCCTCGACGAGTATCCCGCGGCCGACACGGTGACCCCCGCCCTTGAGTATCAGACCGCGGTGGGAGGTCTGGCCGGCCGGGCCGCGATCGCCGCAAAGCGCCTTGGGAGCTCGACCCGGCTGCTGGCGGCGTGCGGGTCCGGCGAGCACGCCCAGGTCCTTCGGGCGGGTATGGCGGCCGAGGGCGTGGACTGCACCTGGGTCGCCAACGACCAGCCCTCGCAGCACTCGGCGGTCATCCTGGCGCGGGGCGAGGCGACCCGGACGATCATCTGGTTGCCACAACCCATGGCGGATGCGCGCATGGTCGCGGAGCTGCCGCGGTTCCTCGAGGGCGTCGACGTCGCGCTCCTGGACGTGACCGATGAGACCTTGGCGACGGCCGCGCTCGACGAGTGTGAGAAGAGGGGCGTGACCACCGTCATCGACACCGGGTCCGGGCGGCCCTGGACGCGGGGATTGCTGGGCCGGGCCGACCACGTCATTGCGGCCGAGACGTACGTGCTGAAGGAGACGGGGCACTCGGCGGAGCGGGCCGCTGCCGAGCTCTGGGGCGACTCCTGCCGCGCCGTGTTCGGCGTGACGCAAGGGCCGCGGGGCGGCGTGTTCACCACAGGCAAGGAGCTGGATCGGGTCCGGCGCTGGGAGGCTGTGCCGGTCGCCGGCGTGGACTCCTGCGGCGCCGGCGACACCTTCCACGGCGCCTACGCGTGGGCGCTGGCGATGGGCCGGCCCCCTGCCGAGTGCTTCGAGACCGCCGCCTGGTCCGCGGGGCTCAAGGTCTCCCGGCTCGGCAACCAGGGCATCCCGACGCTGGAGCAACTGGAGCACGCGCGCAGGTCGACTCGCGCGGGTAGACCGGTCTGACCCCGCACGCGCGGCGCCGGGCGTCGTTCAAGACTCGCCGAAGACGACGTCAGCCCTCCAGCGCCGCCACCAGCTTGTCCACCGAGAGGAAGCCGTTGTCGAAGACGAACTCCGGTCCGTCGGCGAGCGCCACGACGACCTGCTTGGTGATCCCCCTTGCTTCTTGGTGACCGACCGCAGTCGGCGGGCGGGATGCGCAGGCCCTGGCCATCCCAGTGGTCGCTGAAGCGGTCACCGACGATGCCGCCGACTCTGAGCGCATCGATAGCGATCGCCAGGGAGAGGCCCTGCTTGGGGTCGAGCGGCTCGAACAGGATGCGGCGGTCCGTGACCAGCAGCTTGCCCGAGAACTTGCTGTCGGTGGGGGCAGGTGGTGAATCGTCCACTTGCCGTTCTTCTCCTCACCCGGTTCGAGCTCCAACTTGATCCCGGCCGTGCGCCTCTCTTCTCGTCTCCGGGACCACGCACCGGCTTACCTCGCGAGTCTGCTACGCTCACGCCATGATGGCGGGCGTCGGACTGGTCCTGGAGGGCGGTGGCATGCGCGCCACCTATACCGGTGGTGTGCTGGACGCGTTCATGGACGCCGGCGTCGACCTGGGCTACGTCGTCGGTGTATCGGCCGGGGCCAACGCCGGCGGGCACTACGTGGCGGGGCAGCGCGAGCGCAGCCACCGCGTGTTCGTGGACTTGGCGGCGGACCCGCGCTATGCGGGCTGGCGCAACCTGGTTCGCGAGCGGAGCTGGTTCGGCATGGAGTTCCTGTTTCGGACCCTGCCGGACGAGCTGGCGCCGTTCGACTACGAGGCGTTCGGTTCGTCGCCGCGGACGCTGGTGAGCGGTGTGACCGACTGCACGACGGGGATGGCGCGGTACTACGCGCAGCGCGACCGCGACCCGCGCTGGTACGTGCACACCCTCCAGCGCGCGAGCTGCAGCCTGCCGGTACTGTCGCCGCCGGTGCTGGTGGATGGGACCCCGTGCGTGGATGGTGGCGTGGCTGACTCCATCCCGATCCGGCGGGCGCTCCAGGACGGCAACCCGCGTAGCGTCGTGGTTCTGACGCGCAACGCGGGGTATCGCAAGCCGCCACCGCGGCTCCGCGGCCTGGGCCGGGTGCTGTTGCGGCGCTACCCGGCCCTCTACGCCGCGATGCTCCGCCGGCCCACCGTGTACAACGCGTCGCTCGACCTGGTGGAGCGGATGGAGCGGGCCGGCTCGGCCTTCGTCCTCCGGCCTGTCCGCCCCCTGGTGGTCGGCCGTCTCGAGCGCGACCGCGGTCATCTCGAGGGCCTGTACCGTCAGGGCTACGACGAGACCATGGTGCGGATGGGCGAGCTCGAGGCCTGGCTGAGGGGGTAGCCGGAGGCCGGCGGGATGCAGTCCGGGGATTCCCGCCGGCGCTCCGCACGCCCGCCTCACCGGGTGACCCCGCCGCGCCGAGCTACGATCGCGTTTGGAACTCGACGATGTTGCCCTCCGGATCGGTGACGTGGCACCAGGTGACGCTCGCCCCGCTCGACGTCGTGAGCGTCACGATCTCCCCGACCGGCGCCCCCCCGGCCGACAGCGCCTCACGACGCGCATCGTCCACCGAGGGCACCAGGGAGGCCAGATGGGCCAGCCCGGGGTGGTCCACCGCCGGCGCCGGGCCGCCGGCGATCGGGTCGAAGCTGCAGATCTCCAGCGTGGGGCCATCGGGGCCGCCGCCGGGCAGTCGCAGGTCGATGCCCTTGAGCGCGGCCCCTGCGATGCGCGTCCCCGCCTCCAGAGCCGGGCCGGAATTGTCGAGCGTTCGTAGTCATGGCCGCAACCATTCAGCAACCCAGGTCTCTGTGATCTGACAGGCCTCGGCGGGTCTTCCCAATCTCACGCGGTATACTTGTCCCCCTCGTGGGCCGCTAGCTCAGTTGGGAGAGCGCCGCCTTTGCACGGCTCGCCGAGCGGTCAACGTTCCCCTCAAGACGCAAGAGACGCACGAGATCGGCGAACTCGCCGATGCCGTCGGGATGCGCGCTTGACAGGTTGCACGCCATATCAGAGCCCCCTGGGGGTCGTCCGGGGCGGCGACGCGCCCGTGGCGCGGCTCAGTCGGCGCCGAGGTACGCCTCTTTGACGTGCGGGTCCTGCAGCAGCGCTGAGGCCTCATCCGTGAGCGTGACCCGCCCCGTTTCGAGCACGTAGCCCCGGTGTGAGATCTCGAGCGCCACGTGCGCGTTCTGCTCGACCAGAAGGATCGTCGTGCCCTGGGCGTTGATCTCCTTCACGATGTCGAAGATGCGCTCGACGAGCATGGGCGCGAGGCCCATCGAGGGCTCGTCGAGCATCAGCAGCTTGGGGCCGGCCATGAGCGCCCGGCCCATGGCGAGCATCTGCTGCTCTCCGCCCGACAGGGTGCCGCCGGGCTGCGCCTCTCGCTCCCTGAGCACGGGGAAGAGGTCGAAGACGCGCTCGAAGTCCGCCTTGAGGTCCTGGCGCGGGCGCGAGAAGGCGCCCATCTCGAGGTTCTCTCGCACGGACATGCGGGGAAGATCTTGCGGCCTTCGGGAGCCTGGGAGAGGCCCCGGGTCACGACCTCGTAGGCGGGTACGCCGGCGAGGGCCTGACCCGCGTAGCTGATCGTGCCGGTGCGCGGGCGCAGCAGGCCCGAGATGGCGTTCAGGGTGGTGGTCTTGCCGGCGCCGTTCGCGCCGATGAGCGTGACGATCTCGCCCTCGCGGATCTCGAGCGACACGCCCTTGATGGCCTCGATGTTGCCGTAGAAGACGTGGATGTCCCGGACCTCGAGGAGCGCGCCCGAGTCCTGGGGCGCCGCGGCGCTCATGCGGCGCCCTTGCCGAGATACGCCTCGATCACCTTGGGGTCGGCGCGCACCGCCTCGGGGGTGCCCTCGGCGATCTTCTCGCCGTGGTCCAGTACGACGACGCGGTCGGAGCTGCCCATGACCACCTTCATGTCGTGTTCGATCAGGATGATGGTCATCCCCTCGTCGCGGATCCTGCGGATCAGGTCCAGGAGGGCGGCGGTCTCCTGCGGGTTCATGCCCGCCGCCGGCTCGTCGAGGAACAGCACCGTGGGCTCGGTGGCCAGGGCGCGCGCTATCTCGAGCCGCCGCTGTGAGCCGTAGGGCAGGTTCTTGGCGAGCTCCCCGGCATGCCCCGAGAGGCCGACGTACTCGATGAGTCCCATGCTCTTGTCCCGGACGGCGCGCTCTGAGCGCTTCGCGCCCGGTGTGCGCGCGATGATGCTCAGCATGTTCGTGTGCGACCGGCAGTGCTGGCCGACCATCACGTTCTCGAGCGCCGTCATCTCGTTGAACAGCCGGATGTTCTGGAAGGTGCGTGCGATTCCCAGCTTGGTGACCTTGGACGGAAGCATGCCGGCGATGTCGTGGTCTCTGAAGCGGATGGATCCGGACGTGGGCGGGTAGACGCCGGTGATGGCGTTGAAGAGGGTCGTCTTGCCGGCTCCGTTGGGGCCGATGAGGCCGACGATCTCGTTCTCGCCCGCGTGGAAGTCGACCTTGTTGACGGCCACGAGACCGCCGAAGGCCTTGATGAGCTGCGTGGTCTCGAGCACGCACGCACGCTCCCTGGGGGCGGCCGGTGTGGCGGCCGCGGTCATGTCGTCAGTTGCCGGCATCGGACCATACCTGTCGCTCGCGGTCGGCCTCGTCCTTACTGCCGGGCCGCATCTCCAGCTTGACGCGGAGCGAGCCGAGCAGGCCCTGCGGCCGGAAGACCATCAGGAGCACGAGCACGAGGCCCATGGCGATGCCGCGGGTCTCGGGATGTGTCTGCACGAAGGCGAAGTCGCGCAGCCACTCCTGCAGGCCGATCCAGATGGTCGCTCCGAGCACGGGACCGGCGATGTTGCCCATGCCGCCGAGGACGACGAGGCTCAGGATGAGGAACGACTCCATGAGCATGAAGCTGCTCGGCGAGATGTAGTTCAGGTAGTGGCCGAAGAAGACGCCCATGGTGCCAGCGAAGAAGGCGCCGGTCGCGTACGAGAGGAGCTTGTAGCGCGACGTGTGGATGCCCATGGCCTCGGCCGCGACCTCGTCCTCGCGGATCGCGGTCCAGGCGCGGCCGATGCGCGAGCGCACGATACGGGAGATGCACCACAGGCAGATGAGCGCCAGCACGAGCCCGAGGTAGTAGAGACTGCGCTGCGTGCTGAAGGCGAAGCCGAAGAACTCCGGCTTGGGGATCCCTGGGATGCCCGAGGGTCCCCGCGTGAGGCCAACCCAGTTGTTGGCGACGATGCGGATGATCTCTCCGAACCCGAGCGTCATGATGGCGAGGTAGTCGCCGCGCACGCGCAAGGTCGGGTAGCCGATGAGCACGCCGGCGAGCGCCGCCAGCAGCCCGCCGACGACGAAGTTGACCCACGTGAGCCACCAGTAGGCGTCGATGTCGACGCCGAACTTCGCCTTGAGCACCAGGTTGAAGATGATCGCCGTGTAGTAGGCGCCGATGGCGTAGAAGGCCACGTAGCCCAGGTCGAGCAGGCCGGTGAAGCCGACGACGATGTTGAGCCCGGAGGCCAGCACGATGTAGATGACGACGACCGTCATCAGCGTGATCCAGCGGTTGGAGCCCACCAGGAACGGCAGGAGGACGGCCACCGCGAGCAGCCCGATCAGAAGGGCGCGCTGCCAGCGCGGAGTGCCGTCGCCGGTGAGAGCCGAGGCGATGGGGTTGAGCCGGGTCTGCAGACGCGTGGGTCCGCTCCCGTTCGCGGCGTCGTTCTGTGGCCGGTCGCTCATGCTAGGCCTTCTGGGTGATGGTGGAGCCGAGCAGGCCAGACGGCTTGAACGACAGGATCAGGATCAGGATCACGAACGCGAAGGCGTCGCGGTACTGCGAGCCCATCGGCAGGTAGGCGGAGGCGAGAGCCTCGATGACGCCGAGCAGCAGACCGCCCAGGAACGCGCCCTTGATGTTGCCGATGCCGCCGAGCACCGCGGCGATGAACGCCTTGAGGCCGGGGTTGAAGCCCATGAGCGGCCAGGCGGCGTGGTACACGCCGCCGTAGAGGCCGCCGGCGAGCGCGCCCATCGCCGACCCGATCAGGAAGGTCAGGGCGATCACCTTGTTGACGTTGACTCCCATGAGCGCGGACGTGTTCTTATCCTGCGCCGAGGCGCGCATGGCGCGCCCCATACGGGTGCGCCGCACGTAGAGGTTGAGCAGCAGCATCGCGACCACCGTCACGACCACGACGAACACCTGGAAGTAGGTGATCTGCACGTCGTTCACGACGAACGCCTTGGGCGCTCCTGCCGCGGTGGTGAAGAGCGGGATGTCCGGGAACGGCACCTGCTGCGAGCCGAAGATGCTCTGGGCGACGTTCTGCAGAAGGATGGACACGCCGATGGCCGAGATGAGCGCGGCCAGGCGAGGTGCGTTGCGCAGCGGCCGGTAGGCGAGGCGCTCGATGACGACGCCCATGATTCCGACGACCACCATGGCGATGAGGATGGCGAGGAAGAAATCGAGCCCCGGCATGCCTACCGCATGGCCGAACAGCGAGATCTCGTCCGACATCATCATGATGGTGATGAAGGCGCCGAACATGAAGAGCTCGCCGAAGGCGAAGTTGATGAGCTCGATGATGCCGTACACCATCGTGTAGCCGACGGCGATGAGGGCGTAGAGGCAGCCGATCATCAGGCCGTTGACGAGTTGCTGGGTCAGTTCGCTCACGGAGACCTCGAGGTCACTCCGTCGGATGACGGCGGGGAGGGGGGAGGGGCGGCGTATCGCCCACCCCTCCCCGCCTCGATCCTTCCGTCCTTACATGGCGGGCTGCTGAGGAGCCGTGACCAGCGAGCCGTCCTGCACGATGACGATGCTGAGCGGCTTGATGACGTCGCCGTTCTCGTCGAAGGTGATGGGGCCGGAGACGCCCTCGTAGGTGCCGACCTGCGAAAGAGCGTCGTTGATGGCCGTGCGGTCGTTCTTGCCGGCCTTCTCGGCCGCCGCGGCGGCGAGCATGACCACGTCGTACGAGTTCGCCACGAACCAGTCCGGGTTCGCGCCGTCGAACTTGGCCTTGTACGCCTCGACGAGCTTCTGCACCGCCGGGTCTTCTTTGGTGTAGTCGAAGAACGTGGACACCAGCATGCCCTCGACGGCGGCGCCGCCGAGCTTGGGCAGCTCGTCCGAGGCGTAGCCGTCTGAGCCGAGGAGCTGCACGTCCATGCCCAGCTCCTTCGCCTGCTGCGCGATCTTGGAGCCCTCGGGGTAGTAGCCGGAGAGGAAGACCAGGTCAGGGCCGGCGCCCTTGATCTTGGTGAGTTGGGCCTTGAAGTCGGTGTCGCCGGTGGTGTACTGCTCTTTGCCCACGACGGCGCCGCCGGCTGCCTTGACGCCCTCGTCGTACGCGTCGGCGAGGCCGCGGCCGTAGTCCGAGTTGTCGTACATGATGGCGATCTTCTGCTTGCCCAGCGTCGCGACGCTGTAGTCGGCAAGGCCCTTGCCCTGCACGGCGTCGGTCATGCAGATGCGCCAGATGTAGGCGCCCAGGTCGGTGATGTCGGGCTGGGTCGCGGACGGGGTGATCATCGTCAGCCCCGCGGGCTCGTACTTGCCGCCGGCGGCGATGGTCGCGCCGGAGAACTGGTGGCCGTCGACGACGACGATCTCGGTGTCGTCGATGAACTTCTGTGCGACGAGCACGGCTTCCTTGGGGTCGCCGAGGTCGTCACCGAGGGCGATCGACACTTCGCCGCCGTTGACGCCGCCGGCGGCGTTGAGCTCTTCCATGGCGAGCTCGGCGCCGGCCTTGTGCGACGCGCCGTAGGTGGCGTACTGACCCGTCATGGGGCCCGCCACGCCGATCTTGAACGGCACGCTGGCGGCGGTGTCGCCACCGTCACCCTCATCGCCGCCGCCACAGGCGGCGAGCGCCACCGATGCCAGCGTCAGCGCGAGTACGACCACAAGCGCGAGCGCGAGCTTCCTGTATGTCTTGTCCACGTTGCCTCCCCCGGAATGGATGACCGCGAGCCTCAGCCATGTATGCGCGTGCGCGACAGGTTTAGCCTAGCCCGACAGTCGGTTGCAGCGCAGTCTAGATGTGAGGTGAATGGGCAGTCAAGAAACGTACATCTTAGGAGTGCACGCGCGGGCTGCGGAGTGAGGCGATGTGCTTGAGGTGTCGGACCCCGTGAAGCGCCGCGGTGTGGAACGGCGGCGGCCTGTGGCTCGCCGGGCGGCCGTCCGCCGTGGTCCCGCCGGTCAGGCCGCCCTGCGCGTGTGGACGCCCCCGGCGAACTCCTCGACGATCCCAGGCCCAGTCTTCGTCCGCGACGGAAGCGACGTTGGCGACCCAGTTCGCCTTCTCCAACTCGTTATTGGGGCACCGTTGAATCTCATCCGCGGCTCACACAGGGTCGGAACCAACGACGCCGCTATCTGAGACGTGGCTCGTCAATGTTTGGCCATCCCAGTAGCGCATCTCGTGGCGTGAGCGTGGGTCCGGGTACCAAGCGGCAGGAGTAGAAGCCGCGGCCGACGAGCCGAGTAGCGCAGCCTTCTCGCAGGCGAGCACCTCGGTGTCAAGACCCCCGATTCACGCAACTGGGCTGGTTTTGCGAGCTCGTCGGCTTTCGAGAGCTGCTGTGGCACGGCTGCGGATGCTTGCTGCGCAGTTCGTATCTGAGCTTGCTGCTGCTGATACTGATCAACGAATGAATAGAGGTAGGTCTGAAGTTCCCGACTTCTCTTGGGTCACCCCCTGTCCCCGCCCCACCGTCACCCGGTCGTGCACAGAGCGATGAGGTCTCAACCGCGACCTCTCTCAGAGACCTGCTAGACCCGGCCGCCTCAGCGAGATGGAGATGGACCTCATCCGTGGGCATGCGGCCGCGAGCGCCGCACTCATCGCCGGCATCGCGTTCGGCGGTCCGGTGGCGGCCGTCGTGAACCAGCACCACGAGCGCCTCGATGGCTCCGGCTACCCCCAAGGGTTCACCGGCGCGGACATCCTTCCCGAAGCCCGCATCCTTGCGGTCGCCGACGTCGTCGAGGCGATGGCGAGTCACCGGCCCTACCGCGCCGCCCTCGGCATGGAGGTCGCTCTCGCCGAGGTGCGCGAGCACGCCGGCGAGAAGTACGACACCGATGTGGTCGCGGTCTGCAGCCGGCTCTTCGAGGAGCAGGGCTTCCAGTTCACGCCGTGAGGTGACGGCCCTGCGGCAGGCCTGCCCCGACTTCCACCTGACCGTCGAGGACCTCGCCGTCGACGGCGAGGAGGTCTGGCTGAGGATGAGGGGCTCGGGCACCAACGACGGCCCCTCCGTGGGCCACCCGCCGAGCGGTCGGAAGATGCAGATCGACGTCTTCGACGTGCTTCGCTTCCAGCACGGTCGCATGGTCGAGCACTGGGGCGTGTCCGACCGCCTCACGGCTCTCCTCCAGTTGGGGGCATACGCCGGCGCCGGGCGCGTCTGCTCCTTCCGCCGGCGTCGTTCTGAGACGTGGGTCTGGGGGAATACCGGGATGAGTCTGGCACAGGAAGTGGGGAGGTGTTTCATGGAAGAGTCAGAGACGATGCGGGCCAGGGCCACCGAGGCGCTATGGGTGCCGGCGGGTGACGATGTGGACGGGGAGCGGCGCGGGCTCGGCATCAGCGTGATCAGCTTCAAGGTGACACCGCGCGACGGCCTCGATCTGCTGGTCCTGGAGAACACCTTCCACGCGCCCGGCGGGCCGCCCCGCCACCTGCACGAAGAGCAAGAGGAGGTCTTCTACGCGCTGGACGGGGAGTTCGTGATCGAGATCGGCGACGAGCGGCGTAGCCTCAGGCCAGGTGACGTTGTGCTGGCTCCCCGCCAAGTGCCCCACGTCTGGGCGTCGGTCGGCGATGCAGGGCGGATCCTGATCACCTTCTCGCCGGCAGGGCGGATGGAGGGCTTCTTCCGGGAGGTCACGAGCCAAGACGCGATGCCCGGACAGGACCCCGAGTTGTGGCGCAGGCATGGCATGCGCATCGTCGGGCCGCCGCTCGAGCTAGGGTGAGAGCTTCACGTTTCCTGCAGATTCAGCAATTTGTGGTACCCTTTGCCGAGCCGCTGCAGAGCGAAATCCCTGCAAATCGTCAAAATGCCCTCGTAGCTCAGAGGATAGAGCACAGGCTTCCCAAAGCCGTAGCCTGCGGGCCGATTCGGGTCCATTTGAGGCCAAGACGGGTCAATCCTGCTCGATGAGGGCGCCCGCCGAGCGGGGCCGAGCCTGTGGTTTCTCGCCGATTCGGCAGCTTACCTGCAACTTGCGTCGGAGGGTGGACCCGCGGCCGTCTCGCGAGGCGGAGAGAGCGGCAGTCTCAATGACGTCCCTCATGCAGCGAAATCGGCGCGCTGTGAGCCGGTCCCGCACCGCGCGCCGCCGCGAAGCTCAGGGAGAAGCCGGCTCAGGCGAACCCGAGGCGCTCACGCCCCAGTCCTTCAGGATCACGTCGAGCACGAACTGCGCCATCCGCCCGCAGCGCTGGCGCGCGTCAGGTTGGTTCGCTTGCTCACCGTCGCACGTTGCCCGTTGCTAGGACTTCCGCTGGAGCCAATCTCCGATGAGTTCCAGCACGCGTGAGTCCACCGGCATCACCATCTGCTGCTTGTAGTCGGCCAGGCTGGGTTCGTGAGCGTCTGCGCGCAGGATGTGCGTCAGGTCGCTGACCTCGTGGTACTCGAAGTCGCTCTTGACCAGCCCGGCCATGATCTTCAGGTCGTCGGGATCGACCTGGATGTCCTTCGAACCGGTGATTGCGAGAACGGGGACGCCGAGGCGCGAGAGGTCGTCTGAGGGATCGTAGACCAGGAACTCGCGCATCCACTTCGCATTGAGCTTCCGAACCAGCTGGACGCGCACCCAGTCGCGATCGGTGCGTTTGATCTTGTTGAGCGCCTTTCTCTGTGACTTTGCAACGTCGATGTGAAGGATGTCGATCAGCCACTTGTTGAGTCCCCGCAGGCCCTGCGCGACGCGCTGTGCCTGCCAGACCAGGGTCTCTTCCCCCGAGTGGGCCGTGCCGGCCAGGAGAATCGCGCCGGCCATGGGCGCTCCTGCCCCCGCGAGCCGTGTCGCAAGAAGTGCACCCTCACTGTGGCCGAGCACGAACACCCGAGCAGGGTCGACGTCTCCCTGGGACCGGAGCCACGACAGAGCCGCCGTGGCGTCTGTCACGCCGTCATTGAAACCGGTCGTCCAGTAGTCACCCTCACTGGCTCCCACGCCGCGCTTGTCGAAGCGGAAGCTGGCGAAGTCGCGCGGCGCCAAGTAGGCGGCGAGCTGAGGGAACGCGTCGATGCGGAGCTTCCCGGCGTTGTCGTCTCTGTCGATCTGGCCTGAGCCCGGGAGCATGAGCACCGCTGCGAACGGTCCGGGGCCGGCGGGCACCACGAACGAACCGGCCAGTCGCAGGTCGTCCGACTTGAATGTGACCTCGCGCTCTGCCGCCATGCTCGACTCCCCTCGGAGCATCGAACTGCCTTACGGCGACTGTACGTGACCATTCGGGCAGCTGTCGTTTTCCGGCCAAGACTACCGCACCGAGCCTGACGAGCGGGCATGGGTGCTGCGCAGGAATTCGACACACCCAACGTCCGTATCCTGATCGAACCCGCGCTTCGTCTCCATCGTCTTCCCGGTCTTCACGCGCTGCGTCGCCCTCTGCAACCCTTCTGCACCCCGCGTGGGTGTCCCTCGGTGTCGGGCAGCATCCTCGGCTATACTTGTCCCCCTCGTGGGCCGCTAGCTCAGCTGGGAGAGCGCCGCCCTTGCACGGCGGAGGTCAGGGGTTCGAGCCCCCTGCGGTCCACCAGCGCGCGGAAGCGTCCGGGACGATCGCCTCATCGGAGGTGCCGGCCTCGACCGACACCATGCCGCCCCTGATCACTCCGTAGCGGTAGTGGCGTGGGTGGTCGCGCGAGGTGAGGCCGTAGCTGCCCGGGTCGATGAGGTACAGGCCGGCGGCGCGGAAGTCGGCCTCGGTCCAGCGGCGGAAGACGCCTGGTGTGGTGTGGCCGGCGATCTGCTCGACCCCGTCGAGCAGGCGCTCCGGCCCCACGTCGGCGTCGTCGACGCGCAGCCACATCGGCGAGTGTCCGTCGAGAGTGCGTGGCTCCGGCTGCGTCATGCCCAGCGAGAGCTGGCGTTCCAGGTCGCGGCGGAACTCCTCGTTGATCAGTCGCGCCAGGCCGGCGCGGTCGTGCTCGACCGCCGCGAAGTCGGCGGCGAACGCGCTGGAGAGTCCGGCATGGCTGATCAGCACGCCGTCCACGTTCGTCACAAGGTTCAGGGACCCGCTGTTGAACCGTTGCAGGAGCGTCTGGCGGTAGTCCGCGCTGGCCGGGGACTGCTCGCCGATGAAGTACCGCAGCATGGTCGCGTGGTCGTGGTCGCCGAGCAGCATCTCGGCGCCGAGTTCGTCGAGCCGCCTCAGGCACGCGCCCGGCTGCCCGCCGCGGTCGAGCAGGTCGCCGGCGAACACCAGGTGGTCCACCCCGGCGCGGAAGCGCGAACGTCGCAGAGCGTTCTCGAGGAACTCGGGAAACGCGTGTACGTCCGAGACGACCAGCGTGAACGGTGTCGCCGGCTGCCGAGCGTCATCCCGCGCTGCCTCATGCCTGGCCATGGTCATCATGTGCCCCGAGTAGGCCGGACGGCTGCTCGCCGTCGACGCTACGCGCCCCATGCAGGGCGCCTCCTACACCACGCGGTCGTCCTCGTCGACCGGCTGCCGCAGCCACGCCTCCAGCTGGACGAACAGCGGCCAGCGGCCGAAGGCCAGCCAGGCGATCAGGACGGCCTGGCCGACGAAGGGCACGAACACCAGCAGGGCGGCCCACGGCGGGTAGCCGACCCGGGACAGGATGCGGTAGAAGCAGTAGGCCAGGAACGCGTAGAACAGGAGCCCACTGAGAACGACCGGGCTCATAGGTCCCCCTTTCTCAGGATCGTGCTGGTCTGAAGACAATGTACCCGCGTACCTGGCCGTCAACGGTACTCATCGGTAAGCTGGTGAGTGCGCATGCACGGCGGAGGTCAGGCGTTCGAGCCTCCTGCGGTCCACGAGACCGTTCCGCGCTCGTGTGTGCGCTCGTGTGCGGGCGCCGTGGTGCCCCCTGGAGACGGAGGAGTCGTGGGACACGCAGCGGGCCTGGGGCGCGCTCATCAGGATCTGGCGAAGCGCCTGCAGCGCGGATCCGTCGCCATGGTCGAGCCGCGGGATCCCGCGGCGAAGCGGGCCTGGCGGGAGATCCTGGAGATCCTCTTCTCTCCCGACGACGCCGCTCTGGCCGCCCGCCTGCCGGTCGTCCCCACCACCCTCGCGGACCTTGCCCGGCGCACCGGCGCGAGCGAGGGCGATCTCCGCGCCCGGCTCGGAGCTATGGCCGGCAAGGGCCTCGTGCTCGACCTGCACGACGCCCGGACCGGCGCGACGACGTACATGCTCGCGCCTCCCGTGGTGGGCTTCTTCGAGCTCTCCATGATGCGCCTGAGCGACGGTCTGCCGAAGGAGCGCCTGGCCCGAGCCTACGAGGCGTACATGACCTGCGACGACACGTTCGACGCGGAGGTCTCCGCGGTCCCCACGCGCGTCAGCCGCACCCTCGTGCAGGAGACCGCCCTCTATGACGACCTCGCCTCGGAGGTCCTCGACTGGGATCGAGCCACGTCCTATGTGGAGCAGGCCGACTATCTGGCCGTCACGAACTGCTTCTGCCGCCACGTGGCGACCCACCTCGGCACGGCGTGCGACTACCCCCTGGAGACGTGCCTGAGCCTAGGGACGGCGGCCCGCTACCTCGTCCGGCACGGCCACGCCAGGCCGATCGGCAGGGAGGAGGGACGCGAGCTCCTCGAGGCCGGCCGGGAGCACGGCCTCGTGCACATCGGCGACAACGTGCAGCGGGAGCTGAGCTACATCTGCAGCTGCTGCGCTTGCTGCTGCGTCGAGCTCCGCGCGGCGCAGAAGGGCATGCCGGTGACGCAGCCGAGCGCCTTCCAGCCCGCGGTTGACGACCGCCGGTGCACCGCCTGCGGCGCCTGCCTGCGGGCGTGTCCCGTCCAGGCCATCTCGATCGTCCCCCAGGCGGCCCCGCAGGGCGGCGCGGATGCGGCCGCGGCGCAGCTGACCGGCGCGGACGCGGCCACGGTGCCGTTGACCTGCGCCGTCGATCTCGGCGCCTGCCTCGGCTGCGGCGTCTGCGTCGGCGCCTGCTCCCAGGGCGCGCTGACGATGGTGCGGCGCCCGCAGCCTCCCCACGTCCCGCTCAACGCCGTGGAGTACCTCACCCGGCGGATGCTCGAGCGGGGGAGGCTGGCGGACCTGCTCGTGGACGGCGCGGCGGGGCGAGGACCGGCGTTCGCCAACGCCGTGCTGGGGGCCATCCTCTCGCTGCCGCCGGCGCAGGGGCTGCTCGCGAGCGAGCAGGTGCAGTCGCGCTTCGTCGCGTTCGCCCTTGCCCGGTTTCGGCCGCCCGCCGGGTGAGGGCGCGAGCCGCGTCTACGAAGCTCGGTCGATGAGCGACTCCCGGAGGGCTTGCTGCGTTGCCTCATCGATGCGGAGACCTTGGATGAAGTAGCCCTCGATCGACCCGAACCGCTTCGTCATCTCGCCGAGCGCGGTCCGCAGGTAGGCCTCGTCTACGCCAAACACCGGGTCGAGCAGGTGAGGGTCGCCGCCGGCCGCGCGGAAGTGCTCATAGACCGTCTTCAGCGCGGGCAGCAAGTCCCTGTTCGACAGCAGGTAGTCGTGGAAGACATCCTCCGTCGAGACCCCGAGGAACAGCAGGGTCGAGGCGGCGGCCCAGCCCGTGCGGTCCTTGCCGGTCGTGCAGTGAAAGAGCGCCGGCCTGCGCGCATCCCGCGCGACCGTCTCGAAGAACGTCCGGTACGCCGACAGGGCGCTCGGCAGGCTGACGGTCTCGCGGTACCCGGTCTCGAAGAGCTTGGTGGCCTTGCCGTCTCCCAGCATCTCCCGGGCGGCAGCCGGATCGCCGAGGGCCTTGAACAGCGTTGCAGGAGCGGCGCCCGTCTCGTCGGCCAGCACGTCGCAGACGACCCGCTCCGCGCCCGGTAGCAGTACGTCGGGCTCGGCCTCGCGCTCCGCCTCGGTGCGCAGGTCGAACACGGTCCGGATGCCGAGCCTCGCCATCGCGGCCAGGTCGTCGCCGTGCAGGTGGCCGAGCTCGACGGAGCGGTAGAGCTGCCCCGTTGCCACGCGGCCGCCGCCGGCCACCTCATATCCGCCGATGTCGCGGAGGTTCGGGACCGAAGGGATGTCGATCCTCCGTCCCGGCTCGCTCCTGGTCGTCTCGATGCTCATCGTGTCCTCCGCGGATCGCGTTGTCCTTGCCCGGCGCACCGAACACCACGTACCAGGCTCGGTACGCTGACTGATCTTCATGGTGGCTTCCGGCTGTCCAGGCTCTACTCCCGGCCGACGACGATGACGATGTTGCCCAGCTTCTGCTCCGAGTCGGCGTACCGGTGGGCCTCGGCCGTGTGCTCGAGGGGGTACCGGCGGTCGATGACGGGCCGGAGCTCGCCGGCCTCGATGAGCTCGGTGACTTCGCGCAGGTGCTCGTGCGTGGCGGCGCCCGAGCTGAAGATCGTCTTCTTGTCGCTGGTCAGCGAGGCCCAGAGCCCGCGGATGAGCTGGGCCGTGTGCGGGTTGGCGACCACGTACCGCCCGCCCGGACGCAGGAGGCGGACGACGCGGCGGAAGGGCGCGCGGCCGACGACGTCGAAGACGATGTCGAAGTCCCCCGCGCCGTCGGTGAAGTCCCCCTCCGTGTAGTCGATGACCTGGTCGGCGCCGAGCTCGCGGAGCATCTCGAGCTTGCCGCCGCTGTCGACGGCGACCACCTCGGCGCCCGCATGCTTGGCGAGCTGGACGGCGTAGGTGCCGAAGCTCCCGCCGGCGCCGACGATGAGGATCCTCTGCCCGGCGCCGATGCCGCCCTTGCGGAGGAAGCGGAGCGCCTCCAGGGCGCCGTAGGGGACGGCGGCGGCCTCGGCGTAGCTCATGGCCGCCGGCATCGGAGCCGACGACGCTGCCGGCGCGGCGTCCGCCGGCGCGGACGTACTCGGCGTAGGCGCCGAGCCCGATGCCGGTCGTCCCGTACACCCGGTCGCCGGGCGTGAAGGAGGTCACCCCGTCGCCGAGGGCCTCCACCTCGCCGGCGAACTCCTGGCCGAGGATGCGCAGGCGGGGCCGCACGACGCCGAACGCCAGTCGGATGGGGAGCCAGATCCACGCGGGGAACTCGAAGCGGCGGATCTCGCAGTCCGCCCTGGAGGCCGTCGTGGCGTGGACGCGGACGAGCACTTCGCCGGCCTTCGGGCGCGGCGTCTCGACCTCCTCGAGCTTGAGGACGTCCGGGCCGCCGTAGGCCGTACAGACGATAGCCTTCATGAGCACCTCGCAGTCCCTTGCGGTCGCGCGCCGCGCGGAGGGGCTCTCCGGAGCGCTTCCCACTGCCGAGATCGCAGGGATCGGTGGGATCACCGCTCCGGTGTCGCGCCCGACAGATAGCTGTCCACGCGCGTCGCCACGTTCTCCTGCAGATTGCGGTACCAGAACGCGTAGTCGAACTTGTGCAGCACGCCCGCGGGAAAATGCCCGAGATCAAGCTGGTCGAGGTCCGGCGGCGTGGTCTCCAGGGCGCCGGTCTCCGTGTTGATCGCCGCGCCCGCGTACTGCGGCGCCTCCCTGAGCATCGTGCCGCTGAAGTCGTCGAAGAAGACCGCGCCCCGGTTCAGCGCCTTGTCGGCCGGCGTTGCATCCGTCCTCCAGTTCAGCGGATTGATGCAGAGCGCACCATCCACCAGAACCGGCGAGCCGGTGGCCCCTGGGGCTTGTGTGTTGTACGAGATGACGACACCCGTATCATTGGCCCCAGTCGCGAACTTCATCCACGGGTACTCCTCGAGATCGTCGGGCAGGACCGAGTACCCGATCAGGTAGGCGGCGACCAGCCTCTTCAGCAGCCCAGGGTCGCCCAGCTTGTTGCGGATCAGGTCGATCATCACGAGAGAACCCTGGCTGTGACTTGCGAGAATGAATGGCCGATCTTGATTGAGATGTTGCAGATAGTAGTCAAATGCGGCGCCAACATCATCGGCGCCGGTACGAAAGTACTGATTCTCGTACATGTTCTCGTCGGGATTCAGCGCGACGAAGCTGGTCTGTCGATAGTAGGGCGCAAACAGGTTTGCCGATGCGGAGTACACGCCGGCCTGTGCGACCATCAGGCCCTTGGCCTTCTCCTGAAGGTCCGGCCTGTGCATGATGTCCATGTTGAGCGGGTCGTCTTCAGAGTAGATGGTCGGGAACACGTAGAAGGCATCGACCGCATGCGATGTGGTGTCTGGTCTGCTGGCCCAGCTGTCTGGTTCTGAGTAATCAGGGCGCTGGGAAGATGTGTCGGTAGCGGTACTCATAGCCTCTCTTTCCTATCGGGCAGCAAGACCAGCGGGCTTGCCCCGTTTCTCTTGGCGCCTCGTCATGCGGCGATCGAGGCGGCCGCCAGTTCGGGGGCGCGCTCTCAGGCGCCCTTGTCCGCTGAGGCGTTGATCTCGTCCACCAGCGCCAGGATCTCCGCGTTCTCGGGGATGTCCTTCATGTCGTGCCCGTAGTGCACGAAGCGCGCGACCCCGGCCTTGTCGACAAGCACCTGGGCCGGCATCCGCCCCAACTTGAACAGCTTCACCTCCTGCCCGTAGAGCTTGAGGACACTGGAGGTGGGGTCGGGCAGGCCGACGAACGGCAAGGATTCCTTCTGCCAGTAGTCGGCGAACGCGCGGGCGTCTTCGGGGCCGGCCACCACGATCTCGACGTCGCGGGCCGTGAACGCTGAGTAGTCATGGCGCAACTGCGCCATATGCCGTTGGCAATACGGTCAGCGGAAGGTTCGGTTGAAGACCAGCAGGACGTTCTTGCGGCCTCGGAAGTCCGACAGGCTGACCGGCGTGCCGGAGAAGTCGGGCAGGCTGAAGTCGGGAGCGACCTGATCCAGTGTTACGCGAGGCATCGTGGTCTCCTTTCGACGCGAGGGAGCGGCGGCGTGGGCGGTCACCACCATCGTAGCAGGGCGGCCGCCGGCGCAGAGGCGCACGCCCTTGGGTCTATGATGTCCGCATGCCTTGGGATGCCGAGAAGCGCGCGGACGCGCGCGCAAGTGGTGCGGCTGCGGAGCGGCGCCGGTTCGAGGCCGGGATGCGTGACGCCGGGCGGCTGCTCGCCGCGGGTGACGCGCTCGCCGCCGCCGAGGTGCTGCGCGGCATCGTCGCCCGAGGCGTCCTGCCGACCGGCCCCGAGGCCGACGCGCGCTACCTGCTCGGCCGCGCTCTGGGCGCCGCCGGCGACCACGACGGCATGATCAGTGAGTGGCGCCTGGTGACGGGTCTTGACGCCGCCACCATGCCGCGACAGCCGCTCATGGCCGAGGATGAGTTCGAGTCGGTGGCCGAGGCGGCTCTGGGCGAGCTCCCGAAGGAACTGCTCGACCGGCTTCGCAACGTGGCGATCCTCGTCGCCGACCGTCCCTCGGCGGAGATGGTGGCCGGCGGCATCGACCCTCGGATCCTCGGTCTCTACCACGGCGTGCCGATGACCAGGCGCTCGACCAGCTTCGGGGCGCCGTGGGCGGACACGATCTACCTCTTCCGCGCCAACCTGGAGCGTGTCTGCGCGACGCGCCCCGTCCTGGCCGAGCGCATCCGGGTGACGGTCCTCCACGAGACGGCGCACTTCTTCGGCTACACGGAGCGGCAGCTCCGGGACATGGGGCTGGCCTGAGGCGGGAGCGCCGCAGCCTCTCTTCCCCCGCCGAGACCTTCGTGTCATGCTTCCCGGCGCAATCCACGCGAGGGAGGTGGGGTCTCTTGGAGTCCGACGCGAAGCTGTCACGCGGAGTCACCGGGCCCTCCGCCGCCGCCGAGCCCCGCGCCGCCGCCCGCTTCGGCCTCTGGATCGCCATCGCCGCGGGGCCGCTGCTGGCCGCGGCGTTCCGGCGGTCGGCTGCCGCCTCGACTCAAGGGGAAGGGGCTGCCGGGTCGTGACCGGCGCCTTCACCGAGAACCTGCGCATCCTGGTCAATGAGGCGGATCAGGGCATGTTCCTCCGCGACCGGGACGCGGCCAGGCCCGGGGTCCTCTTTCTCCACGGCGGACCCGGCATGCCCGAGTTCTTCCTCGGCCGCACCCACCCGACGGGTCTCGAGAACGACTTCGTCGTGTGCTTGTGGGAGCAGCGCGGCTCGGGCTCGTCTTCCGCGCGTCCGCTCGCGCCCGGCGCCCGCCGTTGACACGCAAGCGCCCACATGGACAAATGGCCGGAAACCGGCGGGGGCGGCCGGCACTTCCCTGCGGCGAGGGCGCATGACAGCAGTGGTCGCACCGGATCCGGGTACGGCGGGGGCGGCCACGCTGCCTCACCTGTTCGCGGGCTGGGTCCAGCGCTACGGCGCCGAGCCGGCGCTCAGCCGGCGCGTGGACGGCGTCTTCACCTCCTTCACCTACGACGAGCTGGACCGGCGCGCGAGCCTGCTCGCGCTCGCGCTGGCGCGCGAGCTCGGCGTGCGCCGCGGCGAGCTCGTGGCGCTCGTCTGCGACAACCGCCCCGAGTGGATGGTGTGCAGCCTCGCCATCCACTTCCTCGGCGCCGTGGACGTGCCGCGCGCCTCGGACACGCCTCCGGAGATCCTTGAGGCGATCCTGCGGCACGCGGAGCCGGCGGTCGTCATCCTGGAGGATCCGGCTCAGCTCCCTCTGGTGCGCGAGGCGCTGCCCGGGTTGCGCGCGGCGGTCGTCATCGACGGCTCCGGCGTCGGTGCGGCCCCGTCATCCGCCGCGTGCCGCGTGGACACGCTGGCGGAGCTCATGGCTCTCGGCGAGGTGGCGTGGCCGGTGGCGGGCGCGGAGGTGCGGCGACGCCGCGACGAGGTGGAGCCGGAAGACCTCGCGACCGTGATCTACACCTCCGGCACCACCGGCGCCCCCAAGGGGGTCGCGCTCACGCACGCCAATTATGAGCTCAACCTGCGCGAGCTCCCCGAGTTGCTCCAGGTCGAGCGCGTGCCGGTGATCAGTGTGCTGCAGCCGTGGCACGCGTACGAGCGGCAGATGCAGCTCATGTACCTGAGCAAGGGCTGCTGCATCCACTACAGCCACGTTCTGACGCTGCGCGGCGACCTCAAGGCTGTGCGTCCGGTCATCATGGCCACGGTGCCGGAGCTGTGGGTCAAGCTGTACAAGGGGGTCTTTCTCAAGATCGACGGCCGGCCGTCGATCCAGCGCAAGCTCGCACGCTGGCTGATCGCGCGCTCGCTGACGTCGGCGCGCGCCCGGCGCGTGCTGGAGGGTCGCGAGCCTGAGGTTCGGCCGCGCGGCCCGGTCCTGCGGGCGGCGGTGCGCGCGTGGGCCAGGGTCGCGGACACGACCCTGAGGCCGTTCCACGCACTGGCCGACCGCCGCGTCTTTCGCGAGGTCCGCGCCGGGCTCGGCGGGAGCCTCCGCTTCCCCTGTGTCGGCGGTGGCTCGCTGCCCGACACGGTGGACGAGTTCTTCGACGCTGCCGGGATGCCGCTGCTGGAGGGCTACGGGATGACCGAGGCCATCGTGGTGATGGCTATGAGGGATCCGCATCATCGCATGCTGCGGACCACCGGGCACGTCATCCGCGGTATGGAGCATCGCCTCGCCGGCGCGGACGACGGCCCGTGCCGCCCGGGTGACGTCGGCCGCCTGCAGGTCCGCGGGCCCAACATCATGCGTGGCTACTACAAGGATGCGGAGCGGACGGCCGAAGTGCTGAGCGCGGATGGCTGGCTGGACACGCACGACCTGGCGCTCGTGCACGCCGACGGCAGCCTGCGCGTCCTTGGCCGCCTGGACGACACGCTGGTGCTCACCAACGGCGAGAACGTCAACGCGCCGTACCTGGAGAACGAGCTTTGCGCGAGCGAGTGGATCGACAGGGCGGTCGTGGTAGGCGAGGGGCGGCCGTACGTCGCCGCGTTCGTTGCGCCGAGCCGCCCCCATCTCGAGCAGTTGGCTCGCCGGCTGGGCATCACCGGCGACGACATGCGCGACTTCATCGCCGACGAGCGCGTCCTCAAGCACTACCGTCACCTCGCGAGCGTCATCAGTGGCGATGCTCGCCGCTTCACCCCCTACGAACGCGTGCACCGCGTGCGGCTGTGGCTCGAGGATTTCCGCATCGGCCGCGAGCTCTCCCAGACCCTCAAGCTGCGCCGCCACGAGTTCCTGCGGCTCTACTCCTGCGAGGTCGACGAGCTGTACGCGCCCTGAGGCGCGGCCGGCGCGCTTGTCAGCGGGACGCAGCCCTCGGTCCCCCCGCAGCCGCGCCCGCGTACCACCCGGGTCACTGTACGGCGAGCTTGCCTTGCATGCGGCGCGCCAGCAACAGCACGGCGGCGCCGAGCACGGCGGCGATGCCGAGCGCGATGAGCAGTTCCCACCACACGTCGGCGAGCGTGTCGCCCTGGATGGCGAGCCGGTAGATGGGGTCGATGATCCAGTACGTGGGGAAGACCCTGGCGACCCACTGCGGCCAGTCCGGGAAGAGGTAGAAGATGACGGGGCCGACGATGAGGAACCCCGTCCCCTTGGTGAGCGCGAACAGCATCTGCACGTTGCGCGCTCCTGTCGCGAAGACGAGGCCGATGGCGGTCGCCACCAGCGCCGCCACGGCGACGCTGAGCAGCAGGCCGACGGGGGAGGCGCCCAGGGCGCCGTTCAGGGCCAGCGTCACGAGCGCCATCGCAGCCGCGATGACGAAGCCCATGGTCGCCTTGGCGAGCAGCACCTCCGAGAGGCGCACGGGCGTGACGAGGAGCGCGTCGAGCGTGCGCTTCTCGCGCTCGTCGACCACCGCGAACGCCGTCAGAAAGACGCCGGCCATGATGAGCGCGTACATGACGATCAGCGGCACGAGACGCGCCGAGAGCGGCAGCGTCTCGGCGCCGAGGTCGTCGATCACCACGTTCGCAGGCTCCGGCTTGCCCTCCACGTCGCGCACCAGGTCGAGGGTCGTGACCGCGAGGATCACCCGGTTCGACGCCAGGCTCTCGCCGCCGATGTAGAACGGCAGCGCGGGTCGCTGCCCGGCGCGGAGCGCCGCGTCGAACCCGGGCTCCAGAACGAGGCCCGCATCCAGGGTGTTGGCCTCCACCTTCTGCCGAAGGATCGCCTCGCTGCCCACAACATCGACGGCGATCCCTGGGAGCTGCTGCGCGTCGGCGGTGAGCTGCGAGTCGCCCCGGTCGACGATGCCGAGTCTCGGCGCCGGCTCCACTAGTCCGGAGAAGGCGACCTGCACCGCGAAGGTCATCACGAACGGCAGGATGACGGCGAAGAGGAAGATCGGCGAGCGCGGACCAAGGCGTAGGTCCTTTCGCAGCACGTGGAGGATGCGGGAGGCGCTCACAGCGTGCCCACCTTTCGTCGCAGGACGGCGAGGCCGCTTCCCAGGATGACGGCGCACCAGACGGCGGCCAGCGCGAGGGGGCCCCAGAGCTCCGCCCACGACTTGCCGTACGACGTGACCCCGACCATGACCTCGATCACGCCCCAGGTGGGAAGCACCTTTATCCACGTCGCCGTCGCGCCGGGGAGCAGCGCCGTCACCGCCGGGATGGCGAGCGGGATCAGCAGCGCGATCCCCAGGAAGAGAGTGCCGATGAAGTCCTTGCCCGCGGACCCCGAGAGCAGCGCCGTCCCGGTGGCGATGACGGCGCCGAGCAGCGTGCCGGCGAGCAGCAGGCTCCACCCGGCTCCGAAGGAGCGGGTGAGCGCCAGCAGGATCACCGCCTGGGAGAAGGCGAGCGCGGTGCCGAGGAGCACCTTGGCCGTGAGGATGTCGGAGACCCTCGCTGGGGTCGCCATCAGGGCGATGACGGTGCGCCGCTGGATCTCGACGGCGATCAGCGTGGCGAGCACCATGGACTCCATCATGAGGACGAAGAAGGCGAGCAGTGGCCGCATGCGCTCTTGCGGCGTGACCTGGCGGCCGGCGAGGTCCGGCCCGAGCACGGTCGTCCGCTGGCGGACCGGGACGGCACTCGCCGGGTCCTCGCCCGCCGCCGCAGCAGCGGTCAGTGCCGCGATCTCGCGCACGGCGCTCTTCATCGCTCCGCGCACCTCGGCCGGCACGTCGCCGCCGACGTAGACCGTCACGTCGGACGTCTCGTCGCGCGCTGCGCGCGCTGTGAAGTCAGCGGGGAATGCGAGGCCGGCGACGACGTCGTCGTCAGACGCTCCGCCGTCAGCGCCCCCCTCCCCCGCGACCGCGGCGCGCAGAGCTTCAGGCGAGGTGAAGGAAACGACCTCGAGCCCCTGGCCGCCCTCCGCCCCGGAGGCGCCGAGGCCGTTCAGCGAGTCGGCCAGGTCCGCGGGGTACACTCCTACGCGGATCGTCTCGTCGACGGACGACGGCAGCAGCCAGAAGAGAGCGATGAACATCACGAGGCCGACCGTCGTCAGCACGAGCCAGAGCCGGTCGCGACTGAACTCGCGTGCGTCCTTGCGGACGATCGCCCACACGATCGCGGGTCGGGAGACGGGCCGGGTCACCCTTCGAGCCCCCGGCCGGTCATCTGGATGAAGATGTTCTCGAGCGTGGCCTCCTCAGTGTGAATGGTCAGCAGGCCTTCCGCCCCGACCGCCTCCTTGAGTCGCTCGCCGGCGTCGCTTGCGTCGAGCGGCACCGAGTGCTCGACGATTTCGCCGTCCTCGCGCACCCGGACCTTCACGGCTCGCTTGCCGTAACGCAGCTTGAGGTCCTCGGGCGCGTCGATCGCGTAGATGCGGCCCTCGTTGATGAATGCGACCCTGTCGCTGAGTTCGTCGGCCTCCCACATGTCGTGCGTGGTGAGCAACACTGCAGCACCTTGCTCGGCCTCCCGGGCGATCAGCGTGCGGATCGTCTTCGCGGACACGGGGTCGAGGCCGTCGGTGGGCTCGTCGAGAAAGAGGACCCTGGGCTTGTTCACCAGCGCGCGCGCCACCATGAGGCGCTGGCGCATGCCCTTGGAGAAGCCGGACACGCGCGTCCCGGCCCTGTCGGCCAGGCCGACGCGCTCGAGCAGGCTGGTGGTGTCCACGCGCCTCAGGCCGAAGAGCGCGGCGAAGAAGCGCAGGTTCTCCTCGGCCGTCATGTTCTCGTAGAGGTTCTTCTCCTCGAAGCAGACACCGATCCGCGCCTGGGTCGCCGGGTCGTCTCGCTTGACGTCCCGGCCGAGGATTCGCGCCACTCCCGACCGCGGCTGCAACTGGCCGGTGAGGATCTTGATCGTCGTGGACTTGCCGGCGCCGTTGGGACCGAGAAAGCCGAGCACTTCGCCGGGTGCGACCGCGAAGCTGATACCGCGGATCGCCTCGCGCTCGCCGTAGGCGAAGGTGACGTCGTCGACTTCGATCGCCGGCTCGCTCATGGACGTCCTCCCTCTCTCGCGGTGGCTCGGGCGCCGTCGGTCGTCATCCAGGGGCGCTCTCTGCAGCGTCCCTTCCATGGTAATACCCATCGCGCCGCCCGGCGATTTAGGAGACCATCGCCCAACGCTTGTTATTGACGTTGCCTTCCTATATAGGTAGCCGTTGCAGAAAGGAGGTGGCGATGGTTGTCTTGACCGATGAGGTGGAACGCCGGGTCGACGCGCTCTCGCGTGCGTTGCGGGAGTCCGGGCTTCGCCTCACGCATCAGCGGCTCGAGGTCGTTCGCGAGCTGGCCGAGAGCGACGAGCACCCGGACGTCGAAAGCGTCTACCGTGCGGTGCGCGTGCGCGTGCCCACGATCTCGCTGGACACCGTCTATCGCACGCTGGCGACGCTCGACGGCCTCGGGCTCATCAAGCGCGTCACGGCGACGCCGGGTCCGACTCGCTACGACGCCAACACGGCACACCATCACCACTTCGTCTGCACCCGCTGCGACCTGATCCGCGACGTCGACGACGAGGAGCTGGATGCGGTGAGACCGCCGCGCAGCACCGCGTCTCTCGGCAGCGTCGAGTCGATCGAGGTCCACATGCGGGGAGTCTGTGTCGATTGCCACAACAAGGAGCGTGACCATGGCTGAAGAGAAGCACGACAAGCTCACCACCAGCTTCGGGGCGCCGGTCCCGAACAACCAGGATTCGCTGACGGCCGGCAAGCGTGGGCCGATGCTGCTGCAGGACGTCTGGTACCTGGAGAAGCTCGCCAACTTCGACCGCGAGGTGATCCCTGAGCGCCGGATGCACGCCAAAGGATCCGGCGCGTTCGGCACCTTCACCGTCACCCACGACATCACGCCGCACACGCGCGCCGCGGTCTTCAGTGAGGTCGGCAAGAAGACCGACCTCTTCGTGCGCTTCTCCACCGTGGCCGGCGAGCGTGGCGCCGCCGACGCCGAGCGCGACATCCGCGGCTTCGCCGTCAAGATGTACACCGACGAGGGCAACTGGGACCTCGTGGGCAACAACACGCCCGTGTTCTTCTTCCGCGACCCGCTCAAGTTCCCAGACCTGAACCACGCCGTGAAGCGCGACCCGCGCACCAACCTGCGCAGCGCGCAGAACAACTGGGACTTCTGGACGCTGCTGCCCGAGGCGCTCCACCAGATCACGATAACGATGAGCGAGCGCGGCATCCCGCTGAGCTACCGCCACATGCACGGCTTCGGCAGCCATACGTACAGCTTCGTGAGCGCCGCCGGTGAGCGCACCTGGGTCAAGTTCCACTGGGTCTGCCAGCAGGGCATCAAGAATCTCACCGACGAGGAGGCCGCAGAGCTCGTCGGCCAGGACCGTGAGAGTCACCAGCGCGACCTGTACGAGGCCATCGAGAAAGGCGACTTCCCCAGGTGGAAGCTCTTCGTCCAGCTCATGCCCGAGGCCGACGCGGCGGCGTACAAGTTCCACCCCTTCGACCTCACCAAGGTGTGGCTGAAGGGCGACTACCCTCTACATGAGGTCGGCGTGATGGAGTTGAACATGAACCCGGAGAACTACTTCGCCGACGTCGAGCAGGCGGCGTTCAACCCCGCCAACGTCGTGCCGGGCATCGGCTTCTCGCCGGACCGGATGCTGCAGGGGCGCCTGTTCAGCTACGGCGACGCGCAGCGGTACCGCCTGGGCGTGAACCACCACCAGATCCCGGTGAACGCGCCGCGTTGCCCGATGCACGGCTACAGCCGCGACGGCGCGATGCGCGTGGACGGCAACTACGGATCCACGCCGCACTACGAGCCCAACAGCAACGGCACGTGGCAGGAGCAGCCGCAGTTCGCGGAGCCGCCGCTGGCGCTTGAAGGCCCGGCCGACCGCCACGACTACCGCGCCGCCGACGACGACTACTACACGCAGCCGGGCCTGCTCTTCGGCCTCATGAACGACGCGCAGCGGGAGGCGCTCTTCGCCAACACGGGGCGCGCGATGGGCGACTCCTCGGAGGATGTCAAGGTGCGCCACATCGCCAACTGCCTCAAGGCCGACCCGGCCTATGGCGAGGGCGTCGCCGCCGCGCTGGGTATCCCGATGAGCAAGGTGGGCGTCTGACGCACTGACCGGAGACGCGACGGGACCACGACACCAAAGGAGGCGGCAGATGGCAGACGACGATATCGGGTGCGCCCGTCCCACGGGCTCTCTCGTCGGCGAGAAGCCGGCGCGGCGGGACGAGGCACAGGTCGACGAGCTGACGAAGGAGGCAGGTGTGAGCATCATGCCCGGCCAGAAGGCGCCGGACTTCGAGGCGCCCGCCTACCACAAGGGCGGGTTCACCAAGGTCAAGCTGTCCGACCACCTGGGCAAGTGGGTGGTCCTCTGCTTCTACCCGGGTGACTTCACCTTCGTGTGACCGACCGAGATCTCGGCGGTCGCCGAGAAGTACGACGAGTTCCAGGCCCTGGGCGTGGAGGTCTTCTCCGCCAGCGTGGACTCGCAGTTCGTGCACAAGATGTGGGACGAGAACGAGCTCTCCAAGATGACGGAGGGCGGCATCCCCTTCCCCATGATCGCCGACGCGGCGGGCAACCTGGGCAAGGCATACGGCGTGTACGACGAGCAGGCCGGCGTCAACATCCGCGGCCGCTTCATCATCGACCCGGACGGCGTGATCCAGGCGATGGAAGTGCTCACGCCGCCGGTGGGCCGCAAAGTCGCGGAGACGCTGCGGCAGATCAAGGCGTACCAGCACGTGCGCGCCACCGGGGGCAAAGAGGTCACGCCTTCCGGCTGGGAGCCGGGCAAGAAGGTCCTCAAGCCCGGCCCCGACCTGGTCGGGCGCGTCTGGGAGGTCTGGCAGCCCAAAGAAGACGAGTAGCCCGGCTCGCCGACCATCGCCGTATGAACGAGAAAGGGGGCCGGCCCGTCAGGGCCGGCCCCTTCTTCGAGGGCTCGGGGTGCTCACCTCGCGATGTGCATCGCCGCCGCGGCTGATGCCTGCTACGGCGTCGGCACGAACCCGCTGTTGTCGCCGTTGGTCATGCCGTGCAGCAGGTCGTAGACGAGCGCGCCGCTCGTGCTCGGATCATCATCCGGCGTGAAGTCCTCGTCGTAGTGCTCCCAGTCTCTGACGACCAGCGCCTTGTAGTCGCCCATGGCGGTCTGGTGACCGGGGAACGTGTCGTTGCCGCCGAGGCTGAACCAGCCGCCGGCGTCGGCCCCGGGATTCGCCTCAGGTGCGCCGGTGTAGTCGTTCGAGTCCTGGAGATGCCCATTGACGAACAACTTCATTCCCAGCGATCCGTAGACGGCGGCGATGTGGTACCAGTGGCCCAGTTCCACCGGCGTGGTGCCGACGAGCCGGTGCCAGGCGCCCCACAACCCGCCCTTGTTCTCGTTGATCTGGAAGACGACCACGGTGCCGCCGGGATTCCCAACGGCACTCCCGTAGTGGATGCTCATGGCCGGCCAGCGATGCGGGCCCTCGCCGTTCCAGTCGGGGTAGTCGTAGCTGATCTCGGCGATGGTGTTGCCGTATTCCATGGAGCCCCAGGCCGTCGGCCGGAACCAGAACTCGTAGGCGCCGTGCCGCGCTGGCGGGGCACACCCTCGGCCCAGCGGATCCACGCTTCGTTGTCCGGTGCGCGCATGCTGAGCCCGCCCACCTCCTTCAGCCGGATCTCACCGACGTCGGTGATGTGCCCCCGGGTGACCGCAACGGTCCGCCCTTGCTCCACATAGCCACCTTTGCTCACGATGAGCCCGTGCGTGCCGACCTTCAGACCTTCGCCCTCGAGGGCGTCCAGGAAGAATGAGCCGTCCGCACCCGTGACGACGACGTCTTCCACGAAGCCACCTGTTTCGTCGCCCTCGCAGGCCAAGACGCGGGCGCCCTCGATCGGGTCGCCGGTCAGGCTGTCGACGACCCTCCCGAACACTCCTTGGGCCAGGAACTGGACGAGGAAGAGGTCGACGTTCTCGCGCAGCTGGCCGCCGGCGAGGCTCACCGTGACGCTCTCTGTGTGGTAGTAGTTGATGGAAGCTTCGATGCGGTAGTTGCCGGGTTCGAGGCCGAGGAATGAGTACGAGCCGTAGCTGCCGGTCCAGTCCGTCATGTAGTGGCCGTCGGCATTGTAGAGCTCCACGGTGGCCGAGAAGACCGGGTAGTGGCCGGCGTCGGTGAAGACGTGCCCCGTGATCCCCTGGAGCTGGTACCTGGTGAGCGAGACGTTCTGGCCGGTCGTCACCGACCCCTCGACCACGACGACCGTGCGCTCGTTGTCGGCGTAGCCGTTCTTGCCGGCGGTCACCGTGTACGTGCCGGGCGAAAGCCCGGAGAACACGTAGGTGCCGTCGGCGGCGGAGCTGGTACGGTGAGACGCGGAGCCCTCCCTGTCTATCTCGACCCATGCCGACTTGACCGGCGCCCCGCTCGTCGCGTCGGTGATCTTGCCGCTCACGCTTGGCGTCTCGTACTCACTGGACTCACCGCCAGAGGTGCTCGAACCCGCCTGGTCGATGACCCACGGGCCGAACAACTCGAAGGGGTATGTCTTATTGAAGACCCCGTGGTCGAACACCTCCACCTCGAGGCCGATCTCCCCGTCGATGCCGGCGCTCAGCGTCCACCAGGGGTCGGCTTCGGTGTCCGCCGCCAGCTCCACGTACGGCTTGAGCTCGACCGTCGGGCCGGCGACCCCGTAGACCTCGAAGTCGAGGCCGGCGCTGGCGAAGCCTGCGACCGTCAGCTGGCTGGAGAGCCGCGGAGGACTCGGCGTCGCTTCGTAGGTCGAGCCGCAGTCAAGGTCCCAGCCGTCGTCCCAGGAGATGGTCGCCCACGTCTCGGTGGTCAGGGTCATCCCGGCGGTGACGCCGGCGACGATGTTCCCCTCCACACCCACCTTGACCTCGAACTCAGGGAGGATGACCACCGGCACCACCCCGACCATGATCGTGATCGGCGTCAGGGTGCGCTTGTAGAGCGTGATGTCCTTCGTCCCGGTGATGTCCTTCTTCATGCTCACCGTGACGTCGGTCGTGGTGTTGAGCACCTGGGTGTAGTAGGCAGACTCCAGCCCGCCCCAGCCGAATTCCCAGTCGCAGTGGGCGTCGGGGTCGAGCGTGATCGAACCCTCGGCTTCGGCCCAGTCTGAGATGGGCGAGGTGAGAGTGAACGTGATGCCGTCGGTGTCGTCAGTCGCCGAGGGCTCCCAGAAGGGTGACGGGCGTGGTCTCGTCGCGGACGATGCGCACGCCCGGCGCCCGAATGCCGTCGTCGGGCAGGTCGTCGGCGGTGAGGTGCATGTGGAAGCCGATCTCGCCCTGGTCGATCACGTCGCACAGCTCGGCCTGGGCGGTCTCCACCACGACCTCGCCGCCCTGCTGGCCGACCGAGACGACCTTGCGGCAGAGGCCTTCGGGGAACTCGGGACTCGCGGCGGCAAGGAGCACGTCGCCATGCTGCAGGCGGGCGAGCTGGCCCGTCTTGCCGGCGAAGGCGAGGGTGCCGTCGGCCTCGACCTCGCGCAGGTAGCGCATCGAGGCGTCGTTGAGCGGCTCGGCCTTGTCCGAGACGATGACGCCGGCGGACGGCGCCACTCCGAGGCTCACCTTCGCGAACGGCCACGGGCCCGTGAGCCAGACCGAGGGGGCGAAGGCCGAGCCGCTCGAGGCCCACGTCGTCACTCGCGTCTGCGTCCCGGCGGCCGCGGCGGTGAGCGCGTCGGCGCGCCCGTCGCCGGTCACGTCGCCGACGCAGAAGCGGCTGGCCGTCGGCACCAACGTGGCGCCGGGCTCATACCAGACGCGCGGCCCGGTGAGGGCCTTGCCGGACGAGAGGAAGACGTCGAGCCGGCCCTTGCCGTTCGGTTGCTTGAAGAGGCAGACGACGTCGCCGTCACCGTCGCTGTCGACGTCGCCCGCGGCCAGTCGGGCGCGCCCCGCGGCGTAGGAGCCGCTCCAGAAGGTCTTCTTCGCGAGCTTGGCTCCCGTGCCCGAGAAGACGAGCAGTTGCGCCTTCGCGGCGCTCCTGGCGTAGAGCACGAGGCCGTCGCCGCGGCCATCGCCGGTCACGTCGCCGGCGGCGAGCTGGGCCTTGGACCAGACGAGCCCGGAGCGCGCCGAGAAGGCGAGCGACTGCTTGAACTTGCTTCCGGTGGAGAGAAAGCGATAGAGGGCGACGCCGGAGCGGCCACGGTTGTAGAGGGCAAGGAGGTCGTCACGACCGTCGCGGTCGAGGTCGCTGACGGCGAGCTTGACCTTCGCCCTGTGCGAAGGCTCCTCGCTTCGACGTCCAGGCGGTGACCTGCTTCGCGGCGTAGCCGTCGCTCCGGTAGACGAGGAGGCGCGAGCGACCGCGGCCGAGGTCGTAGAGGGCGATGCCGTCGGCGATGCCGTCGCCGTTCACGTCGCCGGCGACGAAGCTGGCCTTGCGGGTGTCGAAGGCGCCCTTCTTGCTGCGCCACAGCTCGCGCTCGGTGAAGGCGCCATCCTCGGCGAGGAGCTGTACGAGGGCGGCCTGCTTGCCGCCGAGGTCGCGCAGCACGAGGGTGTCGTAGCGGCCGGCGGCGTTGGCCGTGGTCTCGGCCGCAGCGAGAGGAGGCGCGAGGAAGATCGGGATGAGGAATGCGATCATCAGGGTCGCGGCCAGCGCTCCGAGACGAACGGGTCGGTGGGCAAGGTCCATGGCTTCCCCTTTGGCTCGTGGAGCGCCCCCCAAGGCGACTCCTCGAGGCACGCCCATCACCCGCGGGCGTCGACCTCATGCATCTCACAATGTACTCGTCGGCTCGGCGCTTGCCTACCCCCCGAGTGCTGCGTGAGTCGGGCGGCACTCTGCGCTGGCTTCCTGCTTGCCTCCTCTGCACGCGTGCGTGCCCGGCCGCATACGCCGCGCAGGGGCCATGCGCTCGTCCGCGCATGCTCGCGGCGCCATAGAAGGCGCAGGGGGTCGTCGGCGCCGCCGGCATCACCTTCCCTCACGCCCGACCGGCCTCGGACCAGACGTCACGGAAAGGGTGGACATGAGCACACCAGACCCAGCTCTCGCACCTGCGTCCCCCACGGCGTCGTCAGCGGACGCGTGGTACGCGCGGTCACCGGAGGGCGTCGCCGCGCACTTCTCCGTCGACCCGTCCGGCGGCCTCTCGGCGGCCACGGCGGCGGAGCTGCTCACGCAGCACGGCCCCAACGCTCTGCCGGCCGAGAAGCCCAAGCCCGAGTGGCGACGCTTCCTGGACGAGTACCGCAGCTACATGCAGATCATCCTGCTGGTCGCCGCCGTCGTGTCGATCGCCATCGGGCAGTTCCACACCGGTGTCATGGTGCTGATCCTCACAGTGATCAACGCCGTCGTCGGCCTGCGCGAAGAAGGCAAGGCCGAGAGCGCCATGAACGCGCTCAAGTCGATGATGAAGGCCACCGCGCGGGTGCGTCGCGACGGCGCGGAGGCACAGATCGCGGCCGAGGGGGTGGTCGCCGGCGATGTCGTGCTCATCGCCGCCGGCGACCAGGTCCCGGCCGACGGGCGCATTGTCCAGGCCAGCGCCCTGCAGATCGATGAGTCGGCGCTGACCGGCGAGAGCGTGCCCGCGTCCAAAGACGCGGGCACGCTCTCCGGCATGGGTCTGGGCCCGGGCGATCAGTCCAACATGGCCTTCATGAACACGCCCGTCACGCACGGCAGCGGCGTGGTGATCGTCACCGGCACCGGCGCGGACACCGAGGTCGGCAAGATCGCCGGGATGCTCTCCGCGACCAAGGCCGAGGAGACGCCGCTCACGCAGCAGCTCGACCGCATGACCCTCTGGATCGGCGCCGCGGCGGGCCTGACGATGATCGCGATGTTCGTCCTCGGCCTGTCGCGCGGCCAGGCGTGGGACGCGCTGTTCGTGACCGCCATCGCTCTGGCGATCGCGGCCATCCCCGAGGCGCTGCCGACCGTCTCCCAGGTCATCCTCTCCATGGGCGCCATGGATCTGGCCAAACGCAACGCCATCGTCAAGAACCTCTCCTCGGTCGAGACCCTGGGCTCCACGTCGGCGATCAACTCCGACAAGACCGGCACGCTGACCATGAACCAGATGACGGTGGTGGAGGTGCTTGACCTCACCGATCGCTGGTCGATCACCGGCACCGGGTACGGCCTGGACGGCGAGGTCAAGCACTCGCTGGGCGCGTCACCGTCGATCGACGACGCGATCCTGCCGTTCGTCATCGCCAACGACGCCAAGCTCGAAGACGGCAAGGTGGTCGGCGATCCCACCGAGGGTGCGATGCTGGTGCTCGCGCACAAGGCCGGGCTGCACGTCGACGGCACGAGGGAGAAGTTCCCGCGCCTGGCGACGCTGCCCTTCGACCCCACGTACAAGCTCATGGCGACCTTCAACACGGCCACCGACGCGACCGGGAAGCAGGTGGTGCGCTGCTTCGTCAAAGGCGCCGCCCCGGCCGTAGGGAGCCGCTCGACCAAGGTGATGTCCGGCGGCACGAGCGTCGCCGTGGACGACGACTTGAGGGAGAAGGCCGCCGGCGCCTCCCGGCGGCTGGGGGAGCAGGGCCTCCGGGTCATGGCGGCGGCGTACCGCGACCTGGACGCCGCCACCTTCGACCCCGGCGGTGACCTGCTGGCTTACGTCGCCGACCTGCACCTGACGAGCATAGTCGGCATGATCGACCCGCCGCGGGCCGAGTCGGCGGCGGCGGTGAAACAGGCGCAGGAGGCGCACATCCGGGTGCGCATGGTGACCGGCGACGACGTCGTCACCGGCGCCGCCGTGGCCAGACAGGTGGGAATCCCCGGCGAGGCCATCCTGGGCGCCGACTTCGCGGCGCTCGGCGAGGACGAGCAGCTGAAGCGGATCGACGACATCGGCGTCGTCGGCCGCGTGGCGCCTGAGCACAAGGTGCTGCTTGTGGAGACGCTCAAGAAGAGGGGCGACGTGGTGGCGATGACCGGCGACGGCGTCAACGACGCGCCTGCGATCAAGGCCGCCGACATCGGCATCGCCATGGGCACCGGCACCGAGGTGGCCAAGAACGCCGGCCGCATGATCCTGCAGGACGACGACTTCGCCACGATCGTGTACGCCGTGGAACAGGGCCGCAAGCTGTTCGACAACCTCAACAAGTACATCGCCTTCGTGCTGATCACGCTGGCCGCCTTCGTGCTCACCTTCCTCGGGGCGACGATCTTCAACATCCTCGCCGGCGAGCCGTTCACGGCCACGCAGATCCTGTGGATCAACTTCCTTGTCGACGCGCCGCTCGGTGTGGCGCTCGGCTTCGACCTGGAGACCCCCGGGCTCATGCGCAGGACACCGCGTCCGCGCAACGCTTCCATCCTCACCCGGAGCATGCTCACCACGGTGGGTCTCGTGGGCGTCTTCATGGCCGTCTGTCTGCTCGCCCTGCTGCAGTACGGCAATGCCCACTACGGCAGCGCGGTCGTCGCCTCCACCATGGCCATGACCGCCTTCGCGGCGTGCCGCGTCGTCGGAGGCTTCGAGAGTCGCAGCCCGACCGGGAGCATCGTGATGGCCGCCACCTTCAACAGCCGCCAGATGAACTGGATCGCCTTGTTCGAGGTGGTCCTGCTGATCCTCGTGGTCGGCTTCGACCTGCTCAACCGGTGGCTCGGGACCACCTCGTTGACGTGGACGCAGTGGGGCCTCGCGCTCGCGCCGGCGGGCGGGCTCTTCGTGCTGTGGGAGATCGGCAAGGCGATCGCGCGCGGCTCGCAGCACGGCCCGGCGGCTGCGGCAGTCGTGCCGGTCGCGTCCCAGGCGGACCAGGAGGAGGAGGCGCCGGCGGCGCAGTGAGCGCCCACAGCACCTGCATCCCGAACCCGGGCAGGTGGTCGCACGTGTGGCGCCGCTTGCCGAGACACTCGAATCCGGGTTTGTCGAGAATGCTCGTCATGCCGTCCTGCCCTTCGATCTCAGGCGCTGGGCCTGCTCCATGCACGCGCCGGCTCCGCGTCGAGCTCGGTGGAGCGGTCGACCAGCCCCCAGCGCACCTTCCCACCGTCCCCGCGTCGTTCAGTCGCCGAGATCGCGGAGGTTCGCCGCCGAGGCGATGGCGGGGCCGTTTCCCGACTCGCCTGCCGGGGTCATGCCCCCTGCCGCTTCAGCTCCGCCCGCATCTCCGGACTCAACGGCACCACGAGCTCCGCGTTGTACGAACACGTGGGCTCGAGGCCCAGCGGGTTCTTGAAGATCTGCTGGGCCGCGACGGCATACGTGCGTGAGGTCGCGGCCGGCGAGCCGTCTTCCATCGTCGGGTCGACGTCGGTGGCGAGGATCGAGACGGTGTCGTCGCCGCCCCGCACGATCTCGAAGGTGCGGAGCTGCTGCGGGAAGTCCCGCAGCGACGCGGTCTCGATCTCCCAGAAGCCGAGTTCGGGCCGGTCGGCGTCCGGTGACGCGAAGGCCTTGACCGGGTTGCGGTGCCGATGCCCGGCGATCCAGGCGATGAGGTTCGGATACGTGTGGAGCTTGGCGATGAGATCCTCCACGGAGACGCAGGCGGCGGAGCCCCACGCCATCGGAGACCCTGCCTCCTCGACGGCGATCGGGATGTGCGCGGCGATGATCATCAGCTTGGCGTCGGCCTGGCCCCTGTCGAGCTCGCGCACGAGCCAGTCCCAGCGCTCCTGGTCGAGGGAGCCGTGCCCGTAGCCGTTGTCGTAGGGCTCGTCGTCCCGCTGCGTGTCGTCGAGCACGAGGATCCTGACCGGCACGTCCGCCTTCGGCTCGAAGGTGTAGCAGGCGAAGCCCCGCTCCACGTCGGCCTCGCCGAACCCGTGTCCCTGCGGGCGCGACGAGGTGTCGAAGAACTCGCCGCATCCACTCGCTCTTCGAGAGAGACCGGCGGTCGGGGTCGGCGGCGAGCACCTTCGGAGGGGTCGCGAAGTCCGCGACGGGCCCGAGACCGAAGATGTCCCCATGGGGCGTGCGCCCGTCGAGGCAGCCCATGTAGAAGCCGCGGCTGTCCGGGCCGCGCGGGTCCTGGAAGACGTTGCCGAGGTCGAGGATCTCCTCGCCGACGTAGGTCTTGCGCAGGTAGTCGTCGACGCGCAGGAACCCCGTCCAGAAGTGGTCGTGGTTGCCGCGCGCCTGGTACCAGGGGATGGACGCGTCGAGCCCCGCCGCCTCGTAGGCGTCGAGAAACGCGGCCCGGGCTGCGGGCGCCGCGCCGGTCTTGGCGCCGGAATCCGGGTCGATGCGCTTGCCGTCGAGGACGTCGATGTACCAGCGCAGCTCGTTGTGCTGCGTGTTGTTGCACGTGTCGCCCAGGGAGATGCCGAAGTCGATCGGGTCCTCCTTGTGCAGCGCGTTGACGGTGCGCACGGCCGCGTCGAGGACGTGGTGCGTGTACATCATGACGCCCGAGTAGGCCGACGAGAGAAAGCCCTTGTAGCCGAAGAAGATCGCCTGGGCCGGGGACTGCACGTCGGTGATGTGGATGTCGGTGATGGCGAAGAAGCGCAGGAGCCTGGCGCCGCCGGTGGCGGCGGCGCCGGCCGAGCCGCCGCCGTGGTCGGCCGGCATGAGGTCGAGCCGCCGCTGGCGCGCGAGGCCTGGCCCGTAGCTCCAGCGCCCGTAGCCGTTCCGCTCGTATTTGGCCAGCTCGTAGGGAAGGACCTTCTCCGCATCGGCGGGGATCGGGTCGGGGACGATCGTCCTCTCGAGGGTCGTGACGACCTTCTCGGTCACCGGATGCTTCTCGTGTGTCGGTTCCATCAGACCCCTCTCCGCTCTTCGCCGGAAGGGCGCGGCTTCGCTGCCGCGCTCACCAGACTATCGGCATCCGCGCCGGCTTTCGCCAGTTTTCCGGCGATGATGGGAGCGGGCGGAAAGGCGTGGCCGAGCGCTGAGCGGACGAGGCCGGACGGTCCGGACCGTCCCGGCCTCGTCCGACCGGTCCTACAGCGGCTTGACGGGCACGCAGATGCTCACGTCGCACTTGTGCTCCGGGTGCTCGTTCGCGTCGTTGTGGTACTGCTCGTAGCAGACGCCGTCGGTGGGCTGGTAGCCGCTCTCGGGCAGCCAGCCGCTGAAGACGGCGTCCCAGGCGTCGCCGTACTGCTCGACGTCCAGCTCGAACCGGGCGAAGGCGTAGGCGCCGCCGGCGATGGCCATCTTGCCGATCTCCCCGTCCACCGGCGTGTCGTCCGGGATGCTGACGCCGACGCTGATCCGGAGCTTGCCGGCGTCGGTCACACCGGGATCGTCGTGGTAGACGGTGACCATCTTCGTCTCCGGTCCCAGCAGCCCGCGCGGTCCTGCCCACTGCATGAGCCTGCCGAAGAGCCTGCCGAAGAGCTCCCCGTCGCCCTGGTACGGACCGGTGTGGCGAACGTACGCCACGGTGAACGCCGGCTCCTCCCGGACTTCGATCTGCGCCTCAAGCCTGCCTTGCTCAGTCATAGTGACCCTCCACGTCCGTCGATGGCGTGCGCCGTCAACGTAGCCCGGTGAGACCTCCCAGGCTTTCCGCATCTTGCGGAGCGCTTGATGATCCTTGCGGTCTTGTCCGTTCGCAGCGCTCTCGGCGGTTGTCCGGGTCGCCTTCGACCGCCGCCACTGGCTGGCGCTCATGCCGAAGGCGTCTCTGAAGGCGCGGGCGAAGGGGGCCGACCCCGAGAACCCGCACTCCAGGGCGACCGTCGTGATCGGCTTCCCGGGATCGGCGACGAGCTGGAGGGCGGCGCGCTCCACGCGGAGCCGGCGGATGTACTGTCCGACCGTCTCGCCGACCATGGCCCCGAAGATGCGGTGGAAGTAGAAAGAGGAGAAGCCGGCGACCCCGGCGAGCTCCGGAAGCGTGAGGGGGCCGCCGAGGTTGTCGTCGATGTGGTCCATCACGCGGTTGACGCGGGCAACGTACTCTTTGCGAGGCGCTTCCATCGAGTGACCGGCTCCCGATCGCGTGGGCAGTGCGGGGAGTCTACGGGATGAGAGGCCGAGGCATGCGTGAGGCGACTCCCGGGGCGTCGGCCGGGTTGCCCCCGTCGTCCTCCGTGGCTACCCTGTGCATCCCGGCCCGGCGAGAGCCGCCGCCTCCCACGGACGACGAGGCCGAGCGACATGGACGCCATCATCCGCACCACCGACTTCTTCCTCCACATCGACGTGCATCTGAGCGCGCTCGTGGCGCACTTCGGAGAGTGGGTGTACGCGATCCTCTTCGCCATCGTCTTCTGCGAGACGGGCCTCGTGGTCACCCCGTTCCTGCCCGGCGACTCCTTGCTCTTCGCCGCCGGAACGCTGGCCGGAGCCGGCGTTCTCGACCCGCTGGTCCTCGGAGTGGTGCTTCTGGCGGCGGCCATCATGGGCGACGCGGTCAACTACCTCATCGGCCGGTTCTTCGGTCGCCGGCTGCTGAGCAAGCCGAGGCGCTTCGTGCGGCCCGAGCACATCGCGCGCACCGAGGCCTTCTACGAGCGTCACGGCGGCAAGACGATCATCCTCGCGCGCTTCGTGCCGTTCGCGCGCACGTTCGCGCCCTTCGTGGCGGGCGTCGTCCACATGAACCTCGCGCGCTTCCTGCTCTTCAACGTGAGCGGCGCCGCCTTGTGGGTCGGCCTCTTCGTCGGCGGCGGCGTGTGGTTCGGCAACATCCCGTGGGTGAAGGACAACCTCACGCTGGTCCTCATCGCCGTCGTGCTGGTCTCCGTTGGCCCGGGCCTGGTGAGCGTCGCCCGCCGCCGCCTGCGTGGCGGCGGGCGCAGCGACGCCGCAGCTGTTCCGGCGAGCACCTCCGACGCGGAGCCAGCCGGTGAGCGGCCGCAGGTGTGAGCGCCGGCGCCCGATGGTACCATCTCGAGCAGTGATGAACGACGAGCACCGCGATGTCGCGTTCGCAGCCCGCCAGGCGCCCTTCGCCTCCGAGTGAGCGTGGCACGCATGTCCCAGGACTCCCACTTACCCAGCGACGATCCCGACTCTCCGGATGGCCGGCTGCGTCGAGCTGAGGTCGGAGAAGGCCGGCGACGATGATAGCTCTGGTCGTCGTCGGCGTCCTCGTGCTCGTCAATGCCCTGTACGTGGCGGCTGAATTCTCCGCGGTCGGGGCGAGGCGCAACCTCGTGCGCCTCCTCGCCCAGGACGGCGACCGCCGCGCCGGCTGGGTGCTGCCCGTCATCGAAGACGTCGCGGGGCTCGATCGGTACGTCGCCGCCTGCCAGATCGGCATCACCTTCTCCAGCCTGATCCTGGGTGCGTTCGGTCAAGCCACGCTCGCACGCGATCTGGCGCCGCTCTTCACCGGTCTCGGGTGGCTCGGCGAGACGGCGGCGCAGAGCACCGCCGCCGCCGTCGTGCTCATCGCACTCACGTCGCTGCAGGTGATCCTGGGCGAACTGCTGCCCAAGTCGCTCGCGCTGCAGTTCCCCACTCGCACCCTGCTCCTGACCGTGCCCCCGATGCGTGTCTCCCTGCGTCTCTTCGCCGGCTTCATCTGGCTGCTCAACGGCAGTGGCCTGCTGTTCCTGAGGCTCTTCCGCGCGCCGCGTGTGGCGCACCGGCATATCCACTCGCCCGAGGAGATAGACCTGCTCATCGTCGAGAGCCGCGACGGCGGTCTGCTCGAGCCCGACGAGCAGCGGCGCCTGCACCAGGCGCTGCGCCTCAGCATGTACCCCGTGAGCCGCGTGATGGTCCCGAGAGACGAGGTCGTCGCCGTCGATCTCGCGAGCCCGTTCGCCGACGTCGTCGACGTGATCGTCGAGAGCCCCTACACACGCCTCCCGGTGTACAGTGGCGCCGGGCGCAGGGTCGTCGGCATGCTGCAGACCAAGGACGTGGCTTTCGCCGCCACCACACTGGGCGCCGACGCCCGGCTCGAGGATGTCATGCGCTCGGCCGTGACGGTGTCCGCGTCCACCCGGGCCGACGACCTTCTGACCGTGCTGCGGGAGCGACGAAGCCAGCAGGCGGTCGTCGTCGACGAGCATGGGGCGCTCGCCGGGCTCGTCACCCTCGAGGACGTTCTCGAAGAGGTGTTCGGCGAGGTCGGGGACGAGTTCAAGGGGGACGAAGCGCAGGTCGCCGCAGCACGCAGGCGCGTCCGTCTCCCCGCCCCTCGCCTGCGCCACCGAAAGAAGCTGCCGTGAGCGTGGCGTTGCCCATCCTCATCATCGCGGGCCTGATCTTGCTGAACGCGCTGTTCGTGGCCGCGGAGTTCGCCTTCGTCGGCGCACCGCGCACGGCCATCGAGCAGCGTGCCGCGGCCGGTGACCGGCGTGCGCTCCGCGTGCGCTCGATCCTGCGCGACCCGCGGAGCCAAGACCGCTACCTCGCTACCGCTCAGCTCGGCATCACCGTCGCCAGTCTCGGTCTCGGCATGTACGGCGAGCACGAGGTCGCGGGGCTCATCGCCGGGCCGCTCGAGGCGATGGGCGTCGACCGCCTGATCGCGGTGCACGCCGTCGCAAGCGTGATCGCCGTCATCCTGCTCACCTATCTGCACATCGTCCTCGGCGAGATGGTGCCCAAGTCACTGGCGCTTCAGGGAGCCGAGCGCGCCGCGCTCGCTCTGGCGCCGGTGATGGCCGGCGTGCGCATCGCGCTGTATCCGCTGGTCGTCGCGCTCAACGGCATCGGGAACGGCATCCTGCGGCTCATGGGTGTCGTCCGCCAGCGCGGCAGCGTGGAGCAGTACCACACGGCCGAGGAGCTTCGCTACATCGTGCGCGACAGCTTGGAGGGAGGGATGCTGGGGAGTGAGAGCGGGCGCGTGTTCCAGGAACTCCTGGAGTTCGGCGACCTGACGGCGGGCGAGGTTCTCGTGCCGAGGGTGCGCATCGAGGGCATCCCCCTGCACGCCACCGGTGACGAGCTGGCCGAGTTGCTCAGGACCTCGCCTCACACCCGGTATCCGGTGTACAAGGACGACCTCGACGACATCGTCGGCATCCTTCACGTGAAGGATGTGCTGAGGCTCGTGCTCAGCGGCGAACCCGTCTCCGAGACCGACGTGCGCGGCATCCCCTATCTTCCCGAGACGGCGGGCCTCGACGTGGTGCTCGCGGCGATGCGCCGGGAGAGCACCCAGCTCGCCATCGTGCTCGACGAGCACGGAGGGACCGCGGGCCTGCTGACGATCGAGGACCTCTTCGAGGAGGTCGTCGGTGAGATCGAGGAGGAGACGGAGGCCCCCCAGAGTCGGGTCGACGCCGAAGGGCGCCTGTACGTTGCCGGCACGGTCCGCGTCGAGGAGGTGGGCGAGCACTTCGACCGCGTTCTCGAGCACGAGGAGGTCGACACGGTGAGCGGCCTCGTGCTCGCGCTGCTTGAGCGGCCGCCGGACATGGGCGACAGAGTCACCTACAGCGGCATGGCCTTCGAAGTCGTCGCCGTCGAAGGCTACGGCGTTGCGGAGTGCCTGGTCACGCCGCTCGACGACGACGGCACGGACGAGCCTCAGGCAGACGAGTCCAGACGGGCCTGAGCGTCACGTGTCGTGCGCGCGCGGGTAGCGGCCATCCGCCGCCCGCGGGCCCATCACGCGTCCAGCGCCACGGCTGTCAGAGGGCTTGTACAATGCCCCCTGAGGCGGTCCCGCCTCAGGGGGGGTCGACGGCGAAGGGCGATCGATGGAGAGACGAGTCTGGCGCTGGTCGCAGCTCAAGCTCCCGCGGCTGCCTGCACGCGACTGGCTGCCACGCTACGAGCGGCGCTGGCTGGGGCCCGACATCGTCGCGGCGGCCGCGGTCTGGGCCGTGCTCGTTCCCGAAGGCATGGCCTACGCTTCGCTCGCCGGTCTGCCGCCGGCGACAGGTCTGTTCGCCGCTCTTGTGCCGCTGCTGGCGTATGCCGCTCTCGGCACGTGCCGTCAACTGACGGTCGGCCCCAGTTCGGCCGTCGCGGCCTTCTCCGCCGCCGCCGTGGCGCCGGTCGCGGCCGGCGACACGGCGCGGTTCATCGCCCTGTCGGCGCTGCTGGCCCTCCTGGTCGGTGCGCTTCTCCTCGTCGCCGGGCTCGCCCGGGCGGGGTTCATCGCCGACTTCTTCGCCCGCCCGGTGCTGACGGGGTTCATCGCCGGTCTGGCGCTCGTGATCGCCGCGGGGCAGGTCGCCAAGATACTCGGCGTCGAGGGCGGCGGCACCGGCTTCATCGGCAAGCTCGAGGTGCTGGTGCGGGAGCTCGGCTCGACCAATCTGATCTCGCTGGCGCTGGGGGCCGCTTCTCTGGCGCTGATCTTCGCGCTGCGCCACGTCGCGCCCAAGGTGCCCGCGATGCTGGTCGCCGTCGTGCTGGGCATCGTCGCCGTGTCCCTCCTCGGGCTTCAGGAACAGGGCGTCCGGATCGTCGGGGACATCCCAGCCGGCCTGCCCCGCCCAGCCATCCCGAGCTTCGGCATCGGGGATGTGACCGGCTTGCTGCCCGACGCTCTGGCGCTCGCCCTCATCGCCTTCGCTGAGTCGATCGCCGGCGCGCGCGCGTTCGGCGCGAAGCACGGCTACGAGGTCGACGCCGACCAGGAGCTCGTGGCCCTCGGCGTCGCCAACCTGGGCGCCGGTCTCCTGCAGGGCTTCTCCGTCGACGCCAGTCTCTCGCGATCGGCCGTGGCGAACGATTCGGGGGTCAAGTCACAGCTCTCCGGCATCATTCTCTTCGTCTTCCTGGTGGTGACGATGCTCTTGCTGATGCCGCTGTTCCACGATCTGCCCGAGGCGGTCCTCGGGGCCATCGTCATCGCGGCCGTGGCTCATCTTGTCGACATCGGCGCGCTGCGCCGGCTGCGGAGAGCAGACGGCACCGACTTCCTGCTCGCGCTCCTGTGCCTCACCGGTGTCCTGGTCTTCGGCATCCTCATCGGCCTCGTCATCGCCGTCGTGGTCTCGCTGCTCGCGCTGGTGGTCCGGGCCTATCGACCCACGAGCGCCGTCCTGGGCAGAGCCCCCGGGGCGCTCGACGACGAGACCCTGCGCTATCGCGGCGTGGACGACCACCCCGAATACGAGACGTTCCCCGGCCTCGTCATCCTTCGCATAGACGGCGAGCTGTTCTTCGCAAACGCGCGCTGGTTCAGCAAGACGGTGCGCTCGCTGATCCGCGAGCAACCGACGCCGGTGCGCGAGGTGCTCGTCCATGCCGGCGCCGTTCCTCATCTCGACACCACCGCAGCGGCGCTGCTCAAGGAGCTGATCAGGGAGTTGAAGGACATGGACGTCGAGCTGGACTTCGCGCGCGTGACGACGCCCCTGTTCGAGAATCTCGATCTCAACGGCATCGTGGAACTCGTCGGCCTCGATCGCTTCCACGAGACCGTCGCCGCCGGCGTGGCCGACTACCTCTTGCGCCATCGCGGGGCCGGTGACGTGCAGTGGGAGATAGGTGAACCCCAGTCGCCTGGCCGCGCTCCTTCGGCGTGGTAGAGCGGGCGGTGCCGGCCGTCGTCACCGCCCGCAAGCGAGCGATCTTCGACGTGGATCGCGGAGACGGCCGCCGACTCGAGGCTCCGCGCTCAGCGTGCCGTCTTGCAGGCGCTCGCACGCCGCCTGGCCTCCGCGCGACCCGTTCGAAGCACTCACCTGCCCCGGCTTGACCAGCGTCAAGAATCCAGACTGCGTCAGTCGGGAATCGTCACAACGATCACCATCTGCCCCACGCGGGCGCCAGCGAGGAACGGAGTCACCGTGCAGACCATCACCGCCGACTTGCTCCCTGTGGCCGACAACCCTCACGGCGTCGATGTGCGACATCTCCACACCAGCCCCCATGTGGTGGTCTCGCAGATCACTCTGGAGCCGGGTGAGGCCGTGAAGCCACACAAAGCGCCGGTCGACGCCTTCTTCTACGTCCTCGAGGGCTCGCCGACGATCGAGATCGAGGGAGAGACCGTCGTGGCGCCGGCCGGGATGCTGGTCCCCAGCGCGGCCCGGCATCTGCACGCGATCCGCAACCAGGCTGACGCCCGCGCGCGCATCCTGCTCGTGAAGACGCCGAACCCGAAGCCGTGACGCGCCGGGCGGGCCGGCGCTACAGGCGCACGGCCACGAGCGAGAGCCCCAGCTCCTCTTCGGTCTCGCGCAGCCGCCCGAGCTGCTCGTCGTCGGGCTCCGCCGGCGCTGCCTGCAGTTGCGGGCCGAGCTCCTCCATCATCTTCTGGAGTCGCTCCTCCCTCTTGGGGTCGAGCGATCGGCAGGAGAAGGCCACGATGGTCAGACCGAGATCGGCCTCCAGCGCCTTGATCCTCTCGAGCTGATCGTCCGGGATGCTTCTCGCGATGTCGCACAGCATGTGGATCCTCCTTGAGTCCGCCAGGGCGTAGTGTACCCAAGGTCCGGCGATACTGAAGGCGGCGCGCCGTCTCGCTCCTCCGGTCAGGCGACGGGCATGTCGGCGGACGCCTCCTCGGGGGTATCCAAGATGACCTGTTCGTCGCGTGTTCGCCGCGCGATCGCGGCGAACAGGGCGAGGGCGGCGATGCTGGAGGTGGCGATCACGATCGCCATCGGCAGGCCGCCGACGCCGCCGCCGATTCCGACGAGTGGTGTCGCGAGGGCGCCGAGTCCCAGGCGGAGCGTGCCGAAGTAGGCTGACGCCGAGCCGGCAACCTCGGGATGCAGCGAGAGCGCCAGAGCGGTCGAGTCGGGGAACACCACCCCGAGGCTCGCGACCAGAAGGAAGAGCGGGATCGCCAGGGCCACGATGCCGAGGCCGCCGATGAGCGTCACGACCAGGACTGCCGTCCCCGACAGGCTGCCGCCGATGAGGCCCGCCGTGAGGAGCTGCCGTGGGGAGAAGCGAGCGAGCAGACGGTGGTTCGCCTGGCTCGCGATCAGCATGCCGACCGCGTTGATGGCGAACAGCACGCTGAACTTGACCGGCGAGGCGCCGTAAAGATCTTGGTAGACGAACGACGAGCCCGCCAGGTAGGCGAAGAAGGCCATGAAGGCGAGGGCGCTGGTGACGGCGTAGCCCATGAAGCCGGGATCGCGGGACAGCATCGCCATGGTGCGAAGGGTGGGTCCCGGTCCCGTCGCGGAGCGACGCTCCCGGGGCAGGCTTTCGTCGAGGCCGAAGGTGACACTCGCGACCAGGGCGATGCCGATACCGGTCAGCACGACGAAGATGCCGCGCCACGAGGTGACGCGGAGAAGCTGGGCGCCGACGAGCGGAGCCACGATCGGCGCCATGCCGCTCACGAGGGCGAGTCGTGAGAGCAGGCGTGCCGCTTGCCGCCCGCGCGCGTAGTCGGTGACGACCGCGTTGGCGATCACGATGCCGGAGGCGCCGGCGAACCCTTGGATGAAGCGGACGCCGATCAGCACCTCGACCGACGGCGTGAGGGCGCACGCCAGGGCCGTGGCGGCGAACACGCCGAGGCCGATGATCAGGGGGAGTCTCCGGCCGTAGGCGTCGCTCAGCGGTCCCGCAAGCAGCTGACCGAGCGCGAGGCCGGCGAGAAAGGTGGTGACCGTGAGCGCGATCGCCTGCGTCGTCGCGCCGAGGTCGCTCGCCACCGTGGGAAGCGCGGGCAGATAGAGGTCGGTTGCAAACGGGCCGATGGTGCACAGGGCGCCGAGGATGACGATGAGAAGGGTCAGCCGCCGCGGGCTGAAGTCGCTGAGTCGGGAAGCATGATCCACGCCCGGCAGACTACTCTGCCTCCTGTGTCGCCGCTACCTCGCCGCGGCCGTTGTACCGTGAGGCGGGCGTCGCGAAGAGGTAGAGTCGGAGGCGCCGCTCCGGGAGAGGGCGGCGACGGAGGGCCGGGAGCGGGGTGGCGCGCGGCCGTGGCCCCGAGCGACGGAGGTGAAGCGGTGCGCATACTCTACGGAGTGGCCGGTGAGGGCATGGGTCACGCGACGCGTTCGCACGCCTTTCTCGCCGACATCGTCGGCGATCACGAGGTCCTGATCGTCGCATCCGGGCGCGCCTACGACTACCTCGGGCAGCATTTTCCCCAGGTCCGCGAGATCCTCGGGTTCTCGCTCGCCTACGAGGACAACGCCATCCGCCGCTGGGAGACGGTCGCCCAGAACCTGCGCGGCGCCGTGAGCGGGTGGCCGGCGCAGGTGCGCAGCTTCTACGAGGTGGCCCGCGACTTCGATCCGGACGTCGTCGTCAGCGACTTCGAGTCGTTCGTCCTCACCGTCGCCCGACGCGAGCGCGTGCCGGCGATCAGCGTCGACAACATCATGATGCTGGACCGTTGCCGCCACGACGAGGGCATCATCGGCGGCGACACCCTGGACTTCGAGCTTGCGCGCCAGATCGCGCGGACGAAGGCCGCGGGCCTGCACCACGCCATCGTGCCGACCTTCTTTCGGCCCCCACTGCGGCGCAAGGCGACCACGCTGGTGGCGCCTGTGCTCAGGGACGCGGTGCTCGCCGCCGTGGCGGAGCGGGGCGAGCACATCGTGGTGTACCAGACGGCCGCGGGCAGCGAGAGCCTTGTGAAGGCACTTCACGAGACGGGGCTGCCCTGCCGGCTCTACGGCGTGCGTCGCGACCTCGACGACGATCTTGTCGACGGCGAACTCGTGTACCGACCGTTCAGCGAGCCGGGCTTTCTGCAGGACCTGCGTACGGCTCGCGGCGTCATCGCCGGCGGCGGGTTCTCGCTGCTGTCGGAGTGCGTGTACCTGCGCAAGCCGGCGCTGTCCATTCCCGTCACCGGCCAGTTCGAGCAGACGCTCAACGCGCGCTACCTCGAGCGGCTCGGGTACGGGGAGTACGCGGAGGCGCCGACGCCGCTGGCGATCGGCGCCTTTCTCGAGCGCCTGCCCCAGCACGAGCAGGCGCTTGCCGGCTATCGGCAGGACGGCAACAGCGAGGCGCTCGCCGCCCTTCGCGAGCAACTCGCGCTGATCGCCCTCGAGCACACACACCGTCGACGCCGCGGCCCACAGGCTTCCGCGCCCCTTGACGGCTCGCCGGGGGCGTCGGCATGAGGCGCGCCGACGCCATGCCGCTTGAGGGAGTAGGATGACGCTCGCCGTGGCCGTGCCGCTCCTCTGCGTCCTCGCCGTCGTCATGGCTGCCGCCGAGATCGAGATCGAGGGCCCGTACGGGTGGGCGGAGAGGCTTCCCACGCCCTACCGTGTGAGCGGCCCCTTGGCGCGGCTCTTCGGTCTCCTCCTCGGCGGCAAGCCGCTCACCGGCTACAACCTGTTGCTGTTCGCGGCGACGCTCGTCGCCTTCCACCTGCCGTTCGCCTTTGGCGCACCGTGGACGGCGGCGAGCGAGCTCGCGGTGCTTGCCGCCTGGATCGCCTGGAGCGCCGTCTGGGACTTCCTCTGGTTTCTCCTCAACCCGGCCTACGGCTGGCGTCGCTTCCGGGCGGGCAGCGTGTGGTGGCACAGCCGATGGCTCTGGCGGCTGCCACTGGACTACTGGGTGGCCGTCATCGCGTCGCTGGTCCTGGCGCTGGCGGCGCAACTTGTCGCCGAGGGCACGCCGGGTGGGGCGGACAGTGCCGGATCCTCCGGTCCCGGCCCTCTCGCGGCCCAAGCGCTGCTCATCGTCGCCTTCGCCGTCCTCGCCGCCGCCGTCGGCCTGCTCTCGCCGTTCTACCGGAGGCTCCACGCACACACGCATGCGCCGGCGTTCGACGAGAGGAGCCGGGTGCCCATCACTCCTCCGCCGGGCGAGGCTCGGCCCCAAGACGGCGACGAGGACGGATGACGCCCGGGATCGCGGCGAATGGCCGCGCCGCTGTCCTCACAGCCGCGCCGCCGGTCAGGCCTTCGCGCTCAGGCCTTCGAGCTTCTCATGTAGACGGCGCTGGTGCTTCTCGGTCTGCTCGCGCAGCGTGTCCACCACTTCGGTGACCTCCGGCGGGTCCCCGTCGTACACGACGAACACCTGCGACTCGATCAGCGAGTCCTCGAGCTTCAGCGCCACGCGGAATGCCTCCTGCAACGGGAAGCCGGCGGCCGGCGTGATCTGCGCGAGATTCCTCAGCCGCGCCGTGTCCGCCTGCACGTCGGCCAGATCGTACTCGCGGTTGTCGACGAAGGCGGCCAGGTCGCGGGTCCGGTCGGGCAACGAGCGCAACAGCGCACCGTGACCGTGCTCGTCGCGTGCGAGGGAGCTCCACAGGTCGCCGACCTCGGGGAACTCCTTGGCGTAGGCGGAATAGAGAGCGCTCATCGCCTCTTCGTGCTCCGCCAGCGCAAGTACGACGTCGCGGGGATCATCTGTCGCTGCCATCGGGGTACCTCCATGGGCCGGTTGTGATGGGTTCTGAGGGGCCTCTTCCCGCGTCACACAGCGCTCAATCGCGCGACGTCTGCAGGCCGCGATGCGGTCCGCACGACCGTTCCGCGGAGTGGTTCGGGCTCTTGACACGCTCCGCCGCGGCCTGTAGGCACCATCTGTGAACGCACCTTCGGACCCGGCCCCAGTCAGCGGCGCGGGCCGCGGCATGAGCCGTGGCCTCATCCTGCTCTTCGCCGTCGCGACCGGGCAGGCAGTGGCGAGCAACTACCTGGCGCAGCCGTTGCTGGACACGATTCGCGACCGCTACGGGGTCACGGCGGCGGTCGCGGGACTCATCGTCACGACCGCCCAGATCGGCTACGCGGCCGGCCTCATCCTGTTGCTGCCGCTGGGCGACCTGTTCGAGCGCCGCCGGCTGATTGTCACGCTGGCGGCGATAACTGTCGCCGGCCTCGCGGCCGCGGCGGCCGCGCCGACGATCGGCTTCTTCATCGCCGCCGTCGGCGTCGTCGGCCTGACGTCCGTGATGGCGCAGGTCCTCGTTCCCTTCGCCGCGACGCTGTCGTCCGAGGCCGAGCGCGGCCGCGTGGTGGGCACCGTCATGAGCGGCCTGCTCCTCGGCATCCTGCTGGCGCGCACCTTCTCCGGCCTCGTGGCCGAGGCCGCCGGCTGGCGCGCCGTCTACGTTCTTGCGGCCGTCCTCATGGCCGCTCAGGCCGTCGTCCTCTATGCCAAGCTGCCGAGCTACCACGAGTCGGCCGGTCTCTCGTACCCGAAGCTGCTCGCCTCGGTAGCGGCGATCGCGCGCGCCGAGCCGATCCTCCGCCGGCGCTCGCTGTACGGCGCGTTCTCATTCGCCGGTTTCAGCATCCTGTGGACGACCCTCGCCTTCCTGCTCGCCGGTCCGCGCTACGGCTACGGCGACGGCATCATCGGACTCTTCGGTCTCGTGGGCGCGGCCGGGGCGCTCACCGCGACCGTCGTCGGCCGCTTCACGGACCGCGGCTGGTCGCGTGGCCTCACCGGCGTCTCGGCTGCGCTCCTCCTCCTCGGCTTCGTGTTGATCTGGCTCGGCGAACGTTCGCTGCCGGCGTTGCTGGCCGGGATCGTCATACTGGACGTGGGCGCCAATGGCATCCACATCACCAACCAGAGTGAGATCTACCGGCTGCGGCCGCAGGCACGCAGCCGGATCAATGCGTTCTACATGACGTCGTGCTTCGTGGGCGCGGCCGCCGGCTCGGCGATGGCCGCTCTCGTCTACGAACGCTGGGGATGGACCGGCTCCTGTGTGCTCGGCATCGTGGTCGCCCTGGCTGCGGTCGGCCGCTGGGCGACCGACCGCGAGCGGCCGCTCTCCGAGCGGGATCCGGTCTGCGAGGCGCCGCCACCGGCGTGACGGCCGCCGAGGCCGCTCGCCGCCACCGTCGTCAGTCACGAGAGGGAAGGGACCAGGTATGAGATTCGTCGACGCGCATCTGCACACCGACATGATCGAGGACGTCCAGCTGCAGAAGCTCGTGATGATGGGCATGGAGGCGGCGGTCATCCCGAGTCCGCACATGTTCGTCGGCACGCATGACGCGGACACCGTGCTGCTCCTCTGGGAGCGCTTCCTCACGATGGAGGCGACTACCGCGACAACGCTGGGCTACGAGGCCTACACATCGATCTCCGTGCCGTTCTTCGGGGTCGGCCGCGCCGACGCCGAGCGCTGCCTCGAGCGCATGCCGGAGTTCCTGGCCAACGACCGCGTCGTCGCCATGGGCGAGATCGGGTTGGACACCGACACCGAGTTCGAGGAGTGGCTGTTCCGCGAGCATCTGCGCGTCGCCAAGGAGCACGACCTGCCGGTGATCCTGCACACGCCCATCCGACTGGCGCCGCAGGGGCAGACCGTCACCCCCCGCGTGTTCGAGATCATCAAGGAAGAGGGTTACCCGGTGGAGCGCTGCGTGTTCGACCACGCCGGTGAGGAGACCATGGAGTTCCGCATGAGCACCGGCGGCATGGTCGGTCTCAGCATCTGCTGGGACAAGATGCCGCCGGAGGCCGCCGCGCGCATCGTCATCGACCACCCCGAGTGGCGCGAGCGCCTGATGATCAACTCCGAGCTCGGCGGCATGGGCAACGACTACTTCATGGTCCCGCGCGTACAACTGGCGATGAAGCTCTTCGGCCTGGACAAGGAGACGATCGACCAGGTCTGCTTCCAGACGCCGCGCGACTTCTTCTCGCTGCCGGTCGGCTGAACGTATCCCGCACGGGAGCGAGCTTCCCGGTGAGCCCCCGCACCCGGCGCCGTCTTCGGGTGCGACATAGAAGGACGCCGCCGCCGGCAGCTGACGGTACGTTCTGGCGTCAGGTCGCCTTCCGGCTTTCGCTCGCGCGTGCTCGACCGGTGGGCCGTCGGCGACAGCGTTCAGGGCGATGAGCATCCGCGCCCCGTGAGGGGCCGCGGGCGTGCTGAGTGGCGTCACTGTCGTGGGGCGGCGTCACGTCCGCCGACCAGCCGCGGCGCCCCTTTTTACGAAGTGTTCACACTCTCCGCAAGACCGTCGAACAACTCCGGGGACACTGAGGTCGCCACCCGGATCGGAGAGGATGTCTCCATATGCTTCGTTACTCCGTCATCGCGTGTGCCGCTCTCGCTGCTCTCGCCCCCCTCGCGCGAGTCGTGTCCCGCGTCCCGAGCAGGGAAGCCATGCCGCCTCGTCTCCCCGGCAGGGGCCGGCGCGGGGAACGCCCGTGACGATCCTCGAGGACGCACGAGGCGGCAAGGGCGGCGCGGGACCGGATCGACCGCTCGCTGTGTCCGCCCGCCGTGACTGGCGAGAGGGCGGGAGCCGTGGGCCTGGGCAGGATCGGCGTCGGGACGTGGCCGCTGCCCCACGACGGCCTGCGGCTGCCCGGCGCCGGGCGTGACGACTGCAGAATGCGGTCTGTTCTCCAGCGTGCCTTCGAGATGGGCATCGACTGGATCGACACCGCGCACAGCTACGACGATGGCGCCGCGGAGGAGGTAGTCGGGCGCTTCGTGTCCGGCCTGCCCGCCGACGTGAGGCCGATCATCCTCACCAAAGGCGGCGTGGTCAGGGACATGGCGCTCGGCTGGCCGCGACCCGTGGCCGTCCTGCGGCCCTCCGTCATACGGGCGCAGCTGGAGGCCTCGTTGCGGAGGCTCCGGCGCGAGGCGGCTGATATCTATCTGCTGCATCATCCAGATATGACGGGCGTTCCCGTCGAGGAGTCGTGGGGCGAGGTCCTCGGGCTCGTCCGGGAGGGCCTCATCGGGATGGCCGGGCTCTGCGGCTTCGTCGAGGACGACGTCCGGCGCTGCGCCGCCGAAGGCGGGATCGATCTCGTGATGCGGCGTCTGACCCCGTTGTGCCCTGAAGACGGCGCGGCCGACGCCCGTCTCTGTCGGGACCTCGGGGTCGACCTCGTGGTCTGGAGTCCCGGGCAGACGGGGCGGCTGCTCGATCCCGCCGCCGCCGGCCCGCTGTCCGGAACGCCTCTTGACACGCCTCGAGACAGGCTCAGGGCGCTCTCGGACACCGATATCGGTCGGGAGCTTGCGCTCACCGCGGCGCTTCGACATGTCGCGGAGCGGCACGGCGTGACGCCCGAGGCAATCGTGGTGGCCTGGCAGCTGTCTCAGGAGGGCGTGACTGCCGTCGCGTTTGGCGCCTATCAGGCAGCACACGTCGACGCGTGCCTGCCGGGTCTCACGGTCTCGCTCTCCGCAGACGATCTCAGCGAGATCGACGATGCTTCCCGGCCGTCACTGGCGATGTGGCGCTCTGCCGCGAGAGAGCCGCCCCGCGACGAGACTCGATCGGTCTAGGCTCGCTGGACCCGGCCCGCCTCGGAAGCCGCTCTGGCGATTCAGATCGAGTCGGCCGGCGAGTCGAGGGGAAGGCGGATGGAGAATGTCGCTCCGCCGTTCGCGCGGCTGCTTGCTTCGACGTGCCCACCCATGGTCTCCACCAACTCCCGCACGAGCGCGAGGCCGAGGCCCGTGCCGACCGGCCGCGTCGCCTTGTAGCGATCGTACAGACGGAAGCGGTCGAAGGCGTGCTCGAGGTCGTCGGCGTCGAGCCCGGGCCCCGAGTCGACGACGCTGATCGAGCCCGGCTGCACGGCGACGTGTACGGCGCCGCCGGCCGGACTCAGGCGGAGCGCGTTCTCGACCAGGTTCGTCACGCACTGGACGATCCGGTCCGGGTCGCCCCGGGCCGGCGACTCCGGCGATGCGACCAGTTCGACCCGCGTCTCCAGCCTGTCCGCCGCGGCCTCGCAGCGCCTGACGGCTTCCGCCGACAGCTCGGCGAGGTCGACGGGCTCCGAGCGCACGGTGAAGCGCTCCTGGCCGAGCCGCGCCAGGTCCAGCAGGTCTTCGACGAGACGTTCGAGGCGAGCGCTCTCGGTCAGGATGAACTCGCTCGCCATCTCGGGCGCGACTACGCCTTCCGTCTGGCCGAGGGCGAATCCGCGGATCGCCGCGAGCGGCGTCCTGAGTTCGTGGGTCACCGACAGGAGAAAGGCCCTTTCCGCCAGGCGTACCCGCTCCAGCTCACGTGACATGTGGTTGAAGCTCTCGGTGAGCGAGCGCAACTCGCGCGGGCCACCGACCTCGATCGGGAGCGGTGTCGATCCCTCGGCGACCTGCCGGCTCGCTCCGGCGACGCGGGAGACAGGTCGGGTGACGGCGCGCGCGACGATGAGGGATGCGGCCGCCGCGCAGCCGACGGCCAGCAACGCGCCGAGCAGAAGACGCCCGGTCCACTGCCGCCAGTCGACGATGGGCGTCGTGTAGGGACGCTCGAGGACGAAGACCTCCGAGCCCCGGCGGACCGCCGCGAACATCTCGCGGCCGCGCCGGTCTTGTCTGCCGGCGACGGCTCCGGCGGCCTCCAGCTCGGCTACGGCCTCCGGCGGCAGATGGGCGGCAGCGGAGTCGGCCGGGAAGATCGAGAGGGCGCGATCGACGCCGGCCACAGCGTCCTGGATGGCCACCCGCTGCTCGCGCGGCTGCTTCTCGATGATGGCCGAGAGCAGGTTGGTGTGGCGCGCGAGTGCGGCGAGATCGGCGTGCTCTATGCTCGCCTGGAGGACCACGGCCCCCAGGATCAGGAAGGCGACGAGCGGGACGGCCGTGGCGAGAAACACGGCCAGCCACATCCGGGTCCACAGTCGGTCCAGCATGCTCGCTCCCCTCCGGCCGGCGCCGTCGCCGGCGACCGGCTAGCCGCGGATCGCCTTGTAGCCGACTCCGTAGACGGTCTGAATGAGATCGGGACGCTCAAGCTTGCGGCGGACCTGAGCGATGTGCACGTCCACCGTCCTGGTGCCGCCCGGGTAGTCGATGCCCCAGAGGCGATCGAGGAGCTGCTCGCGCGTGAACACCACGCCGCGATGCGCCACCAGGTGCGTGAGGAGATCGAACTCCTTGGCTGTGAGGTCCACGCAGGAGCCGTCGACGGTCACCTCACGCGCCTCGCAGTCCACCACGACGCCGGAGAGCGACAGCATCGACCTGCCGGCCGTCGGCCCGCTGCGGCGCAGGACGACTTTGACGCGAGCCATGAGCTCGCGCGGTGAGAACGGCTTCGTGACGTAGTCGTCGGCTCCGAGTTCCAGGCCGGCGACGCGGTCGGCCTCATCGGTCCGGGCCGTCAGGATGATGATGGGGACGGTCGTTCGCGCCTTGATCTCACGACATACATCGAAGCCGTCCATGTCGGGGAGGCCGATGTCGAGGATGACGAGAGCCGTGGCGCGCCGCTCGAGCTCCGAGAGCCCCTCGGCGCCGCTCCGCGCCCAGACGACGGAGTACTCGTCGTGACGGAGGTACTCTTGCACCAGCGTGCCCATGCTGGCTTCGTCTTCGATGAGGAGAACGGTCCCACGCATGCCCCTATGATACCCGCCCGTCATCGAGCGGTCCCGGGGCCGTGGCCGACGCGGGATGCGTCGTCCGCCGGACGCGCCGGACGGCCGCACAGGTAACCTGCCTGCATCCAAGGTCCTGCACCGGGACGCCGTCCGGCCCTCGGTGGTTCGAGGTGCCGGACGGCGTAAGAGGGCGTGGCCCGCAGGGCTGCGCCGGCGTGGCGCGCCGGCCTCTCGGCGTCAGGCGCGGCTCACCAGGTCGTCGCGGCCGTCGGCGACGAAGTACGCGGCCGTGACCGTGGCGATCGTGAACGGCACCGCGAGGATCGCCAGCGGGCCGTCGGCGACGGCGTTCAGAGCCAGCAGCATGACGGTGAGCGCCAGGTGCTCCCAGAAGCCGTTGTCGCGGACCAGGTGGTAGCTTGCCGCCATCGCGTCGTAGACGCCCAGGCGCCGATCGACCATGAGCGGGATCACGTACAGCCAGATCGTCACGAGCAGCACGCCTCCGACGATGGTGAGTGAGGCCAGGCCGATCAGCACGACGAGCACAAGCGCCGCTACCAGGAAGTCCCAGAAGCGGTCCATGCAGGAGAAGACGTCTCCGATCTCGGCGGTGCGACCGTCGCGGATCCGCCCGGCGACCATGCTGTAGAGGCCGGCCAGCAGCGGGCCCGCGAGGATGCCCAGAGTGACGATGGAGAGCAGGCCGGCGATGAGACCGCCGACCAGCAGCGGGACGATGTCGGCGGTGAAGCAGTTCCAGCCGCCTTTGAAGGCGAGGCCGACATCCAGACGCGGGCGGGCGAGCGCCGGCGTTGCTTCGACTGTAGTCATGGTGGGTTCCTTTCCCCGAGGTTGCGTTGTCCTGAGATGAGACTACGGACTCACGCGGCCGGCGTCGTCACCCCCGGGACTGAATCGGGGGTCAACCACAGGGGGAACCCCGCCCTCGCTGCGCACCCCTGCGGAGGGAGGGCGCCGGCGTTCGCGGGGCAGGGAAGCAAGAAAGGCGGCGGGCGGCCGGAAGGGCCGCCCGCCGCCTTGGACAAGTCACGAGGGGGCGCGTCGGCCGGTTCAGAACGCCATCGAGTAGGTGTGGGTCCAGATGCTGGGGCCCATGCCTCTGCCGATCGCCAGGGCGGCGAGGCGGATCTGCGCCCAGCCGTCGTAGATGCTGGTGCCGCGCCATGGGTTCCAGCTCGCCGACCACTCGCGGGTCATGAATTGGAAGAGGCCGTGGTACGGGCCGCTGACGACCCGGCGTTGCCCGGTCGACTCGAGCATCATGAGGCGGTAGAGGCCGGCCGCGCTGACGCCGTACTTGCGCGCGGCGATCTCGATCAGCGGCCGCCACTGGCCGCGGCTGTTCCACTTCTGAATCTGGACGCGCAGGCGGACGCGCTTCGCCAGTCGCTTCACCTTGTCGCTCCAGCGTTTGGTCATCGCGCGCAGCTTCACGACACGCGCCTGCAGTGCTGCGACTTCCTCGTCGCTGACGACGCCGTCGGCCAGCAGCGCGGCCGCGAGCGCCTGATCCATGCCGGGGGGGATCAGTCAGAGTCGGCGCGGCCGGGTCGAGCGGCGCGGCGTCCGGGTCCAGCGGGGTGGCGGTGATAGTGGAGGGGTCCGTCGCGGCGCGGAGCTCACGGGCTCCCGCCAGGTTCACGACGGCGAGGCGCTGACGCTGACGGGCCCGCTGCCTCTTCTCCTTGGCTTGGCGCAGCTGCTGCTTGAGCTGCTTGATGGGCGGTTGCTCTGCGGAGGCCGGCGACGCGATGATCGCGGTGGCCAGGAGGGCGAGGACGATGAGGATCCCGAGGTGTCTGAGACGCACGGTGACCTTTCCACGTGGTGTCCCGCTGGGGCAGTGGCCTTGCCTGTGCCCGGCGGGCGATCCGCGCCCGGGCGCGCGCCCGCCACACGGCATGTCCGTCAGATGGAAGAGGGGAGACGAATCTGCTGGGGGTGGGGCGCGCGGGGCGCCTCTTCTGCGTAGATTCGTGCTCCATTGAACCCTGTGGACGGCGCGTATGCAACCCGATGCGCCTGCATCGTGGCCGGGCCGGCGCTTGCGCCGGCGATGAGCACCCCGGAAACGTCGTCGACCACGCATCGTCCTCGCAGCGTCCGATCCTGCGCGCCGCCCTGTGGGTCGTGAGGTATGGTTCAATCAGATGATCGCCGCGGACGCCGGCGTGAGACCGCTCTCGTCACGCGATGCCGGCCGCGCCGGAGCCGGAAATCACGCGGACAGGGGGAGAATCGTGAACCCACATGGGCCACTCTGTGCGCGGCGCCTCGCCGTCGTGCTCATGCTGCTGCTGGTGGCCGTGGCGCTGGGCGTCTCGCTGCTGACCACGGGGAACGCGCACGCCGCCGACCTGACGTCCTGGTTCGCGATCCAGGACAGCCGCGTGTGGCTCCGCTCCTCACGGGTCATCGTGGGCGACCAGGGTTGGTCGCCGTACTTCCGTCCCGGTATCGTCGTGTGGGACGGGGGGAGCATCGTCGGCGGTCACGGAGTGGATCCCGGCGACGACTACGCCGCACAGACCCTCGCACTCGTCCCACGGGTCTGCCGGAGCTACGCGTCTGTTACCGCCGGAGCCGACATCGCCGACATGGTCGTCGAGGCTCCAGCCGAGGTCGATGCGCGGTATCTCGCGGGTGCCGACGGCAACGTGTGCGTCGTGCACGCCGGCGGCAGCGACCTCAAGAGCGGACGCGACCCCGAGGTCATCTTCGATCAGATCCGCACCTACTGTGCCGACCGGCGCGACGCAGGGTTCGCCGTGGTCGTCGTCACGATCCTGCCACGGACCGACGCCCCCACCTTCGAGGCGGCCCGCGCGATCCTGAACGGCTTGTTGCGCGCGCACTGGCCGGAGTTCGCCGACGGACTTGCGGATGTCGCCGCCGACCCGCGCATCGGCGACATCTACGACAACCTCGACCAGCGGTACTACTGCGCCGACGGCAAACACCCCAACGCCTCCGGGTACGCGGTGATGGCATCGGTGACCGCCCCGGTCCTCATGGACCTCCCGTGGCTCTCGCAGGCCGTGGACATGCGTCTGCGCAACGCCGGGGACGAGTGGGGGGAGTGGCGCGCCTATGCGGCGCTCACCACGTGGTGGCTCGCGCCGGGCGACGGCGCCAGGAGAGTGGAGGCGGAGTACCGGAGGGGAGTGGAGGATCCGGTGGCCGTTGGAGACGACGTCAACGTCGACACCGTGCGCCCGACGACGCGGGCGCTGCGCTCCGTCGCCGTGCGTCGCGGCGGCAAAGCCGTACTCGCATACCGCGTGCTCGACGCCGACCCGCACGGATCCTACGCCACGGTGGTGCTTCGGATCCTGCGCGGCGACAAGGTCGTCACGTCGATGGTCCGGCACCGCCGGGCCATCGGACGCCGTCTCCAGGTGTCGTTCACGTGCACCCTGCCCGCGGGCTCGTATCGCTGGCAGGTCCTCGCCCGCGACACCGCGGGCAACCGCCAGAGCGTGGCGGGCAGCGCCCGGTTCGTCGTGCGCTGACGGCGCGGGTCCACCCGACGTCGCCGAGCCAGTGTGGCCCGCAACACTGGAGCTTTTCATGTCGGAGTCGAGAGGCGTCCTGTGGGACGGTGAGAGCCAACCGTCCCGTCCGTGGCTGCGGGCTTCGCGGTGCTCAGCGGCCGCGAGTGGGCAAGGTGGACAGGATTCGGGATCGCCGCACTGAGCGTGATCGGCCAGATGCCGTTCGCCCAGGCGTACCCGCTCTGGACACTGCTCATCATCGCCGTCGACTTCATGGTCGTCTACGGTCTCACCGTCTCCGGCGGCAGGGCTGCAGGGTCGGCGACCTCGACCCGGGAGGAGTGGGAGCGCCACCTTCGTGACGTCTCGTCGCGGGAGGAGCGCGCGGCCTGGCGTCTCGTCCACATCGGGACGCTCGAGAAGAACCTTGGTGTGCCCGTGCCCACCCTCGCCGGTCACCAGGTGGACCCTGCCGCCATCGACGACGCCCAGATCGCGAGGATCAAGGAGCTTGAGAGCAGGCTCGTCGTCTCGCTGGTCGCCGTCAAGGGGTAGGAGCTCCCAGCCCTGCGCGTGCTCCCCGAACGCGTCGAGGACGATGTCGAGCGCCGTGCGAACTACCCCGGGCCGTCGCCGACGTCCTGACGCCGTCCGTCACCCGGGGTAGCAGGCTGGCCGGCGCACCCGCGTGAGCGTCCGGGGTCACCCCCGTCGTCGTCGAGGGCGCGACGACCCTCTGATCAGCTCGCCGCGCCGTCCTTGTCGTCGCTCGACGGGAACAGCTTGTCCTGATAGTAGCCGTCGGCCAGGTAGATCGCGGCCAGCGGGTTGTGGCCGAGGACCCTGTCCTTCGCGGCCAGAACCGTCACCGGGGCGCTTGAATGCTTGAAGAAGAGGCTGTCGTGCCCGACGCACAGCCCGAGCACGATGTTGAGCTGCGTTCCGGCGCGGGCAAGCGCGTGCGCTTGGCCGACGGGGTTGCACATGGCCTCGAACGATCCCGGCAGGAGTTTTTCGTCGTCGCCCAGCCCTATGAGGCTCTTGTCGACGGCGCCGTTCTTGCAGAGCACCGAGTCGACGCTGAAGCCGTTGGCGACGAGCACCCGGCGAAGCACGGCCGCCTCGCTCTGGAGCCCGATGCAGAACGCCAGCCCAAGACTCTCGAAACCGCAGCGACGGGCGAAGGCCATGGTCTCCTCCACGCGCGTGAGGCGGCAGTAGCCCTCGGCCTCCACCCGAGCTGAGTTGCGGGCCAGCACGAGATCGTCCACGCTGTAGGCGTCGAGCGCCGGCGCCGGCGTCCGCGTCTGACGTTGGGCAGTGCGACGGGTACGTCGTCGCACCTTCTTCGTGGCAGGCGAGTCGCTTGCAGGCGGCACACTCGTACATCGCGCTCCTCCCTTGCCGGGCGGCCCGGCTCTTCTACGGCGCGAGACTCCACGCTCCCTTCCCGATCGTGACTCTAGCACCCCGTGAAGTCGCGTGGCCTGGTCAACGCTTGGGCACGTACTCGCGCGGGAAGGCACCCTTCGACCTGCGATCTCGCGCGAAGGGAGCTCTTCTCATGCTGTGCAGTCTCGCAACGAAACTGGATCAAGGACAACTGGACGACATCGGGGCGCTCGAGGCCGAACTCGGTGTGCCCGTCCTCGCGTTCGCCTGCCACGAGATGGAGCCCGCCGCGATCGATGAGGCGCAGGTCGCCAGGATCGCGGAGCTCGAGAGCCGCCTCGGGGTCTCGCTGGTCGCCGTCCGGGGATAAGTCTCCCGGGCAGCCTCTGTCCATCCCGGTCACCGCCCTCATCACCGGCAGGCGCCCGCGCGCGGGCGCTCCGGCGTCTAGTCTAGTCCTCGAAGGCGCCGTCGTGCATGCCCGCGTAGGGCCTGCCCCAGCCGAAGTCGTCCCATTCGGTCGCGGTATAGGTCATGCTCGCCGTGAGCGGCTCGCCGAGGGACTCGAGATGCGCCTTGCTCGGGTGCATGACAAACGGCTCGGCCTTGTGGCGGCTGCTCGCCGTGTCCCACTGGGCCTCGGGGATCTCGTCGCACTTGCGCAGCAGGAGGTCCCACTCGAAGTCGACCCACTCCTGCAGTTGCTCCAGGAGCTGCTCGTTGCCGGGCAGTGCCATGTGCGTGAAGCGGCCTTGGCGCTCGAGCCAGGCGCCGAGCGGCTGCTTGTGCCGCGGCCGGTAGGTCAGACGGTACTTGCCGTCGGCGACCTCGAAGAGCGGCCAGTAGCAGCAATCGGTCGCGAGACGCGACAGCTCGATGCCCTCGTCGTTCTCGGTGCGCCAGCCGCGGGGACAGGGCGAGAGGACGTTGAGGAAGGTGGGCCCCTCGATCGCCAGCGCCTTCGACGCCTTGTGCATGAGGTCCTGCGGGTCGTGCGGCGAGGACTGAGCCACGTAGGGTAGTCGGTGCGCCACCATGATCTCGGTGAGGTTCTTGCTGTGACCCACCTTGCCCTGCTGGTCGGAGCCCACGGGGCTCGTCGTCGTCCAGGCGCCGTGTGGGGTGGCGCTGGAGCGCTGGAAACCCGTGTTCATATAGGCGCCGTTGTCGTAACAGACGTAGAGCATGTCGTGACCGCGGTCCATCGCGCCCGAGAGCGACTGCAGGCCGATGTCGTAGGTGCCGCCGTCGCCGCCGAAGGCGATGAACTTCACCCGGTCCTCAAGCTTGCCGCGCTTGCGCAACGCGCGGAAGGCCGTCTCGACGCCGGAGAGCGTGGCGGCCGCGTTCTCGAAGTTGGTGTGGATGTAGCTGCCCTTCCAGGCGGTGTAGGGGTAGCGCGTCGTCGAGACCTCGAGGCAGCCGGTGGCGCCGGAGACGACGTGGTGGCTGTCGACCTGTGAGAGGACCTGGTTCACGACGATGGAGGCGCCACAGCCGCTGCAGAGGCCGTGGCCGCTCGAAAGGCGCGGCGGCTTCTTGGCCAGCTCATGCACGCTGCGCCGATGCTCGTAGTACAGCTCGGTAGGCACGAGGGCGTCGAACTTGCATGCCTCGACGCAGTGCCCGCAGGTCATGCAGCGGCGCTCGTCGAGGGTGATCGTGCCGGCGAAATGGCGGTCCTTTCCCCTGCCGTGTGTGCGCGAGGGGTCGCGGCGCACGTCGATGCACTCCACCGGGCACACCTTCTTGCAGGCGCCGCAGAAGGTGCAGGTGTGGCCGCCGCCGGGCTTGGGCGCGAGGTCGAAGAGGCCCGTCCCGTGGAGCTTGTGGACGAGGTCGCGTACGGCGTAGCTGTTCTCGGGGATGGGGTGGCCGTACGTGAGGGCTTGCGTGTCGGCGGCATCAGTGGGGGTCTTTGGCCTCGCGCTCATGTCGTCCTCGCCTTGATCGGTGATGCGGACAAAGTTTGTCCGCAATTGGGGGGAAGTTGAAAAGCTACCAAAAGTGCGACGCCCCTACAAGCGTGGCAGGCGTTCGCCGGGCATGCGGCTCACGGGCGCGTGGGCGACGGTGGCGCCACGGCCGCGGTCTTCGGCTAGACTCGTAGGGTGACCGACGAGCACGAAAGCCGGCCGCCGGCCGCAGGCGAGCGGCCGGCCGCCCCCGGAGAGATGCTCTCCGCGCGCCGCTCCGCCGCGGGGGCGGCGGCGCTGGTCGTCGTCCTCGCCGTCTCCATCCAGACGGGCTCGGCTCTTGCCGTGCGCGTCATCGAGTCGGTCGGGGTCATCGAGGCGCTTTGGTTTCGCACCGCCTTCGCGGCGCTGATCCTGGTCGCCGTCAGGCCGCGCGCTTTGCGTCTGCCGGCCCGCGGTCACCGCCTTCCCGTGGCGGCGCTGTCGGTCACGATGCTGCTCATGAACCTGAGCTTCTACGGCGCCATCAGCCGGGCGCCCGTCGGCATCGTCGTGGCGATCGAGTTCGTCGGTCCGCTGGCGGTCGCGGTTCTCGGCAAGCGCCGTCGCCTCGACTGGCTGTGGATCGTCCTGGCCGGCGTGGGCGTCGTCGTCCTGGCCGGCCCTGCCGGGGGAGCGAGCGGGTGGGGCGTCGTCCTGGCTCTCGGCGCCGGCACGTTCTGGGGCATCTACCTTCTGCTCGCCAAGCGATCCGTCACGGGTCTCGACCCTTTCTCCGTGGCGACGCTGATGATGGTGGGTGCGGCGATTCTGATCACGCCCGCGTTTCTCGTCACCGGCGTGCGCATCGCCGGCCACTGGGAGGCGATCGCTCTCGGCATCGTGATCGCCGTCGTTTCGTCGGCGTTCCCGTACTTCCTCGAGCTGGTGGCGATCCGCCGCGTGCGTGCCGCCACCTACGGCGTTCTGCTGAGCATCGAACCGGCTGTGGCGGCGCTGGCCGCGCTCATCGTGCTCGGCCAGCGGATCTCGGCGCTGGAGGCGGCGGCCATGGCTGCCGTCATGGCCGCCGCCGCCGGCGCCAGCTGGACGAGCGGCGGCGCCGCCGAGGCAGGGGTCGACCTGCCGGCGCCCTGAACGGGGCGTGCGCCCCGTCCCGCCGACTCGCGGTAGAATCGTCTCACCGTCATCACGAAAGGAGCCCCCAGTGGCCAGCCTCAAGGGCAGCAAGACCGAGCAGAACCTCCTCAAGGCGTTCGCCGGCGAGAGCCAGGCGCGCAACCGCTACACGTTCTACGCCAGATCGGCGCAAGCAGGAAGGCTACGAACAGATCGGCGCGATCTTCCTCGAGACCGCCGAGCACGAGCGCCAGCATGCCAAGCGCTTCTTCAAGCATCTCGAGGGCGGCGTGGTCGAGATCACCGCCTCGTATCCTGCCGGCCCGTTCGAAGGCAGCACGGCACAGCACCTCGCCGACGCCGCCGCCGGCGAGCACGAGGAGTGGGTAGATCTGTATCCGGCCTTCGCCGAGGTCGCCCAAGCGGAGGGCTTCAAGGACGTGGCCACCACCTTCCGCATGGTCGCCAAAGCCGAGGCGATGCACGAGGCGCGCTACCTCAAGCTGCGCGGCCAATGTGGAGGAGAGCGCGGTCTTCGAGAAGCCGGAGAAGGTCCGCTGGATGTGCCGCAAGTGCGGCTACATTCACGAGGGTCACCAAGGCGCTCCAAGGTCTGCCCGACCTGCACGCACCCCCAGGCCTACCAGAATACGCGGCGACTTTGCGAGTCGACCGACGTGGCCTGGCCGACGGCTCGCCGTCTCGCCGGGCCGCCGGGGACGAGACGGGGCGGGAGGCCGGAAGGGCCGCCCGCCCCGTCGCCGTAAGGGCGCCGCGGCGCCGTGCGACGCGCGGCGGTCCCTACTCGAGCACCACGAACGCGTCCGCAGTCAGCTCGTATTCCTCGTCTTCGTTCAAGTCGTGCACGCGTATCCGCTCGAGCTCGCCTTCGCCGAGCAGCTCGAGCGGCTGCGCCTCAGCCAGGATCTTGACGTCGCTGAGGCGCAGGGCCGAGCGCACCGCGGGGCTCACGCTCGGCTCCTTGCCGGTCGTCATCAGCACTACGCGCCCGGTGTGGTCTGTGAGGTCCATGGCCAGCTGCGCGGCGTGGTCGCCGGTGTCGAGCACGACGACACGTTGGTCGGCGAGGTCGGCGAGATCGTCCACCTTGCGGTAGAGACCCTTGCTCTCGTAGTCGTCCAGCTTCTGGATCTCGATCTCCGCAACGGCTGCCGGGACTGGGTGGCACGACTTCTCGATCGGCGTCGTGGTCGCGTCCTCCGGCTTGATGCCCTCGCGCCAATTCTTGATCGCCTCGTGCAACGCATCGGCGGCCAGGTTGCTGCAGTGCATCTTGATCGGCGGCAGGCCGTCGAGTGCGTCGGCGACGTCGCCGCGACTCACCTTGAGCGCCTCGTCGAGCTGCATGCCGACGACGAGCTCGGTGATCATGCTCGAGGTCGCGACGGCGGAGCCGCAGCCGAAGGTCTGGAACTTGATCTCCTTGATGCGGTCGTCCTCGACGTCGATGTAGATGTCCATCATGTCGCCGCAGACGGGGTTGCCCACGCGGCCGACGGCGACGTTGGGGCCTTCCAGCGTGCCCACGTTCCGGGGGTTGCGGAAGTGCTCGAGGGTCTTCTCGCTGTACTGCGTCGATTTCATCGTCAGGCGCCTTTCGGATCAGATGGTCGCGGCCGTCACGAGGTCGCGGGAGCGTGTGTCTTGTAGAGGGGCGAGAGGGCGCGGAGCCGGGCGATCACGCCGGGGAGTACGGCCATGATGCGCTCGACGTCGTCCACGGTGCTCCAGCGCCCGAAGGTGAACTCGAGCGAGCCGTGTGCCTCCTCGTGCAGCAGCCCGCACGAGATGAGCGTGTGCGACGGCTCCAGCGTCTTGGAACTGCAGGCGGAGCCCGTGGACGCGGCGATGCCCTCGTCGCGCAGCGACAGGATCATCGCCTCGCCCTCGACCGCGTCGAAGCGGAAGTGGGCGTTGTTCGGCAGCCGCTCCTCGGGGTGGCCGTTCAGGTGTGAGTCGGGGATCTCGGCCAGCACGCGCTCGACCAGTCGATCGCGGATCGCCCGGATGCGCGACACCTCGGTCTCCATGTCCGCGCCCATGATCTCGGCCGCCGCGGCCATGCCGGCGATGCTCGCCAGATCTTCGCTGCCGGAGCGCAAGCCTCGCTCCTGGCCTCCGCCCAGCAGAACGGGTGCGATCTGCACGCCCTTCCGTACGTAGAGCGCACCGAGACCGCGGGGGCCGTACAGGTCGTTGCTCGAGAGGCTGAGGAGGTCGACCGGCACGGCGTTCATGTCGATCGGCAGCAGGCCTTCTGCGGCGACGGCGTCGCTGTGCAAGGCGATGCCCGTGCCGTCGAGCATCTCGGCGATCGCGGCGATGGGCTGGACGGTGCCGATCTCGCTGCTTGCCCACTGCACCGAGACGAGGATCGTCTCGTCGGTGATGCGGGCGCGCAGCTTCTTCGGCGACACGCGCCCGTACAGATCGATCGGCACGCGAGTGACGCGGAACCCGTTCTTCTCGAGGTACTTGGCGATGTTGAGGATGCTGATGTGCTCGGCCTCACTGATGATCACGTGGTCGCCCTTGCGCTTGTTGCGCAGGGCGTAGCCGACGACCCCCAGGTTGGTGGCTTCGGTGGCCCCTCCGGTGAAGACGATCTCGCGCGGCTCGGCGCCGAAGAACGCGGCGACCCTGCCGCGCGCCTCCTCGAGCGCCTCGGTCGCCACGTCGCCCACGGTGTGCAGCGAGGCGGCGTTGCCGAACTTCTCCGTCAGGTACGGCAGCATGGCCTCGACCACTCGCGGGTCGACGGGTTTCGCCGACTGGTAGTCGGCGTAGACGACGCCGGCGCGGGCCAGCGCCTTGCCGGGGTCGGCCAGGGTGACCTGGTGGTCGGTGCTTGCGGCGGTCACCGGCCCGCCCTCAGAACCACATCGTCGCGTCGGCGTCCAAGGCGAGGTCGTTGAGCGTCGCCGCGCCGACGATCTTGACGCCGTCGATCAGCTCGACCGTCTCCCAGCCGAGCATCTGCTTGGAGGCTTCGCACACGTACACCGGGATGCCCATGTCGATGGTCTTCCGGAGCATCTCGGCGACGCTGGGGAAGCTGCCCATCTGCATCTTCTCCGCCTCGCCGGGCTTGAGCACCGTGAGACTCACGCCGAGGTAGTAGACGGCCGGGTCGATACCCATGGCCTTGGCGCTCTGGGCGAGCACGAGGGGCGAATACTGTCGCTCGGGGGAGTCGCTGGTCTGCACGTAGAGGATGTTCTTTTCGTCGGCCATGATGGTCCTTTCGGCGGTCGCGGTCCGGTGGCGGTCTACTTGAGCCGGCGGAGCAGGATGCGCAACTCGCCGCCCTCGTTCTCGAGCTCGACGACCTCGTGGCCTGCGCGCTTGGCGAAGCGCTTCAGGTCTTCTTCGGCGGCGGGGTCGTCGGCGATCACTTCAAGCACTTCGCCGATCTCTATCGCGTCGATGTTCTCGCGGGTCTGGAAGAGCGGCTCAGGGCAGTAGAGCCCGATGCAGTCGAGTGTGCGTGCGGGCTTCGGTTCGTCTGCCATCTGGTCTCCTTTCGAGTTTGAGGAGGCCGTAGCTCTCCCTCCAGCGCTGTCTATACCCGACCAGAGCAGTTGGTATTCACCAGGCGGCCGAGCTCCCCGGCACGGCTGGGCTTTCGCACTCGGCGTCGCCGGTCTGGCCGGGCAGACACGTACGGGTCGAGGTTGGTGCTGAGCTGTCTGTATCACTCCGCTCTGGCGTGCAGGGTCGCGCTGTCGCGGTCACTCCGCATAGCCACCGGAACGCGTCCGCGTCGATCTCGAGGCAAGTCGTCACGGTCGTCTCGTTGCGGCGACGGAGTCACGCGGGAGTGAAGACGAAGCCGGCCGCGAAGACGCGCTCACACGCCGCCGCAGCGGCGGCGTCATAGCGCGTCCCGGCGCCGCTGCTCACCTCGTGCAGCGCCGCCTCGATGCCCAGTGAGGCGCGGTAGGGCCGGTGCGACGCCATCGCTTCGACGACGTCGGCAACGGCGAGGATGCGCGCCTCGAGCATCATCTCGTCGCCGGCCAGGCCGGCGGGGTAGCCTGAGCCGTCGAGGCGCTCATGATGCTGGAGGACGATGTCGGCGACCGGCTGCTCGAAGCCGATCGGTGCGAGCATCTCGCGCCCGGCCTCTGGATGGACCTTGACGAACGCAAACTCGACCTCCACGAGCTTCGACGGCTTGGCGAGGATCTGAGCCGGCACGCTGAGCATGCCGATGTCGTGGACGAGGGCGGCGAGACGCAGGCCTTCCACGGCCACCGGCGTCAACCCGAGGGCCTCGCCGACGACCACGACGAGCTGCGTCACGCGCACCTGATGCCCGGCGGTGTACGGGTCGTGCGCGGCGACCATCGACCCCATCGCTTCCACCGCACCCTCCACGGTACCACGCAACCGATCCGTCCCCTCGAGCAGCGCCTGCATGGCCCCGCGCCGCTCGCTGATGTCGTCGAAGACGGTGATGTAGGTGCCCGGATCGGTGCTGTAGACAGAGACGGACTGCCACGTGCCGGGCGGCTCCAGCTCGATCTCCATGGTCTCCGGGGTGCCGGTGCTCGCCACGCGATCGTACGTCCTGAGGAGCCTTGGGCCTATCTGCCGGAAGCCGGGGATGACCGCTGATCCTGAACGGCCGATCACATCGCTGAGTCCGGTGAGGCGCTCGAATGCCGGGTTGACTTCGAGGTAGACCCAGTCGACTGGCTCGCCGGCCTGGTCGTACACGAGACGACAGTAGGCATACCCGTTCAGCAGGTTGCCGATGAGCGAGGCGTGGCGCTCCTCCGTGTCTGCCAGAGCGCGACGGCGGGCGCGCTCGTCGATGGCGCGTTCGACCATGAGCGGCAGGCGCGCCATCTTGTCCTTGAGCACGCAGTCGTCGGCGCCGTTCTTGAGCAGTTCGACGGTCGCCTCCTCGCCGATCGTGCCCGAGACGCAGATGAAGGGCGTGTTCGGCCGCGCTGTCCTGGCGAGCTCGAGCGCCTGATGAGCATTGAAGGCCGGCAGCGAGAAGTCGGCGAGGATGACGTCGTGGTCGCCGCTGCCGAGGAGCTTCTCGAAGGCGCGGCCGTTCTCGGCCACGTCGAGCTCGAGCTCGTATCCGGCGCTGCGCAGCGCCTCCGCCGTCAGCTCGGCGTCGGGGGCCGAGTCCTCGAGGCAGAGGACTCGGAGCCGCCGCGCTCGTGTGCGCTCGTCGTTCACGTCAGGGGCCGACCTGCGGCGGTCGTTCATTGATCAGCGCCCAGAAGATGCCGAGCTTCTCGCACCGCTTCCATGAAACTGTCGAACGCCACGGGCTTGACCACGTAGGCGTTCACTCCCAGGCCATAGCTCGTCAGGATGTCCTGTTCTTCCCGCGAAGAGGTGAGGATCACGACCGGGAGCATCCTGAGCGCCGGGTCCTCGCGGATCTCGCGCAGAACCTCGAGGCCGTCCTTGCGCGGCATCTTGATGTCGAGCAGCACGACTGCAGGATGACAGGGTGCGCGGTCGGCGAAGATCCCCTCGCAGCGCAGGTACTCGAGCGCCTCCACGCCGTCGCGGGCCACCGTGACTGCGTTCGCGAGGTTCTGTGCAGCGAGCGCCTCAAGCGTGAGCTCGACGTCGTCGGGGTTGTCCTCAGCGAGCAGGATCCCCGGGTACTCCTTGGTCACGATGTCGTCTCCTTCCGTTGCGGCAGAGAGAAGTAGAATGTCGCACCTTTGCCCGAGTGCGCCTTCGGCCCACACGCGGCCGCCGAGCCTCGTGACGATGCGATGGACGTTGGCGAGGCCGATGCCGGTGCCCTCGAACTCGCCGGCGCTGTGCAGGCGCTGGAACACGCCGAACAGCTTGTGAGCGTACTCCATGTCGAATCCCACGCCATTGTCGCGCACGAAGAAGACGTCGCCGGTCTCGTCGGTGTCGCCGTGCTCGGCGCCGACCTCGATCCGGGCCGGCGCCCTCCCGCGCGTGTACTTGACTGCGTTACCGAGCAGGTTTGCCCAGACCTGGCGCAACAGGGCGTGGTCGGCGACAACGCCGGGGAGTGGCCCGATGGCCCACTCGATCTCGCGACCGTCGGCCTCGTGCCGCAGCGGCTCGAGGGCTTCGGCCAGCACCTCATCCATGTCGACGGCCGCGATCTTCAACTCCGCCCGCCCGGTGCGCGAGAACTGCAGCAGGTCGTCGATGAGCACGCCCATCTCGCGCACCGAGCTCGAGATCCTGTCGACGTAGTGGCGGCACTTCTCGTCGAGTCCGTCTCCCGCTCGCTCCGCGAGCAGAGCGGAGAAACCGCTGACGTGGCGCAGCGGCGCACGCAGATCATGCGATACCGAGTACGCGAACGCCTCGAGCTCCTTATTGGCCGCGTCCAGTTCCGCCGTGCGGTCGAACACCCGCTGCTCGAGTTCCGCGTTGAGGCGTTCCACCTCTTCCTCGGCCGCCTTGCGCGTCGTGAAGTCGACGACGGTACCCTCGATCCGCTGAGACTCACCACTCTCGTCGCGCACCAGGTGAGCATTGAGCAGGACGAAGAGCCTGGAGCCGTCGGACTTCACCGCCTCAGCCATGAAGCTGCGCGCGTAGCCGTCGCTCGTGAGCAACGCCAGGTACCGGTCCCTGTCGGTGGGGTGCCGCCAGAAGTCCGGTGTGTGCTGCCCGCGCAGGTCGGCATCGCCGTCGATCCCCAGGATCCGGCAGTAGGCAGGGTTGTGGTCGAGCAGCACGCCATCGAGCGACACGCTGTAGTAGCCCTCGTCGAGCGACTCGACCGTTTCTCTGAACTTGCGCTCACTGGCGCGTAGCTCCTGCTCTCTGGCGACTCGCTCGGTGATGTCCTCGACGATGGTGGCGAAGCGGTCGCCGCCCTGTGGCACCACCGACACCTGGAAGTGCCGATCGAGCGGCTCGAAGTAGGACTCGAAGCGGCGCGGGAGCATCTTCGTCCACGGTCCGGGAGTAGACGTCCAGGAAGGGCGCCTCCGGGGTCTCGTACGACGGCGGTTGCGAGCCGCCGCGCATCTGTTCGACCGCAGACCAATCTGGCGACATAGGCGGGGTTGACGTCGTCGACCCGGTAGTCGGTCGGATCGCCTTGCGCGATCGCGCACGAGCTCATGCATGGCGACGCCCTCGGTCATGGTCTCGAAGAGCGAGCGGAACTTGACCTCGCTCGCGACCAGTTCCGTCGTGACTTGTGATTCGCGGGCGCGCCACAGCAGCAGGGTACCTGCAGCGGCGAGCGCGACGACGAGGAGGGTGAAACCCGCCGTCAGCCAGGCGCGGCTCTCGATCGGCCCCAGCACCTCGGCGGTGTCCATCTTCGCGATGACGAACCAGCGCACGTCCGGCACCGGCTCGAGCGCGGCGATGACGGGGACGCCGCGGTAGTCGACACCCTCGACGATCCCGGTCGCGCCGCGCACGGCCATTGACGCCGGCAGGTGCTGGTCGCTCAGCGGGCGGGTCAGCCGCAGCGCCGTATCTTTGCGGTGGCGCAGCTCGTTGAGGAACACGACCCTGTCCCCGCGCCGCTGGACGACCAGGGTCTCGCCCGAGGCGCTCTCGAGGGGCCAGTCCTGGATGAGGGGATACAGGTAGTCGTGCGGGTTGATGTGAAGGACGACGGCGGCGATCGCCGGAGCGCCGGGCTCGTCGGCGAGCACCGGCGCCGCCATCTCCAGCCGCGCGTTTCCGGACGCGCCGAGGTAGAGTCCCGTCGTCTCGGCGCGGCTCGTGTGCAGGGTCGTGCGCACCAGCGCCCGCACCGGTATGCCCAGCGCGTGCGCCGCGTCCTCGGGCTCGCGGACCACGACCGCACCGGTGCGGTCGACAAGCACGACGTCGACGTAGTCATAGTATTCCTGGATGGCCGCCAGCTGGGCGCGGACATCCGCCTCGGTCGCCGCTCCGCCGCGGCCTGCGAGCAGGTCGGCGACCGCGGCCGCGAGCAGTCGATCGCTGCGGATCACCTCCGCGTCGGCGCGTCGCTCACCCAGCCAGACGGAGATCTGGTCGGCCTTGAGCCGGGCGATGGCCACCAGCGAGCCCTCGGCGGCGTGCGCGCATCGAGCGCGCCTGCTCTCGCCAAGCCCAGTACGCGAGTCCGACGACGAGGACGGCGACCACGAGGAAGCCGGCGATGAGCAGGCCTTGTCCGCGTCGTCGGCTACTCGATCCGTGCCGACCCGCTTCTCCTTGGGTCTCCCTCGACGTCCGCACGAATCCCCTTCTCGCCGGTGGGCATCGACACTCCTCCTCACCGTACCCGGTGAGGCACGATAAGCAACGGAGTGGCCCAACGGGCCTGCGGCGCAGGCCCGTTGGGCCACTCGAGCGAGGCAGCTGTCCCTCGCCTTGCAGGCTCGGGGGTATTATATAGAGAAGCTGACAGCGGGAGTCGCGGGTGGCCGCGGCCACCAAGGGTCGCGATCGCGTCGGGATACGAGTTCAAGGGGCTGACCATGAACACCATCGTCGACCGTCAAGAGCTCACGAAGCGTGACCTGATCAGCCTCACGATCGAGGCGCCGCAGATCGCGCGCAAGATTCGTCCGGGCCAGTTCGTCGTGCTACGCATCAACGAGACCGGGGAGCGGGTGCCGCTCACCGTCGCATACCGCGACGAAGCCAACGGCACCGTCACGATCATCTTCCAGGTGGTCGGCAAGAGCACGGCCATGCTCGCCTCACTGGGCCCCGGTGACGCCATCAAGGACCTCTGCGGACCGCTCGGCGCGGCCGTGGAGTTCGAGAAGACCGGCACGATCGTCGGCATCGGTGGCGGATCCGGCATCGCCGTGCTGCACCACCTGCTCATCGGCCACCGTGAGGTCGGCAACCACATCATCGGGGTGGTCGGAGCGCGCCAGAAGGACCTCCTGATCCTGGAGGACGAGATGCGCGGCCTCTGCGATGAGCTCATCGTGACCACCGACGACGGGAGCTACGGCGTCCACGGCCAGGTCACCGACGCGCTCAAGTCACTGGTCGAGCGCCACGAGAACATCGACCGGGTCATCGCCGTCGGGCCGCTCATCATGATGCGCGCGGTCACTGAGATGACGCGCATCTACGGGCTGCCGACGGAGGTGAGTCTCAACCCCATCATGGTCGACGGCACCGGCATGTGCGGGGGCTGCCGGTGCAGCGTGGGAGGCGAGACGAAGTTCGCCTGTGTCGACGGCCCCCACTTCAACGCCTTCGAGGTCGACTTCGACGAGCTGATCAAGCGCAACCGCATGTACGGGCGCGACGAGCGCACCTCGCTGCTCACGTCCATCAAGGCGCGATAGGAGGCCGGGGGTGTCCGCCATCGACCATGACCTCGCCACCCTCGCCCAGCAGGGCGACCTGGCGAGCTTCTGCCCGCACTGCCACGCGACGCTCAACGTGTACGATGACGAGACCAAGCGCATCTGGGTCGGGCTCGAGGTGCAGGTGGGCGATGTCGCCTGCGACCTTCTCGTCGAGCCCGCGTCTCGAGGAGTTCGAGCGCGTCTGCTCCGACCTGCTGGACGGGTGACGCCGTTGCTGACTGATGTGCTGTGCCCGCACTGCCACGAGTCTCCTCGTCGAAGCCGAGGCGACTGCTGCGAAGAGTGCGACTCGCGCGTGTACACGATCGACGTCTCGCTGCAGGACGCGTGTCGCTGCCACTCTCGTGCTGCACGCGCGCGGGCTGCCACGTGGCACGGCGTACCCAAGCGGACCCGCGCCAAGATCCTCGCCGGTACGCCGCGGCAGAAGAAGCCCGAGCAGGACCCGAAGCTGCGCATCCGCAACTTCCAGGAGGTCAGCTACGGCTACGACAGCGAGCTGCGCGATCGCCGAGGCGAGTCGCTGCCTCCAGTGCAAGAAGCCGGCCTGCGTCGACGGCTGTCCGGTCGAGGTCGACATCCCCGGCTTCGTGCAGCTCGTGGCCGCGGGCGACTTCGCCGCCGCGGCTCGGGTCATCCGCGAGAAGAACGCGCTGCCGGCGATCTGCGGCCGCGTCTGCCCGCAGGACGACCAGTGCGAGAAGCTGTGCGTGCTCGGCAAGAAGGGCGAGCCCATAGCGATCGGCGCGCTCGAGCGCTTCGCCGCCGACTTCGAGCGCGAGACCGACCAGGTCGACGCTGCCGCGGCGTGCGCCGAGGACGAACCGCCGCGTCGCCGTCGTCGGCAGCGGCCCGGCCGGCCTCATCATGGCCTCCGACATGGCCGCCAAGGGCCACAGCGTCACCATCTTCGAGGCGCTGCACAGCCCGGGCGGCGTGCTCGTCTACGGCATCCCGGAGTTCCGCCTGCCCAAGGCGATCGTCGAGGCCGAGACCGGCAACCTGCGGCACCTCGGGCGTCAAGTTCGAGCTCAACAGCATCGTCGGCAAGCTGTACGGTCTCACGGAGCTGTTCGATCTGGGCTTCGACGCGGTGTACGTGGCCACCGGAGCCGGTCTGCCCGGCTTCATGGGGTTGCCCGGAGAGAACCTCTGCAACATCGTCTCGGCGAACGAGTACCTCACGCGCGTGAACCTGATGAAGGCCTACAAGTTCCCGGAGTACGACACGCCCGCGCCGATGGGCACCAAGGTCGCCGTCGTCGGCGGCGGCAACGTCGCCATGGACTGCGCGCGCACGGCGCTGCGCATGGGCGCGCGTGAGGTGGCGATCGTCTACCGGCGTACGCGCGACGAGATGCCGGCGCGCACCGAGGAGATCGAGCACGCCGAGCAGGAGGGTCTGCGCTTCGAGTACCTCACCAGCCCCATCGCCTACGAGGGCGACCAGCAGGGCTGGGTGCGCGAGATGCGCTGCGTGCGCATGAAGCTCGGCGAGCCGGACGACTCAGGCCGGCGCCGGCCGGTCCCCGGTGCTCGGCTCCGACTTCCTGATCGATGTCGACATGGTCGTCGTCGCCGTCGGCGCCGGCCCCAACCGGGCCCTCTTCGAGGACGCCGGCGGACTCGAGCGCAACGAGCGCGGCTACATACGCTCGTACACCGAGTCGGGACGCACGAGCCTGCCCAACGTGTGGGCCGGCGGCGACATCGTCACCGGCGCCGCGACCGTGATCCTCGCCATGGGCGCGGCCCGCACGGCGGCCGAAGGACATGCACGAGTACCTCACGAGCGGGTCGTCGGCCTGGGTGTGACCCTCGGCCGGGAGCGAACATGCAAGGGGCCGGCGCGTCGGCAACGGGGCTGCCTCGTCGGCCTTTGTCGTGCCCGGGATGGGAGCGGTCAGGCCCTCGTCTCGGCCTCCGCCTCGGTGAGCCGATGCGCGAGTTCCTCCCAGTACGACGCGACGCCGTCCTCGACCTCGTCCCAGTGAACGGCTTCGAATTCCTCCGTGAGCTCTCGTCGGTCGTTCAGCGTGAGGTAGTGCTGGGCCGTGTCGAAGAAGACGGTCTCCTCGACGTCGATGTGACAGCGGATGACCTCGACGTACTCCCGCAGGCGGGTGGAGAAATCGAGCGCCGCGACGCGGTCACCCGGGTCCATGACCTCGAGGAGCTGTTCGAGAGAGTCCAGCTTGCCGCGGCACCACTCGTGCTCGCCGAGCATCTGCTCCAGCGGCTCGTCCTCCTCGGTCATCCCCCGTTTGTGGCAGCGCGCGAAGAGCAGGCCCTCTTCCTTGGGGTCGTGCAGGCCGTCGTTGAAGTAGCGGAAGAAGCCGAGGATGTCGACGGCGAGGTCGGCACGCACGGCGCCGCTGGCCTCGATGTGGGCGCACTCCTTGTCGGCCGCGTCGGCCACCTCGAGAACCAGACGGTGCTCAGCCTCGAGGATCTTCCTCCAGCCCATGGGCTCCTCCTTACACGAGCACGGACCGCACCGGCGTGCGGCCCCCGCAGACACTGTGTCCCCTATGCTACCCCTCGTCGGGCAGAAGTGTGCTGTGATGCACCGAAATGGGGTTTACACCTTACTTTGGCCGTGGTGCGCGCCGTAGTCGGGCGGAGCGCCTATCATGTGCGTGGGTTCGAGGCGCCGACCGCGCCCGGGTGACGCCGACGAACGGGAGGGATCTGATGAGTGACCAGAGCAGGGGCACCGGCCGTGTGGTGCTGGCCCTCGACCACGGGACGACGAGCGCGCGCGCTCTCGTGATCGACGCCGCCGGCGTCGTTCTGGCGAGCGCTCAGCAGGAGGTCGGCCTGAGCTTCCCCGAGCCCGGTTGGGTGGACCAGGACCCACAGGAGATGTGGTCCGCGCAGCTCGCGACCGCCCGCGCCGCCCTCGCCGAGGCGGGGGTGAAGGCAGCAGGCGTGGCCGGCATCGGCATCACCAACCAGCGTGAGACGACGATCGTATGGGACCGCGCGACCTCCGAGCCCGTGGCGCCGGCGATCGTGTGGCAGGACCGGCGCACGGCTGCGTTCTGCGAGGAGCTGCGCGGCGCCGGGTGTGAGGCTCTCGTCCGGCGCAAGACCGGCCTGCTCCTCGACCCATACTTCTCCGCGACCAAGCTGCACTGGCTGCTCGAGCACGTTCCCGGCGTGCGCGAACGCGCGGTGCGCGGCGAGCTCGCCTTCGGCACCGTCGACAGCTGGCTGGCGTGGCGCCTCAGCGGCGGCCGTCGCCACGTCACCGACGCGACGAACGCCTCGCGCACGCTGCTCTACGACATCCACGAAGGCGCCTGGGACGGCGAACTGCTCGAGCTCTTCGGCGTGCCGCGGGAGCTCCTCCCCGAGGTCTGTGACAGCAGTGGCGTGTGCGGTGAGACGGATCCGGACCTGCTCGGTGCGCCGGTGCCGATCGCCGGCATCGCCGGCGACCAGCAGGCCGCGCTCTTCGGGCAGGCGTGCATCAGCCGGGGGATGGCCAAGGTCACCTACGGCACCGGCTGCTTCCTGCTCTTGCATACCGGGGATGAAGCCGCGACCGCGCCTCCCGGCCTCGTATGCACGGTAGCGCTGCAGCGCGACGGGCGCCGGACCTACGCTCTCGAGGGCAGCGTCTTCGTCGGCGGCGCCGCGGTGCAGTGGCTGCGCGACGGTCTCGGCGTCGTCGCCGGGGGTGCGGAGGCGACCGCGCTGGCCGGCACCGTGGGGGCGAGCGCCGGCGTGGTCTTCGTGCCCGCGCTCGCCGGACTCGGCGCCCCGTACTGGGAACCGCACGCGCGCGGTGCGATCTTCGGCATCACGCGTGGGACGACGACGGCGCACATCGCGCGCGCCACGCTTGAGGGTATCGCCTTCCAGGTCGGCGACCTGTATGAGGCCGAGACGGCGGGCGCTGGGGTCGTGCCCAGCGTCGTGCGCGCCGACGGCGGCGCCGCTTCCAGTGACCTGCTGCTGCAGTTCCAGGCCGACCTGCTCGGGACGGAGGTGACCCGAGCCGGGCAGCCCGAGGCGACGGCGTTCGGCGCGGCCTGGCTTGCGGGTCTCGCGACCGGAGTCTGGCGAGACCAGGACGAGGTCGCCGCTCTGTGGACGGCCGGGACCTGCTTCACTCCCACCCCCGGGGTCGACCGCGAGGCGCTCGCCCGGTCGTGGCGCGCCGCCGTGGCGGCCGTGCGCTCGTTCGCGCGCGAGTCGCAGTAACGTCGCGCGCTCGCCGGCCCGCCGGGCGCCCTTCGTCGCGAGGGGAGCGCTCAGTGTCGGTGCGGTACCACGAGCACCGGCACGTCGCTGCGGTGCAGGAGCTCGAACGGCGTGTGCCGGCCCAGCGCCCCCGCGATGGGGCCCTCGCCGTGCGAGCCTACGACGATCATGTGTGAGCCGCGCTCGCGGGCGATGGCCTCGAGCGCTCGAACCGGCTCGTCCCACACCAGCAGCACCTCGGTCTCTGCGCCTGCCGCGCGCGCCCTGGCCGCGGCGCGGCTGAGCATCGGCTCGACCTCATGCTCGACGCGCCGCTCGTAGTCGCGAAGCTCCTTGGCCGCGGCGCACCCCGGGTCGAGGGCGCAGCGCAGACCGGGAGGAGGCTCGTGGCAGTAGACGAGGACGATCATCGAGCCCGGCGCGCCGCGGGACAACTCGACGGCTTCGTCGAGGGCCGCCGCGGAGCACGCCGAACCGTCGTACCCCAGTACGATCGGATGTGGCATCTCCGCTCCTTCCCTGGGCGTCCGGGCCGTGGCTCCCCGTCGCGCGCTCGCCGGACGTCCACACTCTGATGATGCCCCCGTATGCCGGGAGGTTATCCGTCGGCGTCGTCACGGCCAGGGATTCAGCAGCGCCCGCAGGTTGCGGGCGATGAGCGCCGGCGAGTAGTCGAGGCCGCAGGCCGCCAGCTTCTCGCGGGAGGCGGCGGAAAGCCGCTCCGGAGGAGTCGCCGCGAGGATGGCCGCCGAGTCCGCCTCGTCGAAGACCTCCGGCGGCGACACCCGGAGTTCGACGGTGGCGTTCTCGGGGCAGGCCTGTTGGCAGCGCAGGCACCCGACGGCGCAGTGGTGCCAGGCCGGGTCGACCCACTCGGGGAAGGGAGCTTCGTCCTCGTTGACCCAGGCAAGGCAGCGGTCCGTCTGCAGAAGGAAGCGGTCGCCGCGGATCGCACCGCTCGGACAGGCCCGCAGGCAGGCGCTGCAGCGCGCGCAACGGTCCAGCTCCCTCGGTTCGCCCCACACGGCGTCGTGCGGCGGCGGCGCGTCGCTGGCGCATGCCGCCAGCACGAGGTAACTGCCGAGTCCGGGGACGTACGCGAGGGTGTTCCTACCGTAGCGCGCCAGGCCGGAACAGGCCGCCAGAGTCTTGAGAGGCGGCTGGACGGTCGCCGCCGAGAACCCGGACGGCGCGAGCGCCTCGGCCACGACATCCCTCAGGACTGTCTCCGCCGTGTGGTACCCGGCGTAGTGTGGCGGCACGGGGACGGCGTGGCGCTCTCCGGCGATGGTCAGGGTGCCCAGTGTCAGCGGTCGCGCGGCGGCGGCGACCACGACCGAGCGCATCCGGTCCGGGCCCGCCGAGGCGGACCCACGGCCGTTGGGCGGCTCGAAGGCGACCTCGCCGGCAAGGCGGGCGGCGGCCGGGCCGGGCAGCTCGGCGGCGCCGAGGATCCCGGCCACGCGATCACGCACGTCGTGGAGCCGCTCCACCGGGACCACGCGGGCAGTCCAGCCCGCCGCCGCGGCGGCGGCGAGCACGACGGGCCAATCGGGAGAGGCGGTCATCGGTCGTTCCTTGGGAGAGGGGCTGCCGGCCCGTCGAGTGTGCGTCGCGGCCGCGCTCCTGGCAAGCCGCGCAGGGCTTGTGCCCGCACCTTCGCCGTCGGAGACTGTACGGGAACGGCCGCCGTGGCCGGTCGCCGGACTGTTCGAGGAGGCGTCGCTTGCGCGGGAACGTGGTCGTGATGCTCATGCTTGGAGGCGGGATCTTCTTCACGCTCGTCTCGGTGGCCGCCTGGGCCGCCGGGCGCCGCACGGGTTCGATGCTCCTGGCGGTGGTGGCCGGCATCGACTTCGCCTTCGCCGCCTCGCTCCTGCTCCGCGGATGAACCGCCGGGCGCCGCCCCGTCTGCTCGGCCCGGCCGCTCGTGGGGCGCTCCGGCCCGCGCCGCCACGACGAGCACGAAGTCGTGGTCGTAGATGAACCGGTCGTTCATGACGTTCCAGCCGACGTCTAGGCTCACGAATCTCTTTCCCAGCCTTTCCCCGACGGTGACGACCTCGGCGAGGAGCACCGCCGACTCGTTGGTGAGGAACCCCCCGGCCCGACGCCAACGGTGACGTCCGGCTTAGCGAAGCGGCGCGCAGGGTCGCGGCGTAGGCGTCAAGGTCGAGTGGCTCCTCGCCCTGGTGGAGCGGTGTACCCAGACCGCCGCCGACGTCGATCTCGGTCGGGGGCAGCCGGCGCCGGTCGGTCGCCGCGCCACCGGTTCGAGCGCGGCGTCGAAGGTGAGCAACTTGCTGTCGAGCATACCGTTGGCGAGATGCGCGTGCAGGGTGTCGACCGTCAGATCGCACCGGGCGGTGGGGGCGGGCGTCGCGTCCCGCGACGACCAGGCGTCCGCCGGTGACGCGCACTCCGCCGTGCTTCCACGCGTGTCGTGCGGGCGGCGTCGCCACGAGTTGAGCGCCCCGCGCTCGGCCGGGGTCGCGAGCGTGGTTCGACCGCTACGCCGGAGCCTTCTGTCGACGTCGATCGGTGGAGGCGTCGCTCATCTAGTCGAAGTACTCCCGAAACGCGGTGAGCCCGTAGATGATGACGCCGTAGACGATCATCATCGCAAGGCCCCAGAACGGGCTGACCGACCAGATCACGAACCACGCGACCAGACCGATCACCGCCAGGACGATGGCCGGGACGCGGGCCGCGCGCAGACGCATGAGCACCGCTATGCCGGCAAGGAGCTGTACGGCGCCGAGGACCAGCCAGAGGATGCTCCACTCCTGGATGCCCGCGACGATGATCGCGCTCTCGTCGAAGACCTCGCGCTTGAGCAGCCCGGTGACTCCGGCGATCAGGTTGAAGGCGCTCGCCACGAGAAAGAAGATGCCGGAGAACTCGATCCAGCCGGCTCCCTGGCCCTTGGAATGTCCTGTCATGTCCCGCCTCCGCTGGTTGTTGCCGGAGCGGCGGGGTCGCCCCGGCCGCCCTTCACAGTCACTTCTCGGTGAGCCACGCGCGCAAGCCGGCCTCGACCGCGTCGCGGCCGGGCTCCACCCGGGCGTCGAAGCGGCGCGGTCGCTCGCGAACGGCTTGGAGTTGCGGGGGCACGGTCGCTCCGGGCGCCAGCCGCGTGACCTCGTCGAGCAGATCGAGGTCGTGGGCGCCGCCGGGCACAGGCGCGCCGGCGGGCACGCCGGTGAGGCCGCGGACGACGTCGGCGGCGAACTTGCTCCAATGCGCGGTGCTCACGATGAGCACAGGGGCGTCGCCGCCCAGCCGGTCCGCGGCCTCCCACGCGACGGCCGTGTGCGGGTCGAGCAGGTATCCCTGCTCGCGCTGCACGCGGCCGATCGTGCGCAGGCAGGTTTCGTTGTCGATCCACGTGCCGGTGAACCCCGCGCGCAGCTTCTCGCGGGTTTCATCGTCGACGGCGAAGCGTCCGCCGGTCTTGAGCTCGCGCATCCAGGTGGCGATGAGCTCGGCGTCCTCGCAGAGGTCGAACAGCAGGCGCTCCAGGTTGGACGAGATGAGGATGTCCATCGACGGCGACGGCGTCTTCACGAGCGATCGGGCGGAGATGTCGTAGACACCACTGGCGAGGAAGTCGAAGAGTACGTTGTTCGTGTTGCTGGCGCAGAGCAGCCTCCCGAGCGGTACGCCCATGCGCTTCGCGTAGTACGCGGCGAGGATGTTGCCGAAGTTGCCGGTGGGGACGCAGACGTCGAGCAGTTCCCCGGAGGTGACGACGCCGCCGCTCGTCAGGTCGGCGTACGCGCTCACGTAGTAGGCGATCTGCGGCATCAGCCGGCCCCAGTTGATGGAGTTGGCCGAGCTCAGTGAGAGCCGGTGGGCGCCGGCCAGTTCGGTGGCGAAGGCTTCGTCGTCAAAGACGGCCTTGACGGAGTTCTGGCAGTCGTCGAAGTCGCCGCCGAGGCGAAAGACGGTCAGGTTCTCGCCCGGTTGCGTGACCATTTGCAGTTCCTGCAGGGCGGAGACCCCGGCGTCGGGGTAGAAGACGCAGATCCTGGTGTGGGCGCGATCGGCGAAGCCGTTGAGCGCCGCGACCCCGGTGTCGCCGCTGGTCGCCACCAGGATCAGGAAGTCGAGGTCGGTGGCGCCCTTCGCGTGCGCCATCTCCAGCGCCTCGCTGAAGTACAGGGGCATGCACTGGAGCGCCATGTCCTTGAAGGCGAGGGTGGGGCCGTGCCACAACTCGAGCACGTGACGCCCTGGAGCGACGTCGCGTACCGGGGCGACTCGCGGGTCGTCGAAGTTCGAGCCGTAAGCCGCGGCGGCGATCTCGCGGGTGCGCCCGGCGGGCACGTCGAGGTCGAAGGCCTCGTAGACCGCCGCCGCGCGGGCGTGATACGGCAGCGCCGCCAAGGCGCGGATCCTGTCGAGCGAGAAATCCGGCAGGCGCTCCGGCACGAACAGGCCGCCGCCCGGCGCGATTCCTTCGAGGATCGCCTCGGTGTAGGTGCGCGGGCGTGAGGTCGCGCCGCGGGTGTCGCGGTACCGGATCATTGCGTCCGGATTCTACAGGAACGGGCCGGGCGCGCGCTTGCCCGTCGCGGCCGGGAGCCGCTGCCGCGTGATGGAGGGACTTGACATCCGCTAGCGATGCATTACGATATATCGTGTTACAACGCTACAAGGAGAGAAGAGATGTACTCACAATCCCATTCCCAGCGCTCCGCCGGCCGTCAGGGCCGCGGCGGCGCACCGCGCGGCGGCGACTCCGTCCCCGCGCGCTTCAAGTTCGGTGGCCGCGGCGGCGGCCAGGGCTCAGGTTCCGGGCCCGGCTCCGGTGGAGGCTCCGGCCCCGGTCGCAGTTCCGGCGGAGGCGCCGCCTCTGCCCCTGGCTCCGGCCACGGCCGCGGCCCCGGCGGAGGCTCCGGCCCCGGCCACCTGCACGCCCATCCTCACGGTCGCGGTCCGTGGTCGCGGGCCCGCCGGGGCGACGTCCGGGTCGCTGTGCTGTTGGCCCTGAGCGAAGAGCCCATGCACGGTTACCAGATCATGCAGCGGCTCGAGACGCGGAGCGGCGGCGCCTGGCGGCCGAGCCCCGGCTCCGTCTACCCGACTCTCCAACTGCTGGAGGATCAGGGTCTCATCAAGGGCGAGGAGGCCGACGGACGGCGGGTGTTCGCGCTGACCGATGACGGCGCTGTGGAGGCGGCGTCGGTCAAGGAGCGCATCGGCGACTCGCCGTGGGGCGCCGAGGGCGGTGAGCAGGATCCGCGCTTCGCCCTGCGTCAGGCCGTGTTCCAGCTCGGGGCCGCGGCGAAGCAGGTCGGCAAAGCCGGCTCACCCGAGCTCGTGGAGAGCTCGCTGGAGATCCTGCGCGAAGCGCGCAAGCGCATCTACGCGCTGCTCGCCGAGGCGGAGTAGAGTCGAGCGAGTCGAGTCGGGTGTAGCTATCGGGTCTGCGCGAGCGACGGCGCCGGCTCTCTGTCGGCCGGCGCCGGCAGCAGGGCGATGCGCTGCGGGTCGAGGCCGCCGCGCGCGAGGGCGCGAGCCGCTTCGCGCGTCGGCGCATACGCTTCGTCGAGCCGTCCGTAGAACCACAGCTTGTACCGCAGTCGCAGCCGGCCGGAGAGGTCGGAGCGGCCGGCCGGCGCCTCGAGATCGCGAGGGTCGACGGCGCCGGTCAGCGGAAGATGCAGCAGCCGCGCTGCCGCCACGGCGAGGAGGCCCTCGCCTCCCGACGAGTCGGTGTGCAGGGCGCTGAACCCTTCCTCTTCCAGGAAGTCGACGATCTCGACCACCGGCGGGACCAGGAAGCGAGGCCCGTCGCCGTTCGCCGACGGCCGCCACGCCACCGCGCGGAAGCCGATGGCGCCGGCAGCGGCGTCGCCGTCGGTCGTGCACGCGAGGAGTGTCACGTCGATGTCCGGAGGATGCGCTGCGGTGCCGGCGTGACCGACCGTGGTTGGGCGCGTGGGCGGAGGCGCAGCGATGCCGCCCGCCGCCGGGCTCGCCGGTGCACCCTCGCGACCGTCCGAGCAGAGGACGGCGACCTTCTCCCGCAAGCTGTGGCGGCGCTCGCCGAGGAAGTAGGCGCGCAGCTGCTCCTGCGTGCGTCTGTCGCGGCTCTGGACGATCCACGCGATGTAGTACGGGAGTTCCAGGAAGCTGACCATGCCGACCGCGTAGATGCTCTGCAGCCGCCGCTTGAGACCCTGTCGTTCGGCCGGGTCGAGGAGCGGCTGCAGGTGCAGGCTCACGACGTCGTCGGCGAGGCGTTGCGCGACGGTGAAGAGGCGCCGGTTCAGCTCCTTGGCGTCGACCGCGTTGATCCCGTCGGCGTCGGCGACGAGGCTGCCGATCTCGCGCTCGAGGAGCGACTCCCACGACGGGCCTCGCGTGTCGCCGTCCCGGTAGAGGCCGGGGGCGATGCTGCGGACGCCGCGGATGGTCTTCTCGAGCACGGGGACGTCCCGGCCGATGCGGCCGAAGCCCTTGCGCAGCAGGCCGAGCGCGCGCTTTCTGGGCGCGGACTCGTCGAGGCGCAGGATCTGCCGGATGCGCCAGAACGAGGCGGCGTAGATGCTGTGCGCGAGCAGGCGGGCATCGCCGTCGGCGCCGCCGGGCTCGCAGTCGCCGACGGCCACGGCGCGGACGAAGCCGTCCGCCGTTCCGTCACCTCCGGCGCTGGTGAAGGCGCTCGCCGAGAACAGCCCGCTGTGGTCGTCCGAGCCGCCGGTGAGCGCCTTGCGCCAGGGAGTCTCGCCGAACGGCTCGATGCGCTGGCGCTCCGCCATCGCCCACAACTGGTCGGGGGTGAGCGCAGCTGCGATCGCCCGGAGGAGCCCGTTGCAGCGCGTCGTGCGGGAGCCGTTGCGACCCTCAAGGACGGAGAAGAGGAGCAGCATACGCTCGACCGTGTCCGGCGTGATGTGGCCGGTCATGTCGAAGAGCGGGTGCGCGAGGTAGTGGGTGACGTCCGCCTCCCGCAGGCAAGCTACGAGGTCGTACACGGACGCGCGTGCCTTGTCGGCCTCGGCGAACACCGCCTCGTCGATGCCGAGGGCGACGACGTGCACTCGTGCCCCGTCCTCCGGGAACCACGTGTCGAGCTCCGTGCTCAGGAAGGCGCCGGGAAGGTGGGCCACGGCCAGCGAGCCGGCCAACGTGTTGTGGTCGGTTATGGTGACGAAGTCCATCCCCCGGGCGCGCTGCGCCCGGTAGATCTCGAGCGGCTCCGTATAGGACTCGGCGCTGCGCAGCGCGCGAATGCCGGCGTTGGCCGAGGTCGCGGAGTACTTTGAGTGGACGTGGAGGTCGGCTCGATAAGGATGGCTCACGACTTCACTATACCGCGCGCGGACGCTTCTGGCCGCCGGCCTTTGTCTTTCGGCGCTGTTGCCGGTACTGTCTGCCCATGAAGACCGTCCACCACGCAGTGCTGACCGCCGTCGGCGACGATCGCCCCGGGCTTGTGGACGAGGTGACCCGCTACATCACCGATCGTGGGGGCAACCTCGAAGACAGCCGCATGGTCAACCTGCGCGGGCAGTTTGCGATGATGCTGCTGATCGCGGGCAGCGACGAGACCATGGACCTGCTGAACGACGGCCTCGTCGCGCTGGGCCGCGAGAGCGGCGTCCACGCGGAGCTGCGCGCCGTCGGCGCCGGCGCCGAGCGGGAGCCGGCGCTTCCCTTCCGGCTGAACACCTGGGCGATGGACCACCCGGGGCTGATGCAGTCGGTGGCGCACCTTCTCGGGGAGATGGGCGTGAACATCGAGAGCGCCGACTCCACGCTGCGCCCCGCGCCGTACACCAACGCGCCGCTGTTCGAGATGGAACTGGTCGTCTCCGTGCCGGCCGCGACGCCGGTCGCCACGGTGCGCGAGTCGCTGGCGCGCCTGTGCGACGAGATGAACATCGACTGGCGGCTCACGGCGCTCTGAGCGGCGCTTCGGCTCCGTCGCGAGCGGACGGGGCGGGCCCGGGCCGCTTGCGCCGCCTCCTACTGTGCGAGCAGGCGTGCCGCCTCGTCGGCGGCGAAACTTGGCCAGGGCGCCGGCCGGCCGCGCTCCAGCGCGGCGACTCCGGCGCCCGGCTGCCCGACCTCGCCGATCTCCCGCGCCTCGATGCCACCGTCTCGCAGGGCCTCCAGAAGCCGGAGAACGCCGTCCGGCGCGCAGCAGATCAGTAGGCTGCCGGAGGCGATGAGCCCCAGAGGGTCCGCCTCGAGCAGGTCGCAGACACGGCGGGTCAGCGGCGCGACCGGGATCGTGTCGCGGTGCACGACGACGCCGTGCAGGGTCGCCGCGGCGAGCTCGCGCAGCGCCGTGGCGAGCCCTCCCTCGGTGACGTCGTGCATGGCCCGTACGGCGTCGAAGCCGGCGGCGATACCGGCTTCCTTGAGGATGCTTGCCTCGGGCAGGAGCGCGCGGCAGGCGTCCAGCTCGGCGCCCGTCATGCCGAGGGTGAGGAGGCGCTGCTCCAGCTCGTCGGCCAGTAGCGCCGTTCCTTCCATCGCCAGCGCCTTCGTCAGCACGATCCGGTCGCGCGGGCGTACGGAGCGCTTGTCGCGCAGTCCGGCGCGGGGCAGCGTCCCGAGCATCGTCAGCGAGATGACGGGCCGGACGACGGCGGTGGAGACCTCGGTGTGGCCGCCGGCCACGACGATGTGATTCCGAGCCGCCGCCGCGGCGATATCGTGGAGTGTCGCCAGCGCCTCCGAGGGAGTGGCGCCGAGCGGCAGGAGCACCGTCGCGAACATCCAGCGAGGCTTCCCTCCCGACGTCGCGATGTCGTTGGAGTTCACCAGCACGGCGGAACGCCCGAGCTCGCTGCCGCCGAGGGTGATGGGGTCGCCGTGGGCGACCATGACCTCGGCGCCCTCCAGGTCGAGCGCGGCGACGTCCTGGCCCACCCCCGGTGGCACGAGAAGCGCGGGATCGTCGGCGGCCAGGGAGTCAAGGTAGCCGCCGAGGAGGTCGTTGGGCAGCTTGCCGGCGGCGAGCGGCAGACCGAGGCGGACGACGTCGTGCAGTTGATCCAGCCGTGACACCACGAAGTCGCAGTCTGGTCCGTCGCCGCACGTGAGCTCGTCGACATCCGCGACCTCGCCCCGCGCGGCGGAGCCCCCGGCGTCGGCGGCGTTCGTCAGATAGACGGTGACGGCTCCCGCGGCCCGGCCGGCCTGCATGTCGAGCAGGTAGTCGCCCACGACGAGCGTCTCGCCGGGCGCGGCGCCCATCACCTGCGCGGCGTGGAGGACTCCGTCCGCCGCCGGCTTCGGCGCGAGCCCGTCATCGCGGGTCACGACGACATCGAAGTCGCTCAGCGACACGGTGGTGAATCGGCTCAGGGACTCCTCGACCGCAGGCCGGCCGTTGCGGGTGAGGATGCCCATCGGCAGGCCGAGGGCGCGCAGGCGGCCGATGACTCTCTCAGCGCAGTCGTTCGGCGCCGCCGTGCGCGCGCCGGCCAGCTCGAAGCGCTCGAGGGCGGCGAAGGCGTCATCGCGCCGCCGCCCCGACGGCAGAGCCTGGATCCATTCGAGGACGAAGTCGCCGGGTGGGCAGCCGATCTCGTGTTTGAAGGCCGCGAAGTCGAGCGCGTCCGGCCGCGTGAGTGTCCCATCGAAGTCGAAGAGCACGGCCCGAAGCCGGAAGGGCCGCGGGCCGCCGCGGGACGAGGGGACGGGCATGTCGTCGCCCAACCCTCTACTCGGCGAAGGCCTTGATGCAGACGTTGGCGTTCGGGGCGTTGTGGAGGAGACTTCTCCAGGTGGCGCCGTCGTGGCTCATGTAGCTCTCCCCCTGCCGCGCCGTCGCCCCCTTCTGCCAGGCGGCCGCGGGTCGCTCCACGGCCAGGGGGTGGGTCTCACCTGGGGAGTCCAGCTTGACCACGACCACGAACTGCTTGCCGCGGCGGGCTCGGAGCGCGGTGTCGAACTTCGTGGTGGTGTAGCCGGGGAGGGGAGTGACGCCGGTCGCGCGGAGCCTGAGGGAGCTGAACCGGCGGCCCGCCCAGACCTCGTAGCCGGTGTTGGCCGCGAGCGTGTAGAAGGCTGCGGCGACGATGGGCTCGTTCGCCTTCGCCGTGAAGCGGTTTGCGCCCCAGACCCGACTGTCGCCGTAGCCCCAGTGGTCGGTGACCCCGAGCTTGTCGTGTTGGTAGTTGCGGCCGTAGTCACGCGTGCTGTTCACGACCGTGTAGGAAACGCAGCCGCCGTAGCCGCCGAGGTTCTGCTCGCGCGCGAATGAGGCGTCGTAGAAGGAGACCCAGAAGTTGCCTTCCTCACCGAAGGATGTGCCCCAGCTGTTGCGCACGAGGAAGGCCCCGTCGCCCGGCGGTGCGCCGTGGGCGCCGGTGAAGTGGGAGGCGGAGAAGGAGTCGTCCCATCCGACGATGTTGACCCCGTGGTTCTCACCGCGCTGATCGGGCAGGTAGTAGGCCGCGTGGTCGGCCGTGGAGCCCGCGGCCCCGTAGCCGTTGTAGGCGGCCATGCTCGAGTCCCAGTACATGCCCACGCTGAGCGCTCCGTTGTCGACGACCAGTTGCTTGACGAGGTCGTTGTCGAGAGGCCCGGTACGACCGGGGATCATCGCGACCCCCTGCACGTGCCTGCGCACGCGGCTCACCCTCGGCAGCGTCGGCGACGGATACGGGTCGTTGGCTTCGGTCACGGGGCCGGCCCAGCGGGCCAGGTACGCGATGGCCATGAAGTCGTAGCCGCCCCAGTTGTAGCGCCAACTCCTCGAAGCGCCGAACCCGCTGCGCCCGACCATGTTGTCTTCGCTCAGGTCCCAGTTCCGCGTGGGGAGCAGCTTGGACTCGATGGCGGCGATGTTGGCGAAGGCCCAGCACGTGCCGTAGCTGCGCTGGTCTTTCACCTTGGTGACCCGACCCTGCTCGATGAGGCTGTAGGCTCCGGGCAGAGACGTCCTGGTCGTCCTGGCTCTGGCGATCGGGCCTACGTGCACGGCCACGGGGTTCGGCCTGCGGCCGAGCCCGGCCGTCACGAGCGGATCGTGCAGCGCCTCGACGAAGGCGGGGTTCAGCTGTCCCGCCTCAGGCGCCGGCGAGGTCTCGGCCGCGCCGGCGGTCGCCGGCAGCGCGGCGACGGCGAGGACGGCGAGTGAGGCCAGAAGCGCGACGGTGCTGCGAACTGTCATGGGGAACCCTCTTCGTCGTCGGTCGAGATCCGCGGGCCGGCCGCATGGCCACTGCGTGCGCCTGCCTCCAATGGTAGCGTCCGGGGCGTGCGACCGCACCCCTCCGGGCGCGTTTGCCGGCGCAGGCTCACTGCGCCGCGGCGGTCTCGCGCCCCGAAAAGGGCCGCCCTCGCCCTCGGCTCCGGGCCCAGAGCCCAGGCGCGCTGGGTTCCCATCCCTAGACGAAGGACTCAGTCTGACGATCCCGGGAGTGTCGATAATAGGTGTGATATCTCCACACGCGTCCCAGGGAACGGGGGCACCACCATGAAGGCAATCGCGGCATCACCCGGCAGGTCGCAACGGGGCTTCTCGATGATCGAGTTGCTGATCGTCATCATCATCATCGGCATCCTCGCGGCCGTGGCCTTCCCCGTGTACGCGGCGCAGCGCGACAACGCCAAGGACGCCGCCGCAAAGGAGGGTGTCCACATCATCCAGAACGGCGTCATGACCTACGCCGTCGACCATCACGGAGCGTACCCGTCCACCGAGTACGTCACGTACACGCCGACCGACGAGTTCGCCGACAATCTCGGCAACACGTACCTGGACACCTGGCCGCGGAATCCGTGGACCGGCCAGCCCATGGCCAACACCGGCAGCAACGTGCTCTTCAATACCGACTTCGACAACATGAGCGGGCTGACGCCGCTGCAGGGTGCCTGGAAGATCGTCGACGGGCAGCTCGTGGCTCCGGTCAGCGGCGGGCGCCTCGCGTTCGGTGATACGGGCTGGACAGACGTGCAGATCGACGTGAACGCGACTTTGGGCAGCGGACCCGGGTACGGCGTCTACTTCCGCTCCGACGGCGCAGTGAACATCAGCGGCTACTGCTTCCAGTATGACCCCGGCCTCGGCAACAAGTTCGTCGTCCGCAAGGTCGTGGCGGGCAAGGAGTCGGCGCCGATCGCGTCCGCGTCCATGCCGGCCGGATTCACCATCTACGGCACGCCTCACGACGTCAGCATCTCTGCGGTCGGCGACCACATCGTGGCCAAGGTCGACGGCAAGGTCGTCCTCGACTTCCGCGACAGCACCTTCACGAGCGGCAGCGCCGGGCTGCGTTCGTGGTACGGCACCACCGTGGGCTTCATCAGCGCCAAGGCGCTCGGCGGCAGCGGCGCCGCGGGCTCGGGTGACCCCAGCAAGGGCAACTTTGCCTACGCCTACGGGTCCGACAACACGAGCTACGGCCTCGTCGGCTGGCTCGCCGGCGACAAGGCTTTCGTGGTCCAAGGGCTGCAGTAGGTCTACCGCGCCGCCACCCGCGCGTACCTGCTCAATCTGAAGGAGCGCCGAGTGGATTCCTGCTCGCTGTTCGTCATTGGGGCGCCGCGCTGTTGACTCCGTCGCAAGGCCGTGCCTAGTCTGCGGCCATGAGCCCCTGGCACGGCATCCACGACACCTGGCGCCGGCCGCGCGGCTGGACGGGCTGCGCCGTCGGTCCCGCGATCCCTCCCGACGGCGTCTGACGCCGTCCCCGCGGCGACGCTTCTGGTGAACGCCGCCGCTTCACGCTACTCCGGAGGGTGGTCCCCATGACTTCGACCTACACCGACCGACACGCGACCAGTGACGCAGGGGCGCTGCACGCGCTGCGCGACGCCATCCCGGCGCCCTTCTGGCTGGACGATCCGGGCGCGCCGCCGGCGGCGCCGGCGCTCACCGGCGCCGACAGCTGCGATCTCGCCGTCGTCGGCGCCGGCTTCACCGGCCTCTGGGCCGCCCTGCAGGCCAAGGAGCGCGACCCCGGCGCCGACGTCGTCGTCCTCGACGCCGGGGTCGTCGCCGGCCAGGCCAGCGGCCGTAACGGCGGCATCTGCATGGCGTCGCTCACGCACGGCGTGGCCCAGGGCGCCGAGCTGTTCCCGCGCGAGGAGCGCAAGCTGATCGACCTCGGTATGGAGAACCTGGACGCGATCGAGGAGACCGTCGCCCGGCACGGCATCGAGTGCGGCTGGGAGCGCACCGGAGAGCTCGACATCGCGAGCGCGCCGTGGCAGGTCGAGGGCCTGCGCGAGGAGCGCGATCACTACGCCAGGGTAGGACTCAGTCACGAGTGGCTGGACCGGGACGCCATGCAGGCCGACATCCGTTCGCCGCTGTATCACGCCGGCCTGTGGCACCACGACGCCGCCATCCTCAATCCCGCCCGTCTGGCCTGGGGTCTCGCCCGGGTGTGCGCCGAACTGGGCGTGCGGTTCTACGAGCGCACGCCTGTCTCGGGGCTCTCGCGATCCGGCCCCGGCGTCGAAGTGCGCGCGCCGTGGGGCACGCTGCGCGCACGGCGCGCCATCCTCGCGACGAACGCGTTCCGGCCGCTCCTGCGGCGGCTGCGCCTGCACGTCGTCCCCGTCTACGACTACGCGCTCATGACCGAACCGCTGTCGCCGGAGCGGCTCGAGGCCATCGGCTGGTCGCGTCGGCAGGCGCTCGCCGACGCCGGCTACCTCTTCCACTACTACCGGCTCACGGAGGACCGGCGCATACTCTGGGGCGGCTGGGACGCCTTCTATCACTACGGCAATCGCATCGCTCCCGGGCTCGAGGACCGTCCCGATATGTACGCCAAGCTCGCGCGGCACTTCTTCGCCACGTTCCCGCAACTCGAGGGCCTGCGCTTCACGCATCGCTGGGCGGGAGTCATCGACACGTGCTCCCGCTTCTGCCAGTTCTGGGGGACCGCGCTCGACGGCCGCGTCTCCTACGTGCTCGGGTACACGGGCCTCGGGGTCGCCGCATCACGCTTCGGCGCGCGCGTCGCACTCGACCTCGTCGGCGACTCGCCGACCGAGCTCACGCGGCTCGACTTCGTCAGGTCGCGCCCGCTGCCGTTCCCGCCGGAGCCCTTGCGCTTCCCGCTGATCGAGGTCACGCGGCGCTCGACGGTCGGAGCGGAGGCCCGCGACGGCCGGCGCAACCTGTGGCTCCGGACGCTCGACCGCTTCGGCGTCGGCTTCGACTCCTAGCTGCATCCGTGAACGACGCCGGCCGGGGTCTTCTTCTGGTCGCATGCCGGCGCCGGAGCCGCGATAGACTCTCGCCGTCCAGCGAATCGGGGAGGAGCATGGGCGTCGGCACATCGAGCTCTCTTCGGCGGGTCCTCGAGACAGTCGGCGTCGGCGCGGTCTTCTATGTCGCGGCGCTCGTGGGTCTGCGAGTCGGCCTTCCGGGAACGTCGGCGTCTCCCGTGTGGATCGCCGCCGGCGTCTCCCTGGCGGGAGCGCTGCTGTTCGGTCGGCACGTGCTCGTGGGGGTCTTCGTGGCCGCGGTCCTGGCGGAGAGCACGGTCAACTCCGTGCCCTTGGCGTTCGCGCTCGCGGCGGCCAACGTGGTCGAACCGCTCATCGCGGCGACTGCGCTGCAGCGGCTCTCAAGGGATCGCTGCGACCTGCTTCACGGCAGAGATACCGCCGTGCTGCTCGTCTTCGGAGCCGGGATAGGCACCGCGGTCAGCGCCACCATCGGCGCCGTCGCCCTGGGCGTTGCGCTGGATCTCGACGCCGCGACCGTGTCGCTCAACTGGTTCACCTGGTGGCTGGGAGACGTCGGCGGGCTCCTGCTCGTGGCTCCCCTGATCGTCTATCTGGCGCGTCAGCCGTACGCCTGGCCTGGTTGGCCCCGGGTCGTCGAGGGCGTGCTGCTCGTGTGCGGCACTGCGGCGATCGGGCTTGTGGCGTTGACGGGACTGGTGGACAGGGTCTGGGCGCTTCCGGCGCAGTCCCTCATCATGGTGCTGATCATCTGGACGGCGTTCAGTCTCGGGCCGCTGGTCTCGATGCTCTCGCTCAACATCGTGGCCGTCGTGACCGTGATCGCGGCTGTGCGGATGCGAGGCCCCTTCGTCGACTCCGGCCTGAACACGACCCTGCTCAGCCTGCAGGCGGCGATGTGCAGTCTGGCCGTCGCCGTCCTCATCCTCGCCACGCTGGTGGAGCAGCGCAAGGAGGCGATCCAGGCCGCGGAGACCGGTCGCGCGGAGCTCGAGGTGAAGGTCCTCGAGAGGACTGCGCAATTGCAGGAGCTTGCGACCCACGACGAGCTCACGGGACTGGTGAACCGGCGGGCTTTCGGCGCCCTGCTCGCGCAGGCCGTCCGCCGGGCGCGGCGTGGGCACGTCTCCGCGCTGCTGTACGGCGACCTGGACGGCTTCAAGGCGTTCAACGACGCGCATGGACATGCCGAAGGGGACCGGGCGCTCGTGGGCGTCGCGATCATCCTGCGCAAGGAGGCGCGTGACGCCGACGCGGTGGCGCGTCTCGGCGGCGACGAATTCGCCGTGCTTCTTGACGGCGCAAGCGCCTCGGGGGCGGCGGTCGCTCGCGATCGCATCACCGGGAGAGTCGCCGCGCTGGGCGCCGAGATGGGAAGCGGGCTTGGAGTGAGTATCGGGATCGCCCCTGTCGACGGTCGCCTCGAGGAGGACGGGCTGCTCGCTGCCGCCGACGCGGCGATGTACGCGGTCAAGGCGGCTGCGGGCCGGCCGGCCGCCCAGTAACCCACTGGCGACGCCTTCAGCCGTAGAGTCCGGCCACCGCCTCCTCGAACACCTCACTGTGGCGGTCGACGTCCGCCGCCGACGTGGCCGGGCACATGAGCGCCATGTTGTGGAACGGCGTCATGAAGATGCCGCGATTGATCGTGTAGAGGTGCAGGTACTCCTCGAGCGGGCCGTCGTGAGCGGCGCGCGACTCGCCGCCGGTGCGCGGGATCGACGGACAGAAGCGATACTCCGCGCGGGCTCCAAGCTGCACGACCACCCACGGGACGCGGTGTGCGTCGATGACGCCCTGCACGCCGTTGGCGTAGCGGGTGGCCAGCGCGATCATGTGCGCGTAGCTCTCGTCCGTCAGCACCTGCTCGAGCGCGGCGCGCGCGGCCGCCGAGGCGAGCGCGTTGCCGGCGAGCGTTCCGCCCACCCCACCCTGGTCGACGAGGTCGGCCGCGGGGTCGCCCAGGATTCGGCCGGCGAGTTCCTCTGTGACGCCGTAGGCGCCCATCGGCACGCCGCCAGCGATGGCTTTGCCGATAGTGACGACGTCCGGACGCAGTCCGAGGGCGCGGGTGCAACCGCCGACCCCCGCGCTGATCGTGTGCGTCTCGTCGTTGATGAGGAGGGTGCCGGTCTGGTCACACAGGTCACGCACCCTGTCCAGAAACCCGGGTGCAGGCGGTACGATGCCGATGTTGGTCATGACCGGCTCCATGAGTACGCAGGCGACGTCGCGAGGTTCGAGGGCCGATCTCAGCGCGTCCACATCGTTGAACTCGACGACCTTCGTGGTCTGGGCAGGATCGACCTGCGGCCCGACGTTGCCCGGCTTGGCCTGCGCCGCGCCGCCCGCTCCGGTCACCACGATCGTCTCGTCCACGCTGCCGTGGTAGCACTCGCTGAAGACGAGGACATAGGGACGCCGCTGCACCTGCCGGCACAGGCGCAGGACCCAGCGGTTGGCGTCGGTCGCGGTCAGTGAGAACTGCCAATAGGGCAGTCCGAAGCGGCGCTGCAGTTCGGCTCCGACGAAGGCGGCGTCCTCCGTCGGCAGCATGGTCGTGATGCCCCCGAGGTCGCTGAGTCTCCTTTGGACGGCGCGCACGACGGCGTCGGGCGAGTGGCCGGTCATCGCGCCGGTGTCACCGAGGCAGAAGTCGATGTACGTGTGGCCGTCGACGTCGGTGATGCGGTTGCCGCGCGCCTCCGCGAAGTACAACGGGTGGTCGCCGATGAGCATGCTCATCCAGCTCATCGGGACGCCGGCCAGCAGCGTGCCGGCCGCTTGCCGGAAGAGGTCTCGCGAGCGCGGGTGCGCGGTGGCGTAGGCGGCGCGCTCGCGGGTGATAAGCGAGCGCAGCCGCTCACGATCGATGACGCGTGTCTCACGGGCTTCCGCGGGGATGACTGCCATGGGGTCCCTCCTGGGGTGGTCCGGCCGACTCGGCCGGCGAGAGGACGACGCGGGTCGAGGGTATCATTGACTGAACAGTCATGCAATCATGTAGACTGGGGGTGTCCTCGCGGCGGCATCCCGTCTCCCGCTCGCTTCTCGTGAGCTAATGCCCGCAGTGGCAGTATCGCTCGAGGCCGAGGATGGTCGCGGCCGCCGCCACGGTGACGCCGTAGAACACGACCGGCTTGCCGCCGTCGACGAGTCCGGTGATCGAGCCGTTGACGAGCGTCGATCCCGTGGCGAAGACGACGTCGCACCAGCGGAGCGCGTCCGCCGTGTTCTCCGGCGGCTCCACGGTGACGCCACCGACGGTCGATCCGATGTTGTCGGGGTCCAGATCGACGGCGCGGATCTCGGCCGCCGCCGCGAGGGTCTCCAGGAACCGCGGCTGCTGGCCGACGAGGAGAACACGACCGCGGCCCGCGAGCGTCTCCATGAGGTGTCCGGCGCACTCCTTCGGCTCGGCGTCTCTACAGTGAACGGTGCCGTCGCACAAGCCCAGGTGGCGGTAGACGGCGTTGAGCCCCGCGACGAAGCTCGCGCGGCTCGCGTCGCTGTCGAGGACGATGCGTGGCAGTTCCTCAACGAAGTAGTCGGCGTTCGCGTAGGCGCCGGCGAAGGCCTGTCCACGGGCGCCTTCGAACGCGGCTTCGACCATCACCTCCTTGCCCTTGAGGATCGGGTAGTCCGTGTGTTCCGGGTCGCCGATGGCCTCGGCCGGCGTGAGCGCCCGGCAGGTGATGCTGATCCTGCGGCCCGCGAGACCGTTGCTCTCCACGGTCGCGGCGAAGGCGTCCCTCAGAGTGCTGTACACGTCCATCTTCTGTGACTCCCTTCGTCTGACGGGCATGACGGTTCCGGCGTCACTCCGGAGGCATGAAGCCGTTGGCCTGCAGGACGCGCCGGCCTGCGGCGGAGAACACCAGGTCGACGAACGCCGCCGCGCCGCGGACCTGAGCACAGCCGCCGACGACCGCGATGGGGAACGACTCGATCACGTTCTGGTCGTCGCGGATGACGACGCCGTCGATCCTGCCCCTGGCCGCCGTGAGCTCACTGACCCAGGCCACCCCGGCGTCGGCCTCTCCCATCGCGATCTTGGTCACCACACCCTTGATAGTGTCCTCGAGCGACACGGGCTCCACGCTGATGCCCTACGCGGCGAGCATCCGGTCGGCACACGCGCCGCCTGGCAGGTTGGGCTCGCCCAGAACGACCTTGAGCTCCGGGTCGGCGAGATCGCTGAGGCACGTGACGCCGCAGGGGTTGCCCGGCTCCACGATGATCGCCATCGTGTTGCGGGCGAACACGCGCGGCGTGCCGACGAGGTCCGGGCGTTTCCGCGTCGGGCCCACGACGGCGCCTGCGCGCGCCGTCCCACGGTCTGTCCGTGGTACGGCCCGGCACCCGTAGCGAACGCCGTAGGGTGACGGGCTTGGAGACGGCGCCGAGTATCTCCGGGGGCTTCGGTCAAGTCAATCTGGCGGGTGGTCCTTGCGGCGGCTCGGCAACGGGATAGAGTTGGGCGTACTGTCGTCCGGGCGGTCCGGTGGGGGCCGCGATCCGGCGCGCTGGCGCGAAGAAGGGAGGGAGTGGCGGTGAGACGCGAGGAGTGGGCGAAGCAGCGACGCCGCGAGATGCTCGCCGCCTACTACCAGGTGCTCAAGGCCGAGGGGCTGCAGGGCGCGTCGCTCGCCAAGATCGCGAAGCTCATCGACGCGCCGCCCAGTCTGCTCATCCACTATTTCGGTACCAAGGAGCAGATGACGATCGAGCTGGTCGACTACCTGCTCGAGGAGTATCGCCAGGGGTACGGAGACAGGCTCGCCGCGATCGCCGATCCGCGCGAGCGCCTTGCCGCGATCCTCGACACCTTCTTCGACGCGGAGTACCACCAACTGCTCGACGACAGCGTCTTCTACGCCTGCTTCTACATCAGCCTGCGGCATGCCGCGGTGCGCAAGAGCTTCGCCGCCCTGTACGAGACATCCCTGGAGCTGGTCGAGACCACGCTCGCGGACTGCATGGTCGCGGGGTACGTCCGGGTCGACGACGCCCACGAGCTCGCGGTCGCGGTGAAGGCCCTGGAAGAAGGCTACGCCTTCCTCATCGGCGGTGGCGCCGACGAAGACGCCAAGGCCGAGATCGGGACCGCGCTCAGGAAGCGCGCGCTTCAGCTGCTCGGCCTCCCCGCTCCCGCCTGAGGCGTCCGGACAGCACGGGCGCCTGCCTCCGCGTGCCTCATGAAGGGACGCCGTACCCATCCCGCTCGGGAAGCCCGCCGCCGACGATTTCGCCAGTGGTCGACCGACGGCGTCGCCCCGCCTGCGGGGCGACGCCGGTACGGCAAATGCTCAAGAACGGGTCGGGCGTTGCCGAAACAGTCAACGCTGGTGGAGATGCACTGCAGGGGGTTGCGACGTCGGGGGCGGTCGGCGGATGTCGGGCCTCACGGGAGAAGTCCATGGAGGTGTGATGTGAGTGGCAAAGCAGCAGCGCTCGTCGTGGCCGGGGTGGCCGTTCTTCTCGCGCTCGGTCTGACGGCATGCGGTGAGTCGAGCTCCGGCGACTCCGGGGCATCGCCGGCTGCCAGTGCCAGTCCAGCGGTCGCCCAGACCGTGAAGGTCGCGTCGGCGGTCATGCCGCCGGTCGTGCACGCGAAGGTCGGCGACCAGCTCAAGGTGCGGCTGAACAGCAACGCGAGCACAGGGTATTCCTGGACGGCGCAGGTCATGTCGGGCGAGGGAGAGACGCCGATCCTCAAGCAGGTGGGCGACCCCGAGACCATCGCGCCGAAGAGCAAGCTTGCCGGCGCGCCCGGCAAGACGGAGTTCACGTTCGTGGTCGAGGCAGAGGGTACACAGGAGCTGGGATTCTGGTACGAGCCTCCGGCGGAGGGCGCGCCCGGCTCGACCTACGCCCTCATCGTCAAGGCCGGGAAGGGCCACATCCCCGTCGACGTCAAGGCCGGCGAGGAGTACACAGCCGAGATGGCCGAACTGCGCACCGGCGACACCCTCGTCGTCACGATCAAGCACGCAGCGGACAAGGGCCGCCACACCTGGAAGATGGTCGGCGGCGATCCCCTGCTCACGATGACGGGGCAGAAGTACTCGGGCGGTGGGTCCGGCACCGAGACCGTGACGTTCAAAGGCAACGCGGCCGGCACCGGCACGCTGGTTCTGGTGAACCGTCCCAGCGGCGATCCGCCGCTGCAGACCTACGCACTGCCCGTCTTCGTCAAGACGCCGAAGAAGCCGGTCACCCTGCAGATGAACCACAACGACAACGACGAGTCCTTCGCTGCGAGAGCGGGCGACACGATCCAGGTGAGCCTGCACGACACGCCTACCACCGACTTCCAGTGGAAGTTCCAGACGCCGAACGCAAAGGTGCTGAAGCAGGTCGGCAAGCCCAAGTTCTACCCCAAGAGCGACGCCATGGGATCGCCCGGAAAGATGGTGTGGACGTTCAGCGTCGTGGGCACCGGCAAGGCGTCATTGATCGCGGACTACACGGAGATCCCGGAGCAGGCGATGCCGATCAAGACGTGGCAGGTCACCATCGCCGCCAAGCCCGGCTACGCGCCCAAGACCGTCGGCGCCGTGGACGCGTACCCCGCCGAGACCGTGCACGTGCTGCCCGGCGACCAGATCAAGGTACACCTGAACGGCAACGTCGGCGCGTGGGTGAATCAGACCACGAGCAAGCAGCTTGCGGCGATGAAGCCGGTCCAGCAGGGCTCGACGACCGTCGTGACCTATGAGGCCAAGAATCACGGCGTCGCCACCCCGGTCCTGTGGGCCGAGACGTCCGGCGGCTGGCCCGCACAGGCCTACGCGTTCTCGGCGACGGTCGGCAAGGGCAGTCTGCCGAAGACGGTGACCGCTGTCGAGCGTCGCGTCGCCAAGACCATCGAGGTGAACGCCGGCGACCTGTTCGACATCGTTCTGCCGAGCAACTCGGCTTCTACCGGTTACACGTGGACGACAGCGAGCATTGTCACCGACGGTGTGATCGAAGCGGCCGGCGAGCCGACCGTTGCGGCCTCCGGCGACATGCCCGGCGCTCAGGGCACGACGACCATGCACTTCAAGGCGGTCGGCGCCGGAACCGCGCAGCTCATGCTGTTGCTGGAGCCTCCGGGTGGCGAGGGCACGCCGGAGGGCGTCTACCTGACCATGGTGGACGTGCAGTAGGGAGAGCGAAGAGCGACAGGACGGCGAGGCGGCCGGCGTGAGCCGGCCGCCTCGTTCACGTACGCCGGCTGCCGGAGCCCGACCCCGCAGGCGCCCGGCGAGCGGCGCCCCCGGCCGGCGCCTCCGGGGTCAGTTCAGCCCGAAGCGGTGCATGTCCTGCTCGCCCGCGCCGAAGTAGTGGGCGGTCTCGTGCAGGACAGTGATACGGATCTGCTCGGCGAGCACGTCGTCGTCCGGGACTTCACGTTCGAGGTTGCGCTGGAAGAGGTGGATGACGCCGATGTCGGGGCCCGGTCCGAGCACCGACTGGTCGGGCATCGCGATGCCGTGGAACAGGCCGAGTGTGCGGGGGTCGAGTCCTTCGAGCACAAGCGCCTCGGAGGGCTGGTCCTCGACGAAGACGGGGACGTTGCCCAGCCGGCCGAGGATCTCCGGCGGCAACTCGTCGAGGGCTTCGGCGGCGAGCCGCTCGAACTCCGCCCGCGGCAGTCTCGGCTCGGGCCCGTCGTTCGCCTGGTCGAGGCGCAGCGTCGCCAGCCACTCCTTGACCATCCCTCTGGTGTCGCCCTTGTCTTCGCAGGCGACGCCGAGCAGATGCCGGGCGTCGGCTTCGTCGAGCGGATCGAGCCGGGGCCCGGCGAGGAGTTCGCGCAGCAGGCGCGCGGCCTCGCCGGGCTCGTCGTAGTCAAGGTACACCTCCGCCGACCCGAGCCAGGGCTCCGGGTCATCGGGGTCCGACTCGCTCCAGCGCCGGTACGCGTCGAGTGCCGCCTCCGGCTCCTCCTGCTCGCGCGCGAGCGACGCCTCGAGCTCGATGACCGCCGGGTCGTCGGGCGCCGTCACGCGCGCTCTCTCGAGCGCTCGCGCGACGGAGCGCACGTCGCCGTCGGCGAGGGCGTCCCACGCGTCTTCGAGCAGTCGTTCCGTCTCCGGGTCGAGCCGGTCGTCGTCATCCATGCCGCTACTGTACCTCGGCTCGGCCCGGCGGCACACCAGCGCCGCGGCTGGAGCCCGTCGGCGCTGGACGCGGCCGTCGCGGAGGTCCTGATCGTCGTCGCGACGGCTGACCTGAATGCGGATCCGCTCCCGGCGTGTGGCTCCGGGTCCGAGGCTCTGGTATAAGGACAGGTGTGAATCACCCCTCCGCAGGACCCGACCCGGACGCGTCGCCCGGGCACAGCCGCGCCTTCATCGGCCTGCGTCCTCTCTTTGTCGGTGTCGATCTGGGCAAGGTCACCACCGCGGTGGCCGTGGGCGAGCTGGGCGACGACGGCGAGCTGCGCGTGCTCCAAACGCACGTGGAGCGCCACCTCGGCGAGCCGCTGCGGCCGTTCCTCGATCTGTACGCATCTCTGGATGCGGGCCGGCTCGCGGGCATCGCGGCCACCGGGGTGTACGGCGACCGTCTCGGCGCCCCCGCTCTCGGCGGGATCCCGGAGGAGATCGCGCAGGAACAAGCCGCCGCCTGGCTCCACCCGGAGGGTCCGCTGAACGTGGTCCGGGTGGGAGGGGGCGGGTACTCGGTGCTGACCAGGGACGCCCGCGGTCGTGCGCGCTACGACGCCAACGAACGCTGCTCGGCCGGCACCGGCGAGACCGTCGAGGGCCTTTGCGCGCGGCTCGGCCGCTCGCTGGACGAGGCGGTGGCGCTTGCCGAAGCGAGCCCGAACGGAGTGACCGTGACGAGCCGTTGCGCCGTGTTCGCGAAGAGCGAGCTCACGCACTTCGCGAATCAGGGAGAACCCCATGGGCGCATCTTCAAGGGGCTGTTCGCCGGCGTTGCTCGCAACGTCCACAGCCTGTACGACAAGAGCAAGGTGGACGGGCCTGTACTCCTGGTCGGGCACGGGGCACTCATCGGCCCGATCGCAGCCGGTGTGGCGGAGCTGAGCGACGCCCCCGTCGAGGTGTCGGAGCACGCCGCCGTGTTCGAGGCTCTCGGTGCGCTGCGGTTGGCGTCGCGGCAGGGCTCCGAGCCGTGGTCCTCCGCGGCGTGGCGGGACGGCGGGGGCGCAGAGACGCCGGCCGCCGGCAGGCTCGCCGGCTTTCCCGCCGACGCCGCCGAGCTCGTACGCCCGGTGCGCAGTCGCATCGCCCGCTTGCAGCCGGCGCGCGAGGGGCCGGGCGAGGTCGTCCGGCTCGACTCCGGCGAGGACGCCGGGGTTCCTTCAGGAGCGCCGGCGGTGCTCGGTCTCGATCTCGGCTCGACGGGGTCCAAGGCCGCGCTCCTCGACCTGGCCTCCGGCTCGGTGCTCGCCAGTGTCTACCGGCGCACCGAGGGCAACCCCGTCGAGGCGGCGCAAGCCCTGGTCGCCGAGGTGGCGGAGATGGTCCCGAGCCCGGTCGTCGCCGTGGGCTTCACCGGGTCCGGGCGCGACGCGGCCGCCACCGTCTTTCGCGCCGCATACCCCGGCCGTGCGGCGCGCCTGACCGTGCAGAACGAGATCGTCGCTCACGCGGTCGCCGCCGCCGCGCTCGACCCGGACGGCGGGCGCAGTCTCTCGATCGTGGAGATAGGTGGTCAGGACGCGAAGTTCATCAACATGGAGAACGGACGCGTCGTCGACGCCGACATGAATCGCGTCTGCAGCGCCGGCACGGGCTCGTTCCTCGAGGAGCAGGCACTCGCTCACGGCGTCGACGACATCACGGAGTTCGGCCGTGGCGCGGCGCGCAGCGACGGCCCCCCGGACCTCGGTCAGACGTGCACCGTCTTCGTCGCCGATGTGGCGGCGGAAGCGCTCGGTGACGGATACGACCGGGACGACATCTTCGCCGGCCTCCAGTACTCCGTGGTTCGCAACTATCGCAGCCGCGTGATGGGCCAGCGCCGGCTGCTCGACCGGGTGTTCTTCCAGGGCAAGCCGGCCACCGACCCCGCCTTGGCGCGCACGCTGGCGGCGGTGCTTGAGCGGGAGGTCGTCGTGCCCGCCGACCCGGGCGCGATGGGCGCCGTCGGTATCGCCGTGCTGGCGGGACGAGCGCTCGCCGAGCCGGATGCGGAGCCGACCGCCGCCTTCGACCTGTCGCGCGTTCTGGAGGCACGCGTCGCCGGGCGCCGCGAGTTCCAATGCAAGGATCGGGACTGCCGCAATCTGTGTCACCTGGAGCTCGCCGAGATCGACGTCGACGGCGTCCGCGAGAAGATCGTGAGCGGGGGCCAGTGCCCGAAGTACGACGCGGTCTCTGCGGCGGGCGAGAAGCTGCCCAAAGACGCGCCGAGCCCCTATCGCGAGCGGGAGGTATTGCTGGGCGATCTGCTGGCGGAGGCGGCTGCGGGCGGCAGTACGCCCGACGGCCCGGCGCCCGCTCCGGGCGGCTCCGGGGGAGACGCGTCTTCTTTCGCGGAAGCGACGTCCGCCGGCCCGGTCCTCGGTCTGCCCTACGCGCACTACCTGATCGACACGCTTCCCTTCTTCGCCACGCTCTTCGGTCGCCTGGGGCATCGGGTCGAAGTGTTGCGGCCCGGCCGTGACACGCTGGCCGACGGCGACCGGCGTTGCGCTGCGCCCGGAGCCTGTGCCCCGGTGAAACTGCTGCATGGGCTCGCCGGCGCGGACGTTGCCACTCTTGTGGCGCCGATCTTCGTGCACCTTCCCCTGCCTAACGCCGGCTCCCAGACGTACACCTGTCCCATGGCGCAGGGCGCTCCGGACATGGCCGCCCGGGCGCTTGTCGCCGAGGGCTCAGCGACCCGCGTGCTCCGGCCGGTGCTCTTCGAGAAGGAGGGTGACGACTTCGGGTCGCCGCGCGCGCGCCGGGCCCTCGAAGCCGCGGCGCAGGCGCTGGCCGACGCCGCCGGGGGCGCACCGCCGGGAGCAGCCTTCGGCGACGCGTACGAGGCGGCGCTCGACGCCCAGCGTCGGTTCGAGGTCGGGCTGCGGGAGATCGGCGAACGAGCTGTCGAATGGGCGCGGGCGCACGACTTCCCGGTGGTGATGATCGTCGGCGAGACGCACGTGCTCCACGACGCGGTGCTCGACGCCGGGATCCACGAGTTGGTGGCCGGCAACGGCGCCGTGCCACTCCCTGTCGACTGCTACCCGACACCGGCAGACGTGCCCGGGCTGAGCAGGGTCCACTGGGCGAGCGCCGGCCAGGCGCTGCGCGCCACGCTCGCCGGCGTCGCCGCGGGCGGCGTCTACCCCCTCTTGCTGGGCGCCTACGGGTGTGGCCCCAACTCGATGATCGAGCACCTGTTCACCGATCTCACGGAGGACTGGCCGCACGCCGTCCTCGAGAGTGACGGTCACGGCGGCAAGGCTGGGTACGTCACGCGCGTGCAGGCATTCCTCCACAGCGTGCGAGGCTGGCGGGACGCGGCCGCGGACGGAGGCGCCGGTGAGACCGCAACCCCCAGGACTGCGGCGCCTGCCGCGGCCCCCGAACGTCCGGCGGCGCGGGCGACGGCGGACGCCGACTTGCCGGCGCGCCTCGCGCGCCTGGACCGGCGGCTGCCGCACAGTCTCGACGCAGGGTACGACCGCTTCATCTTCGGCCACGTAGGCGGCGGCCTCGGCCGGCATCTGGCCGCGGCGATGCGCGGCGGCGGCTACGACGCCACCTACGTCGGCGAGCCCGACGCCGCCGCCCTCCGCGCCGCCGGAGCCGCGTGCTCGGGCAAGGAGTGCCTGCCCTACCAGCTCATCTGGGGCACCTTTGCGCGCTTTCTTGAAGAGGAGGCGCCCAGCCTGGACGGCGGCCGCGCCCTCTTCCTGAGCGCCGGCAACGGATTCCAGGCCTGTCGTGCCAACCTCTTCCCGCTGACCGAACAGATCTCGCTTGACCGCTTGGGTCTCGGCGACAGGGTGGAGGTGGCCGACTTCAGTCTCGTGACGACGAACGTTCGCATGATGCCGGTCACCTGGGCGGCGCTCGTGGCCGTGGACCTGCTCAACATGCTGCGCTTCCACAGCTACGCGGACGAAGCGCAGCGGGGATCCGCCGACAGACTCTTCGCCGCCTATTCGGCCCGGCTCGAGCGGCTGCTCGAGGAGCCGCGGCCCGACGCCGGCATCGCCGGCAACGTCACCGCGGCCTTCCGCTTCTGCGGCGAGGTCGAATCCCTGCTCGCCGACGCGGCGCGGGACTTCGCCGAGGAGCCGCGAGATGCCGCGCGCACCGCCGGCCTGCGCGACGTCTACCTGTGTGGCGATCTCTACCTGCGCGTCGACGAGTGGGGCAACGACGATCTCCAGCGCAAGCTTGCCGACCACGGCATTCGCGTCATCTTCGAGCCGTACGGCGCCTTCTTCGAGCTCCTCCAGTTGCGCCAGATCCAGGACGGCGTGCCCTGGCGCAAGCGGCCCGAGAAGGAAGCGACGCTGGCGACGATGCGATACATCGTCCAGCGGCTGACCCGCGCGGTTCAGACCCGGCATCCCTGGGTCTTCTGGAACGACATACGCACGGTCGCGCGTGAGAGTCGCCGTCTGCTCGCGCCGTACCCCTTCGGGGAAAGCATCCCGGCGGTCGGCGGGGCGTTGCTCACCTGGCGAACGCAGCCGGTCGACGGCGTCGTCTCGGTGGCGCCGCGCGGGTGCGGGCCGGCTCTGATCGCCGAAGCGCAGCTTCGGCGCGAGACCGGCCTGCCGGCCCTGTTCGTCTACAACGACGGCGATCCCATAGATGAGGCCCGGCTCGCCGGTTTCGCCTGGCGGCTGCGCGCGCGTCCGGCCCGGCGCCGGGCGTCGGAGTAGGTCGAAGAGATCTTCTCCCGTGCTCGCCACCGCCCACCTTTCCGGCCTGCCCGCGCCCGGTGTGAGTGGAGGCTCAATCGGGCAGACTCCCGGGTACCGTCGCAGGGGGCGGCGCCAGTCGATCAAAGGGGTGGTTCGTGGCTCGCATGCTGATGATCCTCACGTACGTAACCGGCGCCGTGGGTGTGGCGGTGGCCTTCTACTATTTGGGAGACGACGACAAGGCCGCGCTCACCGCGCTCACCCTTGCGTACGCGGTCGTCATTGGCCTGTTGAGCTGGTTCCGCCACGTCCTCGCGTGGCGGGAGGACGCCAAGCGCCTGGATGCGGACACGCAGGCGACGCCGTTCTTCCAGTGGGAGGTGGGCTTCGCCAATGGCGCCTTTGCCGTGGCCGGCCTCATGGCGGTCGTCTTCCACTGGGGAGTCGCCGCCATGGCGGCGGTGGTTCTGGGATACGCGGTCTATCTGCTGCAGGCGGCGGTCCTGAACGGGCGCCGCTACTTCAGCGGCGAGAGTCGTACGCCGGCGCGACTGTGGGGCAGCTTCGTCGCCAACGCCGCGCTCTGCATCCTGGTGGGTGTGATCGCCTTCACCGCTCTCGCCAACGCCGGGCTCGGGCCGTTCTGAGCCTGGGGTACGGGCAGGCGCGTCCGGCGCTTGACTAGATAGCCTGTACCGGCCTCTCCCCGCGGAGCCGCTCACCGAGCGCCGACGCGGCGTCTTCCACGGCCGTCGGGCCTTCACATCCCGCGGGCACCCGGAAAGCCGCCAAGAGGGCCGCGCCGAGCAGACCGGCTCTCGCGATGGTGAGGAACGAGCCGCGACCACCGAGCGTGTCGAGCGCCCACCCTCCGAGCGGCGGGCCGAGGGCATAGCCGCCCGTGCACATGAGGGTCCAGAGGCCCATGTAGCGGCCGCGCATGGTCGTCGGGGCCAGACTCGAAGCCAAGGTCGCGGAGATGGGGATCGGCAGCACGATACCGAAGCTGAGGGTGACGACGCAGGCCGGCGTCCAGGGCCGGGGGGCGGCGGCGGCGCCCGAGCCTGTCGCAGCGCGCGCCGCCGACCACCTGCATCGGGAGTGTCGCGACAGACCGCGAAGATCGGTCATGACGCCTGCGATGGACCCTCGCGGCACGGTGCGTCCCCCTCCCGCATGCGTGCGCCGACTCATGGTAGCCGCCGCCGGCTTGCCGGGCGACTCCCGCGGCGGGGCAGGCGACGACGGTGGCGGTTCCGTCGACGGCGTGCAGGGAAGGCTGGCGCCAGAGACGTTCGCACGAGGGAGGCTGAGGATGAGCTACGAAGCACGCGGGGTCGAGCGCGTCGTCGAACCCCAGCCCGTGATGGAGGGCGCCGGGGTCCGCCTCAAGCGGAGCATCGCGACAGCGGCGCTCGACTACGTCGACCCGTTCCTCCTGTTCGACCACTTCGGCTCCGACGACCCGGACGACTACCTGGCCGGCTTTCCATGGCACCCGCACCGCGGCATCGAGACCGTGACCTACATGCTGGCCGGCGAGGTCGATCACCGGGACAGCATCGGCAACGCCGGCAGGATAGGTCCCGGCGACGTGCAGTGGATGACGGCCGGCGGGGGCATCATGCACGAGGAGATGCCGCGGCCGGGCCCGGACCGGCGCATGGGCGGCTTCCAGCTCTGGGTGAACCTGCCCGCCGCGCTCAAGATGACCCGGCCGCGGTACCAGGACCTCGCCGCCGCGCAGATCCCTGAGGTCCGGAGGGACGACGGGACCGTCGTGCGCGTCGTCGCCGGCGCCGTGGACGGCGTGCGCGGCGCGGTGACGGGGATCCACGCCGAGCCCGAGTATCTGGATGTCTCTGTGCCGGCCGGGGCGGCGTTCGCCCAACCCGTGCCACGCGGGCACGTGGCTCTCGCCTACGCCTTCGAGGGCGAGGGGCGCTTCGGTACGGGCTGCGACCTCGGTCATCGCGGCGACCTCGATGGGGATCTGCTGATCGCCCCCCGCCTGGCCGTCTTCGGCGACGGCGACGAGGTCCGCGTGGCGGCCGACACCGGCCCGGTGCGGTTTCTGCTGATCAGCGGGAGGCCTTTGGGAGAGCCGATCGCCCGCTACGGCCCGTTCGTGATGAACACGCGCACGGAGATCGAGACGGCGCTGAAAGACCTGCGCAGCAACACCTTCGTCTGGCGCGACGACCCGGTGTGGGCGCTCGAGCGAAGCACGCGGCGGGTCGACGGCTGACGGAGCCGATGAGAGCGCCGCTGCGGCCCAGGGCCGGAGCCCGGCGAGGCGGTGCCTGTCGCCCGTCGATCCGGCGGCGGCGACCGCTCGAGATAGAGGCTCGCGTCGCGCAGGACCAGTTCGGCGACCACCGGCCAGTGATCGGACGGCAGGCGGCTGCCGGGACGCGTGTGTCGATGTGTGCGCAGAGCACCCGCCAGTGGGGCGTCACAAGGATGTGGTCCGATGCGCGTCCCTGCGGCTGCGCAGGCCTGAGTCGCGCCTCCTGACGGTCTCCCGCCGCCCGATTCACGTCGGGAAGTGGTCCGTGTACGAGGCCGTCCCGCTCCGTTCGCTCGGGTTCTCGCCGGCCGGTCGATGCCGGGCGCGGCCCTCGGCAGCCGCCATCACCCTCTCCTCGTCCGGCGTCGGTCTCCCGATCTCGTTGCCGCTGCGCTCCACGTAGTCCTTGAAGATCACGAGGTCGTGTTCGAGCTGGCCCTCGAGGACATCCTCGGCGGGTCCGCCGGGCTCCGGCGCCAGGCTGAAGGTCACGGCCGTGAAGCCTGCCGCCGACGGCTCGAAGCTCACGAGTCCGGCGCGCACGGCATCGACACAGGCGAGCTCGTCGCAGGCCAGTCGGCTCGGGCCGTGATGCGCCCACTCGATGAATCGCGACCACGTCGCGGCCACCACCGACGGCGCTGCCAGGACTTCCATCTGTTTGCTGATGGTGGCCATGGAGTCTCCGTTCCCTGCTTCCTTGTGAGGACATCCGTTCTTCATCTGAATACCCCTAGGGGAATGCCGGGAATCCTGCTCGCTGCATCGAGCGGCGGCGGGGCGCCCGCCGGGCGCCCCGCCGCCGCTCGTGATTCGTCTCGAGACGCGACGAGGCCTAGTTCGCCTCCTTCGCCGCCTCCTTGAGATGCTTCTGCAGATCCTTGCTCTCCATGTCGATCTCGCGCGTGACCTGCTTGCGGGCCTTCTTGAGCGCCTTCTCGACGTACGCCTGCATCGCCGACTCGCCGACCACGATCAGCGCCGCCTCGCCGTCGTCGATGAACTCGCCGAGTTCCATGACGTCCTTGCGCGACATGCCCTTCCACATGTGGCCGATCACGCCGCCGAGGAGGCCGCCCGCGGCCGCGCCGACGAGGAGACCTGGCGGGAAGATGATGCCGACCACGGCTCCGACCGCGACGCCCGTCCAGGCGCCGTGCTGGGTCGGCTTCTCATGCTTGTTCACGTGCACCTTGCCGTGCTCGTCCTTGGTGAGGACGGCGGCGTCGTAGGTGCCGATCATCTTTTCCTTGTGAAGCGCCTTGACGGCCTCGTAATCCTCCTGCGCGTCTTCAGGCGTGTCGTACGTCGCGATGTACAAGAAGACTGGTTCGTCTGCCATGCATGACTCCTTTGTCTCCGGGCGGCCGCCGTCCGGCGGCCTCGTCCCGCTTGCCTGGTAGACCCGACCCTTCCCCTTCGACGATCGACTAACCGTGGCCGCCGTTGGTTTGGCCGCAGCCCATCCCGGCCACCGTACTGCCTGAGGGGGAGGAGGGACCGTCCGTCAGATCATGAAGCGACCCGACGCTCAGCCGGCAGAGGAGAACACGATCGCGGTCGAAGCGATGCCCGCGCGGGCGCACGCGCCAGCGTCGGGATCACGCGTGCTGTTCCTCGGGCACGCGTCGACGGTCATCGAGATGGATGGCGTGCGCCTGGTCACCGATCCAGTGCTCCGGCGGCTCGTGGGCCCGCTCTACCGCCGCGTCCCGCAGCCGCTCAGGGAGCCGATGGTCGACCCCGACGCCATCCTCATCTCCCATCTGCACCTCGACCACTACGATCCGCGGTCCTTGCGGCTCTTCCGTCGCGACACGCCGGTGCTGGCGCCGGTGGGCGCCGGGCTGTCACTGCACTGGCGAGGCTTTCGCTGCATCCACGAGGTCAGCCCCGGAGAACGACTGCGCATCGGCGCCGTCGAGGTGGTCGTGACCGATGCCCGGCATCGCGGCACGCGCCACCCCTTGGCGGCGCGGACGCCGAGTGTCGGCTACATCGTGACGGGGAGCCGGAGCGTCTACTTCGCCGGTGACACCGGCTTCTTCTCCGGCATCGCCGACGTCTGGCCGGAGCGCCTGGATCTGGCCATGCTGCCGATCGCCGGCATCGGGCCGCTCATGCCGGAGTTCAAGCACATGAGCCCGCGTCACGCGGTCATGGCCATGGAGTTGCTGCGCCCGCGTCTCGTGGTGCCGATCCACTGGGGGACCTACCATCTGCCCGGCACCGCCATCATGCGGATGCGCCCGGACTTTCACCGCCGGGCGCCGTACGTGTTCATGGCGCAGGCCGCGTCGCTCGAGCCGGACGTCCACACAGTGCTGCTCCGGCCAGGCGAGACTCTGCCGCTCGACGCAGTGCTCAGCAGCCACCCCGGACGCGTTGCCCGCGGCGCGCCCGTTGCGCCGCCGCCGCCGTCGGCGGCGGAGCTCGCCGGCCCCGGCGTCCCCGGCGGCGAGCTCTAGCAGCGGTTCTAGAAGCGCTCCGCGACCTCGATGCGACCGTCTGTGGCCGCCCGCCGCATCTCCGCGACGTCCTTGCGGTTCTGCTTCTCGTACGCCTCGGCGAAGTCGGCCATGGCGACGTCGAAGCGGTCCTTCTTGCCGAGGTATGCGGAGATCGCGACGGGGTCGCCGGAGCGGGCGTGACCCTTGGCCAGAGTCCAGGCGCAGAGCTCGCCGTAGGTGAGCAGGTGGTCGAAGTCCATCGTCTCGACGGTGGCCGAGCCCTTCCAGTCGCGGAGCTGGCGCCAGTAGAAGTCGATGCCCACGGGGCTGCTGCTCCATCCGAGGAAGATGTCGCTGCTCGACTGGGTGAGCCGCTGGCCCACGACGACGCGCTCCCCCTGGTGCCTGTAGCGGCTGCGCTTGAGGTAGGGCTCGAGCACCGACCGACCGGCCTCCTTCACCTGAAGGAAGAGGACGTCGTCGGCGTCGCGTCCTGTCATGACGACGATGAAGCAGCGCGTGCCGACCGACCCCACGCCGACGACCTTGAGGGCCGCATCCTCGATGCGGTACCGGTCGAGGAGCACGGCGACGTCCTGCCTGAGCGAGCGGCGGTAGGCGTTGTAGGTCGCGCGCACCGTACGCCGCGTGTCGCTCGGGACGACTCCCGTCGCCAGGTCGCGGATGGGGACGATGAGCGGCGGTTGGCCGACGATGCGTCGTTGCCCGTCGACCATTGTCGTGAGCTTGGCGGCGGCTTGGGCGCTGTCGCGGCTGGTGGCTCGCGCCGCCGTCTTCTCGGCGTCGCGCCTGAGCGCCGGATCGTGGATGCCGGCGATGATCTTGTCCACATTGAGCTGCGTGTACCAGGTCCTGAGGGTGTCCATCCCGGCGAAGCGAGCCATGAAGTCGCGATAGGCGCGGGCGCCGGACAGCGCGATCGCCCGCGCCCTCTTGCGCCCGATCCCGTTCTGGCGGGCGGCCACGACCAGGCTCGCGATCAGCCGCTTGACGTCCCACTCGAACGGACCGGGCAGCGTCTCGTCGAAGTCGTTGACGTCGAAGACGAGCGAGCGCTCCGGCGAGCCGTAGACGCCGAAGTTGGAGAGGTGGGCGTCACCGCACAGCTGGACGTGCAGGTCGCTGCGCGGGCTCGAACCCAGGTCGGCCGCCATGACGGCGGCGGCGCCGCGATAGAAGCCGAAGGCGTTCTGCAGCATGCGCGCGTGCCGCACGGGGAGCAGCTGCTGGAGGCGGTCGCGCTCCTGGCCGGTGACGACTGTTACCGGGTCGGCGCGGCCGGCGGCAGGCTCCCAGACACCCAGCCTCTCGAGCGGCAGCTCCCGGCGCTGGGCCTTACCTGCCGCGACGCGTTCTTCACGTGACGGGTGTGTGGAGCGCCGCACGCGTGGAGGGGTCGCGGCGGTCGCGCCCGCGGCCGGCGTGGGCGTGGTCGCCCGCCGGCGCTTCGCGGCCGTTGCCGGTGGGGGGGAAGGCTTGCCGCTGCGCTGCGTCGCCATCGACGTCCTCCTTGCGATCGTGCCACATGTGGCCCGGACCGAGCCCGGTCCGGTCGTCGAGAATCCCCACTGTACTCCCAACCGTCGCGGATCGCGCGTTCCCACCCCAGTTGCGACGATCGCTCGGGAGACGGATGATCGGCGCAGGTTCCGGGTGCGGCCGCGCCGGGCAGGATGCGGTAGAAGGCAGCCCGTCGGTCGCCGGAACGGCCTGAGGGGCAAGTCGGGGGGTGCTGGATGAAGCAGATGAGTCCGGTGGTCGTGCGTATCGGCGTCGTGTCCGACACGCACGGTCACCTCGATCCACAGGTCCTCGAGGAATTGGCCGGCGTGACGCACATCGTCCATGCTGGAGACATCATCGACGGCGCCACTCTCGAGGCGCTGGAGAAGGTGGCGCCGGTGACCGCCGTCGCCGGCAACATGGATGTCGGCAAGCTGGGCAAGCTGCCGCGGGAGGTGGCCGTCGAGGTCGGCGGTGTGACCCTCGTCGTGGGGCACAAGCGCAAGCGACTCCTCAAACGGCTGGCTCTGGGCAAGATCGACGGCCTTGACGCCGGCCGGGCGCCGGATCTCATCATCTACGGGCACGATCACGTGCCGGCTGCGGAGTGGGTCGAAGGCGTCCTGTACCTGGACCCCGGCACGGCCAGTTCGCCGCACGAGGAAGACGACGACCCCACGATCGCCGTTGTCGAGAGCGGCCGGTCGGGGCTCTGCGTGCACTTCGTGCCGCTGGCGCGGCCTCGCCTCGAGGACTCCTGAGCACGCCGTGAAGGCGCACACCGTGTACAAGACGTTCCACGTCGAGCGGCGGCGCGCCTTCGTGCGCATCACGCAAGACGTCCAGAAAGCTGTCGACGAGAGCGGAATCCGCGAGGGCATGGCGCTGGTGTCGGCGATGCACATCACCGCCGGGGTCTGGGTCAACGACGACGAGCCGGGCCTTCAGGAGGACGCGCTCGAGTGGCTCGACAAGCTGGCGCCGCCGTCCTGGACGCCGCCGGCGAGCGACGTCTCCCGGCAGCTCCTGCCCGACGGCGGCGACTACCGCCACCACCGCGGCGGCGAGGACAACGGCGACGCCCACCTCAAGAACCTGCTCGTCCACCACCAGGTCATCGTGCCGGTCACGGCCGGCCGGCTGGACCTCGGTCCATGGCAGGCGGTCTTCTATTGCGAGTTCGACGGACGCCGCGACAAGCGGCTCATCATCAAGGTGCTTGGGGAATAGCGTGGCCGGGCGGCCGCCCTGCGGCCGAGAGACGATCTGAAGGAGACGAGCATGAGCGATGCAGGTGGTGACCAGGGGCGTCCGCGTCCTGAGGTCGTGAGCGAGAGCGTCGTCGTGGTGACGAGCGGGCAGAGTCTGGGGCAGCGCTACTGGGGCGTGCTCGTCGCGCTCGGGATCGTGGCGCTCGTCTTCGGCGTCATCGTGCTCGCCAACATCTGGGCCAGCATCCAGTTGGTGGCGATCTTCGCCGGCCTCTTCCTGCTGTTCGCCGGCGTGCTCCAGTTCTTCGTCGGGGGGAGCGCCGGCCGCGGCGGACGCATCTTCTCCGGTGTACTGGCCGTCGCCGCCGGCCTCCTGCTCATCTTCTGGCCGGACGCCTCGGTCAAGACGGTGGCCATCATCGTCGGCGTCGCCTTCCTCGTGTGGGGCGTCGCCGTGGCTGTGGCGGCCGTCTCCGCCCGTGGAGAGGGCTCGGGGGTCGTGGTCGGTTTCGGCGCCGTCCTCGCGGTCATCGGCCTGATCTTCATCCTTTGGCCGGGCCCCACCGTGAGCTTGCTGATGATCCTCGTCGGCGTCAGCGCCGTGCTCTTCGGGATCTCGTGCATCGTGCAGGGACTCGCGCTGCGCAAGGCGTAGGCGACGCGCGGTTTGCGCGACGGGGTGACGTAGCGCGTCGAGCGGATCCACCGGCGGGACGGCGCCGACGGGGCGCACGGGAATCCGGCGCCGCGCCGAAATCGCCACGCAGGCGTGGTGCCGTACAGGCCGGCGGCGCGCCGGTCAGCACTGAGGCTTGTCGGTGGATCGACTCCACGCCGAGGACGAGGCTCTCGTCAGAGGGCTGCACGGGATCACTCTCAGCGCCGCCGTGATCCTCACGCTGTCGGTCTTCCTCAAGGTGGCGCACGACGGTGAGCGGGGGAAGAACGCCCACCATCAGGGCGACGGATCGAAGGCCCGGGACGACGGCGAGGCGCCGCTCACGTGAGCCGGCGGACTCACTCGCCGACGCCGGGTTTCCCTTCATCGCCCGCCGCCCGGCGATGCGACAACCGATCCCGGGCCAGATTCTGCACCACCAGCGCGACCACGGTGATGAGGTAGAGCTGGCCGAAGACGGCCTCCATGACGGCCGTGAGTCGTCCGACACCGCCGGCGGCCGTCAGGTCGCCGTAGCCCGTGGTCGTGATGGTCACGAAGCTGAAGTAGACGAAGTCGATGCCCGTCGGGTGGTCCGTCTGCGCGAAGAAGGGGCCGGCGGCGGCGTCGATGACCGAGAAGAGCGTCGCGAAGAACATCGCGATGAGGATGTAGACCGAGACGGCGCCGTAGAACGTGTTGAGATTCACCACCGGGTGGCTCAGCAGGCGGCGCAGGATCACGACCGGCGCGACCACCACCAGCAGCAGAGTGACGAAGGCTCCGAGCGTGGGCGCATCGTAGCCGCCGGCTCCGAGGAAGGCCATGACGAGCGCGACCAGGACGGCGAGCGGGATGAGCGCTGTGGCGACGCGCAGCCCGCGCCTCCGTACCTGCGAGGCGCGCAGCGCCAGCCAGGTGGCGGCGGCGAAGACGACGAGCGTGGCGGCGGCGCCGATCGGAGTGTCGCCGGTCGCCGCTCGCAGGAAGAGGCCGGCGAGCAGCAGCACCAGCACCAGCCCGAAGCTGTCGGCGAACCGGGGCGAGGGCTCCAGCAGCCGGCGGAGGCGTGGATCGGTCGCCGGTGCTTGGGGCGGTGTGCCGTCGCCCGCGGCGTCTCCGGCAGGCGGTGCGCCCACTGCGCCGACCCGGTGCTCGCGCGTCTCAGGACCCGCGTTCCCGCCCGGATCCTCCTGCATATGATCCTCGTCGGTCATGACTTCAGCGCCACTGTATCCCAAGTCGCGTCACGTGCAAACGGACGCGATCGGAAGGGCAGCCGGGCGGCGCCGCGAACGCCCGTCCTGTACACTCGCTGAGAGGCGGCTGAACGCATGCATGACGGCAGATACACCACGTACGGTACGCGGCCGGGGCGAGACCCGCGCCGCCGGCGGCGCCAGCGTGCCCGCCGCCGCCTCCTGATCGTCGCCGTCGTCCTCGCCGTGGCGGCGGTCGCCGCCGCCGTGCTGCTTCGCGGCGGTGACGCTGACGAGGCCGCCGCCGAGAAGTCGGGGGGTGGAGGCGGGGCGACCGCGGCCGCAAGCCCGAGCCCCACGCCGACCGAGCCGCCGCCCGAGGTGTGGGTGGCGAGCAAGAGCGATCCCGTGCGTGTCTGGGTCGGCGGGGACTCCATGGGCGGCGAGCTCGGCTGGGCGCTCGATCCGCTGTTGCGGGGCGCCAGGGTCTTCAAGCCGATCACCTTCTACAAGGAGTCTTCCGGGATCTGCCGGTACGACTTCTACGATTGGGGCAAGCAGGCAGAGTCCGTGGTGCGCAGCGCCAAGCCCGATGCGGCCGTCATCATGATGGGCACCAACGACACCCAGTCGGTGTGGCAGGACGGCGAGTGGATCCCCTACGGCAAGGTGGCCTGGAAGACGGCCTACGAACGCCGCGTCGGCGAGATCATGGACATCATGCTCGAGGGCGGCGCGCGAAGAGTGTACTGGGTCGGCATGCCGATCATGGGGGAGGGCTGGCGCAACTCCCGCATGAGGTTCATCAACCGGGTCTTCGAAAAGCAGGCGGGGGAACGCCCGGGGGTGACGTTCGTCGACGTTTGGGACCTGTACGCCGATGAGAGCGGCGACTTCGACGCGTCCCTGCGGCTCGGCGACGGCGTGCACTTCACCGTCGCGGGCCAGGAGATGCTCGGCAAGCACGTCTTCAAACTGATCGAGCGGGACTGGCTGCCGGACGGCGCAGGGGAGCCGGACTCGTCGTCATCGCCGATGTCCTCGCCGACCGCCTCATCGATCTGACGCCTGTCACGCCGTTCGGGGTGGCTCGCGAGGTGACCGGGCGCGGATAATGGGACGACCATGATCGCGTTCTTCGCCACAGTCCCCGGTCACGTGCTCGACGACGCCAAGCGGCCGCTCTTCCTGCTGCTCGTCGGCTTCATACTCACGTTTCTGGTCGCCCGCTTGAACACGCGGCTCACGCGTGCGCACGGCCGCTCGCACCTGCGCATCGGCAGCGTCGTCACGCCGGGCGGCCTGCACATCCACCACTCCGTCTTCGGCATCATCGGCATGATCGTAGCCGGCATCCTCGCGTTCGCGCTCCAGCCGGGCAGTCCGTGGCTTGAGGTCTTCGCCTTCTTCTTCGGCGCCGGCGCCGCGCTGACGCTCGACGAGTTCGCCCTCATCCTGCACCTCGAGGACGTGTACTGGACGGGCGAGGGGCGCAAGAGCATCGATGCGGTCATCCTGGGCCTGACGTTCATCACCCTGCTGCTGACCGGCCTTCTGCCGAGAAGCATCAGCGAGGTGGGGGACTACGTCATGATCACGCGCTGGGTGGGCTCGGCGTTCATCCTGTTCGGGGCCGTCTTCGTCGTGCTCTGCTACTTGAAGGGCAAGCTCTTCGTGGGGACTGTCGGTATCTTCGTGCCGCTGGTGGCGCTGATCGGCGCGCTGCGTCTCGCCAAGCCCGGCTCGCCGTGGGCCCGGCGGCAGTACGCGGGGAGCCCGGTCAAGCTTGAGCGGGCGCGGCGCCGGGACGAGCGCTTCCACCAGAAATGGGAGCGCCGCAAGCATCGGCTCTGGGACCTGATCGGAGGCAAGCCCCAGCTGCCGCTCTCCCTGACGCGTCGCGACGAGCAGCGCGACGACGACGATCGAGGCGCTTCAGGAGGACCGCCGGCCCCGCGTTCGTGAGACGCGGCGCGGCCGGCGCGGCGGCCGCGCCGCGTCTCACGGCGCCGGCCGCGGCGGCTCGTCGTCGGCGGGCGCCGGGAGTCCTGCGGCGAACGTGGTGAGGACCAGTTCGTAGATGACGAGTACGAGCACCACAGCGAGGATGGCCGTCAGGGAGCCGGCGACGAAGAAGAGTGCCAGCACGGCCGCGGCGACCCCGCCGAGGCGTAGGGCGTCGAGGTGCCTCGCCAGCCGGCGGCCGTTGGTGGTGTCGGGCGTGGAGAGGTCGGCGGCGATACCGAACAGCTTGGAGAACCCGCGGCCCATGGCCCGGACCAATGAGGGGTGGGCGGCGAGGAGCGCGGCGACTGCCACGATGGCCCCCGCTACCGCTGCCCAGACGAAGAAGTCGTTCAGGGTGTCGATCGCCGATCTGACGATGGAGCGCGCCACGGCTGCGCCGCCTTCATCGCCGACCGCGCGGGCGACCGCCTTCTCGATCTGTCGCTCGATCACGCGCGCGACGACGAACGCGACGACCACGCCGAGTCCCAGCTGAAGCGCCGTGCGGCGCCTGTGGGTCGAGACGAGGAGCGCCGCGACCACGAGAGCGACCGCGAGTGCGATCACGAGTATGACGAGGTCGTTGAAGAGCCGCAGCGCCTGCTTGGCCTCGTAGCCCTGGTCTCCTCGCAGCAGGGTGACGGAGCCGAAGTCGGCCGGCAGCGGCCGGCCGAGGGCGTCCTGCAACAGGACGCGGATCTGGTCGGGATCCGTCTCGGGGTCGATCGCCGGCAGTCGCACGTCCTTGCCGAGCAGCCGCGGGATCTGGTCCTCGAGCTTCTGCAGCGCCACCGCCACGAGCGGCAGCAGGTTGAGCCGCACGTCGTTGCGGCCGACGGTCACGTAGCGGTTCTCGTCCTGCAGCGCAGTGATGAGCTGGCGGTGGCTGAAGCGGTTCACGTCGATCCAGAGTTCCCGGGCGAGCTCGCTTCCGAGGAACTTGTCGACCTCGTCGACGAGAAAGCGTCGCAGTTCGGCGGTGAGCGGCGTGGCGAGCAGCTTGGCGTCGGTCGGGAGGGCGTCCTCGATGCGGCGCTCCAGATCGGCGGCCTCGACGGCCTTGTCGGTGACGAAGACGCTGACCGAGCGCCTCACGTGAGGATCGTCGGCGATCGGCGCCACCAGCCTGACGTAGGTGTCGGTGTCGAAGACCAGGCTCCGTGACCAGAGGGCGACCACGCTGACGCTCACCGTGACGATGGCCATGATGACGAGGACGAGGGCGAGCCACGAGCGCAGGCGCGGCCTTTGGGGGGAGATCGGCACGTCCTCGGCGGGTGCAAGCGCCTCGGTGACGGCGGTCGGCTTGGCCATCGCATCCTCCCTCACAGCGGCTCGGGCACCAGGCGCACCTTCGGCTGACCCTTGCAGTGTCTGTCCCGGACGTCGTCGCATATGTCGCGACGCCGCGGCGACCCTCTGCGGCCGGTCCGGGCCTGAGACGGCGCAGACCGGCGTGGCCGGGTCAGTGACGACGGTGCCCGTGTCGGCGGGACGAGAAACACGCGGGCCGTGCCGCTCTCCGAACGAGGCGCGGGGTCAGCTGCAAGAGGCCGACGCCTCGGCCATGGCGCGGCCGAGGCGGCCAGCGCCGTCGGCCAGCGCCGCCCCTCCGTAGAGACTGAAGGCGAGACGCAGGTCGTGGTCGTCACCGTCGAGGCAGAAGCGTGACCCCGGGGCGAACGACACGCCGTGCCTCTCGGCGTGAGGCAGGAGCGCCGTCGCCGTCAGCCCTTCTGGGAGCGTGACCCAGATGAAGAAGCCGCCGGCCGGCACGGTGAAGCGGCAGCCGGCGGGCAGCCGCTCTCGCAGCGCCGCGGCGAGCGCGTCGCGCCGCGACGCGTAGGCGCGGCGAAGCCCTGCCAGGTGCGCGTCGTAGACGCCGGCCTCGAGCAGCGCCGCGACCACGTGCGCCGAGAACTGGCCAAGGCACCCGCCGCTCTCAAGCATTCCGGCGCCGGCCAGGCGCTCGCTCAGGTCTGCGCGCGCGGTGATCCACCCCAGACGGAGGCCCGGCGCCAGCGACTTCGAGAACGAGCCGAGGCGGACGACCGGCGCCTTCGCGTCGAGAGCCCACAGCGGCGGGGGCGCGGGTCCATCGTAGGCGAGCTCGCGGTACACGTCGTCCTCGACCACGACCAGGTCGTGCTCACGGGCCACGGCCAGAAGGCGACGCCGGCGGTCCGGCGACAGGGACACGCCGGCGGGGTTGTGGAAGGTCGGGATGGTGTAGAGCAGGCGGGGCACCCTGCCCGAGGATCGCAGGCGCTGCAGGGTCGTCTCGAGCGCCTCGACGTCGAGTCCACCGTGGTCGAGCGGCACGCCGGCGAGCTCCACGGGGTGGTCCCGGACGATCCCGAGTGCCAGGTTGTAGGTGGGCGACTCGACGAGGACGACGTCGCCGGGCCGCGTGAGCCTGGTGACGACCTGGTCGAGCGCCTGGGAGGCGCCGCCGGTGATGAGGATCTCGCCGGCGTCGACGCCGCGGCCCTCGCGCGCGGCGATGCGTTCGGCGACGGCGGCGCGCAGCGCGTGCGGGCCTTTCTTCGCGCCATACGACATGGCGGCCGCTCCACCCGCGTCGCCGAGGGCAAGCGCGGCCGCCTCACGCACGAGCCCTACAGGCAGCAGCGACGGGTCGGGCTCGCCGAACGCGAACTCGACGATCCCGTCGCGAAGGGTGTTCTGGGTGAACGCCGGTGACTCGTGCATGCCGTCATGATACGGGATGCGACGACCCGTGACGCGTCGGCGGCGAACCCCGGCTGGCGGCCGGTCGTCCCTTTCCCTAGACTGAGCGTGGACGCGCCTGCATGCTATTTCCAACGATCACATTCGCCGCCTTCTTCCTGCTGGTCTTCGTCGGGAACTGGCTGCTCATGCCCCGAGCGGCTCTGTGGAAGCCGTTCATGGTGCTGGTCAGTCTCGTCTTCTACGGGTGGTGGGAGTGGCGCTTCGTTCTGTTGCTCGTGCTCAGCGCCCTCGCCAACCAGTTCTTTGCCCGGCTGATCGACCGGACGCCGCCGGGAGCGGCCCGCACGTGGGCTCTCGCCGGAGCCGTGGCCGCCAACCTCAGCGTGCTCGGCTGGTTCAAGTACTACGGGTTCTTCGTCACCTCGGCCGTCAACTTCCTCGGCGCCTTCGGGCTCAACGCCGATCTGCCGCTGCTGCGGATCGTCCTCCCGATCGGCATCTCGTTCCTGACATTCCGCGTGCTGAGCTACGTGATCGACGTCTATCGCGGGAGCTTGCGGCCTGCCTCTCTACTCGACTTCTCGGTGTACGTCGCCTTCTTCCCGTACATCGCCGCCGGGCCGATCGCGCGAGCGTCCGAGTTCCTGCCCCAGCTCCTGTCGCCGCGAGACCCGCGGCGGGTGGACACGTCGCGTGCCTTCTTTCTGATCTTCGCGGGGCTCATCAAGAAGATGCTGATCGCCGACTACCTTGCGACGCATCTGGTCAACGGCGTGTTCACGACGCCCGGCCAGTACACGTCTCTTGAGGTCCTTCTCGGGATCGTCGGCTACGCGGTGCAGATCTACTGCGACTTCAGCGCCTATGCGGATATCGCCATCGGCATCTCGCTGCTCCTCGGGTTCAACCTGCCGGACAACTTCAACGCCCCGTACACGGCCGCCTCGGTGCAGGACTTCTGGCGCCGCTGGCACATGACTCTCTCGCGCTGGCTGCGCGACTACCTGTACATCCCGCTGGGCGGCAATCGCAAGGGCCGTGCGCGTACCTACGTGAACCTCATGATCACCATGGTGCTCGGTGGGCTCTGGCACGGCGCCGGCTGGCCCTTCGTCTTCTGGGGTTTCCTCTACGGCGGCGCGCTCGTCGTGGAACACAAGCGCGTCGACCGGCGCCGCGAACGCGCGGCGCGGCTGCAGCGGGATCGCGGGCAGCTCGCGGCCGTCGCTGCGTTCGAGGGACTCGTAGATGCCGCCCCGCCTGCCGTTGCGTCGCCGGGAGGTCCGGCGCCGGCGGCCGCAGGCCCTCCGGCGCTCGAGTACGACAAGCGCCCCTGGCGCGGCGCGGTGTGGCCGCGCATCGGCGTGTTCGCCTTCGTGACCTTCGCCTGGGTCTTCTTCCGCTCCGATACCTTCGCCGCCGCGCTCGCCGTGCTTGCACGGCTCTTCCAGGATTGGGGCGCGATTGGCGCCGCGGTGACCCCCGGCGTCTTTCTCGCCATCGCGGTCGGCGTCGGCATGCAGTACGTCCCCAAGTCCGTGTGGCAGCGCGGTGAGGCCGGCCTCTCGGTGCTGAACCCGGTCGTCCAGGGACTCGTTCTCGCGTTCGGCTTCCTGCTTCTCGACATACTCGGTCCGGTCGGTCCGGCCGCCTTCATCTACTTCGGTTTCTGATGGCCGACGACCGCCGCCGAGACGACAGACTGCCCTACGGCCGCCGCCGCCGCACGGCGGCCAGCGCGCTCGTGGCGATCCTCGTCGCCGTGGCGTTCGGCGCGTTGTTCAACGCGCCGGCCATGAAGAAGACGGCGCTCGAGCTGCCGTTCGGCGGCGAGCGCAGCTTCAGGCTCGCCGTGCTCGACCCGCTCACCGCCGTGAGCCACGGGCTCTTCCTGGACCGGCCGGCAAGACTCACCGCCCAGCTGCTCGGCAAGCCCGATCCTGGGCCGACGGCCGTGCCGGCCGTCGTCGTGACGACCCCGACGCCACAGCCGAGTCGCAGCGGCGCCCCCAAGCCTCCTCCCGGAGAGAGGCCGGTGCGCACGCCGTACAAGGGGCACCCGATGCACCTCTATATCGCCGGCGACTCCATGATGGGGCTTCCGGGGATGGCGCTCGTCAATCTGTCGAACAAGACCAGGCTCATCAAGCCCCTGCTCGACTACAAGATATCGAGCGGGCTGAGCCGACCGGATTTCTTCAACTGGCCGGCGCAGCTCGAGGCGCAGGTCAGGGAGTTCGACGCGGGCGCCGTAGCCGTGATGTTCGGCGCCAACGACAACCAGGCGGTGCAGACGTCCTCGGGAAAGGTGTACCAGTTCGAGACCGCCGGCTGGAAGAAGGAGTACCGGCGGCGCGTGGCCGACGTCATCAGGCTGCTCTTCGACAGCGGCGCGAAGCGCATCTACTGGATCGGGCAGCCGATCATGCCCGACGCGGCGTACGACCGGCAGATCAAGGTGCTCAACGAGATCTACCGGAGTGAGGTCGAGAAGGTCCCGGGGGTCGAGTACATCGATGCCTACAAGCTCCTGGCCAACGGCAGCGGAGCCTACGCGCAGTACCTGCGCGACGCCGCCGGCGAGATGCAGAAGGTGCGGGAGGCCGACGGCGAACACCTCACCTACGCGGGTGGGCTGCGCCTCGCCGGGGCGGTCATCGCCGCCATCAAGAAGGAGTGGTTCGCCGGGAAGCCGGGCGAGAACGCGGGTGAGTCGTCGCCGGCCGCGGCGACTACTTCCAGCCCCGCGCCCTGACGCCGGGGTCGCGGGGGCGGCTGCGTCTCCCGCGACCGCTGGTGTAGCATCGCCGGAGCAGACGGGGCCGCCTGCCGGCCCCGTGACACAGTGACCCACAGGCGGCAGCGTGCTCTTCCCCACGATCACGTTCGCGATCTTCTTTCTCGTCGTCTACGCGGCAAACTGGCTGCTCATGCCCCGCCTGCGGCTTTGGAAGTGGTTCATCATCGCCGCAAGCTACGTGTTCTACGGCTGGTGGGACTGGCGCCTCGTGCTCCTGCTGATCGCTGCGACGCTCGTCAACCAGGCCCTTGGCGTCAAGATCCACCGCGCGCTTGGGAGGCGCGGCGCGCGCGCGGCCGCGCGCCGCTGGGTGGTCCTCGCGGTGGCGGTGAACCTCGTCGTGCTGGGCGTGTTCAAGTACTTCGACTTCTTCGCCGTCAACCTCAACGACGTGCTCGGCGCCCTGAGCCTCGGCGCGCCTCTCCCGCTCCTCCGCATCATCCTGCCGGTCGGGATCTCGTTCCTCGTCTTCCGCATGCTCACCTACAGCATCGACATCTACCGCGGCCAGCTTACGCCGGCGCCCACGCTGGATTTCGCCGTCTACACGGCCTTCTTTCCGTACTTGCTGGCCGGCCCCATCGCGCGAGCCCGCGAATTCCTGCCCCAGCTCACCACGCCGCGCGACCCGCGCGCCGTCGACTCGTCACGCGCCTTCGTGCTCATCCTCGGTGGCCTCGCCAAGAAGCTGCTCATCGCCGACTACCTCTCGACGCACATCGTGAACGGGCTGTTCTCCTCGCCGCAGACGTACTCGTCGTGGGAGGCTCTGTGGGGCATCCTGGCGTATTCCGTGCAGATCTACTGTGACTTCAGCGCCTACGCCGACATCGCCATCGGCATCGCGCTGCTGCTCGGCTTCGAGCTGCCCGCCAACTTCGACGCGCCCTACAAGGCGCGGACCATCCAGGACTTCTGGCGCCGCTGGCACATCACGCTCTCCAGCTGGCTGCGCGACTACCTGTACATCCCCCTGGGCGGCAACCGAAAGGGGCGCGGCCGCACCTACGTCAACCTGATCACCACCTTCCTGCTCGGCGGCCTCTGGCATGGCGCCGGGTGGACGTTCATCGTCTGGGGCGGCATGCACGGCGTCGGGCTCGCGCTCGAGCGCGCCCGCGCGGACGCGCGCCACGCGATGGGTGTTCCCGAGCCCGGCGCGACGCCGGGAGGGCGGGCGCTGCAGCGTCTCGCGGTGTTCGCCTTCGTGACGCTCGCCTGGGTGTTCTTCCGCGCCGAGTCCTTGGGCAACGCGTTCGCGGTGCTGTGGCGGCTGCCGGCCGGGCTGGGGAGCATCGGCGCGGCCGTGACGCTGCCCGTGGTCGGCCTGGTGGCGCTCGGGATCGCCGTCCAGTACATCCCGCGCGGCTTCATCGACCGCATGGAAGTGGGGCTCAGCCGCGTGGGCTGGGTCGGCCAGGGGCTCGTTCTGGCCGCGGGCCTGTTCCTCATCGACGTGCTCGGCCCGCAGGGTCCGGCCGAGTTCCTCTACTTCAAGTTCTGAGGGGGTGAAGCGGACGATGACCGACGACGACCTCTTCGTGTGGCGCGACCCGCGGTCGCCGGCGCGGGACGTCCCCCGGGCGGACGAGCCGCCGCCCGGGGACTGGCGCGCGCCGGAGTACCCCGCCGGCGCCGGCCCGGCCGGCCCGCCGGCGCCCCTCGACGGCTATGAGGTGGAGGAGGAGTGGGAGGAGTGGCTGGAGCCGGGCGGACCGCGCGGCCCCGAGACGCCCGGGCCGCCGCCCGGTCGCGGACGGGGGCGGCGCCGCCGTCACGCGTCCGCCGGCGCCGTTCTGCTCGCTCTGCTCCTCGGCTTCTTTCTCGCCGGCCTGCTCGACGCGAAGACCATCGAGACCGACGTCAAGGCCCGGCCGTTCGGCTCGCTGCGCAGCTTCCAGCTGGCGATGCTCAAGCCGATGACCGCTCTGAGCGGTCTGCTCCGTCTCGACCAGCCGGCGCTGGGGCTGAACGACCTTCTCGGGCGCGGCGAGGTCGAGCATCACACGCTCGCCGACGTCAAGCCGGCCAAGAAACCGCTGTGGCCGCGGACCATCACGAAGAAGAAGCCGCTGCGGCTCTACGTCGCCGGCGACTCGATGAACCAGGTCTTTGGATCGTCGCTCGTCAACCTCGCTGAGGAGACGAAGCTCGTCAAGGGCAAGAACGACTACCACGTCTCCAGCGGGCTCAGCCGGCCGGACTTCTACGACTGGCCGCAGCGGCTCGTCGACCAGACCGTCGAGTTCAAGCCCGACGCGGCGGCCGTGCTCTTCGGCGCCAACGACGGCCAGGACGTGTACTACAAGGGCAAGGTCCTCAAAGTGGGGACCAAGGCGTGGCAGGAGGTGTACGCCAAGCGCGTCGGCAAGGCCATGGCCATCCTGACCAAGGGCGGGCGCAGGGTCTACTGGGTCGGCAACCCCATCATGAAGGACTACCGTTACCGCGAGCGCATCGCGATGATGAACCATGTCTACCAGGCTGAGGCCGAGAAGCGCCCGGGGGTGATGTTCGTCAGCACCTGGGCGGCGCTGGCGAACGAAAAGGGCTCCTACGCCGAGTACCTGAAGGACGACAACGGCGACCAGGTGCTGATGCGCGCTCCGGACGGCATCCACCTGACGCGCGCCGGCGGCGACCGGATGGCGCAGGTCGTGCTCGACGCGATCCTGAAGGACTGGGGTGTGAGCGCCTCCGGTTCGCCTGAGCCGGCTTCTCCCTGAGCTGCGCGGCAGGCGCGGCTTCGGACCCGACGGCATGCCGGGCGCGTCGAACGTTCTCCACGCGTCGACAGGCGCGCGGTTCGAGCCGCGGGACGTCGGATGACAGGCGGTTCAAGCGGCGATCAGGATGATGCCGACGCGGCACGGAGGCGATCACGCCGGAGTGGTACGCTTGCGAGAGAGCCCGCACGGTCTCCAGGTCGGCTCGCATGAACCGTGGACGGACCCATCGACATCCCCGAGAGCGACGCCAAGCTCCTGGCCGACTGCGAGGTGCAGACCTTTCGCGCCGGCGGGCCCGGCGGCCAGCACCAGAACGTCACCGACAGCGCCGTGCGGCTGAAGCACGTGCCGACCGGCCTGACGGTCACCTGTCGCGCCCAGCGCAGCCAGTACCTCAACAAGATGGACGCGCTCCGGCGGCTGCGCCTCAAGCTGGCGCGGCTCAACGAGCCGCCGCCGCCGCCGCGCCGCCCCACGCGGCCGTCGCGGGCCGCGAAGGAGCGGCGCCTCGCCGCGAAGTCGCGCCGCGCCGCCGCGAAGCGCTTGCGGCGCCCTCCGGCCGGGGACGACTGACTCGCACCCCGTCGCCCGCCGCCGGCCGCCGTGTAGAGTAGACGGCCATGGCAGTGATCGTCGGCATCCTCCTCGTCGCCTTCGTCGCCGGCGTCTTCGGCAGCATGCTCGGCGTGGGTGGCGGCGTCATCATGGTGCCCGTGCTCAACCTCGCCTTCGGTGTGCCGATCAAGACGGCGATCGCCACCAGCATCGTCTGCGTGATCGCGACCTCCTCGATGGCGCAGACGTCGTTCGTTGCTCGCGGGATGACGAACATGCGCCTCGGAATGCTGCTCGAGGTCGCGACCACCGTCGGCGCCATCGCCGGCGGCGTGACCGCCGTCCTCGTCGATGGGCGTGCCCTCCAGGCGGCGTTCGCGGTCGTGCTCTTCTACGTCGCCTGGCAGATGAGCCGCCGGCGCGGCGACGCCGTTCCTGTCGATACGGGTGTGCTCCGAGCGGGCTACTACGACCCCGCCGAGGGCCGCGAGGTGCGCTACGGCGCTCGCCGCGTCGTGCCGGGGTTCGTTCTGAGCCTCGCCGCGGGCAACGTGTCCGGGCTGCTCGGCGTCGGCGGCGGCGCCTTCAAGGTGCCGATCATGAACCTGCTCATGGGCGTGCCGCTCAAGGCCACCATCGCCACCAGCAACCTGATGATCGGGGTCACCGCCGCCACGGGGGCCGCGATCTTCTACGGGCGCGGCTACATGGACCCGTACTGGGCGGTCCCAGCGGCGCTCGGCATCCTCGCCGGGGCCCGTCTCGGCCCGCGGCTCGCCGCGCGTCTCCGGGCAAAGGTCCTCGTGGTCGTCTTCGAGGCGCTGCTCTGTGTGTTCGGGGTGCTGATGCTGCTGCAGGCGGCGGGAGTCCTCTCGTGAGCGAGTGGCCGCGGTCACCCGCCGCCGAGTTGCCGGGGGGCGCCGGCGCGGCGCGACCGCGGCGTCACGTCATGGACGACGTCGAGCGTATGGTCAGCCGCGTGCTCACCGCCGGGATCGCCCTGAGCGTGGTGCTCATGGCGGTCGGGCTCGTTCTCGGCGCGCTCTCCGGAGACGGCATGTCTCGAGGCGTGATCCCGCTTCGCGACCTGCCGCGTGGGCTGGCGGCGTTTGAACCGGCCGCGTATCTCTCCCTCGGCTTGATCGCCCTCATCGCGACGCCGTTCGTGCGCGTGGCCGGCTCCATCTTCGCGTTCGCGCGTCAGCGCGACTACCGGTACGTGCTCGTCACGGCCACCGTCCTCGCGATCATGTGTCTGAGCGTGGCTCTGGGCAAGGCCTGAGACGCGGCGGCTTCGCCGGGCGGCGCGTCGGTCGTCAGAGCGCGCAGGATGGACCGGCGTCAAGGCCGCGCACTGCCGCCGCGGCACGCCGCCCCGAGACCATCGCACCCTGGATCGACGCCGTGTCTCGGTGGTCGCCGCAGACGAAGAGACCGGTCCGCAGGCGCACCGGGCGCTCAGGCTGGGGTAGCGCCGCGGGCGGCTGTGCCGGCAGGGCGAAGGGTATCCGCCGCACTGCCAGCCTCCGCCAGGCATCCACCTGAGACCCGAACCAGCCGCGCAACTGGGCGCGGACCGCGTCGTCGAGAGCGGCGTCGTCGAGCGCCGGGACACCGAGGACGCTCGCCGACACGAGGGCGGCTCCCGTCGGCGCGTAGCTCGGCGCCACGTCGCTGGGAACGCAGAGCTCGTTCACCGGGCCGGTCCCGTCGCCGTCGAGCACCAGGATGGGCTCCCCGACGGGTGAGCGTTCGGCGGCGTAGTACAGGCAAGTCGTGGAGCGGGGAGCCGGCGCCTCGAAGACGCCGGTGAGCCGGGCGGCCTCCGGGCCGTCCGCCGCGACGACCACCGCCGGCGCGGTGAGCCGCTCGCCGCCGGCGAGCGTGACTGCGCCCGGCGCGACGCGCTCCACGGTGACGCCGCAGCGCACGGCCGTCTTCGGGAGGCGATCGGCCAGCTGACGCGGGATCGCCTGCATCCCGGCGGCCGGCAGCGCCGCCTCACCTTCCGCGAAGAGCTTGAACACATAGGCGAAGAGCCGGCTGGACGTCTGCAGTTCGGGGTCGAGGAAGACGCCGCCGATGAACGGGCGAAAGAACGCGTCGACGAAGTCGCGAGAGAAACCCTCGCGCCGCAGCGCCTCCGCGGTCGTCACCTGTGGCGCGGTGAGCAGTTCGTTCAGCGAGAATCGCGAGAGCCGGCGACGCAGCCGGGCGACGCGCAGCTTGTCGGTTACGCTGCCCGGTCCGCCGCGCAGACCGCGCAGGGCAGTGACGGGGTGGCGCGCAGGATCGGCCACGCGCAGGAAGGCGCCCCGCCGGCGGATGAGCGCCCCGCTCTCGAACGGGCGCAGTCCGAGCCGCTCGTAGTCGAGGACGCGGCGTGCCTCGGGATACGCGGTGAGCAGCACCTGGAACCCGCGGTCAAGCAGAAAGCCATCCACGAGGTCGGTCCTCACGCGCCCGCCGGGGGAGTCGTCCCGCTCAAGCACCAGCACATCGGTACCGGCGGCGTGGAGCTCTCCCGCGCAGCACAGACCGGCGAGGCCGGCGCCGACGACGATGACGTCAGTCATGAGGAGGCGCTCCTTCGAGCGTTCTGCTCCGGGCCTTTCGCCGTACGGTCAACGTGGTCTCGTTTCCTCGCGGGGTAGTCGGAGTATACCCGGCCGCCGTTCGCCCCCGGCTCCCTTGCAAAGCCGTTCGTGCCTGAGTAGAGTCGGGGCAAGGAAGCGTCCTCATCGACGGCGGCCGCCGACACGACGCGGCGTCGGAACGGTTCTCGTACTCCAGGAGGGGACGCTTCATGCACATCCGATCCAGGCCCACGAACTCGGACGGAGGTCCATGATGGCCGATCCCAAGCCTCAAGCATGGCGACGCCGCGACCGCAGCCGCGACCTGACCGGTCTCGGCTGGCTCGAGGCGGACGTCCTGCGGGTCGTCTGGGACAGGGGCGAGGTCACGGTCCGCGACGTGTACGAAGCGCTGCGTGAGAACCGGCGCATCGCCTACACGACCGTGATGAGCGTCTTGCGCAACCTGGCGGCCAAGGGCCTGCTGGAGCAGGACAAGTCGGCCGCCGCCTACGTGTACCGTCCCAAGGTCACCGACGAGGAAGTGGCGCGCGGCATCCTCGACGCCCTCGTCGACAAGATCATGGGCGGTCGCCGGGAGCCTCTCATCGACTACCTGCAGCGCCCCGACGACTGACGGCTCCGCGAGCGCGGCAGCCCCGGCCGGCGAGGGGGTCGGCGGCGAAGCTTCGGCTGCGGAGTCACACAGCCGTCCGCGCGCCTTGGCGGCGGCGCGCCTCAGTTCCTGATCCGCTCGCGCTGCTCCGCGCCCCACAGCACGACCATGTCCCTGCCGTCGGCTTTGGCCTGGTAGAGCGCCTTGTCGGCGAGCTCCATGAGCTCGTCGAGCACGGTCGCGTCCCGCGGGCAGGTGGCGACGCCGACGCTGATCGTGATGTTGACTTCGGCGGGCAGCCCCAGCCCCGTGTAGCGCGTGCCTCCGAGGGTACGGCGCACGCGCTCGGCCACGTAGTACGCGTTCTCGCCTGGGGTGCTCGGCAGCAGCACGGCGAACTCCTCGCCGCCGTGGCGGGCGCAGATGTCGGACGTGCGCAGGGCGTCCTGCATGGCGCGCGCTACCGTCTGCAGGACGCGATCGCCTGTCGCGTGTCCGTAGGTGTCGTTGAAATCCTTGAAGTGGTCGATGTCGATCATCAGCACGCTGAGCGGCGCCTGGTGCCGGAGGCTGCGCTCGATCTCCTCGCCGGCGCGGTTCATGAAGTAGCGCCGGTTGTAGAGCCGCGTGAGGTGGTCGGTGACAACCTGGCGGCGGATCGCGTCGTACTTGTGGGCGTTCGTGAGCGCGCTCTGGACGTGGTTCTGCAGCGCGCTCAGGATGTCGTCGGTGAGCAGTTCTCCGTACTCCCCGCTGGTGGAGCTGGTGAGCAGCGCCATGTCGCCGACGTTCTCGATCCGGACCGGGAGCGCCAGCTGGTGGGTCATCGTGTGGGGGTAGAGGGAGCACTTGTGGCCTTCGGTGCGCTGGAGCTGACCGGACGTGACCGCCAGCCTGACCGGACAGTCGGGGGTGTAGGCGCAGCACTCGGCCGAGATCGTCGGCGAGAGGACGCCCTGGGCGCCCTCGAGCGAGAAGGCGCGCGCTTCCGCGTCCAGGAGCAGCAGCGCCGCGAAGTCGGCGTGCAGGAAGGCCTTGCTGCGGGAGAGGACGCGCTCGACGGTCTCGCGGTACGGCAGGGCCGCGTTCATCTCGCGGCCGAGCACGCCGACGTCCATGAGCTGGCGGTTGAGTGACTGCACGCGCATGAGGTCGTCCTTGATGCCCTGCGAGACCCACTCCTTGTCCTCGGCCGCGGTGAAGACCGCGATCAGGGTGCCGACGAGGTACCCGAGCTCGCGGATCTCGTCGCGGTACCGCGGGTCGCTGCGCTCGAAGTTGCCGCCGAGGCGCCGGCGAGAGCGTGCGATGAGGTCGTGCAGGGGGCGAAAGACCCAGAAGTGGGATGCCACGGCCGCGACGGCGTAGAGCGCGAGCGCCGCGAGCACCACCAGCCGGGGGCGACCGACGTCCAGCCAGATGAGCGCCACCAGGACGAAGGCCGCAAGCGCCGCGGCAACCACGGCCAGCGTCTTGAGCTCGAGGCTCAGGCCGCGGTTGTAGTCGAGGCAGGAGCCTCGCTTGCGATCAGCAGGGTTGGCCGTCGTGACGGACCTCGTTTCGGGGGCTGCGCGGCTACTTCCGGTATCGGCACGTCCGCGCAGACCATGATAGACGGGCGTTCGCGCGGGGTGGCGCCGTTACGCGCCCGGTCTAGATGCGGTTCAGGACGCGGCGGTCGTGCGTGGCGCGCCACGTGGTGCGCCGCTCGCCGCCGCGGCGGTCGCGAACGTGAAACGGACACACGGCGCAGTAGGTGCTGCACGTCAGCCGGGTGTCCACGTCGGCGACGCAGATGAGCGGTGGCTGGGGAGTTGTGCTCGGCCGGTTCATGCGGACATCACGTGCATGTACGCCGCGGAGGCGCCGCCTCCTGCCCTCCGCACCCGCGGCGACGCTACCGCGACGGCGCGCGAGCCTCATCTCTTGAGGTACTCCTCGACGACGGAGAGGACCTGGGCGATGCGGAACGGCTTGGTGATGTAGCCGTCGATGCCGACGTCGGTCGCGCGCTCCATGTCGGTCGCCATGGCCTTCGCCGACAGCCCCACGATGACGATGTCGCGCGTCCCCGCGTCGGCCTTGAGCTCGGCCACGGCTTCGTAGCCGCTGACGACCGGCATCATCATGTCCATGAGGATGAGGTCGGGGTGATGTGTCTTGCTGAGGTCCACCGCTTCGCGGCCGTTGGCCGCCTTGTGGACCGTGTATCCCTGCGTTTCCAGTGACATCGAGACGATGTTCAGGATGTCGGGGTCGTCGTCTGCGATCAGGATGGCCTTCGCCACGATGTGCGCCTCCTCAGCTGATCTTGCCCGCCGACAGCGGGTCCGCCGGCCTGGTTGATATCGGCATGGTGAAGATGAAGCTGGAGCCCTTGCCGAGCTTGCTCTGCACACGGATCGTGCCGCCGTGCAGTTCGACCAGCTCGCGGACGATCGCCAGCCCCAGCCCGGTCCCTCCCTGGGACCGGGTCGCCGACGAGTCGATCTGCGTGAAGCGCTGGAAGACCTTGTCCTGGTCCTCGCGGGCGATGCCGATGCCCGTGTCGTTGATCCAGATCTCGACGAGGTCGTCCGTCGTCCGCGCCTCGACGCTGACGCTCCCGTTCTCGTGCGTGTACTTTATGCCGTTGGTGATGAGGTTGAGGAGGACCTGGTTGAGCTTGCTGGAGTCGGCCCAGACCAGGGGCAGATCGGTGGGCAGGAAGGTCGAGATGCGGATGCGTTTGTCCTGGGCGCGTGGCTTGACTACCGGCAGCACGCCGAGGAGGGCCGCCCGCAGGTCGACCGCTTCGCGGTTGAGCTCCAGGCGGCCCGCCTCGATCTTGGTCAGGTCGAGCACGTCGTTGATGAGGTTGAGCAGCGATTCGCCACCCTTGAGGATGCTGTCGATGAACGCTGTCTGCTTCTCGTTCAGCTCTCCCGTCATCCCGCTGAGAAGCATGTCGCTGTAGCCGATGATGGAGGTCAGCGGCGTGCGCAGCTCGTGGCTCATCGTCGCCATGAAGTCGCTCTTGAGCTGGTCGAGGTGGGTCAACTCGTCGTTCTTGTGTGCCAGCTCCTCGTTGTACTGGATGTTGCGCACGACGAGCGCCACCTGGTCGCAGAGCGCGCGGAGAGTCGGCACGGCCGAGTCGACGACCGGATCGTCCCGCCGGTAGAGGAGAGCGACCACCCCGAGCAGTTCGCGCTTCGCCTCGAGCGGAGCGACGACGAAGCCGTGGTAGCCGTCCTTCTCCAGCGCCTTCAGCAGGCGCCCGACACGCGCATCGGTGACCGTATCGTGGCGCTGTGCGCCTTCGGCGGCGACCTCGACGATCCCAAGGTCCTTGTAGCGCCGCACGGCCTCGGAGTCGAGCGAGCCCACGAGCGCGCGTTCCTCGAAGTCACCGCTGTTGCGGTTGAGGATCAGCGTGAAGCCCGAGCGGAAGCCCGTGGCGCCGGCGATCTGTGCGAGCGCCTCGGGGATGAGGCCGGCGATGTCCTGGTGCCGCAGAAAGACCCTGCTGCTCTCGCTCATGATCCGCAACTGCTCGTTGGTCGCCTGCATGCGCCGCAGCTGGGCGTCCGTGTCCGCTTTCGCGCCCGAGATCTGCAGAGTGCTGCGCATGAGGGCCTGAGCCTGTCTGCCCGCGAGCAGGGCGATCAGCAGGAAGGCCGCCGCATGAAGACTGACGGCGATCAGCATCCAGTTGGCCGGCAGTCGCCCTCTGGCGACCATCGCGGTGACGTCGACGATCATCTCGCGCTGCAGGAGCCACACGGCGGCGTAGGCGCACGAAGCCGCCGCGGCGGCGGCGTACGGGACCCAGGCGGGCAGAAAGACGCTGCTGAGGACGATGGGCCAAACGTAGAACACCGCCGTCGGGCTCAGCGCGCCACCGCTGAAGACGACGCCGGCCGTGACCAGTGCGATGTCGGTGACCACGGTCGCGCCGGCCAGGGTCCGGGTGGCGACGTGCCCCTCGAGCGCGAAGAACGGGACGGTCGCCGCCACGACCACGGCGATCGCGATCGCCAGCTCCATCGTCACGAAGCCGTGATCGGCGACCTGCACCCACAGCACGGCGGTGAAGATCGCGAGGGCGAACAGCATACGTGCGTACAGCACGTCGTGCAGTTGTCGGCGCAAGTCCATCCGGTCGGGTCATCCTCCGAAACGCTGGTAGGGTATTCTATCCCGGGCCCCGAAATCCGTTCGCGCATCGCGACTTCCGGCCATGGGGTGGAACCTTGCCGGTCGAAAGGAGGACCCCCGTCATGTCGGTGCCGCGTCTCGTTGTGAGCGGGCTCGAGCCCGGCCCGGCGGTCGCGCTCGCGTCCGGGGCGCTCCTCTCCGCCTTTGCCGGCACGTCCGCCGTCCGCCCGGTCACCCTCGGAGTGGACGTACCTCTGTGGCGTCTGCTGCACGCTGCGGGGACCAAGGCGCCGCGGGTGCTCGACCCCATGGTCCTCGACGCCGCCGTCGCCGGTGAGCTGTACGACGAATGGTCGGCCGGTTGCGACCTCCTGGCGCTCGTCGCGGTCGAGCCGGCGCTGGACCGCTGGCAGGGCATCGAGGGTTCTCGCGCCGTGGACGTCGCCACGGCGCTCGACGCTCCGCTCGTCCTCGTGGTCGACGCGCGCGACCGTGGCGTCACCGCGGCCGCTGCCGCGGTCGGGGTGCGCTCGCTCGCGCCCAGCGTCGAGTTCGCCGGCGCCGTCGTCGTCGGCGGCGAAGAGCACGGCGCCGCGGAGGGCCTGCGCAGCATCATCGAAGAGCGCGCCGGGCTTCCCCTGCTCGGATGGATCCCCCCTCAGCTCAGCGAGCAGTTCGTGCGCCAATACTGCTTGGGATCCGGCGCGTTGCGGCAGCTAGGCCCTCGGCCGCCCGGCGGCGGGGCGGTCGCCCTGTGCCGGGAGGCGGCGTCGTACCTCCGGCGTGACGAGCTCGAGGCCGTCGCTTCGCGCCACGGCTTCGTGGCGCCGCGGCCGCGCAAGCTCCTGGCCGCGGTCCCTGCCGCCGCCGGGCTCACCCTCGCCGTCGGGTGGGGTCCGCCCCTCGAGCCGTTCGCCCTGGAGAACGTCGATCTGCTGCACGCTATGGGCCTCGCCCTCGCCCCGCTGCACATCGGCCGCGATCACGAGCTGCCGCCCGGCGTGAGCGGTCTGCTGCTGGCCGGGCTGCTGGACGAGGACGCGCTCGGCGAGTTCGCCGCCAACGCGGAGCTCAAGGCGGCGCTGGCCGCGGCCGTCGCCGGCGGGCTGCCGACCCTGGCGCTGGGCGGCGGCGCCCTCCTCCTGCTCCGCCGCCTCACGGACAGCCGCGGGCGCTCGCGCGAGCTGGCCGGTGTCGTTCCCGCCGAGGCCGAACTGCTCGAGTGGTACCGGCGCCCGCGCTACGTGCGGGCGCGCGCGGCGCGCGAGAACCCGTACGACCAGGGCGAGGGCGACGTGTGCGAGCTGTTCGACCTCGAGTTCCTCACTCTGCAGCAGGAGTCGTTTGCCTACCATGTCGGCGAGACGAAGGGGGAGGGTGAGGCCGAGGGGTTCGTCAGCGGGCGGTGCCTCGCCACCACGCTCCTCCCGACCCTCCCAGCGCGGCCGCAGTTGGCGTCGAGCTTCGTGACCGCCATGCGGTCGGCGGCCTCGGGCGAGTGAGCCCGTCGTTCGCGGCGCTCGTGCGCCGGCTACGGCGCCGTCCATCCGGACGGCGTGGGCCGGAGCCGCCGTCATGACGCTCTCCTCGCTGGAGGCCCGGATGCGGTCGAGACGCGGGCTGCTCGCGCTCTGGCTGACGGCGACGGCCGCCGTCGCCGTCACGACGCTGCTCATGTCCTGGGGCGGCGTGCCCGGCTGGGACGACGCCGCCCACGCCTACAAGGTGCTTCTCCTGCAGGGCGGCGACTCGGTCTTCTGGGACACGTACTGGTACGGAGGCGCCCACGGCGCCGTCACCTACGGGTTCGTCTACTACTGGCTCGCCCAGTTCGTTCCCGGCGCGTTGATCACGGTCGTCGCCGGCGGGACCGTGCCCCTGATCTTCTATCTGTACCAGCGGGACATGTGGCGGATCGATGACGTCTGGCCGGCCTGGTCGTTCGTCCTCGTCGTTTCGCTCTACCAGGCGCACGGTCAGGATCCCTTCGTGCTCGCGCTCGCGCTCTCGCTGGGAGGGCTCGCCCTGCTCGCCCGGCGGCATCCCCTGTGGGCTGCTCTTCCGGTCTCGATCGGGGTGTTCGCCAACCCCATGGGCCTGGTGGTGATGCTGCCGTTCATGATGGCGGACTTCATCGCGCGGCCGGAGACGCGGCGGCGGTACGTCGTGTTCGCCGCCGCGCTCGTGCCGGCCGTCATGGTGCGGCTCGCGATCGGCTGGGCGTTCTTCGAGCCGGGCGCGTATCTGAACGAGACGTCCCAGCTCATGGTCTTTCTCGGGTTCGCGCTCGCGGGGATCGCGTTGGCGGGCGTCAATGCGGCGCACCACCGGCGCCCGTTCGTGGTCCTGTTCGCGACTTACGCCGTCATCTGTGTGGTCTCCTTCGTGACGCCCGGGAGTCCTTTGGGCAACAACATCGGGCGCTTCTTCATGGTCTTCGGTCTGCCCCTGCTCGTCCTGCTGCGGCACACGCGGCTGCGGCGCCCGCTGCCGTACGCCGAGCTGGCCGTGCTGCCGATCGTGTTGTTCTCCATGCTGCAGTTCGGCACGGCGGTGAGTCACTTCGCCAACAGCGTCGAGCGGCCGCAGACCACACGCGCCTTCTTCGAGCCGGCGCTCACGGCCGCCCGACGGCTCCACGACCCCAACTACCGCATCCACGTGGTCGCGCTGCGCCGTCATTGGGAGGCGCTCTACTTCCCCGAGGCCGGCTACCCGATCACTCGGGGGTGGTACAGGCAGGCGGACGCGATCCACAACAGCCTCTTCTATACGCCCTACGTGGCCGCCGAGTATGCGGGCTGGCTGCGATCCATGGGTGTCGAGTACGCCTTCCTCCCGGTAGCCGGCCCTCTCGACCCCTGGAGCCGGCGTGAGGCGCGGCTTCTGGCGACGTCGCCGGCGTTCTCCTTCGTCGAGCAGGCCGGCGCGTGGCGCATCTACCGGCTGGTCGACGCCCGGCCCCTGCTCGTCCCGCTGCCGGACGTCTCCGGTGAGCGTCGCGGCGACATCCACGAGGTCGGGCACCGCCGCATCACCTTCACCGTCACGGCGCCGGGCAGGTACCTGCTCAAGTTCACGGCGTCGCCCTACTGGGTGCTCGAGGGTGGCCCGGGGACGGTGCGTCCCCGGGCGGACCGCTTCATGGAGCTCGATCTGCGGCGAGCCGGGACCTACACGCTCCGCTTCGAGGTCTCGCTTGATACCGCGCTGGAGACGGCGGGCGCCAGACTCGGGCTCTAGACCGGGCTGCGGCCGCGAGAGCACCGCTCCCCGAGGCCGGCGTCCCACGCCGGTTCGCGGATCTCTACGATCCCGAGAGCAACGTTACGGCGCTTGTCGACTTTGACAACGACTGCGTGGCGACGAGTCTCGCCTGCGCCCGGGCGCTCGGCGAGCGGCTCTGGGGCGTCCGCCTCGACACGAGCGAGACACTGGTCGACCGTTCGCTGTGGGACGGCGTGGGCGCGTTTCGCCCCACCGGCGTCGCGCCCGAGTCGGTGCGCGCCGTCCGGCGCGGACTCGACGACGAAGGATTCGGCGACGTCCACATCGTCGTCAGCGGGGGGCTTCGACGCGGAGCGCATTCGGCGTTTCGAGGCCGCCGGCGTGCCCGCGGACGCGTACGGCGTCGGTAGCAGTCTGCTGCGCGGCAGCACCGACTTCACGGCCGACGTCGTTCTACTGGAGGGGTGCCCGTGCGCCAAGGGCGGACGGCTGTACCGGCCCAATCCGCGTCTCGAGCGCGTCCTGCTAGTGGCTGCCCGGGCCGAAGGCGCCGCTCATGGACCACAGCACACCGACGCTGCGGACGGCCGCCGCCGTCTTCCTTGCCGGCATGCACGCACCCGACGACCCGGAGTCCCGGATGTTCTCGCCGCACTGCATGGAGGGCTCGGGGGAGGAGGACGTGGCGCCCGGACTCGCTGGGTTCGCGGCGCGCGGCGCGCGGCACGTTGGTGCGCAAGCGCACCTGCTCCGGCTTTCGCAGTACCCGACTCAACGGGATCCTGGAGCGACTGTCGCCGGAGAGCGTCGAGGTGGCCGGCGTGTGCACCGGCATCCGCACCCTGCACACCGTCTGCGATCTGAGGGTCCGGAGCTACGAGGTGGTGGCGCGGCGCGACCTGGTCGACACGTACGACGCGCCGGGACACGACGCCGACGGGTTCAACCGGTTCGCGTTGGCGCACATCGGCGATGTGCTCGGTGCGCGTGTGGAGTGAGGCGGGCCCTGCCCCCGGGCGGGGACGCGGCGCCTGGGCCCCGTCCGCAAGCGCGAGCGCCGCTCAGTCGCCGGCGCCGGGGGTCGAACTTCCGCGGTCCGCCAAGAGGTCGACGAAGCTCTGTGAGCGCAGGCCGATGGTCGAGCCGGGATCGATCCGCGCCGCGGCCTTCCACTCGTCCTTTGCCTGGTCCACCCGGCCTTCCGAGAACGAGACGATGGCCAAGGAGTAGTGGGCCTCCTGCTGCTCGGGATGCGCGGCGATAAGGGCTTCCAGGGTCTCCCTGGCTTGTGCCGTATCGCCCCGGGCGTGCCACACCATCGCCAGGCGTACGGTGGCGGTCGTGTTGTCCGGGTCCTCGTGCAGGGCGCGAGTGAAGGCGCGCTCCGCCTGCGGGAGGCGCTGACCGAGGAAGTAGGCGTCGCCCAGGTCGAGGAGAAGACCGACGTCTTCGGGGTCGGCCGCGCTCGCCTCTTCGAGGCGCTCGATGTTGCGTCCGACGTCGTCCGCGTCGGCCTTTGCGGGTTCGGGTTCGTCGGTGTCCGCGATGCTCGGGTGCCCGGACGGCAGAGAGTCCTCGAGGGCCGTCTCGCCCGCCGCCGTGCTCGTCGCAGGGTCTGAGCCGCCCGATGCCATACCGACGGCGACGATGCCCGTGGCCACCGCGACGGCCGCGCCCATGGCGATGAGTGCCGCTGATCGTCTCATTGTCGACGCTCGTCCTTCCGTGGGGTCGCGCGGGCGTGGACTCCTCGGCAGGATAGCACCCGGCCTGCCGCTGAACGACCGGGTTCTGCCCGCACAGCGACGATATCGACAGGCATCCCGGCGACACCTAACCAAGCTTGACCCGTGCTTAACGCGCAGTCCGCCGCTTGACCCGCAGGCAGTACTGAGGTTAGGCTCAATGAGACAGTTTCTGTCCTGTCTAGAGAGGAAAGCGAAGGGCCATGGGATTGCAGCTCACACGCGGCGCCGAGTACGCGATCAGAGCGATGACCTATCTGGCCCGTGTCCCCGACGGCCGGGTCGCGTCGCTGCACGAGATCGGTGAGGCGCAGGACATACCCGAGAGCTTCCTCGCGAAGATCCTGCAGAGCCTGGTCCGTTCCGGTCTTGCCGCGTCACAGCGTGGTGCGCACGGAGGCTTCGCCTTGGCGAGCCCTGCCTCCGCCATCACCATGCAGGACGTGATCGAGGCCGTTGACGGTCCGATATCGCTCAACCGGTGCGTCTTGTCGCCGGAGGAGTGCGGGCGCAGCGCTTCGTGCGCCGTTCACCGGTCGTGGCTCCGCGCTCAGGAGCAGCTCATGGACGTGCTGGGTACGGTGACGCTCGAGTCGCTGACCCCGCAGCCGGCGCCGGCCGTCTGACTCGCTTTCGCCGTGGCTCAGGCGCTCTCGTATCCCTCCGGGTGAGCGCGCATCCAGATCCACGCCGAGGCGACGGCGTTCCGCAGGTCCTTCGTGGGCCTCCAGCCCAAGCGCTCCGCCGCCCGCCGGTTGCTCGCCAGGAGCACCGGGGGATCCCCCGCCCGGCGTTCCACGTGGCGCCGCCGCAGCGGCAGCTTCGTCACGTCTTCCACCACGTCGAGCACACGGCTCACCGAGGCGCCGTCGCCGGTACCCAGGTTGAACGCACCCTGGGTGGCCGGGAGCGCTTCCAGCGCGGCGATGTGTGCCGCGGCGAGGTCGGCGACGTGTACGTAGTCGCGCACGCAGGTCCCGTCGTCGGTCGGGTAGTCGGCGCCGTAAACACGGATGGCGGCGCCGTCGCGGGCCGCGCGTAGCGCCAGGGGGATCAGGTGTGACTCGGGGTCGTGGTCCTCGCCGCACGGCTCCACGGCCCCACAGGCGTTGAAGTAGCGCAGGGCGGTGAAGGCGAGCGTCCCGGCCGCGCGCGCCTGCTCGAGAAGCCGCTCGCCGGCGAGCTTGGTCTCGCCGTACGGGTTGGCGGGGGCGAGGGGATCGCGTTCGTCGATCGGCGTGCGCCGGGGTTCCCCGTAGACCGCGGCGGTGGAGCTGAAGACGAGACGGCCGACACACGCCTCGGCCGCGGCTGCGATGACGGACGCCGTCCCGTCGACGTTGACTTCTCGGTAGCGCTCCGGGTGCTCCACCGACTCACCGACCTCGGCCAGGGCTGCCATGTGGATGATGGCGTCCGCGCGCAGGTCACGCAGTGAGGCCGCGAGTAGCGGCCCGTCGCGAATGTCTCCGCGCACGAGCCGGGCGCTGCCGGTGACCGCCGCCGCGTGCCCGCGTGAGAGGTCGTCGTAGGCGACGACCTCGTGCCCGTGTTCGGCGAGGCGCGCGACGATCACGCTGCCGATGTAGCCGGCTCCGCCGGTGACGAGGATGCGCATGCCACGATGCTATCAGCCGGGCGTGGTCCCCGGCTCGTCCGGCGCGCCCTGAAAGGGACGGGCGGGGCGCGCCTGCGGCGCCCCGCCCGTCCGATCGCGTCACGCGACCGCGGATCACTTCTTGTTGTCGACCCAGATCGTCATGCCCGTGGAATCCATCGACTTGACCTTGATACGCACGCCGAGGTTCCTGGGGATCTTGACCCCCGCTTCCGGAGCGTCCGCGTACCAGTAGGTCCTCGAGTCCTTGAACCACGGCTGGGCGAGCTTGCCGGGAGCGGTGCGCTCGCCGACGTTGACACCGGCGTCGTAGTCTTTGAAGTAGATGCTCTCCGTCCGCGTCGGCTTGAGGCCGAAGGCCGCGTCGCGCACCTGGATGCGCGGCCGCCAGTAGCCGAACGCGCCGTTGTAGGCGACGCCGTCAGGCTTCGGTCGGGCGTCGACGACCATCCAGCCGCCGCGGCCCAGGTGGGCCGCCACGTCGTTGTCCTGGTAGAAGGTGTCGCGGTAGATGAGGTGCAGGCCGCGGTTGTAGGTGAACCAGTCGACCCAGCTCCAGTAGCTGTTGTTCCACTGGTAGCAGTTCTTGAGGCTGGCGTCGAAGCCGTCGTGGGTGCGGTACTCCGCGATGTAGTAGTTGTCGCTCATCACCGTGTACACGCCGTCGACGCGCGACCAGCCGTCGCGGACGAAGGCCGCCACCGGGATGGAGGTGCCCCCGAGCTTGACGTCGGTGATCTCCCATCCGCGCCAGGCCACACCGCCGTCGGTGCGGTAACGGAAGCGGAGGTAGACGTCCTGGCCGGCGAAGGGCGAGAGGTCGTACTCGATCGGCGTCGCCCAATTCTCCGTGTCGATGCCGTTGAGGCCGAAGCCGGCCGGCGCTTCGACTGTGTTGCCGGGGCTCTCGATCGTGGTCCACGAGGCACCGTCGGCGGAGGCCTCGAGGTACCCGTAGTCGTAGTCCGACTCCATCTCGTACCACACCCGCGCCGTCAGGCTGGGATCGCCGGTGGGGACTGTCCACGCCCCCATCGTTGTGAGGGTGCTGTTGAGGTCGTCACCCATGCCGGACCACCACTCGGTGGCTCCGTCCTTGCTGCTCAGTTCGATGCTGTGCTTGCGCTTCGGCAGGAGGATCTTGACGCCGGCCGAACCCATCGTGCCCGTGGCAGCCGGCTGCAGCTTGACGGTGGCCGTCTTGCCGCGATTGACCTCCTTGGGTGTGACGAAGCCTAGGGCGTACTTGTCCCAGACGTTCATCGGAGCCGGCTTGGTGCCGAGACCCCACTGGCGGCCCAGCCATGAGCCGCTCGCCATGATCGTCCAGAAGCCGGACGAGGCGTCACCGGTGGTGCTGGAGTAGTCGTACTCGTCGGGAAGGCCGAGGTCGTGACCGAACTCGTGGCTGATCACACCGGGGTCGCAGTCCTCGGGATCGATGGTGTAGTTGTAGGCCCAGATGCCGGTTCCCTCGGGCCCCTGTCCCTCCGTGCCCGGGACCATCTGGCCGGGGAAACCGCCGGGGCCGTCGCCGTCGTTGACGAGGATCCCCCACGAGTGCGCCCAGATGGCGTCGCTGTCCTGGGCGCCGCCGCCGGCCGACTGGTCGCTGCCGGCGTGGATGATGATGAGGTGGTCGATGATGCCGTCAGGCTGGTAGAACGAGCCGCCCCTGATGCCGTAGGGGTTCTCGTTGTCGTAGTCGGCCCAGGGGAAGCCCGGGTTCTCCGCTGCGAACTTCACGACCGCGTCCTGTGCTACCCGGTAGACGTCACCGGTGAGGTCGTCGGTGGACACCCAGGGGTCGCTGTCGGCGCCGTACCACGACTCGGGCATGTCGAGCTGTACCCACTCACCGATGTCGCCCTCGAGCGTGAAGGCGCCCTTGGACATCTCGAGGTAGTAGTTGCGAACGGTGTCGCTGCTGGTGCCGCGGAGGGCGCCGTCGGCGTCGTAGATGCCGAACGAGTTGCCGAAGATCTCCTGCTGGTAGTGCATCGGGCTGAAGTCGCCGGGCCAGAAGGTGGCGTTGTCGTCGGGCCACGGTGCTGGGATCTCACCGTGCGCCGGCCCCGGCGTCATGGGGCCGGTGGGATCGGGAGCGCCGAGCGGCCAGGATTCATCGCCGAACTCGACCAGCAGAACGAGGCACTTGGTCGTGAACGTCTGGGTGGCGCTCGGGTCGGACATGCGACGCGAGAGGTACGCGCCGACCGCGGTCTGCTTGCCCTCGAGCGTCCGCTTGACCGCCGGCATCTTGCGCTCGTACCGCGGCCCGTCGCCGACGATCGCCTTGACCGTGGCCCTCGCCATGTCAGGCGTCGCGTACTGAGGGATCAGGCCAAGCTTCTGGAACTTCTTGCCGATCAGCACATCGTTCGGCGCCACGGCGCCGGCCGGCGCCGCCACCAGGATCGTGAGCAGCGCCCCAAGCACAGCTCCACAGAAGACTCTTCGCACTGTCGCCCCCTTCATCCGACTGACCTCCCTGCAGGCGCCCGGGTCCCGTCGCGATGCTCGCCCCGCGGCCCCGGGCAAAGATGATGGGAGTGTACTCCCGAAGGAGCGAGGTGGCGATGGGGCTGGCGTGCGGTGCCCCGGGACGAAGAACGCCCGCGTGCCGGAGTTGCACGCGGGCGTTCGCGGAAAGCCGTCGCCTTGCCGGGCGACGCGGTTGCATCGGGCGGCGCGACCGCGCCGCTGATCTCAGCCTCAGCCGAAGGGGCTGCCGGTCGGTACCGAGCAGCCGCCGCCAGAACTGCCTCCGATGCTGCTCAGGAAGCTGGTGAACTTCTGGCTCACGTCCTCGCTCCCGCAGTCCGGGCAGACGCGGTCTTCATCTTTCAGAAAGCCCTGCCGGAACACCTCGAACTCGTGCCCGCAGGAATCGCAGACCAGATCGTATGACGCCATGATCCTCCTGTGCGGTGGTGGATAACATACCCTACTGGGTATTATACGCCTGTCCGGCGACGGGGCAAACACCGTGTCGCAGGGTAAGCTCATGCGCGAGATGATCCGCCCGAGCGTACTGCTCGGGCTCACCGCCGACAAGGGGATGGGATGAAGACCACCAAGCCGAAGGCTGCGATCGCCGTCATTCTCGCCGTTGTGGTCGCCATGCTGGCGCTCGCCGCCTGTGGCGGCGATGAAGGAGCGACGACGGGTACGACTGCGAACACCGACGTCGAGGTCCTGGCCGCGTCGGAGTTCTCCGTTGCCGACTACGTCGGCAAGCCGCTCGTGATCAACTTCTTCGGCTCCTGGTGCGGGCCGTGTCAGGCAGAGGCTCCGGACCTGGCCGAGTTCGCCGCCGGCGCGACGGGCGCTCAACTCGTCGGGATCGCCGTCAACGACACCGAGAGCGATGCTCTCGCCTTCGTGGCCGAGTACGGCATGGCCTACCCATTGGTGATCGACGACAACAGCCTCGCCGCCGAGTACGGCATCACGGGGGTACCCACGACCATCTTCTTCGACGCTCAAGGCCAGGAGAAGGATCGCATCATCGGCGCGGCGGGCAGCGATCAGTTCAACGCGTCCCTGGCCAAGGCGCAGTGACGACTGTAACCCGGCGTCTCCTCTTCGCCCGGCGCTCATGATCGCCGCGGAGATCAGCTCTCTCAGCCTGACAGCGATCGGACTCGCCTTCGCGGCTGGGCTCCTCTCGTTCGTCTCGCCCTGCGTGCTGCCGCTGCTGCCCGTCTATCTGTCCTTCATCTCGGGCGTCGGTGTGGACGAGCTGGCCGGCCAGCGCCGCCGACTGCTGTGGACCTCGCTCCTCTTCGTCGCCGGGTTCACCCTGGTCTTCATGATGATGGGAGCCGGTGCCGGTGGAGTCGGCCGGCTTCTGCTCCAGTACCGGGAGGCGCTGACCATTGCGGCCGGCGCCTTCATCGCCGTCAGCGGTCTCGTCGTGGCGGGCGTTCTCAAACTGCCGAAGCCCGTCCTCAGGGTGGCGCCGAAGCGCGCCGGCGCCGGTGGCGCCTTTCTCACCGGCGCCGCCCTCGCCATCGGCTGGACGCCCTGTGTCGGCTACGTGCTCGGCGCCATCCTCTCGATGGCGGCGACCAGTCAGAGCGCCGTCGACGGCTCGCTTCTCCTCCTCGTCTACTCGATCGGCCTTGGCGTTCCCTTCGTGCTGGCCGCCCTCGCTTTCGACTGGATGACCGCGCGGCTGGCGTGGATCAAGAGGCACTACCGCGCCATTCAGGTCACCGCCGGCGTGCTGCTCGTGGTGTTCGGCGTGCTGATGATGCTCGGCGTGCTGGAGCGGCTCTCGCGCTGGCTGCCGGCGTTCAGCCCGGGCGGACTGTGACCGCGGCGGCTCTGCGCCGGGGTATCGCAGCTCGTCTTTCCGGCTTCTGACGCTGCCCACCCCGGCTCGCGGGGCGGTATCCTTGGGCGCGTGAGCACCAGGCACCGCATCCCGTCTCTGTCGGACCAGGGCCGCAGCGCCGCCGCCCGCCTGCGGCGCGTCGTCAGCGGCGAGGTCTCGACCTCGCCGCTCAGGCGTTGGATCTACTCGACCGATGCGTCCGGCTACCGGGTGGTGCCTGAGGTCGTCGTCGTGGCGGCGTCCCGCGACGACCTCGCGGCGGTCGTGACGGTGGCGGGCGAGCTGGAGATACCGGTGGTCGTCCGCGGCGCCGGCTCGAGCCTCGCCGGTCAGGCTGTCGGACCTGGCATCACCGTCGACTGCTTCAAGCTCGACCGGATCCTGGAGATCGACGCGGACGGGCGTCGCGCGCGCGTCGAGCCCGGCGTCATCCAGGCTTCGCTCAACGCCGCCACGGCGGAGTATGGCCTCGAGTTCGGTCCCGACACGTCGACGGTCGACCAGGCGACGATCGGCGGGATGGTGGGCAACAACTCCTCCGGTTCGCGTTCGATCGTCTACGGCGAGACAAAGGACAAGGTCAGTCGGGTCGCCGGCGTGCTCGCCGGCGGCGAGGCCGTCGAGTTGGGGGAGTGCGACGACGGCAAGTTGCGGGCGGGGCTGGGCGGGCCCGCGACGGCGAGGCTGGCGGCGGCGCTCGCCCGGGTGCGCGAGCGGCACCGGGAGTCCATCGCCGGCGGGTTCCCCGAGACGCGACGCTGCACCTGTGGCTACAACCTGCGCGAGCTGCTCGCGCCACAGCCGCATCTCGGGCGCCTGGTCGCCGGCTCCGAAGGCACATTGCTGCTCTTCACAGAGCTCGATGTCCTGCTGGATGAACGTCCGGCGGCGCGCACCGGCGCCGCGCTCACCTTCACCACGCTGCGCCGGGCGCTGGAGGCGAACGTGGCGATCCTGGAGACGGGTCCGTCCGCGGTGGAGCTGCTCGATCTCGGCCCGCTGCGCGCGGCGCCGAACCTCGCGACGTTCCCGCGCATGGCCGAGCTGCTGGCCGGCGCCGACGAGGCCATGCTCACCGTCGAGTACCAGGGCGACGCCGAGGAAGCGCGCGCCGGCCTCGAGCGGCTGCGGGCGCTGGCCGGGGAGCTCGGCGCGACCGGGGTCGCGTGGCTGGGCGATCAGGATGCGCTCGCCGAGGCGGCGGCGCTGCGGCGCGCCGTCTTGCCGCTGCTCATGGGGGCGCCGGGCGCCGCGCGCCCGGCGTCGTTCGTCGAGGACACGGCCGTTGCCCCGGAGCGGCTCGCCGGCTTCGTCACCGACTTCCGCCGCCTCGTGGCCGCGCACGGCGTGTCCGCTTCGTTCACGGGGCACGCCTCCGCCGGGTGCTTGCACGTCCGTCCCTTCCTCGACCAGAAGTCGGTGGCAGGCATAGAGTGCATGGAGAAGCTGGCCGGCGAGGTGGGCCGTCTGGTGGCCGAGTACCACGGGGCGATCTCCGGCGAGCACGGCGTCGGGCGCTCGCGCAGCTGGTCTCTTCCCGGGCTCCTCGGTCCCGACCTCTACGCCGCCATGGTCGCCGTCAAGGACGCCTTCGACCCGCTGCGGATGCTCGGCCCCGGCGTGGTGGTGGACGGGCCGCCGTTGACCGAGTCACTGCGGTATGGGGCGGACTACCGCGGCGGGGGAGGCTGGGAGCCCCGGCTGTCCTTCGCCGCCGAGGGCGGTTTTGAGCGGGCGGCCGAGCTGTGCTTCGGCGCCGCCCTGTGCAAGAAGCAGACCGGTACGATGTGCCCCCCTGCCGCGGTCTCCCGCGACGAGGCGCTCTCCACCCGGGCGCGGGCGAACGCGCTGCAGGGCGTGATCTGCGGGGCCGTCCCCCTGGCGGCCATCGGGGCCGACGAGTTCCGCGACGTGCTCGGCACGTGCATCGCCTGCAAGGCCTGCAAGACCGAGTGCCCTGCCGGCGTCGACATGGCCGCGCTGAAGGTCGAGTGGCTCGCCGAGCTCCGTGCCAGGGAGGGTGTCCCCCTGCTGGCGCGCGGTATCGGCGAGTTCCGCCGGCTCGCGGCGTTCGCCGCCCCGGCGGCGCCGCTGGTGAACGCCCTCGGCCGCACGCGTCCGGCGCGCGCGCTCGCGGGCCGGCTCGGCGTCGCCCGCGAGCGGCCGCTCCCCTTGTTCGCGCGGCGTCCTCTCACGAGGCGCCTCGCCGGCCGCCCGCATCTCTTCGAGGAGGGCCCGCGTGCAACGCTCTTCGTGGATTGCTTCATCCAGTATCAGGAGCCGGGCGTCGGCGAGGCCCTCGCGCGCCTGCTCGCGGCCGCCGGTGTCTCGCTGAGTCTCGCCGATGTCGGCTGCTGCGGCCGCACCGCGCTGTCCACCGGACAGATCGACAAGGCCCGGGCGTTCGCGACGCGCGCGGTCGCCGCCCTGCACGAGCGTTTGCGCGTGGGTGACGAGTTGCTGTTCGTGGAGCCGTCCTGCCTCTCCATGGCGCGTGACGACTGGGCGCGGCTCCTGCCCGGCGACCCGCGCCTGGCGGATGTCGCCGCAGCGAGCCGCCCGGCGCTTGCGCTCGTCGCCGACCTGGCCGCGGACGGCCGTCTGCGCTTTCGTGCCGGCGGCCGCGCCCTGCTGCACAGCCACTGTCACGAAAAGGCGCTCGGCTTCGCCGCGGTCACCGAGCGGGCGCTGGCGGCGGTGCCGGGCCTGGAGTTCGACAGCCTCGACACCGGCTGCTGTGGCATGTCCGGCGTCTTCGGCTACGAGGCCGAGCACTACGACCTCAGCGTGGCGATGGGCGAGCACGCGCTGCTCCCCGCAGTGAGAGCCGCGGGGCCGGAGACGGTCGTGCTCGCGACCGGCACGTCGTGCCGCACGCAGATCGGCGACCTCGGCGGCCGCCGGGCTCTGCATCCACTCGAGTTCCTGGCCGCGCGGCTCCTCGCCTGACGACCGCGCGGGCCCGGCGGGCTCTTCCCCGTGTACGATGACGCACGTGAACTGGATCATCCTGATTGCGGGAGTGACGGGGCTTGCCTGCGCGGGCTACGCGCTGGTCACGCTGTCCGTGGGCGCCTGGAGGCGCCGCCGGTATCTCGACATCGCCCTCGCCTTCGCCGTCGCCGCGGTGACGATGCTGCTGCTCATCGCTTTCGGGGACCGCATCGTCCGCTGAGCGGCGCGCGACCGCAGCGTCCGTCGCCCCGCGTGTACGGACGTCGCCCGTGCGTCGGGCTCAACTTCGGTGACCGTTGGCCGATACCCTTGAGTGTCGCCCGCAGGGAATCACCAGGCTTGGCCGAATCCCCGTAGCGCGGGGGGCGTGCGCGGGTTGGATCTTGCGCGATGCGGCGGTTCCCGGCGGTACGCCGCCGGGGGGCGACCTCCGTAGATCGTGGGTACGGCCGCAGGAGAGCAGGCTGATGGCAAAACGCATCCTCGTCGTCGACGACGAGCCGGACATCCGGCGGCTGGTCGGCGAGGCGCTCGAGGTCACGGGATACGACGTGCAGAAGGCCGCCAACGGCAGGGATGCCCTGCGCGCGGCGTCGCTCTACCTGCCCGATCTCGTCCTGCTCGACATCATGATGCCCGACATGGACGGGTTCGCCGTGTACGAGCGCCTGCGCGAGAAGCCGGTCGACCTGCGTTCGCCGATCATCTTCCTGACGGCGCGCCGCGAGATCAACGACAAGCTCCTCGGCTTCGAGAAGGGTGCGGCCGACTACATCACGAAGCCGTTCCACATCAAGGAGCTCCTGGCGCGCGTCAAGGTGCATCTCGGAGAGCTCGGCCCGCCGAAGGGCGACACCCCGAACCCGATGACCGACCGCGAGCTCGAGGTCCTGGGACTCCTGGCCAGCGGCAAGACGTACAAGCAGGTCGCCCGGGCGCTCGACCTCAGCCAGAGCACCGTACGCAACCACCTGCACAACGTGTACCACAAGCTCAACGTGGTCGACCGCGCGCAGGCAGTGATCGTCAGCCGGGAGAACGGCTGGATCTGACGCGCGGGGCCGGACCGACGACGCGGAAGCTTCCGGGCCGGCGTGCTCGTCGGCCCGTCGTGCGTGCGATCGTGGTCAGGACACCGCGAATGGCATATCCGGGAGGGACCACACCACGTCTTCGGCGCGGCGCTCGCCGTGGCGCCGCTCCGCGAGCGGCCCCGACCCGCTGACCCACCGGGGGCGCCGGCGCTCGCCGACGCGCCGGTCGACGACGACCTTGACGTCGCCACGGTCGGCGAAGCCGTTCGTCAGCCTCTTGTAGAAGTAGCCCTCGAGCTGTCGCGGGATCACGATGACTCGTGGCTTGGCGCTCTCCATCGTCGCGGGCATGCGATCCTCCTCCGACACCCTTAAGCTACCACCGAACGTGGTATGTCATTCGCTCCCGAGTGCCGTTTCTCCTTGCCCTCCTCGCGGCGCCTTCGCCTCGCCGGCGTCCGCCCCCGCCGCTCCGGCGCCCGCGGCTTCCCGGTCGCGCACGTGGCTGCGCAGGAGCAGGGCGCAGGCGCCGCCCGCGGCGGCGAGACCGACGGCGACCATGAAGGTGCTGGCCATGGCGTCGGTGAACCAGCCCTTGAACATGGACTCCATCATCGTCCGCGCCATCGCCGGCATGCCGTCGCCCTCCGGGACGCTCAGCTGCATGGACCCGCTGCCGGCGGCGTCGATGATCTGCCGCTTCAGGGCGTCCGAGATGCCCTGCACCCCCTGGACGCCCTCGGCGATGGTGGCCGTGACCCGGTTCTGCAGCACGGCTCCGAGTACGGCGATGCCCATGAGGCTGCCGACCTGGCGCATGGTCGAGAGTACGCCAGAGGCGTTGCCGACGCGATCCTTCGGGGCGGTCGCCATCACCGCGGAGGTGACCGGGGCGACGGCGAGGCCGATGCCGATGCCGGAGAGGACGAAGGGGGCGAAGAGGCTCGCCGGCGTCGTGTCCGGGGAGATCTTCGCGGCGCCGGGGATCAGGCCGGCCATCCATCCGAGGCCCACGGCGAGCAGCAGCATGCCGAGAGCGACGATCCACTTGCTCCCAAGGCGGTCGGAGAGCCAGCCGGCCAGTGGCGCGGCGACGATGATGACGACGGACATCGGCGCCATCACGAGCCCCGCCTTGATGGCGCTGTAGCCGAGCACGGACTGCAGGAAGATCGGGATGATGAAGAAGGCGCCCATCATCGCCGCGCTGAGCAGCAGGCCGGTGACGTTGCCGGCCGCGAAATTGAGACTGCGGAACAGCGAGAAGTCGATCAGTGGCTGGCTCACGCGGTGCTCGCGCCGGTAGAAGAGCGCGAAGGCGACGATGGCGGCGGCGAAGAGCCCGAGGATGGCCGCCGAGGTCCAGCCGTAGTTCTGTCCCTCCACGAGGGCGAACGTCAGGCAGAAGAGCGACGCGGAGACCAGGCCGACGCCGGGAAGGTCGAGCGTCTCGACGGCGGTCGGGTTCTTGCTCTCCGGCACGAGGCGGAGCGTGAGGAACACGCCGGCGACGCCGATGGGGATGTTGACCAGGAAGATCCAGCGCCAACTGTCCGCCGCCGCCGGCCAGGTGATGTACTGGATGATGACGCCTCCCAGCGTCGGGCCGATGGCCGTGGCGAGGCCGGAGACGCCGCCCCAGACGCCCATGGCGGCGCCGCGCCTTCCGGCGGGGAAGACGTCGGCGATGATGCTCAGGGTCGCCGGCATCATCGCCGCCCCGCCGATGCCCTGCAGCACGCGGAAGCCGATCAGGGCGTAGATGGTCGGCGCGAGGCCGCAGGCGAGCGAGCCGGCCGTGAACAGCGCCATGCCGCCGACGAACAGCTTGCGCCGGCCCCAGAGGTCGCCGAAGCGGCCGAGGGTCACGAGCAGGACGGCGAAGGCCAGGATATACGCGTTCATCACCCACTCGATGTTGCTGAATGAGGTGTCGTAGTACGTCTGGATGCTCGGGATGGCGATGTTCACGATGGTGCCGTCGAGCAGGATCATGAAGAGGCCGAGGCAGAGCACTGCGAGCACCACCCACGGGCTGCGCGCCGCACCGGCGGACGAACCGTCGCCCGGAGTCTCGAGCGGAGGAGAGGTCATGTGTCGTCCCTTCCTTTCAGCCTGACGATGAGAGCGCCGAGAAACGCGATCAGGGTGTCCGGGTCGATGCCGGGGAAGCCGGCGAAGACCGCATCGACGTGCCGGCGCCACTCGTCGTGCATGGCGGCCGCGTAGCCCTCGGCGCGACCGGCGAGCCGCACGTACACGACGCGCCGGTCGGCGGGGTCCGCCTCGCGGCGGACGACGCTCTTCTCGAGGAGCCGCGCGACGAGCTCGCTCGCTGCGGCGCGGCTGATCTCCAGGCCGTCCGCGAACTCGGTCATGGTGACGCGCCGGCGGTTGGCGATGAAGACGACCGCCTCCATCTGGCGGCCGGTGAGCGGCTCGGCGGTCGCCGCCCGCCGGACCTGGGTGTGGTGCGGCGCCGACTCGTAGAGCGCGACGGCCAGCTCGGGCAGCAGTCGCGCGAGTCGGGTGGTGGTGTCCTCGGGGGGCGGTGCGACGCTCCTCCCGGCCCAGCTTCATCTGTAGGTCCGTGCCCGATCGCTCACTCCCCACTTTACTTCGGTTCCCGAATACTACGGGTACCTTAGCATACTGCCGGGGTGGGCGAGGGCGCCGGTCCCGCGCTCGCGCGCGGCCGCCCAGTTTCCGTCGCCGCTCGTCCGCGAGTACACTTGGCGCAGCTGGACGCGTGGAAGCGATCACCGAGGAGACGCGATAGTGGAGCTGACCATCGATGGGCGGCAGGTGGCCGCCGAACCGGGCACGACGATCCTCCAGGCGGCGCGCGCCGCCGGCATCGACATCCCGACGCTCTGCCAGGACGACAGGCTGGAACCTTTCGCGGCCTGCCGCCTCTGTCTCGTCGAAGTGGAGGGCGCCAAGGCTCCGCTCGTCGCCTGCGATACGGAGGTCCGTGAGGGCATGGTCGTCGCCACCGAGACCGAGGACCTTGTGGACCAGCGCCGCGTGCTCATCGACCTGCTGCTCAGCGATCATCACAACGACTGCATCGTCTGCGATCAGGCCGGCGGCTGCCGGCTGCAGGAGCTGGCGTATCGCTACGACATCTCGGGCACGACCTATGCCGGCGCGACGCGCGAGTACCCGGCGCGCGACGACACGCCCTTCATCGCCTACGACCCCGGCAAGTGCATCCTGTGCGGCCGCTGCGTCGCCATCTGCCAGGAGGTCCAGGGGTGCGAGGTCCTCGACTTCGCCGAGCGCGGCTTCGACTCGGTCATCACGACCTCGTTCGGCCGCTCCATGGTCGAGACCGACTGCGAGATGTGCGGCAACTGCGTGAGCGCCTGTCCTACCGGCGCCCTGCAGGACAAGCTCAGCCGGCAGCAGTGCCGCATCTGGGACGCCGAGGTCGTGCGCAGCGTCTGCCCCTTCTGCGGCTGCGGCTGCACACTCGACCTGCACGTCAAGGACGGCCGCGTCATCCAGGTCACCTCGCCGGTCGGCGAGGGCGCCGGCGAGGGTAATCTCTGCGTCAAGGGGCGGTACGGGTTCCAGTTCATCGGCCACGCGGACCGCCTGACTCAGCCCTTGGTGCGCCGCGCCGGCGAGCTCGTGCCGGCCACGTGGGACGAGGCCCTCGACCTGACGGCCGCGAAACTGACCGCCATCAAGGTCGAGCACGGCGCCGACGCGCTCGTCGGCTTCTCGTCGGCCCGGTGCACCAACGAGGACAACTACGTCTTCCAGAAGTTCATGCGCGCCGTGCTGGGCACGCAGAACGTCGACCACTGTGCCCGGCTCTGCCACGCGAGCACGGTCACCGGCCTGCGCCAGTCACTGGGCAGCGGCGCCATGACCAACTCGTTCAAGGACATCGAGGACGCCGAGGCGATCCTCATCATCGGCTCGAACACGAGCGAGGCGCATCCCATCGGCGCGCTGCACATCAAGAAGGCCATGCGCAAGGGCGCCAAGCTCATCGTCGTCGACCCGCGGCGCATAGACATGGCCCGCCGCGCCGACTACCACCTTCAGCTTCTGCCCGGCACCAACGTGGCGGTCGTCAACGGCCTGATGAACGTCATCCTCACCGAGCGACTGACCGACCCCGATTTCATCGCCGCGCGCACCGAGGGCTTCGACGAGCTTCCCGAGGTGCTTGCGGCTTACACGCCGGAGGTCGTCGAGCAGATCTCCGGCGTTCCCGCCGAGACGCTGCGTGAGGCCGCGCGGGCCTTCGCCACGGCCGGCAGGGGCGCCATCTTCTATGCGATGGGCATCACACAGCACTCGCACGGCACGGAGCACGTGCTCGCGCTGAGCAACCTCGCGCTCATGACCGGCAACCTCGGCCGGCCCGGCGTCGGCGTCAATCCGCTGCGCGGCCAGAACAACGTACAGGGAGCCTGTGACATGGGCGCCCTGCCGAACGTCTACACGGGCTATCAGTCGGTCGGCGATCCCGCCGCACAGGCGAAGTTCGATGAGGCGTGGGGAGTCACGCTCCCCGACAAGCCCGGCCTCACGGTCACCGAGGCCGTCGACGGCATGCACGCCGGCACCGTGCGCGGCCTGTTCGTGATGGGCGAGAACCCCATGCTCTCGGATCCTGACCAGACACACGTCGAGGAGGCGCTGCGCGGCCTCGACTTCCTCGTGGTCCAGGACATCTTCCTCACCGAGACGGCGGCCCTCGCCGACGTCGTCCTGCCGGCGGCCAGCTTCGCCGAGAAGGATGGGACCTTCACGAACACCGAGCGCAAGGTGCAGCGCGTGCGCAAGGCGGTGCCCAGTCCGGGCGAGGCGCGCGAAGACTGGGCCATCGTCGCCGAGCTGGCGCGCCGCATCGGCGCGACCGACGGCTGGGACTACCGGCACCCGCGTGACATCGTCGACGAGATCGACCGCCTGACGCCGTCGTACGCAGGCATCACCTACGAGCGGCTCGACGACGAGGGCGGCCTCTGCTGGCCGTGCCCGGACACGTCACATCCGGGCACGCCGATCCTGCACATCGGCGAGTTCACGCGTGGGAGGGGCAAATTCTACCCTGTCGCCTACCAGGCGCCGGCCGAGGTCGCCGACGAGGAGTACCCGTTGACGCTGACCACCGGGCGCATGCTCGAGCACTACCACACGGGCACGATGACGCGGCGCTCCGACGGGCTCAACGAGCTCGTGCCCACCGGTTTCGTCGAGGTGCATCCCGACGACGCTCTGCGACTCGGTCTGGAAGACGGCATCGAGGTCACGGTCGAGACGCGCCGCGGCTTCATCCGCACGCCGGCGAACGTGACGGCGCGGGTGCGCCAGGGCACCGTGTTCGTGCCCTTCCACTTCTGGGAGGCGCCGGCGAACCGGCTCACCAACACGGCGCGCGACCCCATGGCCAAGATCCCCGAGTTCAAGGTGTGCGGCTGCCGGGTCACGGCCTGAGGGTGCGGGAGCGGTAGTCACCACCTTTGATACCGCTCCACGACGACATACCGACGCGCCGCTTTCCCGTGGTCACCGCGGCGCTCATCGCCACCAACGTCGCCGTGTTCGTCGTGCAACTGCTGCTGCCGCGCTGGGGGATCACGCTCGAGGGTTGGTACTACTTGGCGGGTGCGCGCCCGTTCGAGCTCACCCACCAGGTCGACCTGCCGCCCTTCGGCTACGTCCCCTGGTGGGCGACGCTGTTCACGTCCATGTTCGTCCACGGCGGCTGGCTGCATCTCGCTTTCAACATGCTGTACCTGTGGATCTTCGGCAACAACGTCGAGGATGCCATGACACGGTCGCGGTTCGTCGCCTTCTATGTGGTGTGCGGCCTCGTCGCGACGACGGCGCAGGTGCTCGTCGCTCCTGACAGCGATGTGCCGCTGATCGGCGCCAGCGGTGCGATCGCCGGGGTGCTCGGCGCCTACCTGGTCCTCTTCCCCGGAGCCAGGGTGCTCGCGGTGATCCCCCTTGTCGTCGTCTTCCCCGTGATCGAGATCCCGGCTTGGATGCTGCTGGTTCTGTGGTTCGTGCTCCAGAGCGTCAGCGGCATCCAGTCGCTGGGTACGGGTGAGGCCGGGGTCGCCTTCTTCGCTCACCTCGGCGGCTTCGTGGCCGGCATGGTCCTGGTGTTCCTGTTCGCCGGGCGCCGGCCGGGCGTTCGCGCCCGGCGCCGGGTGTAAGCTAGCCGGCAGGGGCCATGCCATGATCGCCGACTATCACATCCACACGTTCATGTGCCGTCACGCGGAGGGTGAGCCGCGCGAGTACGTCGAGCGCGCCCTCGCGGTGGGCATGACGGAGATGGGCTTCGCCGACCACCTGCCGTTTCTCGGCGGGTGGGAGCCCAGCCACGACCTCAAGGACGACTGGTCGATGCGCCCGCACGAGCTCGACGACTACGTCTCCATGGTGGCGGGACTCGCCCGGGAGTACGCCTCCGATCTGCGCATCCTCGTGGGCATCGAGGCCGACTACATCGAGGACACGCTGGACGAGACCGCTGCGGCGCTGGCCGACTACCCCTTCGACTACGTGATCGGCTCGGTGCACATCGTCGGCGACCGTTTCGGCTTCGATCACCCCGACATGCTGCACCGTCTCCCGGAGTACGGCATCGACCGCATCTACCTCGAGAGCCTGGAGTTGGCGCGCCGCGCCGCCGAGAGCGGGCTCTTCGACGTCATAGGACACCTCGATCACGCGAAGAAGCTCGGCCGCCGGCCGAGCGACGAGGCGGCCGTGGCGGCCGCCGCGTCCGCGGCGCTGCGCGCCGCGGCGGCGGCCGGCTGCGCGCTCGAGCTCAACACGGCCGGGTGGCGCAAGCCGGTCGACGATCCGTTTCCGGGGCCGGCGCTGCTGGCGGAGGCCCGGCGGCTTGACATCCCGCTCGTGTTCGGCTCCGACGCGCATCGCCCGGGCGACGTGGGACACGCGTTCGAGCGTGCCGCCTCGGTGGCCCGGGATGCCGGGTATGAGTCGCTCCTCTGTCTGTCCGGCGAGTGCGCCGAGGCGTTGCCGTGAGGCCGGCCGGCCGGCGGCTCGCCGCCGTCTTCAACGCGCACTCCGGCGGCGGAGGGTATCAGCGCGACATCCCGCTGATCTTCGAGGCGCTGCGTGGTCTGGGGTACGAGGTGGAGGAGCGCGAGACGCAGGGGCCCGGCGATGCCACGCGGCTCGCCCGCGAAGCCGTCGCCGACGGCTGCGATCTCGTCTGCGCCGTCGGCGGCGACGGCACCGTCAACGAGACTATCAACGGCTTGGCCGGGAGCGAGGTCCCCCTCGCCATCGTGCCGACCGGCACGGTCAACGTGCTCGCGATGGAGCTCGGCATACCGCTCGAGCCGCCCGACGCCGTGCGGCTCCTCGAGGCCGGCACGGTGTCCTGGATCGATCTCGGGCTCGCCGGAGAGCGCTACTTCGGGCTCATGGCCGGAGTCGGCATGGACGCCGCGGTGGTCGCGTCCCTGAACCCGACCATGAAGAAGGCCCTGAAGGAGGCGGCGTTCGCCGTTCAGGGCCTTGCCACGTACCTCACCCACGAGGAGCCGCTCATACGTGTGGCATGCGCCGAACGCGCCGTCGAAGGGTACTTCGCCGTCTTCGGCAACTCGTCCAACTACGGAGGCGCGTTCGGCATCACGCCGCTAGCCGACATGCGCGACGGGTTGCTCGACGTCTGCGTGCTCAAGGACAAGTCGTTCCTCAGCACCGTCTGGTACTGGACGGCAGCGCTCATCAACGCCCACATCAAGCACCCGAAGGTCGAGTACTTCCGCACGGAGCGCGCCATGGTCACGACGGTCGAGGAGGGCAAGGAGGTGCTCGTGCAGACCGACGGAGAGGTCGCCGGCAAGCTGCCGCTCGAGTGTCGCGTGGTCCCGCATGCCCTGCGCGTGGTGGTGCCGTGAGCATCGCAGGCCTTCGCCGCGGTGCGGGAGGCGAGCAGAGATGAGGCCGCGTATCACGCCAGCCCCGGCGGCCGAGCTCGACGCCATTCACGCCGCGACCCTGCGCGTGCTGGACGAGGTCGGCGTCGTCTTCCCGAGCCGCGACGCCCAAGAGCTGCTGGCGGCGGCCGGCGCTGTGGTCAACGCCAGGACCGGTGTCGTCAGGATCCCACCACGACTCGTCGGGGAGGCGCTGGATGCGGCGCCTCGCGACGTGCTGCTCGCCGGTCGCGACGCCGCGCGCGACGTGCGCTGCGACGGCGACGAGGTGTGCCTGACGCTCGACGGCACCGGCGCGTACACGCTCGACCACCACAGCTGGGAGCGACGTACCTCGACGATGCGCGATCTCGCCGACGCCGCGCTGGTCGCCGATGCCTCGGCGGAGATCGGTGTCGTCTGGAACATCGTGAGCGCGGCCGACGCACCGGCAAACACCCAGGTCCTCGACGAGCTCGTCGCCTGCGTGTCCCACACCGGGAAGCACGTGCAGGGGGAGGTACAGCGCGCCGCGGAGGTGCCGTACGTGCTGGACATCCTCGCCGCCGCGAGCGATGAGGGGCGCTGGCGCCCAGAGCGCCCCTTCTTCTCCATCGTGTACTGCCCGGTCCCGCCTCTTCAGCACGAGCCGGAGATGCTCGACGCAGCCCTCGCGCTGGCGCGCGCGGGCGTGCCGATGTGCGTCTACAGCATGGGCCTCGCCGGGGCGACCGCCCCGGTCACTCTTGCCGGCGCCGTCATGCAGGCGAACGCGGAGATCCTCAGCTCCATCGTCCTCTTCCAGCTCGCGCGTCCGGGTCTGGGCTGCATCTACGTCGCCGACACCGGCGTGCTCGACATGCACGCCGGCGTGTACGCCGCCGCCTCACCGGAGTCGGTGCTCATCACCCAGGCGATGGCCGGTCTGGCCCGCCGCTACGAGCTCCCCATGATGGCGACGGGCTTCACCGGCGACGCCAACGAGTTCTCGTGGATGAGCGGGAGCGACGCCGGGATGACGGGTCTGGCCGCGGCGCTCATGGACCCGGACCTGCTCTGCGGCGCCGGCATGCACGACGGCGCCCAGATGCTCTCGCTGCCCAAGATCCTGCTGGACTGCGAGCTCTTCCGCCAGTGCGTCAGGGTGCGCGCGGGGCTTACGGTCGACGAGGAGCACCTGATGACCGATGTCGTCGCGAACGTCGGACCGGGCGGCCACTTCCTCAAGGCGCGGGAGACGCGCCGGTTCCTGCGTGCCGGCGAGCTGTTCAGCCCGCGGTTGCAGCTGCGCGAACCGTTCGAGGCGTGGAGTGCCGAGCGGCCGGAGGGGGTCCGGAGCTCGGCCGAAGTGGACCGCGCGGTCGCGGCCGTCGAGGAGATCCTCGCGACCCATCGCCCCAAGCCGCTGCCGCCGGGGGCGAGCGACCGTATCGCCGGCGTCCTCGCGGCTGCACGCCGCGACCTGGACGCTCGCTGACCTACAGGCCCATCACCTGGGCCAGCGCGCGGAGGCGCTCCGCGTATTCCTTTCGCGCCTTGGGGTCCCGGCCCTGGAGCTCCGCCGGTTCGGCGACCGGGACGATCTTGAAGGCCGGGTTGTCGAAGAGCCGGAGCTCGAGGGAGTCGCCGGGGGCGTAGGGCGGGTTCTTGAAGAGCTTGCCGAGGAGGAAGCGTGTCGTCGGTTCGCCGACCGTGAGCACGTAGTGCGGCGTGGTGATCGTGAGTTCCCGCGAGAGATACGGGTAGCAGGCTTCGAGCTCGTCGTCTGTGGGGTCGCGCAGGGCGTCGCCGCCGCGCGGGACGCACTTGACGAGCGTCGTCGTGTAGACCTGCTCACGGCTCTCTGCAAGCGCCGGCATGAACTCGGCCAGCGCTTCGACCGTGGCCTGGCCGGCGACCCGGCCCTCGTCTTCGTCGGCCGGGTCGGGGGCGAGCGAGACGACCATCACCGAGCAGTGCGGGTGACCACCTCCGGGGACGGCGCGGAGCCGGCTTGCCGCCAGTCCCTCGCAGCGGGTGCACCCGCCGACGCTCCGCGCCAGTTTGTCCAGTTGTTCGATCGCGTCTTCCATGAAGGCCTCTCTCTCGTCGAGCCGGCCGGCGGCGCCGGCCGGGAGGTCAGGCGTCGGGCTTGATGAGGCGGTAGTCGCAGGTGAGGGCGTTGTGCAGGCCTACGAGCACGAGCAGCAGCTCGCTGCCGAACGGCGCCAGCACCACGCTGAGATCGTCGAAGTCGACCGAGATGTACCGGGCCTCTGGCCGGGCGAGCTCGGCGGCCAGTTGCGCGCCGATGTCGATGACGCCGGCCACCTGTGCGGCGACGGCGTCCGCGGCGAACCCGGCGTCGGCGTCGGAGGCCACGACGAAGCCGTCGCGGGAGATCAGCAGCGCAGCGAGGATGCCGGGGGTCTCGCGGTACGGCGCGAGCTGTGCGGCGAGGGTGTCGGCCTTGTCGTTCACGGCGCCTCCAGAGCGGTCTCGAGTTGGGCGCGCACGGCACCGGCGAACGCCGCCGCCGCGGCCGCGTCGGAGAAGACGCGGGTAAGGCCGTCGCGTGAACCGGCCATCTCGCTGAGGAAGATGCCGGCGCGGGGCAGCGGAGAGCCGTCGGCGTCTGGGAGCGCCCGGTCGAGGGGCAAGTGGATCAGCGTGTCGCCATTCACGAACAACCGGCTAGTCTCGCGCCCCGACAGGCGCACCCGGACGCGCACGACCACGCCTTCGGGCGATTGCTGGTTGGCGATGTCGATTTCCACAGGAGCAGCCTAACGAGGCGCGTGTGCGGTGGCAAGACGCGGGCCTTGGCGGCCCGCCGGCTCACAAGGCGGCTGCGAGTGGCAGCGGCGGCCGCGCAGGCGGGGCGTCGTCGGTCGCGCGGCCGGCCTCGCTCTGCGCGGTCGCCAGTAGATCCTCGAGACGTCGCACCGTGGGGAAGGAGGAGGCGCCGGTGGCCAGCGTCTGCCGGCGCCCCGCGATGAGGCTCGCGCCGACGTCGTGAGCCAGCCGCGCGGCCGTCTCCCGGGCCTCGCCGAGCGGACAGCCGGGCAGCACGAGGACGAGGCTGTCGGGTCCCGTCCTGAAGGCGCGGCCGTCGGCGCAGAGCCGCCGCTCCGCGCGCCTGGCCACGGCGCGAACCAGCTCTTCGCTTCCCTGCGCGCCGAGGAAGTCGCGGCTGTCGCGGTAGTGCTCCAGCCGGACGTACACCACGCTCAGGGGGAGGTGCTCCGCCAGCGCCGTCGCCATGCTCCGCTCCAAGTGGTCGGGAAGGCAGGCCGTCGTCCACAAGCCGGTGCTCACGTCGACCTTCGCGGCGTGTGGCGCTCTGCGAGCAGGTCGCCGCTTGAGGCGGGTCGCTGCCAGCGAGCCGCCGGCGACCAGGACCCCGATCTTGGCGACGCCCCCGGCGCGGCTGCCGCCGAGGGAGGGATCCGCGATCGCGAGCACGATGAGTAGCGCGAGCGCGGGTCCGAGGAGGTACGGCCACTCGCCGCGCGCGGCGCCGGCCAGCTGGCCCATGGCGAGCAGTGGGATGGCGCCGAGAAGCCAGCTGTCGGCGCCGCCGGAGAGCGCGAGGACGAGGCCGAGAAGGAGCCAGTCGGCGACCACGAACGAGTGCGCGAGGTCGGAGCCCCGAGTCAGCGACACGCGGATCGAGGTGAAGCCGGCAAGGGCGCCGAGCGCGGCCGGGACCGCCGCCGCGCGGTGTCCCAGCGCCAGCGCCGCGACGGTGAGCACGAGGAAGAAGAGAGTGCGGTATCTGGCCCGCAGGAGCGCCGGGTCGCGGCGTCTGCGAGGCGGGCGCCTCACCGGGGCGCCGTCCGGATCATGCGTGGCGGGGTGTGCGTGCGCTGCATGCCGCACCTATTCTGACTCCCCCGCTCCAATCCTTCAAGGTCAAGTCAAGGGTTTGGGTTGGTAGAAGGACCGCGCCGGTGGGCCGCTGTCGGAATCGGGGCACGGCTGGCGCCGCCGCCGGCGTCGGCTATAATCGGTGCCCCGTGGACCGCACGCTCTTCTTCTCCGGCAACGAAGCGATCGCTCATGGTGCCGTGCGCGCCGGAGCCGCCTTCGCCTGCGGTTATCCGGGTACCCCGTCCACCGAGATCGTCGAGACCGCCGCGCGCCTCGACGGCATCCACGCCGAGTGGTGCGCCAACGAGAAGGTCGCGCTTGAGACCGCCGTGGGAGCGTCGCTGGCCGGCGTCCGCAGCATCGTCACGATGAAGCACGTGGGCCTGAACGTCGCCGCCGACCCCTTCATGACGCTGTCGCTCACCGGGGTCAATGCCGGGCTCGTCGTCGTCACCGCCGACGACCCGGGCATGCATTCCTCGCAGAACGAGCAGGACAGCCGGCACTACGCGCGGTTCGCCAAGGTACCGATGCTTGAACCGTCGGACAGCCAGGAGGCCTACGACTTCGTTGCCGAGGCTCTTTCCCTCTCGGAGGAGTTCGACACGCCCGTGCTGTTGCGCTCGACGACGCGTCTCTCGCACGGCCGTGGCCAGGTGATCCCGCGGGTGCCGGTCAACGTCGAGCCGCGCGAGTACGAGCGCGACATCGGCAAGTACGTCATGGTGCCGGAATACGCGCGCCGGAGGAACCGACTCGTGCTCGACCGGCTGGAACAGCTTCGCCGACGCGCCGAGGAGAGCTCGCTCAACGTGCTGGAGGCCGGCACCTCCGACTTCGGCATCATCGCATCGGGTGTGGCGTACGAGTACGCTCGCGAGGCGTTCCCGAAGGCGTGGTTCCTCAAGCTGGGGCTCTCCCACCCGTTTCCGTATGCCAAGGTGGTGAGGCTGTACGAACACGTGGCGCGAGTCGCCGTGGTCGAGGAGCTCGACCCCTTCTTCGAGGACCAGGTCCGTGCGCTCGGCGTGCCGGTAATAGGCAAGGCCGTGATCCCGGCCGACGGCGAGCTCGATCAGGACATCGTGTTCCGGGCGCTCGAACCCTACGTGCTGCGCAAGCCGCCGCCGCGGCGGCGGCCGGTGCTGCCGCCCGCACCGCGCATCTCCGAGCCGCCCGCGCCGCCGCCCGCGCTGCCGGTCCGCCCGCCCGTGCTGTGCGCCGGCTGCGCGCACCGTGCTGTGTACGCGTCGCTGCGACGTCGGGAGCTCGCGCCCTTGGGTGACATCGGCTGCTACACGTTGGGCGCCCTGCCGCCGCTCCACGCGCTCGACACCTGTCTGTGCATGGGCGCCAGCGTGGGGATGATGGCCGGCTTCAACAAGGCGCTGGGGAGCAAGCGCGCCGTCGCCGTCATCGGCGACTCCACCTTCTTTCACTCCGGCATCCCGTCGCTGATCGACGCGCACTACAATGAGGTCGAGGGCATGGTCGTCGTCCTCGACAATCGCACGACGGCGATGACCGGTCACCAGGGGCACCCCGGCACCGGGTCGCACGCCGACCGCAGCCGGGGGCCGGCGGTCGACATCCGGAAGTTGTGCGACGGCATCGGCGTGCGTTGCGTGACCGTCGACGCGACCGACTACCGGGCGCTCGACTCAGCGATCGGGCGAGAGGCGGACGCGCCGGGGCTCGGCGTCGTCGTCGCGGCTGCATCCTGCGCGCTGACGGTGAGCGAGAAGCCCGGCGAGGTCGTGGTGGACGAGGAGCGCTGCAACTTGTGCGGCGCGTGCCTCGATCTCGGCTGTCCGGCGCTTGCGCCCGGAGAGACCGCGATGATCTTCGTCGAGTCGTGCACCGGGTGCGGGCTCTGCATCGAGGCGTGCCGGCGCGGCGCCCTGAGCTACGCCGGCTCCGCCGGGGCGGAGGGCGCCTCGTGAACGGCGCCACGACGGTCTCGCTGGTCGGCGTCGGCGGTCAAGGCATCCTGCTGGCCGCCGCCATCCTCTCCGAGACCGCCGCCGCCGAGGGCTTCGAGGTCAAGGCCAGCGAGGTCAAGGGTATGGCGCAGCGAGGTGGGAGCGTGCTGAGCACGGTGCGCTTCGGGGAACACGTGTGGTCGCCCGTGTCGCGCCGTGCCGATCTCGTCGTCGCCATGGAACTTCTCGAGGGCATCCGCGCCCTCGAGCTTCTCGGCCCTCGAGGCACGCTGGTCTGCGCGCACACCACGCGCATCGCGCCGGGGAGCGTGCTGCGTCGCGAGGAGGAGTACCCGGACGACGTGGAGTCGGCGGCGGAGTTGCGCGGCGTGCGCCTGCTCGCCGTCGACGCCGAGGCGCTGGCTCGCGAGGCGGGCACGCTTCGCGCCGTCAACGTCGCCTTGCTCGGAGTGGCGAGCACGATGCTGCCCTTCAGCCGGGAGTCCTGGAATCGCGGACTCGAGGCAGCGGTGCCGGCGAAGATCCTGGCAGTCAATGAACGGGCGTTCACGCTGGGCCGGGACGCCGTCGTCGAGGAGGTCGAGGAGTGAAGGTCACGCAGCTCACCGTGTTTCTCGAGAATCGCAGCGGGCGTCTCGCCGAGGTCGCCGACCTACTGGGCAAGGCGGCCGTCAACATCCGCGGGTTCTCGACGACGGAGGCCGCCGAGTACGGGATCGTCCGGCTCATCGTGACCGATCCCCAGGAGGCCAGGCGGCTTCTGCACGACGCCGGGTTCACGACGCACTTCGCGCAGGTGCTCTGCGTGCGCGTGCCCGACGAGCCGGGCGGGCTCGCGGAGGTGCTCGACCAGCTCGCCGCCGCCGGCGTGTCCGTCGACTACCTGTACAGCATCTCGTTCCAGAACATCTGCCTCGCGGTGCGCGACATCGACCGCGCGGTCGAGCTGCTCGCCGGCAAGGTGACGCTGCTCGGCGACGAGGAGGTGCGGTCCCTGTGAGCCGGACTCCGACCGGCCTCCTCACCGCGGACGCCGCCGGCGGTCTCTACTGGCAGCCGGCCGCCGAGACGCTCCCCACGCCGCAGCTCGGCGCGCTCCAGATGGAGCGCCTGCGCGCCACGCTGGAGAACGCGTACGAGCACATCCCGTTCTACCGCAGGAAGCTGGACGAGGCCGGCGTGAAGCCCGGCGACGTGCGCTCTCGCGGCGACGTCTCCGGCCTGCCCTTCACCACCAAGATCGACCTGCGCGACCACTATCCCTTCGGCTTGTTCGCGCGGCCGCGCGACCAAATCGTGCGCGTGCACGCCAGCTCCGGCACCACCGGCAACCCGACGACCGTCGGGTACACGCGTGCCGACATCGACACCTGGGGCGACCTCATCGCCCGTACTTTGGCCGCCGGCGGCGTCAGGCCCGGCGACCTGCTGCAGAACGCCTACGGCTACGGCCTCTTCACCGGAGGGCTCGGCCTGCACTTCGGCGCCGAGCACCTGGGCTGCACGGTCGTGCCCATCTCGGGCGGCAACACTGAGCGCCAGCTCAAGATCATGCGCGACTTCGGCGCGACGGCGCTGAGCTGTACGCCGTCCTACGCCATGTACCTGGCCGACGCGGCGCGCGACCGTGGCTTGCGCCCGCAGGACCTGCCGATCCGCGTCGGCTTTCACGGCGCCGAGCCCTGGACCAACGAGCTGCGTCTGCAGATCGAGGCGGGGCTCGGCATCGACGCGCTCGACATCTACGGGCTCTCCGAGATGGGCGGTCCCGGCGTCGCCTTCGAGTGCCTGTGCAAGGCCGGGATGCACGTGAACGAAGACCACTACCTGGGTGAGGTCATCGACCCCGAGACCCTGCAGCCGCTTCCGGAGGGCGAGGTCGGCGAGCTCGTGTTCACCACCCTGACTCGCGAGGCGCAGCCGCTGATCCGCTACCGTACGCGCGACCTGTGCAGTCTCACCTCGGATCCGTGCGCCTGCGGCCGCACCTCCGCGCGCATGACCAAGCCGATCGGGCGCAGCGACGACATGCTCATCATCCGCGGGGTGAACGTGTTCCCGAGCCAGATCGAAGAGGTGCTGATGAGCATCCCCTCGATCGAGCCGCACTACCAGATCGTCGTCGACCGAAAGGGCTACCTCGACGTCATCGAGGTCTGGGTCGAGGTGAGCGAGGACCTCTTTGCCGAGACGATGGGCGATCTCGAGCGCTTCCAGCGGATGGTTCAGGCGCAGATCTACAACGTCTTGAACATCCAGGTGGCGGTCAAGCTCAAGGAGCCGAAGACGGTCAAGCGCTCCGAGGGCAAGGCCGTGCGCGTCGTGGACCGGCGCACCGCGCTCTAGGACCACGCCGGGAACGCGGAGGGAGATCGGCGGCCGGCTGCCCGGGGTCGCGCCCTTCGCCTCCGGCATGCCGAGGCTCGGCGGCGTTCTTTGCGCCGAGCCCTTTGCTCTCTGCGTGGCGCGTGCCTCTTCCTCTCCACACGTCACGACTCGAGATCCGCCCCTTCGTGGACGGAGACGTCGAGGCGCCGCCCTCGGTGTTCGGCGACCGCGAGGTCATGCGCTACGTCGGAGCGGCGCGGCGGCCGCTCGATCTTCACCGGCTCCGGGCCTCTCAGGCGCGCATGCGCAAGCACTGGGAGCGGCACGGGTTCGGGCCGCTGGCCGTGGTGGAGCAGACCTCCGGTCGACTCGTCGGCGAGTCCGGTCTGCAGCTTCTCGAGTCCGGCCCCGAGGTCGAGGTGACGTACACCCTCGCGCGGGCCGTGTGGGGTCGCGGGTACGCGACCGAGGCCGTCCGCGCCGTGCTTGCTTGGGGGTTCGACGGGCTGAGGCTCCAGCGCCTGGTCGCCGTCGTGTATCCCGAGAAGGCCGCGTCCCGGCGTGTCGTCGAGAAGGCGCGCATGGTACGGGAGGGCACGCGGTTCCGTTACGGGGCGACGCTCGATCAGGACGGCCTCGGCATCGACGCGTGGCGGGCCGTGGAGCGGATGCGGACGCCGCCGTCTATAATCGGGGAGTGACTCCGCCCCGTTCAGCCCTGCTTCCACTCCGCGGTCTGCGCCTCGACCTCTCGCGGCGAACCTGCGTCGAAGAAGAAGTGTCGGCCGACGTGGCGTGGAGTTTCCTCGGCGGCCGCGGCCTGGGCGCGTATCTGGCTCTGCGAGAGAAACTGTACGAGGTTCTGCCGCTCTCTCCGGAGAACCAGCTCATCTTCGCTCCGGGACCGCTCACCGGTACCGGAGCGCCGGCCAGCGGCCGCTACAGCGTGACCAGCCGTTCGCCGCTCACCGGCACCGTCTTCGACGGCAACTCGGGTGGCAACTTCGGCAACGCCCTCCGGCGCCTGGGCTGGGACTACCTCATCCTCACCGGGGCGCTGGACGAACCCGGCTACGTCACCGTAGGCCTGCCCGGCGCCGCGGGCGGCGAGCTGCTGCCCTGCGCCGGCGATGCCGCGATCCACCCGGCCGGCGCGCTCTGGGGCACGGACGTGCCGGCGACGCTCTCGCGTCTCCGGGAGCTGCACCCGAAGTCCGAGGCCGGGGTCATCGGCCCCGCCGGGGAGCGCGGCGTCCTCTTCGGCAGCATCGTGAACAACCGCGGCCGCTCCATCGGTCGCGGAGGTCTGGGCACCGTGATGGGGTCCAAGCGTCTCAAGGCTCTCGTCATCAGCGGGCACGGCGACCACCGGCCCGCCGTCGCCGACCCCGAGCGGCTCGAGTTCATCGTGTACGAGGCCGAGAAGCTGCTCAAGGCCAACCCCATCACCTCGACGGCGCTCCCCGAGTTCGGCACCTCGGTGCTCGTCAACGTGCTGAACCAGGCCGGCGCGATGCCGACCCGGAACCACCGCGAGAGCCAGTTCGAGGGCGCCGCCGCCATCTCCGGCGAGATGCTCAAGAAGGACCACGTCAACCGCCGCTCTGCCTGCCGCGGCTGCATCATCGGGTGCGCCCGGCGCACCAGCGCCGGCGGGGAGAGTGGCGAGGGCCCCGAGTACGAGTCCATCTGGGCTCTGGGGGCGGAGTGCGGCGTCGCCGACCTGACGGCGATCGTGCAGGCGAACTACGCCTGCAACCGCGCCGGCATGGACACCATCACCATGGGCGTCACCATCGCCTGCGCCATGGACCTCACCGAAGAGGGTCTGCTGTCCGGCGGCCCGCGGTTCGGCGACGCGCGCGCGATCATCGAGTTGGCCGAGGCCACGGCGACGGGGGAGGGCCTTGGCGCCGAGCTCGGGCTCGGCTCGGCGCGCTTCGCCGCGCTCCACGGCCGTCCGGATCTGTCGATGAGCGTGAAGGCTCTCGAGGTGCCGGCGTACGATCCCCGCGGCATGAAGGCACAGGGCCTCGCCTACGCGACCAGCAACCGCGGGGGCTGCCACCTGCGCGCCAACATGCTCGGCCCGGAGATCCTCGGCGTGCCTAAGATGGTCGACCGCTTCGCGACCCTCGGCAAGGCCGGGCTGCTGATCAACATGCAGAACCTCAACGCCGTGCTCGACTCGCTCAGCGTCTGCAAGTTCACCGCCTTCGCGATGAAGGAGGACTACTACGCGCGCCAGCTCAGTGCCGTCTGGGGCGAGCCCGTCGAGCCGCAGGAGTTGCTGCTGCTCGGCGAGCGCATCTGGAACGCCGAGCGTCTGTTCAACCTTGCCGCCGGGTTCACGCGCGCCGACGACACGCTCCCGCCCCGGCTCCTGTACGAGCCTGTGCCGGCCGGGCCCTCCGAAGGCCAGGTGGTAGACTTGCCCCCCATGCTCGACGAGTACTACATCTCGCGTGGCTGGGACGGCGGCGGACGGCCTTTGCCGGCCAAGCTCGAGCAGCTCGAGCTGACGGGCCTGGCGGCGGCCGCCGGCGGAGCCGGCGCGGCTGCGCCACCCGGCCCGGCCGCGGGCGAGGCCGCCCCGTGAGTTCGGCCGTCCTCGAGCAGTTCCGCAGCGTCGGCCGCGACCTCTTCGTCGCCGGCGTCGTCAGCTCGCACGGCGGAAACATGAGTGTGCGCATGGGCGATCGCATCCTCATCACCCGGCGTGGCTCGATGCTCGCGCGTTTGGAGGAGCGGGACATCATCGAGACCGGGCTCGACGAGAACGACGCCAACGTGATGCTCGCCAGCACCGAGATCAACGTGCACCGCGCCATCTACCAGGGCACCGCCGCGCAGGCGATCGTGCACGCGCACCCGCCCTACACGATCGCTCGCTCGCTCGTCTGCGACGAGATCGTGCCCGTCGACAGTGAGGGCTCGTACCTCCTGCACAAGGTGCCGATCGTACACACCGAGCTCACCGCCGGGTCGAAGGAAGTCGCGGAACTGCTGCGGCACGGGCTCAAGGAGTACGACATCGTGATGCTCCGGGGCCACGGCCCCTTCGCCATCGGGCACCTGCTCGAGGAGGCCTACCAGCTCACCAGCGTGTTGGAGATGTCGTGCCGGATCATGACCATCGCCGATGGGCTCGGCGATCAGGTCAAGGAGTACCGCAAGGGGTCAGAGCGGTACGAGACCTGGTGACGCGGGGCTGACCGGCAGGCCGGCCGTGACGCTCCCCGGCGGTCGTCAGAACCAGTGCAGACGCGCGAACCACCCGGGGAGCGGGCTGCCGAGGCCGGCGGACGCCAGGGCCGGCGGCCTCGCGACCAAGGCCCCCGCGAGCGTCGTGCCTCCCATGTTCACCGACGCCTCCGTCGGCGTGGTCGTCGGCGTCGGCTTGGGAGTCGTCGGCGTCGGCTTGGGAGTCGTCGGCGTCGGCTTGGGAGTCGTCGGCGTCGGCGTCGGGGTGACCGTGGGCTTGATCGTCTTCGTCGGGCCGGGCGACGGGGAACCGCTCTCGTCGGTGGACGGCGACGCCGACGGCGACCGCTCCTGCATCTCGCCTTCCCACTTGCTGAAGGTCCACGGGTAGTCCTTGAAGCTCGGGTGGGGCTGCTTCTCGAGTGCTTTCGCGAAGTACTTCGCCCACATCGGCGCGCAGTACGTGCCTCCGAAGGCGCCGTCCATCGGCGAGTTCTTCTCGGCGTCGCCCATCCACACGGCCGCGGAGAGGTTCGGTGTGTATCCGCAGTACCAGACGTCCCATCCGTTCTCGGTGGTGCCGGTCTTGCCGGCGCGCGGGTACGGGAAGTACGAGCCGGTCGCCGAGCCGGTGCCGCCGGAAGCCACGCGCTCGAGGCACTCCGTCACGACGCTGGCCACGCCGGCGGGGATGGCGCGCTTGCCCGTGGTCTTGGGCTTCCAGTCGACGCGTCCGCCGGGAAGCACGACCTTGACGATCGCCTGCGGCCGGTGACGGATGCCGCCGGCGGCGAGGGTCGCGTAGGCGTCGGCCATCTCGAGCGGCGTCACGCCGGAGGTGCCGAGGGTGATCGACGGCACCGCCTCGAGCGGGCTTGTGACGCCCATGCGGTGCGCCACGTCGACGGTCGTATCAGGACCTACATCGACGCTGAGCTGGGCGAAGACGACGTTGTCGGAGATGGTCGTGGCGGCGGACACGCTCTCGGGGCCGCCCGGGCCGTCGCCGTTGACCACCCAGGGCTCGGCGTAGGCGCCCATCGGGATGATGATGGGGCTCTTGGACGAGTAGTAGGTGGTGTCCGGGTCCATGCCCTTCTCCACCGCCGCCGTGAGCACGAAGGGCTTCATCGCGGACCCCGGCTGGCGCCGCGCCTGCCAGGCGAGGTTGAACTTCTGCGTCTTGTAGTCTAGACCCCCGACCATTGTGCGGATGTAGCCGGTTCTCGGGTCGATGGCGACCAGGGCGGCCGACGGCTTGAAGCCGAAGTCCAGAGGCTCCGTCGTGCCCCTGAGGATGTCGATGGCGTCGCGCTGCCAGTCCATGTCGATGCTCGTGTGCACGCGCAGGCCGCCCTCGAACACCTGGCGCGAGCCGTATCTCTTGGTGAGCACGCGGGTGACATAGTCGACGAAGTAGTCGGCCATGTTGTTGTTGTTGTTGGGGGGCCGTTTGTAGACGCTGAGCTTGGTCTGCGCCATCGTCGTCGCCCGCTCCTGGGTGATGTACCCCTGGTCGGCCATGAGCTGGAGCACCTTGTTGCGCTGCTCGCGGGCGAGCTTGGGGTCGGCGGTCGGCGAGTACTGCGTGGGGAACTTGGGCAGCGCCGCCAGGAGCGCCGCCTCTTTGAGGCGCAGCCCGGAGGCGTGCTTGTGGAAGTAGGTGCGCGCCGCCGCCTCGACGCCGTACGCGCCGGCGCCGTAGTACACGGTGTTGAGGTACTCCGTGAGGATCCGGTCCTTCGACCAGCGGTCCTCGAGCTGCCAGGCGAGGACGGCCTCGCGGAGCTTGCGTGTGTAGGTGCGCTCGCTGCCGACGTAGGCGTTCTTGACGTACTGCGCCGTGATCGTGGACCCGCCCTGCACGACGCCCCCGGCGCGCAGGTTCTCGACCATGGCGCGGGCCACGCCCTGGTAGTCGACGCCGTGGTGCTGGTAGAAGCGCGCATCCTCCACCGCTACAGTCGCCTGCTTCATCACGTCGGGGATCTTGCTGCTCGGCACGAGGACGCGGTTCTCGGCGCCGTGGAGCTCGGCGATCACCTCGCCGCGGCGGTCGTAGATCACCGTGTTGACGGCGTTGGGCTGCTTGCGCAACTCCTCGAGCGACGGGAGGTCGCGCGAGAGCGCGAAGATCGCGCCTGCGGCGACGGACATCCCGGCGATGATCAGGAGGAGCAGCGCGACCAGGAAGAGCTTGACCCAGAGCCACTTGCGGCGTCCGGCGGCGGCCTTCTTGCGTCGCCGCTGCCGGCCCCGGCGCGGGACGTCGTCGGGGTCTGTGCGGTATCGGGTGTACTCAGCCATGGCCTACCATTGTACTCGACGAGGGACGCGCCGGCGTTCCCGCGGGTTCACGTCGAGATTCACGCCGGCGCGCGGCTTGCCCCTTCGTCGTCGCGACCTTCCTTCTCATCCTCAGCGCTCGCGGCCTTCTCCTTCTTCGGCTGCACCAGGCGGGCCAGGACGATCGACGCCTCGTACAGGACGTACAGCGGTACGAACATGGCCAGCATGGAGAAGGCGTCCTGCGACGGCGTGATGAAGGCCGCCATGACCGCGAGGACGAGGATGGCGTAGCGCCGGTACTTGCGCAGGAAGCGGTCGTCGATCACCCCGACCTTGGCGAGTAACACCAGCACCACGGGCAGCTCGAACACCACGCCGAAGGCGAGGATGAAGAGCGCCATGAAGGTGAAGTAGTCGCTGGCCCGGTTCTGGACGTTGAAGAAGCCGGAGCTGAAGTTGAGCAGAAAACCGAGGCCTCGCGGCAACACGAGGAAATACGCGAGCGCGATGCCGCCGAGGAACAACCCCGTCGAGGCGAAGACCACGGGGTAGAAGTAGCGCTTCTCCGTCGGCGTGAACGCCGGCGCCAGGAATGCCCACATCTGCCAGATGAGGATCGGTGAGGCCATGATCAGCCCGCCGGCGACCCAGACCTTGAGGCTGACCATGAACGGCTCGGCGGGACTGAACGTGGTGATCTGGTACGCCTCTTCCGGCAGGCCTTTCACTTGGCGGAGGGGCCACAAGAGCGCATCGAACACGAAGCTGTTGAAGACCGCCGCGACGAGCACGCCTGCGGTGACTGCGAGGATGGAGCGGAAGAGCCGCTTGCGCAACTCGTCGAGGTGCTCGAGCAGCGGAAGGCGATCGTCGGGGGAGATGGGCATCGCTGCTCAGGAACCCGGGGCGAGGTCGTCGGCGGAGTCCGGCTCGCCGGCGTCAGGAGAATCCGAGGGCGCGGGCGTCTCGGCGAGGCCCGCCGGGCCGGCGGGCTCGGCGGGAGCGCCCGGCGAGTCTCCGGCTTGCGGTGCGCCCGGCGAGTCTGCGGCTTCCGGAGCGCCGGGAGATCCGGGGGCTCCGGCCGTCGCGGCAGCGCTTTCGTCGGTGGCGGCAGCTCCCGCGACGGCGCCCGCGACCGCCGCGGCCTCCACCGTCTCGCCGCCGCTCGCGGCGGCACCCGGCGCACCCGGCGCGGGCGCCTCGATGGCCGACTTCAGGTCGACGGTCGACTTGAGGTCGCTGACGGTGGACTTGACGGAGCTGATCTCGGAAGCGACGTCGTCGAGGCCGAGTTCCGTGCGCGCCGTGGCGGCGGCATTGCGGAACTCGCGGATGCCCTTGCCGAGCGACCGGCCCATCTGCGGCAGTTGCTTGGGTCCGAAGACGAGCAACGCCAAGACGAGGACGACGACTATCTCGATGGGTCCGACGTTCACAGGAGGGGCACCTCGTTAGGGGGTATCGTGCCACTCCATCGTACGAGCCGCGGGGCCGCAGGTCAACGCGGCGCACGGCGAGCGTCCAAAGTCGTCGTCCAGATGTGGCCAATGCGTCGCCCGCTGGCGTGATTCCCCTGCAAAAGGGGGCTTGCCGCACATACCCCCTCCGGTTTCCCCGTCAGTTGCGTCGCGAGAAGCTGCTTTGGTAGAGTACGCCGACGGTCCGCTCGGTCTCTGGTGGCAGGGGCTCGGGCCATCCACCTTCAGATGACAAGCACATATCTCACCAACTGGTTGTACGTATGGCTGTTCATCGCCGCCGGCGGTGCGCTGGTCGTTCTCATCCTGCTCTTTTCCAAGCTCATCAACCCGAGTCACCTCACGCCCGAGAAGCTGCAGCCCTACGAGTGCGGCATCCCTCCGGTCGGCAATCCCTGGCAGCCGTTCGCGGTGCGCTACTTCGTGTACGGGCTCCTGTTCCTGGTGTTCGATGTGGAAGCCGCGTTCCTGTTCCCCTGGGCGCTCGTCTTCCGCTCGCTGGGCCCGGCCGGGTTCATCGAGATGCTCCTGTTCATCGCCGTGCTGGCCCTCGGGCTTCTGTACGCCTGGCGCAAGGGGGCTCTCGAGTGGGCGTAGGCGACTATCTGCCGGAGCGCGTCAAGGCCGTCCGGTATCCCAAGCTCGAGCACTTCAGCGAGCCCAACGTCATCACTACGACGGCCGACTTCATCTTCAGCTGGGCGCGCTCGCACTCGGTGTTCCCGTTCACGTACGGCCTCGCCTGCTGCGCCATCGAGATGCTGAGCTCCGGGTTCGCCCGCTTCGACGTGGCGCGCTACGGCATGGAGGTCTTCCGGCCGACACCGCGCCAGTGCGACCTCATGATCGTCGCCGGTACCGTCAACGAGAAGATGGCGCCGGTCCTCAAGCGCCTGTACGACCAGATGGCGGAGCCCAAGTGGGTCATCAGCATGGGCGCCTGCGCGACCAGCGGCGGCCCCTTCTACGACGGCTACAACGTCGTGAACGGGGTCGACAAGATCGTCCCGGTCGACGTGTACATCCCCGGGTGCCCGCCGCGTCCCGAGGCGCTGTTCCAGGGGCTGCTGGAGCTCCAGGTCAAGATCCAGCAGCACAAGTTCGTCGCCGAGAAGCCGGCCATCGCCGAGGCCGCCGCACCGGATGGGGAGGCCTGAGCGCATGGGTCTCGAGATCGGCACTCACCCGATGGGCATGGACGAGATCGCGGCGCTGCTTGCCGAGCGCTTCGCCGCCGAGTTCTTTGACGTGCGCGTGCAGGAGCCGGTCACCGTGGTCGCGCGCTGCGCCCGCGAGAATCTGGCAGGCGTCGCGAGGAGTCTCAAAGAGCATCCGGATGTCGGGTACGAGACCCTCAACTGGATCGCCGGCGTCGACCACGTGAAGTACTTCGAGAGCGTGTACCACGTGTACAGCTGGAAGACCAACACCTATCTCGAGCTTCACGTCGAGGTGCCTTGCGCCACGCCCGAGGTCGAGACCGTCAGCGCTGTATGGCCCGCCGCCGATTGGCACGAGCGCGAGTCCTTCGACATGGTCGGCATCGTCTACACCGGCCATCCCGACCTGCGCCGCATCCTGCTCAAGGACGACTTCATCGGGCACCCGCTGCGCAAAGACTACGTCGACCTCGCCGAGAACCACCCGCATGTTTGACGAGTTCGAGACACCCGAGCCGGACGAGGCCGTCAAGCTCGCGCTGCGCCGCATCGACGAAGCGACGGCGCGCGGCGAGGGCTCGGACGCCGACGGCCTCGCCTTCAACGAGTTGGTCGTCAACATGGGGCCGCAGCATCCCAGCACGCACGGCGTGCTGCGCCTCGTGGTCACGCTTGACGGCGAGTTGGTCAAAGACGTCATCCCGGTCGTCGGCTACCTGCACCGGTGCAAAGAGAAGCTCGCCGAGCGCCGCACCTACTACCAATACATCCCCATAGTCGATCGCACCGAGTACCTGGCCAGCATCAACTGCGAGTGGGCCTACGTCATGACCGTCGAGAAGCTCGCCGGCATCCAGCCGACGCGGCGGGCGGAGTTCATCCGCGTCATCACCGGCGAGCTCATGCGCATCGCCAGCCACCAGGTCGCCGTCGGCACCTTCACCGCCGACCTCTCGCCGCTGGGCACGGCCATGATCTTCTACATGTTCCGCGACCGTGAGTACATCCTCGACCTCCTCGAGGAGCTTACGGGCGCGCGCATGATGTTCAACTACTTCCGCTTCGGCGGCGTGCGCTACGACCTGCCGGACGGCTGGACCTCAAGGTGTCGCGCGTTCATGAAGAAGCTGCCGAAGCTCATCGACGAGTACGAGTCGCTGGTCGACGACAACGCGATCTTCCTGCAGCGCACCCAGGGCAAGGGCGTCATCACCCAGCAGGACGTCGTCGACTACGGCATCACCGGACCGTGCGCACGCGCCTCGGCGGTCGCCCACGACCTGCGCCGCACGCGGCCGTACTCGGTGTACCCGGAGCTCGATTTCGAGGTCTGCACGCTCGACCACGGGGACATCTTCGACCGCTACAAAGTCCGTATGAACGAGATGCGCGAGAGCATCAGGATCGTCGAGCAGTGCCTGGACATGCTGCCCAAGGGGCCGGTGCAGACCGGCTCGCTGCGCGCTCCCTACGTCATCACGCCGCCGCCCGGCTCCTGCTACGTCGGTCAGGAGAATCCACGTGGCGAGTACGGCACCTACATCGAGAGCGACGGCTCGAGGTATCCGTACCGGCTCAAGTACCGCGACCCGTGCTTCTGCAACCTGCAGATCTTCCCCAAGCTCCTCAGCGGCAACAAGATCGCCGACGCGGTGGCCATCTCGGGCAGCATCGACCTCGTCCTCGGAGGCATCGACCGCTAGATGGACGTCCTGCTCGCCATCCTTCGCGCCCTCGCCTTCGTCGTCATCGCCTACACGGTGGTGTTCGTCGCGGCGCTGGTGAACATCGTCTTCGAGCGCCGCGTCCTCGCCTTCATGCAGGACCGCCACGGGCCCAACCGCACGGGCCCGCACGGCGTGCTGCAGAGCGTCGCCGACGCCTTCAAGATGATGGGGAAGGAGGACTTTCGCCCGCTGCTCGCCGACCCGTTCCTGTTCACGCTCGCCCCGGTCATGGTGATGATCGGGGCGGTGGCCGTGCAGTTGGTGCTCCCGTACACGGCCGGCATCACTGCGACCGACCTCAACGTCGGCGTCATCTTCATCGTCGCGATCACCAGCTTCACGACGTTGGCGATCCTGCTGGGCGGCTGGTCGTCGCGCAACAAGTACTCCCTGGTCGGCGCGCTGCGCGCCGCCGCCCAGATGATCAGCTACGAGATCCCCATGATCCTCGGCCTGATCGTCGTCGTCATGGTCGTCGGTTCGTTCAGCGTCTCCGCCGTTGTCGAGGCGCAGGCCGGCTTCCAGTGGATCGCGTTCTACGCGCCCTTCACCTTCCTGATCTTCTACATCGCCTCGATCGCGGAGCTCAATCGCGGCCCCTTCGATCTGCCCGAGTCCGAATCGGAGCTCGTGTCCGGCTACGGCACCGAGTACTCGGGCATGCGCTTCGGCATGTTCTTCCTCAACGAATACGCCGGCATGACCATCATGTCGATGGTCGCCGTGACGCTGTTCTTCGGCGGCTGGCAGGGTCCGTACGACAGCGCCGTGGTGTTCTTGGGCGTGTCGTGGATAGGCCTCGCCTGGTTCATCCTCAAGACCTACGTGCTCGTCTTCGCCCTGGTCTGGATCCGCCTGTCGCTGCCGCGTCTGCAGGTCGACCAGCTCATGGGCTTCGCCTGGAAGATCCTCATCCCGCTCGGCCTTGCGAACATCCTCGCCACGGCGGCGGTGATGCTCTGGGTGCCGAGCTGGAAGTGGGGGCTCGCGGTCTTCAGCTGGGTCGCGCTCCTCGCCTTCGTCGGCCTCTTCGACCCGATCCTCAAGTACCGCCTGCGCAAGCAGCGTGAGCGCCGGCCGGTGGTGAGCGCCTGATGCTCGGCATGTTCAAAGCCATGCGCACGACGCTCAAACATCTGCCGATGAAGAAGATCACGGTGCAGTATCCCGAGCAGCGCGATCGCCTGCCGGAGCGTAGCCGCGGCCTGTTTCGCGTCGTCATCGACCCGGCGAGCGGCGAGCCGCGTTGCCGCGCCTGCACGCTCTGCGAGAGCAACTGCCCGGTGCAGGTCATCCGCGTCAACTACGAGAGCAAGTACCGGCTCCCCGTGCCCAACGCGGCGCGCGTCGCGGAGGCGCGTCTCGCAGCGCAGACGGGCGTCGACCTCAAGGAACTGCAGCCGGTGCTCGACGACTACTACGAGCACGGCACCGGTCTCATCGCCATACTGCAGAACGCGCAGGAGGTCTACGGCTATCTGCCGCGCCTGGTGCTGCAGGAGATCGGTCTGCAGACGGGCGTCTCGCTCAGCCAGATCTACGGCGTCTCGAGCTTCTACAACCAGTTCCGGCTCTCCCCCGTCGGCGAGCACATCATCGACGTGTGCCACGGCACCGCCTGCCACGTGGCGGGTGCGGTGCAGATCACCGAGGCCCTCGAGGAGGAGCTCGGCGTCGCCGAGGGCAAGACCACGACGGACATGAAGTTCACGCTGTCGTCGGTGGCCTGCATGGGCGCCTGCTCGCAGGCTCCCGTGATGCGCATCGGCGACGCGACCTACGGCGCTCTCACCCCCGACAAGACGCGCAAGATCATCCGCGACCTCATGCAAGAGGTCGGCGGTGAGAGGGGGTGAGCGGAGGCGGCATGGCTGACGAGACCCCGACACCACGCGCCGCGACCGACGTGCGTAACGTCAGCGTCGCCGAAGGACCGGACGGCAGGTTCACCGTCAAGGTGTGCGCGGGTACGGCCTGCGTGTTCGCCGGCTCCCTCGCGGTCTACGACGCGTTCGTCGAGGAGGTCGCGGCCGCCGGGCTGGGAGACAAGGTCGAGGTGAGCATCATCGGGTGCCATGGGCTCTGCTCGATGAGTCCGGTCGTGGTGCTCGGCGACGACACGCTCTACGGCCATCTGCGGCCGAAGGACGTCGGCAAGGTCGTCGAGGAGCACCTCAAGGGGGGCGTGCCGGTCGAGCGGTTCCTCTACAAGGACGCCCAGACCGGCGAACGCATCCGCGACTGGCACGATATCGGCTTCTACAAAGCGCAGACGCGCATCGCGCTCCGCGACGTCGGCGTCATCGACCCCGAGAGCATCGACGCCTACCTCGAGCGCGGCGGTTACGAGGCTGCGCGCATGGCGCTCACCGAGAAGACGCCCGAGTGGATCATCGAGCACGTCACCGACTCGGGCATCCGCGGTCGCGGCGGCGCGGGGTTCCCGACCGGCGTCAAGTGGAAGTTCGCGGCGCAGTCGAAGAGTGAGATCAAGTACCTCATCTGCAACGCCGACGAGGGCGACCCCGGCGCGTTCATGGATCGCTCGATCCTCGAGGGCGATCCGCACGCCGTCATCGAGGGCATGCTCATCGCCAGCTACGCGATCGGCGCGAGCGAGGGCTACGTGTACGTACGTGCCGAGTACCCGCTCGCGGTCAAGCGCCTCACCATGGCGATAGCCGACGCCGAGGCGCGCGGCTTCCTCGGCAAGGACGTCTTCGGCACCGGCTGGGAGTTCAGCCTCCACCTCAAGCTCGGCGCCGGCGCGTTCGTCTGCGGCGAGGAGACCGCCCTGATCGCCAGCATCGAGGGCAAGCGCGGCATGCCGCGCTCACGGCCGCCCTACCCCGCAGTCAGCGGCCTCTGGGGCAAGCCGACCAACATCAACAACGTCGAGACGCTCGCCAACATCGCCTGGATCGTCACCCACCCCGCCGCGGCCTACTCGGACCTGGGCATCGACGTCAGCCGCGGCACCAAGGCCTTCAGCCTGGCCGGCAAGCTCGTCAACGGCGGCCTCGCCGAGGTGCCGATGGGCAGCACGCTGCGCCACGTGATCTTCGACGTCGGCGGCGGCATCAAGGGCGGCAAGAAGTTCAAGGCCGTGCAGCTCGGCGGTCCGTCCGGGGGCTGCGTGCCGGCGAGCCTGCTCGACACCCCGGTCGACTACGAGAGCCTCGCCGCGACCGGCGCCATCGTGGGTTCCGGCGGCATGGTCGTCGTCGACGAAGAAACGTGCATGGTCGACCTCGCGCGCTTCTTCCTCGACTTCACGCAGAAGGAATCGTGCGGCAAGTGCATCCCCTGCCGCCTCGGCACCAAGCGCATGCTCGAGGTCCTCGACCGCATCATCGCCGGCGACGGCCGCGAGGGCGACATCGAGTTGCTTGAGGAGCTCGGCGCCTACATCATCGAGGGCTCGCTCTGCGCCCTCGGCGGCACCGCTCCGAACCCCGTGCTGACGACCATCAAGTACTTCCGCAGCGAATACGAGGCCCACATCCGCGAGAAGCGCTGTCCGGCCGGGACGTGCAAGTCGCTGATCACGTACTACATCGATCCGGACGCGTGCACCGGCTGCACCCTCTGCGCCAAGAAGTGCCCGACCTCGTGCATCACCGGCGAGAAGAAGCAGCTGCACGTGATCGACGTCGCGAACTGCATCAAGTGCGACACGTGCCGCCAGGTCTGCAAGTTCGACGCGGTCAAGGTGCGCTCGGGCATCGAGCAGGCCGTGGCCGGCACCTCCGAAGGGGCTGAGAGCTGACCATGGCGACCACGGCGGAGAACGTACCCCAGACGAAGCCGCGCCCCGGCCAGATCACCCTGACCATCGACGGACAGGAAGTCACCTGCGAGCGCGGCGACACGATCCTCGAGGCTGCGCAGCGCATCGGCATCCACATCCCGACTCTCTGCTACGAGCCGCGGCTCCCGGCCACCGCCGCCTGCCGCATGTGCATCGTCGAGGTCGAGGGCGCCCGCAAGGTCGTCCCGAGCTGCTCCTCGGCGGTCAGCGACGGCATGGTCGTGCGCACCAACACCGACAAGGTGCGCGCCATGCGGCACCTGTATCTCGAGCTGCTGCTCAGCGACCACAACTCGTTCTGCACGCCGCCGTGCCGCGACGCCTGCCCGACGCACATCAAGATCCCGCAGTTCCTCGACTACATCGCTCACAAGGACTACAAGAACGGCGTGCGCAAGCTGCGCGAGGATCTGCCCTTCCCGGCCATCTTGGGGCGCGTCTGCCCGCGGCCCTGTGAGGGACCGTGCCGTCGCCAGCTCGTGGAGCACCCCATCACCATCTGCCAGCTCCACCGCTTCATGGCCGACCAGACCATCGACGAGGAGCAGACCGGCGAGCTGCTGCTGCCGGTCGAGCCGAAGGCCGACACCGGTAGAAGGATCGCCGTCGTGGGTGGCGGGCCCGCCGGCCTGGCATGCGCGTTCTATGCCCGGCTCGAGGGGCACTCGGTCAAGATCTTCGAGGCCCTGCCCAAGCCGGGCGGTATGCTCCGCTACGGCATCCCCAGCTACCGCCTGCCGCGCGACCTCCTCGACAAGGAGATCAACGTGCTCTGGCGCATGGGTGTCGAGATCCAAGTCGACAGCCGTCTCGGCGTTGACTACCAGCTTGAGGATCTGCTGGGCGAGTACGACGCCGTCTTCCTCGGCCTCGGCGCCTTCAACAGCAACGACATGCGCATCCCCGGTGAAGACGCCGACGGAGTCGTCACCGCCGTCGACTTCCTCGGCGAGCTCGAGCGCACCGGCGAGGTGCACGTGGGCAAGAAGGTCACCGTCATCGGTGGCGGCTTCACGGCCATGGACGCCTGCCGCACCGGCTTGCGCAAAGGCGCCGCCGAGGTCACCTGCCTCTACCGCCGCTCGCGCAAGGAGATGCCGGCGCACCACACCGAGGTCGACGAGGCCGAGGAGGAGGGCGTCAAGCTCGAGCTTCTCTGCGCGCCGCTCCGCGTGCTCACCGACGGCGCGAACAAGGTCACCGGCATCGAGATGCAGCGCATGGAGCTGGGCGAGCCCGACGCCTCCGGGCGCCGCCGCCCCGTGCCGGTCGAGGGCTCGGAGTTCGTCGTCGAGTGCGACCAGGTCATCGCCGCCATCGGCCAGTACCCCAAGCTCGACGGCACCAGCGAGGAACAGGGCGTCAAACGCACCAAGTGGCGTACGATCGAGGTCGACGACTGGACCTTCCAGACGGATGATCCGCGCGTCTTCGCCGGCGGTGACGCCGTGCTCGGCGCGCAGACGGTGATCCAGGCCGTGGCGCAGGGCAAGAAGGCCGCCTGGAGCATCGACGCCTTCCTGCGCGGCGCCGACATGCGCGACGTGGGGCAGTCGCTCGCGGAGCTCAAGGCCACGCCGTTCTTCAACGCGCTGACGAACAAGACGGATCTCGACCCGCGCATCGCGCGAATGGCCGAGATCCCACCCGTGTTCATCGACATGACCACCGACGTGAAGCACCCGAGCCCGCCCGCCGAGATGCCCAAGCTCCCCCCCGACGAGCGCAGGACCAACTTCAAGCAGATCGAGCTCGGCTTCAGCGAAGAAGAGGCCGTCCGCGGCGCCGAGCTCTGCCTCGATTGCTACTGCCCGGCGAACGGCAAGTGCGACCTCCAGCGGTACAGCATCGAGTACGAGGTGTTCAAGAACCGCTTCCACGGCGGCGAAGCCCACGACTACCCGGCCGACTTCCGCCACGACTTCATCATGCGCGAGCCCAACCGCTGCATCAATTGCGGGCGCTGCGTGCGCGTCTGCCGCATGGAGGTGGGCTCGAGCTGCTACGACAACATGGGCCGCGGGTTCGACTCCATCGTCAGCACGGCCGACAATCTGCCGCTGCAGCTGGTCGGCTGCGTGAGTTGCGGCAAGTGCGCGGAGACCTGCCCGACCGGGTCCATCGAGACCAACCCGCGCCTGCTCGCCAGCTACGACCTGGACGAGAGCCGCTGCATCTTCTGCGGGGAGTGCGTCGAGGTCTGCCCCTACGACGCGCTCGAGCAGACCGACTACTACGAGCTTGCCGGCTACAATCGCACGACCATGGCGAGGGAGTCGCTCTACGTGCGTGAGCCGCGCCCCGCCGACCCGCTGCGCGAGACGCTCCCCGACCTCGTGCCGCACGTGCGCGACGCGGTGCTGGGCGCCGGCTGGGTGTGGGATCCGATCAAGGACGACCCGATCGACCTGGGCGACCCGGAGGAGGCCGGCTGATGCCCGGCGGCGACTTCCATCCCTGGTTCTTCGTCATCGTCGCCGCGTGGGTGCTCGTCTGCGGCCTCGGCGTCGTGCTGTTCAAGAAGATCATGTACTCGGCCGTGTCGATGATCTTCTGCTTCCTCGGCGTGGCGTTCGCCTTCGCGCTGCTCAACGCGCCGCTGGTCGCCGTCCTGCAGATCGTGATCTACGTCGGCGCCATCTCGATCGTCGTGATCTTCGCGATCATGCTCACCGAGGTCCAGACCGGCGGCTTCGAGCTCTTCTTCAACCGCCAGACGCTGGGCGCGGCCGTCGTCGCCCTCGTCGGCGCCGCGGTCCTCGCCGTGGTCGCCCTGTCGGCGGACATCGGGGCAGTGGGCGAGAAGTCGCTCACCCCGGGCATCAAGACGCTGTCGCGTCTCATCTTCGACCGGTACGTGCTGCCGTTCGAGTTGGTCTCGCTGGTGCTGGTGGCGGCCATGATCGGCGCCATCGTCCTCGCGCATCGAGAGGAGGAGCGCTGATGGATCCACTCCAGTGGTGGCTGTTGCTCTCGATCCTGCTCTTCTGCATCGGCGCCTTCGGCGTGCTCGCCCGGCGGAACGTGATCGTCGTCGTCATGAGCCTCGAGATCATGCTCAGCGCGGTGAACATCGCGCTGGTCGCGACCGCCAACTTCAGGGGCGGCGCGCGTGGCGCCGGCACGCTCTTCGCACTGTTCATGATCGTGCTGGCCGCCTCCGAGGTCACGGTGGGCCTGGCGATAGTCATCGCCAACTACCGCAACCGGCGCACCGTACAGACCGACACCTACGACGAGCTCAAGGGGTAGCGAGGAAGCACCGGTGGAGGGGACTCAGTACATGAAGATCGCCGTGGCGCTCATCCCGCTGCTGCCGCTGCTCGGCTTCATCGTGACGCTCGTGCTCGGCAAGCGCTGGGGCGCCAGGGCCCACATCCTTGCGGTCGCGCTCGTCACCGTCTCGGCGGCGCTCAGCATCTACGCCTTCATCTGGGCGTTCACGCATCAGCACGAGACCTTCGTCTGGGACGCCTTCACCTGGGTCGCGGCCGGTCGCTTCACCGTCGAGTGGGGTTTCCAGGTCGACACCCTGACCGGCGTCATGCTCCTCGTGGTCGGCATCATCGGCATGGTCGTGCACTACTACTCGATCGGCTACATGCACGGCGACGAGGGCTACTACCGCTTCTTCGCCTACCTCAACCTGTTCATGTTCGCGATGTTCGTGCTCATCCTCGCCGACAACTACCTCCTGCTCTTCCTCGGCTGGGAGGGCGTGGGCCTGTGCTCGTACCTGCTGATCGCCTTCTGGTTCCGCAAGAAGAGCGCCAGCCAGGCGGGCAAGAAGGCCTTCATCGTCAACCGGGTCGGCGACTTCGGCTTCATGCTCGCCATGTTCACCATCTTCACGGCGACCGGCACGCTCCAGTTCAGCGGCGTCTTCGAGGCCGCCGAGTCCGGCGCGATCGCCGGCGGCACCATGACCTGGATCTGCCTGCTGCTGTTCGCCGGCGCGATCGGCAAGAGCGCCCAGTTCCCGCTGCACGTGTGGCTGCCGGACGCCATGGAGGGCCCCACGCCGGTCAGCGCGCTCATCCACGCCGCCACGATGGTCAACGCCGGCGTCTACATGGTCGCGCGCTCGTACCCGCTGTTCATCAGCAGCGAGACGGCGATGCTCGTCGTCATGGGTATCGGCATCTTCACCGCGATCTTCGCGGCCTACATCGCGATCACCCAGAACGACATCAAGAAGGTGATCGCGTACTCCACCATCTCGTCGCTCGGCTTCATGTTCGTGGCGCTCGGCGCCGGGGCCTGGGTGGCGGGCATCTTCTACCTGTTCGCGCACGGCTTCTTCAAGGGACTGCTGTTCCTCTGCTCGGGCTCGGTGATCCACGCCATGGGCGGGGAACAGGACATGCGCAAGATGGGGGGACTGCGCAAGAAGCTCCCCATCACCTTCTGGACGATGATGGCCGGCGCCCTCTCCATGGTCGGACTGATCCCCTTCGCAGGCTTCTGGGCCAAGGACGAGATCATCGGCGCGACGTTCATCCACGGGTACTACGTGGTGTGGGCGGTGGCGATGGTCGTCGTGCTCCTCACCGCCATCTACATGGGGCGTCTCATGTTCCTCACCTTCTGGGGCGAGAACCGCTCCGACGCCGAGGTGCAGGCCCATATCCACGAGTCGCCGCCGATCATGACGGTGCCGCTGATCGTCCTCGCGATCCCTGCCGCCCTGCTCGGCCTCGTCGTCGGCCTGCCGCCCGAGGGAGGCTGGATCCACGACTTCCTGCACCCGGTCTTCTTCGATGTCGAGGGCGAGCCGTTCCACCTGCTCGGCGAGGGCGGGCTGCTCATGCTCGCCTCCCTCGCCACTGTGCTGGTGGGTCTGTACGTCGCCTACTACCTCTACGTGCGCCAGACGGAGATCCCCGGGCGCATCGCCGCGCGCGTTCCCGTCGCCTACAAGGCCAGCCTCAACAAGATGTACATGGACGACATCTACGACGTCGTGCCGATCCGCGCCACGCTCGGGTTCGCCGACTGGCTCTGGACCTTCTTCGACGTCAAAGTCATCGACGGCGCCGTCAACGGCATGGCCCGCCTCTGGGGCTGGGCCGGCGACCGCTTGCGGCCCATCCAGACCGGTCGCGTCCAGAGCTACGCCATGTACATGTTCGCCGGCATGGTGCTTCTCGTGATCGTCTTCGCCTGGGTCTGGGTGAGTTGACGTGAGCTGGAACGACCAGATCGGCTTCCCGATTCTCTCCGTCATCACCTTCCTGCCGCTCGCCGGCGTGCTGGTGATCCTGCTCGTGGGCCGCGGCCGCCCCGTCGTGTACAAGACGATCGCCCTCATCGTGACGCTGGCGGCGTTCGTCCTCTCGGTGTGGATGCTGTTCGCCTTCAGGACCACGCTGCCGGGCATGCAGTTCGCCGAAGACCTGAAGTGGATCGAGGCGCTGAACATCCACTACGGCATGGGCGTCGACGGCATCGCCGCGCTGCTCGTCTTCCTGACGACGCTGCTCGGCTGCATCGTCATCATCTCCAGTTGGAACTACGTGAAGGACCGTGAGGTCGGCTTCTTCATCTCGCTGCTGCTTCTCCAGGTGGGGATGGTCGGCGTCTTCTGCGCCACCGACCTCTTCCTCTTCTACGTGTACTGGGAAGCCATGCTGGTGCCGATGTACTTCATCATCGGCATCTGGGGCGGCCCGCGCCGGGTCTACGCGGCGATCAAGTTCTTCCTGTTCACGCTGGTCGGCAGCCTGCTCATGCTCGTCGCGATCATCGTCGTCGTGTACTACGTGCAGGACGGCGCGGGGCCGCTGACGTTCGACATCCAGGAGCTCAGCCGCCAGGTGTACTCGTATCACCTGCAGTTCTGGGCCTTCCTCGCCTTCTTCCTGGCGTTCGCCATCAAGGTGCCGATGTTCCCGCTGCACACCTGGCTCCCGGATGCCCATGTCGAGGCGCCGACGGCCGGCTCCGTCATCCTCGCCGGCGTGCTCCTCAAGATGGGCGGCTACGGCATGCTGCGCTTCTGCCTGCCGTTCTTCCCGGACGCCTCGGTGACGTTCATCCCGTGGGTGGTAGGGCTCTCGGTGATCGCGATCATCTACGGCGCGCTCGTCGCGCTCATGCAGAAGGACCTCAAGAAGCTGGTCGCGTACTCGAGCGTGAGCCACATGGGTTTCGTCACCGCCGGCATCTTCGCCAGCATCGCGCTGGTCGGCAACGCGGCCGGCATGGAGGGCGCGATCCTCGTCATGCTCAGCCACGGCTTCCTCACCGGCGCCCTGTTCCTCATGGTCGGCTACGCCTACGAGCGCACGCACACACGCCTGATCGCCGACATGGGCTCGCTGGCCAAGCCGCTGCCCATCCTGGCCGGGTTCTTCCTCTTCTTCGCCTTCGGCTCCGCCGGGCTGCCCGGCCTGAGCGGCTTCGTCGGCGAGTTCCTCAGCCTGCTCGGCGTCTTCGAGTACTCGCGCTGGCTGGCGGCGCTCGGCGCGCTCGGCGTGATCCTCGCCGCCGCCTACCTCCTCTGGATGTTCCAGCGCACGATGTTCAACGACCGTGGCGACGCCGACGTGAAGCCCACGTTCGAGCTCAAGGACCTGAACGCCCGTGAGATCGTGTCGCTGCTGCCGCTGGTCGTCTTCGTCGTCTGGCTCGGCGTGTATCCCGAGACGTTCCTGAACTTCCTGCACGTGCCGGTGCAGGCGATCCTCGACAAGGTCACGCCGTCGCTCCAGGACGCGAGCGTGCATGGGCTGGCGCAGCTCTTCGACGTCACCAGGGGGCTGTTCTAGATGGGTCTGAACAACACGATCTCAGTGATCCTGCCGGGCGTGGTCTTCGCGCTCGCCGCCGGGCTCGTCTTCGTCGTCGACCTCTTCGTGCGGCGTAAGGGCGCGCTTGCCTGGATCGCCGTCGCCGGTCTCGTCGCGGGCGCCGCCGTGGCCGTCGGCCAGTGGGGCCAGTGGACGGGGGGCTGGGCCGTCTGGAAGGTCTTCAGCGGCGGTCTCGGCTTCGGCCGGCGCGAGATGGTGGTGGGCTTTGCCGGCATGATCGGACACGACCGCTACGCGCTCTTCTGCGTCGTGCTGTTCGCCGCCGTCGGCGTCCTCACGATCATGCTCTCGGACGCCTATCTCGCGAAGCGCAAGGCCGCGCGCGGAGAGTTCTACGGCCTGCTGCTGCTCATCATCACCGGCATGACCGGCATGGTCATGAGCACCGACATCGTCCCGTTCTTCGTGTCTTTCGAGCTCATGTCGCTCCCCACGTACATCCTGGCCGGGTACGTCTGGCGGGAGCAGCGCTCCACGGAGGCGGCGCTCAAGTACTTCGTGACCGGCGCCTTCTCCTCGGCGATCCTCGCCCTCGGCCTCGCGCTCCTGTACGCGGCCACCGGCCAGACCAGCTATCGCGGCATCGCCGCCGGCCTCGGTGCTCTCGGCGGTCTCGAATCCGGCGGCTTCCTCGTCGTGGCCTTCGTGCTCGTGGTCACGGGCTTCGGCTTCAAGATCTCGGCGGTGCCCTTCCACAGTTGGGCGCCTGATGTGTACGAGGGGGCGCCCACGCCGGTCACGGCCTTCATGTCCGTCGGCGTGAAGGCCGCCGCCTTCGCCGGGTTCGCCAAGCTCTTCCTCATGGCCGCCGGCGTCGACTGGCAGCACTGGGGTCACGTCATGATCGTCCTCGCCGTGCTCACGATGGTGGTCGGGAACGTGCTGGCGCTGCCGCAACGCAATCTCAAGCGCATGCTCGCCTACTCGAGCATCGCCCACGCGGGCTACCTGACGCTCGGCATCATCGCCGCCGGCAAGAGCGGCGACCCGCTCGGGGTGAGTGCGATCCTCTTCTACCTCTCGGCCTACGCGCTCATGAACCTCGGCGCGTTCGGCGTCCTGATCTGGATCCGCAGTCGCCGGACGTTCGCGTACACGCTCGACGAGATGGCCGGCCTGGGGCGCAGCCTGCCGTGGCCGGCCATTCTCATGGCGTTGTTCATGATCTCGCTCACCGGCATCCCGCCGACGGCCGGCTTCTGGGGCAAGTTCTACCTGTTCACGGCGGTCGTGCAGGCCGACCTCACCTGGCTCGCGATCGTCGCCGTGCTCATGAGCACCGTCTCCGCCTACTACTACCTGCGCGTCGTCTGGTACATGTACTTCCGTGAGGCGCCCGAGGAGGCGGAGATCGTCGCCGAGCCCAGGACGTCGCAAGTGGGCGTCGCCGCCGCCGTCACGGTCGCCGCGCTCGGCGTCCTTCTGGTCGGCCTCTTCCCGGACCCGCTCCTGCGGGCCGCCGAGGGAGCGCTGCGCCTGCTCGCCGGCGGCTGACGGGCGAGCGGCCCGCGGGGACGCCGCCGCCTCCGCTCCTGCCGTCAGGTACACTGAGACCATGAACATCCTCTTCGTCGGTGACGTGTTCGGCAGGCCCGGGCGGGATGCCTTGCTGGGCTGGCTCCCCGGTTTTCGCGAGGAGCGCGCCGTCGACTTCGTCATCGTCAACGGTGAGAACGCCGCCAACGGCGCCGGGATCACCTCCAAGATCGCCCTGCGTCTGCTTGCCGCGGGGGTCGACGTGATCACGACCGGCAACCACGTCTGGCGGCAGCGTGAGGTCTACGGTTTCCTCACCACCGACGAGCGGATCGTGCGCCCGGCGAACTACCCGCCGGGCGCTCCGGGCCGGGGACTGACGGTGCGCCCGACGGCCGCAGGCGAGGAGGTCGCCGTCATCGATCTCGCCGGTGAGCTCTTCATGCAGACCGGCATGTCGCCCTTCCGCGTCGTCGACCGGCTCGTCGACGAGGCGCAAGGCCTCGCCGAGACGATCGTCGTCGATCTGCACGCGGAGGCGACCAGCGAGAAGGTCGCCATGGGGCACTATCTCGACGGTCGCGTCACCGCCGTGCTGGGCACGCACACGCACGTGCAGACCAGCGACGCGCGCGTGCTGCCGGGAGGCACGGCCTACATGACCGACGTCGGCATGACGGGTCCGCTGGAGTCGGTCATCGGAGTGCGCACCGACATCATCGTGCGGCGGTTCACGACCGAGCTGCCGCAGCAGTTCGAGGTCGCGGAGGGGCCGGTCCGTCTCGACGCCGTGCTGATCTCGGCCGATGGCGGCCGCGCCACCGATGTGGAGGCTTTTGACCTCTTCCTGTAGAAGGTATTCCCTTGCCGGCGGCGTTCCGCCCGGCGGGTTCGCGGGTAGGTCTTGGTCTGCGGGTGCGGAGCGCTCGTAGCGACCGGCGGGGGAGGATGAGGGCTGATGCACCGGGCGAGCCTGCACGACCCTGCCCTTGAGGTATCCGAAGGTGTTGCCGATGTTGAGAACATGGGCGACACCACACTGAGCGAGAGGCGCGCGGAGCGCCTGGACCGCGGTTCCCGCGCGGCTGAAGCGGCCGGCGGAGCGCGGAGGCGCCCGTCCGCCCTGCGCGTGGCCGCGACGCTGGCGGCCGACGCGGCGGCTTTGGCCGTGTCCGCCATCTTCGTCGCCTGGATCGTCGCGGGTCTGGGGTCGGTGAGTGTGATCGACAGGCTCGGTGGGCCCTTCGTCAGCGAGCCCGGGGTCGGCCTTCTCCTGTTCCTCGCCCTGATACCGTACTGGCTCGCGGTGCTCTGGGCCTTCGGCCTGTACCGCGAGCCGGGGCGCAGCATCGGCGGCTTCAACCTGGGCGAGGCCCTGAACGGTCTCACGTCGCTGACGTCGGCGAGCTGGCTGCTCCTCATCATCATGGTGCTCAGCCTGGGTATCACGCGCGCCGGTGGCCCCTCTCATCATCTACTGGGCTCTGGCCGCGGTGATCGTGCCTTCGGCGCGGTGGGTCAGCCGCGTCACCGTCTGGTCCAGGCCGGCCTTCCAGGAGCGGGTGCTGATCATCGGCGCCGGTGAGGTGGGTCACACCATCGCGGCGAAGATCAGCGCGCACCCCGAGTATCACATCAAGCTCGTCGGCTTTCTCGACGACGGAGAGCCGCGTCGCAACGGCGACGGCGGCCCCCCGCTTCCCGTCATCGGCACCCTCGACGACCTCGAGCGCCATCGTCTCGGACGAGCGGGTCGACCGCGTGATCGTCGCCTTCTCGCGCGCCCGACACAACGACTTCCTGCGGGTGGTGCGTGCCTGCGCCGACGACGGCGTCAAGGTCAACATCGTGCCGCGCCTCTTCGAAGTGGTCAGCTCGCGGGCGCTCGTGGACGACGTCGAGGGCATCCCGCTTGCTCGACGTCGGGCACGTGGAGCTGAGCCGCTTCAACATGGCCGTCAAGCGCGGCTTCGACCTTGTGGTCGGCGGCCTGCTCTGCATCCCGATCCTGCCGATCCTCGCCGTGGTCGCCGTCGTCATCAAGCTCGACTCGCCGGGTCCCGTCTTCTACCGGCAGGAGCGCATGGGCCGCGGCGGCAAGACCTTCACGATCTTCAAGTTCCGCTCCATGTATGTAGGGCGCGGATGAGGAACGGCTGGAGCTGGCCGAGGGGCAGAACGACTACAGCGGGCCGATGTTCAAGCTCAAGGACGACCCGCGGATCACCCGCGTCGGCGGCGTCCTGCGTCGCTGGAGCATCGACGAGCTGCCGCAGATCCTCAACGTGATGAAGGGCGACATGAGCCTCGTCGGTCCGCGGCCGCTGTGGGTCGAGGAGGCCAAGCAGTGCCGGGGCTGGACGCAGAAGCGTCTGGACATCACGCCCGGCATCACCGGGCTCTGGCAGGTGCTCGGCCGCACGAACATCCCGTTCGACGAGATGGTCAAGCTCGACTACATGTACGTCACCGGCTGGAGCCTGAGCTGGGATGTCAAGCTGCTGTTTCAGACGGTCCCGGCGGTGCTCAACAAGCGCGGGGCGTACTGACCCGGGAGCGGCGGCGCCTCGCGGCCCTTCCCGGCGGAGAGAGCGCGCTGAACGGTATACTGCTGGCGGCTTGGCGAGCACGGTACGACTCTGGCGGCCACCCGATAGCGGCGGAGGGCAGTGCGCGAACCACATCACATCCTGATCCTCGTCGAGAATCTCTCGGTGCCGTTCGATCGCCGGGTCTGGCACGAGTGCACGACCTTGGTCTCGGCCGGGTTCGAGGTCTCCGTCATATGCCCGCAGGGCGAGCGTCACGATCGCGAGGCCTACGCGGAGATCGAGGGCGTGCGCATCCTTCGGTATCCACCGCCGCCCAGTGCCCGATCGCTCGCCGGCTACGTGCGTGAGTACCCGTTCATGCTGTGGTGGACCCTGCGCCTCGCTCGCCGGATCTGGCGGGTATGCCCGTTCGACGTGATCCACGCGGGCAATCCGCCCGACCTCTTCTTCCTGATCGGCGGGCTCTTCCGGCCGAAGGGCGTGGCCTTCGTCTACGATCAGCACGACGCCGGTCCGGAGATTCTTCTGGCGAAGCGGGGTGGCGTGCAGAAGAGAGGCATCCCGGAGCTTGTTGTGGAGTGGGCCGAACGGTGCACGTATGCGCTCGCGGACGTCGTCATCGCCCCGAACGATTCCTACAAGCGCTTGGCCACGACCCGCGGACACAAGGATCCCGGTGATGTGATCGTCGTGCGCAGCGCCCCTCGCCGGGAGGAGTTCTCGATCAGCCGCCGCGGCTTCGACCGCCGCGGTCACCACCACCTCGTCGGGTATCTGGGCGTGATGGGCAAGCAGGACGGCGTGGACCTGCTCGTGCGCGCCGTGGGGCTTCTCATGCACGAGGGGTACGACATCCTGCTGTATCTCGCCGGAGACGGCGAGGCCCGGAGCGAGATCGAGGAGCTCGTGAAGGAGCTCGGCATCGAGGACAACGTGCTCATGCCGGGCTACCAGACTCATGAGGAGTTCACCCCCGCGCTCGCGAACGCGGATGTCTGCGTCGCTCCCGACCCGCCGAGTCCCTTCAACGACATCTCGACGATGAACAAGATCATCGAGTACATGGCGCTGGGCTGCGCCTCCGTCGCCTTCGGGCTTCCGGAGAACCGCACGACCGGCGGGGATGCTGTGGCATACGCGGATTCCGGCGAGTGGCCGTCCCTCGCGCGAGCGATCGCGCGGCTGCTCGACGACGATGAGGCGAGGGCCGAGATGGGCGCCCGTGCTCGCGAACGGTTCGAACGGGTCCTCGCCTGGGAGTATCAGGCGCCCCGTCTTCTGGCGGCGTACGAAAGGCTGCGGCAGAAGGTGGTGGGCCGTTGAGGGGTGCAGCGATGCCGGCGTGCCACGACCACTGGCGCGGCCTCTTCCTGTCGTGGGCGCCGTTCTCTCGTCGCACCGAGACGCTGGCGGCCGAGTTCGGCTTGGATGCGCGGTTCATTGTCACCCCGTGGCCGAAGCGGCCGTGGACGGCGCCCGTCAAGTACCCGTTGCAGGCGCTGCGCACGGCGCAGGAACTGGGCCACGGCGGCGTGAGCGAGCTGTGGATCATGGATCCGCCGTCCCCGCTGGTGACGCTGGCGGGGGCGTGGGCGCGCCGCCATGGAGTCCCCACCGTGGTGGACATGCACACTGTGGCCTTCTTCGCCCGCGAATGGCGGCTGTTTCGGCCCGTCGAGCTGTCCTGGTTGCGCACCGCCGCGGCAGTCATCGTCACGAACGACGAGCTGGCGGAGCAGGTGCGGGCCTGGGGCGCACGGGCGTTCGTGCTGCCCGACCCGTTGCCTGCCGTACCGGCCGGCGTCGGCGGCCTTGCCGACGTTCTCGACCCCGGCCTCGTCACAGTCGTTGCGACGTACTCGAAGGACGAACCACTGGAGCTCCTCCCGGCCGTCGCCGAAAGTCTGCCGCAGTTGCGGTTCGCCGTGACGGGAGCGCCGCGCGGCGACCTCGGGCGCTGGCCGGCCAATCTGACCCCGACGGGCTTCCTCAGCGACCGGGAGTACTGGAGGCAGCTGGCCCGGTCGGCGGTGGTCGTCGTGCTGACGACGCGGCCGGCGACTCTCCTCTCCGGTGGCTACGAGGCCGTCGCGCTCGGGCGGCCGCTGGTCACCTCCGACCACGCAGTACTGAGAGACTACTTCGGGCAGGCTGCCGTGTACGCGCCGGCCGACTCACGGCTGCTGAGCGCGGCGGTGGGCGAGGCTGTCGCTCACGGGTCTGAGCTCGTCGAGCGCATCGTCGCTCTCCGCGCCGTGCGCGAGGCCGGATGGGGCCGCGCTGCGGCGCGGCTGCGGGCCGTCTTGGGGAGGGCAGGGTGAGCGGCGTCGTCGCGATCCTGTCGTCCGACCCCTCCCGCTCGTCGGTCGGCGCGAGCGGTCTTGAGCGGCTCGACCACGTCGACGGCTACGTACGGGAGTCGGCCGAGAGCGGCGCAGTCTGGCTCGGCGTCTGCGGGGACCCGCGCGCGGTGAGCATCGTCGTCGAAGGGGCCGGTCCGGGGGCCGACGGCGTCGTGGAGGCGTCGGCATCCGCCGCGGCGACGGCCCTCGCAGTCTTCTCCGGTCACCTGCTCAATCGCGCGCGGCTGACCCGCGAGCTGGGTCTCGACGGGTCCGCGGAGCCGGCGACCGTGGCGCTTGCGGCGTATCGTCGCTGGGGCAGCCGCCTGTTCGACCGGCTCGAAGGAGCCTTCGGGGTGATCGTCCACGACGCCCGCAGCGGAGTCACGCTCGCCGGCAGCGACCCGTGCTGTGTGGCTCCGCTGTTCGCCACGACGCTGGGTGAGGACGTGTGCATCTCGAGCGAAGCCAAAGCGTTCGTGGCTCACCCCCGATTTCGCTCCTCGCTGGACCGGCGTTCGCTGGGCGAGCTCATCAGCTTCGGGCACACGCTCGGAGGCAGGCCGCTGTTCGAAGGCGTCGAGGGGCTGCCGCACGGAGGCCACTTCGAGGTCGCGGGTGGGTCTCTCGCGGTGGTGCGGCACTGGGACGTCAGGGACGTGGGGGCGCCCTCGCTGCGAGGCGTGACGTATCTCGACCGCCTGGAACTGGTGGTCCGCGAGCTGTCGGCCGAGGCCTACGCGGAGCCCGGCGTCCTCCTGCCGTTGACCGGCGGGCTCGACTCACGTCTCTTCGCCGCCGCCGCTCCCGCCGACCGGGGTGTGAGGGCGCTCACCTTCGGGGCGCCGGCGGACCACGACTGCGCCCTCGCGGCTCGTGTGGCCGCGGCCCGCGGCATCCCGCACGCAGTGCTGCCTCTCGACCCGGCGTACGTGGGCAAGTTCGCGGCCGAGGCGGTCTGGCTCGTGGAGGGCCGCCTCAACCCGGTCGGCAACATCACCGGCAGCCTGATGGACGGTCTGCGGCCGGCGACCGCCTTTGTCAGCGGTGCCGGGGCTGCGGCCGGTCGCCACTTCAGCCGCTCCAAGATGCTCGTTCCGGACTGGGCGTGGGACCACGCGAGCGACGGCGACTATGAGCGGTTCTTCGCGACGCGAGTGGAGCAGAACGGACTCCCCTGGCACCGCATCGCGGACCTCGTCGTCGACGGTGCGGAGTTGCGGGCGGCCGCAGAGCGGCGCCGGCTGGGGATCCTCGCGTCCACGCGGGGTCGGCCCGCAGTGGACCGGCAGGACCTCTACGTGGTGCAGGAGGACGAACGCTTCGGCCAGACCGGTCTGGCGATCGCCGACCTCTGGGTGCAGGCTCGGGCTCCTCTCCTGACGCGCCGCTGGATAGAGGCCATGCTCTCGGGTGTTCCGTCGGAGCGGATCGACGATATCGCGCGGCTGCGACTCCTTGCGCGCCTCGACCGGCGGGTCGCCGCCGTGCCATGGTCTCTCACGCATCTGTCGCTGCCCGCCAGCGCCAAGGTGCTTCGTGCCCTCAGGCTTGTCGGCCGACTGGCGCCTCGCCGTCTCGAGCCGCAGGCGACGGCCGGTCGAACGGCGCCGACGAAGGGACGGACCGGCGAGGCGCTCAGCGCGCTGCAACACCGGCTGTATCGCCACGCGGACAGCAGAGACGAGTGGCTGCGCGGGCCCTCGCGGGCGGGCGTCGAGGAGATCCTGCTCTCACCGCGCCTCGCCGACCACGGCGTCTTCCGCCCCTCCGCCGTGCGCGCTCTCGTGGCCGAGCACATGGCCGGAGGCGCGCTGGCGTCGGCGCTCGGCATCGTCCTCCAGGTGGAGCTGTGGCAGCGGTTCTTCGAGGACGGCGACCCGCCGCCTCCCGTGAGGCGCGCATGATGCGCATCGTCATGTTCGGGCACAACGACTGGTGGGTGTGGGATCGACAGGGCTTCTGCACGCGCAACGCGGCCTTGGCGCGCGAACTCGCGGCGAGAGACGCCGTGTCCGGGCTCCTCGTCGTCGACTCGCCGCGCTGGGGCGCACGCACGCACAGGCCTGCCGAGGCGCGGGCGGACGAAGTCACTCCCGTCGGGCCGGGGATCCTGGCGGTCCGGTACTCGTATCCGCTGCCGCTGCCCTCGACCTGGCCTGCGGGGCGGCGCCTCAACGAGAGTCTCTCCGCGCCGCGCCTTGGGAAGCGCCTCGCCGCCGCCGACGGCGGCGGACCGGTCGTCCTCTGGGTCGCGGACCCGAGACTCGTGGCTGCCGCGCTGCGTGTGCCGCACGACGTGTTCGTCTTCGACGCCATCGACGACTGGCGCCAGCATCCCTGGGCCGGACCCGAGCTTGTCCGCCGCGGCTACGAGCTCGCCGGTCGGCGCGCCGACGTCGTGTTCTCCGTCCATCCCCGGCTGCTCGAGATCATCCAGCCGCGCGGTCACGGCGAAGTCCTCTTCAACGCGGTGGACGTGCAGCTGTGGTCGGAGGCCCGGCCGGCCGCCGATGTGGCCACAGGGTCGCGACCACTGGTCGGCTATGTCGGCATGATCCAGCGACGCGTCGACGCGCACCTGCTGAGCGGTACGGCTGGCCTGTTGCCTCAGGCACGGTTCATGCTGGTCGGCAGGGTGTCACCGTCTTACCGGGACGAGGTCGGAGGCCTGGGGTCAAATGTGTGGCTGACGGGGCCGAAACCGCACGCGGAGGTGCCGGGACTCGTCGCCGCGTGTGACGTGTGCATCGTGCCGCACACGCGGGATGCTCTGACGGCGACGATGGATCCGCTCAAGCTGTACGAGTACGTCGCCGCCGGCAAGCCCGTCGTGAGCACCGTCTCGTCGCCCAATCCTGCCGTGGCCTCCGAGGTGACGCTCGTGGACGGTGAAGAGGCGTTCGCCGCGGCCATCCTCTCGGAGGCGGCGTATGACGACGCTTCGCGTCGCCTGCGCCGCCGTGCGGCGCTCGCCGGCGAGACCTGGCCGCGGCGAGCCGACCGCATCTTGCAGGTGATCGGCTCGGCGCTTGACGGGCACGGGAGCTCGCCGTGAGCGTCTGGGCCGTCGTGGCCCATTTTGGCCGACCCCGCCATCACCGCTCGCGCCGTCGTCGCGCTGCTGCATGGCGCCGTCGCACCGGACGTCGTGCTGGTCATCGACAACCAGGGAGACCTGGTGGCGCTTGAGGGCGTCGACCTGACCGCGACCACACGCGGCGCGTCTCCGGTCGTTCAGTTCGTGCGGCCCTCGCGCAATGTCGGCTTCGCCGGGGCGTGTGCTGAGGGGTCCCGTCGCGCGCTCGCCGCAGGAGCCGACTGGGTCTGGCTCTTCAACAACGACGCCGTGGCGGACCCCGGCTGCCTGTCGGAACTCCTCGCAGCCGGTACGGCCTTTCCGCGCGCCGGGCTCCTGAGCCCGGTGATCTCGCTGCGCGGCGGCGCCGGGTTCTGGTATGCCGGCGGGGATGTTGCGCCCAACACGCTGCAGGTGACTCATCACGCCGAACCCCGGAAGACAGTGCCTCACAGTACCGGCTTCATCACCGGTTGCGCTTGGCTGGCTCGGTCGGCCTTCATCGCCGATTGCGGCCCGCCTGACGCCAGCCTCTTTCTCTATTTTGAAGACGTCGACTGGACGTTGCGGGCGCGCGCCGCCGGATGGGACACTTTGCTGGTGCCGACGGCCCTCGTGACTCACGACGTTGAATACGCCGATGGCCGCAGGGTGTTCTCATCGATCGCAGTCTACTATATGTCTCGCAACCGACTTCTCGTGGCTCGTCGTTGGGGGTCGCTTCCGGCGGCGTTCGTGGGCGCGGTCTCGTGGGGCGCGCGCCAAACGCTCAAGTGCCGCTCGCGCACGGTCGCCGCGTCCGTGACGACGGCCGTGCTCGCTGGTCTGCGCGACGGGCTGGTGGGCAGGCGCGGCTCGATTCCCCTGTCCTTGGCGAGGAGGCTCGTATGAACCGGGCCATCGTATCGGCCTGCGACGATCTCTGGCTGTGGATTCCGGCGGCCGTGATTCGACCTATCCGGGCAGGCCTTTCGGCGTTGGACTCGGTAGCGCTGGCTGCGGCATTCCGAATCGCGAGGCCGAAGTGTCTCAGCCAGGCTGCTCCAGATGGCTCATTGACCGTCACGTGCGCTGATCATCAGTGCCCGGCGTCGACGGCGCTCCTGGAGAGACTCCGGTGATCGGCCGCCTCGCCCACCGTCGCGACGACGTCCTCGTCTGGGGCTTCGTCGCCGCCGTGGAACTGGTCGTCGTCCTGGCCGCCTTTCGCTCGCCGGGGCTCGCCGCCGCCCTCGCCGCCGCCGTCGGGATCCTGGCGCTTCTCTCGCTCGTGATCGGCTCTCGTCGCGGGACGCTCCTGATCGGCGGAGTCCTCGTCGCCGTGACGATCGTGCTACCGGGCGATCTTGCCCTGCAGTATCGCCTCCCGGTCGGCGGCGGCGGCATCTTCATCGTCGACTTTCTGCTCGCGCTGCTGCTCGCCAGCCTCGCGCTGTACGTACTCGCGCAGCGCGAGAGGCCGCCGATGATCGAGTCGCCTGTGCGTCTGCCCGTCGGCCTGTTTCTCGGCTGGGTCCTCGTCGCCGCCCTGATTGGCATGATGAGCGGGAACGAGGCGAAGCTGGTCCTGCAGGACGCCCGCTCCCTGGCGTACTACGTTCTCTTCTTCGCCGTGGTGATCCTGGCGACGGACCGCCGCTCCGTCATCGCTTTCATGCGGCTGCTCGCCGTGTGTGTACCCATCGTCTTCGCGCTCGGCATCGTCTTCGCCGCTCTCGGCCAGGGGATGGCGCTCGACTACGTCGAGCCGGGCGTCAGCCGGTTCCCGGCGCCCGACGACGTCTTTCTCATGAGCTCGGTGATGACGCTGACGTTCATCGCGGTCTGGCCGTCCGGCCGCACCCGGCCGCGGTGGCTGTGGCTCCTCCTCCTCGTCTCGCTGCTCGGGCTCGTCCTCTCTCTCGTGCGCGGCAACTGGGTGGCCTTCGCCGTGTCGGTCGTGTACCTGCTGCTCGTGCTGCGCGTGCGCGAGCGCGTGCGTCTGGTCGTGGTCTCCCTCGTGCTCGCCGCCCTGTTCGCGGCCGGGCTGGCCGTGGCTCAGCCGGCGGTCTTTCGCTCGGTGATCTCCCGCGCCCTTGCGGTGACGGCGGTCGAGGACAGGAACGTGCAGTGGAGGCTCATCGAGAACCGGGCGGTAGGCGAGCAGATCGCGCAGCGCCCCTGGGTCGGGAACGGCCTCGGCAAGGAGTACCTGTTCGACTGGTCGCGCTACGGCGTCGCTCCCTATCGCAAGACGTACATCCACAACGACTACTACTACTTCGTCCACCGATTGGGCGTCGTCGGATTCGCGCTGTTCATCTGGGTCGCGTTCGCCTACCTCGTGCCCTGGATGAGGGCCCGTGCGACGCTTCCGCGGGACGATCCGTGGCTGCTCGGCCTCGTCTACGGCGGGCGAGCCATGTTCGTCGCGCTTCTCACCGTCTCGGTCACGTCGCCGCGGCTCAGCGGCAAGTTGTCGGTGACGGTGCTCGCGGTCGTCATGGGCCTGTCGGAGGCGGCGCTGGTCATTCTCCGCGAGCGCGCGAGTGCCGAACTGGAAGAGCCGCGCGAAGCGCCTAGCGCAAAGGCCGAGGAGTGATGGTGACCGGCCCGAGGAACTGCGGCTCGTAGCAGGAGTGTCGCGGCCCGTCGTCAAGGACGGCGCGGAGTCGCTCGCCGCCGAGCACCCGGTAGCCGATGGTGAAGGGTGGGAGGCACACGGCGACGTCGACGACGTCATCGGGGTTGGGTGAGCGTTCCGCGTCCGGCGCGAAGAACCTCGCCAGGTACGTCCACGCACGTCATGTAGTCCACCGTGCCCCCGCGCTCCGGTCGGTACCTGCGCAGTATGGCGACCTCCGGCGCCGGTGTGGTTCCCCGGCCGTCTCCGTCGTTGTCCGGCCGCAGGGCGTGGTCCACGGCCCGGTCTGCGCACAGAGGGTTCGCCGTCGTGTCGAGCACCCCGGTGACGGTTGCGTCGTCGCCGGTCTGCGATGCGAGAGCGAGGGAGAAGGTCCGACGCGGGCTCCGGGGCTCTTCGGATGCGGCCATCCGCTCGCGTATCGCGCCGGCGAGGACTACCCGCGGCGCCCACACCTCGGCCCCGACGGTGCCGGGGGGTGTGAGGGAGGTGGTGGCCGTAGCCCGGCCGGGGGCAATCGAGAGTACTGCGGCGGCGATGCCGGCGAGCATCGCCGCCGCAGTGCGGACCAGTCTTCTTCGGCTGCGCCGCGGCGGCATGTGCTCGTGCCACCGTACCCCGCCGCCGCCCGTTACGGCTCGCGGCGGCTTGTATCAGGGTTGCGTCAGCGTCGTAGGCCCAAGGAACTGGGACTCGTAGAAGCGTGTCCGCGAGTACTGTCCCCCGTTCACGTCGTCCAGGTACTGCTGCTCACCGAAGATGTGCCAGGCGGACTGGACGCGCGAGAGGTAGAGGTCCCAGTGTATGAGGTCGTTCGGCGCGGGTGACGGAAGGTAGCCCGGGCCCGCGAAGCGGGAGAGGTAGGCCCACGAGGTTCGCAGTTCGGAGCGCATGGTGCTCGTGGCCCGTCCGATGTTCTCTGTCATCTGGTAGAGCATGGAGGCGAGCCGGGCGTTGTAGCTCATGTAGTCGAGGCATCCACCGCGGCTGGCGTTGTCGTAGTAGCCGGCGGACTCGACCAGCACCTGAGGCACCGAGCCTGAGACTACGCCGTCGCCGTCGTTGTCCGGATTCGTCGAGCAGTGGAGGATCGAAGGCACGTTCAGCGTGTAGCTCGAGTCGAAGAGCGTCGAGATGCTCGTCGAGTCCTCGCTCACGATCGCGGCGGCGAGCCAGGCGGCGGCCGGCGCGGCCGCTGTGTCGCGGCCGGTGTAGTGGTCCGTCTGGTCGTAGGTCAGCGTGTATCCCGGCCACGAGTAGCTGCCGCGGCCGGTGTGGGTGAACCAGTAGTCCTCGGCGAAGTTGTCCTGGTAGCCCTTCATCACGATCGCCCATGTGCGGAACCAGGCCTTGATCGCGGTCTTGTCGCTGCTCGAGTAGGCGCCGGAGTCCTTCGTGAGGTCGTAGGCGAAGGCGAAGCTGAAGGCGCCGTACGACTGGTGGTAGCCGCCCTGGAAGTCGCGCGTGTAGGAGTACGGCGCGGGGTTGTTGGCCTGCGCCCAGGCGACAACGAAGGCGCGCGCCTTAGTCGCGTACGTCTTCGATCCGGTACTGGCGTACGCCACGGCAAGGTTCCGCGCGAGCCGGGAGTCGGTATCCAGCTTCGTGTAGCTGAACGCCTGGGTCGGGCCGACGTCGACGTTGGGCGTGGCCGAGAGCGCCGAGGCAATCGCGCCGTCGCGGAAGTAGGTCCACGCTCCGGCGTAGGGCTGCTCGCCGGCCGCGATCTTCTGCCGCAGCAGACTGATGTCCGCGCTGTCCATGATCGGAGTGCCCGACGGCGCGGGTGTGGCCGTTGCGGTCGGGGTGGGGGTCGGCGTGGGAGTCGGCGTGGCCGTTGGGGTCGGCGTGGGAGTCGGCGTGGCCGTTGGGGTCGGGGTGGGAGTCGGCGTGGCCGTTGGCGTCGGGGTGGGAGTCGGCGTGGCCGTTGGGGTCGGCGTGGGAGTCGGCGTGGCCGTTGGGGTCGGCGTGGGAGTCGGCGTGGCCGTTGGGGTCGGCGTGGGAGTCGGCGTGGCCGTTGGGGTCGGCGTGGGAGTCGGCGTGGCCGTCGGGGTCGGCGTGGGAGTCGGCGTGGCCGTTGGGGTCGGCGTGGGAGTCGGCGTGGCCGTCGGCGTTGCCGTCGGGGTCGGGGTCGGCGTCGGGGTCGGCGTTGCCGTGGGCGTCGGCGTCGGAGTGGCGTGTGGCGGTCGGCGTCGGCGTCGGAGTGGGGGTCGGCGTGGGTACCGCCGGCTTGCGCGGCTTGCGGTCCTTGCGGAGAACGACCGACGTACGCGTCTGCTTGGCGACGCGGTAGCGCAGGCCCTTGATCCGCACGATCCGCTGCCCCTTCTTGATCGACTTGCGCACGTGCGCCGACTCGTTCTTCACGACGATGAAGTGCGGCGCGCGCTTGACCACCTTGAAGCGCATCGTCCTGGGCGTGCCGCCGGCGATCACCGGCAGCGCCAGGACGAGCACGAGAGCGGTGAGGAGGAGGATGATCGCGGTGGTCTTGGGTCCTCGCGCCATGGGGGCTCCTTCATCTGGTGAAGAGCGCGCCGTGGCCAAGGCTGGAGGGTTCTGGCCTTACGAATGTCGCACCGGCGCGACTCGCTGTAAGTTGCCTGTTGCGTGAGCCTTGTTGTGGTCCGGCTCAGTTCTAGGTGTCGGTCACCGCGGAGGGAAGTTGAGTGACCTAGACGGGTATCTGTTGTCCGTGTCGGCTACAGCCGAAGGAGGCAGCCGGCAGCGTGCGCGGGGGGTGAGGCCCGAGCCGTGCGCCGCGCTCTCGCTGTTGGGAATCGGCGCTCGGACCGATAGAATCGCCGGTGGGGCAGGCCTGCGGGCGAGGCCGGTGAATTGCGCGCCTCGAAGGCGCTACGGGCCTAGTGCGGACAAGGGAGAGGGATGCGCGTAGGGAGACTCCTGGCGGCGCGCCGACGCAGGGCCTCGCCATGAGTTTCCCGAGCCTCGAAGTGCGTGCCGCGGCCGCCGCCGAGTGGGACGACGCATGGACGGGCTGCCGCCATTCCACGTACTTCCAGTCACGCGGCTGGGCCGAGTGCTGGTCGGCGTACACGAGCGGCGTCGACAAGCCCGATCCGGTGTCCATCCGCATCAGCCGAGGTCAACGGATAGTCCTGCCGATGTCGCGGCAGCGGCGTCACGCCGGACTGTCGTCCCGCCGCCTGCTGTCACCCGCCGGCGGCCCCGAGTCGGCCTGCGGGCGGGCGTCGCACACCTCGCGCTACGGTGAAGCGCTGTTCGAGGCGCTTCGGCGCCGTGGCTCGCCGGATGTCGAACTGCGGCTGGCCGTGCTCCACGAAGAGACCATCATGGCCGGCGGGCTGTGCCTGTACGGTCCCCGTCACGTCTACTGCTGGCATGCCGTGGCTCTCTCGGAGTTCTTCGAGCTGCGGGCGGCCAACCTGCTGGTCCACGAGCTCCTGCTCGACGTCTGCGGCCGGTCCCTAGAGTGGTTCGACCTCAACCCCAGCGCCGGCCTCGAGGGCGTCCAGACGTTCAAGCAGCGCGTCGGCGCGCGTCTGGTCAAGGGGTCAAGGCAGAAGCATGCCTGAAGGCGGATCCCTGCGGCACAGCGCCGTCCGCGGAGTGAAGTGGACGACGGTGTCGATGGTATTCGTGACCGTCGTCGGCGTCGTCCAGCTGGCGATTCTGACCCGCCTGCTGAGCAAGACCGACTTCGGCCTCATGGCGATGATCGCCACGGTCGTGGGCTTTGCTCGGGTCTACGCCGACATGGGGTTCTCGAACGCGATCATCTACAAGCAGGACGCGTCGCCGAAGCAGCTCTCGTCGCTGTACTGGATGAACATCATCGTGAGCGTCGCCCTGGGCGCGGCGGTCGCCGCCGCGGCACCGCTTGTGGCGGCCTTCTTCGGCGAGCCATCGCTGGTCACTCCCCTTCGGGTCGTCTGCCTGTCGTTCGTGATCACGCCACTGGGGCAGCAGTTCCAGTTCCTGCTCGAGCGCGAGCTGGAGTTCGACCGGCTGGCGCGGCGGGACATCGCCGCCGCGCTCACCGGGCTGGTCGTGGCGAGCGCGACGGCCGCGCTGGGCCAGGGCGTGTTCGCACTCGTGTGGGGTCAGCTGGCGCAGTCCTCTGTGCGCTCCATCTCCGTCGCCTTCATCGGCTGGCGGCGCTGGCGCCCGAGCTTCCACCTTCGCTGGGGCGACCTGCACGGGTTTCTCTCGTTCGGCTTCTACCAGCTGGGAGAGCGCACCATCTACTACTGGGCGGCCAACATCGACTATCTGCTGATCGGGCGGTATCTGGGGCCGGAGCAACTCGGCGTCTACTCCATCGCCTACAACCTGGTGGTCGTGCCGCTCACCAAGCTCAACCCGGTGCTCACCAAGGTCGCCTTCCCCGTGTTCGCGCGCCGCCAGGACGATCCCGCGGCCATGCGGCGCGGCTTCGGCGAGCTCATCGAGCTGATCGCTCTCGTCACCTTCCCGCTGCTGATCGGCCTCGGCGTGACGGCGCCTTTGGCCGTTCCCGTCATCTTCGGCGAGGCATGGCAGCCGGCGGTCATCCTCGTCCAGATGATGGTGGCGATGGGCCTCCTCAAGTGCCTGAGTAATCCCTTCGGCTCCGTCCTGCTCGCCAAGGGGAGGGCGGACGTCGGCTTCTGGCTCAACGTCGCGGCCACGGCCGTCACGGTCGCGGTGCTGTGGACCGTCGTGTCGCGCGGGACCGAGGCCGTCGCGTGGGCGCACACCTGCGTCAACCTCCTGTTCTTCGTCGTCGAGCTGCTGATCATCCGCCGGATCATCGGGATGGGCGTGGCCAGCTACCTTCGGCGCCTGGCGCGCCCGTCCCTCGCCACCCTCGTGATGGGCGCGGCCGTAATGGGTACGTACTTCTTCATGAAGACGACAGCTATCGGCACCGATTTGCAGCTCGTCGCGCTCATCGTCGTCGGTGTGGCCGTGTATGCGCTCACCTGGCTGCTCGTGGCGCGCGACTACGTCGTGGGCCTGGTTCGGCTTCTCGTCCGGCGCTCACCGGGGCAGGCCTGATGCCGGGGCTGGTCGGGCTGACGTGTGGGACGGAGGCGCCGGAAGCCTGCGCGGCCGCCGTCACCCGGATGCGCGGCCTCATGACCCACCCGCGATTCGGCGAGGCGGATTCCGTGTGGAGCGACCGGCGGGTCGCTGCCGCCCGCGTCCACACCGGGCGCCTCGCCGGCCCGTCCCAGCCGGCGAGCCGTCACGGGCTCGTCGGCTGGCTCGACGGGGAGATCGTGAACGCTCGCGGACTCGTTCCCGGGGAGCCCGGCGTCGCGCTTGGCGACGCTGGCGTGCTTCTCGAGCTGCTCGCTCGCGATGACCCCGACGCCGCCCTGCGCACGGCCGACGGGTCCTTCGCCGGCGCCGTGTACGAGCCCGCGACCGGCGTCGTCCGTCTCGTGAGCGATCGTTTCGGCCTGCGGCCGCTCTACTGGCTCATCTATCGCGACCGGCTCGTGTGGGCGTCGACCCTTGCGGCGCTGCTCGCTGTGCCCGGGTTCACGCCGCGCATCGCGCAGCGCACGGTCGACGAGATGCTCACGTGCGGTCACCCCGTCGGCGATCACACGCTGTTCGAGGGAGTCAGGCTGCTCGATTCCGGCGCCGTTCTTACGTTCGGCCGGGGCGGCGAAGTGAACCTCAAGCGGTACTGGTGGTGGGACCGCGTGCGCCCCGCCGGCGCCTCGCGCCTGGACGAGGCGGCGGACGAGCTGGGCCGTCGGCTGCGTCGCGCCGTCGAGGAGAGAGCGCCGGCGGACCAGCGGGTGGGGGTATCGCTGAGCGGCGGGCTGGACTCCCGGGCGCTCCTGGCCGCCGTGCCGGAGCGTACGAGCCTGCCGGCTGTGACCTTCGGCTGCGCCGGCTGCGTCGACGTGGCCATCGCCGCCAAGGTCGCGGCGCTCAAGGGGGCCGTGCATCACGTGGCGCCCCTGACCCAGCGGGACTGGCTGGCTCCAAGGCTCGAGGGGGTCTGGTGGACGGACGGCCAGTTCAACATCGTGAACTTGCACGGCATCGAGGCAGCCGACGTCTACCGGGAGGTGTGCGACGTACATCTCGACGGCTGCGGCGGCGACTTCATCCTCGGCGGGATGTACATGGGGGGCAGCGACACGTGGGGGCGCTTCTCACCCGAGCTTGTGGCCCGGCGCATGAAGGCGCCGCTCGGGTCCTTCGGAGAACTCGCGCCCTGGGACACTCTGGATCGCAGCGACTACTACCTCATTGAGAACCGGGCGCGCCGCATGAACAACCCAGGCACCCGGGTGATGCAGGGTCTCGTGCAGGAGCGGAAACCGTTTCTCGACGGCGACGTCGTGGAGTTCGCGCTCGGGCTGCCGGACGCGTGGCGCGCCAACGGCCGGCTGTACCGGCGCATGCTTCTGCGCGCCTTCCCCGAGTACTACCGGCGCATCCCGTGGGCGAGCATCGGCGTGCCCATCAGCTGGCCGCGGGGAGTGCGACGCCTCGGAAGGGCGTACCACTGCCGTGACCGGCGCGGCGACGGCACCATGCGCGCCTTCGGCTTGCCCGGGCGTTACTACGTGACGTATGCGGACTATGCCGCCTGGCTGCGCCTGCCGCCGCGCGCGCGGCTTCATCGAGTCGCTCCTTCGCGCTCCGGAAGCGCTGTATCCGGAGTACGGTTCAAGGTTGGATGCTCTGAGGCTGTGGGACGAACACCTCGCCGGCGCCGACAGGGCCGTCGAGGTGGGCAAGAGGCTGACGTTGGAGATCTGGCTGCAGCAGGTGTACGCGGGACGCTATCGGCCGGGCTCCGAGTTGCCGGAGGGGCTCCAGTGACCGGGCCGGCGCGACGCCCCGTCCGCGAGGACTTTCTCGTCTTCGGCGCCCCGCTGATCGGCGAGGACGAGATCGCCGAGGTCGTCGCCTCGCTGCGGAGCGGGTGGCTCGGGACCGGGCCGAAGGTCGCGCGCTTCGAGAGGACTTCGCGGCCTACGTCCGGGCGCCGCACGCCGTCGCGGTCAACTCCTGCACCGCGGCCCTGCATCTGTCGATGCTCGCCGCGGGCATCGGGCCGGGCGACGAGGTGATCACCACGCGCGCATGACCTTCTGCGCCACGGTGAACGCCATCATCCACGCCGGCGCGACGCCGGTGCTGGTCGATGTCGATCCCGCACACGCATGAACATCGACCCCGACGCGCATCGAGGCGAAGATCACGCCGCGCACGCGGGCCATCGTGCCCGTGCACTTCGCCGGGCGGCCCTGCGACATGGACGCGCTCGTGGCGCTGCGCCGCGAGCACGATCTGCGGCTGATCGAGGACTGCGCCCACGCCATCGAGACCGAGTACCACGGCCACAAGGCCGGCACGCTTCGGCGACTTCGGCTGCTTCAGCTTCTACGTGACGAAGAACGTCGTCACCGGCGAAGGCGGCATGGTGCTGGCCACGCGCGAGGACGACGCGGCGCGCATCAAGATGCTGGCGCTGCACGGCATGAGCAAGGACGCCTGGAAGCGCTTCGGCGACGAGGGCTACAAGCACTACGAGGTGTCGAGTGCGGCTACAAGTACAACATGATGGACCTCGCAGGCCGCGATCGGCATGCACCAGCTCACGCGCGTCGAGGCGAACTGGCTGCGCCGCGAGGCAGATCTGGCACCGCTACGAGAGGCCTTCGCCGACCTGCCGCTCGAGCTGCCGGCGCCGCCGAGCCCGACACGCGCCACGCCTACCATCTCTACACGCTCCTGGTCGATCGAGGCGCGCGCCGGACTCAGCGCGCGACGAGCTTCCTGGCGCCTGACGGCAGCGCAAACATCGGCGTCGGCGTACATTACCTGAGCATCCACCGGCACCCCGTACTACCGCGAGCGCTTCGGCTGGCGTCCCGAGGACTACCCGGCCGCGCGACGCATCGGACGCCAGACGGTGAGTCTGCCGCTGTCACCCGCGCTGGAAGACCGGGACGTCGACGACGTGATCACGGCCGTGCGCGAGGTGCTCGAGCGGTGACCGGCCTTCGCGTGGCCCACTCCTTCGACGTGTGGCTGCCGTCCACCATGACCTGGGCGGCCACTCAGGTTCGGGCTGCCTCCGTGGACCAGGCGATCGTCCTCGCCGAGTCGACGGAGAATCTCGATCAATTCCCGTTCTCTCCCATCTACACCACGGGCAGCGTGGATGCCGCGGTCGTGCGGGCCGCGAGGCGCACGCACGTGCGCCTCTACCCGCGTTCGTACGCGCGGTCTCTGAGGCGCCACCGGCCACAGATCCTGCACTCGCACTTCGGGTATCGCGGCTGGTCGGACCTGCCGCTCGCACGGCGCCACCGGCTCGCCCACGTCGTGACCTTCTACGGGCACGACGTGACCATGTATCCGCGGACCTGGCCGGTCTGGCGCGGCCGCTATGCGGAGCTATTCGCGGCCGCCGACCTCGTCCTCTGTGAGGGCCCGTTCATGGCGTCGACCATCGCGGGCCTCGGCTGCCCCGAGACGAAGCTGCAGGTCCAGCGCCTGGGTGTGGACGTGGACCGGGTTCCCTGCCGGCCGCGCACCCTGGCTCCCGGCGAGCCGGTGAGGGTGCTCATCGCGGGCGCCTTCCGTGCCAAGAAGGGGATCCCCGCCGCCCTGGAGGCGGTGGCGGCGGTCCGGGAGCGCGGCGCCGATCTTCGCGTGACCGTCGTCGGCGCCTCGAACGGCAGCGCCGGCGAAGAGGCGGAGCGCCGGCGCATCGAGGACGTCGTGCGCCGCCGCCGGCTCGACGAGATCGTCACATTCACGGGCATGGTCCCCTACGGGCGGTTGCTCGACCTGCTGTCGGGACATCACATCTTTCTCTCGCCCAGCCGGACTGCGGCCGACGGCGACAGCGAAGGAGGCGCCCCGGTCACGATCATCGAGGCGGCGGCGAGCGGGATGCCCGTGGTGAGCACCACGCACTGCGACATCCCTCAGGCCGTGGACGACGGACGGACAGGACTGCTGGCCCCCGAGGACGATCAGGAGGCGCTGGGGGGGTGCCTGTGGACCATGCTTGACGAGCCCGAACGCTGGCCGGCGATGGGCGAGGCCGCCGGGCGACTGGCGCGCGAGCGGTTCGACATGCGCCGGTGCGCGGCGCAACTCGTCGACCGCTATCGTAGTCTGCTCGGGAGTGGCTAGGACGAGTAGTCGTCGTACTGGCTGTAGCGGCCTTTGCCGCGTCGTGGCGTGCCGGTGACGACGATGCCCAAGGCCTGGGTGGGCGTCTGCGCGAAGAATCCCTCGACGTTCTTCACTGTGTCCGCTGTGGTCTCTCCCAGCTTGAGGACCACCACCATGCCGTCCACGTTGGGCGCCATGGCCGCCGCATCGCCGACGGCGAACATGGGCGGAGCGTCGACGAGGACGTAGTCCACCATGGTGGCCAACTCGCTCAGCACCGCGGCGAACTGCGGTGAGCCGACGATCTCGCCGGGGTTGGGCGGGAGAGGGCCGGACGGGAGGATGAGCAGCTTGAGCTCGCTCCGCTGCGAGTCCCGGTCGATGCCCAATGGCCCGTCCTGGCTGAGCGTCTTGACCCTGAGCGTGGTCTCGTCGCCGAAGTACAGGGTCTGAAGGGCATCCGCGAGCGACGCTGCTCCGGAGACCACGCTCGTGACGCCGCGAGCGCTGGAGATGTTGAAGAACCGATGCAGGGACGGCCGGCGGAGGTCACCCTCGACGACGGCGACGCGCTTGTCCGAGCGCAGGAGGGAGATGGCCAGATTGGCGATGGTCGTGGACTTGCCCTGCGACGGCCCTGGACTGGTGACCAGGATGACGTTGATCTTGTGGCTGAAGTTCACGAACTCGAGGTTCGTGCGCAGGAATCGGTAGGCCTCGGCGGAGGGACCTCGCGGGTCGTCGAGGACCACGACCTTGACCGTGGCGCGGTCCTGGCGTCGGAACTCGGGTATGGCGGCGATGACGGGCACCTTGGAGAGCTCGGCGACCTCCTCGGCGGTGTGGAGCTTGGTGTCGATGGACTCGCGTACGAAGGCTACGCCCACGCCGAGCACGAGACCGGCAGCGAAAGCGAGGACGCCGTTGCGCAGCGGTTTGGGGCTCGAGGGGGCGCTCGGCGGCTGGGCTGCCTCGCCGATCGTGAGGCCGCCGCTGACCAGCGGCTTGAGGACGTCGAGTTGCGTGCGTCGCTCGATGAGAGCCGTGCGTGTGGCGTTGTCGGTCGTGGGCGCCTCGATCTGCTCGTTCAGGAGGACGATCGCCTCGTCGAGCGACTTCTGCAGGGTCTTCTGCCTCCAGGCCACGAACGCCGCGGCCGTCGCATTGGCGAGGGTCGCGGCTCCCTCGGGGTCGGGACGCACGGCCGTGATGCTGATGATGTCGACGTTGGGGTCCGCCTCGGCCGAGACGTCCGACATCAGCGTCGCCGGCTGGTCCTCCCAGCCGAGCTGCAGCTTGGCCGCCGACAGGATCTCCGGAGTCACTGCGAGACTCGCCAATGTCTGGAGTTCGCGCTCGTCGGGCTTGGCAAGGTCGATGGACGTGCCGACCGCGACGCTGACGGAGGGGGACTGCGACTGGGCCATGACCCGCGCAGTCGCTGAGTACAGCGTCGGCTGCAACAGGCTGACGACCACAACGATGGCGGTCACGGCGACGACGGACTCGACGATCAGCCACTTGCGACGCCAGAGGATCTGGGCGTAGGTGCGCAGGCTGGCTGTGGACTCGCTCTGATCGGTCAAGGAAGTCGCCTTTCGCTGGTGGCCGTGGCGTCCGGGAGATTATACAGCAGGGCCCTTGTCGGCTTGGGCGCGAAAACCTTCGGCCGCGAACCGAGCTGCTAGCGCTTCTCCAGCTCCCGGATCCACTCCCACTCCGCCGCAAGCCCGTCCCTCAGTCCGACGCTCGGTGCGTAGTCCAGTAGCTCCTGCGCTCGATGCAAGTCGGCCCACGTGTCCCGGGCGTCACCGGGCTCAGAGCCCTTCATCTGCAGTCGAGGAGTGCAGCCTGTGACCGCCGCAAGCTCCTCGATGGCCTCGAGCAGGGTGACGCGGTGGCCGCCGCCAACGTTGATGACGGTACTCGAGGGCACATCGGGTGCGCGAGTCAGAGCGTCCACGATGTCCCCAACGAAGGTGAAGTCCCGCGTCTGCTGACCGTTGCCGTAGACGTCGATCGGCTCGTTTCGCAGTAGCGCTCGGATGAACTTGTGGAATGCCATGTCGGGCCGCTGCCGCGGCCCGAAGACCGTGAAGAAACGCAGGGTCACGGTGTGGAGGCCATGAGCCTTCGCGTAGAGGCCACAGAGGTGCTCGCCCGCCAGCTTCGTCACCCCATACGGCGACACCGGCTGATACGCCGCGTCCTCGCGTAGTGGCATCACGGGGCAGTCTCCGTACACCGACGAGGACGACGCGTAGACGACTGCTCTGGGCCCGCCCGCCCACGCAGGCCTCGAGGACCGCCTGCGTCGCCAGCACGTTGTTGTCCGTGTACGAGCGGAAGCTGCGCCCCCAACTTGCCCGCACTCCAGCCTGGGCGGCCAGGTGGTACACGCATCGGGCCTGCCGAAACGCAGAGGTCAGGTCATCGTCGGCGCGCGAGAGGTCGAGCAGGTCTCTCTCCATGAGCGTGAAGTGCGGATGCCCGAGCGCGCGTGAGAGGTTCGCCATTTTGAGGGCCGGGTCATAGTAGTCCGTGAAGCTGTCGATGCCGACGACTCGCTGACCGTTGTCCAGCAAGCGGTTGACGAGACTCGAGCCGATGAATCCGGCTGCTCCGGTTACTACGGTGTGCCCCATAGACTCCTCGCCTTCTTGCGCCCGGCTGCTACTCGCGCGGTTCCACTGACCTCGAAGCCCTCGTTGCACATGACGTCTGTGCGCAGGGCGTAGTCAAGATCCTTGCGTACCATCTCGGAGACCAGTTTGAGGAACACGATGCGCGCGCGCCAGCCGAGCTTGTCACGGGCCTTGGCGGGATCGCCGAGCATGCTCTGCACCTCGGTCGGCTGGTAGTAGCGCGATCCAGCTTGACGACGATGTCGCCCGGCGTTAGGCGCAATGTCCACGCGCGGCCGTTGCCGCCGCCGCGGTCCTTGCGCGCGCGCTCGAGCGCAAGGGGGCCACGGCCGCGACGCAGCCGACCTCGTCGGCCATCGCGCTCGATCGCCCCGGTCGCCCCCAGCTCCTCGAACGCCCGCTGCACGAACTCGCGCACGCTGTGCTGCGCGCAGGTGGCGATGACGGAGTCATCCGGCTCTTCCTGCTGCAGCATCAGGTGCCTGGCGCCCGCATAGTCGCGGGCGTGGCCCCGGTTGCGGAGCGAACAGAGGTTGAGAGCCGGCCCGGCGCATGATGCCGTGCACCGTGTCGCCTTTGTCGAGCAGCGATTCGGCGGGGTAGGCGCCGCCCTGGCCGGTGATGCCGGTAATCGGTGCTGTCTTGGGCATCGAACCTCTTCTCTTGCGACCGGCGGCCGCGGTCGCGCGGGGAAGGGAGGGTCCCGGCCGCTTCCTTGCCGTGAGCGTCATTCTACTGGGACGCACCTACCAGGGCGAGCAAGCTCAGTTCGGGCAACTACGTCGCGCGGGAGGCCCAGATGATTCATGCTGCGAGATTGCGCCTGTCCAAGGAAGGCAAAGCGGAGAGGCCGAGAAACCACCGTCTGCCCGCAAGCCACGATGGACGCTGACCTCGACACCCCATCCGCGGTCAGCTGATGCACAGCCGACGCTCTCTTGCCAGTTGCCACGCGCAACGCCAGGCGCCGGGTCAAGGACACCGAGGCGGTCGCTCTCCGCGCGGCTCAGGCGATCATGGGCATTCCGTAGAAATCGCCGATTCCACGCCGTCGCAGGCAAGCGCCTCGGCCACCTGTTCCCCCAACTGCCCCGTCGGGCAGGCTACTTCAAGCGCAGTGGCCGCCTCGCGGACACCATCGAGCGGCTCATCGCCCACTTCGTGCAGGAGAGCCGGGCGCCGCTGACCGGCTGGTGCTCACCGACTCGACCCCGGTCGAGTGCGCGCGCGGCCGCGACACGGTTGGTCGCTCGGCGCTCGCGGACCTCGCCGACTGAGCCTGCACGCCTTCTGCGCGCCGGACGAGACGCCGCGGGCGTTCGAGCCGGCCGATTCCCGGCGCGACGAGCGAGAGGTCGAGCAGCAAGGAACTGCCCGCGCTCGAGCGCCGCGGAGCGCGCACCGTGGTCGGACTGCGCGAGCGGGTGCTGATCTGCTTCCGCTGCATGGCGGCCTGCATCAGCCTCAATCATCGGCTGGGACGTTCGAGCCGGGCCCTCGACGACTCCTGCTCCTGATGCTGCGAGCGCAATCGATCGTCCAGCGACTCCGCAGCGGGTCGTCGTGCACAACCGGAATCGGCTGAGATAGACTGGTGCCACCCTACGGGGGCGGGCTCGTGTTGGTCATCGTCGACCAGACATGCGTAGCTTGGGCGGGGATGCGGCGAGGTCGGCCCCCCCCAGTCGGTCAGCGCAACTCCCGAACGAGAGGCTGGACATGCTTCGTGACAAGACGCCCAGGCGTGGCACCAGGAACATAGTCGGCGACCTGATTCTCGCGATATCGGTTGTCGGCATTGCCCTTATGGCCCCGCTCGCCCGCCCCCTTCCGGCCGAAGCCACCGTCAATACCGCGCGCCCGGCCGCCCATGTCAAGCTCATCTTCATCCACCACTCCACCGGGCAGGCCTGGCTGGACGACGGCTACGGCCGCCTCGGCCTCGCCCTGCGCGACAACAACTACTTCGTCAGCGACACCAACTACGGCTGGGGCCCGGACAGGATCGGCGACAGCACCGACCTCGGCCACTGGTGGACCTGGTTCCGAGGCCCGTCGTCGTCCGACCTACCTCAAGGCCCTCTACGCCGAGAGCGGCCAGCACTCCAGCACCTACTCCCGGCTCGCCAGGGACCCCGGCGGTCCCAACGAGATCATCATGTTCAAGAGTCTGCTCCCCCAACTCGCAGCTGAGGGAGATGGCGTGCCTGTGCCCGCGATCGACGACAACCCGATGAAGGGGCTGGGCATAGGCGGCCCCGACTGGTGGGACGCCTACACCGTGGCCAACGCCAAGGGCATCTACCTCGACCTGCTCAAGTACTTCGGCGCCCACCCCGAGAAGTTCTTCGTCGCCGTCGTCGCGCCGCCGGTCGCCTTTCCCGATACGCCCGGCGGTCGCGCTCTCGCAGACTGGCTGGTGGATCACTGGCTGCAGGACTCAGGCTACAGCGTTGGCAACGTGCTGGTCTTCGACTTCTACAACGTGCTGACGAGCAAGACCGGCAGCGGCGCCAGCGACGTGGGCCTGGCGAGCGGCAACCACCACCGCGTCTGGAACGGCGCCCTGCAGCACAAGACCGACGACGGCGCCGACCACCTCGCCTACCCCAGGACCCCCGGTGACAGCCACCCCAGCGCTGTCGGCGACCAGAAAGCGACGGCCGAGTTCGTGCCGCTGCTCAACGCCGCCTACAACGCGTGGAAGGGGAGGGGGGGCGGGGATACGGTCGGGCCGAGGACCTACGCGCCGCACAGCGCGAGCGTGAAGAAGGGCCAACGAGGGACACTGCATTACCGAGTGACCGACAACGTCGCCGCGAGCGCCACGGTCACCATCCGCATCCGCACGCGCGGCGGTGCGCTCAAGCGGACGCTCGCACTCGGGCTGCGGGGCACCGGTCCCAAGCGCCACGTGCACTTCACCTGCCGTCTGGCGCGCGGCGTCTACCGCTTCTACGTCCAGGCGCGCGATCTGATGGCAACCGGGCCCTGACGCCGCTCGGCAGCAACCGGCTGACGGTGCGGTAGACTCGTTTCAAAGCCACCAAGCACAATCCGCAAGTGGGGGCCGATCATGCTCCGTGACGAAGGGACGATCAGGCGCCGCGGCAAGAGCATCGTCGGCGCCGTGATTCTCGCGCTCATCGTCGTGGGCGTTGCGAGCGCCTGCGGGGTGGAAGGGGGGGGCGACACCTCCAACAGCACTTCCCCCAAAGACCGGTCCGCCAGCCCTCTGCCGGTGCCGGCGGACGTGAGTACCGAACCCGTCAAGCTCATCTTCATCCACCACTCCACCGGGCAGGCGTGGCTGGACGACGGCTACGGCGGCCTCGGCCTCGCCCTGCGCGACAACAACTACTTCGTCAGCGACACCAACTACGGCTGGGGCCCCGACAGGATCGGCGACCGCACCGACCTCGGCCACTGGTGGACCTGGTTCCGAGGCCCTTCGTCGTCCACCTACCTCAAGGCCCTCTACGCCGAGAGCGGCCAGCGCTCCAGCACCTACTCCCGGCTCGCCAGGGACCCCGGCGGTCCCAACGAGATCATCATGTTCAAGAGTTGCTCCCCCAACTCGCAGCTGAGGGAAGATGGCGTGCCTGTGCCCGCGATCGACGACAACCCGATGAAGGGGCTGGGCATAGGCGGCCCCGACTGGTGGGACGCCTACACCGTGGCCAACGCCAAGGGCATCTACCTCGACCTGCTCAAGTACTTCGGCGCCCACCCCGAGAAGTTCTTCGTCGCCGTCGTCGCGCCGCCGGTCGCCTTTCCCGATACGCCCGGCGGTCGCGCTCTCGCAGACTGGCTGGTGGATCACTGGCTGCAGGACTCAGGCTACAGCGTTGGCAACGTGCTGGTCTTCGACTTCTACAACGTGCTGACGAGCAAGACCGGCAGCGGCGCCAGCGACGTGGGCCTGGCGAGCGGCAACCACCACCGCGTCTGGAACGGCGCCGTGCAGCACAAGACCGACGACGGCGCCGACCACCTCGCCTATCCCAGGGCCCGCGGCGACAGCCACCCCAGCGCTGTCGGCGACCAGAAAGCGACGGCCGAGTTCGTGCCGCTGCTCAACGCCGCCTACAACGCGTGGAAGGGGAGGGGGGGCTCTAGCACGGCCGCGCCGACCGTCGCTGCGTGGCGGTGCGTCTCACCGCGGCTCGCCTAGCGCACCCTTGCCCTCGGTGCCAGACCCAAGTTCCTCCAAGGTCGCCCACACGAAACCTGCCAGGCTAGGGTCGGTGACCGCCGACTCCACGATACGGGAGGGTCATGGCGGGGTCGAAGCTGCCGACACACTCGGTTGGGTGAGGCCCCGCGAACGTCGGCGACAAGCAGCAGCGGGTGCAGCGGACTGCCCTCGCCCCTCAGCTCCCCGGTACCGCGAGCACCGGATTCGGCTTCCCCGTTTGCGGCCGATTGGCGTGGCAGAATATCCTCACGGGGGCGAAGAGCAGCAGTCCCACCATCTCGCGGCAGCGGGAGGACCGTTAGTGGCCACAGATCTTCAGGACGCTCAGGGCGGTGACGGTCCGACGCTTGTGATCGAGCCCTCGAAGGGCTGGGTGAGGTTGGGACTTCGCGAGCTCTGGCAGTACCGCGAACTCCTATACTTCCTCACTTGGAAGAACATCCTGGTGCGTTACAAGCAGGCCGTGCTGGGCGTGCTGTGGGCTGTGCTGAACCCGGTTATCACGATGGTCGTCTTCACTATCATCTTCAACAAGATCCTCGGCGTGAGCAGTGGCTCTTACGGCGTGCCCTACGCCGTCTTCACCTTCACGGGCCTGCTCCCGTGGAACCTCTTCGCCGGATCCCTCACGAGCGCGGGCAGCAGTCTTGTGGGCAACTCCAACCTCATCACCAAGGTCTACTTCCCGCGCTTGGTCATACCGTCGAGCGCGGTTCTGGGCACGCTGCCCGACTTCCTGATCGGATTCGTCGTATTGGTGGTGCTCATGATCGCCTATCAGGTGACCCCTACCTGGAACGTGGTGTTCCTTCCATTCCTGGTGTTGCTTGCTCTGGTCACGGCGCTAGGCGCGTCCCTGTGGCTCAGCGCCCTCTACGTTCTCTACCGCGACGTGCAGTACGTCATTCCCTTCCTGGTGCAGTTGTGGTTCTTCCTCACGCCGGTCTTCTATCCCACGAGCGAGATCCCGACCGGATGGCCCAGCGTGATCTACAACCTGAACCCAATGACCGGCGTCGTCGGCGGCTTTCGCTGGGCGCTCCTCGGTCAGCAGGCCCCCGGCACGATGTTCTGGCTGTCCACGGCGATGAGCCTGGTCGTCTTTGCGGGCGGTCTGTTCTACTTCAGGCGCATGGAGCGCGTCTTCGCGGACGTGGTATGAACACCGCGATTGCCATTTCCGGGCTCGGCAAGCGCTACATGATCGGCGCCACACGCGAGCGTTCGCACAGCCTGCGCGACGCAATCACGAACGCCGCTGCTGCGCCCGTCCGCCGGCTGCGGCACGCGGGTTCGTCTACCGGACACGTGAGCGAGCTCTGGGCCTTGCGCGACTTGACCTTCGACGTGGAAGCCGGCGAGGTCCTCGGCGTCATCGGCCGTAACGGCGCCGGCAAGAGCACCCTGCTCAAGATCCTCACACGGATCACGGAGCCGACCGAGGGACGCATCGCGCTTCACGGGCGCGTCGGCAGCCTGCTCGAAGTGGGCACAGGGTTTCATCAGGAGCTCAGCGGCCGCGAGAACATCTACCTCAACGGCGCGATCCTGGGTATGACGCGGGCAGAGATCGGGCGCAAGTTCGACGACATCGTGGAGTTCTCGGAGATTGCCGACTTCCTCGACACCCCCGTGAAGCGCTACTCCACCGGCATGTTCGTGCGCCTTGCCTTCGCCGTGGCCGCGCACCTTGAGCCCGAGATTCTGCTTGTGGACGAGGTCCTGTCGGTTGGCGACCTCGGCTTCCAGCGCAAGTGCCTTGGTCAGATGGAGCAGCTCGCAGGTGCGGGGCGCACGATCGTCTTCGTCAGCCACAACATGGCGGCGGTACGCGGCCTCTGCACCCGCGTCGTCGAGATAGAGGCAGGCCACGCGGTCGCGGATGGTCCTCCGGATGAGACCGTTGGCGCCTACATCGCAAGCCAGGTGGAATCGGGGGGCGCGGTGCTGCATCTGCCGCGGCCGCTTGGCAAGCCCGACGAGCTGGTCATCACCGCAGTCCGCGTGGTCGGCGAAGATGGCAAGACAAGGGGCCGTTCCGAAGCAGCCACCTTATCAGTGTAGAGATTGATATCGAGGTTGCGCGCGAGAACGCAGCCTACCAGGTCGGCTTCGACCTGCTGTCGGACGACGGTCTCGTTCTACGGAGTTGGCACACCGACGGGCCTCCCGACGACTGGCCGCCAATTCGGACCGGTCGCGGCACCCTGCGTTGTGGGCTCCCCGCAGGACTGCTGAATGAAGGCAGATACGCCATCGCGCCGCGGGCAGATGTGTACAAGAGCCACTTCATCGTCAACGGAGATGAAGCCATCTGGTTCGACGTGGTGAAGGACCATCTCGAGTCGCCGTTCTCGTGGGTCAGGAACCCGGGGCCGCTGGCGCCGCTGCTCGACTGGAGTGTGAAAGGCAGCGCAACCTAGTGCGACGACCGGTGACCAGTTTCTGATGGCGCCAGACCTCTGAGCTTGCCGCGGGGCTTGTGGGAAGATGGTCTCCTACCGACAGGCTCCCTGTGACCTGTGCGACCTACGGCGGGTCTAGTGTCCTGAGTCAGAGATCCGCTGGCAATAGGAGGCGAGGCGTCTGGAGGATCTCATCGGCGCGTCTTGTGCCAGACGAAGGGTCGCGGGTCGTCGTTCCAGTCCGCGATCCAGGTGCGGATCGAGGCGACCAGTTCCTTGGTCGAGCGGTGGCTGCCGCGCCGGAGCCAGCGCTCCGTGAGCTCGGCGAACCAGCGCTCGACGAGGTTCAGCCAGGAGCTGTAGGTGGGCGTGAAGTGGAAGGTGAAGCGCGGGTGACGCACGAGCCAGCGGTGGATGGCCGGGGTCTTGTGCGTGGAGGAGTTGTCGACGATGACGTGCACGTCGAGGTCGGCCGGCACGCTGCGGTCGATCAGGTTCAGGAAGCGGCGGAACTCCTCGGCGCGGTGGCGCGCGGTGAGGTCGCCGATCACCAGCCCGGAGGCGACGTCGAGGGCGGCGTAGAGGTTGGTGGTGCCGTGGCGGCGGTAGTCGTGGGTGGCCCTGGCCGGCGTGCCCGGCAGCAGCGGCAGGATCGGCGCGGTGCGGTCGAGCGCCTGGACCTGCGTCTTCTCATCGACGCACAGCACCACCGCCGCCTCGGGCGGGTTCGAGGTAGAGCCCGACGATGTCGCTGACCTTGTCGATGAACAGCGGGTCGGTCGAGAGCTTGAAGCTCTCGAGCGGTGCGGCTTCAGGCCGAAGGCGCGCCAGATGCGGCTCACCGCGGTCTGGTCATGCCCGATCTCGCGCGGCCATCGAGCGCGTCGACCAGTGGGTGGCGTCTCGGCGGCGTCTCCTCGAGCGTCTTGACGATCACCCGCTCCACGTCGTCGTCGGTGATCGTGCGCGGCTGCCCGGCCGGGGCTCGTCGTGGAGGCCGTCGAGGCGCCGCTCACACGAAGCGCGCTCGCCACTTGCCCACCGTGACCTGGTTGACGCCCTCGGCCGCCGCCACCTGCTGGTTGGTCAGCCCCTCGGCGCAGGCCAGCACGATGCGGCAGCGCAGCGCCAGGGCCTGGGCGCTCGTCGGTCGCCGCGCCCAGCGCTCGAGGGTCGTCACGCTCCTCGCCGGTGAGCATCAGCTCGGCCTTCGGTCGTCCCGTTGCCTGCCATGGTCGCCTCCCATCATCGCAGACATGAGACGATGAGAGCACAGACAGCTCAAGCATTCAAGCGAACTAACGACTCAGGACACTCGGCACCTGACTGCCGAGCGGTCACGAGTGCTCGGGCGGCTGCGCGACCCTCGGTCTCGTACCGCTCCCAGTACGCATACCGGTAGGCGGCCTTGTACGAATGCTTGGCTTCAACGATGACCATGCCCAGTTTGCGGCACGGGTACTTCTCGGCAGGGTGTGGGACCTGTCGAGCATCGGCCACCTGACCGTGCTGCAAGAGATTGACGACGAACATCGCTCCGTCGACCTTGGACGCCAAGGCCGCTGTATCCCCCACCTCGAGTATTGGCGGCGTGTCAACGATGACCCAGTCTGCCGTGTCCGCAAGCAAACCGATGATTTCCCCGAACCGCTGCGACGCCGCCATCTCGCCGGGATTCGGCGGCAGCGGGCCGCTCGGGAGCACCCGCAGCAGGACGTCCGCGTCTGAGCCAGATGCGCCACCCGACTGACGAGGTGGGAACGGGGGAACAGACTGGCCTCGTTCGCCCGCCCCGGCCGCGGACATGACACGGACTGACCTACCTTCTCTCACAGATGCTGCAGAGACCGCACCTCCCCCTTCCTTGCTCCCGGTGCCCTCCAGCGATACTGGAATCACTGCGTCAGACAGCTCGGCGCGCCGCGCAAGCACCGAAGACAACCCGATGGCGTTGGACACGTGCAAGTAGGCATGTATGCGCGGCCGCCGCAAATCGGCGTCCACCAGCACCACTCGCTGGCCGGCAAGCGCGAGGGAGATGGCGAGATTGGAGGCCGTCACACTCTTGCCCTCGCTCCTGACCGAACTGGTGACAAGCACCGATCGGACGTCGCCGTCTACGCCTGTGAAGCCGAGGTTGCCGCGCAGGACCCGGATGGCCTCCGCCATCGGTCCGGACGGGTTGGAAAGCATCTGCGCGCTGGCTCCCTGAGGGTCTCGACGCGCTAGTGGCGGCAGGTGGCCAAGTGCGGACATGCCTAGCATCTCGGTCATCCGCCGCTCGTCTCGTACCCTGGTGTCGAGCTGATTGACTAGGAAGGCCAGTACCGTCCGAGTACCAGGCCTAGGCTGCCCGCCAATGCCAGGGTGTGCGTCTTGCGGGAGAGAAGGGTCAGTCGGAACGGTCGCGGGAGCGATGATGGTGAAGTCGCCAGAAAGACTCTGCAGCTGCAGCTCCAGCGCCTGCTGCGACTGTTTGAGCTGCAGGTACTCGGCGCTCTCCCTCGCAGTTGAGGTTGTGTAGCTCTTCATCGCGGCTTCGACTGCCGTCAAGGCGTCTTGGACCTGGGTCCCTTTGCTGTCGCGACGCCAGTCAACGAACGCTTTCGCGGTGGCGTCGGCTGCGTCAGCGGCCGTTTGAGGATTCGCCGCGACCGCCTCAATGCTCACCACCATCTCACTGTAGTTGCCGCTGCTGTCGGCGGGTTGGCTGGCTGTGGCCTCGTAGTCGGTGGACGCATCCTTGGCTTCAAGCAGCTTGTGAGCGCCGCTGGTCACCTGGCTGCTCGCCACCATTGCGGAGATCGTGGCTATGTCGGGCTGGGATGCCTGGGAGTAGCTTTCCTGCATGAGCGGATTGATTATGGTGACCGGCTGCACGTAGATCAGCTTCACGGTTCCACGGAAGAGGGGTGTGCTCGTGACCAGGTAAGCGAAGCCAGCGGCCAGACACGCGAGCGTGACCCCGATGATCAGCCACTTCCAGCGAGACATCACGTCGAGGTAGCTGAGCACGGCCACGCCCTCTGAAGGATCGGTCACCGTACTCCTCTCCCGGGATTGCAGGGCCCCACTCCACGTTGTCCACTACCGACATGATAATGAAGCTCCTCAAGCCGGGCAATCGGCCGCGCATGACTGCGGCCAGGAATCCGCGCCGATCCCGCGCCCCGCCACGCTCGCCGACGGGCAGATTCTGCGGGGGGATGCGCCCGTCCGCCGCCCTCGTCGCGGGCGACGGCTCCGACACGAGCACAGGAAGTGGACCGACGAATCGATCTGGACAGAGACGTTGCGACTTCGCACAGTGTATGCCCACAGCCCCATACGCATGGCCGGAACTAGCATGGCCAACACGGTCGGGTGACCAGTGTCTGGCGGGCCTTGGTGTTGCGGCGGTCTCGCCCTTCCGATTGCTCGCTGTGCAGCGACCATCTACTGAGCGAGGCTACGCTGGTACCCAGTCGACGGCTGCCGCCGGAATGCCGTACGTGGAGTCCTCGTAGGCGCCCACGGGGCTTGGCGGAGTCTAGTGCTACCCACGCTCGATGCCTTGCAGGGCGTCCTCCCGCGATCCCTCCGCCTCAGAAGCGAACCACGCCCCCACCGTCGGTGTAAGATTCAAGCACTCACCGTCTGCCGAGGGGGTCCTGTGGGTCTGAGAGTAGTTATCGCTCCTGCATTCTTGGTGGTGGCTTCTATCCTCACGGCCTTCGCAGCGGAATCTGCGCGGCCCAGCGGCAGGGGCATGTCGTGAAATACGACGTGGCGCGCGTGATGGAGCACTGGTCGGCGGTCGACTGTGCTGCTGATGAGCGGAGCTTCTACCGCTTCCCTGCGATCCGCGCGAGGTCGTGCCAACTCGTCTTCGGTGAGTCAGACGGCGGCGACCCGGAATGGGTCGAGAAGTGGACTGTTGAGAAGTACCTGAAGGGCAGTCTTCCCTTCAGCAAGTGCCTCAGCATCTGTTGTGGTTTCGGTGCTGTCGAAAGGGCACTCGCGAACCTTCACGTGGCGCGGGAGATCGTCGGGACGGACATTGCCCCCGGTGCAATCGAAGAAGCGACGCGGCTTCGTGCCAAGGCTGAGAGGCTGATGAGCATCAAGTACTATGTCGCGGACTTGAATCGCGAGGAACTGCCGCCTGCCGAGTACGACCTGATCTGGGCGAACGGCGCTCTGCATCACATCGAGGACGTCGACAGAGTGGTCTCGAAGTTGTATGCCGCCCTTCGGGACGGCGGGTATCTGGTATCCAATGAGTACGTGGGCCCCAAGTACCAGCAGATCGGAGAGAGGCAACAGGAACTCGTGAATGCCGCGAAGCATGTGTTGCCCCCAGCGAGCTCCGTGGCAAGGTCCTCTATCCGAGACCCAACGGCCAGTCGATTCCGGCCAGGGCGATTCGGTCTACAAGACGACGGCTTCAAGCGCGTCGACGCAATCAGGTCTATGAACGCCTTTGGGACAGGCAGCCCGTGGAGGACTTCCTGGCCAAGGATCCATCAGAGTGTGTCGGTTCTCACCTCGTCATTCCCGCACTGAGGAAACACTTCGACCACGTTGACGTCAGGTACTTCAATGGGTCCATTCTCCTCCACGCCCTGGACGCGACGTTCTACGAGAACTTCGATCCCCGCGATCCCAAGCACGTCACAGCTCTGCAGATGCTGTTCGACATCGAGGACACGCTGGCCGCCACGGGCGAGATAGCCCAAGACAACGCGCACATCATCTGCAGGAAGGGTCGTGCCGGGTTGTCGCGATCCTGATCGCGAACTCCGAGGCATAGGCCTGCATGCCGGTGCGGCCCGGCGTGGCCGCTGACCTTGAGCAGCGCGAGGAGCCGGTCGCTGACGCGGCGAGAGTCTCGAGTTGCCTGGAGCGACTCGTAGATGGCTAGGCCGCTGTCCTGCCAAGCGGGGTCGCTGGCGCTGACGCCACTGCCAATCGGGTGGGAGACCAGCCACGCCTGCCCGTCAGCAAGCGCGTGGCTGGACGTAGCGGCGTTCTGCACGTAGGCAAGGACAGCGTGGTACATCACGTAGGTCTTGTCCGCCGCGTCGCGGTCGAGCAGGCCCCATGCGCGCAGCCGGCCGACGAGAGCGCGGTAGCACCTCGTACGGCGCGCCGTCCCTTCGCTGGCAAGACGACGCCGCGGTCGAGGTAGTAACAGGCTAGGAGATACTGCCGACCGAGCGGGTACCACCAGCGCTGCAGCAGTCTCTCGATGTCCTCCGTTTTCGCGGCGTCTGGGCCTTGCGCCCCATCATGACGTCGGACATCATCCGGCTCGCTTCCGGAGGGTGGGGTCCGTTAAAGCGCCTCAGCCAACTTGGGGAGCGGTAGTCGCGGTGGACGCGGTACGGACGATCGAGGCGGAAATAGCTGTGCTCCGCCCAGTCGACGAGTCCCGCGCACCACTTAGGCTTCTCGTCCTGATAGATGCGCGGTTTCTGCTCGACCTGCCAGGGGATGAGGGACTCGTAGTGGTACAGGAACACTCCACGCCGAGCCGTCTCCCCGGCACGGACCCAGTGAAGGGTTCTGAGGTCGCGGCCGCGGTCGTCGGCGACGGTCGGCGGTTCATGCGTCACGTACCGGTACCCCGGCCCCCACCTGAAGAGCCGGTTGAAGTCGCGCGTCCCGTCCAGGTGGTGCCACGACTCCGCGACGTAGCGCAGGCCGCCGAAGAAGCTGTACGTGCGGAAGGAGACCGCCGAGACGTCCGGTTGCTCCTCGAGCATCGCGATTACGGCCCGCATGTCCTCGGGTCGGTAGAACTCGTCGATGTCCACCTGCCAAAGGTAGTCGCCTGTGGCGCGCTCCGCGTAGGCGCGCGACTGATGGGTGCGGTGGTTGCCGAGTTCGTCCGTCTGGCCAGAACCCGTCACGGGTGACGATCTCGACCTTGTCGAGCGGATCCTCCTCGGCCTTGAACCGCTGGAGCACTTCCAGCGTCCCGTCGATGGAGTGGCCATTTGGCGTCGCGACGGCGCGTGTGTCCTCGTGGCCGCCTTCGACGACCACGATCTGGTGCGCGAACGGGTAGAGCAATGCGCAGGCAGTAGCGAGTGAATGGCTCACCGTTCAGCACGATGATGCCGAACGTTATGCGCGGCCACGGCGACTGGGTGTCCTTGCTCACAGGCTCCTCACTCCCTCCCGCCTTGGGCTCACGAAACGTACTGGTCCGTCTCGGCCCGGATCCCTGAATGCGCAACTGCTGATATGCTGTTCGACGTAGCCGTTGCGTTCCATGGAACCAAGAAGCGGGTGTGGTCGGTCCGCTCTGCGGGAGCAGACATAGGCCGACTCGCTGTCGCCAGTCGCAGACGGCCTCGAGGGGGGTGATGGACGATAGAGTCGTGGAGTCTGCGCCCATGGGCGCACATCTCACCGCAGAGGCTCTCCTACCAAGTCACCGCTATGTCACTCTGCCGCCGTTCGGTCGTCGGCAGTTACTGGTGTCCGCGTCCACGCGTGTCGAACGCTGGCGCCTCGCCCGCTCGAGTGTGTCATGGGGCTGCAGCCTCAGCGGCGCGAGACGGGCGAGGCGGCGAACGCTGGCTGCCATGGTGGCCGCTTGGTGCCTCCTCTCGCCAGGCCGCAAGCCACCCATGCACGTGGTGTGGCACGACCCAGGGCTGGATCGTCTTCTGCGCAACTACTGCGACGAGGCTGCCTCCATGGTGGTCATTCCACGCAGAGGCGGCACTCACCGTGTGTGTGGGCTTGCCGCGGGCTCTCGGGGGAGAGCGTTCATCAAAGTAGCCGAGGGAGCTAACGATGTGCGCTCGCTCGCTGCGGAGGCGCGAATGCTACGGAAGGTGGGCTCCACCTGCGCACCCAAGCTCCTATGTGAGCACATCGAGGCCGACGCGGGCTTCGTCGTTGTCGAGGCGGTGCGCCTCGATTGCCGACAGCCGTCGTTAGTCCCTGACGCCCGGGCCATCGGGCTTCTGGAATCGCTCCCCCGACATGGGGACGAGGATGCTGAGAGCCACCCTTGGATCGTGTCGTTGCTTGAATCGGGGTGTCCTCCGGACGTGGTGCGTTGGAGTGAGGTGTTGCGCTCGCGACGCTGGCCCCTGGTAGTCTTCCATGCTGATTTCATGCCGTACCACCTTGCGACACGGCCGGGTGGTGATCCGGTGCTCGTGGACTGGGAGTATGGTTCACTGGCCGGCTTCCCCGGAGTCGATGCAGCCGTATGGGCTGTGAACGTCGGAGCCCGTCACTTGGGTGCATCCGCCGACGTGATCTCCTCGGTGTTCACGTCTTGGGCATGCAGTCGCGAGTTGGGTGGCATTCGGATGAAGCAGGAGGAGGCTCGCGCGGTTCTGGCGCTGGCGGCTTACTTCACGCACCGGGCCCTCGGTGCGTCCGGGTCCGAGCACGCCCAGCGGGTGAGGACCTCGCTTTCGACGCACGACATCGAGGACTAGTGTCCCGATTCAAAGATCTGCTCGAAGCAGGCGGCACGGCTCTCGATGATCTCGTCGCTCGTCTTGTGCCACACGAACGGGCGCGGGTTCTCGATTGGGTTCGCGGAATGACTCTACGGGTGCTGCGCACCGTCAATGATCTCCGCACTTCACCCTACCGTCGACACTTGACGGCGAGGAACGCGCCTCGCGACACGCCGAGCAGTTTCATGGTCTGTCTTCTCACCCACTGTCTCTTCGTCCAGGCGGCGCTCGAGTCGATCAACTGCAGTCCGGCAGCTCGTAGCAGCACGCCCATGCTGGTTGGACGGTAGTAGTACAGGTGGTCGTCAGGCTCGTAAGCCCTCAACGACGAGCGCGCCGTCCCCAGTGCTCCGCTCAAGCCTGCGCGAAGCCAGTCATACGGCGGCACTTCGATGAGAGCAACGCCTCCCGGCCGAAGCCAGTCAGCGACCAGATTCAGAAGGCGTGCAGGCTCACCGACATGCTCGAGGACCTGGGTCAGCGTGATCACGTCGTAGTAGTCGCGCGTGCCAGAAGCCTCATAGGCATTTACACTGAGAACCGAATGGCGTCTCGCGGCCACCTCCGCACAAGGGGCGTTGAGCTCGAGGCCGAACGTGGCGAACCCTGCGTTACGAGCATGGTCAAGAAGTGTGCCAATCCCACAGCCGATGTCCAGCCAGTTTCCCGTGGTCACGCCTGTGCTGAGCACGGCACCTATCGCCGGGTGCGCCGCCCCCCCCCCCGTGACTCCCTACCGGCTCGAAACCACTCCACTAAGTGAGTCTCCTGCTCATAGCACGCGTCTCGATACTCCGTGCACAATCGAGGACAAACATAGACCAAGCCGCAGGACGCGCATTCCATGAGGTGGAATGAGCCAACGGAGTAGGCAGCTGGTACCGTGCCCTTCGACCGTTGCGGCAAGCCAAGGCAAAGCTCGCAGGAAACGACCTCCGTGGCGAACCGCATCTGCTCACGGCGATCGGCCCTGCCATCTGGCATCAGTGGAATCCTCACCGGACTGGCCCAAGGCGCCGATGACTCGTTGCTGAGGGGCTGAGTTCCCAGCCGTAAGCTCACCCGATCATGCATGGTGACGGGCTTCCGCAGCCCCGGAGACGTCATTCTAAGTCGAGATGCGTCGGGCTTTTTCAGGGCGTCCTTGATGTACAGCGTCTCAGCCGGCGTGGGAGGCGTGCCGTGAGCAGGGGCCATGGTTTGCGGCATCTGTGGGAACTGCGACTCGGGAGCTGCGGGAGCCGGTCACGACCATCTCGATGTCTCCGAAGTCTTCACGAGTCACCATCCCGCAATGTCCGTCCCCGCGCACCGCGTTGAGAGCCTAGACTATTCACCCCAAGCGGACAAGGGCGCGCCTAGCTGTGACCGGCCCAACCTCGGTTACGCAAGTGAGGAGTCTTGCGGCGTGCATTGCGTGCAGGGAAGCTTCTGGCCGGGCCCCTTCTTGAGAACTTGGTCGCTTCGGTCGCCTCCGCCTCGCGCAGGATGGCGACGACCTGCGACTCGGAAGCCCGCGAGGTCTTCACTCTCGATCTCCTTCTTCGAGGAGACTCCACCAACTCAGGCGATACTGGCGGCGGGTCGCGCCCAGGCGCCCGCAGCGGAGAAGACTGAGTCGCGCATGGGTAGCACCAGAGTTGTGTTCGAGCGGGAGACCCACATCGCGCGAATGGCATGCAGTGGGACGAGATGGGTGCGGTCAAATGCGGTTTGACTGACGCGCATCAGACCAATAGGGTCGCCGGCGCTCACAGTTCAGATAACGCAAGGCATCTCCCAGACGCGACCTGCGCTCGCGACGGCGCCCATCTCGGGACTCCGGATTCGACGAGTGACCGGACTCCTTCCTCCCAGATGCGTGCCCCGAGGACGTCGGATGCGCGTGGCGAAACCATCAGCAAGGCCCGATGCACACCGCGAGCACCCGGCGAAAGGACTCACAGTTGATGCGCAGGACTCTGGCCGTTGCGTGGCTCTCACGTTCTTAGCAGGGACTGTCCTGTCGTCGCCGGTGATCCAATCTGCGTTGCCCAGACTGCGAAGATCACCGCCCTATCACACCAGAGCGCCAAGGTCGGTGTTCGGTTCGACGATCAAGGGCAAGTACTTCGGCTTGCGGCAGGGGCAATCGAAGGGTGACCTTCGGCGAGCGGCCCAACATGCTCGGCTTCGCGCCTTGCTCAAGAGGGCAAAGGTGATTTCGTGGAGCAACTCCTCCATCAGAGTTCGAGTGCCCGGGCTTGCTCCCGGCTCGCACAGGGGTCCAGGACCACGGTCGGCGGGAGGGCGTCGAAGGCCTACCCGTTCAGCATCACGCCGCTCACAATCATCAGCAGCAGAGCCTTCGTGACGTCCAGTGACCGCGGCCACGAAATCCCCAGCGGGCACGATATCCTCTTCGACGGCTTCACGTTTACCGCCACGAACCCCATCATCGGGGCAACAGGTAGGGGTGGTCACGCTGGGGTGCGCACGTCCGCACCAGCGCATCACCTTCGGTAACTGCACGTTCACCGGCAATGTAGGTGTCGGAGGCGACAATACGACGAGGGTGTCAACGCCGTCAGGGTGAGTAACTGGTGGGTGGTAGAGAGACCGTCGACGACATCAGCCTCGTCGGCTGCAAGTTCGGGCAGTTCTCGCGCATGGGATACGAGTCAGGTGAATGACGTCGCCTCCAATCACCCGCGAAGCGCGTCCTCTTCCGCGGCTGCACCTTCGAGCCGACCGGCGCAGAGCCGCTCAGCAACAACGCGGGGTCACTCTACCAACTCGTCGACGACTGCACCTTCAAGGGCAGCGGCGACGATATCGGCACCCGTGCCTACGAGCGGGACGTTCGAGGTCAACAGGACGGCATCGGGTCAGGGCGGGTCGGACGCACCCCAGCTACCTGGAGGTGCGCGACTGCGACTTCTGGGCCTGCGCGGCGGCGTCTTCAACTTGCAAGGCAACCCGACGACCTGGCGGACCGTGAATCCGTACATCCTCATCAAGGACACGGACATCGACTATACGCACACCTACCAGTCGAGATTCGTCTCGCGGGCCATTTTCGGAGCATGCACCACATCAGCTACGTGCGCTTCTCAGGCTGCACCATCAACACTGGGCTCGGACCAACTGCGTCCAGCAGCGGGTACCGAGGGCGCCGTGGACCAGCCGACGTGGGGACCCGGCTGGGGAAACGTGCAGCCACATCAACTTCAGAGGTTCCACCATCATGGGCTACGTCGGCATTGCCTCGCCGTATCCTGGAATCCCGACCACAGCGCGAGGGTACTGGGATGCGGCGGCCGACCAGACGAACACCTGGCCCACCCTCGTCCGTTAGGCTTCCTGAGCGGTCGGGGCAGGCCTGGCGGAGGCTCAGCTCGATACCAGCGCTATCGCCGGTGGGCCAAAGGGCGATAGGCTGGCCGTGAGCATTCTGCGGATGGCTGGGGACGGTAAGGCACGTGGTCTTCGTCAGGGGACGGTGATGCATTCTCTCAATCTCTCCACTCAGGTACGTTTCAAGCTGCACGACTGGCGTACTCGCTTGGGCATTCGGCGCGCTCGTCGAGGCGGCGCCGTCATCGGCGAAGGCTGTCGTTTACGGCCTCCCGGAGTTTGGCACCGAACCCTTCCTGATCAGCATCGGGCGCGATGTAGATTCGCCTCCAAGGTTGTGATGATCACGCACGACGGCGGCATCTCAGTGTTCCGGACCTGATTCGGAGCGGTACGGAAAGGTTCGTAAGTTCGGCCGAATCGACATTCGCGCGAACTGCGTGATTGGGTGGGGAGCCATCATCCTCCCGGGGGTGACCATCGGACCGAATTTCGTGATTGGGGCAGGCTCGGTGGTCACACGGAGCGTTCCCCCAGGTGTCCTTGCCGCCGGCAACCCGGCCAAGCCAGTGATGACTATTCACCAGTACGCGGAGTGGTCACTTGCGGCGAGCCCCGATATCGATGAAGCGGAATACGCTCGCGACCCTAGGGCCTATTTGATGCGCACGCCACTCCGGGGGTCAGTTCCTAGGCGATTCCGCCAGGACGACTGCAGCGAGAGCAGGGACGGTGATCGAGGTCCTCAGGTGTGGCGTTGTCTCGCGATGGGCGGTGGTATACGGTATTGGCCCGCCGTGACGCGTCCAACAGCGGAGCCCCAGGTAGCGACGGCTAACCTGAGGCCGGGCGGCCCGCCGCTCTCTCGTACACCGCCAGCGTCTGGTCGGCGATGGTCTCCCAATCATAGGCTTGTCGCACGCGTGCGGCCGCTTTCTCGCTGAGCTCGCGGCGGAGTTCGACGCTTCCGGCTACGCGTTTGAGCGCTGCTGCCAGGGCATGGCGATCCCTCAGCGGAAAGGCGAGTCCCGCGGGTGGATCTCCGAGAGCCTCGACGTTGCCGGGGATGTCGCTGACGACGACCGGGAGCCCGAACGCCATGGCCTCCAGGAGGCTGATGCTCAACCCCTCGACCTCCGAGGGCAGCGCGTAGGCGAGGGCGGACGAGTACAACTCCTCGAGGTCCCTGCCGTACATGTAGCCGGGGAAGAGCGCCTGAGCGCCAGCCTTGGACTTCAGGCGGTTCGTGTACTCGTCTGTGTGGCTGGAGTCGCCCTGGCGAAGACCACCTTGAGGTCGGGCAGTTCTGCGATCGCCGCCACGAGGTCGTCGGGGCACTTCTCGGGAATGAGGCCGGCCGACGAAGAACACGTAGTCGCCACCCTGCAGACCGAGCCGTCTCAGCAGTTCCCCAGGCGGACGTCGCGTCAGCTTCCCGGGACCATTCGGGATGTAAACGCTGATGCGGCGATGGTACTTGTCCTCGAGGTGTCGAGTACCGCTCGTGGAGACGGCGATCCACCCGCGCGGCGCACCGCACGGCGACGTGCTCGGAGATCCTCAGGATGGCCTTGGCGACTCGACCCCACTTCGCGCGTTCGTAGTCGAGCGCGTGGAACGTGAGTACCGTCCGGCGGAGTCGCCAGCCTCGCGAAGGGCAGCAGAAGGCCGGGACCGATTGCGTGGACGTGCAGCAGGTCGTACTCGCCACGGTGCGCATGCCACATGGAGCGGGCCGTGTGCGTGATAGCCTCGGTGTAGTCGCCCGAGAGGCATCCAAGCCCGATGACGCGGACGCCGCCGCACTCTGCGCCCTGACAGTAGGCGGTGCGCGCGTAGACCGTGACGCGCACGCCGCGCTCGACCAGCCGAGGGTAGAGCTCCTCGACGTGGCGCTCGATGCCGCCGTTGACGCCAGGCATTTCCCCTCGCCAACCAATCACCGCTACGCGCATCGCCGCCCTCCGTCTGCCTGCTCACCAGAGCGCATGATTGCCTAGTAGACGCCCACCAGACCGTCCAGATGCGCCTGCGGGCTGAACGTGCTCATGGCGCGGTCACGAGCAGACCGGCCCAGACGATCGGCGAGAGCGGCGTCGTCGGCCAACACGCGCAAGGCTGCGGCAAGCTGAAGCTCGTCCCCGGCGTCGACCAGCACGCCGCTCTGACCCCATCGCGGATCTGTTCCGGGATTCCCCCCATGCGCGTGGCGATGACCGGCGGCCGAGCGCGACGGGCTCGAGGACCGCCATGGGCGCGTCGCTGGCATCTCTGATGGGACGACGGCAGCCCGGCTGCCGGTGAGGAGGCGATCGACTTCTTCACCCGGCAGTCGGCCCAAGAACTGGACACCGAGTGGGGCCCGAGCCTTCAGCACTTGTTCCAGCGGGCCCGTCCCAGCCACCAGAAGGGGGACTCGAGCAGCCTCAGCTGCCCGAACGAGTGTCGCCAGGCCCTTCTCGCGGGATAGGCGTCCCGCGTACACAAACGCCTCTCCGGGAGGCACGTCGGGCAGACGTGTGGGCGAAGCAATCGCATTCGGCAGCACGTGGATCGGCCGGCGACGGATGCCGCCCGCAGTCACTGTCCGAGCGAGATACCGGCTCGGCGATATGAACGCGTCCACGAGGTGCTCCGACCGGATCACCCATCGTCGCCAGAGGAGATCGGCGGCTCCGAGGGCGCTCTTCGCCCTGCTCTGGTGCACACACCCATGCAGAAGGCACGGGAGGAGGTTCAGCGGTCCGCAGTGTGGTGGGTCGCAGGCGCGCCGGCCGGCGAAGAGCAGATCTCCAGATGCGCAGATCGGATGGTAGTCGTGGAGCGTCTGCACGACCGGGACCCCGGCCCGCCGTGCCTCGACCCCC
>CAVPVX010000005.1:0-50076 GCA_963709345.1 uncultured Actinomycetes bacterium
GCCGGTCAGCCCGCTGAAGATCGGTGACCGCGCCGAGATGGTCATCGGTTCCGCCCGGCTCGTCGGCGGCGGCATCTTCTGCGCGCCGGCCATCGTCGGCGGCGCGACTGGCCCGGTGACGCTCGCCGGCAGCATCGTCTGCACCAACGCGGAGTTTCTGGCTGCGCTGGTCCTCGCCCAGCTGGTGCGTCGCGGCTCGCGTGTCATCTACGCGAACTCGAGCGCCGTGATGGATCTCATGACGGCCAACCACGCCTTCGGAGCCCCGGAGATGGGCACGCTGGACGCCGCGACGGCGGCGCTCGCCCACCGTTACGGGCTGCCGAGCGCCGTCTCGTCGTTCCCGAGCGCGAGCAAGGAGGTGGACGCGCAGACCGGCTACGAGTCCGCGATGAACGGGCTGCTCGCCGCCCTCGCTGGAGCCGACTTCATCAACGGGCTCGGTGCGCTCGACTTCGCCCTGGACGTTCGACTACTCCAAGTTCATGCTCGACATCGAGTGCGTGCGGCAGATCAAGGCCATCCTGCGTGGCGTCCCGCTCACCGACGCGCACCTGGCGCTGGACGTGATCGAGGAGATCGGTCCCGCCGGTCAGTACCTCGCGCACAAGCACACCACGCGGCACATGAGGAAGCTGGCGCGCCCGGGGCTGTTCGACCGTCAGTCGCGCCACGCCTGGAGTCAGCAGGCCGTCCCCGATCTCGTGGAGCGTGCGCGCGACGACGCTCGCCGCGTGCTGGCGACGCACCAGCCGCCGCCGGTCTCGGACGCGACTCGCTCCGAGGTCCAGGAGATCATCGCCGGACTCGTCGCCGGACAGGCGTGAGCCGCGTGCCCGAGTCGCCGCACGTGGACCCCCCGTCGCGCCAGTCCACTTCACCGAGTGACCCCGAGCGGTCACACAAAGGAGCCCCTCATGTTGTCGCAGGAAGCCATCAAGACCCTCGACAGAAGGCACATCATCCACAGCTGGTCTGGTCCAGGCGGACATCAAGCCCCCGGTCCTCAGCGGGGCGAAGGAAGCGCACTCGGGACGGTGACGGCAACCGGTACCTCGACTTCTCCTCCGGCCTCGTCAACCTCTCCATCGGCTACCAGCATCCCATGGTGGTCCAGGCGATCAAGGACGAGGCGGAGAAGAACGCCACGCGCGTGCGGACTGGGCCTGCGAGTCGCGGTCCAGGCTTGGCCGGGACCTCGCCGCGGTCACGCCGGGTGACCTCGACCACTTCTTCTTCACCACCGCCGGCGCCGACGCCAACGAGAACGCCGTGAAGATCGCGCGCGCCTACACAGGCAAGTCCAAGATCCTCGCCAAGTACCGCTCCTATCACTGGGGCCACCTACGGCGCTATCACCCTCACCGGCGACTTCCGCCGCCCGCCGGTCGAGCCCGGCATCCCCGGCGTCGTCCACTTCCTCGATCCCTTCTGCTACCGCTGCCCGTTGGGGCTGACGCACCCGGACTGCGGCCTGCGCTGCGCGAGTACGTTGACGAGGTCATCCGCTGGGAGTCACCCAAGACCGTCGCCGCCGTGCTGGTGGAGACCCACACGGGCGGATCGGGCTTCTTCGCGCCCCCCTCGGGCTACTGCGCAGGCTGCGCGAGATCTGCGACGAGCACGGCGTCCTGCTGATCCTGGACCAGGTGATGGTGGGCCTCGGTCGCACCGGCGAGTGGTTCGCCATCAATCACTACGACGGCGTCGTGCCCGACATGATGACCATGGCCAAGGGGCTCACCTGCGGGTACGTCCCGCTGGGCTGCGTGGCCGTCTCGGACCGAATCATGGAGAAGCTGGACCACGAGATGCTGTACGTGGGTCTGACGTACAGCGCCCACCCGCTCGCCTGCGGCACGGCGAGCGCCGTGCTGCGCGTCCTGCACGAGGAGGGGCTGATCGAGAACGCCCGCAGGCTGGGCGACGCGGCGAGGCCTCGAGCTGGAAGCGCTCAGAGGCGAGGCGCCGCTGCGTGGGCGACGTGCGCGGTACCGGGCTGTTCTTCTGCCTCGACCTCGTCGCCGACCGCGCGACCAGGGAGCCTCTGTCTCCCGCGCTGTCGGCCGCCGTCCACCGGCGACTGCTCGAGCGCGGGTTGAGCACCAACGTCATGGCCAACCTGCTCTTCGTCGGGCCGCCGCTGATCATCACCGAAGACCAGCTGGCCGAGGGCATCAGCGTCATCGACGAGGTCCTCGAGAGCATCGACAACGAACTCGCGTAGGACCGGCGCCGCCGCCGGGCCGACGAAGAAAGGGACAGGCATGCCCGAGACATTCGGACTGAACGTCGACCGTCTGGTCACCATCGAGATGAAGCGAGGCGGGGTCGAGAACCGGGGCGTGATCCTGCCGCTGTACGAGGCCGCGCACCGGGCCCAGGGCAGGGCGCTCACGCTGCTGGCCGCTGAGCGCCTCGTCGAGCGCGTGGGCCGAGGCGAGTACGTCCTGATCCTTACCGGCTCGGGGCGGCCGCCCTGGCGGCCTGCAGGCGAGACCGACGGCCCGCTGGGGGCCGCCAGCCTGGGCCGGGCCCTGAAGCTCGGGCTCGGCGCGCGGCCCGCCTATGTGGCCGCCGAGCCGTACCTCCCGCCCGTGGTCGCGGCGAGTGAGGCGGCGGGCATCACGTGCACGCACGACCGCGAGATGGCCGACTACGACGGCTTCTACCCGACAGCGCTGGTACGGCCCTTCACGCTCGACAAGGACGAGGCGCTCGGGGCGGCTCGGGCGCTGCTCGACGAGCTGCAGCCGGCGGCCGTCATCTCGATCGAAACGCTGGGACCGAACGCCAAGGGCGTGATCCACAGCGCCAACGGCTACGAGCGGCCGTCCGAGCATGTGGCTCACACGTACCACCTGGTGGAAGAGGCGACCAGGCGCGGGATCCTCACCCTGGGCGTCGGCGACTTCGGCAACGAGATCGGGTGCGGCGTGGTCGCAGACGAGCTGACAGGGATGCTTCCGTGCTGGACCGCCTGCAAGTGCGCGTGCGCGTCCGACCCAGTCTGCCATGTGCCCACCGACGTGCTGGTCGTCGGCGCGATCAGCAACTGGGGCGGCTACGGCGTGTCGGCGTGCCTCTCCTACCTGCTCAAGGACCCCACGATCCTCCAGTCCGCGGAGGTGGAGCGCCGCATGGGCGTCGACTGCGCCTACGCCGGCGCTGAGGGCGAGGCCGGGATGAAGCAGCCGTGGGTGGACGGCACCTCGCCGGAGACCCAGGAGGCGGTGGTGACCATGCTGCACATGCTGGTCCGCAACGCGCTCTCCAGCCCGCAGGACAGGGGCTGGTAGCGTGAGCTCAGGCGCAGGCATCGACCCATCGGTCGGCTACGCGCGGGGCTCGATCCTGGCATCGTCTCTCGACGAGGCCAGACGCCGAGCCCACGCTCTGCGGCTGATCCGCGAGCGCGCCGCAGCCATCGGTCACGACAGCTTCTACAACTTCACCGGACTGCACCGGGACTTCCCCGTCCCCCCCGACAAGGTGGCGTGGGGAGAGGAATGGGTGGGCCCGGCGTTCTTCTCGGACGAACTCGAGCAGCTGGCGAGAGAGCACTTCGGCGGTGACGCCGGGCACGACGTGGCGGTCTTCAACCGCTGTTCGGCCGGCATCATCGCCGCCTGCCTCGCCCTCGCCCGGCCGGGGTCGACCGTGGCGTCGGTCACGCCTGGAGCGCGCTCGCACCCCTCGATCGGGCGCGGCGCCCGGCTTGCCGCCGCGCAGCTCCGCCAGACCACGCTGCCCTCCGATGTGGAGCTCTGGCTGGCTGAGGACGACGTGAGCCTCATCGTCATCACGGGGGTCTCGAGCGAGCTTGAGATCCTCGGCCAGGACGTGCTTCTCGCCGCGGTGCGGCTCGGCCGCGACGCAGGCGTCCCCGTGCTGCTGGACGACGCCTACGGCACCAGGCTCCGCCCCATCGTCTTCGGCGGCCTCAAGACCATGGAGACGGGCGCGGACCTGGGCGTGACGGCCTGCGACAAAGCGGGTCTGGGTGGTCCCCGGGCCGGCCTCATGGTCGGCGAGCCCGGACTGATGCGTCAGGTCGCCGCCAAGGCCGCGGAGCTGGGAATGGAGGCGCGGCCGCCGCTGGCCCTGGGCATCTGGTCCTCGCTCCGCACGTTCGATCGCCCGGCATCTGCTGCGAGGAGTACGCGCTCGGCGGTGAGATCTACGGGGCGCTCAGCGGGCACTTCGGTGAGGGTCGGGTGGTCCGCTCGGCGCTCGGCGCGAGCATGCCGGCCGACAAGGTCGACGAGCTGGTGCGCGAGATGACCGGCCACGACCTGCCCGTCGCACCTGGCGAGCTGACGGCCGGCATCGGTCTGTACTGGCTCGGGGAGCACGGCGTCATCAGCGTGAACGCCATGGGCCAGCCGGGGGCCAGCATCTGGCTGCGCTTCAAGCCCTCACCGGCCGAGCTCGAGCGCTTCGGCGGCATCCCGGCGCTGCTCGACATCGTCGAGCGCGGCATCGACCACGTCGCGCAGCGGGCGCACTCGGTCGCGGAGATGCGGCGTCTCATCCTGGGCGAAGGACCGGGCGACGAAGGGAACGAAGGAGCATGAACATCGGCGGCTACGTAGGCAAGCTGCTCCGCGTCGACCTGACGTCGGGGACCACCATCGTCGAGCCCCTGTCGCAGGAGTTCATCGAGACCTGGGTGGGCGGCGTCGGCTTCGGCGCGCGGATCCTCCACGAGGAGGTGCCCGCGGGGGTCGAGTGGGACGACCCGGAGAACCGGATGGTCTGGACCGCCGGCCCGCTGGGCGGCAGCGGCGTCTACGGCGCGGGGACCTTCAACGTCGCGGCCAAGGGTCCCATGACGGGACTCGCCGGAGCCTCGCAGGCCAACGGCTTCATGGGCGCCTACATGAAGTTCTCGGGCGTCGACGGCATCGTGTTCACGGGTCGGTCGCCGGAGCTGGTGTACCTCCACATCGAGGACGGGGCAGCGGAACTGCGCGACGCCCGGCACCTGGCCGGCAAAGACCTCTTCGAGCTCGAGGACTGCCTTCGCGAGGAACTGGGCGTGAAGGGCCATCAGGTGAGCGTCTACGGCATCGGACCGGCCGGCGAGCAGGGCGTGCGCTTCGCGGCCATCGGCGGCGACGGCGGGCACCTGGCGGCCCACAACGGGCTGGGCGCCGTGATGGGCGCCAAGAACCTCAAGGCCGTGGTGGCGCACCGAGGCAAGCGGAACTTCCCCATCCACGACGGCGCTCGGCTCAAGGCCGCCAACCTGGCCATGTTCGAGCACGCCAAGGGCTTCGGGCACGTGTATCAGTGGGGCACCGGCGGCGGCTTCTCCGCCGTCCACGACGGCGGCCGGCTCCCCGTCCGCAACTACACGACAAGCATCTTCCCCGAGCACGAGAGCATGAACGGACAGTACATGCGCTCGCACTTCGAGACGCGCTCGATGCCGTGCTACAGGTGCGCGTTCGCCCACGTGAAGGAAGTCACGGTGACCGAGGGCCCCTACGAGGGATTCGTGGGGGAGGAACCCGAGTACGAGCAGCTGGCCGCGTGGGGGCCGCAGATCGGCAACACCGACCTCGGTGCGGTCGTCATGCTGACGCGCGAGGTCGACCGCCTGGGCATGGACTGCAACGAGGCCTCGTGGACCGTCGGCTGGGTCATGGAGTGCTACGAGAAGGGGCTTCTGTCCAAAGAGGACCTGGACGGTCTGGACCTGCGCTGGGGCAACGTCGAGGCGGTACGGGAGTTGCTCGGCCGGATGGCTGCCCGAGAGGGTATCGGGGAGCTGCTGGCGGACGGGGTGAAGCGTGCCTCCGAGAGCGTCGGCGGCGAGGCCGCCGACCTCGCCGTCTACACGCACAAGGGCGCCAGCCCCCGCAGTCACGACCATCGCGGTGGTTGGGCGGAGCTCTTCGACACCGCGCTCAGCAACACGAGCACGATCGAGTCGACGTGGGCCGGCGTACACCCGCAACTGGTGGATCAGCCCCCGGTAGCCGACCCGTTCTCCCACGAAGAGGTCTCGCGCACCAACGCCCGCTTCAACGGCATCCGGCAGTTCGACGACTGCCTCGGCACCTGTCGCTTCGTCTCGCCGCACCCGGGCCTCCAGCTCGACTGCCTGAACGCCGTCACCGGCTGGGACATGACGCTGGACGACGTGTTCACTGTCGGCCGCCGGGTCGTCAACCAGCTGCGCGTGTTCAACTTCCGGCACGGGATGCGCAAAGAAGACGAGCGGCCGTCCCGGAAGTACGGTTCCGTGCCCGTTGACGGCCCCGCCAAGGGCAAGGACATCATGGAGAAGTGGGGCCGGATGCTGGAGGTCTACTACGGCGAGATGGGCTGGGACGTGGAGACCGGCAAGCCGCTCTCGCAGACGCTCACAGACCTCGGTCTCGAAGACCTGATCGCAGACCTCTGGGCCACGGCGCGCCACGGCCCGGACAAGGACGGCAGCACATGAGCGGGACACAGATCTCACTGCGCGGGGTGTTCACCCCCATCGTCACCTCGTTCGACGAGGACGGGGCGGTCGCGCACGACAGGATGGCCGAGAACCTCGATCGCTGGAACCGGACGGGGCTCAAGGGCTACGTCGTCCTCGGCTCCAACGGCGAGTGGGTCTTTCTCGACGAGCGGGAGCGCCTGGAGGTGCTCAAGACGGCGCGCCAGGCCATCGGCGGGGACAAGCTGCTGATCGCCGGCGCCGCCGCGGAATCCACAATGCACACGATCGCGCTGACGGAGGCCGCGGCGTCCGTCGGGGCCGACGCGGCCATCGTCGTGAACCCCAGCTACTACAAGGGCCAGATGACGCCGCCGGTCCTGGCCGACTACTACGTCGCCGTGGCAGACCGCTCGCCGATCCCGGTCGTCATCTACAACCTTCCGCCCGCCACCGGCATCGACCTGCCGGCGGCGCTGCTGGTCGAGCTCTCGCTGCACCCGAACATCATCGGCGTCAAGGACACCGGCGGAGACGTGGCCAAGATGGGCGAGACCTTGCGGCAGGCTGACGATTCGTTCGAGGTGCTCGCCGGCTCGTCCAGCTTCTTCTACCCGACCCAGGCCATGGGCGTGGTCGGCGGCGTCCTCGCCCTGGCGAACATCGCCCCCAACGAGTCGGTGGCGCTCTACGACCTCTTCCACGCCGGCCGGATGGACGAAGGGCGCAAGCTGCATCTCCGGATGCTGCCGGTCAATCTGGCCGTCACTACCCGCTTCGGGGTCAGCGGTCTGAAGGCGGCCATGGACATGCTCGGTTACTACGGGGGGCCGCCGCGACCGCCGCTGCGGCCGCTCGACGAGCAGCGGCGCGGAGAGCTGCGATCGATCCTGCGGCAGGCGGACCTGCTGACAGAGGAGTGACTTCGCCGGGTGCGGTACGACCGTCGCAGCGGCGGCCACGCCCTTGGGCGCACCGCGGGCCGCCCGGGAGAATGACGTACTCTCGGCATCGAGGCCGGCGCTGATGAGCGGGAGGCGCGCGTGAGCAGGAGTCAAGGGAGTCTGGAGTCGCATCTCGAGGAGCGTCGCCGCCACGCCGTCGACTCGTGCACGGCCTGCGGCACCTGTTTCCGCGAGTGCCCGGTGCTCGAGCACCTCGACTTCGGCGACCTCAAGCCGGCCGCGGTGCAGGCGCAGATCCGCGCGTTTCTCGACGGCGGCGAGGCGACCGACGCGGTCTTCCGCCGCGTGTTCTCGTGCATGGGCTGCTACGGCTGCTGCTCGGGCGTCTGCCCGCAGGACCTCGACGTGATGCAGGTGAACGAGCTGGTGAAGGCGCGCTACCGGCGCCTCGGCCTCGAGTGCGCGGCCTACACGCCGGCCACCGACCCGCAGGCGCCGCAGCGCGTCGTCGCCAGCATCCAGGCGACCCCGGACGAGTACCGGCGCATCTTCACCGCCTCGCCGCAGCGGCCGGCGCGCTTCGTCTTCTTCGCCGGCTGCAACGTCTACAGCCAGCCGGCGCGCCTGCTCGAGGCCCTCGACGTGCTCGCGCTCCTCGACGACGACGTCGCCTTTCTCCCCGGTCTCGACCACTGCTGCGGCGACACGCCGCTGTTCATGGGCGACCCCGATGAGGCCGCCCGCGTCATGGACGACCTGGTGGCCGCGATCGCCGCCTACGAGCCCGAGGCAGCCGTGTTCTGGTGCCCGACCTGCCTGTGCCGCGCACACACGACCGTTTCGGAGGCGTACCGGCTGCCGTTCGCTACGCTGTCGCTGCCGCAGTTCCTGGCCGCCCGTCTCGAGCAGCTCGACTTCACGCAGCCGTTCGCGGCCAGGGCTACCGTCCACGACGCCTGCAAGATCGCGCTCACGGGCCTCGACGCCGACGGCCCGCGGCCGCTGCTGGCGAGCGTCCCGGGTCTGGAACTCGTGGAGATGGAGCGCACCGGGGCTGAGGCGGCGTGCTGCGGCTCCGGCGCCTTCACCTGGGTCCCCTCCGTCGGCGACGAGGTCCGCGACGAGCGGCTCGCCGAGGCGAGCGGCACCGGCGCCGATACGCTGATCGACGTCTGCCATTACTGCCACCACGTGTTCCTGCCGGAGGCCGCGCGGTTCGACCTCGCCTGTGAGAACTGGATCCACGTGCTCGCGCGCTCGCTCGGCGTCGCGCGCGAAGACGACTACGCAGCCTGGCGGCGAAGTGCGGACCCGGAGCTCGTGATCGCCGCAGCGGCGGACCGCTTCGCCTCGTCACCGTTCGACCGCGAGACCATCGAGAACGTCGTTCTCGCCCACTTCGGAAGCTGATCGCGGCCGCAGAGGGCCCGGCACGGGACGTGCCGCTGGCCGCCTCACGGCTGGAGAGGCCGCCGCAGTACGCCAGTTGGCCAGCATCCCGGCTCCATGGTCTCATCGCACGCTCACGAACTCCGATGCGGCGACGGAGCAGTGGAGGCGACGTCGGTAGGTACAGGCGACGAGTCCATGGCTGCCCCGAAGGACTGGCTGACCATTGACCCGCCCAGCTCGAGCCAGAGAGCCTGAAGAACTGTCCGACTTCCCCCGAAGGTCCGGGAGCCGTGACGACCGCGAGGACCAGCAGCCGAGAGGCGCCGCGTGCCGTCCCCTGCAAGTTGCTAAGAAGCTGCTGATTCTGCAGGGAACTGCAGGCTAGACCACGCACCGCGGGCGCCGCTATCGAGCAGGATTGACCCGTTTTGGCCTCAGAAGCACCCAAACAGCACCCTGGAGTGCGGATTTAGGAAACCTGTGCTCTATCCACTGAGCCACGAGGGCATTATGCCGATTTGCAGGAGTTTTTCCTCTGCGGCGACTCGGCAAGACTACCAGAGTTGCGAAATCTGCAGGAAACGTGCGGCGGGACCGGCGGCGCGGTGGTCAGAGCAGGTGAACGCGCAGGCCAAGAGCGGCTGCGGGAAGGGTCAGTTAGGGCGGCCAGCGAGCGCCGGGCATGTGCGCGACGGTTGGGCGTCCGTGCCCCGGGGTACGCTCCGGCGCAGCAAGATCGGCCGAGGAACGGAGTCGGGTCGATGAGCGACGAGCCGCAGCGGCAGTCCCAGGAGAACAGCATCGCGGACCGGGACCGGTACTCCCTGCCCCTCGACCGCTTCAACGCTTTCTCCGACGGCGTCTTCGCCATCGCCATCACGCTGCTGGTGCTCGAGATCGCCATCCCAGGCGCGGGCGTCCGCGTGCTGCCGGCGCTGCGGGAGCAGTGGCCCGAGTTCCTCGGCTACTACATCAGCTTCGCCTTCATCGGCGGCATCTGGATCGCGCACTCCGGCGTGACCAAGCTCATGAAGCTCGGGGACAGCGCATCGTTCGCGCTCAACCTGCTGCTGCTGCTCTTCGTCGGCCTGCTGCCCTTCACAACGGCGCTCATGGTCACGCACCTGACGGGAGCGGACGCCGAGATCACGGTGCTGCTCTACGGCGCGAACCTGCTGCTCGCCTCGACCATGCTCAGCCTGCTCATCCTCTACCTCGCGCAGGAGCCGTCGCTGCTCGTCGACACCATCGCCGAAGGCACGCTGCGCAGCATCACGCGGCGGCGTTGGACGGCGATCGGGCTGAACGTGCTGGCGATCGCCGTGGCGCTCGTGGCCCCGAAGGCCGCAGTCGGCCTGTACCTCGCTGAGACGACCTTGCTGCTGGTCATCCCCTTCCTCGGTCTGCGCCGCCACCGTCGGCCGAGATCGGCCGGAAGCGGCGGTCAGAGCAAGTGATCGAGAAGCACCGAAAGGGCTAGCGGCGGCGAGTGGCGAGCGCGACGACGTTGTCGAAACTGGGTCCAGCATCCTCGGCGACCTTCTCTTCGGCGCGCGCCAGTGCCGCGCGCGTGACCTCGTCGAGCCCCGCCACCGCTCTCGCGCGCGCGGCCGTCGTGAGCCGCACGCAGTGCCTGAGCGTGGTCGCCGGGTCGGAGTGCCCGAGCCACTCCTGCGCCTGCTTCACGCCGTAGGTTTCGTACACCCAGGTGCCGAACGAGTCGCGCAGGCCGTGGATCGGCAGGTGCGGGTCGATCCTCTGGCGGGCGACCCAGCTCCACCACTGGCTCTTGACGGTGGAGGGCGCCATCTGCGTGCCCTCCTTCTTGGGGACGACGCGGCCGGCCTCGTTCCAGGCCGGGCCCTGGGCCAGGCGGTACTCCTTCTGTGCCGCGAGCCAGACGCGCAGGCGGTCGGGGTCGATGGAGCGGTGCGCCTCGAGCTCGGCGATCCATGTCTCTAACAGTCGCTCGGCGGCCTTCTTGCCCTTCGCCTCGACGACCTTGGTGGTCTTCGGGTACTTCTGCTTCTGCCTGCCCTTCGAGTCGAGCACTGGCTGCCTGTCCCGGTCGAACGCAGGCTCGGGAGGCAGGTTCACCCACAGCTGCCAGCGGCCGCGCACGGGGACGCCGTTCTTCTTCACGGGGTAGACGAAGCCGGTGAGGCGGAAGGGGTCCATGGCGCGACACTATCGCGCCGGTCGGAGGGAATCTGCGCCCGGCCGACTCGCGCCGGCCGCTCTCGCTTCCGCGCCTCGTGGGGGAAAGGCAGTCTGCCTTTCGCGCACCTTCAGGCTCGTGATAGCGTCATATGCAGAAAGCGGGAGTCTGTGTCGATGACAAGCACAGACTGTCTAATTGTTGTTAGCCCCAACACCCCCATCGTCATCTGTGAGCCGCTGGCCCGCGGCGGTACAATGAAGGCACTTGCTTGGGCCACCGGGAGGTGTGACGCGAATGACCATCGACGAGTTGCGCCGCGAGGCCCTCGGCCTCGACCTCTCCAGTCGTGCCCGTCTCGCGCACGAGCTGATCAACAGCCTCGATGACCTCTCCGAAGCCGAGATCGAGCAGCTCTGGCTCGAGGAGTCGCAGCGGCGCCTCGAAGAGGTCGCGTCCGGCGCCGTCGAGACCGTGAGCGCCGAAGAGGCCCTGGCCAAGGCGCGCGCCGCTCGCCGATGAGCCGCTCTCTGCGGCTCCACCCGGCAGCCCAGCGTGAACTCGACGAGTCAGCTGCCTACTACGACGCCGAGAGCCCGGGCCTCGGCAGCGCCTTCCTCAGCGAGTTCGAGCACGCGCTGCAGCAGATCCGTGCGTTTCCCGAGGCGGCGCCCGTGGGCCTCGGGTCGGTGCGCGTCCGCGTCCTTGTAGCGTTTCCCTACTCGCTGCACTACGCGCTGCTCGGCGACGCCGTCCTCGTGCTCTCCCTGGCGCACCACAGCAGGCGACCTTTCTACTGGCGTGATAGGCAGTAGGCCGGTGGGTGGCTAACAAGCGGATCAAGCTGGCTCGCCGCAGCGCCGGCGGCTTCAAGGGAAGCCGCGGCGCTCGCAGCCTATCCGCGGTGCGTTGACTAGGTTCAGTCCCCCAGCGTTCGCTGTTGCCGGTACGTGGTGAGGAGCGTACACTCTTCTGTACAGTAACCTGTACCAGGAGGCCGTGATGCAGCCCCTCAGGCTCGATGAGGATATCCGCCCACTGTCCGAGTTCCGCGCCGGCGTCGCTGGCTTCGTGCGCCGCGTCAGCGAGACCCGCCGCCCGCTGCTGCTTACCCAGCACGGCCGCGGCGTCGCCGTGCTCGTCGACGTGCGCGAGTTCGAGGCGATGCGCGAGCGCCTGGCCCTGTTCGAGGACGTCACCGCCGCCGAGGCCGACGTCGCCGCCGGGCGCCTCACGTCCCACGACGAGGCCAGGGCCCGCGTCCTTGGGGACCTCGGGTAGTGAGGCTCGCCTGGACCGACCGGGCGCTCGGGCGCGTGCGCGAGACGGCGCGCCATATCGCCGCCGACGATCCCGCCGCCGCGGTGCGCTGGGCGGAGGGACTCTTCGACGCGGTCGGGCGTCTCGCCGACTTCCCCGAAAGCGGGCGCCTCGCGCCGGAACTCGAGGACCGAGGCGTGCGCGAGCTCGTCTACGGCGCCTACCGCGTCTTCTACCGCATCGACGCAGGCACGGTCCTCATCCTCACCGTCAGGCACGCAAGCCAACTGGTCCGCGAGGACGAGGTCGATCAAGGACGAGCCGAACAAGCCATTCCAGCGGACGCGCTGAATTCAGACGTTGGATGGAAGGCAAGGGTTTCGATGCAGCAAGTCGTCAGTGTCGAGTCGCTATGGTCCGCATTTCTGTCAGCGCACCCGGAACTCGTCAGTCAGGACGACGTCTACTCGGCGTGGCACTTCTGCGACAACAAGTCAGACGCTGAGGAGTTGGCGCAGCTTGTCGTTGCCGGGGTCAAGCGCGCTACCGCCGGCGACCTGTGGTCATATGAGGCAGAAGGGGAGCCACTTCCACGGCCGGGCGATTTCAGCGTGATCACCGATTGGGACGGCAACGCGCGCTGCATCATCCGCACCGTGTCAGTCGAGGTCGTCGCATTCCAAGATGTGAGCGACCTTTTCGCTTCAACGGAGGGTGAGGGCGACGGGTCGCTCGCGTACTGGCGCGAGGCGCATTGGGCGGCGTTCAGCCGCTCGCTTTCGGGAATCGGTCGTGAGCCTTCACTGGACATGCCGGTCGTGTGCGAGGTCTTCGAGGTCGTCTTCGCGGGGTGATGATTCGCAACCGCCGACGTGCTGCGAGATTCCGGGACGCAACTTGGCCGGTCCCATCCAGCAAGCGCATCGAGCTGAAGGCGTCAGGCCAGAATCATCCCGAAGCGCATGTGCCGCAGCTCACGCGCAAAACACGCTAGCTGGAAGGGGAATCCGCCGGCCACCGCCGCGACAGCTAGCAGGCGAGAGGCGCCGCGGGTCGTCCCCGGCAAGTTGCCAAGAAGGTTGCTGATTCTGCAGGAGACTGCAGGCTCGAACAGGCTCTCGGCGCCGGCGGACTGTCGCCAAACGACCCCAAATCACCCTCGAAGTACCCCGATCGGCACCCCAGGCTGCGGATTTAGGAAACCTGTGCTCTATCCACTGAGCTACGAGGGCATTGTGCCGATTTGCAGGGATTTCTCCGCTGCGGCACTTCGGCAAGAATACCACGAGTTGCGAAGAAGTTGCTGAAATCTGCAGGAAACGCCTCGCCAGCAAGCCCGTGCTTCCACAGATAGGCGATGCTGGCCAGCGCCGTTCCAACCTCGCCATGTTCAAGGATTACCGTAGCCTCCGCTCTTCTGGCAACGGTAAGCACGGTGAGGGCGTCGACGATCCCGTCACCGAGGCAGCGATGAGGATCTCGCTCCTCGGTTGGGCCGGCGTTGCTATGCAGATGAACGTGCACGAGCCTCGCTCGAGGATTCGTCAGGAACGGGTCCAGAGTGCCGCAGATGGCAGCATGACCCGTGTCGAGCACCAACCCGATCTCGCCGAGGTCGAGGTCTCCAGGTGCGGTGAACCTCCATGCAGCGCCCGTCGTCATGTTCTCGACCGCCACCTGCACGCCACTCGACGCCTGGACTTCCTCCAGGTCACGCAGGCTTCGCTCAAGCGCTCGCCGCCCCGCGACACATGGAACGCCCTGTGATCCTCGGTCAGGATGCACGACGTAGCATTGAGCGCCGATCGCAGCAGCTGCCTCAGCATGACGGCGATGGGCTTCAATCGTGCGATGCCTCTCCGACTCCTCGGGGCTGGCCGGGTCAAACGCGGGCCCGTAGGGACCATGGACGGTGAACGCAAGGCCACTCTCACGCGCCGCGCGACGGTTATCGGGCGAGAGCAGCGTGTGGAGGCCGACCGCGTCGACCTCAACCAGACTGCTCCAGCGCGCAAGCAGCATCAGCGCCTCGCGTAGTTGCTTCTCAGCGTAGACCTGGCTCGGCAGTCCGATGTCGGCCGGCAGCCTCTGTCCGTCGGCGAGAGGCATGGATTCAGGCTGCCGGCCGCCGGAGTGCTACGTCGCGCGCCTCCGTCAGGACGGCTTCAACGGATCATCGTGCGGCGTGCCCAGGAAGAGGCCCTTGGACGAACCCTCGGCCCTGGGCAGATCGTCAGTGATCTCGTAGTAGTCGCTCGCCTCGCTGAGCCAGATGTGGCCAGCGCCCTTGATGCCCGTGGGCGGGTCGACGCTCCCCGCCGAGATGTAGACGTACTCGTAGCCCTGAGGATCCCAGACGACGCTCGAGCCGCACTCCGAACAGAAGCCGCGTTGCACGCCCGGCGTCACGTCTTTGTCGGTGTGGTACCACTTGAGCGTGCGGCTCTCGGTGATGCTGAGGTCCTCACGCCGAGCCGATGTGTACGCGGAGAAGTTGCCGTGCGTGCGGCGGCAGTTCTCGCAGTGGCAGTAGAGGATGTCCCGAAGGGGACCGTTCACCTCATACTTGACGCCTCCGCACAGGCAACTGCCGGTGGCCTTCAGCACGCTGGATTCGGTCGACATCCGTTTCCTCCTCCGGTCGATAGCGCTTCCCTTCGCTACTGAAGTATTCGAGTCGTTTCCAGTCAGGTCAATGACGTGATTGACTGAACATGAGTGTTTTGCTGAGTCTTCCGTCAGCACCTGAGAAGGGAAGCGATCATGGAACGCAAGGAGGGGCGCGTCGTTGCGGAGGAGCGTCGGCGCCGGATCGAGGAACTGCTGAGGCGTCAGGCGGTGGCGTCCGTGTCCGACATCATGGACGCCACCGGAGCCAGCGAGGCGACCGCGCGGCGTGATCTTGCCCTGCTCGAGCGCCTCGGCCTGCTTGCCCGAACGAGAGGGGGAGCGCGGGCGGTCCAGCGCCACTCGACCCTGGAGGAGGAGTTCGAGATACGGCAGAGCCGCGATCGGCGGGAGAAGCGCCTCATCGCCCAGCGGGCGGCGACCCTCATCAAGGACGGCATGACCGTGTTCCTCACGGACGGGACCACCTCCTTCGCGCTCGCGCAATGCCTCGTTCACCGGCATCTGACCATCGTGACGGGAGCACTGAACATCGCTCAGCTATTGGCCGGCAGTGCGGGCATCGAAGTCATCGTCATCGGGGGTCAGCTGCGTGCGACGTCCTTCGGCACGACTGGACCCCTGTCCGTTGACACGATCCGCACCCTTCACGCCGACCTGGCCTTCGTCGCCGCGGATGGAGCCACTCTCGATGGCGGCGTCCGGGACTTCTCGCTTGAGGACGCAGCGTCCGCTCGAGCGATGAGCGAGAGCTCCTCTCAGACGATCGTGCTCGCCTCACCGGGCAAGCTTGGATTCAACGCTCGCGCGCGGGTGGTTGGCTGGCCCGAAGTCGACGCCCTCATCACAACCCGGCTCCCGAAAGCTTTCGCCGAAGGCCTTGCGAGGCAAGGCGTCCGAGTCTTGATTGCGGGTTAGATCGCCTGCCTGATGCTCACGGAAGCGGCAGGAATGCAGCATCAGGCGGCAGTGGAGGAGTCAGCTGGAGACACTACTGACGCCTGCTTTCGAGCGAGACGACGTTGTCGAGCACGGGCTGCGCATCCTCGGCGGCCTTCTCCTCGGCGACTTCGAGTGCCGCCCGCGTCACCTCGTCGAGCCCGGCGACTGCCTTCGCCCGCGCTGCCGTAGTGAGCCGCACGTAGTGCCTGAGCGTGGTCGCCGGGTCGGAGTGCCCGAGCCACTCCTGCGCCTGCTTGACGCCGTACTCCTCGTAGACCCAGGTACCGAAGGGGTCGCGCAGGCCGCGGATCGGCAGGTGCGGGTCGATCCTCTGCCGCGCCACCCAGTTCCACCAGTGGCTCTTCAGGGTCGAGGGCGCCATCTGGGTGCCCTCCTTCTTGGGGACGACGCGAGCGGCCTCGTTCCACGCACGCCCTTCGCGAGACAGTGCTCCTTCAGAGCGGAGAGGCAGGCGGCTAGCCACCTCATTGACACCCCCCCCCAAAAAAGTCTAGGTTGGCTGGGGGGAGAACACCCACACCGAGGGGATGCTGCCGACGCGGCGGCGGGAAGTGGAGCCATGGCCGGATCTGGGGCAAGCAGTGATCCGAAGGCGGCCGGTGCTGTGCCTCTGAACCCTACCTTCGGCGACTGGCTTGAGCGTCGCGGCGCGTCGGAAAAGGGTGAGGCGGGTCCGCGGGACGGAGCACGCGGCGCAGGCGACCTGCCCTGCGTGCTGGTCGTGGACGACGAGACCGAGATCACCGCCTCCGTCGCTGAACTGCTGCGCGACGAGTACGCGGTTTTGACGGCGAGTTCAGCCGACGAGGCGCTGGCACTCCTCGAGGAGCACGCCGTCGCGGCGATCCTCACCGACCAGCGCATGCCCGGCGGCAGCGGCGCCGAGCTGCTCGAGCGCGCACTCCACATCGCGCCTGAGACGACGCGCATCCTGTTCTCCGGCTACTCGGACATCAGCGTCGTGGTCGACGCCGTCAATGAAGGACAGGTCTTCCACTACCTGGCCAAGCCCTGGCGCCCCGAGGAGCTGCGGGAAGTGCTCGGGCGCGGCGTCGAGCGTCACCAGATTCTGCTCGAGAACCGGGCTCTCACCGCCGAGCGCGAGGCAGCACTGCGTGACTTGCACCAGAGCGAGGCTCACTACCGCACCCTCGCCGAAGCCTCGCCGGACATGGTCTACGTCATCGGCCATGATGACACGGTGCAGTACCTGAACCAGAGGGCGGCCGAGACGGTTCGCCGCTCCCCAGACGAAGTCGTCGGCATGCCGCGCGCCGACCTTTTCGGCGGCGCGACGGACAGCGGGATGAAGGCTGCCCTTGACGACGTCCTTCAGGCGGGAGAGCCGCGCCACTCCGAATCTGAGCTGGTCTGCCCGTCGGGGAGGACATGGATCAGCACCTGGCTCGTTCCGCTCAAGGACGTGGACGGCGCCGTGACGGCGGTGCTCGGCATCTCGCGCGACATCAGCGAGGACAAGCGCGCCAAGGACGAACTGCGCAAGCGGGCCACGGAGATGGCTGCGCTGCACGCCCTGAGCGCGGCCGCCACGCGAAGCCTGTCGCTGGAAGGGGTCGCGTCAGAAGCCACAGCGGCGCTGGCGAAGATCATCGGGTGCGACCTGGCACTCGTCTTCATCCGGGACGGAGAGCGTCTGCTGCTGACGGGCACCGCCCCGGGGTACCGCAAGGCAGAACGCGAGGAGGCGCCCGAGCATCGCGTCGGCGAGTGCCTGTGCGGACTGGCGGTCCGGGAGGGCGCGCCCATCTACTCCCGCGACCTCTTCAGCGACGAGCGCTGCACGCTGGAGGAGTGTAAGCAGGCCGGCCTGCGCTCCTTTGCCGCCCTGCCGCTGTACACCGGCGACGAGATCATCGGCGCGGTCGGCGTGGCGTCGGAGACGGAGTGCGACTTCGAGGCGCAGGCCGCGTTCCTCGAGACGCTGGCGAGCGAGGTCGCCCTGCACGCGCACAATGCCCAGCTGTTCTCCGCGGTCGAGTGGCAGCGTGAGGCACTTCGCGAGCGCGAGGTCGCCCTTGCAAACGCGCAACGCATCGCGCACCTCGGCAGCTGGAACTGGGACGCGGCGTCAGGGGAGATCATCTGGTCCGCGGAGGCGTGCCGGATCTTCGGGGTCGCGGCAGACACGCACCCTGCGCAGGAGGCTTTCATCGACTTCATCCACCCGGACGACCGGAGACTCATGGGGGAATGGATCTCCGCAGCTCGTGGCGGGTCGGCGCCGCCGGGCATCGAATGTCGCATTCTCCGCCCCGATGGAGAGCTTAGATGGATCTTCAGTGACGGGGAAGCCTCGTCGGAGGAGGCAGGCGCCGTCACCCGCGTCGCCGGGACCGTGCTCGACGTCACCGAGCGCAAGCAGGCCGAGGAGATGCTGAAGGCGAGCCAAGAGCGGCTCGAGGAAGCACACCGTCTGGCGCACATTGGGATCTGGACCTGGCGGGTCGCCGACGATACCGTCACCTGGAGCGAGGAGCTCTACCGCATCGCGGGCCGCGACCCGAGCTCGCCGGCTCCCACCTACGCCGAGCACCCCGACCTCTATGCCCCAGAGAGCTGGGACCGTCTGCAGGCGGCGGTCGCGCAGGCATGTGAGCGCGGCACAGACTACGAACTCGATCTTGAAATGATGCGCCCTGACGGCACCATCCGATGCGTGCACGTCTTCGGCGGCGCCACACGAAACGAGCGCGGAGAGGTCGAAAACCTCTACGGCACCATCCAGGACATCACCGAGCGCATGCAAGCCGAGGACGAGATCCGTCGCCTCAACGCCGAGCTCGAGGAGCGCGTCGTCCGCCGCACCGAACAGCTCGACGCGACGACCCGTGAGCTCGAGGCGTTCGCCTACTCTGTGGCCCACGATGTACGCGCGCCGCTGCGCACCATCGATGGCTTCAGCGCCATGGTGATGGAGGACGAGCGCGAGCGGCTCAGCCCGGAGGGACAGGCGGAACTCAGCCGGGTGCGCGTCGCGGCGCAGACGCTGGCGCGCCTGCTCGACGACCTCATGGGGCTCTCTCGCGTCTCACGCCACGAGCTCGTCCGCGAAGCAGTCGACCTGAGCGCCCTGGCGCGGCAGGTGGGCGAGGAGACAGCCGCGGGATCGCCGTCGCGCCGGGTCGAGCTCACCGTGCAGCCCGAGCTTGAAGCTGTCGCCGACCCGGCACTGGTGCGTCTGATCCTGCGCGAGCTCCTTCGCAACGCCTGGAAGTTCACGAGCCGGCACGAGACCGCGTGCATCGAGGTCGGCGCGACCGAGGCCGGGGGCGAGGCCGCCTTCTATGTGCGCGACGACGGCGCCGGCTTCGATATGCGCCACGCCCAGCATCTCTTCGGCGCCTTCCAGCGCATGCACCCGGCAGGGGAGTTCGAGGGCGACGGGATCGGCCTCGCCACGGTGCAGCGGCTGGTGCGCCGGCACGGCGGCCGCGTCTGGGCCGAAGCCGAGGTCGAGAAGGGCGCGACGTTCCACTTCACGCTGCCGGAGCCGGCAACCGACGGCTAGCTATTCGAGTTCACGACGTTGTTGACAGGTGAGGGCCTGTCCTGATCGGTTGTTGGTGTCCAAACCAAGACCGAGAGGAAGGCCCTCATGTCGCATCCTAGCGCGAGACTCGCCACGCACGGACGCCTGCTGCTCTGTGAGCGTCTCGATGAAGGCGGCTGGCGCGTCGGAGTGGCCGAGCCACTCCTGCGCCTGCTTGACGCCGTACTCCTCGTAGACCCAGGTGGCGAAGGGGTCGCGCAGCCCGTGGATCGGCAGGTGCGGGTCGATCCTCTGGCGGGCGACCCAGCTCCACCACTGGCTCTTGACGGTGGAGGGCGCCATCTGCGTGCCCTCCTTCTTGGGGACGACGCGAGCGGCCTCGTTCCACGCCGGGCCCTGGGCCAGGCGGTACTCCTTCTGCGCGGCGAGCCAGACGCGGCGCTCGTCGCAGGCCGCCGCGGCAGCGGCGCGGTGCGCGCCTTGCCGTTCTTCGGCGGGTACTCGAGGAGCGTGCCGTCGTCGTCCTCCTCGACGGTGCGACAGACGGTGACGAAGCCGCGCTCGAGGTCGAGGTCCGACCAGAGGAGGCCCGCGACCTCCCCCACGCGCAGGCCGGAGAAGCCGGCGAGCACGCCGGCGGCGTGGACCAGCAGGCCGCAGACCCCCCCGGATGAGTTGCAGGAGGCGCCTTGGGCGGGGGAGTATGCTCGCGAAGGCGATGGTGGGCTTGGGGTCGAGTGACCGCCAGCCCTGATTGGACCGAGTCGCATGAGCACCGCATTGCGCGCGCTGGTCTTCGATGTGGACGGGACCCTGGCCGACACCGAGCGTGACGGCCATCGCGTCGCGTTCAACAAGGCCTTCGCCGCCGCCGGACTGGACTGGCACTGGTCGGTGGACCTGTACGGGGAACTGCTCGAGGTCACCGGCGGCAAGGAGCGTATCCGCCACTATCTTCAAGTGCACCGGCCCGCTGTCGAGACGAGCGTCGGCACCGACGCCGGCATCGCCGCCTTGCACCTGGCCAAGAACCGCTTCTACGGGGAGCTGGTGGCGACCGGCGCCGTGCCGCTGCGGCCGGGCGTCAAGCGCCTGTTGCTCGACGCGCGTGCGGCGGGTCTGCGACTCGCGATCGCGACGACCACGTCGATGGAGAACGTCACCGCATTGCTGGAGCATTGCATCGGTCCCGGAGCGGAACGCTGGTTCGACGTGATCGGCGCCGGCGACGTCGTGCCCGCGAAGAAGCCGGCGCCGGACATCTACCGCTTCGTCCTCGAGGCTCTGCGTCTTCGTCCCGAGCGCTGCCTGGCGCTCGAGGACTCAGGCGCCGGTCTGCGCGCGGCGCGAGCGGCCAAGCTGCCGACCTTGGTGACCGTCGGCGACTACACGGCGGATGACGATCTGCACGGCGCGGCTGTGGTGCTCGATCACCTCGGTGAACCCGAGCTGCCGGTACGCGTGCTGGCCGGCGATCTGGGCGACTCGACCTACGTGGATGTGGACGCGCTGCGCACCCTGCACGCTCGTCAGAGCCAGACGTGAGCCGCCGGCCAGGGCTCTGACGCAGATGGTCGCCGCGTGGTCCTGCGTCCCGCGGAGTTGGCAGGATTCCCGCCGCTTCCTGATGTGTGTGAGCGCAGGCCGCGGCAGGGATGCCCGGAGTGGCAGCCACGCACCCCTGACCATTGACGCCGGCCGCCTAAGACGCAAACATAAGGCGAGCGGTCGGGGGCGAACGCTCCCCGGCCACAGTCAATGGGGGACTTGGTTAGGGGGAATGATCATGCGGACTGTCGGACGAAAAACCTGGTGGATCCTACTCCTGTGCGCACTCGTTGTCGCCGGGTTGGGCGCCGTGCTCGGACCCGACATGGCACGCGGCGAGGACGGGTCACCGGCGCCCGCCGCCGACAAGGTCGTCCTCAAGGTCGGCTGGATGGGCGACATCGACAACCTGAACCCGCTCATCGGCTGGACGAACAACGTCTACGAAGTGTACGCCCAGCAGTACCTCCTCATGGTGGGCCGGAGCTGGGACACGCTCAAGCCCGACGACTCGGGGATCGCCAAGAGCTGGGAACTCAGCGATGACGAGCTGGAATGGACCTTCACCCTCAACGAGGGCATGACCTGGCAGGACGGCGTCCCGATCACCTCCAAGGATGTCGTCTTCACCTACAACTTCATCATCGAGAACGAGATCGCGGCCTACGCCAGCTTCATCGGCGGGATCGACCGTGCGGAGGCCATCGACGACATGACGTACAAGGTCATCTGCAAGGAGCCGGTCGCCAACATGCTCACCCTGTGGATACCCTGCCTCCCCGAGCACATCTGGGGCAAGATGAGCGCCAAGGAGGCGAGCCAGACCTTCCAGAACAAGCCGCCCGTCATCGGCAGCGGCCCGTACCAGGTCGTCGAGTGGAAGAAGGAGCGCTTCCTGCGGATGGAGGCCTACGACGACTTCTACCTCGGCAAGCCGACAGTGGACGAACTCATCTTCGTCGTGTATCAGAACGGCGATACGATGGTCCAGGACCTGAAGTCCGGCAACCTCGACGCCGCCTACCTCTTCCCGCCGGCGCAGCTCGAGCCGCTCAAGGCCGCTGAGGGGATCGAGTCCATCGGTTTCAGCTGGTTCAACTGGGACTACGTCGGGTTCAATTGCTATGAAGGCCCCTCGAGGGGCAACCCCGTCCTGCTGAACAAGGACTTCCGGGCCGCACTGGAATGGGCGGTCGACCGCGAGAAGATCGTCTCGCTCGCCTACGGCGGGCAAGCATGGACTGGCTACACGTTCATGCCCCCGGACAACTGGAGTGATCCGGACTACGCATGGGCGCCAGATGAGAGCATGGCGCGAGACTACGACCCCGCGAAGGCCAATGCCATGCTCGAGCAGGCCGGGTTCACCGACTCGAACGGCGACGGGGTGCGCGAGTACAAGGGCAAGCCCATCAAGATCCGTCTGTGGGCCCCCGCCGAGTCGCCGGAGTCGCAACGCGCCGGCAAGCTCATCGCCGGATGGTGGAAGGCCGTCGGCGTGGACGTCGCGCTGAGCGTGCAAGACGAGGGCGTCTACTTCGACAACATCTGGGCTTACAAAGGCGACACGTTCTCGCCCGACTTCGACGCATACCTCTGGAGCTGGGACGGCTACATGGATCCCGGCCAGTCCCTGACCTGCTACACGACCGCCCAGATCGAGGGCTGGAACGAGTACGCGTGGTCCAACACCGAGTTCGATCGACTGGATGGGCTGCAGGCTTCAGAGATGGACCCGGCCACGCGCGCCGGCTACATCCATCAGATGCAGGAAGTCATGTACGAGGACTGCCCTGGCTTCACCACCGTCTTCCCGCTGAAGCTGGAGGCGTACCGGACTGACAAATGGGACGGCTGGACGCGCTCCAACAGTGGAAACGGAGGAGCCTTCCTCACCGCTTCGATCCCGCTGCCGTACTCCCAGCTCACGCCCAAGGTGGCCGAGACGACGAGTTCCAGCACGGGCGTGTGGGTCGCGATCATCGCAGCGGTCGTCGTCGTCCTGCTGATCGTGCTCTTCCTGGTCCGCAGGAACCGCCGGAGCGGCCCTGCAATGGAGGAGTGAGGCAGGCGCGGAACTGCAGTACGAGGCCGCCACGCGCTGCGCCGCGAGACCGAGCTCGTTGCGGTCGCCGCGGCGCAGCGCCTGCGTAGGGTGCGCCGGCACGCACGGCGCGTCCTCGCAGTACGTGTGGGCGAGTGAGACGTAACGCACGCTCGCCCTCGACCGCGGCTTCGCCTGACCGCTCTGCCGCGGGCACATCGACGCCGAATACGCGCGGGTGACCATAGGATACCGCGGGCTCGGACTCACGCTGCTCAGACCGGAGCAGTGTGGGTACATCCCTGACGGTAGCCCTTGGCGGCCCGGAGCCTCTTGCTTCGGGGCGCCGTCCCCGGCGAGAGGATCCGGAGTGGCCAAGCCTCAGTGGAGTGACTTCGGCGCGATGTGGACGACCGTCCGTGAACTCGACATCAACGCCATCCGCCACGAGGCGGAGCGCAGCCTCGCCATCGCCGTCATCGGTCAGCCTGCGGCGCTGTCGTGGACGGAGCGTCTTCTGCGCGACGGCCCCAATCGCTACCCGCCGAGCTCCGACCCGCTGGCGCTCGTCCCGCTCGCCGACGTCGGCAGCCGCCTCGACCTCGTCGGAGCGGTCGACCTGCTGGTCCTGGCGCTCGATGCGGCTACGCCGCTCGACGCCGCCGAGCTCGCCGGGCTCGAGCTGCTGGCGACGACGCCGCGACCCCACCAGGTCGTGCTGCTCTTCGGCGATCCAGGCCCGTCGACCCCATGGTCCGCCTACCTTGATCGAGGAGCAGCGATCCTTGTGGATTCGGGGGACCCGGGCGCGGCGGCGCTCGTCGCCGGCGCCGCGCTCGGCGCACTGCCGGCGGAAGTCCGCCTCGCCGCGGCCCGGCGTCTGCCCGGCCTGAGGCCGCAGTTCGCGGCCCGCCTGACGGGCGAGGTCTCGGCGTCCAACGCGGCCGTCGCTCTGGCCTCGGGCGTGCCGTCTCTGGTTCCCCTTCTCAGCATCCCCCTCGCGGCTGCCGACACGATCATCCTCACCAAGAGCCAGGCGCTCATGGTCTACCGTCTGGCTCTGGCCGGCGGAGCGGAGCCGGAGTTCCAGAAGCGCATGCTCGAGATCACTCCCGTCATTGGCGGAGCGGTGATGTGGCGCCAGATCGCCGGGGCGTTGGCCGGACTGGTGCCGGGCTACGGCATCCTGCCCAAGACCGCGGTCGCCTACGGCGGCACCTACGTGGTAGGCCTGATCGCGACGCGCTGGTACGAGACCGGCTTGCTCACCGAGGCCGAGCGAAAGCGCATCACGACCGAGGCCGCGGCCGTGGCCCGCCGGGCGGCCGAGACCATGGTCGGGCAGGCGCGCACCGCCGGCGGCAAGGCCGGCGCCCTGACGCAGGGAGGCCTGCAGAAGGCGGCGGAGGGCGCTGCGGCGGCTCGAGCCCAGGCCGGAAGGGTGGCGCAAGGAGCGCGCACGGCGACCGGTGCGGCTACCGGCAAAGCCGGAGCCGGGGTGCAGCGAACGGCGCGCCGCCTGCGCGACGGGAGTCGGAAGGTGGTGCCGCGCAGGCGCCCGGCCGCGACGGACGACGGCGGGGAACACGACGACTCGGATCATCCTCCGGCAAGTCCGAGATGAGACCGTCCCCGGGCCTACGACCCTCTCGTGGCCTCGTCGACGCGCAGGCTCCGTCCCGTCACGGACGCCTCCGGCGCCGTCCGTGACGACGACGGCCGGAGGCGAGTGAGCGCTTCCTGAAAGAGGGCCGTCCCCGACAGGCCGCCGGGACATCCTCAGCTTCCCGACCGTCCTCATCATCTCCGCGCGGGAACACCGGTGCAGTCTGACGGACTGCCCGGGCGCGCACGGGAGTGCTGCGGCAGGGGTCCACGCGCACGAGCGGGCTCAGCGGCGTTGGCCGGCGAACGAGACGCCGTTGTCCCCTTACTCACACGCGAGTCACACTCGGCTCGTCTCGGCCACGTGCTAGAATCCGCGCTCGTCCGCCACCCGTGCCCGGGGTCCCAATGACTTCGCCACACGATCGCTATCGAAGCATCCGCAACATCCTCTGGGTGGTCCTCGCGCTCAATCTCGCGGTGGCGCTCGCCAAGCTCGTCTACGGCATGATCAGCCATTCCGCAGCGATGGAGGCCGACGGGTTCCACTCGCTGTTCGATGGCGCTTCGAACATCATCGGACTCGTAGGCATGTGGTTCGCGGCGCGCCCTGCCGACGAAGACCACCCGTACGGCCACGGCAAGTACGAGACCTTCGCAGCCGCACTCATCGGCATCCTGCTCATCTTCGCGGGCTACAGCGTCGGCAGGGGCGCCCTCGACAGCCTGTTCGGCCGTGGCGCACCGACCGAGGTCACGACGATCTCGTTCGCGATCATGCTGGGCACACTCGCGGTCAACATCCTCGTCACCACGTGGGAGCGACGCGCGGGCAAACGGCTGGGCAGCGAGGTCCTGGTCGCCGACGCCAGCCACACGCTGAGCGACGTGCTGGTCAGCATCGGCGTCATCGTCAGCCTCGTCATCGTGAGGCTGGGATGGGAGCAGGCGGACGGCATCGTGGCGCTGATCGTGGCCGCCGTCATCCTGCGCACGGCCTGGGCGGTCCTGCGCGGCGCGCTGCACACGCTCGGCGACGCCGCCCGGCTGCCCGCCGAAGAGCTGGCAGCGGTGGCCAACAGCGTGGCGGGCGTCGTCAGCTGCCACGGGGTCCGGACCAGAGGTCCGGAGAGCCATGTCTACGTCGATCTGCACGTCCAGGTCGCTCCCGGCACAACGGTCGAGCGCGGTCACGAGATCGCGCACGCGGTCGAGGGCTCCCTCCGCCGCTCCTACGGGCAGATCACCGACGTCGTCGTCCATCTGGAGCCTGCGAGCCCGCGCCCGGCCGGCTCGCCGAACGATCGCTGACTCGCATCCGCGGGCGAGCCGGGGGCGAGCGCGACAACGGATCCCCGGACCCTGTCCATCGCCAGCGAATTGGCTGGCCGCAATCACGACACGGTCGACAAGCATTTCTGCCCACTCGATGCCTGATAGGTCGGACGAGCTGAGACAGACCGGGACGAAGAACTGACGCGGCGGGCCCCACCCACGCGTCTGTCGAGCGAGTCGCAGGCGAGTCGCCGGCGAGTCGCCGGGCGCGTGCCACGCTCCCGCGGCGGTCTCCCGAAAATCTACTAAGAACCCCTCTAGGTGGCGCCGCGACCTGCCGACAACGAACCACATGCCGGCATCCGCGGCCTTTGAGACGGCGGAGCCGGCGGGCGAGGAGAGAGCAGGCACGATGCACGGCCGAGGCGGGCTGCCCTGGACGACGATCATCTTCCTGGTGACGGGAGGAGCGGTCGCGGTCGCGGCGGCCGCCGGGGCGTTCGGGGCCCTGGAGCCGGCGGCCCTCACCGTCATCGCCGTCGCGACCCTGACCGCGCTGGTAGCCTCCGTGTGGGCCCACCGGCCCTCGCACATCTGGCCGTGGGCGGCGATAGCACTCGCGCTCGCGTTGTTCATGGCCGGAGGAGCGGTGCGCTCCATTCTGGGCACCCTGGGAGACCTGAGCGAGACTCGATCTCTCGTGCCCGACCTGTTCGCGCTCCCCGGCTACGTGCTCCTCGCGCTCGGCCTTCTGGGGTTCTGGCGACGGGGCGCGCCCGGCCCGCGCCGCCACTCGGGCGTCGTGCTCGACGGCCTCGTCGCCGCGCTCAGTCTGGCTGCGCTGGCCTGGGTGTTCCTCATTCAGCGACTGCTCCAGCAGAGCGATGTGCCGCTCTCGGTCACCCTCGTGCTCATCGCCTACCCCTCGATGTCCGTCTTCATGGTGGTCGTGACCCTGCGGATCGCGTTCAACCCGAAGCGGGAGCCCGTCCCCGCCTTCTGGCTGCTTCTGGCCGGGATGACCCTCATGTTCGTGGGCGACGTGGTCTACATGCTGGTCGACCTGAACCTTGTCTCGCTCCCGCCGCGCATCTTCGACCTGCCCTACGCACTCGCCTACCTGGCCGCCGGCGCGACCGCGCTGCACGCATCGATGCGCAGTCTCACCGAGCCCGGCGTGCGGCAGCGTATGACCGCCTCCCGATTCCGCATCGCCGTCGTTGCCGTCGCGCTCCTGATCCCCGCCCTGCTGACCCTGGAGGACCGCGGCGACACGGTCGCCGACCGCGCGGTCCTCTCGCTGCTGATGCTGGCGATCACCGGTGTGGCCGTCCTGCGCATCGTCCAGGCCCTGCAGACGGCAGAGCGCTCCGAGACGCGCCTCGTGTTCCAGGCGAACCACGACAGCCTGACAGGGCTCCCGAACCGGCGGATGATGGAGCAGCACCTTACGCATCTTCTCGAAATGACGCCCACCGACCACACGCACGTGGCGCTGCTCTATCTCGACCTCGACCGCTTCAAGCTGATCAACGACACCCTCGGGCACTCCCAAGGCGACCGGCTGCTCGTGGAGGTGGCCGACCGCCTGCGCGAGCACGTCAGGCCGGCCGACCTCGTGACCCGTATCGGCGGCGACGAGTTCATGATCGTGCTCGAGCGCGTCGTCAGCGTCTCGCAGGCCGTCGACCTCGCGAACCGCCTGCGCGTCTGCCTCACCGAACCCTTCGTCGTGGGGGGCATGACCTTCTTCCTCTCCTCAAGTATCGGTCTGGCCTTCGCGTCGGGCGACGACCCCTCCGCGACGGCCGAGGCCCTCGTCCGAGACGCCGACACGGCGATGTATCAGGCCAAGGATGCGGGGCGCGACGCCGTGGCCGTGTTCAGCGAGTCGATGCGCACCAAGATGGCCGAGCGTGTCGAGCTGGAGCGTGACCTGCGCCTCGCCGTCGCGATGGACCAACTGCACGTCGTATACCAGCCCATCGTGCGCCTGCCACACGGCAGTGTCGCGGGCATGGAAGCGCTGGTGCGCTGGACGCACCCGACACACGGAGTGATCATGCCGTCCAAGTTCATCCCCCTGGCAGAGGACGGCGGGCTCATCGCCGACATCGGCGGATGGGTCCTCGACAAGGCCGTCGGCCAGCTCGCCGCCTGGCGGCGGCAGTCGCCCGACATGGCCGGTCTCTACGTCTCGGTCAATCTCTCGGGCGCGCAGCTCCACGACGACCGCATCGTCAGCCGGGTCGCCGACTCCCTCACTGTCCACGGACTCGACGGGCAGTCGCTCTGCCTGGAGCTGACCGAGTCGGTCGTCATGGAGGATCCCGACGCCGCCGCCAGGATCCTGTCGGAGCTTCGCGGGCTCGGCGTCCAGATCGCCATCGACGACTTCGGATCCGAATACTCGTCGCTCGCCTACCTCAAGCGCTTCCCCGTGTCCGCCCTGAAGATAGACAAGACGTTCGTCGACAACCTCGTCAACGACGACAGCGCGGACGCCACACTGATCGGCACCATCGTCGCGATGGCGCGCGCGCTGGGCATCACCACGGTGGCGGAAGGAGTCGAGACGAGCACCCAGGCGGCGCGACTCGTGGAGCTCGGCTGCGACGCTGTGCAGGGGTACCTGTACTCTCGTCCGGTGGGGTCCGACAGGCTCTGCGAAGTCGTGAGCTCGCTGCGCTCGCACCGGCTGCACCTCGTGCGCGACTGAGACCTAGTGGCCCGCGGCCTCCTCGCGCCGCCAGGCGACGAGCGAGTCGACACGGGCCAGGTCCACCCGCCGCAGCGCCGGCTCAAGACCCTCGCCCAGGACGAGAATGGCGTGCAGGTCGGGGTCCTGTTCGGCGAGGCGCCGCTCAGCCTCCACCACGCTGCACCAGGCCGGGATACTCGCCGACGAGCCGAGGTACGAACGCGGGGCGAGACCGTCGAAACCGGCGAAGATCATGCGCAGCTTCCAGCGCAGCATCCTGAACACCGGCATGTCGAGGATCGCGACGAACCACTCGATGCCGAGGCGGCGCGCCGCCAGCGTGAGCGTCTGGTAGAGACCCATGGCCACCAGGCCCTGCGCCGCCTTGCCGCGGTAGTCGGGGGCGATGGCGAGCGTGGCGATATCCCACGTCCTCTCCGGTTCGATCCCCAGCCCGGTGCGCTCGATCAGACCGGCCGGTGTCTCACCCCACACGGATCCGATGTCGTTGAGGCTCTTGGAGCCCAGGGGCGAGGGCAGGAGCACGCGCATGACGCCCGCCGGCAGGCCCCGCCGGTGATCGATGACGCACAGGAAGACGCTGCTGAGCTCGTAGGGACCGTACTCCGCGGCCAGCAATTCGCGCGTGTTGCCGAACGCCTCGAGAAACACCGCCCGCTCGAGCGCGCGCCCGAGCTGGGCGCCCGGCTCGTCGGCGCCGAACAAGTAGGCGCCGAACGGCTCCGGCGCCTCGGGTGCCGTCACCCGGCGCGCCAGGCTGCGCACGTCCGCATCATCGAGGTCGAAGTGCGCCGATCATGATTCCGAGACGGAGCGCCGCGGGCCCGGACACGCAGGGCGAGGCCGCGACGGGCGCTCACACCGGCGCCGGGCACATTCGTCGCGCACGCACGCACTTCCAGCCATGGACACTCCCGGGCCTGATACTCCACGGAAGCGCGCGCAGCGGTCGCCCGCCGCACACGCTCCGCTTGATCGGCGCCGGCCGACAGGCGTGCGCGCGAGCCGAACAGGAGGCGCGTCGCCCGCGTATCGCAGGCCGGCTACTAAGGAGTACGTCGCGTCCGCCGCACTTCCTCCATGAGCGTCCGCCCGCAGCAGTGGGCGCGGCGGCATGACCGCCGTACCCGCCTGGCTGAGCTCACGACGCGGCCGGGGCCGGGGCGCTCTCACGCCCCGGCCCCGGCCGGTCAACTCGTGAAACGGCCCGCTCGTGCGGGCCGGTGACCTCTTACTTGCTCTTGCCGATCTTGAACATCTTGGTGCCGCAGTCCGGGCAGATGCCCTGGGTGGCCGGCTTGCCGTTCTTCATCGTGACGGCCTTCTCGTCCTTCATGACTTTCTTGGCACGACACTTCACGCAGTAAGCCTCAGTCGCCATGCGGTCTCCTTTCGGGACACGAATGCGGGCCTCGTGCCCGCCCCCCTGATATCGCGGGCAGCATACTACCTCGCCCCAGCGTGCGCAATGAGCCTGCGTTGAGCCTGCGCTACTCTCGCGCCACGCGCACGTGGGATTCACGCGCTCCGGACGCCGCCACGGAGGCCTCGGGCGCGGGCGGGCGAGCTCGCACGAAACGGCTCGAAAGGCGTTCCGGTTCGGCCAGCACGCCGGCGGCGACGTTGCTCCCCGTGCGTGCTTCGTGCGCGCGCAGCAAGGCCTCAAGCTCGGCGCAGGCCGCCGCCGTCATGGGCGCAACGGCCAAGGTGTCGTGGCCATCCAGCCAGGCCGGCGGCTCGTCGCTGAGCAAGTAGACGGCGCCGCCGGTCATGCCGGCGCAGGCGTTGCGACCCACCGGACCGAGCACCACCACGACCCCGCCGGTCATGTACTCACAGCAGTGGTCGCCGGCGCCCTCGATCACCGCGTTCGCGGCGGAGTTGCGCACGGCGAAGCGCTCCCCGACCCGGCCGGCGGCAAACAGGCTGCCGCCCGTCGCGCCGTAGAGACACGTGTTGCCGGCGATGACGTTGCCGGGACCGCCCAGTCGCGGCTCGGGCGCCCGCAGGGCGATCTCGCCGCCCGCCATGCCCTTGCCGACGTAGTCGTTGGCCTCTCCACGCAACTCGATGGAGAGGCCATCGAGGAGGAAGGCGCCGAGACTCTGGCCGGCGGAACCGGTCAACTCGAGGCGCAGTTCGCCGCCGAACCCGTGGTCACCGTGCCGCGCCGCGATGGCGCCGGCAAGGCCGGCGCCGACGGCGCGGTCGCGGGTCGCGACCCGGGCGCGGCGCGTCACCCGGCCGTGCCCGGCGATCGCCGCGTGCACGTCCGCGTCCTGCAGAAGCCGCCGGTCGAGCGTTTCCGCGACGGCGGCTCGCGGCGCGAGCGCGCCAGAAGCCGGCGGAAGCCGCCGACCAGCGGCGGCCCGGCCCGGGCCCTCGAACCAGCCGGGATCCAGACCCTCCGTCTTGGGAGACGCCGCACCGGCGAGCCGCAGCAGGTCGGCGCGGCCGGTCAGCTCGTCGAGCGAGCGCAGGCCGAGACCGGCGAGCAGTTCGCGAACCTCCTCCGCAACGAACGTGAAGTAGTTGACGATGTGCTCGGGCCTGCCGGCGAACCGGCTCCTCAGCTCCTCGCTCTGCGTGGCGATGCCGACGGGGCAGCGGTTCTGGTGGCACACGCGCGCCATCACGCAGCCCTCCGCGAGCAGCACGGCGGTCCCGAACGCGAACTCGTCGGCGCCGAGCGCCGCCGCGACCACCACGTCGTAGCCGGTGCGCAGGTCACCGTCCACACGCAGACGCACACGCTCGCGAAAGCCGGCGTCGAGCAGCGCTTGATGCACCTCCGCCAGGCCGAGCTCCCAAGGGATCCCCGCGTGCTTGATGGAGTTCAGCGACGCCGCCGCCGTGCCGCCGCCGTGCCCCGACACGTGGATCACGTCGGCGCCGGCCTTGGCCACCCCGGCGGCGATCGTGCCGATACCCGTGCCGGCGACCAACTTGACCGAGATGCCCGCCCGCGGGTTCACCTGGCGAAGATCGTAGATCAGCTGCGCGAGGTCTTCGATCGAGTAGATGTCGTGGTGCGGCGGCGGCGAGATGAGCGTGACACCGGGGGTCGCGCGGCGCAGTCGCGCGATGTACGCGGTGACCTTGTCGCCGGGCAGCTCGCCGCCCTCTCCCGGCTTGGCGCCCTGGGCGATCTTGATCTCGATCTGTTCGGCGCCGACGAGGTAGGCCGGAGTCACGCCGAAGCGCCCGGACGCCACCTGGCGGATCTGCGAGGCGGCCCGGTCGCCGTTCTGAAGACCCGCGAGATGCGGGAACCGTGCCGACCCGGCATCGCCCCCGGTCCCGGCTCGCGCGTCCGCGGCGGTTACGTCGTCGATCACCGTGTCGCGCGCCGGGTCCTCCCCGCCCTCTCCCGAGTTCGCCCGTCCGCCGATGCGCGCCATGGCGACGGCTATGGTCTCGTGCGCCTCGCGAGAGAGCGCGCCCAGCGACATCCCGCCGGTGCAGAACCGCGGCAGGATCGAGGACGCCGGCTCGACTTCGTCCGCCGGCGCCGCCTCCGCGTCACCCTCCAGCCGCAGCAGGTCGCGCAGCACCGTCGGCGGGCGCGCCGCCAGCCGGCGGCTGTAGCTCCGGTACAGGTCGGGAAGGCCCTCGACGCAGGCCCGGCGCAGGGCCTTTGCCGTCTCCGGGTTGTTCAGGTGGTACTCGCCGCGCGGCCGGTACCGCACGAAGCCGTAGTCCTGCAGCTTCTCCACCGTGAGCTCTGGAAAGCCCTGCTGGTGGATCCAGACCGTCTCCCGGGCCAGCTCCTCCACGCTGAGACCCCCGATTCGCGACGGCGTACCCGTGAACCCGAGCTCGACGAGGTCCGTGCCGAGGCCGAGGCACTCGAAGAGCTGCGCGCCCTGGTAGCTTGCAAGCAGCGAGATACCCATCTTGGAGAGGATCTTGAGCAGCCCTGCCTCGGCTGAGACCCGGTAGTGACGCAGGGCTTCCTCGAGGGTGGCGGGGCCGGCGGCCGGCCCCCCAGGGAGCACGCTGCCGCTCAGCCGCCCGCGGTCCCAGAGATCGCGGACGGTCGCGAACGCCAGGTACGGATGCACGGCGGAGACGCCGTACCCGATGAGGCAGGCGTAGTGATGGACGCTCCAGCACTGCGCCGTCTGCACGACCAGCGCGGCGCGGCAGCGCAAGCCGCGCCGGATCAGGTCGTGATGGACGGCCCCGGCGGCGAGCAGCGCCGGCACGTGGCTGACGCCGGCGCTCACGGGAGCCACCAGGTCGCTCAGAGTCACGACCTCGGCGCCCTCCCGCACTGCCGCGGCGGCCTCCCGGCAGACCCGCTCGACCGCCTCGCGCAGCCCCCAGGGGCCGCCGGCCACTTCGTACGCGGTCGAGACGCGCGCCGTCTGCAGACCGAGGTCCGCCAGCGCCTCCATCTCGGCCTCGTTCAGGATCGGCGACAGCAGTTCCGCCTGCCGCGCGTGCTCCGCCTCGGCGACGAGGAGATCGCCGCGGCGGCCCAGCTTGACCGCGAGAGACATCACGAGCCGCTCGCGTAGCGGGTCGATGGCCGGGTTGGTCACCTGCGCGAAACGCTCCGTGAAATAGTCGAACAGCGTGTGCGGCTTGCTCGAGAGGATCGGCAGCGGCGCGTCGTTGCCCATCGAGAAGCGCGGCTCCTTCGCGCGCAGCGCCATGGGCCGGACGATGAGCTCGACGTCCTCGGCGGTGAAGCCGGCGGCCGACTGCGCGCGGAGCAGATCGTCGGGAGTGCACGGCGCCGGAGACTCAGGCGCCCGAGATCGCGGCGTCGCACGCTGCTGGGTCGGCGGACTCGCTGCCGGCGCAGCCGGCGGTGCGGCGAACGGCCGCGGCGCCAGCGCTCGCCGCTGCGCGCGCAGCCAGTCGCCATAGGGGTGGCGAGCTGAGACGGAGGCCTTGACATCCCCGTCGCGCAGCAACCGGCCCGTCTCCAGATCGACCGCGATCATCTCACCCGGGCCGAGCCTGCCCTTCTCGACGATCTCGGTGTCGGGCAGCTTGACCGCGCCGGCCTCCGACGCGACGGCGAGCAGACCGGAGCGAGTGAGCGCGTAGCGTGCCGGGCGCAGGCCGTTGCGGTCGACGCAGGCGCCGGCGTGGCGACCGTCGGCAAAGGCGACGAGCGCCGGCCCGTCCCACGCCTCCTGAACGCCGGCGTAGTACTCATAGAAGTCGGCGACACGATGATCCGCGGTACCGGGTCCGGCGTCGCCGGACGCCGCGGTACCACCGGCGACCCCCGCCCCCCCGGCTGCGCCGGCGCCACCCTCATGGGCCGCCGGTAGTGCCATCATCAGCGCCTCGAGCGGGCTGCGGCCGCTGCGCACCAGCAGTTCGATCAGCTTGTCCAGCGCACCCGAGTCGCTGCTGTCGGCGTGCACCGGCGGCAGCAGTTCGGCGATACGCGCCCCCCACGCGGGAGCGGCGAGGTCGGGCTCGCGGGCGCGCATCCAGGCGAGGTTGCCGAGCAGCGTGTTGATCTCGCCGTTGTGGGCGAGCATCCGCATCGGCTGGGCAAGGTTCCACTTGGGAGCCGTGTTGGTGCTGAATCGCCGGTGCAGCACGGCGAAGGGACTGGCGAAACCGGGATCCTGAAGGTCCGGGTAGAATTCGGGCAGAACCGCCGAGGTGACCATGCCCTTGTAGACGATGGTGCGTGACGACAGGGAGCAGATGTAGAGGTCGTCGAGCCGGCGGATGATCGGCTGGCGCGAGAGCGCCCTGCCGACGGCCCTGCGGGCCAGGAGCAGGGCGCGCTCGAGGTCGTCCCCGGCGAGCGCCGGAGACGTCGCGACCACCTGCTCCACTTGCGGGTGGCGCTCGCGCACGCTCGGCGGGAGCGCCTCCGGGCGCAGCGGCACGGTGCGCCAGCCGACCACCACCAGGCCCTCGTCGCGCAGCGCCTTCGACACCAACTCCCGGGCGAGGTTCCGTTTGCCCGGCTCCCGCGGCAGGAAGACCATGCCGACCGCGGTCGAGAACGGCCGTGGCTCGGCGACGCGCTGCTCGGCGAGCCACGGCTCAAGTACCGGCCAGGGAACGGCCGTGAGGACGCCGGCGCCGTCCGAGGCTTCGCCGTCGGCGCCGACGCCGCCGCGATGCTCCATCGCGGCCAGAGCGCCGAGGGCGAGCTCGACGACCTCGCGGCTCGGCTCACCGGAGGTCGCGGCCACGAGCCCCACGCCGCAGGCGGCGTGCTCCCGTGCGGCCGGCCGGCCCTCCGACGTAGCCGCACCGTCCTCAGGCGTGACTGCTCTCAGAGAGTCCTTGTACATATTGTCCTATTCAGTGACGCTTATCAGGACATTGTAGACCAGCGAGGACGCCGGAGCCACTGCCGCGACGTACCTCCACCTCCACGCGCGAGGCGGACGGCGCGGCCGAACCCTGCCCTCGCGACGATCGTCGGCCCGTCTTGCCTCCGCGCCGCAGAGGCGTCAGAATCTACGGCGTCTATACGGCGCACCCCGCCGCCATACGAAGGCCTGAAAGGATGACTATGAATAATCAGCGCCAGGCCGACATCGAGAAGCTCGTCAAAGACGAGAACGTGAAGCACATTCAGTTGTGGTTCACGGACATCCTCGGGAACCTCAAGATGGTCGAGGTCCCGGACCGGCAGCTCCCCAGCGTGATCGAGAGCGGCGCTGCCTTCGACGGCTCTTCCATCAGCGGCTACGCCGAGATCGAGGAGAGCGACATCGTCGCGGTGCCCGACTGGGGCACCTTCACCGTGCTTCCCTGGGCCTCGGGGAGCGAGCGCACCGCGTTCGTCTTCTGCGACGTCGTCGACCGCAACTTCAAGCCTTTCGAGGGTGACCCGCGCTGGGTGCTCCGCCGCCAGCTCGACCGTGCCCGCAAGATGGGCCTCGAGTTCTACGTGGGACCCGAGCTCGAGTACTTCTACTTCAAGGACTCCGTGACCCCCGAGCTCACCGACGACGGCGCCTACTTCGACGTGCTGCCCGCCGACCTCGGCAACGACCTGCGCAAGCAGACGATGCGCACGCTCGACAAGCTCGGCATCCCGATGGAGGCGAGCCACCACGAGGTCGCCCCGTCGCAGCACGAGATCGACCCGCACTACGACGAGGCGCTGCTCATGGCCGACCGCGTGATGATCACGCGCCTGATCGTCAAGGAGGTCGCGGCCCACAACGGCGTGCACGCGACCTTCATGCCCAAGCCTCTGCACGGCCAGAACGGCAGCGGCATGCACGTGCACCAGAGCCTCTTCCGCGGCAAGACGAACGCGATGTTCAGCGAGACCGACCCCGACCACCTGAGCGATCTCGCCAAGTGCTTCATCGCCGGCCAGCTCAAGCACATGCGCGAGTTCACGTCGATCCTCAACCAGTACGTGAACAGCTACAAGCGCCTGGTACCCGGCTACGAGGCTCCCGTGTACATCAGCTGGGCGCATCGCAACCGCACCGCCCTCATCCGCGTGCCGCTGTACGTCCAGGGCAAGGAGAGCACCGTGCGCGCCGAGATCCGCAACCCCGACCCGGCCGCCAACCCGTATCTCGCGTTCGCCGTGATGCTCGCCGCCGGCCTCGAGGGCATCGAGCAGGAGTACGAGTTGCCGCCGAGCGTGGAACCCAACATCTACAAGATGACCGCCGACGAGCGCGAGATCATCGGCCTGGGCTCCCTGCCGAACAACCTGTACGAAGCGATCCAGTACACGCAGGAGAGCGAGCTCGTGCGTCGCACGCTCGGCGAACACGTCTTCGAGCGTTTCGTGACCAACAAGCTCAACGAGTGGTATGAGTACCGCGAGCAGGTCACCGACTGGGAGATTCGCAAGTACTTCTCGAAGATCTGAGGCGAAGCGAGGCGGGCGCCGGACGGCGCCCGCCTCGCCGCTTCCCCGGCGCAACCCTTCAGGAGTGGGACGCGGCGTGCCGGTCCGGCCCCGGGTGCGCTACACTTGCATCTCCAGGGAGGACACGTGGAACAGCTCGCCGCACATCTCACCGAGTGGATCGCCGCCGAGGTCGAGACCTCCGGCGGTAGCGGCGCCGTGTTCGGCCTCTCCGGCGGCATCGACTCGGCGGTCGTCGCCGCCCTCGCCAAGCGCGCCTTCCCGCATCACACCCTCGGCGTGATCATGCCGTGTCACAGCGACCCGGCCGACGCCGAGGACGCCGCCGTCGTCGCCCACCACTTCGACGTCCCCGCGACCACGGTCGACCTCGCGCCGATCTACGACCGCTTCGTCGAGATGCTCGGGTGCTGCAGCACCGACCTGCCGGAGAGCCGGCTGGCCACCGCCAACCTCAAGCCGAGACTGCGCATGACGGCGCTGTACGCCTTCGCCAACCAGCTCGACTACCGCGTGCTCGGCACCGGCAACCGCAGCGAGCTCGCCGTCGGCTACTTCACCAAGTGGGGCGACGGCGGCGCCGACCTGCTGCCGCTGGGCAGCCTCGTCAAGGGCGAGGTCCGCGACCTCGCCCGCCACCTCGGCGTGCCCGAGCGCATCGTCACCAAGCCGCCGTCGGCCGGCCTCTGGGCCGACCAGACCGACGAGGCCGAGATGGGCCTCACCTACGAGGAGCTCGATGCCTACTTGCTGACGCGCACGGCGTCGCCCGCCGTCAAGGCGAAGGTCGACGCCATGAACGCCGCCAGCGAGCACAAGCGCACGCTCCCCCGCATCGCGCCCAAGCCCGGCGCCTGAGGAGGCGGCCGCCCGGATGGGCGGCGCACGCGCCGCCCCTGAGGCGGCCGCGTCGGGGCGGGGCCGGCGACCCGCGCCAAAGGCGCGCCGGCCCCCCGTCTGCTAGACTTCTACGCCGTCATTTTCGGAGGTACTACGTGTCTGTCGTCGTCCAGAAATACGGTGGCACCTCGGTCGCCGACGCCACCCGCATCGGCAACGTCGCGCGCCGCATCGTCGCCACGTTCGAGCAGGGCAACAGCGTCTGCGCCGTCGTCAGCGCCCGAGGCGACACCACCGACGAGCTCCTCGAGCTCGCCCGCGAGATCACTCCCGACCCGCCCGAGCGCGAGATGGACATGCTTCTCTCGGCCGGCGAGCGCATCAGCTGCGCGCTGCTCGCCATGGCCATCCATCGTCTCGGCTGCGAGGCCGTGAGCTTCACCGGCTCGCAAGCCGGCATCGTCACCGACACCGTACACACCAAGGCGCGAATCCTCGACATCCATCCCCTCCGCGTCAAGGAGGCGATGGACGCCGGCAGGATCGTCCTCGTCGCCGGTTTTCAAGGCGTCTCGACCGAGAAGGACGTGACCACTCTGGGCCGCGGCGGCTCGGACACGACAGCCGTCGCGTTGGCGCACGCGCTGGACGCCGACGTCTGCGAGATCTACACCGACGTCGACGGCGTCTACACGGCCAACCCGAGCCAGGTCGCCAAGGCACGCAAGATCTCCCTCATCTCCTACGACGAGATGCTCGAGATGGCCGCCGCCGGCGCCCAGGTCCTCGCGGTCCGCGCCGTCGAGTACGCGCGCAAGTACGACATCCCGATCCACGTGCGGTCGAGCTTCACCGACTACGACGGCACCTGGGTGAGAGAGGAAGATGAGCACATGGAGAGCCCGATCATCAGAGCTGTCACCTACACCACCGACGAGTCCCGGGTGACGGTGCGCGGCGTCCCCGACCGTCCGGGTGTGGCGGCCGAGGTCTTCAACGCCCTCGCCGACGCCCACGTCAACGTCGACATGATCATCCAGAACTCGAGCGAGCAGGGCCACACCGACATCTCGTGCACGATCCCGACCGAGGACTCGGTGGCCGCCGACCGCGCGCTCCAGGACATCGTGAAGCGCCTCGAGGCCACGGGCTTCGTCGCCGACGACGACATCGCCAAGGTGAGCGTCATCGGCGCCGGCATGCGCACCAACCCCGGCGTCGCGGCGCTGATGTTCAAGACCCTCGCCGATCTCGGCATCAACCTCGACATGATCAGCACCTCGCCGATCAAGATATCGGCGGTGATCGCGAGGGAGCGCGTCGACGAAGCCGTACGCGCCCTGCACGACGTCTTCAAGCTCGACGAGACGAGCATCCGCCACGAGGACGCCGACCGGAGTCACCCATGACGGCCGGCCGCGAGTACACGGTCGCCATCGCCGGGGCGACCGGCGTCGTCGGCGGCACCGTGCGCGCGATCCTCGAGGAGCGGGCGTTCCCCGTCGGGGAGCTGCGGCTCCTCGCCAGCGCGCGCTCGGCCGGCCGCAGGCTCCCCTTCCGCGGCGCCGAGATCGAGGTGCGCGAGCTCGGCCCCGGCTCGTTCGCCGGCGTCGACCTCGTCTTCTTCGCCGCCGGCGGCTCGGTGAGCAAAGAGTACGTGCCGCAGGCCGTCGAGGCCGGCGCCACCGTGATCGACAAGTCGAGCGTGTTCCGCCAGGACCCGGGCGTGCCGCTCGTCGTACCCGAGGTCAACGCCGATCACCTGGCGGCCCACACTGGCCTCATCGCGACGCCCAACTGCTCAACCATCCAGATGGTCGTCGCGCTCAAACCCATCTACGACGCCGCCGGCATCGAGCGTGTCGTCGTCAGCACCTACCAGGCCGTCTCGGGCAGCGGCCAGGCCGGCATCGCCGCCCTCGACGCGCAGACACGCCAGTGGGCCGCCGGCGAGCCGGTCAAGCCGCAGTTCTACCCACACCAGATCGCCTTCAACGCCCTGCCGCACATCGACGGCTTCCTGCCGACGGGGGCGACGAAGGAAGAGCAGAAGATGGTCGACGAGACCGTCAAGATCTTCGCCGACCCGGACCTCAAGGTCACGGCGACCTGCGTGCGCGTGCCCGTGTTCGGCGCGCACAGCGAGGCGGTCAACATCCAGACGAAGCGCAAGCTGAGCGCCGGCGATGCGCGAGCCCTGCTCGCGGCCGCCCCCGGCGTCGAGGTCGTCGACGACCCTGCAGAGCTGCGGTACCCCATGCCGCTGCCCGCCGAGGGCGAGGACCCCGTCTACGTGGGCCGCATCCGCGAGGACGCAACGATCGACAACGGACTGGACATGTGGGTCGTCTCCGACAACCTGCGCAAGGGCGCGGCGCTCAACGCGGTGCAGATCGCGGAGGAGCTCGTGACCCGGGGTCTGCTCTAAGCCGGCACGGGTATACTGAGCGATCATCACTACCCCGAGCGAGGAACCACACATGACTGAACCGACCAGCGAGACCGGCGCCGACATGCTCGACGTCGTCATCGTCGGCGCCGGTCCCGCGGGCCTGACGGCCGGCATCTACTGCAGCCGCGGCCGCCTCAAGACGGCCATCCTCGAGCGCAACATGGCCGGCGGCCAGATCGCGCTCACCGACCTCGTCGAGAACTACCCCGGCTTCCCCGAGGGCATCTCGGGCTTCGATCTCGCGACGAAGATGAAGGACCAGGCGGTCAAGTTCGGCGCCGAGATGCGCGAGATCGAGACGGTGAGCGCCCTGGTCCCCCAGCCCGACGGCTGCTACGTCATCGTCACCGACCGCGGCGAGATCAAGACGCGCAGCGTGATCCTGGCGCCCGGCGTCGAGCCGCGGCGCTCCGGCATTCCCGGCGAAGCCGAGTTCGTCGGCCGCGGTGTGAGCTGGTGCGCCACCTGCGACGGCGCCCTCTACAAGGGCCGCACGGTCGCCGTGATCGGCGGCGGCGACTCCGCCGTCGAGGAAGGCCTCTTTCTCACCAAGTTCGCCGAGAAGGTCTACCTGGTCCACCGGCGCAACGAGCTGCGCGCCGCGCCGATAGCCCAGGAGCGCGCCTTCGCCAACCCCACCTTCGAGTTCGTCTGGGATTCCATCCCCAAGCGCATCGACGGCGTCGACATGGTCGAGGCGCTCGAGGTCGAGAACGTCAAGACGGGCGAGCCGCGTTCGCTCCCGGTCAACGGCGTCTTCATGTACATCGGCCAGCTCCCCAACACCGACTGGCTCAAGAGCACCGTGCAGCTCGACGACCACGGGTACATCGTCACCGACGCTCTGCTGCAGACGAAGCTGCCGGGGGTGTTCGCGTGCGGCGACGCCCACGCCAACCCGCTGAAGCAGATCGCCATGGCAGTGGGCGAGGGCGCGCTGGCCGCCGTGCACATCGGGCGCTACCTGGACGGATTGGAATGCCCCGCCCCCGAGGCCGAGGTCGCGAACGGCGACAAGCCGTCCGCGGCCGGCACGCAACGCTGACTGGAGGACGCACGTGGACGCTGTCACTCAGGACGACTTCGAGGCCGAGGTCATCAAGACCCCCGGCAAGGTCCTCGTCGACTTCTGGGCCGAGTGGTGCGGCCCGTGCCGCATGATCGGCCCCGTCCTCGAGGAGATGGCAGGCGACTACCCCGAGGTCAAGTTCGTGAAGCTCAACGTCGACGAGGCACCTGCGGTGGCCCAGCAGTTCAGCGTCATGAACATCCCGACGATCCTCGCGTTCGAGGGCGGCGAGGTGAAGCAGCGCATCGTCGGCGCCATGCCCAAGGCCAAGCTCGTCGAAGAGCTCGGCGCCTTCCTGGGCTGAGCGCAGCCCAGAGATGCAGGTCCGCGGCCGGGATGACGGTCGGCAGTTGGCGGTCGGCGGTCGGCGGCCGAAGCTGCGCTCCCCGGCGGCGCAAGTAGTCTTGCCGACCGTCGGCACCGGTAGTGGCACCGGCACTGGTGCCGCCGTGTGCCACTGGTGCCGCCTGTGATGCCACTGGTGGTGCCGCCTGTGATGCCGGTACTGGTGCCGCCTGTGATGCCACTGGTGGTGCCGCCTGTGATGCCGGTACTGGTGCCGCCTGTGATGCCGGTACTGGTGCCGCCTGTGATGCCGCACCAGCACCAGCGCCGGTGCCGCCTTCGGCTCCGGGCCGGCGCGGCTCGCGCCTGCCATCACCTTGGCCGCGGCGGGCCACCGATCACGCCGCCGATATCGGCGGGCGGTCCCGATCGTCACTCTCGTCGGCCGAGATCCGTCACGATACGATCCCCTCGGACAATGGACCGCAGCCTCCCCAGTCGTGCAATCGGTCACAGCGAGGTTCAATGGAATCAGCCCCCGAGGTCATCCCCATCACGGATCTTCGTCGAGATGCCGCCAGGATCATTAGTCGCGCGGTCGCCTCCGGCACGCCCGTGTACGTGACTCAGCACGGTCGCGTCACCGCCGTGCTCCTGCCGGAACAGTCGTACCAGGGCCTCCTCCATCGGGTCGCGGTCCTCGAAGCGGCCGGGCGGCAACACGCCGATGCGGCGGACGAGGTCCGAGCCCCCGTAGCCGGGCGAAGGCGTCTCCACGAGCCGATCGGGTACTCGTCGGCGCTGGTGAGGACACGGTTCGGCCTGACGGATCCGGAGACGGCCGCCTTCCTGATAGAGGAGGGCTACGGAGTCGGAACGGGCGGCGTCGCGGCAGGTGACGCCGGTGCGCCCGGCGTCGGTGCGGGAGCATCCGCGACGGGCGGATTCTCCGCGAGTTGGCTCGAAGTGGATGAGGATCAGGCCGGATAGGCGCGGATGGGGGCTGCCGCCGGGGCACAGGTGGAGCGGCCGGGGCGCGGATGGGGGCTGCCGGGGAGGCCGGCGTCAGTAAGGGAGGCCGGCGTCAGTAAGGGAGGCCGGCGTCGGCGCAGAGCTGCGCCAGGCTCACGGCCTTCAGGCCTTTCTTCTTGAGCCCCTTGAGGATCAGCGGCATCGCGGCATCACTGTTCCACTGGGTGTGGAAGACGATGATCGCGCCGGGTTTGGCGGCGGCGAGCGCATTGGCGGCGACCTGGTCGGCGGACAGACCCCTCCAGTCGCCGGCGTCACCGTTCCACATCACCACGTACCGATACCCGGCGTCGCCGGCCGCCTTGACCGTGGTGGCGGTCTGCGACCCGTAGGGCGGGCGGAAGAACGGCTGCGGGATCGCCTTGCAGGCCTTCCACCAGGCGTCGGCGTTGCGGTTCAGCTGGTCCACCTGCTCGGAGTACGAGATCGTGCTGAAGTCCGGATGATCGTAGCTGTGGTTCCCGAGCGTCTGACCCTGCTCGACGGCGAGCTTGGCCATCTCCGGATACCTGTCGACGCTGACGCCGGTGCAGAACCAGGTGCCGAGCGAGTCGTGGGAGTACAGCTTGTTCATGAGGCTACGCCAGGCGTACCCTGAGCCGCCGTCGAACGTGAGGGCGACCTCTCTGCCGGCTGCGGGCAGGTCGGTGATGATGCGCGCCTTGACGGGGCGCACGCAGGCTATCGCGGCGCGCTCCTCGGTGACGTTGCCGGCGGCGTCCTCGGCGCGCACACGCAGCCAGTAGGTGCCCGGCCCCAGCTTCTCGCCGTCGACGGTCGGCACCTTCCAGGTTACCGAGGCGGCTCCCGCCGGAGTCACCGGCTGCCCTTGCTCGCCGACCGGCTTGTTGAGGACGTCGACGACCGCCCAGTCGGCCTTGACACCTTCCTCTGGCGGCACCGTGATCGACAGCTTGACCGTCCCGGCGCCGTCGATGCGCTCCGGCGAGACGGTGACGGAGGTCACTCTCGGCGGCCTCGTGTCAATGCCCACCTTGACGCTGGCGGCGATATCGCCGCCCCCGAGCGGCCGCACGTCCACGGTGTGCAGGCCGTCTCCGGAATGATCGGCCGGCCCCCGCACGTGGGCGCGTTTGCTCTCTTGCCAAGCGCCGTCGTCGACGCGCCAGCCGGCGGCGATGGGCTTGTCGTCGGCGTCGCGGAAACGCAGGGTGACCGGACCGGTGTGCCAGATGTCCTCGGCGCCGATGACGCGCAGATCCCGACTGCCCGCATTGTCGCCGCTCGCCGTGGCCGACGAGGCGCCGGGCCACGGCAGGCCGAGGTGGCCGAACCAGGGGCCGGCGACCGCGACGGCGAGCGCGACGACGACGAGGACCGCGACGAGCGCGGTGAGCCGGCGGCGGCGCCGCCGGCGGCGAAGCGCCTCGCGGCGCTCCGCAAACCGCGGCGCTGTGTTCACGGGCGTTCCAGCCGCAACCCGGCGACGTCGTAGCTGAAGCTGATGATCCGGTCGGCGAACACGATGTCCATGTCCGCCTGCACGCCCACAGGCAGCGCCCTGAAACGGTCGCGGATGAGATCGGCCTTGGGACCCGGCACCGCCGCGGCCTGGAGCCAGTAGTCGAGGTCGGTCGTGCGCCGCAGGCGCCCGTGCCGACTCACAACGAGCCCGGTGCGCTCGACGATCGAGTCGAGCTCTTCCACCCGGTAGTGACGGCGGTGCGCCGGCTCCCGCAGACGGGCGAGCTCGTTGAACGCCTTGTCGGTGGCCGCATCCACGACGGGATCGAGGAGCACGATGCGGCCGCCGTCGGCGAGTACGCGGCGGAGCTCCACGAGCGCCGCCGTCGGCTCGGGCAGCAGGTGAAAAGCGTTGCGGCAGACGATCAGACCGAAGGAGCCGTCCTTATGCGGCAGCGCATACAGGTCGACGAGCGTGAAGGCGACGTTGAAGAGGCCGAGCTCCTCGGCGAGCCGGCGGCCCTCGTCGAGGGTGTCCGGCAACTCGTCGGCAGCCTCAACGGTCGCGACCTCCGGCGCCACGGCGAACCCGGCGATGCCTGCGCCGGCCGCGTAGTCCAGTACCACGTCGTCGGCGGCCGGGCGGGCGAGGTCGATAAGCAGGTCCAGCGATGCGTCACGCATCTGTTCCACAGCGTCTCCCTTCGTCGCCGGCTCCCGGCCCGAACGGGCCGGTCAGCCGTAGGTGACGGTGAAGATCGTACCCGTCACGGACAGACCGATACCGACCTCGTGACCGTCGACGCGAGCCGTCTCGCGATGCTCCCCGCCGGACGCGCCCAACGCGAACTCGCTGGCCAGGGTCTCGGCCATGATCGCCGGGCGATGGCGCTCGGCCGGCGAACGAAGGTCCTCCGGCAGGGCGAGCGTCAGGCTGATCGTGTCCTCGATGCGTAAGTCGGCAGCTTTGCGCGCGAGCTGAACCGCGTGGATGAGCTCGCGCGCCAGCCCCTCCTCGCGCAGCTCGTCGTCGACGTCGGTCGCGAGCGCCACCACGCGGCCGGCCTCGCTCTCGACCCGGTAGCCGTTCGGCGAGCCGGTCTCGACGAGGAGCTCTTCCGCGGCGAGCCGGAGCTCGCCGTCGGCGAGCGCCAGCGCCACCGACCCGCTCGCGCGGAGCTCCGCGACCAGGGCGGCGGCGTCTGCCTGCTTGAGCGCCGCCTGCAACGCGCCGAGCCGCTTGCCGAGCTTGGGACCGAGCACCTTCAGGTTCGGCTTCACGACGTAGGCGACCAGCTCATCCTCGCCGCCGGCCACGCGCAGATCCTTCACGTTGAGCTCGTCGAGGACGACGTCGCGAAGGCGCTCGACGGCGCGCGCCTCCGCCTCCGGCAGGGCGACGACGACCGCAGCGAGCGGCTGACGCGTCTTGACGGCCGCGGCGTTGCGCGCGGCGCGGCCCATCTCGACCACGCGCCGCGCGGCGGCCATGTCGAACGACACACCGGCGTCGATGGCCTGCTCGTCGGCCGCCGGCCAGGCGCACAGGTGCACGCTCTCGGGCGCCGCGTCGTCAACCGAGCCCACGAGGTTCCGGTAGAGCTCCTCGGCCACGAACGGCGTGAACGGCGCCAGCAGCTTGGTCACCGTGACCAGCGCCTCGTGGAGCGTGTGGTAGGCGGCCAGCTTGTCGGCGTCGCTCTCGCTCTTCCAGAAGCGACGCCGGCTGCGGCGCACGTACCAGTTGCTGAGGTCGTCGACGAACTGCTGGATGGCGCGGCCGGTACCGGTGGCGTCGTAGGCCTCGAGGCCGGCGGTGACGTCCCGCACGAGCGTGTTCAGCTCGCCGACGAGCCAGCGGTCGATCAGCGGCCGGTCCTGGATGGGCGACTCCTGCGCCGTCGGGTCGAAACGGTCGATGTTGGCGTAGAGCGTGAAGAAGCTGTACGTGTTCCAGAGCGTGAGCAGGAACTTGCGCACGACCTCGTCGACCATCTCGGCGCTGAAGCGCCGCGGGCTCCACGGCTGCTGGCTGGAGAACAGGAACCAGCGCAGCGCATCGGCTCCCTGGTGGTCGAGGATGTCGTCGGGCTGCACGACGTTGCCCTTGCTCTTGCTCATCTTCTGGCCCTCGCCGTCGAGGATGTGCCCCAGGCAGAGCACGCGCTTGAACGAGCTGCGGCCCTCGACGAGCGTGGCGACCGCCAGCAGGCTGTAGAACCAGCCGCGCGTCTGGTCGATCGCCTCGCAGATGAAGTCCGCGGGGAAGCGCTCGCGGAAGAGCTCCTCGTTCTCGAACGGGTAGTGCCACTGACCGAAGGGCATGGACCCGGAGTCGAACCAGGCGTCGATCACCTCCGGGGCGCGGCGCATCTCGCCGGCGCAGTCCGGGCAGGTGAGGACGATGTCGTCGACGTAGGGCCGGTGGAGCTCCAGATCATCCGGAACGGGACCGGCCGCCAGCTCGCGCAGTTCCGCGACGGACCCCACGCAGTGCGTGTGGCCTTCTTCGCAGCGCCAGACCGGCAGCGGCGTACCCCAGTAGCGGTCGCGGCTGAGCGCCCAGTCGACGTTGCCGGCGAGCCACTCGCCGAAGCGCCCGGTCTTGATGTGCTCCGGGTGCCAGACGACGTCGTCGTTGGCCTTGATCAGCTGGTCCTTGATCGCCGTCGTGCGGATGTACCAGGTGGCCTTGCTGTAGTACAGCAGCGCCGTGTCGCAGCGCCAGCAGAACGGGTAGCTGTGCTCGTAGGGCTCGACGCCGAGCAGCAGGCCGCGGTCCTTGAGGTCGGTGGTGATGGCCGGGTCTGCGTCTTTGACGAAAACGCCGGCCCACGGCGTGACCTCGGCGATGAATCTGCCCTCGAGGTCGACGGCGTTCACGACCGGCAGGTCGTTCTCGAGACCGACACGCATGTCTTCTTCGCCGAAGGCGGGAGCGATGTGCACGACGCCGGTGCCGTCGGTGGTGGTGACGTAGTCGCCGCCGACGACGAAGTGCGCCGGCTTGTCCGGCTCCATGAAGGCGAACGGCGCCTCGTAGCCGAGGCCGAGCAGCTCACTGCCCGCGAGCTCGCGCTCGACGACGGCGTGCTTTCCGAGGACCTTCTCGACCAGGTCGCGGGCCAGGATGAAGCGCTCGCCGCGGCTCTCGACGAGCGCGTACGTGACCTCGGGGTGCACCGCTGCGGCGACGTTGCTGATGAGCGTCCACGGCGTGGTCGTCCAAACGGCGAGCGAGACGGGCTTGGGCTCGCCGTCGCCGTGCGCGCCCGTCGGCCCGCCGGCGCCCGCGGCGGCGGCGCCGGTAAGCCGCGCCGCCGACTCGGCCGTGAGCGGGAAGCGCACGTACACGGAGTCCTCGGTGACGTCCTTGTAGCCCTGCGCCACCTCGTGGCTGCTGATCGCCGTGCCGCAGCGCGGGCAGTAGGGCACGACCTTGAAGCCCTCGTAGAGGAGGTCCTTGTCCCAGATCTGCCGGAGCAGCCACCAGACCGACTCGATGTACTCGTTGGTGAACGTGTAGTAGGCGTCGTCGAGGTCGACCCAGAAGCCGATGCGCTCGGTGAACCGCTCCCACTCCTCGAGATAGGTGGTGACGCTCTCGCGGCACAGGCGGTTGAACTCCGCGACGCCGTACTCCTCGATCTGCTCTTTGCCGTCGATGCCGAGGCGGCGCTCCACCTCGAGCTCGACCGGCAGACCGTGCGTGTCCCAGCCGGCCTTGCGCGGCACGCGGTAGCCGCGCATCGTCTTGTATCGCGGAAACAGATCCTTGAAGATGCGCGAGACGACGTGGTGGGCGCCGGGCCGTCCGTTGGCCGTCGGCGGCCCCTCGTAGAAGACGAAGATCGGCGCGTCGTCTCGGCCCTCGAGGCTCTTCTCGAAGATGCGATGTTCCTTCCAGAAGGCCAGGATGCGGGCGTCGAGCGCGGGGAAGTCGACGCGCGCGGAGACTTCGCTGAAGAGGGGCTGACTGTCGCTCACGAGACTCGCTTTCTTCCTGCTGCGGACCGGATTGTTGATTCTACCAGACCGGCGCGGTCCGCTTCGGCGCGCGTCGGAACGCGACCGGCGGCCGCTGGCGCGCAGCTCACTTGTGTGACCCTCCGCGCGCCCCGGCCGCCCGGCCCGTGTACACTTTCGGCATGGCCTCTGACGATGCACAGCCGGCGGGCGACGGCCGCCGCATCCTCGCCTTGCTCGACTACGACGGAACGATCACCACCCACGAGTGCAACGAGATCGCGCTCCAGCCGCTGGTCGGCGACAAGTGGTGGGCGCTTGAGGAGGAGGCCTACGCGGACCGCATGAGCCACGCCGAGGTCTTCCAGCGGCAGATCCGGCTGATCCGGGCGCCGCGGACGGAGCTGATCGGCGCCCTCCTCGACGTGGCCGAGCCGATGCGGGGCCTTAAGGACTTCTTCACTGCGTTGCAGGTGCGCGACGGCCACTCGGCGATCGTGAGCGCCGGCGTGCGCGAGGCCATCGAGGCGTTCTGGCGCCGCGAGGAGCTGCCGCCGATGCGGCTCTATGCCAGCGAGCTCGTCGGCGAAGGCCCGGACGACGGACCTCCCTATCGTCTCGAGTTCAGCGACGCGCTCGGCGACTGCCCGCGCTGCGGCCTGGCCAGCTGCAAGGCGGCGATCCTGCGTGCCCTGCGCCGCCCGGGCGACGTGGTGCTCGTCTTCGGCGACGGGCCGAGCGACCTCTGCCCCGCGCGCGAGGCCGACCTCACCTTCGCGCGCGGTCACCTCGCCGAGCGCTGCGCCGCCGAGGGCCTCGAGTGGCGGCCGCTCTCGGACTTCGGCACGGTCATGGATGAGGTCGACGCATGGCTGGCCGACCGCGAGGCGGCGCAGCCGGCCTGACCGCGGCGCCCTGCGGCCCGGCCGCCGGCGCAGCCGGCCTGACCGCGGCGCGCTGCGGCCCGGCCGCCGCCCCCGTTTTGCGCGCTCGGGGGCATCGCGTATCATGACGGCGGCCCGCTGCCGCGCGGCCGGCGCCGCGGCGCCGCGCGGCCGTCCTCCCCGCCGTCCCAAGGTGATCCTTGAACGCTCGCTTCCAGAAGAACAGCAAGCAGTTCGTCAAGTTCGCCATCGTCGGCGCCACCGGCACCATCGTCAACCTCGCGGTCCTCAAGGTGACACTGCTCATCTGGGGCGCGTTCGCGGCCGAGACGCCGTTCGCGATCGAGGTCTTCGCCAGCGGCCTGGCGTTCTGCGTCGCGGTCGTCAACAACTACCTGCTCAACCGCCGGTGGACCTTCCGCTCCACCGGCAGAATGGGCGGTGAGTTCGCCAAGTTCCTCACCGTGAGCGTCGCCGGACTCGGCTTGAACGAGCTCGCCTTCTGGCTCTTCCGCGGCGAGCTCGGCGTGGACGTCATGCTCAGCCAGCTCTTCGCGATCGGCTGCGTCCTCCCGTTCAACTTCGTCGTCAACAAGCTCTGGAGCTTCCGCGGCGCGTGAACGAGCCGGCGACAAGCGAGCGCCCGGCGGCGGTCAGAACGCCCAGCGCACCGCTGGCGATCCTCGTGGCCGCCGGCCTCACGCTGCTCGTGCTCATCGTCCTGCTGCCGAATCTCTGGTACGGCCTTCACGACATCTCCGACATCGGCGTGTACCACGGGTACGCGGAGCGCATCGCCGCCGGAGAGAGCCCGTTCACGCCCTCCTTCACGGTCGAGTACCCGCCGCTCGCCGTGCCGCTCTTCCGGCTGCCCGGCCACACCGCGGATCGCGACGCCTACACCCACTGGTTCACCATCCTCATGGGCGCCTTCACCGTAGCCACGGCGGCGGTGACCGCCCTCGCCGCCTGCCGCATGTGGCCGCGCGGCGGGCGCGCCTACGTCGCCGCGGTCCTCTTCCCCGTCGGCGTGGCGCTCACCGGCGCCATCATCGTCAACCGCTACGACGTCGTCGTTGCGCTGCTCATCGCCGTGTTCCTGCTCTGCCTCACCGGCCGCTGGTACACCGCGGCCGGGTTCGTCCTGGGCATGGGCTTCGCCCTCAAGATCACGCCCGTCGCGCTCCTGCCGCTGGTCCTGATACTCGCCGGCCCGCCGCGACGCTGGCTCTGGCCTCTGGTCGCCTTCGCGGCCGCGGCCGTCGCGCCCTTCCTCCCCTACGTCTTCACCTCATGGGAAGGCATCTGGTACGTCTTCCAGTACCACCTCGAGCGGCCGCTCCAGATCGAGAGCGTGCTCGGCACGCCGCTGCTGTTCGGCGAGCTCACCGGCGTGATCCAGGCCACGTGGGGCCACAGCCACGGCTCCCACTCGCTGGTCGCGCCCGGCGTCGGCGCGCTCGCCGACCTCTCCGGCGGCTTCACGCTCCTGGCCGTCGCCGCCGTCTACTACGTGGCCTGGCAACGCCGCGCGCACCTGAGCGCCTCCCTGCCCGACCAGGCGCTCACCGTCCTCGCGCTCATCCTCGCACTGATGACGTTCGGTAAGGTGCTCTCGCCGCAGTACTTCATCTGGACGCTCCCGGCGTGGGCGCTGGTCGCCGCGCGCGACAAGTGGGTGGCCCTCCTCGGCGGCCTTGCACTCCTGCTCACCCAGGTCGAGTTCCCCGCGCTCTACTGGCGCCTGCTCGACATGTCGCCCGAGACTCTGGTGGTGGTCGTGGCGCGCAACACGCTGCTGCTGGGGGTGTTCCTGTTCACGCTGTGGCGGTTGTGGGG
>CAVPVX010000006.1:0-110826 GCA_963709345.1 uncultured Actinomycetes bacterium
CTCTCGCTGCTGGTGCGCCTGGCGCTCCTCGGCGTAGCCCTGCTGCTGGCCCGGTACGCGCTCAAGCACGACGTGCGCTCGCTCAAGCAGAGCGAGACTCCGGGTGAGCCGATGCCGGCAGCGCGCCACGGCGTGCTGATCATGAACCTCAAGTCCGGCGGCGGGAAGGCGGAGAAGTACCACCTCGTGGACGAGTGCCGCGCGCGCGGGATCGAGCCCGTCGTCCTGCAACGTGGGGACGACCTGCTCCAGCTCGCGCGCGGCGCCATCGACCAGGGCGCCGACGTGATCGGCATGGCCGGCGGCGACGGGTCGCAGGCGCTCGTCGCCAGCGTCGCCGCCGAGAGGGGCGTGCCGATGGTGGTCGTCCCGGCCGGCACGCGCAATCACTTCGCCCTCGACATCGGGCTGGACCGCGACGACGTGGTGGGGGCGCTCGACGCCTACGGCGAGGCGCGCGAGCACCGCATCGACCTCGCCGACGTCAACGGGCGCATCTTCGTCAACAACGTCTCGCTGGGCCTCTACGCGACCATCGTGCAGTCGCCCGAGTACCGCGACGCGAAGCGTGAGACGACGCTGGCGGCCCTTCCGGAGATGCTCGGTCCCGGGTCGGAGCCCTTCGACCTGCGATTCACGACGCCGGACGGCGTCGCGCACGAGGGCGCCCACGTGATCCAGGTGTCCAACGGCCCTTACGGCACCACCACGGCAGGGATCACCTCGCGGCCTCGCCTCGACACGGGGCTGCTCGGGATCTTCTCCCTGGTCGTACCGGACGCCGTGGCCGCGACGCGCGCCATCGCGGCGCTCACGACGGCCACGCCCGCGCTCTACGAGGGCTACCTGTCCTGGAGCGCGCCCGCCTTCGAAGTGACCTCCGCGCAGCCGATCGCCGTCGGGCTGGACGGGGAGTCGCTGCAGATGGACCCGCCGCTCGTCTTCACCTCGCGGCCGGGCGTGCTACGCCTGCGGTTGCCGCTCGGGGCGATCGGCTACTCACCGGCGGCGAGGGCCACCGGGCTCAGGGGGCTGCTCGGCCTCTGGCGGGTCGTGATCGGGAGGCCGGTCCGCATCGACGGCTGAGCCGGCGGTGCAGGCCGGCGGCTCCCCCGGCGTCTCCCCGGCGCCGGCGCCCGCCGCCGCAGCGGCGTCCTCGGCCGCGATCTCAGCAAGGGCGAGCCTGAGCTTGGGGTAGAAGTGCTCGCTGTCGAGCGTCTCGAGCAACCCGTAGGTCTTGACCCTGTCGCTCAGCCGGCCACGCAGCTCCACGAACGCCAGATGGATCCCCTGCGCGTTCAGCTCGAGGTCGAGCGCCTTGAGCATGTCGGCGGCGGTGACGTCGATGTCGGTGATCGCCTCGCACTGCAGCACGATCCAGCGCGGGTCGCGCTTCAGGACCAGCCTGCGCACCTGCTGGCGGAAGATGCCGGCGTTGGCGAAGAACAGCGGCGCCTCCCAGCGGTAGATGAGGATCCCCTCGCGTTCCTGGGCCGACGGGTAGCGCTCGACGTCGTGCCAGCTGTCCAGCTCGGGCACGTAACCGAGGACGGCGCCCGGCGGCCACCAGCTCCGGCGAAAGAACAGCAGGATGCTGAGGATGGCGGCAATCAGGATGCCCTCGAGCACCCCGAAGAAGACGACGCCGATGGTCGCCACGAGCGAGAGCGCCAGTGCGGTCTTGCGCACTCTGGCGAAACGGCGGAGAACGGCGACGTCCGCCAGCGAGACGGCCGCCATGATGACGACGGCGGCCAAGGCGGTCTGCGGGAGATCCTTGAGCAGCCCCGGCACCACCAGAAGCATGAGCGCGACGAGACCGGCGCCCACGAGGCCGGCCACCTGCGTCTTGGTGCCGGACCGCTCGGCGACGGCCGTCCGCGAGCTGCTCACGGAGATGGCGAAGCCCTGGAAGAGGCCGGCGCCCACGTTGGACGCGCCGACCGCGATCATCTCGCGGTCGGCGTTCACCTCGTCGCCGCGCCGGGCGGCGAAGGCGGACGAGGTGGCGATGGTGTCCGTGAGGGAGACGAGCACGATGCCGACTGCGGCGGCGGCCAGCGTCGCGAGGTCGCTCCAGCCGGTCCACGGGAACGAGGGTACGGGGAGACCCTTCGGGAGCGTTCCCACGGTGTCCACGCCCTTGTCGGCGAGCCCCAGGGCGGCGGTGACGATGGTCGCGACCACTACGGCGACGAGTATCGCCGGCACCTTCTTCGAGAGCAGCGGCAGACCGAACAGGAGCGCGAGCGTGACGAGGCCGAGCGCGAGCGTGGTGACGTGCGTCTGGTCGAGGTTGGCGAAGAAGGCCCAGACCTCCTGGATGAACGTGTCCGCGTCGGTCGAGAAGCCGAACAGCTTGGGGAGCTGGCCCACGATGATGGTGATGGCCAGCCCGTTCATGTAGCCGACCTGGACCTCCTTGGAGAGCAGGTCGGCTATGAACCCCAGCTTGCCGATCCCGAGCGCGACCTCGATGCCGCCCACCAGCAGCGCCAGCATCCCGGCGAGGGCGATCGCCGAGGCGGGGTCGTCGGCGACCATGAGCGGGATGATGGCGGCGAAGATGAGCGGCGAGACCGACGAGTCCGGGCCCAGGACCAGCACGCGCGAGGGCCCCAGGAGCGCGTACACGATGAGGCACACGACCGTCGTGTAGAGGCCGGTGACGGGAGGGACGCCGGCCAGTTCCGCATACGCGAGACCCTGCGGCACGAGGATCGCGGCGAGGACGATGCCGGCGACCAGGTCGAAGCGCAGCCACGCCGGCCTGTACGCCCGCAGCATGCTCACGCCGGGGACGGCCTGCTCGAGCTTCCCCACCTCGCTCCTCCCCTGCCGGTTGGTGGAGAATGGTAGCATCTCGGCGTGGCCGAGACAGGGGACAGCCAGAGCATGACGGGGGACGATCAAGGTCTCAGGGCGGACGACCAGAGCCTCCGGGGGATCGCCAGCGGGGTGTTCCACGAGCTGGTCGTGCTCGACACCGCCGTCTACCATGCGATCGAGGCCACGCCCACGCCGCTCATCGACGCTCCGCTGCGCCGTCTCTCCAACAGCGCCAACCACGCCAAGCTCTACATGGGGATCGCCGCGCTGCTCTTCGCGGTGGGCGGCAAGAAGGGCCGGCGCGCCGCCGTCACCGGGATGGCCGCGGTGGGCGTCAACTCGTTCGTCGTCAACATCCCGATGAAGTTCGCCGGCCGGCGGCCGCGACCCGAACGGGGTGTCGTCCGGTTCGAGGAGGCGCGGCACGTCAGGATGCCGACGTCGACCTCGTTCCCGTCCGGCCACTCGGCCTCGGGGTTCGCCTTCGCCGCCGGGGTCGCCGAGGCGCTGCCGGCGCTCGGCGTCCCTCTCCGCAGCCTGGCCACCGTGGTCGCCTACTCGCGCGTCCACTCCGGGGTGCACTACCCCGGCGACGTCATCGTGGGGTCGCTGGTCGGCATGGCCGTCGGCGAGGGCGCGGCGCTCGGGTCGCGGGCGGTGCGCAGCCGGCTTCCCGGCCGCCGCCCGGACGCCCCAGCCTGAGGTCACGGGGGGCGGGGAGTGTGCTCGACGACCTCCCCGGCGCCTCGGCGGGTCAGACCTCTGCCCCGGACCTCAGGTGCGTCACCAGGATGTAGGCGCTAATCAGGAACACCCACGCGGGGAACACCAGCACGACCCAGGTCGCCTGAGTAGTGACGAACAGCAGGACCAGCGTCACGACGTAGGTGGTGCTGGACGCGAAGGCCGAGGGATCTCTTGTGTAGGCGGCGGCGATGGCCCCCGCGGAGGCGGCCGCCGCGAAGATCATGGCGAGGAACAACCGGCCGGCTTCCGAGGAACACGGTGGCGAAGAACTGGTTCTCATGCCTGCCCAGACGCTCCCGCGCCACTGCGATCCCGGAGCTGTCCGCCGGCCTCAGCTCTGGCTGCCCGCGACCTCCTTGAGCTTCTCGAGCACGCGGTCGAGGCTGAACGAAGCGGGCTCCTGTCGCGGCGGGAACTCCGCGAACTCGGCGATGGCCTCGGCCACCACCGCCTGGGCCGGGACGATCATGTAGATGCGGTCGATCATCCAGTCGTAGTAGGTATTGGAGTCGGTGAGAGCCCGCTCGAATGGGTCGCGCCGCAGGTTCACGACCTTCGGCGCGCGCAGTTCGACGAACGGTTCGAGCCACAGCGCCAACTGGTGGGCGCGCTGCTCCTTGAAGATGAACTTCCAGTCGCCGACGCGCAGGGCGACCAGTTCGGCGTCGTCGTTCACGTAGAAGATGCGATCGCGTGGGCTGTCGTCGGTCTCACCTGCGAAGTACGCGTTCATATCCTTGCCGTCCAGGATGACCTTGAACGTCTTTCCCCCGACCTCGTGGCCCGCGCGGCACTTTGCGGCGACGTCCGGCTCGCCGGCCGCGGCCAGGAAGGTGGTCAGCATGTCCTGGTGGGCGACGATGCCGTTGAGCGTGACGCCCGCCTGCCACTTCGCCGGCCAGCGCAGGAACGCCGGCACGCGGTAGGCGCCCTCCCAGTTGCTGTTCTTCTCCGAGCGGAACGGCGTGATCGCGGCGTCCGGCCAGGAGTTGTAGTGGGGGCCGTTGTCGGTCGAGTACATGACGATCGTGTCGTCGGCGATGCCGAGCTCGTCGAGCTTGTCGAGGATCATGCCGACGTGGCGGTCGTGCTCGACCATCCCGTCGTTGTACTCGCCCTGGCCGCTGATGCCGCGCAGCTCGTCCTTGACGTGAGTGCGGAAGTGCATCCGGGTGGCGTTCCACCAGAGGAAGAACGGCTGGTCGGCCTGTGCCATCTCATCAAGGTACTCGAGCGTGCGCGCCGTGACCTCGTCGTCGATGGTCTCCATGCGCTTCCTGTTGAGCGGGCCGGTGTCCTCGATCTTCTGGGTGCCGTCGGGCTGCGCCCAGCTGTGGATCACGCCGCGCGGCCCGAAGCGTTTCTTGAAGTCCGGGTCCTTGGGATAGTCCTCGTGCTCCGGCTCCTCTTCCGCATTCAGGTGGTAGAGGTTGCCGAAGAACTCGTCGAAGCCGTGGTTGGTGGGCAGGTGCTCGTCGAGGTCGCCGACGTGGTTCTTGCCGAACTGGGCGGTGGCGTAGCCCAGGGGTTTGAGGAGCTCGGCGATGGTGGGGTCTTCGGGCCGGATGCCGAAGTCGGCGCCGGGCAGGCCGACCTTGGTGAGCCCGGTACGCAGAGGGTTCTGGCCGGTGATGAAGGCGGCGCGGCCGGCGGTGCAGCTCTGCTGGCCGTAGAAGTCGGTGAAGCCGACGCCCTCGTGGGCGAGGCGGTCGATGTTCGGCGTCTGGTAGCCCATCATGCCGCGGTTGTTGCAGCTGAGGTTCCAGAAGCCGATGTCGTCCCCCCACAGGACGAGGATGTTGGGCTTGCCGTCGGCATGGCGCACCTCTCTCGGTCGCTACGGTGTCGGCGCGGACCGAGCGAGCGCCGCGTCGCACGAATCGTACAGATGTCGTCAGCCGGCCGCAATGCCGCAGCAGCGTTTGTACTTCTTGCCGCTGCCGCAGGGACAGGGGTCGTTGCGGCCCGTCTGCGCGCGCCTCGGCGGCGAGCAGGTCCATGACCTCCGGAGCCTCGCCGCCGCGCGTGAGGATCTCGGCCATCAGGCGCATCGGTCGCTCCGTGTGCGCGAAGAACGCCTTGAGCCCGGCGCAGAGCCAGTTGAGGCCGGGCTCACCGTCGGGCGTGAGCAGCAGGCGGTTCTTTGGGCACTCGCCGTTGCAGGCGAAGAGGTGCTCGCACGAGCGGCAGAAGGCGGGCAGCGTCTCCTGCTTGGCCTGCCCGAACGCGCGCTGCTGCTCGGAGCGCACGAGGTCGCCGACGGAGGTCTCGAGGATGTTGCCGAGCAGGTGGCGCGGATCGACGAAGTGGTCGCAGGAGTAGACGTCGCCGTTGTGCTCGAGCGCCACCCCCTCGCCGCAGGTCGGCTGGAAGATGCAGAGACTCGAGGCGCCGCGAACGTAGGCGGCGAGCACGCCGTCAAAGGCCTGCACGAACATCTCGCCGACGTCGCGGCGCACCCACTCGTCGAAGATTGCGTTCAGGAAGCCGCCGTAGTCCTCCGGCTGCACGCTGCGCCCGGTTACCGTCCCCGGCCGGCCGCCCGCGGGCGGCGTCTCGACCTCGACGATCGGGACGAGCTGGATGAAGCGGGCGCCGAGCTCGTCGCGGAAGAAGCGGTACACCTCGAGCGGGTGCCCGGCGTTGGCGGCGTTGACCGTGCACAGCACGTTGAACTCGGCGCCGTGCTTCTGCAGGCGGCGGGCGGCCGCGACGACGCGGTCGAAGACGGGTCGCCCGCCGAGGTCGTGCCGGTAGGCGTCGTGCAGCTCGCGCGGCCCGTCGATGCTGAGCCCGACGAGGTAGTCGTTCTCGGCGAGGAACGCGCACCACGCGTCGTCGAGCAGGACGCCGTTGGTCTGGAGCGTGCGCTCGACCGACATGCCCGCGGGCACGCGGCCCTCTTCGGCCGCGCGCGCCCGCCGGAAGAAGTCGAGACCCATCAGCGTCGGCTCGCCGCCCTGCCAGGCCAGGGTCACCTGCGGCACCCTCTGCGCCCGGGCGGTCTGCGCGATGTACGCTTCCATGACCTCGTCGGTCATGCGGAAGTCGCTTCCCGGGTACAGGGACTCCTTCTCGAGAAAGAAGCAGTAGTCACACCGAAGGTTGCAGCGCGCCCCGGTGGGCTTGGCCATCACGTGGAACGCGGGGGTCGGCGTCTCGCTCATGCGCTCATGGTACTCCCGGGGCGCCGGCGCCGCCGGAAGTCGCTCAGGGATCGCAGGCCGCTGCGGCCGCGCCCTTCTCGAAGCGCATCTTGCACATCGCGTACTCCTCGGGCACCGCGATGGGGTAGTCGCCGTCGAAGCAGGCGCGACAGAACTGGCTGCGCGGCAGGCCGGTGCTGGCCTGCAGGCCGTCGAGCGTGAGGTGGTGGAGGCTGGTCGCGCCGACGTGATCGCGGACCTCGTCGACCGACTTGTTCGCGGCGATGAGCTCGGCGCGCGTGGCCATGTCGATCCCGTAGTAGCAGGGCCACTGGATCGGCGGCGAGCTGATGCGCAGGTGCACCTCTTTGGCGCCGGCGCTGAACAGCATCTCGACGAGCTTGTGCGTCGTGTTGCCGCGGACGATGGAGTCGTCGACGACGACGAGGCGCTTGCCTTTGATGACCGAGGTCAGGGGGTTGAGCTTCATGCGGATGCCGACCTGGCGCAGGTTGTCGTCGGGCTGGATGAACGTGCGGTGCACGTAGCGGTTCTTGATGAGGCCTTCGGTGTACGGGATGCCGGAGGCTGAGGCGTAGCCGATGGCGGCCGGCATTCCCGTGTCGGGCACGGGGATGACGAGGTCGGCCTCGACCGGCGCCTCCATCGCCAGGTGCTTGCCCATCTCCTGGCGCACGACGTGCAGCGTCTTGCCGCTCATCACGCTGTCCGGCCGCGCGAAGTAGATGAACTCGAAGATGCACAGCGCCGGGCGCGAGCCCTCGAGCTCGACGCGCTCGCTGCGCAAGCCGTGCGTGCTGTCGGCGATGACGATCTCCCCCGGCTGGATCTCGCGCACGAACTTGGCGCCGATGATGTCGAAGCCCGAGGTCTCGCTGCTGATCACCGGGTGGCCCTCGTAGTCGCCCAGGCAGAGCGGACGCACGCCGTAGGGATCGCGAAAGCCGACCACGGCGTCGCCACTCATGACGGCGGCCGAGAAGGCGCCGCGGATCTTGCTCACTGCGGTCCGCACGGCGCCGAGGAGGTCGCCTTCGGCCTCGTGGGCGATGAGCGCCGTGATCACCTCGGTGTCGGTGGTGCCGGCGAACTTGACGCCCTGCGCGAGCAATTCGTCACGGAGCTCCGTGGTGTTGACCAGGTTGCCGTTGTGGCCGAGGGCGATGACGTCGCCGTTGCGGCTGCGGACCAGCGGCTGTGAGTTGGACCAGTGACTCGAGCCGGTGGTGCTGTAGCGCACGTGGCCGATGGCGTGCTGGCCGCTCAGGCTCTGGAGCATCTGCTCGTTGAACACCTGGCTCACGAGGCCGAGGTCCTTGATGACGGTGACTTGGCCGTCGTCGGCCACGGCGATGCCGGCGCTCTCCTGGCCGCGGTGCTGCAGGGCGTAGAGCCCGAAGAAGGTCAGGCGCGCGACATCGCGGCCCGGCGCGTGGATGCCGAAGACGCCACAGCTGTCGTGCAAACGATCGTCGTACACAGCGCTCGGTTCGTGGCTGTTCAGGCGAGTCGCTGAGGCAGCGACTCGTAAGCAGAATGGAGCTCGCTCACCGGGACGGTGAAGAGCTCCTTCGCACCAATGGTACACCGGAGGTCGGCGCCGGTCACCCGGCCCAGCGTGCGGTGCGGGAGCTCGCCGAGATGGGCCTCGAGCGCGCTGAGCTTGTCGGGAGCGACGCTGGCCACGACCCGGGTCGGCGCCTCGCCGAAGAGCGCGAGGTCCGCGCGGCCGGCGGCGCCGGTCACGGCGTCGGCAGGGCCGAGGTCGACGTCGGCGCCGAGCCAGCGGCCGTCCCGGCCGGGGCGCAGCGCGTCCGGGTCGGCGAACTGCGCACCACCGGTCGAACCGGCGGCGATGCAGCACTCGGCCAGCGCGACGGCGAGGCCACCCTCGGCGCAGTCGTGGGCGCTCCTCAACAGGCGCGCCTCGATGGCCGAGCGGAGCTTGGTCTGAAGCTCGACCTCGAGCTTGCAGGTCGACGTCCGGTACGCGCCCGGCGACCACGCCGTAGGCGACCTTCTGGTACTCGGAACCGTCGACCCAGGCGGCTTCGGCGCCGAGCAGCACGATGACGTCGCCCTCGTCCTTGAAGGCGTCGTCGATGTGCACGCTCACGTCGTCGTAGACGCCGAGCATGCCGATCATCGGCGTGGGGTAGATCGCCTGGCCGAAGCTCTCGTTGTAGAAGCTGACGTTGCCGCTCACGACCGGCGTGTCGAGCGCCTCGCAGGCCTCGGCGATGCCCTCGATGGCCTGCTCGAACTGCCAGTAGATCTCGCCCTTCTCGGGATTGCCGAAGTTGAGGCAGTCGGTGACTGCGACCGGCAGGGCGCCGGCGCAAGCGAGGTTGCGGGCGGCCTCGGCCGTGGCCGCCTTGGCGCCGCGGTACGGGTCGAGGTAGCAGTGGCGGCCGTTGCAGTCGTTGCTGAAGGCGATGCCGCGGTCCGTGCCCTTGATGCGCAGCACGGCGGCGTCGGAGCCGGGGATCTGCACGGTGTTGGCCTGGACGATGTAGTCGTACTGCTCGAACGCCCAGCGCTTGCTGGCGATGTTGGGCGCGGCGAGGAGTTGCGTCAGCGCCGCGCCGAGATCCTCCGGCTGCGGGTACGCGGCGTCCGTCACGGCGACCGGCTCGTCGACGATGTACGCCGGCTTGACGGAGGGCGTGCGGATGACGGGGCTCTCGTCGGCAAGGCGGCGAGCGGGGATGTCGGCCACGCGCTCGCCGTGCCACCAGATGCGCAGCATCTTGCTGTCGGTGACCTCGCCGATGACGGTGCAGTCGAGGTCCCAGCGCTCGCAGACCTCGCGCACGTCGGCGATCTGCTCCGTCGGTGACGATCGCCAGCATGCGCTCCTGGCTCTCGCTGATCATGATCTCCCACGGCTCCATGTCGGCCTCGCGCAGCGGCACGCGGTCGGCGTGGATGTCGAGGCCGACGAAGCCCTTGCTCGACATCTCGCTGCTCGAGCTGGTGAGCCCCGCGGCGCCGAGGTCCTGCATGCTCACGACGAGCTTGCGGTGGATGAGCTCGAGGCAGGCCTCGATGAGCTTCTTCTCGGTGAAGGGGTCGCCGACCTGGACGCTGGGGCGCTTCTCCTCGAGCGTCTCGTCGAACTCCTGGCTGGCCAGCACGCTGGCGCCGCCGATGCCGTCGCGGCCCGTCTTGGAGCCGATGAGGACGACGTGGTTGCCGACGCCGCTGGCGATGGCGCGCACGATGCCGTCGGTGCGGATCATGCCGGCGCTCATCGCGTTGACCAGGCAATTGCCCTCGTAGCTGGGCTCGAAGTAGATCTCGCCGCCGATGGTGGGGATGCCGAGGCAGTTGCCGTAGTGGGCGATGCCGCCGACCACGCCGTCGAGCAGGAAGCGCTGGCGCGGCTCGGTGAGCTCGCCGAAGCGCAGCGAGTCCATGCTCACGCACGGGCGCGCGCCCATGGTGAAGATGTCGCGCACGATGCCGCCGACGCCGGTGGCCGCGCCCTGGAAGGGCTCGACCGCCGACGGGTGGTTGTGGCTCTCGACCTTCATGGCCACGGCCCAGCCGTCGCCGACGTCGATGATGCCGGCGTTCTCGCCGGGGCCCTGCAGGATGCGCGGTCCGCTGGTGGGGAAGCGCCCGAGCACGGGCCGCGAGTGCTTGTAGCTGCAGTGCTCGCTCCACATCAGCGAGTAGATGGCGAGCTCGACGTACGTCGGCTCGCCGCCCTGGATCGCGCAGATGTGCGTGTACTCGTCTTCGCTGAGGCCGAGCTTGATCGCCGCGTCGAGATCGGCGGTCCGGTTGACGTACTGCTGCTTGCCGTCGGCGGTCATGCCGGCACCTCCGCGCCGCGCAGGGAGTCGATCATGGACTGGAAGAACGCGGCGCCCGTCGGCGCCGCCGGCCAGCGCGGCCTCCACGGAGTTCTCCGGGTGCGGCATCATGCCGAAGACGTTGCGGCGTCTCGTTGCAGACGCCGGCGATGTCGTCGAGGGCGCCGTTGGGGTTGGCGCCCTCGGCGCGCTCGCCGGCGGCGTTCACGTAGCGCACGACGATCTGGTCGTTGGCCTTCAGCTTCTCGAATGTCGCGGGGTCGACCGTGTAGTTGCCCTCGTTGTGCTTGACGACGATGCGGAGGAGGTCGCCTGGCGCGCAGACGCCGGTGAAGGGCGTGGCCGCGGTCTCGACGCGCAGATTGACGTAGCGGCAGACGAACTTGAGGCCGGTGTTCCGGATGAGGCCGCCCGGCAGGAGGCCGGCCTCTATCAGGATCTGGAAGCCGTTGCAGATGCCCATGACGAGGCCGCCGCCGGCGGCGAAGTCGGTGATCGACTGCATGATGGGGCTGAAGCGCGCGATGGCGCCGCAGCGCAGGTAGTCGCCGTAGCTGAACCCGCCGGGGATGACGATGCCGTCGACGCCCTTGAGGTCGGTGTCCTTGTGCCAGAGGTACTCGGCCGTGACGCCGGGGAAGGTCTCGAGCGCGTGGCGGGTGTCGCCGTCGGTGTTGATGCCCGGGAAGACGACGACGCCGAGGCGCAGGGGAGAAGCAGCGGTCATCGGCGCCGTCACCCCTCGGTGATCTCGAAGGTGTAGTCCTCGATGATCGGGTTGGAGAGGAGCTTGCGGCACATGTCGTCGACCTGGGCGCGGGCGGCCTCTTCGGTGAGACCCGCGCCTTCGATCGTGAGGTCGATGATCTTGCCGATCTGGACGCCGCTCACGCCGGTGAACCCGAGGTTCGGCAGCGAGCGCTCGACGGCCGCTCCCTGGGGGTCGAGGATCCCGTGTTTCGGGGTGACATAGACGCGGACGTTCATCGGCTCCACCTGCCCGGAGAGTGTGTGCGGGGACGCCGTGAAGTCTATCGCAGATGGCGCGGACGCGGGGTCGCCTGCGGCTCGCCCGCCCTCGTGGTCGATTGGGTTTGAGACCGGGAATAGCCGTCTCAGGAGTGCAGGAAGGCACGGCCGAAACGGAGGCGACGATGGCTAGAGTACAGATGTACTCCATGGAGTGGTGCCCCTACTGCGCGAAGGCCAAGGCGCTGCTCGGCGCCAAAGGCATCGGGTACGACGTGGTCGACGTCACCGACGACGAGGAAGCGGCGCTCGAGATGGTCGAGCGCACCGGCCAGCAGGGCGTACCCCAATTCTTCATCGACGAGCGCTACGTCGGCGGCTACGACAACCTCGCCTATCTGAATGCGACGGGGGCCCTCGACCAGATGTTCGGGATCGCCTCGACGGTCGACCTCACGCGGGTGTGGGACGTCGCCGTGGTCGGCGGCGGACCGGCCGGCCTCACGGCCGCTCTGTACGCTGCCCGCAAGAATCTCTCCACCATCCTCATCACCCTGGACCTGGGCGGCCAGGTGGGCGTCACCCACCTCGTCACCAACTACCCGGGGCTGCCCGTCGTCGAAGGACCGGAGCTCGTGCGGCTCATGTTCGAGCAGGCGTACATGTACGGTCTCGAGCGTATGATCGGCGAGCGTGTCACGGGGGTGCGCGTGGACGGCCGGGCCAAGGTGCTGGACCTCCAGTCCGGTAAAGAGGTCAGGGCGCGCGCCGTGATCGTCGCCAGCGGCGCGCAGAAGCGCCACCTCGAGATTCCCGGCGAGACCGAGTTCTCGGGCCGGGGCGTCGTCTACTGCTCGACCTGCGACGGCCCGTTCTACCGCGACAAGACCATCGCCATCGTCGGCGGCGGCAACTCGGCGCTCGAAGCGGCCATCGAGATGAGCGGCATCGCCGGGAAGGTGTTCGTGGTCAGCCGCGGGGAGTGGAGCGGCGACGAGGTGCTGAAGGACAAGGCGGGTTCGGCGCCGGGCGTCAAGAAGCTCGTGGGCTACGAGCCCGTCGAGATCCTCGGTCACGAGGTCGTCGAGAAGCTCGTGCTGCGCAATAGGAAGAGCGGCAAGAACCGGACGCTGAAGGTGGACGGCGTCTTCATCGAGGTCGGCCTGTCGCCCAACTCCGACCTCATGCTCGACCTCGCGCGCACCAACCAGCGCGGTGAGGTCGTCGTCGACGAGACGGGCGACAGCGGCGTGCGCGGCGTGTTCGCCGCCGGCGACGTCACTGTCGGCAAGGACAAGCAGATCGTCATCGCCGCCGGCGAGGGCGCCAAGGCGGCGCTGGCGGCTTTCGACTACCTGATCACACAGCGGTGACGGGGCGGCGGCCGGAGCGCCGCCGCCCCGCAGAGCGACTCAGATGCAGCCCGTGTGCTCGAGGATGAACTCGACCGTGCGCCGGTCGTAGTCGACGCGGTGCTCGAGCCCGCTGATCTCGTGACCCTCGTCCGGGTACACGACGTAGTCGCAGACGCGCCCGCGCGCCCGCAGGCTCTCCGCGACCTCGGCGATCTGACGCGGGGGGCAGCGTGGGTCCAGGGCGCCGCCGAGGAGCAGGAGCGGCGCCTCGACGTCGTCCAGGTGGTTGATCGGCGAGTAGTACTCGAGCTTGGCGCGGTCCTTCTCGATGTTCCCCGTGTTCTCGCGGTCCCACCAGCGCAGGTCGGCGCGGATCGCGGGGTCGAGCTGGCTGTCGATGAAGTCGAAGAAGGGCACGCCGGCGACTCCCGCCGCCCAGAGATCCGGGAACTGTGTCACCGCGGCCATGGTGTGGAACCCACCCCAGCTGCGCCCGGTGATCGCGATGCGCGTCGGGTCACAGCCGAGCTGCACGAGGTACTCGTGCGCGGCGGCCACGTCGAGGACCTCACCCTGGCCCATCAGCCAGCGATTGGCGAGCTGCCAGCGCCGGCCGTACCCGTCGCTGCCGCGGTAGTTCGGGTGGATCACGGTAACGCCCGCGGCGACGAACGCCTGGCGCAGCGCGTCCCATTCGTTGGAGTGGTGCCAGGTCGGGCCGCCGTGCACGATCACGACTCCGGCGCCGTTGGGCTCGTCAGGTTCGACCAGCAGTCCGGGCACCTCGGCCAGGTGGTCCCAGCTCGTGTAGTGCACCGGCGCGCCGGAGACGAACTCGTGCTCGTGAAGGTCGGCGGGCAGCGACTCGGTGAGCTGTGTGACCTCGCCGCTGACGAGCTCCACGCGGAACAGGTCGGCTGGGTGGTCTGGGCCGCTCAGCACGCAGTAGAGGCCCGTTCCGTCCGGGCTGAAGCAAGGCGCGTAGTGGTTGCCCGGCCCGACGCTGTGCTCTGTGAACTCGCCGCTGCGCAGGTCGAGGTGACAGAGCCCAGTCTCGGCCTCGCAGTCGACGAGGAAGGCGAGGGCGCCGCCGTCCGGGGCCCACACCGGGTGATGGGCGTCGAGCCCGCCCTCCCAGGCCCAGGTGATGGCTTCGGTCGCCAGCTCGTAGACGCCGATGGCGGGATGATCGCCCGGGCCGCCCGCGAAGGCGATGCGGCGCCCGTCGGGCGACCAGGCGAGCTGGCCGGCATGGAAGGTGTCGGAGCCGCCCACGACGCCACATGGGCCGGACTCCAGGTCGATGAGGAGGATCGCCGTATCCTGACCGCGCACGCCGCTGGTGACGGCAAGCATGCGACCGTCCGGCGACCAGCGCGGGGAGCTCTCCGTGTACGGATGCTCGCTCAGGTGGCGCATGCCCCGGCCCCTGGGGGTCACGGCGGCCGGCATGACGGCGACGGAGTAGCCGGCATCACGCGAGGCGGTCATCGCGATGCGCGAGCCGTCGGGGCTGAGGTCGAAGTCGGGGAGAGGAGAGAACTCGGGCGTATCGGGCAGCAGGTTCTCGAGCGTGCCGGTCGCCAGCTCGTAGCGGTAGAAGTCGAAGCACTCCGAGCCGCGGTCGTCGCGAGCGAAGTAGAGGTAGCGGCCATCTGCGGAGAACTGCGGGCTGGCGCAGGGGTCATCGAGCTCGCCGACGCGCCGCGGCTCGCCTTCGTCGGCAGCGATCATGAAGATCTGCCAGTCGCCGTCCCGGTACCACTGGAAGGCGATGGTGGCGCCGTCGGGCGAGATCGCGTAGGGCCGTGACTCCTCGCCGACCATCGGGACGGCGGCCAGTTCGTCGATGAGCGTGGTACCCACGACTTGTCCTCCTCATTCTTCCCGGGATTCCGGCACCGCCGCCGGCAGGCTCCATCACATCGAGTGGAGCGGCTGGGAGCCAGTCTAGCGGGTCTTCCGTACCGCCGCCTACCGCGGCCTATCTATGCCGGAGGCAGCGCGCTCCCGGCGGCGGATGGGGTGGCAACGACTGCCGGCGTCGTCATCATCTCAACCCTGGGTATGACGACGACGCCGGTCGACCGCGCTACGATGGTCGCGCCACGATCACCCGCTTCCAGCGCTCCAGACGCCGGCGGCGATCAGGGCCCGCGGTTCACGATGAGCGTCCGATCCCGGCCCTGGAGGTCCTGGTGTTTTCCGCGTCGATCGAGACCGGCTGGTTCTCAGCCGCGCGTCTCTGCGAAGGTCTTGAACTCCTTGAGGTCACGCTCGAGATGCGCGGCGACCGCGACTGCGTCGCCCTGGAAATCCACGGTCACGCTCACGCGCGTTCCGCCGGGGATCTCCTCAAGCGTCACGACGCCGGCTTGCTTGGCGTCGTCCGCAGGCGACCATTCCACGTCGGCGGCAGACGCCTGGTAGTGGCCGATCAGCGTGCGAAACATGAACTGCGTCCACTCCTTGTCGACCTTCGCGATAGGCACATCGACATCTGTCGAGCGCGTCAACTTAGCCATGAAGCCCTCCGTTCTTCTCGTGGCCGGTCCAGTGTCGACGGTGCCCGCCTGCCGGTCGTCCAAACCACTTCATCGTTGTGACCAAAGCCCCCACCCCCATCCTCCCCAGGGGGGCCGGCGGCCCGCTGTGGCGGGCCGCCGGCCGGGTCTCTCTCTCAGCGGAGTGTCAGCGCTCCGACGGAGCGCCCGGCCCGGCCTCCCCGGCTGCGGTCATTCTCGAGCCTGACCCCCTGATCCGATTGCTGGTCACGACCGCCGTCCGCGGTCTCGGATTCGTCCTCGGGCCTGCGCCGACCGATCCTGTTGTGGTCGCGTTCGTTTCGCTCGAGCGCCCCGACGGTTGCCGGCGTGTCCGGGCGGCGTCGCCGTCGGCCGGTGGGAGCGGCTCCGCCGCGCCGACGGTCGCGCCGTTCGTCGTCGGATACGGCACGGGGTCGCTGGCGTCGCTGGCCGTCCACAGAGCTCACGCGTGCGTCGACCTGGTTCTCGCACTCCGTGCCGCCGACGACCGGGCGGCGTTCACTCATCTGCCTGCGGACGACTTGGTCAGATGCGCGGGGCTCACGGCGAGGGAGGCCGACGTCCTCGTGCTCCTGTTGGCCGGGCTCACGACGACAGCCATCGCGGTGCGCCTGTGCGTCTCGGCGGCCACGGCCCGCAGCCACTGCCGAGCCGTGCTCCGCAAGCTCGGGGCGAGCGACCGGCAGGCGCTGCGCTCCCGCTTCCTCACCGGTCCGCCGCCGGCTGCGTGCGGCGCTTCGTGGAGCGGCGCATCGAGGTTTGCCTAGCCACCGTCACCAACTTTGACGAGGAATCGGCTGTGGCGCCCGCCCCGCCGCGCCTCCATACTTGAGACGGGGTCGCGGGCCCTGCAGGAGAGCAGGGCCGCCCGCGACCGTGCTTGACTGCCGGCCAGGGCGTGGGGGAGTGCGTGGACAACGACGCATCGACCAGTGGGTCCGTGACGAGCCCGAGGCGCACATGGGTCCGCGTCATGACGGTCTTCAAGGTGCTCGGTGTCGACGTCGGGTGGTATGGAATCGCCGGGTCTGTCGCGCCGATCTCCGGCCCGGTGCTGTACTACGTCTTCCCGGCCGTGTACGGTGGCCCCGCCACCCCGTCGAGTGAGGCCGGCGACGACACCATCGCCATCGTCGAGGGTGAAGCAGCAGAGGACGCCGCCTGATGCAGACGCAGATACAGGTCCTCTCGGAGGACGAGAAGGCGCAGGTCCACGAGCGCACGCTCAAGGTCCTGAGCACCGTCGGCATGCGCTGCGACACGGCGGAAGGTCGCCGCATCCTCGCGTCGGCCGGTGCCGATGTCGACGAGGCGACCCGCATGGTGCGCTTCCCGCCGGAATTGGTCGAGAGCCTGCTGGGGCAGGCGACCCGGCAGTTCACCGTCCAGGGTCGCAGGCCGGGCTGGAGCTTTCCGGTGGGCGCCGGCGACTTCACCTTACTCGCCGACGGCGGCGCCACCTCCGTCTTCGACGCACGGACCGGCGAGCGCCGGCCCACCACGCTCGACGACTGGCGTGTCGCGACGCGGCTGCTCGACGCCATCGACGACGTCGGCTTCTACTGGTGTCCCATCGACTACGACGTCGACTACGAGCGCCCCGGCGGCTTCGTGCGCTACTACGCCGACGTCTTCGCCACCTTCGGCAAGCACGTGCAGGACTCGTTCGGCACCCCGGAGCTGGTTCCGTGGCTCAAGGAGGTGCTCGATATCGTGTTCGGTGGGCCCGACGAGGTTCGCGAGCGCATGCCGATGTCGTTCCTCATCACGCCCGCGTCGCCGCTGACCATCGAGCATGACTTCACCCAGACGTGGCTTGATCTGCGCGACTACGGCCTGCCGGTGGCGATAATGCCGATGCCGCTGCAGGGCGCCACGGCGCCCGGCAGCCGTCTCGGCACGCTCCTCGCCGCCAACTGCGAGACGATCGGCACGCTCTGCCTCGTCCAGGCGGCAGCGCCGGGCACGCCGGTGTTCTACGCTCCTGTGCTCGCCACGATGGATCCCCGCACGGGGCTGTACGCCGCCGGCGCGATCGAACACGCGGTACTCTGCGCCGCCGGCACCGAGATGGCCCGCCACTACGGTCTGCCTGCCGAGTCCTCGGGCCTCTGCACGCAGACCTACGAGCCCGACATGCAGACCGCCTGGGAGAAGGCCGACAGCGGGCTGCTCGTCGCTCTGGCCGACCCGGACGTCCTCGTCGGCCCGGGGCTGCTGGGGGGCGCCACGATCCTGTGCCTTGAGCAGATCGTCCTGGACGTCGAGATGATCCGCAACGCTCGCCAGGCGCACACCGGCGTGCCCGTCCGCGACGACCTCTGGCTCGACGAGATCCTCGACAAGGTCGGGCCGTGCGGCTCGTTCCTCGGCGAGCGCTCTACGCGGCTCGGCACCCGCAACGGCGAGTGGCGCCTCAGCGACTTCGGCGTCCAGAGCAGCTGGGACGCGTGGCGGGCGGCGGGCTCTCCGAGCACCATGGCCGCCGCCCGCGAGCGCGTGGACGCCGTCCTTGCCGGGCAGGTCTCGCTGCCGTACAGCGACGACCAGGCTGCGGCTCTCGCCGAGCTGCAGCGGCGCGCCGACGCGGCATCGTAGCATCTCGACCGGATCAGGGGAGTCGGCGCGCCGCCGGCCCCGCCGCGTGGTGGCTCCGTCAGTCGCCCAGAGCGTCGTACACAAGGCCAGTCAGCAGCTTGGGGTAGAAGTACGTGGACTTCTGCGGCATCGTCTCGCCGTGGTCGGCGACGGCGCGCACCTGACTCACTCGGGTCGCCGGCAGAAACGCGCCGAGGGCGTACTCGCCGCCGGCGAGCGCCTCCAGTGCGTCCGGGACGCTCTTTGCGTAGTCGGTGTGTCGCTCGGCGTCGCCCGCGTCCATGCCGAGCGCTTCGTGGAAGACCAGTTCATGCAGAGCCGTCACCGACAGCCCGGCGGTCTCTGGAGAGAAGCCGGAGGCGAGCAGACGCTCCGTGGCGGCCGGCTCGCGTGCCTTCAGGATGAGGCACGTGGCGCTCTCGGTGAGGTACAGGCCGAAGACCCTGTCCTCTCCGGTGTGTGCACTCACTTCATCGAGCGCGCGACGACACGCCTTGCTTCCCGTGAGCGGCTCGCCGATGAGCTCGAGGGATGTCTCGAGGCGCCGGCGCAGCTCCTCGCTGCCGGGCACGGCGACCCCTCGTACCAGGCGATGCGTCGGGAAGACGGTGAGGCCTGGATCGCTGATGCTGCACAGGTAGACCATCAGCGTGTCGGCGCTGTGGTCGCCGTCTGCGCGGCGCTCGTCCCGATAGGCGAGCGCCGTCTCGTAGCGATGGTGACCGTCGGCGATGTACAGCGGCCGGTCGCGCAGCGCGGTGGCCACGCCTTCCGCGGCGAGGCCGGCGAGAGGTACGAGGCGATGCCGGTTGCCGTCGCCGTCCGTGGCCTCGCGCGGTGCGGCTGCGGGAGACCCACTCGCCGCCTTGAGCGCGGATCCGACCGCACCGTCGTCGTCCGGAAAGAGGAGGAAGATCTGGCTGAGGTCGGCGTGCGCGGCTCGGTAGAGCCGGAGCCGGTCGAGCTTGGGTCCGGAGTGCGTGCGCTCGTGCGGAAGTACGACGCGCTCGTCGAAGCCCGCCAGCTCGACGCGCGCGATGAAGCCGCGCCGCGTGCGCACGCGGCCGTCCGGTCCCGTGTACGTCTGGTCGACGAGGTACAGGCACGACTTCTCGTCGCGTAGCAGCACGCCGTCGTCGCGCCAGCTTGAGAAGGTCGCGGCAGCCTCCGCGTACGCCGACTCGCGCGCCGTCTCGCCGGGGAGCACGGGGAGGTCGATGTGGGCGGCGTTGTAGGAGCTCCGCGCTCGCAACTCGGCGGCCTGCGCCGCGGGCATGACGTCGTAGGGCGGCGCGACGAGCTCGTCGAGCGGCAGGTCGTTGCGGTAGCGGATACCGCGGAACAGGGAGACGTTGGCCATGACCCTCCTCACCTTCGCGGGCGTACGCGTGTGTACAGCGCCGTCCTGCCAGCACCGTCGCGCGTGGCTGCGGCACAGTATAGCGGGGCCGGGCGAGGGGCTAGTTTCGGATGATGACCGGCATGCCGACGACGACCAGGTCGAAGAGCTGGATGGCGTCGGCGTTGTGCATGCGGATGCAGCCGTGAGAGGCGTAGCTGCCGATGGTGCCCTCGGAGCTAGGTGGGACGCCGTGGATGCCGATGGCCGGCGCGCTGGTGCCGATCCAGCGCGTGCCGAGCGGGTTGTTGACGCCGGGCGGGACAGGCTCGGCGTCCTTGGCCCAGTCCGAATCCGGCGGCATCCAGGTGGGGTCCTTGCTCTTGTTCACGATCGAGTACGAGCCGGTGGGCGTGGGGTAGGCCGCCGAGCCGGCCGCCACGGGGTAGCTCTTGTACAGCTTGCCGCCGCGGTAGAAGTAGAGACGCAGGTCGCCGAGGTCGACGATGAGCTGGCCGCTCAAGGCGTTGAGCACGTTGCCGCCGACGATGCCGTCGACCTCAAGGCCGTACCTGGCCTGCAGCGCACGGACGGCCTTCTCGGTGGCCGAGTCGTAGACGCCGGACTTCGCGTTCTTGAGCACGCCCGCGTCGGTGAGCTTGTTCTGGAGCTGTTTGACGTCCTTGCCCCGGGCGCCTATCCACATGACGGCGGAGCCGAACTTCTCGGTGCTGTCGACGACGAACGTCTGCCTCTTGGTGACGACGTTGCCGCCCTTGTCGGCTGCGGTGACCACGATGGTGTGGCGGCCCTGGGCGAGGCCGCTGGTGCCGAACTTGAACTTCGGCGGCGTCCCGGTGAGCTTGCGCGCCTCGCCGTCCAGCACGAACTTGACCTCGGGCGTGCCGAGCTGGTCGGTGGCCTTGACGCGCACCGTGATGCCCGCTTTCTTGATGGTCTTGGGCAACTCGGTCGTCTTGAGCGTGGGCGGCTCGGCGTCGACGAAGACGCTCAGTTTCTTGGTGGTGGCGTTGCCGGCGCGGTCCGAGGTCGTGATCGCGACGTCCGACGGACCGTCCGGCAGGTTGGCGCTGACGGAGTAGGCGCCGGAGGCGTCGGCGGTGCCGCTGGCCTTGACGTTGCCGCTGCTCACGGTGACCGTGGCGTAGGGCTCCGTCTTGCCGCTGAAGGTAGGAGGCGAGGTGTTGATCTGGCCCTCATCGGCATCGCCGTCCAGCTCGAGCTTGGGGATGCTGGTGTCGACGGTGAAGCGCCAGTCTTTGCGCACCTGCTGCCGGAAGATGTTGGAGCTGGTGGCCTCGAATGCCACGGAGTGGGAGCCGTCCGACAGATCACCGGTGGTGAAGGACAGCTTGTCGCTGCTGCGGGTGGTGCCGGCGGTGACGTCCTTGCCGTCAAAGGCTACGCGGACGTTCTTGAGCTTCGCCAGACCCTTGACGTTGAGCACGACGGTGAGCGACCGGTTCTTGACATACGAGTCCGGGCCCGGCGTGACCGCCGAGACACGGGGAACGCCTATGAGCTGCCAGCCGAGGATGAGGGCCGACACGCAAACCGCCGCTACGACTAGGTACGGCCAGCGGCGGCGACGGCGTTCGCGCTTGTAGACTCTGTAGTTTGCTTCCGGCATTTGCCCTTTCCGGGAGGATATCGCTCCGATTATACCCAGAATATCGACAGTGTCGTCGTTATTCTGGAGGAGCGCCATGGAACGGTCGTCCAGTTGCGCACGCGAGAGCCGCCCCGGGGCAGGAATGCGGCGCGCCGCGGCAAACTCCCGTCCATGGACGACCTTCTCGCCGATCCACGCGCCGCCACCCCGCCTCCGGCGTCCGTCACGTGTGGAGCCGCCGGATGAAGACGGTGCCCTTCGTCCTGCGTGATCACCGCGAGGAGTTGTGGAGGCGTTGGGCCGAGGCAATCGACGAGCGGGTCGCGCCCGACTACCGGGAGCTCATCAGCAGCCCGCTCGGCCAGAAGATGGTGCGGACGTTCGTGGACGACCTCTGCGCCTTCAGCGACTGCGAGGACTACGAGGCGCCGGCGCTGGTGCGCCGTGCGGAGGAGCGCGTCGCCGCCGACGCGTCCTACCGCCTGGCGCTCGGCTTCACGGTCGTCGATCTGGTGGTCGCCCTGCAGTCGCTGCGCGGGGCGATCATCGACGTTCTGCTGGACGCGCTGGTCCTCGACGAGTTGCCGTCCTTCGCCGACACCCTCGTCCAGGTCAGGCGCAGCGACGACCTGATCGACCGTCTGGTGTGCGCGACGATGACGGCGGCCTGACGGCGTTCACCGGCCGGCTGCCGCGTACCTCCGGCCGGCTTGCCCCCTCCCGGCCTCGCGGGTAGGCTTCGTCGGATGCTTCGCCTCGCCCTCATCTTCGGCGGTCGCTCGGCCGAGCACGAGATCTCCCTGGCCTCGGCGCGGTACGTCGCCTCGATGCTGGATCCCGACCGCTATGAGGTGATCCCCGTCGGGATCACGCAGGCGGGGCGCTGGGTCGTGCCCGCCGACCTCGGCGACGCGCTCACGAGAGGGCTCGACGACGCGCCCTCGCAGGCGGCCCACCTTGTCTCCGACCCGACCCGGCCGGGCCTCGAGCTCGCCGACGGCTCGTTCCGCGAGCTCGATTTCGCCTTCCCCATCATGCACGGCACCTACGCCGAGGATGGAACGATCCAGGGCCTCCTCGAGATGGCAGGCCTTGCGTACGCGGGCTCGGGAGTGGTTGCCAGCTCCGTGGGCATGGACAAAGAGCTGATGAAAGCCGTCTTCGCCGCCGCGGGTCTTCCCCAGATGGACTACCTCGCGCTGCGGGACGGCGCCGCGACCGGACCCGCCGCCGTCGCCGCCGTCGAGGAGCGGCTCGAGTATCCGGTGTTCGTCAAGCCGGCCAATCTCGGCTCCAGTGTCGGCATGACCAAGGCGCACGACCGCACCGAGCTCATCGCCGCGCTGGAGCGGGCCGCCGTCTACGACCGCAAGACCATCGTCGAGGCGACCTGTGAAGGGCGCGAGCTCGAGTGCGGCGTGCTCGGCAACGATGCCCCCAGGGCGTCGGTGCCCGGCGAGGTCGTCCCGGCCAACGAGTTCTACGACTACGAGTCGAAGTACACCGAGGGCATGATGACGTTCTCCATCCCCGCCGACGTCGGTACGGCCCACCGGGACGAGACCATGGCGCTGGCGGTGGCGGCGTTCACGGCGATCGACGGCGCCGGCTTCTCACGCTGCGACTTCTTCCTCGAGCGCGCGACCGATCGCATCATCCTCAACGAGATCAACACGATTCCCGGGATGACGCGCATGAGCGGCTTCCCCCGGCTATGGGCGGCGACCGGTGTCGACGGCGGGGATCTGGTCGAAGAGATCGTCAGGCTCGGGCTCGAGCGGCACGAGCGCATGGCCCGGCTCAAGACGGCGCGCTGACCTCACCGGGCGGTCCCTCGACCGCCGCGGGCTACCTGGATCTCCCGCTGCCGGTGGGCTGCGTCATTCGCTCCACCCACGAGTCGAGGCCGGGAATGTAGCGCAGATACTCGAAGAGATACGTCTCGGCGTCGGCCTGCGCCTCGACAGTGAAGACGGCCGTGCCCTCGGCCCCCTTCTCGGACGAGAAAGCGAGCAGCTCGAGGCCCGACTTGGAGAGGTACTGCTCCGCGGCGATCTTCGCCGACGGCAGGCTCAGCGACTGGGCGTACTCGGTGCGGGCCTCCCTGGCCGCCGTCTGCGTGTCGTTGGCCACCGCCTGGTGGGCGGTGAAGATCGATATGCCGTCGAGCACGACGACCGCGATGATGGCGATGACGACGGCGACCCAGAGGATCTCGCGGATGAAGCCGTCCTGACGTCGCAGGTAAGAAGTGCGCGGCACCGTGCCTCCTTGGTCATACCAGGCCTGTCCCCCTTTCATCGGCGGGAGCGCCGCTTAGTTTACTTCAGGAACGTCGGCGAGGCCGATGCACAACAGGGCGAGGTCGTCGGCCGGCGGCCGGGCGGCGAAGCGCTCGGCGGCCGCGAGCAGCCGTTTGACGACGACGCCCGCGGCGCGGCCGTGGCAGCCGGCGAGTTCGGCCGCCATGCGGTCCTCGAAGAAGCGGCCCTGCTCGTCACGAAGCTCCGACAGCCCATCGGTGAACATGATGACGAGGTCGCCGCGCTCGAGGTGGATGCTCTCCTCCGGGTAGGGTTCGAGCGCTGCGCCGAGCTCGACGCCGATCGCCGGCTCGGTGAGCAGGAGCGGCCGCTCGACGACCTCACGACGCACGAGGAACGGAGTGGGATGCCCGGCGCTCGCTATCTGGATGAGCCCGAGGCGCGGGTTGAGAAGCCCGACGAGCACCGTGACGAAGCGCTCGCTCGCCGGCCCGAAGTCGGGTTGCTCGAGGAGGCCGTTGCGGAGCTCCTGCAGCGCTTCGCCGGGTCGCGTCGGCCACGAGAGCTGCCCGCCCTGCACCGCCGCGCGCAGCATGTACTTGGTGATGAACGTCATGGCCATGGCGTCGACGCCCTTCCCGGCGACGTCACCGATGGTGAAGGCGAGATTCGTGGACGGAGGGCGAGAGTAGTAGTCGACGAAGTCGCCGCCGCTCAGCACGCCGACGCTTGCCGAGCGATAGGTGAAGGCGATGTCGAGCCCGGGGAGCGACGGCGGCTCCGCCGGCAACAGGCGCCGCTGGAGGCGCTCGGCGACGTCGGCCAGCGCCGTCTGCTCCGCCGCGATGCGGCCATCGCCGGCCAGCTCGCTCAGGCGATGCGCGGCGACGCCGGCCAGCGCCGCCAGGCGCCGGGCGTCCTGCGGTGTGTATGCGGTGTCTCGGGCCCCGACCTGGACGAATCCCAGGGCCGAACCCTCCGCGTCGAGCAGCGGGACGCAGGCGAAGGCGCGAAGACCGCAGGTGAAGTCGGACTCCTGGCCGGGGCTCACCGTCGCGGGAGCGTCGTCGGCGAGCAGCGGGGTACGCGTCGCGCAGACGCGGCCGGGACCGCCGTCGCCGAGCTCCCAGCGCAGGCGTGCGCGCCGCCAGCCCGTCTCGCGGCAGTACCAGTCGGTGCTGGTCGCGGCTTCGCCGTCGAACAACCCGGCGCGTCCACGGCCGGAGTCGCTCGTTCGGCACGCGATCTCTACGGTCGCGCGTAGGACACTGGTCAGATCAGGAGCGCGTACGATGGCGAGGACGCTTTCGAGCGTGGAGTAGACGTCGTCGGCGGGTTCGTCCATCAGCATGCTTCTAGCTTCGTCGCGCTCGGCGGGCTGTCCTTCGTGCGCCCGCCTGTCGCAGCTCGCGCGCAGCGGCGGACTAGCTGCGCCGTCCGGCCGTGACCGACATGACGAGGGCCTGCAGGGCGAGCGCGCCGATGGAGATCGCGAGCACGAGGTCGAGACGCACCCCGATCACGCCGACCACGAAGGCGATGGCCGCTGCCCAGGCGACGGCGCCCGGGAGGACGTGCAGGAGGAGGCGCCTCCTGAAGCTGAGCAGGAAGAGGCGCCGGCGCATGCCGGCGCCCTGCGCGGTGTCGTCGAGGTAGCTGGATCCGCGCTCGTGCAGGGCGGCGGTCAGCTCGCTGCCATCGGTGGCGAAGACGCGACACTGGAGCGGCAGGCCGGTGCGTCGTCGCAGCAGCGTGTCCTGTGCTCTGGAGAAGTGCTCGACGAGTGAGAAGAAGCGGTCGTCGGCCGACAGGCGTGAGCTCGCCAGCCGTACGTCGAGGTACAGCCGGTCCTCGGCGGGATCGTACTTGATCTCGCTGCGCCACCCCCGCCGGCTGAAGAAGTTGGCGAGGAAGCTGTCCAGGTCGGCGGGGAGGCTCTCGACGTCCGGTCGCTGCGACACGCTCATGCCTCGATTGTACCCATGTCTCCTTTCATCGGCAGCCGCGCGCCCGAGGAGTAGCCGTCGGCCGCCGGGTGGCGAGCACGGCCGCGGCGTTCGAAGCCCCGCGGCCGATGCGGTAGAATCGCCTACTCGATGGAGCGGCTCCCGCCGCTCCGCCCGCGACCGTCAGGAGCTCCCGTGAGGATCGCTGTCATCGGTCTGGGCTACGTCGGCCTGCCGCTGGCCATGGTGTTCGCCGAGGGTGGGGTCGAGGTGGTCGGGATCGAGGCCGTGCCCGAGCGTTGCGCAGAGGTCAATGCTGGTCGGAGCTACATCCAGGATGTGAGGAGCGAGGCTCTCAAGACCATGGTCGACAAGGGCCTCATCTACGCGACCACCGACTACGCCGCCACCGAGGACTGCGACGCCGACATCATCTGCCTGCCGACGCCGCTCAACGCCAATCGGGAGCCCGACCTGTCGCTGGTCAAAGAAGCGACCGCCAAGCTGGCCGGGCACCTGCGGCCCGGCCAACTGGTCACCCTCGAGAGCACGACCTATCCTGGCACGACGCGCGATGAGCTGGCGCCGATCCTCGAGGCCGGCTCCGGGTTCACGGCCGGCGTCGACTTCCACCTCGCCTTCTCGCCCGAGCGCGTCGACCCTGGGCGTACCGACTACACGACGAAGAGCACGCCCAAGGTGGTCGGGGGTCTCACCCCCGCCTGCACGGCACGGGCGCTTGAGGTCTACGGACCCTCGCTCGACAACGTCGTCCCGGTGAGCACGCCCGAGGTCGCCGAGATGACCAAGCTCCTCGAGAACATCTTCCGCAGCGTCAACATCGCCCTCATGAACGAGCTGGCGATGCTCTGCGATCGTATGAAGATCGACGTGTGGGAGGTCATCGAAGCGGCTGCCACGAAGCCGTTCGGCTTCATGAAGTTCCAGCCGGGCCCCGGCCTCGGCGGCCACTGCATCCCGATCGATCCCTTCTATCTGAGCTGGAAGGCGCGCGAGTTCGACTTCTGGACGGAGTTCATCGAGCTCGCCGGCAAGGTCAACGAGAACATGCCGTACTTCTGCGTCGAGAAGCTGCACCGGGCGCTGAACACGCGCGGCAAGAGCCTGAACGGCGCCCGCGTGCTCCTCTTGGGCGTCGCCTACAAGGCCGACATCGACGATCTGCGCGAGAGCCCGGCGCTCAAGGTGATCCGCCTGCTGCGCGACCACGGAGCGGACCTCGCTTACCACGACCCGTACTGCCTCGAGCTGCCGGAGTTCGACCTGCGTTCCGTCGGCCTCGACGACTACCGCGACCTCTCCGCCTACGACGCGGTCGTCATCGTCACCGCGCACTCGGCGCTGGACTATCGCGCCGTGGTCAACGAAGCCGACCTCGTGGTCGACTTCCGCAACGCCACGGCCGGCATCCCGAGCGCCGGCAACGTGTGGAAACTCTAGAGGGGAGACCCGCTCGTGACTGACACTGTCCGCGTCGGCGTGGTCGGGCTCGGCTACTGGGGCCCGAACCTCGCGCGCAACTTCGACCGCCTTCCCGGCGCCGAGCTCGCGTACTGCTGCGACCTCGACGCGAGCAACCTGGACAAGGCGCGCAGCCTGTATCCGAACACCACGGTCACCAACGACTACGCGCAGCTGCTGGCCGACGACAGCCTCGACGCGATCGTCGTCGCCACGTCGGTGCCGACCCACTACGCCTTGGGCAAGAAGTCGCTCGAGGCCGGCAAGCACACGTTCATCGAGAAGCCGATCGCACTCAAGGCCGCCGACGCGGAGGACCTGCTGGCGACGGCCGAAGACTACGGCGTCAAGCTCATGGTCGGGCACCTTCTCGAGTACCACCCCGCCGTCGCGAAGATGAAGGAGCTCATCGACTCCGGCGAGCTCGGCAAGGTCTACTACGCCTACGCCAACCGCCTCAACCTCGGCAAGGTGCGCACCGACGAGAACGCGCTCTGGAGCTTCGGCCCCCACGACATCTCGGTGCTCAACTACCTCACGGGCGACGAACCCGTGGAGGTGAGCGCCCGCGGCGAGTGCTACCTGCAGGACGAGGTCGAGGACGTCGTCTTCGGCTACATCAAGTACAAGAGCGGTGTCGTCGGCCACCTGCACGTGAGCTGGCTCGACCCGCACAAGAGCCGCAAGATCACCGTCGTCGGCGAGAAGAAGATGGTCGTGTTCGACGACATGGAGTCGGAGCGCAAGATCACGGTCTACGACAAGGGCGCCACCACAACGCGCACCAAGTTCGAGACCTACGGTGAGTTCGTCACCCTCCACTTCGGCGACATCCACATCCCCAAGATCGGCAACGACGAGCCGCTGCGCATCGAGTGCCAGCACTTCGTCGACTGCATCAACGACGACGCCCGGCCGCGCAGCGACGGGCACGACGCGCTCAACGTCGTCAAGGTGCTCGACGCCATGGAGGTCAGCCTGCGCGAGGGCGGCCGGCCGGTGAAGACCTCGGAGCTGTGACGGTGGCCCTGCGCGGCAGCGACCTGGGCCACAACCTGCTCCTCGGCGACGGCGTCGTCGTCGGCACGGATGTGGTGTTCGGCGCCAACGTCGTCGTGTACGAAGACACCGTCATCGGCGCCGGCTGCTTCATCCAGGACGGCGCCGTGCTCGGCAAGGTGCCGAGCCTCTCGCCGACCAGCACCGCGAAGCGCGGCGAGCTCGACCCGCTCGTCCTCGGGCCCGGCTGCGTGGTCAGCACGGGCGCCGTGGTCTATCGCGGCACGCAGCTCGGAGCAGGCTGCATCATCGGCGACTACGCCGGCGTCCGCGAGCGGTGCAGCCTGGGCGAGAGGGTCGTCGTCGGCCGCGGCAGCGTCGTCGAGAACGACACGGTCATCGGCAAGTCCACGAAGATCCAGACGAACGTGTACATCACCGCGTACATGACGATCGAGGATCGCTGTTTCATCGCCCCGTGCGTCCAGACCACCAACGACAACTTCATGGGTCGCACCGAGAAGCGCCACGAGCTGATCAAGGGCGCCACCATCCGGCGCGGCGCCCGCGTCGGCGGCGGCGCCGTGCTCTGCCCCGGCATCGAGATCGGCGAAGAGGCTTTCATCGCCGCCGGCGCCGTCGTGACCGGTGATGCGCCGGCCGGCAAGGTGCTCATGGGCGTGCCGGCGCGCGTCGTGCGCGACGTCTACGAGGACGAGCTGCTCGAGAACCAGTGACAGCCTCAATGACGCCGCGGCTGAGGGGTGTCGACGAGGGGCGGGAGGCCGCAGGGCCGCCCGCCCCTCGTGCGTACGCAGGCCAGTGCGGTGTGCCGACGTTTCAGGACGGGAACAGTCCGGTTACACACGGCAAGCAGGCGAAAGGCAGCAGCCATGAGCGACCACACCGATGAGACGAGGCCGCCGGACCGGGGCGAGAGGGAGTCGCCTCACTCCAAGGTGCGTTACACGCGCCGTCGCTTGCTGATCGTCGGTGGGCTGGCCGCAGCCGGCGTCGTCGGCGGGGTGACCGCCGTGCGCAGGTTCGGGGAGCCCGCAGTCGAGAGCGTCGGAGGCGCCCTGAGCGACCAGTTTGGCCCCTTCCCGGTGCGCAGCATCGAAGACGTCCCCGATGTGCCGCTCGAGGAGTGGTCGATCACGGTGGACGGTCTGGTGGACGAGCCGCTGACCGTCGACCACGGCACGTGGTCGTCGCTGCAGCGCCTCGACGAGACCGTCGACTTCCACTGCGTCGAGGGCTGGTCGGTGGACGACGTGCGGTGGGGCGGCGTCGCGCCGGCCGTCCTGCTGGAGCGCGCCGGCGCGCGGCCGGAGGGCACGTGGGTCGTCTTCCACGGCTACACCGGCGACTACATCAGCAGCGTACCGATCGAGTTCGTCAAGGACCCGCAGACCGTACTTGCCGACAGCCTCGGTGGCGCGCCGCTGCCGCCCAAGCACGGTGGCCCCATCCGGCTGGTCGTTCCCGACCAGCTTGGCTACAAGAGCGTCAAGTGGGTGACGCGCATGGAGGTCACCAACGCGTCGCGGGCGGGCTACTGGGAGAGCCGAGGGTATCCGGACGACGCCCCGGTGACCGGCTCGGCGCCGGCCGGCGGCGCACCGCCGGGCAGCGGCTGACGGGACCTCGAGGAGCGACACCGGTCGCGTCTCTGTGCGGCTCAGATGACGCCGCTCATGCGCGGCAGGACGAGCAGCGCGATCGTGAGAACCACGATCAGGGCAATGAGCGCCGAGTCGCTGAAGCCGCGCTTCTGACGTGGCGCCCTCCATCTGGGGCCGGCATTGTCTGCGTGAAGCCGCTTGACGCTCAGCGGAGGCTCAAGGACGCCCCCTCCTGATGGTCTCGGGCGGGCCAAGACCGCCGTCCCTCGGCCGTCCGTCCGGTCTCTTCGCCTCGTTGGGCTTCTCGTCGTTCATGTCGCGGCTCCTGCCGTCATCTGCTCGACCGTTCCTCGCACCACACCACACCCGGTGCCGGCCGCAGGCAATGCGGGTGCCAGTTGGCCTGGCAGTAGCTGCCGACGCCGAGCAGGGCGACGACGTCACCCTCTTCGAGCGGAGGCAGCGCGTAGTCCTCGGCGAAGATGTCCGGGCCCTCGTTGATGTGGCTGCTGAGGGTGTACCGGGCCGTGCGCAGAGCGTCGGCCGCGCGGCAGAGCACGGCCTCGATGTGCTCATGGTAGACGAAGCGCAGGTGGACGATGTTCCAGCCGCAGGTGAGGCCGGCGAAGACGGCAGAGCCGTCGCCGGCCTTGCTCCTGTCCTCGACCGTCACCACTTCGGAGAGCAGCACCCCGGCGTTCTTGCCGAACATCTCGCCGGGCTCGCAGGCGATGGTTACGCCGAACGGGCCGAAATGCTCGGCGAGGATGCCGGCGTAGGCGTCGAGGTTGAGCGGCCGCTGCCCCTGGCGCATGACGGTCGCGAGGCCGCCGCCGGCGTTGACCTCGCGCACGGGGCAGCCGGCGTCGATGGCCTGCTTCGTCATCGCCGCCGCCGCGGCGACGGCCCGGTCGAAGGCCGGCAGGTCGTCGTCGAGCAGATGGTGACTCACGTGGAAGTGGATCGTGTCTATCGTGAGGTCGTAAGAGCGCGCCAGTGCCACTGCTTCGTCGAGACGCTCCGGGTAGATCCCGAACTTGGTCGGCACGTCCCCGCTGTAGAAGCTGATGCCGCTCTCGGGGCGCGCGGCGCCGACCCGGGGGTTGATGCGGATGCCGATCGTGCCTCCTCGATCGCGCCGCCCGTAGCGGCGGATCTGGCTGAGGAGGTCGAGATTCATGTGCACGCCGTGCGCGAGCATGACGTCGAGGTCGCGGTCGCTGACGTTGGTGCCGGTGTAGCTGATCTGGTCCGCCGGCCAGCCGTGGGCCAGCCCGTGCTCGACCTCGCCGGGCGAGCAGACGTCGAGGCCGACGAACTCGGGTGTGCCGGGCGCGCCGAGTCCGTGGATGCGTGCGAGGACCCGGGCCTCGCGCTGGGACTTGAGCGCCCAGCGGACCTTCCACGGCAGGCCGGTGCGTGCCATGGCCCTTTGAAGCGCACGCACGTTCTCCTCGATGTGGGTGAGGTCGTAGACCAACAGCGGCATGCCGTGCTCTCGCGCCAGCGACTCGGCGTCGCGTCCGGCGATACTGAGCCTTCCGTCGATGGATTCGAGGCCCGGCCGGCGCCACCAGTCGAGCGGGTGATCGGCCGGGACGGCGCAGCTGGAGGCGGCCGTGGATGCTCGGGCTGCGGACGGCGTGGTCACTCGGACTCCTTTCGCTGCTCACCGCCGGTGCGGCCGGCGGGCACCGAGTGTCTCGCGGCACGCCCCTGGTGCGCAAGCCGGGCGTCGCCGGGAGCCCCGCCTGGGTTTCATCGTCGCCCCCGCTCGGGCAGGATTCTCCGGGAGCGGCGTCGGCCGTGCCGACGCGCTACACTGGAGCCGCTGCAACCGCAGGGCTTGGACGACCGCGCACGAGGAGGCTGGCGATGAAGAAGTACATCTGCACCGTCTGCGACTACATCTACGACCCGGAGGCCGGCGATCCCGACAACGGCATCGCGCCGGGCACGGCCTTCGAAGACCTGCCCGACGACTGGGTCTGCCCCGAGTGCGGGGTCGAGAAGGACGAGTTCGAGCCGCTGGAGGACTGACTCCGCGGAGCGGTCGTAAAGGCGAGACTGGAACGAGGCGGCGATGGGCGTGCTCGAGTTGAAGGAAGTGACCCTGGAGCTGGGCGGCAAGCCCATCCTCAACGGCCTGACGGTCGACTTCTGGGAGGGTCACATCCACGCCCTCGTCGGCCCGAACGGCGCCGGCAAGTCGACGTTGGCCGGCGCCATCATGGGACTCCCCGACTATCGGCACATGACCGGAGACATCCTGCTCGACGGAGAGTCCATCAATGACCTGTCCGTCGACGAGCGCGCCCGGCGGGGTATCACGCTGGCCTGGCAGGAGCCGGCGCGCTTCGAGGGCCTGCGGGTGGACAAGTTCATCCTTGCCGGAGCCAAGGACCGGAGCGCGGACACGGTGAGTCGCGTGCTCGAGCGTGTCGGCCTCGACCCGGAGAAGTACGCGAAGCGCGCCGTCGACAAGACGCTGTCCGGTGGAGAGCGAAAGCGCATCGAGCTCGCCAGTATCCTGGCGATGGAACCTCGGGTCGTGCTCATGGACGAGCCGGACTCGGGCATCGATGTAGAGGCGCTCACGCGCATCTTCGATGCCCTCGCCGACTTCAAGGAACGCGGCACCACGGTCATCATGATCACGCATAGCGAGGAGGTGCTGAAGCACGCCGAGCACGCTTTCCTGCTCTGCAACGGCCGCATCATCCGCAAGGGCGCGAGGAACGGTATCGACGACTTCTTCGCCGAGAAGTGCGTGTGCTGCGACCACACGAACGTGCCCACCGAAGAGGAGATCACGGCGGTGGCCGAGTGAGCGCTCCCACGCAGGCCCAGGTCGAGACCGCGCGCGAGTTGCTCGCCAGCCTCGGCGACTTCGGCGGCCACATCAAGGGCGACGACATCGCTCACCTCGAGGTGCACGGCAACGAGGTCGTCGGCGCGCACCTGGTGCCCGGCCTCACAGTCGACGTCGACGAACTCGACGACGGCATCGAGGCCTGGATCCACCTGGAGAAGGGTGCGCGTATCGCCAACCCGGTACACCTGTGCTTCGGCATGCTGCCCACTGAGGGGATGCAGCGTATCCTGATGCACGTCGACGTGGAGGAAGACAGCTTCACCAGCGTGCAGGCGCACTGCACCTTCCCGAACGCCGTCGACATCACCCACAAGATGGACGCCGAGATCAAGATAGCGCCTGGCGCCACCTACGAGTACTTCGAGCGGCACCTGCACGGTGCCGAGGGCGGCGTGATCGTCGTGCCCAAGACCAGGGTCCATGTCGGCGAAGGCGGCCGCTTCAAGACCGAGTTCGAGCTCATCAAGGGTATGGCCGGCGTCATCGACTTCGACTACGAGGTCGAGTGTGACGCCTTCAGCACCCTCGACATGATCGCCCGGATCATCGGTCGCGGCAGGGACAAGATCCGCATCAACGAGGTCGGTCATCTGAACGGCGAGGGCGCCAAGGCGGTTCTGCAGTCGCACCTCGCCCTCCGCGACGATGCGACCGCCGAGATCTACAGCACACTCACGGCGAGCGCGCCGCACGCCCGCGGGCACGTCGACTGCAAGGAGATCGTGCAGGGCAACGCCGTCGCCAAGGCGGTGCCCGTCGTAGAGGTGAGCCATCCGCTGGCGCACGTGACGCACGAGGCCGCGATCGGCAGCGTCGACAGCAAGCAGCTGCAGACGCTGATGAGCCGCGGCTTGGACGAAGAGGCGGCCACCGACCTCATCATCGAGGGTCTGCTGGGCTGAGCTCTACCGCGTCTCGGCGGGGGTCAGAGGCTTGAGGCCCTCGGCGAACGAGATGAGCTCCTGCCGGGTGAGGGCGCCGGTGACGAAGACCGCCCGGCGCCTCGTGGTGACGAACAGCGACGGCCCGCTCTCCTGGTACCAGGTGGAGGCCGTCGCTCCCGCGAGCGCGCCGTACTGCAGCGTGACCTCTTGATAGGAGATCTTCTCGGCGCCGGCCCCGTCCTGCCAGTCCGGGACGGGGGCGAGCGCACGCAGGGTGGCCGGTCCGACCTGTTCAACCGTGAACTGCGAGAGGCCGCGGGTGTACAGCTGCAGGACGGCCGTTCCATCCGGCTTGGCCGGGAGCTTCCGCACGCCCTCGTCGATCCAGATCACGGGCCGGAGTCCGGCCGGGGCGATCGCGACGGTTGCGAGCTCGTAGCCGTCCGGGGCCAGCTCCGAGACCAGCGGGTCGTGGCCGGCCGCGCGTCCGGCCGCCGCAGGTGACGCGTGGTAGGCCTGGCGTCTGTCTCTGGTCGTCCGGATCCTGGCCCCCGCCGGAGTCTCGACGCCGTAGGTGGCGCCGTCCGGCGGCGGCGAGTCCCAGTCCACCGTCGCCGTGAACGTCGAGAGGCTGTCTCTGTACCAGGTCACGACGCCGCTCCGCTGGTCCACGACGAGGTCGACGGCGCCGTCGTCCAGTGTGATCGCGGCGCGCCAGACCGCACGGTCGCCGTCTCTGAGCGGCTTGATGCCGACTGCGTCGTCCCGCTCCTCGACGGCCGTGCGCACGACGGCCGCGAGACCCTGGTAGTCGAGGGGGCTGCGTGTCGCGACCCGCCAGACCGGAGGCCACGCCCCGACCCTCCGGGAGAAGGCGGCTGTGGGCCCGGCGCCGGTCGCCGTCGTCTCGGTGCGCCCGGGGGCGTCATAGCCCGAGCGCGACGGCCGGAGGCTCAGCGCTCCCGCCGCTTCGGGGAGATCGGCGCTGCCCCCGGCGTTCCCCCCGGCCACGGCGCTGAACGTGCCGACTTCGTCTGAGAGCCCCGCTTCGGCGCCGGCGGCGGTGACCCGCAGCGTGTAGGCGCCCTGGATGCCCCGGGTCGCCGGCGCCGTCACGGATGAGCTCGAACGAAGGAAGAAGATCCAGGCGACGGTGAGCACGAGGACGAAGGCGATGACCGTCACGGCGAAGCGCGGCGGCCGACGGCTGATTCGCGCCGACCGGATCGTCTGGCTCGCCCGCTCGCGCGGGGACAAGGCGCTCACGACTCGATGACGACGCCCCCGCCCATGGGCACGATCGCCTCGGGGAGCGCGCGACCCAGGGCGGCGGCGGCCTTGCGGCCGGTGCAGTGACACGGGGCGAGGGTGCGTGGCGCGCGTCGCGCCAGCTCGCCGGCGACGAGCGCGACGCGCGCCGAGTCCGCGTCCATCAGGTGGGTCCCCCCGATGAGCTTGACCAACGGGCGCCCGCCGGTGAGCAGGTCGATGTGCTCGAGCGTGGCGAGGACGCCGGCGTGGGCGCAGCCGAGGATCACCCAAAGGCCCTCCGGCGTGTCGACCCAGAAGGACTGGTCGTCCGGGACCGGGTCGGGCATGGTGCAGGCCGCGTCGAAGAAGAAGTCCGGGTCGCCGGGTTCGCGGGAGTCGTCTCGGGGCACGATGCCGGTGCACCAGACGCCCGGCACGACCTCGGTGGGCTCGTCCGTCCAGACGATGCGGTCCGCTGCGGCGAGCGCCGCCTCGCGGGACGCGACCGGCATGCCGATGGGCTCGGGTCGGCTGTGCCGCCGCCGTGAGACGCGCGGCTGAAGCGCGGCGGGATGCAGGTACAACCGCGCACGCGGCGCTGCCGCGAGCGCGACCGGCAGCCCGCCGGTGTGGTCGTAGTGCCCGTGGCTGAGAGCGATCGCGTCTGCGGTCCCGAGATCGACTCCGAGCCGTGCCGCGTTGTCGGCAATGGCGCGAGTCTCGCCGGTGTCCACGAGGAGGCGCCGCCCGGCGACCTCGATCCAGAGCGAGAGGCCGTGCTCCTTGCTCAAACCCGGAACGGCGCTCTCGTTGTCCATGAGGACGGTGATTCGCGGCAGTGCGACCGTCGGCGGTCTCTCGGGAGCGCCTGCGCCGCTCACAGGTGCGTCCTCGCGGCAGGCGGGTGCACCCGGTCCCCGCGCAGCAGCCGGCTCACCGCGTCGGTGACTTGCGGCACCACGCGCGGGACCCAGACCAGCAGCCAAATGAGCAGGAGGGCAAGGATGACGGTCAGCGATCCGACGACGGCAAGGATGTTTCGCACCCAGAGCGTGTAGCAGATGAGGGCCGAGACGCCGAGGACCGTGACGAGCTGGCTCGAGACGGGAAGGCGTTCGTAGGCCACCCAGATCAGCCACACCCCGAGCACGATGAGCGCGCCGGTCACGGCGTAGGCGAGCAGCCACGTGGCGACGACGGGGAGCATCATGGGCCGATTGTACCGCTCCCCGGCGGCGCGAGTGCTCAACTACCCCGTCTGAGCGGCTGGCGCGAACCCGTGACCGTGTGATTACGTAGCGCTGCCCGTTCCATGAGCGGACCGAGGAGGCAGGGCGTGAAGCGTAATCTGTTCGCCGGCCGCCGCCGCAGCGGCGGCCTCAAACTCGACGTCTTCACGGACGACGAGGTCCAGGATATCCACCTCGCGACCCTTGAGGTCCTGGAGCGCACCGGCGTGTGGGTCGAGATCGACGAAGCGCTGGACATCTTCGCCGACGGCGGCTGTGTCGTCGAACGCGAGAGCCGTATCGTGCGCATCCCGCCACATCTGGTCGAGGACGCGATCCGCAGCGCGCCTGCCAGCATCACCCTCTGCGGCCGCGACCCGAAGAACGACATCGTGATCGAGGCTGGTCGCGTCGGCTTCAGCAACTTCGGCGAAGGTGTGCTCGTGATCGACCCTGACGACGGCGAGCTGCGCGCCTCCACGAAGCAGGACCTCGCCGACATCGCCCGGCTCTGCGACGCGCTTCCGTCGGTCGATGTGTTTGAGATCGCCGTCGGCGCCGGCGACATGCCCCCGCAGACGGCGTCGCTGCACAATCACGAGGCCGCGATCGTCAATCAGACGAAGCCGATCTCCGGAGGGCCGCTCGACGGTCGTGCCGTCAAGGCCAGCCTGCGGATGCTCGAGGCCGTGCAGGGCAGCCCGGAGGCCGTGCGCGAGCGGCCGATGATGATCATGGGCACTTGCCCCGTCAGCCCGCTCAAGCTGGTCAAGGACTGCTGCGAGATCATCATCGAGGCGGCGCGCGCCGGTGTGCCCAGCTGCGTACTCAGCATGGCGATGGCCGGCGGGTCCAGCCCGGTGACACTCGCGGGAACGCTGGTCACGCACAACGCCGAGGTGCTCGCCGGCGTCGTCCTCTCACAGCTCACCGAGCGCGGCGCCAAGGTGCTGTACGGTAGCTCGACGACCGCCATGGACCTGCGGCTCGCGGCCGCGTCGGTCGGCTCGCCGGAGCTCGCCCTGATCAGCGCCGGCGCGGCCCAGATCGCCAGGCAGTACCGCCTGCCGAGCTATATCGCCGGTGCGTAGGGCGACAGCAAGCTCGGTGACGCCCAGTCCGGTCACGAGAAGACCCTCACGGCCTTGATGGCAGCGTTGGCAGGGACCAACCTGATCTACGGCCTGGGAATGATCGAGTCGGGCGTCACCTTCGACTACGCGCAGCTCGTCATGGACGACGAGATCGCGCGCATGGTCAAGCACGTGGTCGGCGGTATCCGCGTCGACGACGAGGCGCTGGCCGTCGACGACATCCACGCTGTGGGAGCCTTCGGTGACTTCCTCAGCCTCGACGCGACGATGCGGCACATGCGCGAGGCGTCGCAACCGGAGCTGATCGATCGCCGCGTGCGCGAGGACTGGGAGGCGCGCGGCAGCAGCGACCTCTACCAGCGGTCGCTGCTCAAGGCGCGCCACATCCTCGAGACGCACCATCCGGAGCCGCTGCCCGACGACGTGCGGCGGCGCATACGTCAGATCGTGGACGACGCCGACGGGGATCTCGCCGGGGCGTGACCGCGCCGGCGAGTCCGGGTGCCCGAGCCGGCCGGCGCGCGGATGTGGGACAACGCGCCGGCCCTCGGGGTCAGCGCGACGCGGCCAGGATGCGGGCGACGCCGCTTGGGCCCAAGGGCGGGTCGCTCCATCCGGTCGTCAGCTTGACCTTGAGCGTGTAGCTGCCGTCGCTCGGAGTGTACGAGAAGTCGCCCAGCCCGGTACCGGCGACCATCGGGGAGCCGGTCCACGGGTTCTTGGGCCACGCGTAGCCGGCGCCGAAGGCCTCCGGCGTCATGTCGGCGGCGGGGTAGCCGCCCGCGTGCGCCGCCGCGTACGCTTCCACGTAGCGCTGCAGCAGGAGCAGGTTCTGCTTCGCCGCCGTGTCACGCTCGCTCTTGAACCAGCGCGGCATGCCCCCGGTGAGCTTGTAGCTGCCCTTGGACAGGTGCATGACGAGCTTGTAGCTGGTGCCGCCGGCCCCGAGAGTGTACGTGAACGTTCCTCTCGACTTCCCCGCCGCCATGACTTTGCCCGTCCAGGGGTTGGCGGGCCAGATCGGCGTGGTGAGCCCGCCGCCCTTCTTGACCATCTTCGCCGGGGGGTACTTGAAGTGCCGCGCCTGGCCGTACTGGTTGATGTAGTTCTGCAGGAGGAGCCCGCTGGCCTGGACCTGTCGGTCGACGAAGCCCAGGGCAGCGGCCCGGCCCGGCATCAGGGCGCCGGCGAGCAGCAGCACGGCGAGCGAGAGTAAGAGGATGGTGATACGTCTTGGCACGAGATAGCCTCCTGTGACGGTCACGGCTCCGAGGGGCTCGACTCGGCAGCCGGGGCCGGCGCGGTGCCGCCGGCCTCGAAGTCCCCCGAGTGCAGGTGGACGGTGAGCGTGAAGGCGCCGGCGGCGCCGGGAGCGTAGGTGTAGGCCCCCGGCGCTGTGCCCTGCCCAATCGCGCTGCCGGTGAGTGGATCCTGCGGCCAGTCGGGGTGCGCGGCGCCGACTGCGCCTCCGGCGGCGAGGTCGGCCACCTGCGGCAGCTCGCCGCCGTGCTGCAGGGACCACTGGCCGACGTAGCCGGAGAGGATGCGTGCGCTGCGCCGGAGGATCTCGTCCTCCAGGCTGGCGAGGAGGCGCAGCCACGGGTTCGTGGCGGCGGCGCCTCTCTGCACGTAGTCGCTCTTGAGGGCGCGGTGGAGGCGCAGGGTGTAGGCCGAACGGTCGGCGGTCACGCCGTACGAGAACGAACCGTGGTCTGAGCGCTGCTGCATGTCGGCGTGGTCCCACGGGTTGCTCGGCCAGTAGCCGCAGCCCGGCTGCTTGCCTACGGCGCCGTCGCCGGCCACGTCAGCGCTCGCCGGATAGCGCCCGCCGTGGGCGCGGGCGTACTGCTCGATGTAGTGGCGAATGAGGTTGAGGCCCTCCTCGCCGCGGTGGTCGTAGGCGAGCTTCATGGAGTGTGGCATGCCCCCGCGAACGGTGACGACCCCGCCATCCAGATACCCTGTCAGTCGGTATCGCCGTCTATTGGTCGTGACCGTGTACGTGTAGTGACCGCGGCCGCTCCCCGGTGTGAGTCGAGCTCCCGTCCACGGATCGCGTGGCCACCACGTCGAGTCGAGGCCTCCCGGCCGGACCATGGCGCGCGAGGGAAACTGGAAGTACTTGGCCGCTCCGGCGCGGTCGATGAGACCTCGCAGGGCCATGATGCTCTCGCGCATCTCCGTGTTCGACGACGCGGCCTGCACCGGCGCTGCGCCGGCGGTGAGCAGGCACGCGGCGACCGCGGCGATGGCAGCGATGGCGCAGGCGTGTCGAACCATGGTGGGTCGTCTCCCTTCGCGCTAAGTGTGGCCACCGGGCGGGGGCCGGTCAAGCCGCGAGCCGTCGGGCGCGCTGCTCACCCGCCTGATACGATTCGGCACGAGCGCCGCGGGGCCTGCGGCCGGCGCGCGATCTCGATTCGGAGGTGATGCCGGTGGATGCAGGGAACGCGAAGATCCCGACGCGCATGGGCGACGGCTTCATGGTCGAGATGACCTGCGCCGAGCTGCGCGCCGACCTCGAGGAGGCAACGCAGGAGGCGGCGCGCAAGGCCAAGGCGCCGCCGCTCTCCCAGGACGAACTCGACCATCTCCTCGACATCTATGCCTCGCGGGCGGCGTTCACCGCCGTCGACATCGGCGACCAGGTGGTCCTCAGCTGCGACGGCGGCGGTAGCAAGCTGACCGGCACCGACCTGCTCGACCTGCTCGAGAGCGAGCAGCGCCTCGGCCAGGACATCCTTGAGCTCTGGCACATCGAGTACAGCTACAAGGCGATCAAGACCATCCTGCCGTTCCAGCAGCAGGTGATGCAGAACGTCCAGCTCATGTGCACGGCCCCGGTGCAGTACGGGGCGCAGCCGAACCTCGCCTTCTACAGCAAGCCCGACGGTCCGGCCGGCAACTTCTTCGAGATGTTGCCGCGCGGGGACATCGCCGGGGCGCGCGCCGCTATGGAAGAGGCCATGGAGCACGCCACCAAGGACTTCATCTATGTGGGCGAGGGCATGCTCGACGCCGGCGCTGACGGCATGGACTTCGACACCACCGGCGGCGCCGGCGACGCCGACTTCTTCAGCACGCTGCGCGCCGTGAAGCACCTGCGCGAGAGGTACCCCGACGCCGGTATCGAGGTCGGCATGGCCGGCGAGTTCGTGATCGGCGTGCACGGCGAGCTCGAGTGGGATGGCAGGCGACTCGCCGGCCTCTGGCCGAGGGAGCAGCTCGAGCTTTGCCAGGACGCCGGCGTCACCATCTTCGGGCCGGCGGTCAACATCCGCACGGGCAGGAGCTGCGCCTGGAACGCCGCGTACTCGATCACCGCGATGAAGCCCTGCATGGATGTCGCGCGTATCCCGGTCCACCCGAACGTGGGGCAGGGGGTCTGCGGTGTGCCCGTCAACGGCTACCCGGGCGAGGACGCCTCGTCGCGGGCGGCCAAGGCACACGTCGATCTGCTGCGCTGCGACGGGTTGTAGGTGGGCTCGGGTGACTCCAGAGGCATGGACGTCACCCACGCGCTCGCCGCGGGCATGGGCGGGATGCGCACGGCCGGAGACCTGGTCGCGCGCATGCAGATGGCCCGCGGGATGCGCCTCGAGCCGGCGAAGCGGTACGTCGCCGGCAAGCTGGGCTGCACGGTCCGCGACCTCAGCGACAGCTGCGCGATGGAGCAGATCCGCGGCGAGAGGGGTCTGGGGAGGATCCTCGACCACTCGAACCTGCACCCCGGCGAGCCCAACGCGATGATGGCCAAGTTCCGGATCGCCGAGCTGCTGGGTGTGCCGATCAGCTCGGTGGAGCGGTTCCGGGAGCTGGCAGGGATCTGACGGCGTCTTGAGGAGCGCTGCAGTCTTCGCCGGATGCTGCCGATGGAGATGGCAGGCAGCGCTCGCGTGGTCGCAAGGGCTGCGGATCGCTGCCGGGTCCATGGACGGGAGGCAAGAAGATGAAGCGTTGTACGAGCATCGCCCTCGTCGCCGTCCTGATGCTCCTCGCCGCCGGGGTCTTCGCCGGCTGCGGGTGTCAGGAAGCGGTTGAGGACGAGACCACCGGCCAGATCGACCAGGCCAAGGACGCCGCCGCCAAGGTCCAGCTGATGATGATCAAGACGGGGATCCAGGCCTTCATCGCCTCGAGCGGTCAGGCGCCGGCCGACGCCTCGGAGGCCACGCTCGGCGGCTTCGTCAGCCCGTGGCCCGTCAATCCCTGGACGCAGGCGCCGATGAAGGCCGGTGACGGCGTGGGCGACTACGTCTACACGCCGGGCGCCGGCGCGGAGTTCACGCTCGCCGTGCACCTTTCGGACGGCTCGACTGCTACGGCGCCGTGACGTCGGGACCGGGTGCCGGGCGTGTGCCGGCCGGCGCGACGGCGCCGGCCGGCCCGTGGCCCCGTGCTTGAGGGCGGCAGAGGCGCTTGATACCCTAGGTCTCGGTGGGGGGAGACGCGATGGGCTTCTTCAGCGGCTGGCGTGGCAAGCTCGTGCTCGTGGCGCTGGGCGTGGCCTGCCTCCTCGGCGTGACCCTGCCTGTGGCCGCCACCGAGGGCGACGCCACCCCGACCTGGAAACTCAAGAAGTATCAGAGTCGCGGCTGGGATCGCAGCTACAAGTGCGATCTGGCGCAGGAGATGCGCAAGGTGCCGCGCGTCGTGGTCTACGGCGGTTCACGAGGGCTGCGCATGGATCCGGCGACGATCAAGCGCCGCACCGGACTCACGGCCTTCAACTTCGCTCTCCACAACGGCCGGCCTGAGGACGCCTGGGCCATCACCGACTGGCTCATCGACAGCCATCCGGACAAGCCCCCTGCAGTGGTCTGGTGCATGCAGGCGACGACCCTCGCCGACGCGCCGATGGCGCCCGGGCTCTTCAACGACGAGCGCCTCTCCCAGGCGTTTCCCAAGGCGCTCGTCAAGGCCAAGCTGGCGTGGGCGATGCGTCAGCCGAATCGCAACGTGCTCTCCGGCCGTCGCTACGGCTTCGACGGGATGCTCTGGTGGAACAGCTACGACCGCAAGCGCAAAGAGGGTCTGAGCCTGCAGCAGTCGCTGACGCACTATCTCGACACCGACATGCTCGCCAGGGCGGGCAACCGCAAGGTGCCGAAGAACACCCGGGCGATGGCGTACTTCGAGCGCACCCTTCGCCTGCTCAACGTCAGCCACATCAAGCCCGTGATCGTCATCATGCCCTACCATCCGAGAGTGCTGAAGGCGTTCATGTCGGTCGGATGGGGCGTCAAGCAGAGCTGGCTGGTCAACTATCTCAAGCGGTTGCAGAAGTACTACGATTTCCGTGTCGTCAATTGCCTCCGTATCGGGACCTTCGGCGGCAGCCCCGACGGCTTCTTCGACGGTTCGCACCTCACGGCCGGTAACTCACGGCGGCTTCTCCGCTACGTCATGAACAAGGCGCCGGGGTGCTTCCGCGTGCCCAAGCCGACGCCGACGCCGACTCCATCCGCGAGTCCGAGCGCGAGCCCCTCCACTGTGCCGGCTCCGGCCTACGTACCGGTTCCCGAAGACACGAGCGCACCCGCCGACTACCTCGAGTAGGGGCGCCGCGGGCAGGCGCGCCGCGCCGGCGTCTGCCGGGGGCTGCTCAGGCGCCGATCAGTCTCTTGACGTAGCCGGCGCGCTTGCTCGGCCTCCCCGTGCGCGCCTCCACGGCGTCGGCGCTGTCCATCGCCGCGAGAGCGGCGTTGACCCCGAGCCAGCGCAGCGGTTCCGGCTCCCACGGCTTCGAGCGGTGGCCGACCCAGGGCAGCCGTGTCAACTCCGTCTCGTGTTCGAGGATGAGGTCGCGCAGCGTGCGCGCCGCAAGATTGGTGGTCGAGACGCCGTCGCCGACATACGCGCCCGCCCAGGCCATGCCGCTCGGGCGGTCCAGGCCGACGGAGCTGTACCAGTCTCGCGACGCGGCGATCGCGCCGCCCCAGTGGTGCGTCACCCGGGCGTCGCCGATGGTGGGGAACAGCTCGCCGAGAAGGCGCCGGAGGTGGTCCTGCACCTTCGTCACGCGCTCGTAGCGCTCGCTCAGCCGCGAGCCGAAATGGTACGGTGCGCCACGGCCGCCGATGGCGATGCGACCATCGTCGGTGTGCATCGCGTAGAAGATGAGGAAGCGGAAGTCGCCGAACACCTCGTGGTCGCTCCATCCGACCTCGTCCCAGAAGGAGTCCGGGAGCGGTTCGGTGCCGATCATCAAGGAGTAGATCGGCACCACGGCGCGCTCGTAGCCGGGCAACTCTGGTGTGAACGCTTCGGTGGCGCGCACGACGACGTCGGCGCGGACGTCGCCGGACGCGGTCGCGGCGAGGTGGGGTTCGATGCGCGTCACCGGGGTGCGCTCGTAGATCGGCACCCCGAGGCGCTCCACCACGTCGGCCAGGCCGCGCGCGAGGCGGGCCGGGTCGACGGCGGCGCCATGCGGCGTGTAGACGGCGCCGAGGCACCCGGCCACTCTGATGCGCTCCCGCATCTCGGCGGCGCCGAGCATGGCGTAGTCGTCCTCCCCGAATCCCCAGCTGCGCTCGTAGTCGAGAGCATCCCGGGCGCGCAGCAGTTGGACGGGGGTCGTGGCCAGGTCCAGCTGCCCGCCGATGTGGAAGCGCGCGTCGATCGCCTCGTCGGCCACGACGCGCGCTATCTCGGTCACCGTCGCGTGCAGTGCGCGCTGCTGATCGACGACAGCTTGGCGACCGTGCGTCTTGGCGGCTGCTTCGCGAGACCCGGGGAACGTCGTGTGGCACCAGCCGCCGTTGCGCCCGGACGCGCCGAATCCGGCGATCTCGCGCTCGAGTACCGCGACGCGCAGGTGGGGATCGGCCTTCTTGAGGTAGTAGGCGGTCCAGAGGCCGGTGAATCCGCCGCCGACGACCGCGACGTCCACGGCGAGCGGCCCGGGCAGTGAGGGACGCGGCGTCAGCACGCCGGGCACACCGTCGAGCCACATGCTGCGGGCGCGGTAGTCGGTCATGTCAAGCTCCTTTGAGGTGAAGGCGTCCTGCACGGCTCGTGGCGAGCGTGGCGTCTCGTGAGAGGAAGGGATGGGCAGGAGGGACGTACTCGCGACGGCAGGCGACGGGCGAGCGGCTGGTCACGCGGGCCGTCCCACTATGGGACCAGCACGAGCTTGCCGAGCGCGGGACGCTCCATGAGGATGCTGTGGGCGCGCGCAGCCTCCGCAAGCGGCAGTTCGCGGCCCACGACCGGGCGCAGCCAGCCGTAGCGCATGCCCTCGGCTATCGCTGCGTGAGCCGCGGCCGTCTCCTCGGCGGTCGCGTTGGGCAGGCGCATCCCGAGGACGGCGCCGTCGGCGTTCATCAGGTCGCGCGCATCGATCTCCACGCTGCCACGGCTGCCCACGACTACGACGCGGCCGCGCGGTGCGAGGGCCTTGAGATCGCCGCCCAGGTTCGCGTTCGCCAGGAGTTCGATGACGACGTCGAACCCCCGGCCGCCGGCGACGGCTACCGCCGCCTCGAGGTGTGCGGGGTCGCGGTGGTCGAGCACGCGCACGGCGCCCAGCGCCGCGACGAGGTCGCTGCCCGCCTCGCTCCCCGCGGTCGCGGTGACATCGAGGCCTGTGGCAAGGGCGAACTGGACGGCCGCCATGCCGACCCCGCCGCTGGCGCCGTGGACCAGCACGCGCTCGCCGCGCACGCCCGCGGCGCGCTGGACCAGTGCCCGGTGGGCCGTCACGTAGGGCGTGCCGAGGGCCGCGCCCTGCGCGAACGAGAGCTCGTCGGGCAGGGCGTGCACGTCGCCGCGCCGGCACAGCGCGTAGTCGGCGTAGGTCCCGCTGAGCGAACCGGACACGTAGACCCGCTCGCCGGTATCGGAACGGAACCCGGCCCCATCGGACCCCGGCGTGCAGGGAAGGGCGGGCAGCTCCACATAGTCGCCCGCCCTCACGTAGGTGTCGACGGGATTCACGCCCGCGGCCTGGATGCGAACGAGGACCTCGCCCTCGACCGGCTCCGGCTCCGGCACCTCTTCGAGTCTGAGGACGTCCGGCTGGCCGAACTCGTGGAAGCGGACGGCGCGCATGCTCAGTCCGGGATCGGGTGAAGCGAATCGGCGATCCGGGTCAGCTCGTTGCGGGTGAGGTCGCCGGCGATGCCGACGGTCATGCGGTCGTCGACGCCCGTGCAGACGTAGAGGTGCGGCCAGTCCGGCAGGCCCAGGACCAGCTGCGCCACCTCGCCGCGCAGGCTGCCGTAGGTGACGGGCACCGGCGTGGATTCGGTAAGGGCCATCGAGTTCTCGTCGAAGGGATCGTCGGAGCCGGGCGGGTTGTCGTGACGCCAGCGGCTGACGATACAGAAGCGGTCGAAGCCGCGCCGGTAGGTCAGGACCACCGTGAGTGAGTCGACCTCGCCGGCAGCGACCGTCTGGTCGACGCCGCTGAAGGCTCCGTTGACGGCCCCGGTGACCCCACTCAGCCGGTAGCCGTCGGGAACCCACGAGGTCGTGAGGGGGGTGAAGGCCGTCCTCGCGCTCGGCCTGCCGCGGAGGACCCCTGTCGACTCCTCGTCCGGAGCCAGTTGACGCCCGAGGCGAGCCGCCGCGCGCAGGCTCATGCGGCGGAAGTGCTTGCTCACGGGGATGAGCCCGTGGTCGACGTGGCCGGCCAGCGTGAAGACGCCGCGCGGTACGTCGCCGCCGACGAACACGTTCTCGATGCGCGTGCCGCTGACATCCCCGTCGGCGCTCCAGTGCTCGACCAGCAGCGGGTACCCGGACTCCGCGTCGACGACGATGTGGGCCGATCCGTCGGCGCTGCCGCCGACCAGGGGCTCGGGGACGGTGATCGACCACGCCGTGCGCTCTTCATAGGTGACCGGCCGGACCGGCACATCGGGGTCGAGCTCGGCGATGACCGCGCGCGCGTAGGCCGCGATGCTGCGGTCGAGGACCTGCGAGGCGCCCATCCACGGGCTGAAGAAGGGTCCCGCGTCCGGCAGGTCCAGGGCCATCTCGGAGCACAGGATGCGACCGTCGTGGTACACGTACCGTCGTGCGACCCGGCCCCGGGCGTCGTAGGTGTAGGTGACGTCCTGGCCGTCGTGGACGATCTTGTAGTCGCCGCGCGACGTGAAGTTGAACGATCCGGCGTTGCGCTCGAAGGGCCGTCCGCGCACGGTGCCGTACTCGATCACGTCGCCGCGGATGCTGTCCAGACGAGAGAGCGCCTGCTGTACCTCGGTGAGTACGGTGTCGGCGGTCGCCGCATCGGGAGCCGAGCCGCCGAGGCCGGGGATGCCGGACCAGCTGACGGCGACGGCCGCGACGACGGCTGCCGCGGTCGCTGCGGCGGCGGTGATGCGGACCAGGCGGCTGGCCGCGGGGGGCGTGCGCCACCGCAGTCGCTTGGGCGGCCGTTGCGGCCGCCGCCGCCCGCCGCCGCTGCCGGGCGTCGTGCGGATGCGCTCGCGGGTGCGCTCGAAGTGATCCGGCCGGTGCGGCGGGATGGGAGATTCGCGCAGCTCGCGCCCGAGATCGTCGTTCCAGCGGCTCATGAGATCTGCTCCCGCGTGTACGCCGGCTCGGTGAGCAGCGTGCGCAGCCGCGCGCGTGCGGCTGCCAGACGCGAGGAGACGGTGCCCTCGGGCACTCCCGTCACCTCGGAGGCGGTGCGGTAGTCGTAGCCGTACTGGTGGACCAGGATGACAAGGACGCGCTGCTCGACCGGGAGCCGGTCCAGCGCGTCCTCGAGGTCGGCCCAGCGCGTGACGAGGTCGCACGGGTCGTCGCAGGCGCAGTCGGCGCACAGCTCGTCGGCCGTGAGCAGCTGGAAGCGGCGCTCACGGCGCAAGTAGTCGAGACACGTGGTGTACGTGATGCGGTACAGCCACGTACCGACCTCGCTCTCGCCGCGGAACCGGGGCAGCGCCTGGTAGGCCTTGATGGACGCGTCCTGGAGGGCGTCGTCCATGAGGCCGGGGTCGCGGAGCATCCTGAAGGCGAGGGCGCGCAACCGGCTGTCGTAGTGCTTGAGCATGCGCACGAAGGCCTCGTCGTCGCCGCGCCTCGCGGCGGTCACGGTCCGTTCGTCTACTTCGCGTTCTGCAAGGTCGTAGGTCACTCGCTCGCATCCCTGCCCCGTGCCGTAGGCTGTGGGGCTGCTGAGAGATTAGACGCCGCGGTGCCGCCGATCCGTCGGCGTTGCGGGCCGGTGGGCTCGTGTGTCGTCGTGAAAGTCTACAGCCCCGGCGGGCGGCGCGTTTTCTGCGCCGCCCGCCGGGGCTGTCTCTCCGCTCGCTCAGGCCGGTTCGTAGACGGCTGGGGGCTGGGGCCGGCTCACGGCACGGTGTAGGTCAGGCCGTTGCTCAGGTAGCCGGTCAGCTTGTAGCTCTGCCCCCCGTTCAGCTGCTCGTACACATACCCACCCGGGGATGTGCCCGGCGCCATGGGCTGGCTCGTGAACGGGTTCACCGGCCAGGGATCGACGTACTGCGCGACGCCACCGCCGCTCACGACGTCCTGCGCCGCCGGGTACAGGTTGTTGTTGTTCGTCGCCCAGGTGACGATGCCGATCTGCAGCTTGGCGATGCCGTCGATCACCTGCTGGTCCGCCGACGGCGAGACGCTTGGACTGGGGCTCGCGGTCTGCGTCGGCGTGAGCGTGGGCGTCGGGCTGGGCGACGGCGTGGGAGAGGGCGACGGGCTGGTCGGCAGGAGCACGTCGGCGCGCACGAAGACGACGGGGTCCGTCTTGAGGTCTCCCGAGGTGAAGCGAAGCGAGAGCCGGTCGCTTGCGGTCTCGTGCGTGAGCGTCGCCGCCACCTTCCCGGTCGCGCCCTGGATGTCGAGGGCGGCGGCGTCGACGGTCGTCTCGAGCTTTCCGTCGACGAGGTCGGCGACCGCGGACCCGGCCGGCTTGAGTTGGTCGTCGAACTGCTTGATCCGGAACTGGTCGTTGCCGGTGCGGGTGATGACGAGCCCTCCGCCGGTCATCGCCGCGGGTGACCAGGTGCCGATGAACTCGTCTCCGGTGGCCGAGTCGGTGGGCCGCAGGTAGAAGAACCAGACGGCGGCCACGGCGATCACGGCGATCAGGGCGACGATGACCCACACCCACCAGGGCATGCCCGATCCGGAACTCTGCGGCCGGCTCATCATGAGGGTCGGTTGCATCGGCGGCGGCGGAGGCTTCGCGCCGCCCGCCGCCGGCATCACGCGGGTGGCGTCCGTGCTGTCGCCGCTCAGTACCTGTGTCGCGCCCTCGTCTGCGGGGGGCACCACCCGGGTCACGTCGGTGTCGTCGGGCAGTCTGCCCGTTGTCTCATCGTCCATGCTCGCCCTCCGCGCCGTGGTGACTACCGAGTAGTGGTGCCTCTCCTGTATTTGCCCAGTTCATGAACTTCCCTGTTCGAGTGACTTCCAAAGGTCGAAGAACGTGGGGCACGTCTTGGTGACGCAATCCGGGTCCTCAACGACGATTCCGGGGACGCGCAGGCCGAGGACGGAGAACGCCATGGCGATACGGTGGTCGCCGTGCGGGTCGACACGACCCCCCGAGGGGGCGCCCGGGTGGATGCGGACGAAATCCGTGCCTGATTCGGCGCGCACGCCCAGGCGGCGCAGATTGTCTTCCACGGCCTTGATGCGGTCGGACTCCTTGAGGCGGACGTTGCCGATGCCCGTGATCGTGACCGGCGAGGTGGCCAATGGGGCGATCGCAGCGAGGGTCATGAACGTGTCGGAGATGTCGCTCATGTCCACTGTGATGCCGGAGAGGGAGCCGGGGCCGGTGACGCGAACGCCTGCAGGCTCGTCGACGACCGCGCAGCCCATCGCCTCGAGGACGTCCAGAAAACGGATGTCGCCCTGCAGGCAGCGGTCGCGATGCAATCCGCGGACGAGCACTCGCCCGCACAGGGCTGCCGCGGCGAAGAAGTACGACGCAGTGGACGCGTCGGGCTCCACGATGTAATCGCGCCCTCGATACATGGCCGGCGGCACGACGAAGCGCTGGTGTCCCTCGCCGGAGACGGCGACGCCGAAGTCGGCCATCATCGCCACCGTCATGTCGACGTAGGGGCGGCTGACGAGTCCTTCGACCGTGAGCTCGAGCGAGGTGCGAGCCAGGGGTGCGGCCATCAGCAGCGCCGAGACGAACTGGCTGGAAGTGTCGCCGGGCAGACACAGCTTACCGCCCGCCAACCCGCGCGCGTGAAGCGTGAGCGGGAGGGCTTCGGCGCCGGCCGGCTCGATGAGGGCGCCCTGGGCGCGGAGCGCGCCGAGGAGCGGCGCCAGGGGGCGGCGCCTGAGCTGCGGCGCCGCGTCGAACCGGTAGGCGCCGCCGCCGCCGGCGGCCGCCGCGAGGAGGAAGCGCGCCGCCGTACCCGCCTCGGCGCAGTAGACGTCCGCGTCGCGCGCGGGGATGCTCCCCGCGCCGCCGGCGACATGCCAGGCGCCGTGGGCTTCGGCGACGGAGAAGCCGAGGTCGCGGAGCCCGCCGGCGAAGGCCAGCGTGTCGTCGGCGGCGAGGATGCCGCGCAGCACGGACTCTCCGTCTGCGAGGGCGGCGAGCAGAAGCGCCCGGTTGGTGATGCTCTTGGAGCCCGGCACCTCGACGCCGGCGTCGAGATCCGGGCGGGCCGGGCGAATCGGGCGCGGAGCGCTGGCGTGGACGGTGCTCATCGCCCGGATGATACAGCAGCGCCTACCTGAGCTCCGTGGCAACGTAGACGGCGACCGCTTCGATCTCCGCTGTCGTCAGTTGTCCCGAGAAGGCCGGCATGGAGCCGCCGCCGTTCTCCACCTGGTCCGTGATAGTCGGCGAGGTCGTCCTCGCCGCGGATGGCCGGGGCGCTTCCACCGCCTCCGTCGGAGCCGTGGCAGCCGGCGCAGTTGCCGGCGAAGACGGAGGCGCCGTCGGCCGTGCCGGCAGGAGACTCGGCCGCGGCGGGTGTGGTCGCCGCCGGGCTCTCCGCCTCGGCGCCGCCACCGTCGTCGCCGCCGCACGCCGCGACGCCGAGTACGAGGGCGCACGTGACGAGAGTGGCCGCAAGGATCCTTCGCATGGGCGCTCCTTTGGTCCGCTGTGTGCCGGCGTCTTGCCCGCTTGCGGCGCGGGCCAACCGCGTTACGGGACCGGCCCGGGCGGGCTCAGGACGAAAGGCTCTTCGAGTAGAGCTCGTACGCCGAGCTGATCTGCATCCCCGCGCGCTCGTAGACCCGCAGCGGGTGCGTCTCGCCTTCGGCGTCGACGCCGAGATCGATGCGCGTCTGCCCGCGCCGCGCGAACTCGGCGAAGGCGTGCGTGAGCATCGCGCCGCCCAGACCGCGGCGGCGCCACTCGCGCCGCACCCCCAGGCCCTTGATCCAGCCCAGGTCTCCGTGATCGTAGGCGATGAGGGCTCCGACGGGTTCGTCACCGTCCCACGCGAGCCACCATAGCCGCGGATCGAAGTCGGCGTGGCCCAGGAGCCGCGCGCGCCAGGAGTCGAACGGCTCCTCGCTGTGCCGGAAGTGGTCGGTGAACGCGGCGTTCATCGTCTCGTACATGACCCGCCGGTCGGCGTCCGCGCGGAACGCGCGGATCTCGATGCCGGCCGGGACCGGCAGAGACGGCGGGCCTGACGTGAGGTCCGCGGTCATGCGGAAGACGGTACGGGCGACGCGGTACCCATGCCTGCGCAGCAGGTCGCGTTTGGCGTCGCCGACGGTGATGCAGAAGACGTCGAGCGAAGCGTCGCCGTAGCCACTCGCGTCGGCCAGCTCCGCGGCGCGCCGCTCGGCGAGACCGAGCAGGCGGTCGGCAAGACCTTCCTCGTGGTGCCCGGGGTGCACCCACAGGTCGGCCTCGAGCTCGCCGGTGCGGTACTGGTCGCCCGCGTACGCGTAGCCCACCAGCCGGCCGCCGGGTCCCTCGGCCACCCACGCGTCGCGGCCCGGGTCGAAGCCGTCCATCGACCAGTCGTTCTCGAGGTCCTCCATCGTGCTGTCGGGCTCGCCGATCTCGGCGATGTCGCAGGCGACGAGGAGGTCGAGGACCTCAGGGAGGTCGCCACGCGTCGCGGCCCGGATGCGGCTCGGCCCGTTCACGGCGTCGCTTTGACCAGCGTGGCCGTGGTGTCCGCCTCCTGCCCGGAGACGCTCGTCCCCTCGATCCGCATCTCGAGGTGCGTCGCGTCGATGCTCGAGAACACGATCGAGAAGTCGCCGGCGAGCGCCTTCAGCGCGTCCTTGAAGCGCTCGGCGTTGCCCTCGCCGGCCATGGTGGCGAAGTCGTCGACCGTGATCACCAGTTCGTCTCCGTCGATGTGGGCGGGGACGGTCGCCTTCTGCTCGGGCTGAGAGCCCGTCAGCGTGACGCTGAACGTGTCCCCGGGGCGCGTCACGAGGACGGTGCCGATGCCGCTGCCGGTGGCGCTCCAGGCGCCGAGAAACTCGTCACCGCTCGTCGAGGGGCCGCCACGGAGGACGAAGAACCACACCGCGACGATGGCGACGACGGCGATGATGGCGCCGATGACGACGAGGCGGACGGCGCCCGATGAGCCGGAGGACGAGGACGCGGCGGTCGCCGGCTGCGGCCGGTACTCCGGCGCGAGGTCGTAGGAGCCGGGCGGAGCGCCTGCGCCGCCGCCCCCGCCTTGCGTCGCGCCGGCGACGGGCGCGCCGCAGCGGCCGCACGTCCAATCGCCCTGCTTGAGCGCGGCGCCGCAGCTCGGGCAGTCGCTCATCGTCTTCTCCTCAGAACTCGAGCTTGTCCAGCCGGGCGAAGATCACGTCGCGCCCCGCCGTGTACTGATCCGGATCCATCGCGGCTTCCACGTCTGCGGAGCTCATGACCGCCATCGCCTCGTCGTTCTGCTTGATGAGCATGCCGAAGTCGACGCCCTCACGCCAGGCGTGCATGGCAGAGTCCTGGACGACGCGGTAGGCGTCGTCGCGCTGCATGCCCTTGTCCACCAAAGCCAGCAGGACCGCCCCGCTGAACACGAGGCGGTAGCTCTGGCTCAGGTTCGCCAGCATTCGCTCCTCGTCCACGACGAGGCCGACGACGAGCTTCGTGAAGTTCTGCAGCATGTAGTCGAGGAGGATGCAGCTGTCGGGCAGCACGATGCGCTCGGCGGAGCTGTGGCTGATGTCGCGCTCGTGCCACAGCGCCATGTTCTCCATGCCGACGACGGCGTTGCCGCGAAGCACGCGGGCGCAGCCGGCCATGCGCTCGCTGAGGATCGGGTTGCGCTTGTGGGGCATCGCCGACGAGCCCTTCTGTCCCTTCCCGAACGCCTCCTCGGCCTCACGGACCTCGCTGCGCTGCAGGTGGCGCACCTCGGTCGCGAACTTCTCGACGCTCGAGCCGATGATCGCCACGGCGCTGAGGAAGGCGGCGTGCCGGTCGCGTTGTACCACCTGGTTGCTGATCGGCTCGCGGCCGAGCCCGAGCTCCTCGCAGACCAGATCCTCGACCCGAGGGTCGATGTTGTTGTAGGCGCCCACGGCTCCGCTGATCTTGCCGACCGCGGCGTTCACGGTGACCATGCGCATGCGCTTGAGGTTGCGGCTGACCTCGAAGGCCCACATGCCGAGCTTCATGCCGAAGGTGATGGGCTCGGCGTGGACGCCGTGGGTGCGCCCCACCTGCACCGTGTCGCGGAACTCGAAGGCGCGCCGCTTGAGCGTCTCGCCCAGCGTGACGAGGTCGCGCTCGAGGAGCAGGCCGGCGCGCTTGATCTGCAGCGCCAGCGCGGTGTCGAGCATGTCGCTGCTGGTCATGCCGTAGTGGACGTACTTGCTCGCGTCGCCGACGTGTTCGGCGACGTTGGTGAGAAAGGCGATGACGTCGTGGTTCGTCGTCGCCTCGATCTCGGCGACGCGCGCGACATCGAAGGCGGCCTTCGCCTCGATCTCCCGAACGGCCTCGGCGGGTACCTTGCCGAGCTTGTGCCAGGCCTTGACGGCGGCGATCTCGACATCGAGCCAGGCCTGCATCTTGGCTTCTTCGGTCCAGATGGCGTCCATCTCTGGGAGCGTGTAGCGGTCGATCATCGAGGGCCCTCCGCCGGACGAGGTCGGGTCGGGCCGGGTCGGCGCGCCGACCCGGCCCCTCTGTGCACCGGCGATTCTCTCACACCGCCTCGACACTGTGGCCGGACGTCCCGTCCGCCTGTACAGTACGAGCCTGGCGGATGAGAGCCGGTCCGTCGTCAGGTGAAAGGAGCTCAGCGTGAGGAGAGACGTGTGGCCGGCGGTGTTCGCCTTGCTCGTCGGCGCCGGCATGGTGGCGCAGTGGACGCTTTCGCTGGTGGGTGGTGGTGTCGCGGAGGTCGAGACCCGGCCCGTCGAACTCGGCTTTCATCTCGCCGCCGAGGGCACGACGGCCCTGCTGCTCGTCGTCGCGGGGCTGGGGCTCCTGCGTCGTGCCGGTTGGGCGTGGTGGCTGTACTGCGTCGCTACCGGGATGCTGCTGTACACGGCCATCGTGAGTCCGGGGTACTTCGTCCAGGAGGGCCAGCCGGCGTATCTGGCGCTCTTCGTGGTGATCCTGGCGCTGGCGCTGGTGTTTCTCGCACTGGTGGTGCGGTCGCGAAGGCCCTCGGGTTGAGGGAGAGACCCGCTCCAGGCGTCACCTCAGCTGCCGGGCGTTCGGATACAATCGCACCGGGCTCACCGGCGACCGCGAGGAGGATGGCATGGCAACCGACGAGGAGCATCGCGAACAGGCGATCAAGACCATCAAGAAGAAGCGTGACTTCTGGGGGCACGTCGTCGCCTACTGCATCGTCAACGCCTTCCTCGTTCTCCTCTGGTACCTGACCGGGCACGGGTACTTCTGGCCGATATGGGTCATCGCCGGCTGGGGCATCGGAGTCGCCTTCAACGCCTGGGATGCCTACGGTCGCGAGGGCCGCGTGATCAGCGAAGAGGAGATCCAGCGCGAGATCGACCGGCAGAAGCGCGGCTGAGCACTACTCTCCGGTCGCCGTGCCGCCGTCGGAGAGGTGGCCGACGAGGGTGAAGTCGGCGCCGTCGCCGTCGGCGACCGCCGCGTCGGCGCACGCCGTCTCGTCGACACGCTCGAGCCCTGTCACTCGCTCCTCCGTCAGAGCGGGGCCTCGAGGTCGAGCGTCAGCCCGTCCGCTCCGTCCGGCGCGAAGCGCATGGTCGCGGCGTGGGTCTCGATCACCAGGTCTTCACCGTCGAGGACGGCGCCGCCGAGCGGCGTGTCGGGGTTGGCCCGTGCCGTGTACACGCCTCCGTCCTCGCTGATGTGGACGTGCGCCTCCGGCGTCGCGTCTCCGTCGGTCCAGTAGCCGGCCAGCGGGTCCGCGGCGTCGCCTCAGCCGCCGAGCGCCGCCGCGCCGAGTACGGCGGCGCCGACCAGGAACCCGAGCGCCAGGAGGACGGCAAAGGCAGAGCGTCGCCCACGCCGGCGTCGCTCAGCCACGATGCGCTACCGCCTCGATCTCGACGTGCATGTCCTTGGGGAGGCGCGCGACCTCGACCGTCGATCGCGCCGGGTAGGGCTGGCTGAAGAACTCCCCGTACACCTCGTTCACGGCGCCGAACTCATCCATATTCCTGAGGAAGATGGTCGTCTTGACGACGTCGTTGAGGGTGAGGCCGGCGGCGGCGAGGGTCGCACGGAGGTTCTCCAGCGCTTTGCGCGCCTGGTCCTTGGGTGTGTACCCGCAGATCTTGCCATCGGTGTCCAAGGCGAGGTGCCCGGAGAGGAAGACGAACTCGCCGGCCCCGACGGCCGGAGAGTACGGCCCCACTGCAGGGGCGCCGTCCGGCGCTGCGAACACTTGCTTCTCCATGATGAGGCTTCCTTCCCGGCCGCTCGGCTCAGCTGAAGAGCGAGCGAACGGCCACGTAGGCGAGGATTATCGCGATGGCGAGCACCGCAAGGTAGATGAACGCCGATATCGTCCTGGGGCTCGGCGGCCTGTGATCCTTGGGCACGTGGCCTCTCAGTAGCGTTGCGCGACGGCAGCGATCTGGAGTCGTGACTCGCCGGGCAACCATGGTACACCGGTGACGCTGCGCGCGGGATACGGCGCGGTGAACCGTGCGGCCAGCGCCGCGTCGACGGCGGTCTGGTCCTCGGGGTCCACCAGGTGCACCTCGAGGCTCACGACGTCGTCGACCGAGAGGCCTGTCGAGCGCAGCTGATGGGCGAGGTTGTCCAAGGCGCGGCCGACCTGGTCGGCGGCCGAGCCGCCCACCGGCTCGCCGCGTTCGTCGAGCGGCAGTTGCGCCGAGATGAAGACGAGGCGCCCGGCCGAGACGCCGGCAGAGGCCGGACCGGCGGGGCTAGGCGCCCGGGTCGATGCTACGGGATGTCGTGCCATACCCGTAGTGTTCCCCGCGGCGGGCCGGACCGACCTCGAGCGTGGCTAGACGTCGAGGATCTTCGCCGCCAGGATCGCCGCGTTGCGGGCGCCGTTGATGGCGACGCACGCGACGGGGACGCCGGGAGGCATCTGCACGATACTGAGCAGCGAGTCGAGTCCCCCGAGATCGCTGGTCTTGATCGGCACACCGATCACCGGCAGGTTCGTGTAGGCCGCGAGGACGCCGGGCAGGGCTGCCGCCTTGCCGGCGCCGCCGATCAGCACCTTGAGCCCGCGACTCTGCGCCGTGCGCGCGTAGTGCGAGACCTTGTCCGGGTCGCGGTGCGCCGACAGCACGTTGATCTCGTACTTGATCTTGCGCTCGTCGAGCTCGGCGCACGCTTTCTCCATGACCTCTCGGTCGCTCTCGCTGCCCATCACGATGCCGACGAGCACGGGCTCCATCTCGATTCCCTGGAGGAGGGTCTCGACCTCAGTCCGGGTCTCTTCCACGTCATGTCTCCTTTGCCGGCGGCGCGGCGGCGCAGCGCGCCCGCGCCGCTCACTCAGTCGTCCAGCGTGATCGCGTCGGTCTTCCGGAAGCCCCACGCGCTGTCCTGGTCCTCGAAGGACAGGTCCGCGAGGCCCTCGCCGGTGAATGTCAGGGTCGTTGGCGTCGGCATGTCCTCGCTGATCGGGATCGCGAAGCTCAGTGTCTTGCCGTCGACGGTGGCGGGCAGCGCGTCGCTGCGCTCCCCGCTCTTGCCGACGAGGGTCACCGTGAGCCCGGCGTCGCCTGCGGCCACCTCGAGGCCGCCGCCGCTGCCCCCGGACGAGATGGAGTACGAACGCCCGTCCTCCCCCCAGGTGATGTCGAAGGAGGCGTCGGCCGGCTCCCAGATCCCGGCGAAGGGACTCTCGGCGGCGTCCTCCGTCGAGGAGGACGAGTCTCCTCCGCAACCCGCAAGGGCGGCGGCGAGGGCGAGGCAGAGCACCAGCACGCACAGGACGGGCAGAGGCAGGCGGCGTGCGGAGCGAGGCTGCATGTGGATCTCCTTACGTGAGGTCAAGGCTCGTGGGGAACAGTTCGATCTCGCCGGCCCGTGCCCTGACGGCGCGCTCGGCGATGTCGGGGCGCGTCTGCTGGCCCTCGAAACGGATCTTCGCAACGCCGTCGTAGGCGCGCTCTCGCGCGGCGGCAAAGCCGTCGCCGAGCGCGCTCACCGCGAGGACTCGCCCGCCGGCGGTCACGACGTCACCGTCCCGCAGCGCCGTGCCGGCGTGGTACACACTGACGTCATCGAGGGCTGCGGCGTCCGCAAGGCCGCTGATGACGTCGCCCCTGTGGCTGCTCGCCGGGTAGCCGGCCGAGGCCATGACGACGGTGACGCAGTCCTGGGGCTTCCAGATCGCCTTGGCGCCGGCGAGCTCTCCGTTCGCCGCCGCGGCGCACAGCTCGAGCAGGTCGGAGTCGAGGCGGGGGAGCACGGCCTGCGTCTCGGGGTCGCCGAAGCGGCAGTTGAACTCGAGCACTTTGACGCCGTCGTCGGTGACGATCAGACCGGCATAGAGCACGCCCCGGTAGGTGATGGCGCGCTTGCGGAGCGCGGCCACGACCGGCTCCACGACATGTTCCATCGCGGCGTCGATGGCCTTCTGCTCGAATCCGGGCACGGGACAGTAGCTGCCCATGCCGCCGGTGTTCGGGCCCTGGTCGCCGGCGTAGATACGCTTATAGTCCTGCGCGGGCGCCAGAGGCACGGCGTCCGTGCCGTCGCAGAGCACGAGCAGCGAGACCTCGGAGCCGGTCAGGTGCTCCTCGGTGATGAGCACGTCGCCGGCGGCGCCGAACTCGCGCGTGACGAAGCAGCTCTCGACCGCCGCCCGCGCCTCGTCCTTGTCTCGGCAGATGAGCACGCCCTTGCCGGCGGCAAGGCCGTCGGCCTTGATGACCAGCGGGTAGTCCTCGCGAGTCTCGATGTCGACGAGCGCCGACTCGAGGCGCTCGTGGCGGCGGTAGGCGCCGGTGGCGACGCCGCCGTCGAGCATGACCTCCTTGGCGAAGATCTTGCTGCCCTCGAGCTGCGCTGCGGCCCGGTTCGGGCCGAAGACGGCGAGGCCGTGCTCCTCGAAGAGGTCGGTGAGCCCGGCGACGAGAGGCGCCTCGGGGCCGATGACGGTGAGGTCGACCTGCTCCCGGCTGGCGAAGTCGAGCAGCGCGGGCAGGTCGTCGGCGGCGATCGGGATGTTGTCGGCTTCGGTGGCCGTGCCGGCGTTGCCGGGGGCGCAGAAGACCCGGTCGGCGAGCGGGGATCGGGCGAAGGAATGGACGAGGGCGTGCTCCCGGCCGCCGCCGCCTACCACGAGCACTCGCATGTGACCTCCGATGGGTGATCCGCCGTGAAGCCGGGCGGCGCTGCCGCCGGCCCGCCCTGACGACCGCAAGTCTACCCGTGCGGCGGCGGGGGCGGAAGGGCGAGGGCGGCGGGCGGTGCGAGTGGTACCAGTGCTTGACCGCCCATCGCGACACGAGAGAAGGTGGCGGCAGCACACACCGCGCTCGCGCGGGTGGTAGCCGTCAGAGGAGGAGGGCGCGTATGCGGTCACCGAGGACTGCGTCGAGTGCGGCGCCGCGGGCGCGCGGGGCGAGCGCGACCGCGCGGGCGCTCGCGGTGACCGTCGCCGCCGGTCTCGCCGTGGCGATCGCCGGTCTCGTCGCGCCCCCTGTGGCCGCGGCCGGCGACGCGTCGTTCTCGGCCCAGATCCGCGCGGCCGAGGCGCGCGCCCGTGGTCATCTCGCCGCAACCGAGCGCGGCACGAGGGCACGACGCTTCGCCTACTACACGGTCGGGAACGCGTGGAAGTATACGGGGCCGGCCGGCTGGGCCGCCGGCTACGTTCCCGGGGGGCTCTGGTCGTGCTACCAGGCGACCGGCAGGCCCTGGTGGCGCGACAAAGCCATCGCCCGTCAGGCGTCCATCGAAGCGACGGCGATCACTCCTGCCTCTCTGAATGTCGGGGCGCTCCACTTCCCCACCTGCGCACGTGCGTACAAGCTCACCGGCGACGACCGTTTTCGCGCCAAGGGCGTACCGAGCGGCCAGGAGCGTGGCGCAGCGCTTCGACCCGGAGGTGGGGGCGATGCTCTCGCGGCCGAAGGGCGATTTCAACGTGATCATCGACAGCCTGATGAAGCCGCAGCTGCTGTGGTGGGCCGCCGCGAACGGCGGGCCTCCCGCCCTCGCCGAGAAGGCGCGGCGACACGCCCTGACCACAGCCCGCGACTTCGTGCGGCCGGACGGCAGCACCTATCACATCGTCTACTACGACGCTGAGACCGGCGCCGTGCTCCGGCGGGGTCAGGCATCCGGATACGACGACGAGTCGACCTGGGCTCGTGGCCAGGCGTGGGCGATCCTCGGGTTCGCCGCGGCGTACCGGGAGACCGGGGATCCGGAGTTCCTCAGCGCGGCGCGCGCCGTGTCGGATTGGTACCTCGCTCATCTGCCGGCCGATCTGGTGCCCTACTGGGATTTCGGCGACCCCGCGATACCGGATGCGCCGCGCGATTCGTCGGCCGCGGCCATCGCCGCATCCGGGCTCGTCGACCTCGCGCTCGTCGATCCGGACTCCGAGCGCCGGAGTGGGTACGCGGCCGCGGCGAAGGCGATCCTCGAATCACTGATGTCACCGGCTTACGTCTCTCGTCGCACCTCCCCCTCGGTGCTGCTCCACGGCACCTACCTCCGGAGCGCCGGGATCACCGATCGCGGTCTGGCGTTCGGCGACGCATTCTTTCTGGAGGCGCTCCTGCGCTTGCGGCGGCTGGCGCCCGATGCCGGGCCGCTGCCGCTCGTCAGAGCCCGCGCGAGCAGGGGGGATGCCGCAGCAGCCGTCGACGGCGATCTCTCGACGAGATGGGCCAGCCGCGGCCGTCAGGCGCTCGACCTTCGCCTGAGGGGAGCGCCGAAGGTCGGCGCTGTCCGCGTCGCGCTCTATCGCGGCTGCGACCGCGCCGCCGTCCTGCGCATCCTCGTCTCGCCGGACGGCCGGCACTGGCGTCTTGCCCGCCGGACGATGACGAGCGGGGAGGCCGCGGGCTACGAGACGCTGACCTTCGCTGCGCGGGCCGCTCGCTGGGTCCGGATCGAGTGCTCGGGCACGACGCGCGACTCACTCAACCGCATCTGCGAGGTAGAGGTCTACCCGGCGCTCTGAGGCTCATCCGGGACGAGCGGCAGCACGAGGTGGCTGGGCCGCTCGGCGTCGTGGTGGACGGTCTGGTGCGCGAGGGCGATCTCCGCGTCGCGGGCCTGCGGATGACCGGTGTTCAGGTTCCTGTCCCAGCGGTCGAAGGCGCTGCTCGAGATCTCGACGCCGACACGGTGGCCGGCGGCGAACTCGTAGCCCGTCGCCGCCATGCCGACGAGCACTTCGTACACGGCGCCGGGGGCCGCAGGCTTGCCGGCGTGCTCGCCGTCGCCCTCGCGGTACCGAAGCCGGCGGATGCCCTCCTGGACCAGCTGGGCGTAGCCGTCGGGCCAGATGTCGACGAGCGCCACCGTGAAGTCGGTGTCCGGCGCCGAGGTGGAGACGTACAGCGTCACTGCGAGTGGGCCGACGATCTCGAGCGGCTCGGCGAGAGGGGGCGTCACGTAGCCGAGCACGTCAGGCCGGGCGACGATCTGACGCCTGTCCTCGAGGTTCCCGGCGGCCGACCAGACGGGTCTGCCCACCCAGTGGTCGACGGGCCGCACAGGGTTGTAGGTGAACTCGTCCGGAGACTCGGCGCCGGGCGCGACAGGCGAGAGCCGGCCCGGAGACGCCTCACCGCCCGCGTCACCGGCGCGGAGGTAGTACTTCGTGAACCGCGTGCCGGGCAGAGGCCACGCGTCCGCCTCGCGCCAGCGGCCGGCGCCCGTGACGTAGCAGCGCACCCGCGGAGTCGTCCCAAAGCCGTCGCTCTCGTGCCGGAGCCAGTGGTCGAAGAAGGCGACGATGCGATCGTTGGTGATGCCCTGGTCCACGAGCGCGTGTCGTCCCGCCGTCCCCGTCTTCTCGGTCGTGAGCTCATGATCGTTCGGGCCGACGCAGAGCCACTGGTTCTCGCGCACCGTGTCGTACATGTTGCGGCTCTGGACACCGTTCCACGTCTCGAGGGTAGCGGTGAGGAAGCAGTCGTACCAGCCGGTCCAGTGGTAGGCTGGGATGTCGAGCTTGTCCAGGACCTCGGAGAGGTCGTACGGCGCCCAGGTCTCGTCGCGGTCGGGGTGAGCGAGCGCCTGGTCGAACAGCGCGCTCGGATAGCCGGCGTGATCCGCGTACCGGCGGAGGGGGAGCGTCCAGGGGTCGAAGCGCAGGTAGTTGATGTAGCCGCGGTGGAGCTGGTCGCAGATCCAGGTCCCCGCGGTCGCCAGCGTGAGCGCGCCGCCCTCGTAGACGAGGCGGTACAGGTCGAGGCCCATGCAGCCCGGGGCGATGCAGCGAAGGGCGGGGTGGAAGCGGCCGGCCGCCGCCCACTGCGTGAGCGCGAAGTACGACTCGCCGACCATGCCGACCTGCCCGTCGCTCCACGCCTGGGTCGCCATCCAGTCGATGGTGTCGTAGCCGTCGTCCGCCTCGTTCAGTACGGGCTGCCACTCGCCCTCGCTGGCGAACTTGCCGCGGACGTCCTGCACGACGCAGACGTAGCCCTTGCGCGCCCAGTAGCGGCCGTGCGCCGGCATGTCCGCGTAGGGCTCGTCCTTGCCGTACGGAAGGCGGATGAGGATGGCCGGGAGCGGGTCCTCGACCGCCCGGCCATCCTCGTCCGCCGGCCGGTACACGTTGGTGCTCAGGCGTATCCCGTCGCGCATCGCCACCATGAGGCCGCGAGTCTCGGCGCAGCGCGGAAGGCGGTCGGGAGTCGCCGTCGGTTGCCGGCGGCGCGGCAGGCGGAGGCGCTTGTCCACCTCGTTCAGCGCCATGATGCCGGCCCACGCGGCGCGGGCCTTGAGGTGCCGCGGCAGGATGCGCTTCATGAAGCCCCCGGTCTCTGGACGACGGTCTCCGCCGCCAGTATCTCACCGGCGGCGACCGTCGTCGCCAAATCGGCGTCTCAGATCGACTTCTGGTGCACGCTGAAGGCGGCGGTAGCCAACCAGGTGGAGATCAGCGCTCCGTGGCGGCCGGCCCTCAGACGGCGCCGCCGCGGCCGATGCTGCGCGGCAGGATGATCGTCTCGTCGCGGCCGGGGCCGACGGCGATGAACTTCACCCGCGTCTTGGTGAACTCGGCGATGTACTGCACGTAGTCGCGCGCCGCCTGCGGCAGGTCCTGCCACGTCTCGCAGTCGCGGATGTCCTCCGTCCAGCCGGGGAGCTTCTCGTACACCGGCTTGGCGTGGTGGAAATCGGCCTGCAGCAGCGGGAACTCGTCCAGCACCTGGCGCCCGGCCTTGTACTGGGTGCACACCTTCAGGGTGGGCATGCCGGCGAGGACGTCAAGCTTGGTGAGTGCGAGATGGGTGATGCCGCTGAGGCGTACGGCGTACCTGAGCGCGACGAGATCGAGCCAGCCGCAGCGCCGCTCTCGCCCGGTGGTCGTGCCGTACTCGTGCCCGACGTCGCGCATCGTCGCGCCGACCTCGTCGAAGAGCTCGGTCGGGAAGGGGCCCTCGCCGACGCGTGTGGTGTACGTCTTGGCGACGCCGATCACGTGGTCGATGCGTGTGGGACCCACGCCGGCGCCCGTGCACGCCGCGCCCGCGATCGTGTTGCTGCTGGTGACGAAGGGGTAGCTGCCGAAGTCGATGTCGAGCAGAGCACCCTGGGCACCCTCGAAGAGGACGTGCTTGTTCTCGTCGAGCGCCGTGTTGACGAGCAGGCTCGTGTCGCAGATGAACGGCTCGAAGCGCTCCGTGTACCCGAGCAGCTCGTCGGTCACCTGGTCCGGGTCGAGCACGCCGATGTCGTAGCGCTGCAGCAGGAAGTTCTTCTCCTGCAGCGCCGTCCTGATCTTGCGCCGCAGGATCTTCTCGTCGAGGAGGTCCTGCACGCGGATGCCGATGCGTGTGTACTTGTCGACGTAGCACGGGCCGATGCCACGGCCGGTGGTGCCGATCTTGTACTTGCCGAGCTGCTGCTCGCTGGCGCCGTCGAGCAGCAGATGGTACGGCATGATCAGGTGGGCGTCGCCGCTGACGCGCAGGTTCTCGCAGCTGATGCCGCGCCCGCGCAGGGCCTCGATCTCACCAAAGAGGATGTGCGGGTCGATGACGACGCCGTTGCCGATGATGCAGGTCTTGGCCTCATACAGGATGCCCGAGGGGATGAGGTGGAACTTGAACTCCTCACCGTCCCGGACGATCGTGTGGCCGGCGTTGTTGCCGCCCTGGAAACGTGCGACCACGTCGGCCTTCTCGGCCAGCAGGTCGGTGATCTTGCCTTTGCCCTCGTCGCCCCACTGGGCGCCGACTACGACGGTGCCGGGCACGGTCCCTCCGTTCTTCGCCGGCGGCCGCAGGGCCGCCGCGGCTTCGTCAGGCGGCCGTGCGGCCGCCGTTCAGGATGCTTCGAGCGGCGATCACGCCGGCCGCCGAGGCCTGGACCAGGCCTCGCGTGATGCCGGCGCCGTCGCCCACGGCGTACAGATTCTTGACGGGCGTCTGCAGGCCTTCGTCCAGCTCGGGTCGAGCCGAGTAGAACTTGACCTCGACGCCGTACAGCAGGGTGTCCCGGCCGTTCACGCCCGGCGCGAGCCTGTCCATCGCCTCGAGCATGTCGAGGATGTCGCGCAGGTGCCGGTAGGGCAGCACGAAGGCGAGGTCGCCGGCGGTGGCGCCCTGGAGCGTAGGCTGGACCGTCCCCCTGCGAATGCGGTCCATGGTGCTGCGGTGACCCTGGTGCAGATCGCCGAGGCGTTGCACGATGATGTCCTCACCCAGCAGGTTGGCGAGCCTGGCGATGCTCTTGCCGTAGGCGATCGAGTCCTTGAACGGCTCGGTGAAGTCGGTGCTCACGAGCAGCGCGAAGTTGGTGCGGTCGGTCTTGAAGCCGGCGTAACTGTGACCGTTCACGGTGACGACGTCGCCGTAGTTCTCGAGTGAGACCGCGCCGTACGGGTTCATGCAGAAGGTGCGCACCGGGTCGTCGAAGCTCGGGGTGTAGTAGATGAGCTTGCTCTCGTACAGGGCGTTCGTGAGCGGCTCCATGATGGCGGCCTGCACCTCGACGCGCACGCCGATGTCGACGGGGTTGGTGCGCATAGCTATGTTCAGGCGCTTGCACTCCTCCACGAGCCAGGCGGCGCCGTCGCGGCCGGGGGCCGCGATCACGGCGTCGGCGGTCAGCCGGGTGCCGTCGTCGAGCACGACGCCAGTGGCGCGCAACTCGGTGTCGCCGGCCGGCTTCTCGGCGAGGATGCGGTCGACACGGCTGCCGGTGAGGACCGACACCTGCTCCTCGAGTTCCGCGCGCATGCGCGTGAGGATGTCGTAGGATCGCTCGGTGCCCATGTGGCGCACCGGCGACTCCACGAGCGTCATGCCGTGCAGCAGGGCCTCGCGGCGGATCCCGTCGACCCCTTTGCCGCCGCCGTGCACCTCGTCCGGAGCCCCGTACTCACGCCAGATGCCGTCGACGTACCCGATCAGCTCGGTGAGGCGCTCCTTGCCGACGAACTGCTCGAGCCAGCCGCCGACGGCGGGTGTGAGCGTGAGCTTGCCGTCGCTGAAGGCCCCTGCGCCGCCCCAGCCGCAGGTTATGTCGCAGGGCTCGCAACTTGCGCAGACGCCGGTCTTGCGCGCCGGGCAGGAACGGCGGCCGATGTCGGGACCGCGCTCGACGATGAGCACCCGGGCGCCGTTGCGGCGCACAAGCTCAAGCGTGGCGAAGATGCCGGCAGGGCCGGCGCCGACGACGATCACATCGTAGTGAGAACGCGCAGCATCCATGTCAGAGGCGGGGGGAGGTCGGGCAAAGGGCAGAAGGTGGATCCCTTCACCGAATGATAGCCGGGTGGCGAACGCATGACAAACGCGGCGCGTCTCGAACGACAGGACAGAGGGAGGGCCGCGGCGCCCGCCTTCGCCGGAGGATGTGGAGGACGTCATGTGGATCAAGGGATGGAAGAGGAATGCGGCAGGCGCGCTCGGCCTGGTGCTGACTGCGCTGGGCGCGACGCTCCTCGTCGCCTGCGGCGGCGAACCGGCGTCGCCGGAAACGCCCGCCGTCGTCATCACGCCGGCCGCGCAGAGCGGGACCACCGTGGACGCCAAGGTCGGCGATACGGTGGTCGTGAAGCTCGACGCCAACGTCACGACGGGTTACGAGTGGACGCTCACCGCCGGCGACACCTTCACCATCGCGAGCAGCGAGTACGTGCCACACCCGAATCCGTCTGGTCTCGCGGGGTCTGGCGGCACGCAGGTCGTGACGCTCAAGGTGACGGCGGCGGGATCATCCGAACTCACGGGCGTCTACGCTCGCGGCTGGGAGACGCCGTCCCCGGGTTCGGAGCCGGACTTCTCGATGACGCTGACCAGTACCGAGTAGCGCGGGCGGCGCATCGCGCTTGTCAGCCGGCCGGCCGGGCGCGTAGCCTTCTCAGCGCACGTTGTCTTCTTCGTGAGGTGACCATGGACGACCCGGTGCTCAGCCGGCGCAGCATCCGCAGATACACGGACGAGCCGGTGACCGACGAAGAAGTGGAGCGCTTGCTGCGCGCTGCCTCCGCTGCGCCGTCGGCCGGCAATCAGCAGCCTTGGCGCTTCGTGGTGCTGAGCGAGCGCCGGACTTTGGAAGCGATCACCGGCGTGCACCCCTACGCGAAGATGCTGCCCTGCGCGCCGGTGGCCGTGCTCGTCTGCGGCGAGCCCGGGGCCGGCAGGTGGCCGCAGTACTGGGACCAGGACTGCGCCGCCGCGACGCAGAACCTGCTGATCGAGGCCGAGCTGCTCGGCCTCGGGTCCGTGTGGCTCGGCGTACACCCGCTTGAGGAGCGCGTCGAGGGCATCAGGGCTCTGCTCGGGATCCCCGACACCGTTGTGCCCTTCGCCCTCGTGCCGGTCGGCCGGCCGGCCGAGCGCAAGTCTCCCGCCGACCGCTTCGACGCGTCGCGCGTGCACCATGAACGCTGGTAGGGGCGGGCCGCGGGCGGGGCGCCCGGGCAAGCCGCGACGGACTCGCCGGCCCTGCCCGTCGCCGGCCCATCCGACAGTTTGCCGCGCTCGCAGCGCGGGTATCTCCGCAACCGACCCGTGACGCGGCGGGCGCCGCCCTCCGGTCTGGCGCCGGCGAGACAGGCCCCGCCCCACGGGTCGCCAGTTCGAGCAGCAATCCACAAGGGAGGGGTGAGCAGTGAGCGGACCTTCCTGGGTCCCCACCATCGCCGACGGCAAGGTCCGCGACGGGTCGTACGTGGCCGTCTACCCGAAGGGTCTCAGCATCCTTCTGGTGCGCGTCGAGGGCGAGCTCTTCGCCATCGCCAACAAGTGCGCCCACATGGCGTGCCCCCTGGAGGGGGGCAAGCTGGATGGCGCCGTGATCACGTGCCCGTGCCACGACTGGCGCTTCGACGTGCGCACCGGAGCCTTTCTCGACGCGTCCGAGCTCGCGCTGACGACCTATCCGGTCAAGGTCGAGGACGGCAAGATCCTCGTCGACGTGGCGGAGGTGTGAGCATGGCCGACGAAGTGATCGTCTACGCCCTCAGCACCTGCCCGTGGTGCCGCAAGACCAAGCAGTGGTTCACCGACAGCCGGATCGCCTTCGACTCTGTCGACGTCGACGCGCTTCCCGACGCCGAGCAGGACGGCGTGGCGGACAAGGTGTTCGAGCTCAGCGGCGGCCGCCGTTTCCCGGTCACCGTCATCAACGGTGAGGTCATCGTGGGGTACAGCCCCGACAAGTTCCTCGAGCACCTCAAGGGCTGGGGAGGGTGAGCCATGGCGAATGAAGCTCGCAAAGAATCGCTCAGGTACCTCTTCGAGCGCGTCGTCGGTCCTTTGGGCTACAAGTTCACCCCCGACGAAGAGCTCGCCGACTTTCTGCTCGAGCAGGAGGTCAAGCTCGAGCAGGACCACGGCGCGCCGTTCTGCCCCTGCCAGGGGCGCACCGGCGTGCGCGCCGAGGACCTGCAGATCTGCTGTCCGTGCATCCCCTTCCACAGGGAGCACTTCAACAAGATGAAGCGCTGCTGGTGCGGGCTGTTCGTCCACCAGGACGTCGACGACCCGGACAGCCTGCCGCAAACCCCGCCGGACGAAGTCTGAGGAGTCGACCATGTGGCATGAAGTAGCGAAGCTCGACGACGTCGCCCGTGGCGGAATGAAGTACGTGCGCGCGGAGGACCGCGAGATCTGCCTGTGCGAGTACGACGGCGGCATCTACGCGGTCAGTCGCCGCTGCGGCCACCAGAACGCGCCGCTCGACCAGGGGGCACTCGAAGGCTGGATCCTGACCTGCCCCCTGCACGACGCGCAGTTCGACATCCGCAGCGGCACGAACCTCAGCTGGCCGCTCGACCACGACATGGGCGACGAGGCCGCCGTTCCCGAGCCGGTGCAGCGCTTCTTCAAGCTCGAGAAGCGCCTGCAGTGGAAGACCCGCGTCCACGATCTGCACACGTACCCGGTGCGCATCACGGGCGACGCGGTGGAAGTCGACATCTGAGCGGCGGACCCCGCCCGCCCACCCAACGTCACAAGGAGGACCTATGGCCTTTGAACTGCCGCCGCTTCCGTATGCGGAAGATGCGCTCGAGCCCGACTACTCGGCCCGCACCGTCAGCTTCCACTACGGCAAGCACCACAAGACCTACGTCGACACGCTCAACAAGCTCACCGCAGGCACGGACCTCGAGAGCAAGAGCCTCGAGGACGTGATCATGGCCGTTGCCGGCAAGCCCGACAAGCAGCCGGTCTTCAACAACGCGGCCCAGGTGTGGAACCACACCTTCTTCTGGAAGGGCATGAAGCCGGGAGGCGGCGGCGCGCCGTCGGGCGAGCTCGGCGACAGGATCGCCGCCGCGTTCGGTGGGTACGAGAAGTTCGTCGAGGACTTCAAGGCCGCGGCTGCCGGCCGTTTCGGCAGCGGCTGGGTGTGGCTCATCTCCGACGGCGGCGAGCTCAAGATCGTGAGCACGCCGAACGCCGAGATGCCGGCGGCCCAGGGCGTCACGCCCCTGCTCGTCGTGGACGTCTGGGAGCACGCCTACTATCTTGACTACCAGAACCTGCGTCCCGCGTACGTACAGGTGTTCTTCGACAAGCTCGTGGACTGGGAGTTCGCCGCCGCCAACCTGGCGAACGCGAAGTAGAGCCGGAGGCGGGGCGCCGCGTCGGGCTTGATGGCGGCGGGCCGACGTTGGGGGCCGGCGGGCACGGGAGTGCTCGCCGGCCCCAGTTGCGCACGGGCTGGGCCGGCTGTCCGCGCGTGCGGGCCGGGGAGGCTGCGCCGCCGGCCGAAGACGATGCCTCCGCCTCCGCTGCCGCTCTCTTCAGCCGGCCGACGACCGCCGCTCGCCGGAGTCCGCCTGCGGTCAGCCGCCGTCCGCTTGCGGGTCGGCCCACCGCGGGTCGTCGCCGTCGCCGCCGAGCAGCTTGCGATAGCTCGCGTAGCGGTCGCGTGAGATCGCGCCGCCGGCGACGGCGCGCAGCACCGCGCAGCCGGGCTCGTGCGTGTGTGTGCAGTCGCGGTAGCGACAGTCGTCGACGAACGGGGCGAACTCGGTGAAACCGGCGGCGAGCGCCGACGGCTCGGCGTCGTTCACGCTGAAGCGGCGGATGCCCGGCGTGTCGATCACGCGGATGCCGCCGGGCAGCTCGTACAGCGCCGACGAGGTCGTCGTGTGGCGGCCGCGGCCGTCGCCGGCGCGGACTTCGCCGGTCCGGGCCGCGGCTTCCGCGGACAGCGCGTTGAGCAGCGACGACTTGCCGACGCCGCTCTGGCCGACGAACACGCAGGTCTGCCCGGCCAGCACGGCACGGATCGCCTCCACACCTTCGCCGGCGGAGGCGCTGCAGGGCAGCACCGGCAGGCCCAGCGAGCGGTACGGCTGCAGGCCGGCCAGCATCTCGGTGCGCCGTTCCTCGCCGAGAAGATCGATCTTGTTCACGACCAGCACGGGCGCCGCGCCCGAATGCTCGACCGCCACCAGGTAGCGGTCGATCAGGCGGTGGTGCAGCGGCGGAGCCTCCGCGGCGACCATCACGACGACGAGGTCGACGTTGGCGGCGATCGCGCGGCGCTTCTGCGGCTGGTGCGGGTCGGCGCGCGAGAGCAGGCTGCGGCGAGGCAGCACCGCGCTCACGCGTTGGCCGTCGCCGAACCGCTCCACAAGCACATCGTCTCCTACCGCAAGGTCGCTCTGCTGGCGGCGGGCGAGATCGTCCGGCAGGTCGGCCTCGAAGGTCTCGCCGGCGATCTGCACGCTGCAGAAGCCGGCGCCCACGTTGACGACCATCCCGCGTCGGCCGGGAGCGGACGCGTGGGCACGCCCCTCCTCGTCGCCGGCGTCGAGGAGCTCGACCAGGAATTCGTCGATCTCGGGCCGCGCCGCACCCTGCTCTCGGGTGCGCATCGCGGCCTTCTGCATCCGGGTCGCGCGTTTGACCAGCCGGGCGCGCTCGCCGGCGTCGAGCTCGCCGAGCATCGTCTTGAGCTCTCTCCGTTGCTTCTTGTTCATCTCTGGGGTGTGCCCTTGGTCGCGGATTCCGTCACGGCCGGCCGGTCGGCGCCCGGGCGTCACCCGCAGGGAAGGAGAACGAATACGGTCGCCTCGCGGGCGGCCGAAAAAGCGTCGCTCGGCTCAGCTGGAGCGGGTGCTTACGCGAGGGCCCTCATGAGGGGTGACGCGGAGATGCCGTTGACGGACCTGGCAGTCATCGCTGGGCCTCCTCATGATCCGTGGGTAGACTGGGCCGCGAAAGTCTAGCGGCCGCGAGTCTCGCGCACAAGGGGACGCGGGTCTCGCCGGAGGCGCGGGTCGCGCGCGGCGCGTCGCCGACCTGCGCTGCTCGAGGGCTCGGGCGCAACGCCGGCTCCCTTGGCCAGCGGACTGCTCGGGGGTACTATCGCGTACACACCATAGGGCCACGGTCCGGCCCGACTCGGTCTGACCCGTGGACGCTCAGCGAAAGGCAATCACATGATCAAGGGCTTCAAGGAATTCCTCATGCGCGGCAACATCCTCGACCTGGCGGTGGCGTTCATCATGGGCGTCGCCTTCACCGCGGTGATCACCTCACTGGTGAACCACATCATCATGCCGATCGTCGCGGCCATCGTCGGCAAGCCCGACTTCTCGGGCCTCACCTTCACGATCAACAACAGCCAGTTCTTCTACGGTCTCTTCCTCAACGCCGTCGTCTCGTTCGTGCTGGTCGCGGCGGCCGTCTACTTCATCATCGTCATGCCCATGAACAAGCTCGCGGAGCGTCGCGCGAGGGGCGCCGACCCGACCACCAAGGAGTGCCCCGAGTGCCTGAGTGAGATCCCGCACGCGGCGCGCAGGTGCGCCTTCTGCACCTCGGATCAGCACGATTCGGCGGTGGCCTGAGGCGGCGCCGGGCGAGCCCTTGACCCCTTCGGGAGGCCAGATGTCATTGCTGCGACTCGACGTCGACGACCGCCAGGCGATCATGACCACTGAAGGCGCCGTGTGCGCCGGCACACAGGAGCTCGTCGAGAGCGCCACCTTCGCGCGCGTCCTCGACCTGTACGTCAACCACATCGAAGCCCACAACCCTACGGCGCTGGACGAGCTGGGTCTCTCCGTCGAGGAGTCCCCCTCCGCCGCGCTGGGAGTTGCCGGCGGGCCGGCCGGAGGTGCCGGGTCGCGCGCCGACCCGCGGCGCCGGCGCCTGCTCGACCTTCTGCGCATGCTGGCGAACAACCCGCTCGAGCGGGTCTCGACGACCACTCTCGCTCCGGATGACGTCGTCTCCCGGCGCGAGCAACTCCACGAGTTCGTCGAGGGGTTGTACGACTTCTGGCGCCGGTGGGACCGCTTTCTCGTGGTGCGCGCCGACGCGCCGGCCGCCCCGGGGGACAAGCGCCCGCTGCGAGGGTTCACGGATACTGTCGAGACACTGGCTCGCCTGGTGCGCTCGCTGTACCGGGACGTCGCCGAGAACATCACCGGCGGCCGGCCGCGCGTGCTGCGCCAGGTCGCGGCCGGTGCCGAGGTCGGCGTCTACGCCGCGCAGCAGAAGTGGCCGGCCCCGGCTCGTTACCGCGAGCTGTTGGCCGGCATCCCCTTCGTGCGGAATCTCCTCATGTACCCCCCGCTGCTGCTGGACCCGCCCATGAACACCCGCACCGGCCAGTTCACCGAGACCGCCGCCAATCCCCTCGACGGCCTGACGCTCGAGCGTGAGCAATGGCTCTGCTATCCGGCGCTCGTCGGCCGGCTGGTCGTCTTCGTCTACTTCCACCGGCGTTTCATGGGCCTGGGCCTGAGTCTCGCCAACCTGTTCGAGCTCGCCTCGGACGAGGAGATCGCCGCCGGCCCCGACGCCGTGTACCTCTACGGCGTCCCGCCGGCGGCTCTCGCCCGGTTCGGCGACCTGCCGACCGTGTTCCACGCCGACGAGGCGAGCCGGCTGCTCGTCGCCGCGGTGCCTCTCGAGGACCGCTTCGGGTATTTCGGGTATCTGAAGAAGATGGTCCTCACCTTGCACAACGTGGCCGTCATGGATCGCGGCGTCATGCCGTTCCATGGCGCCTACACGCGCCTCACGCTCGCCGGCGGCGGAACAGCGAGCGTTCTGCTGATCGGGGACACCGCGACCGGCAAGTCGGAGACGCTGGAGGCGCTGCGCGTGACCGGCGAGGAGCGCATTCGCGAGGTGCGCATCATAGCCGACGACATGGGATCGCTCGAGGTCGGGTCGGGCGGCGACCTGCTCGGGTACGGCACCGAGATCGGCGCCTTCGTGCGTCTCGACGACCTGCAACAGGGGTACGCCTTCGGCCAGTTGGACCGCTCGATCATTATGAGCCCGAACCGGGTCAACGCCCGGGTGGTCCTGCCGGTGACCTCGCTTGACGACGTGCTCCGCGGCTACCCCGTGGACTACCTGTTGTACGCCAACAACTACGAGGCCGTCGACGACGCGCACCCCGTCCTCGAGCGTCTCGCGGACCGGGAGACGGCGTTGACCGTGTTTCGGGAGGGCGCCGCGATGAGCAAGGGCACGACCACGTCGACGGGGCTCACGAACAGCTACTTCGCCAACCCCTTCGGCCCGGCGCAGCGCCGGGAGCAGCACGAGACGCTGGCGGAAGGGACGTTCGCGGCGGCATACGCGGCCGGCGTCTACGTGGGGCAGCTCCGCACGCAGCTCGGGTTGCCCGGCTACGAGAGCGACGGCCCCCGCATCGCTGCGGGGGCTCTGCTGGACCTGATCGCCGGCGGCGCTTCGCCGGCCGGCCCCGCCCGACCCGAAGAAGGGAGCGACCGCCCATGACGACGTTGTACGAGTCCAACGAGACCGCTTGGAACCTCATCAGCCGCGGCAAGGTGCGCGACGTGTACGAATACGCACCGAATCAGATGCTCATCGTGACCAGCGACCGCCTTTCGGCCTTCGACGTGATTCTGCCGACGCCGATCCCGGACAAGGGCATTGTGCTCACCCAGATCGCCAACTTCTGGTTCGAGAAGACCGACGCGATCATCCTCAACCACCTCGTCGATCCCGACCCGTTCAGCACCGATGCGGGGCGCAAGCACCTCGCGGGGCGTTCGATCGTGGTGCACAGGGCGGAGGCTCTGCCGGTGGAGGCGATCGTGCGCGGGTACCTCACCGGCTCCGGGCGCAAGGAGTACGAGAAGACCGGCGCCGTCTGCGGGATCGATCTGCCGGCAGGCCTCGTCGAGGCGAGCCGGCTGCCCGAGCCCATCTACACGCCATCGACCAAGGCGGCGATCGGCGACCACGACGAGAACATCTCGTTCGAGAAGACCGTCGACCTCGTCGGCAAGGAGCTGGCCGAGAAGGTCCGCGACGTCGCGCTCGAGCTCTACCGCTTCGGGGCGGAGTACGCGCTCGCGCGCGGCATCATCATCGCGGACACCAAGTTCGAGTTCGGCCTGCTCGACGGTGAGCTCATCCTCATCGACGAGATCATGACGCCGGACTCGTCGCGATTCTGGCCGGCGGACGGGTACGCGCCCGGTGCGGGCCAGCCGAGCTACGACAAGCAGTACGTGCGTGACTACCTCGAGACGCTCGACTGGGACAAGACGGCTCCAGGGCCGGAGCTGCCTCCCGAGGTCGCACGGAAGACGGCGGAGAAGTACACGGAGGCATGGCGCCGCCTGACGACGACTTGAACGCCGGCGACGGCATCCCGCAGGCGGCGCTGCACTGGGAGCGGCGGTACGCCAGCGGCGGTCGCGTGTGGGGCGACGGGCCCAGCGAACTCGCTCGGCTCGCCGTCGCACGGCTGCGCCCGTATGCCGCGCCCGAGCTGAGCATCCTGGACGCCGGCTGCGGGTACGGGCGCGACGCCCGTTACCTGGCGACCGAGCTGGGGTGCCGCGTCACGGGGCTGGATCCGTCGCCGACCGCCGTGGCCGCCGCCCGCAAAGCGCGGACGGCGGAGCTCGACGTGGAGTACCTGGCCGGCGACCTCGCGTCGCTCGCGAGTGACGCGGAGCACGCCGGCCCGTACGACGTCGTCTTCGTCGGCGGCGTGTACCACCTGCTCGGGCCGATAGGGCGCCGGGAGTTCGCGGCGGCGGTCGCCGCCGCCACGCGTCACGGCGGCCTCCTCTTCCTCAGCACGCTCTCGCCCCGCGATCCCCAGCACTACGCGGTCGGCGAGCCGGTCTCGGGCGAGGAGCGCAGCTGGGTCGCGCATGTCTACCTGCACTTCTGCACGGCCGACGAGCTTGCCGCCGACTTCGCCGCCTTCGAGGTGCTCGACCTCGAGGAGCGCAGCTACGACGAGCCGTTCGCGAACGGGCAGGTCCACCGACACGCAAGCTGGTTCCTGGAGGGCCGCCGGCGCTGAGGCCTTCGGCCCGCCGGCGTCACTGTGCGGGGACGATCCGGTGGATGGAACCGGTGAGGGAGACGACGTAGAGCTCACCGGTGGGTGGCCCTCGGCTACCGGCAGTACGTGCGGCGGAACGCGGAGGCGCTCGCGACCTCGGCTTCGCCGACGAGAGAGCGCAGTCTCAGGATTTCGTGCTCGTGGACGAGCAGAGGGACGGCGTCGACCCGGTCGACCGGGACGATCCCGCGCACGCTGCTCGTGAGCATCACTCCATCATCCGGCCTCAGGTCGGCGACTCGGGCCCACGCCTCCACGACCGGGATGCCGTCGGCGGTGGCCACTTCCTCCACCTTGGCGCGCAGGACGCCGGGCAGGATGTCTCCCTCGGCCGGCGGCGTCACGAGCCCGCCGGCGCGTATGACGAACACGTTCGAGGTAGCGCCTTCGAAGATGCGGCCCTCGCCGTCGACGAGGAGCGCGTCGTCAGCCCCAGCCGCCTTCGCCGCCTGCTGGGCCATGTACGACTGCATGACGGTCATCGCCTTGTACTGGGCGCTCACACGCACGCCGCGGTACGAGATGACGCGGAGCGGGCGCTGCGGGAACCTGCGCCGGTCGGTCTGGACGAGCAGCGCGGGAGAGCCGTTTGGCGGACCCGCCGTCACCAGCAGCCGGCAGGCGCCGTCGGGCACGTCACTCGCCTCGCTGAGACGGCAGATCTGCTCGGCCAGCTCGGCCTTGTCGATGGGATTCTCGAAGCCCAGGGCATCGATGCCGAGCAGGAGCCGTGTGACGTGCTCCTCGAAGAAGACGGGGACGCCGCCGACGAGCTTGAGCGTCTCGTAGAGCCCAAGGCCGTGAGTGAGCGCCCGGTCGGTGGCCGGGAGAAAGGCCTCCTGCTCGGTCATCAGCACACCGTTGAGAATCAGTATGGTCACGGCGCAGAGTGTATCTCGCCGTTGCTCGCCGCGCCCACCGGCGGTGTCCGGGAGCCCGCCGCCGGCAGCCGGGAGCATCGCCCGGCGGCGTGAGTGCGTCAGCCGGCGCGCTCGGCGATGCTCGCGCTCACGGCGCGCAGCATGCCGGCCGCCTTGTGCAGCGTCTCGCGGTACTCGCGCACCGGCACCGAGTCGGCGACGATACCGCCGCCGGCCTGCAAGAAGAGGCGGTCACCCTTGCGCACGAGCGTGCGAATGATGATGTTCAGATCGAGCTGCCGTTCGGCGATCCAGCCGAAGGACCCGGTGTAGGGGCCGCGGCGGACGGTCTCGAGCTCGTCGACGATCTCCATGCAGCGGACCTTGGGGCAGCCGGTGATGGTGCCGCCGGGGAACATCGCCTTGACGAGACCGACGGCGTCGTGCGAGGGGTGCAGGCGGCCGCGCACATTGCTGACGATGTGGATCACGTGCGAGTAGAACTCGTTGACCATGAGCTCGTTGACGCGCACGGTGCCGTACTCGCACACCTTGCCGAGGTCGTTGCGCTCGAGGTCGACGAGCATGATGTGCTCGGCGCGGTCCTTGGGGTCGAGGTTGAGCTCGTCGGTGAGGTGTTCGTCTTCCGGCTGGAGGGCGCCTCGCGGCCGCGTACCGGCGATCGGCCGGGTCTCGGCCCAGCCCTCCGCGTCGAGCGAGACCAGGCGCTCGGGCGACGAGCTGATCAGCTCGTAGTCGCCGAAGTGGAGGTACCCGGCGAAGGGCGACGGGTTGACGGCGCGCAGCGTGCCGTAGAGGTGCAGGCTCGGGAGCGAGTAGCAGAGGTCGAGGCGCTGCGAGAGGTTGGCCTGGAAGATGTCGCCGGCGAAGACGTACTCCCGGGTCCGGGCGACAACGGCTTCGTACTCGGCTCTGGTGAAGTTGCTGCGGAACACGGGGAGGTCGTTGCCGTGGAGCACGGCGGCGGAGGCGTGGCGCGCGCGCTCGAGGGCTGCGCCCACGCGCGCGCCTTGTGCCGCCGCCGCGTCGCCGTCCGCGGCGATGCGGTCGACGAGCAGGGCCTCCCCGGTCGCCAGGTCGTACCGCAGCAGGCGCCCGGGGAGGAACACGTCGATATCGGGTATGCTGAGGTCGTCGCGCACCGTGTCCGGCAGCCGCTCGAGGTAGCGCACGGCGTCGTACGAGAGCAGGCCGACGAGCGCCTCGGCTTCGGGCAGGCTCGTGATCTCACCTTCATCGCCGCCCACATCGCTGCGGCTCACCTGCTCGCCGTTGCGGTCCGTGAACGGCCGTGCGGCCAGCCGCGTCGCGGCACGCAGCGCCTCGAACGGCGCCAGACGGGCGAGCCCGCCCGCCCGCGCCGCCAGCTCACGCGCCGAACGCCCGCCCGCCCGCGAGACGGAAGATCCGGGTGTGACGGCGACGACGTCGCGTCGCGCGCGTAGCCGGAAGACCGGATCCCATGCCAGGTAGTGCCGGCGGGCCAGCTGCGCCGATCCGCCCGCCGAATCCAGCAGGACGACCGGCGCCTCGCCCTCGAGACCGAGAGCCCGCACGAGCGCGACCGGATCGAGGTCCTGTGCCTGGAAGCGGGTGACGTGAGGGTTCATCGGCGGTGGGTCATCGGCGGGGCCTTCGCTTCGCGAGAGGGCGGCCGCGACCGGCGCTTCGTCCGGCGTGAGTCCGCGGCCTCCTGCTACTCCTCGTCGTCGTACCCGTACTCCTCGGTCTGGCGAAGGGCGCGGAACTGCGTGTAGTCGCGCACGAAGCCGAGGCGCACCAAGCCGGTGGGGCCGTTGCGGTGCTTGGCGATCTTGACCTTGACGACGCCCTTGGACGCCGGGTCGCTCGGGTCCTCGTAGATGAACATCACCATGTCGGCGTCCTGCTCGATGGCGCCCGACTCGCGCAGGTCGGCGAGCTGGGGCTCCTTGTCGGCGCGCGCCTCGGGAGAGCGGTTGAGCTGCGACACGGCGATCACCGGCACCGAGAGCTCACGCGCCAGCTGTTTCATCGAGCGGGAGATGTTGGAGACCTCCTGCTGGCGGTTGTCGGAGCGGCCGTCGCCGGACATCAGCTGCAGGTAGTCGACGATGACGAGGCTGAGGGGCTGCTTGGACTGTAGACGCCGCGCCTTGGTGCGCAGCTCGAACATGTTGAGGCCGGCGGTGTCGTCGATGAAGATGTCGGCTTTTTCGAGTACACCCGCCGCCTGCACGAGCTTGGCGTGGTCGTCGGGGGTGAGGCTGCCGGTGCGCACCTTGTGCGAGCTGACGCGCGCCGACGAGCACATGAGCCGCTCGCCGAGCTCCTCGGCGCTCATCTCAAGGCTGAAGATCGCGACCGAGGCCTTCTTGCCGTCCGGTGATGCCTTGTTGGCGTCGACGGCGACGTGCTGCGCGATGTTGAGGGCGAGGCTCGTCTTGCCGACGCCGGGGCGCGCCGCGAGCACGATGAGGTTGGCCTTCTGGAAGCCGCCGGTGAGCTTGTCGATGCCCTCGAAGCCGCTGGCGATGCCGGTGAGCCCCTGGCTGTTCTCCAGGTCGCCCAGGCGCTCGAAGTTGCGCACCAGGACCTGCTTGATGTGCTCGAACTCGCCGACGCTGCGCTGCTGCTGGATGGCGAAGACCTTCTGCTCGCAGCGGTCGAGGAGGTCATGGGTGTCGCCGGGGTGCTGGTAGCCGAGCTCTGCGATCTCGTTGCCCACGCGGATGAGCGAGCGCAGTACGCTCTGCTCGCGCACGATGCCGGCGTAGTGGGCGGCGTTGGCCGCCGCCGGCACGAACTCGGCCAGTGTGTGCACGAACTCGCGTCCCCCGGCGCGCTCGAGCATGCCGTCGCGTTCCAGCTGGGCGCTCAGCGTGACGACGTCGACTTCCTCGCTGCGGTTGAAGAGCGTGAGTACCGCGCGGTAGATCAGGCGGTGCGTGTCGCGGTAGAAGTCGTCGGCGGTGACCACCTCAGCGACCGCCGTGATCGCGTTCGGGTTGACCAGCATGGCGCCGAGCACCGACTGCTCCGCCTCGAGATTGTGGGGCGGCAGATGCGGACTGGCTGGTGGTTCGATGCGCTCTACTGCCATGGCTCTCCCGGGCGGTTGGCGGTGCTGGGGTCTCGGAGTCTACGCGACCCAACGGGGTGATGGTAGCGCAACGCGGGGACGGCGCGTCGCCGCCGCAGTGCAGGGGTCGAGCCCACGTGAAGCTGGATCGCTCGGCAGGCCCTGAGCCTCAAGCGCCACTGCTCAGCCGCGCCGCGGTTCTCCTTCCCTGCGTGCACGTCGAGGGCGATCCGCACCCGATGGGCGCGGTCTCTCGCCGACTCCATATTCGTCTCCTGCGAACCTGGCGGTACGGTCTTGCGCAGAAATCGGCAGCTGCAGTCAGCCGATTCTCTCCACTGCAGAAATGCAGTTGGGCGGACAAGCCCGACAGCGAAGGCATGACGAGCTTCAGGTATCCCTCAATGCACTACGAGCTGTGGAACGCAGGGCGCACAGTGGCGTTCTTCGCTTCACCGACCGAGTGGCCATCTCGACGTACGCTGTACCAGCGGAATCACACCGCAACTCCGGCCCAGTCAGGCTAAGGTCGACTCCCGCCAGGCTTCCGGAACAGATACATGGCCCAGCCAAGGCAGTCCCGTCCCCATCGCAGGTAGGCGTCTCGATTCTTGCTCGAGATCTGCAACAGTTGCTCCACGTCTGGGTCGTCGGGATGAGCTGCCGCATAGCGTTCGGCTGCTTGCCACTGGAGCCCCTCGTACCGGTCCCAGTCGTCCTCACTGGACACCACCGTGTACAGGAACGAAAGGCCCAGGTCCACACCGGCCTGGACGTTACTCCTGTGAGTTCCGCATAGATCGGCATCTTGACCGGTCAGCCTCAGGTAGTCCGGATCCGGTTCCGTTCTCCAGAAGGGTTCGCCGACGAGCACCAGTCCCCCCGGCTGTACCATTCTGACTGAGCGCCTCCAGTGTCCCCGTGTGCCCCTTGTAGACCCACGATCCGCCAATGCACGAGGCCAGGTCCAACATCTCCTTTCGGTCGGGCTCGTACTCGCCACCGTCCATGTGGAGGAGTTCGATGCGCCCGTTCAGGCCGCGGGCCGCCACGTTCTTCCGCGCCTCCTCGATGGTGATGGGTGACAGGTCGAGGCCCGTGCCCGCCACTTCGTACTGCTCCGCTACGAGACAAAGGAACTCCGCTTTCCCACACGCCACATCCAGGACGCGACCGCCGTCAGGAAGGCGGAGAAGCTCGATGAGCTCCTCAGTCTTGGTCAGACTCATCGGGTTCATGACCGTGTGGTCGGTGTGCGTGATGCCAAAGTACTTCCACATGTCCATCTCGATGGTCGCTTCCTTTCCTCGTGACCAGGCAGGCCAGCGCGGAGTCAGACTACACGATGACTGCGGAGATTCTCGATGTATCGCTCCATCCCTACCCCTCTGCGATCAGGCTCATCGCCGTACCTGAGAACCAGAGACTGACCAGATGCCGGGGGATGCTGGAGAATGGAAACTCCAGAGTTTGGCCGCAACCCGGCCTCCAATCAGCCGCCCACTATGCGCATCCAGCGGACTTCGGCGCCAGCCAGGTAGACTGAAGCAGGGAAGCATCGCTGCGCCTCGCAGCTGATGCGCAACAACGTTAGGCGTCGCAGAACCACCGTCTCATTCGACCCGAGAGGAATGCCATGAACACAGCTCCGAGTCGACCCAAAGACGATCCCTGGAAGCTCAAGACGCCGCCTGGGACCTCCGAGTACACGATGCACACGGACGAGAAGGACGGGAAGAAGATCCTGGTCTGCACCGTCGGCAGCACAGTGCTGCACTACGACCTGCGCTGCATCGACGACCTGCACGCGATGCTCAAGAAGGGAGGAGACTGGGTCGAGCTCGGTGGTGCCGACGAGCAGAAGCCGGCCAAGGAAGGAACAGTGGAGGCCTGGGGCCGCTCAGAAGCCAACCCAATCGGTGGCTGGTACGGTCTGAAGAAGGGATTGCGCGGGCGCTTTGGCGTCTACGTACCACCGCTCATGGAAGAACTTGGCCTCTGCGAGTTGGAGCACAACGCCAGGAACAATCGTATGCGCGCCAAGTGAGCGAAGCGACGCTTACCCCCTGGCTCAAGCGGAGCGCCAACGGCGGGCCACCAGGCCCGGTCTGGCGTTGCGCGGTACATTATCGCCGACTCGGGCTTGGCATCCTGCCGTCGTCGCCCGCTCAGCTCGAACGTTGGACGGGCGAGGCGACGAGGTTGTCTCTTCATTGGACCGTGAGGCGAACGAGGCCGGTCGCAGATTCGTTGCGAACATGTCGGCTGCACTGCACTCGGCGGCCATCGTGCGACCGGAGGCTTGCGAATACGTCGCGGCTGTTGTCCGGGGACTGGATTCGAGCCGGCTGGAGCGCAACCCACAACCAGCGTTGCCGACGCAGCCACCCGTGTCATGGGATGCAGCTGTCGCGGCAGACAGGAGCCCAGGGTCTGGCTCGCTGCTCGAGCCGCTCGTGGGACTTCGCTCCGATCTGGCGTGGTTCACCGGGGAGCGATTGTGGTCGGGGACCGGGCACCGCCACTTCGCGTCTCGGATCTGGGGGGGCGTACATCGTCGAGAAGGTTGGAGCGGGCCATTGACGTTTGCCAACCACGCTAGTGAGAGCGACATCGCCGGGCAATGCGAGCATGCAGCCGGCACCTGCACGGCCTGCGGGAAATGCTTCCGGACATGCCCTGCCGTGGAGCAGCTGGACTTCGGCGAGCTGACGCCGAATGAGGTCCAGGCCGAGGTGCGCGCGTATCTGGCCGGAGGAGACCCTACGGAGGCCGTGTTCCGCCGCGCGTTCTCGTGCATGGGCTGCTACGGCTGCTGTGAGGGCACCTGTCCTCAAGGCCTCGATGTGATGCACGTCATCGAACTCGTGAAGACGCTCCACCGGCGCCAGGGGCTGGAAGCGACCGCCTACACGCCCGGTCGCGACCCGGCGGCGCCGCAGCGGGTCCTGGCCGGCATCCAGGTGACCCCCGAGGACTATGGCCGCGTCTTCACGGCCTCGCCGCGGGGCCCTGCCCGGACCGTCTTCTTCCCCGGCTGCAACGTCTACATCCAGCCGGCCCGTCTCCTGGAGGCCCTCGACCTGCTTGCGCTCGTCGGCGAGGACGTCGCCTTCGTTCCCGGCCTCGACCACTGCTGCGGCGACACGCCGTTCTTCATGGGAGACCGCGACGAGGGCCTGCATGCCGCCGATGATCTCGTGGCCGCGATCATGGCCTACGAGCCCGAGACGGTCGTCTTCTGGTGCCCGACCTGCCTCTGTCGCTTCCACGCCAACGGAGCCCTCACCCACCCGCTGCCTTTCGCCGCCGTGTCGCTGGCGCAGTTCCTGACCGCGCGATCGGACCGCCTGAGCTTCGCCGAGCCCTTTTCGGCGCGCGCGACCCTCCATGAGGCCTGCAAGGCGGCCTTCACCGGTCTGGACCGCGAGGGGCCACGGGCGCTTCTTGCAGGCGTGGCCGGGCTTGAGCTCGTGGAGATGCCGCGCAGCGGCCCGGAGACCGTCTGTTGCGGGTCCGGTGCGTTCACGTGGTTCCCCTCGATCGGAGCGGAGGTCCGCGACGCGCGCCTCGAGGAGGCTCGCCGGACCGGAGCGGACATGCTGATCGACGTGTGCCACTACTGTCACCACATCTTCCTGCCCGACGCAGGGCGCTTCGACATCGTAGTGGAGAACTGGATCCACGTGCTGGCGCGCGCTGCCGGCGTCGCGCGCAACGACGACTACGCCACGTGGCGTACCCGGGGCGATCCCGAGAGCATCCTCGCCCACGCTCACGACGCGATCGCTGCATCGCCCTTCGACCACGAGACCATCGCGGCGGCCGTGAGGTCGCATTTCTCGCTGACGTCGCCGACTCGCGCAGGGGAGTGATCAGCGCCGACGTCCGGCGACCACGGAAGACCGGCCCCACCCGCTTCCCGCGTCTCGGCGGAGCGCTCAGCCTGAGTTCAAGTGCGAAGTGCAGCACCTGCGCATCCGGCAGCTCGCCACAAGGTCCGTTGCGCGGCGCCGACCCGGCCCGTCTCACGTGGTGTCTTGCGACCTCACGTCCGGACGAGCTCGAGAAGCTTGCGGGTCGTGTTGCAGTTTCGCACTGTCACCCGGTCGTAGAGCGGTGTTCCGACGATCCTCGTCAGCCTGCTCCTGGTGGCGTTGGCGCGGTCGACTCGCCAGATCACCGCGCCGGGCACGTAGAGGGCGTCCTCGATCCCAGGTCGCGGTCCCATCTCCTCCAGCATGCCGGCGCGATCCACATCCGGCTGCAGGAACACCACGTCGCACTTCATCGTGTCGTCATTCGTCCACTCCGCAGGAATGGCCGCGACGATCGCGCCGAGGTCGTCCGCATCGCGGAGTTGCAGGTCGACGTCCAGACCGGTACGCGCGCGGATCGCGTCCATCAGGAGGACCGTGAGCCGCGTGCGGTCTGCGACGTCCGTGGAGAAGACGACGTTGCCGGAGTTGATGTAGGTCTTGACCGCGGTCATGCCGGCGGCTTCGAAGGCGGTCTTCAAGTCGGCCATGCTCAGCATGTTGGCCCCGCCGACGTTGACCCCTCTGAGCAGTGCGAGATATCTCATGGATCCAGTGTACAAGCGGGCTCCCGTCGTGGCTCATGCGCTGCCCGGAATGCTCTGCTGCCCTCGTCGATCCCGGCTCGACGTCCGAAGCCGCCGGGCGTGCCGCATCGAGTCGCCAGGCTTGCCGCCCCGAGGCTCTGACCGGCATCTTCGTCGCCTCGCCGACTGCTGCGGCGGCGCCCGGTCCGGCGGGTGACCTGCTGCCTGGTGCGCACCCGGCGCGGCACGCACGAAGCCCCGGGAGACGCGCTCTTCGCGCATCGCCCGGGGCTTCGGGGCTCGTGTGGTCTGTGCGCCGGCGTTGCTCTCAGGCCGGCGAAACGATGGTCTTGACGGTGGCGACGAAGCCCTCGGCCACCTCGACGTCGACCATGAAGGTGCCGAGTTCCTTGATCGGCTCCTCGAGCAACACCTTGCGCTTGTCGATCGTGAACCCGCGAGCTTCCTTGATGGCGTCGGCGATGTCGGCGGACGTGACGCTGCCGAAGAGGCGGTCGCCCTCGCCGGCCTTGGCGACCAGCGTGAGGACCGTCTTGTTGAGCGTGAGCGTGTACTCCTCGGCTTGGACGGCCATGCGGGCGTCGCGCGCTTTGCGCTCTTCTTCCCGACGGCGGAACTCGACGATCTTGCCGGGCGTTGCGGGCTCAGCCAGCTTGCGCGGGATCAGGTAGTTGCGAGCGTAGCCTCGGGCTACGTTCGCAAGCTGACCCTTGTCGCCGAGGTTCTCGACGTCCTGGAGCAGAATGATCTCCACGGCGGCCTCCTCAGCGGCTCGCGTAAGGCACGAGCGCCAACTCGCGCGACTGCATGATGGCGGCCGCGAGCTGGTTCTGGTGCCGGCGGCAGGTACCGGTGATGCGGCGCGAGCGGATCTTGCCCTTGTCGGACATCATGCGGCGCAGGACCGTGAAGTTCTTGTAGTCGACCTCTTCGATCTTTTCCTTGCAGAAGTAGCAGTAGCGGCGGCGCGCCTGGCCGAATCCGCCGGCCGTACCTTTTTCTCGCGCCGCGGCTTTGGTTTGGAGCTCGGCATGCGTGTTCTCTCTCCTTACAGCGCCCGGAGGCGCATCCTCTTCGTGCTCAGAACGGAATGTCGTCGTCGGACGTCTCGTGGAAGTCGCCGGACGGCGGTGTGGTCGGGCTGGACGCGCCGAAGTCGGTGCCCGGTTGCTGGCGTGCGGGCTGGCCACCGCCGCTACCGCCGCCGCCCTCGCGGGGGCCGATGAACTGGACGTTGTCGGCCATGATGGAGACGGCCTGACGCTTCTGGCCGTCCTGCGTCTCCCACTCGCGCCAGCGCAGCTTGCCGCTGACGGCGACCTGACGACCGCGCGCGAGGTACTGCGCGCAGCGCTCACCCTGACCGCCGAAGACGTCCACGTCGAAGTAGTTGGCCTTGTCGCCCCACTCGCCGGTGGTCGGGTCCTTGACCCGGTCGTTCACTGCGACGCGCATGCTGCACACGCTCGTACCGCTCGGCGTGGCACGCAACTCAGGGTCGCGCGTCAGATTGCCGACGATGACGACGCTGTTGACTGATCCGGCCACGGTGGACTCCCTTCCCTCGGACGTACCGTTAGGACTTGAGCCGCTTGGTCTTGAAGCGCAAGACCTCGTCGGTGATGCTCAGCACGCGCTCGACTTCGCTGAGAGCCGGGGGTGTGGCCGTGAACGTGATGACCGTGTACACGCCTTCGGATTCCTTCTTGATCTCGTAGGCCATCTTCTTCTTGCCCCACTCGTCGATGCCGACAATGGTGCCCTCGGACTTCTCGACGGTGGCGCGAAGACGGTCGACGATCTCCTTCTGGCGATCCTCTTCCGCGTTCGGGTTCACGATGAGCATGAGCTCATACCTGTTTATCCCAATCACCTCCTGTGGTCTGTGCGGCCCCAGCCCGTATGCTGGAGCAGGGGTGAACAGTCGCCTTGCGGCGTCGTGAACGGGCACCATACCAGCCTCGCCCCTCTGCAGGCAAACCATAGCGCATGGTCGTGACGCCAGAAAGGATGACGCGAGGGTCGCGGCGGTGACGTTGGCGCCCGCGGCTCGGTTCGCTCAGGCTTCGGCGGCGAGCTCGCTGCTTGCCGTAGGCCGCGTCGGCACCTCGCGGAGCAGCAGTTCACCCTCGCTCATCCCCTCGACGCTCCAGATCACGGCGAGGCGAGGCAGTCCCTTCTCGTCGCTGTGCATGTGCACGAAGGCCGGCTTGACGCGAGCGAGGAGCTCGCGGGCGTAGGCGGCGTCACCCCCGAACGCGACGACAATGGTGTCTATGGCGCGGTGCACGGTCTCCGCGCGCAGCGTGGCCAAGCCTCCGACTCGCGGGTCGGAGGCCAGGAAGCTGAAGAACTCGCGCACCTCCTCCGCGTGGATCTCGCCGACGACGAGTCGGCCGGGGTCCATCCGTCGGGCTTTGGCGAACAGCGCCGGGACGTCCGTGTCCTCGTCCACGGTGAGGCGCACGCAGAACGAGCGTTCCTTGAGCGCCGGCAGGTCGGGACCTCGCTCGATGGCGACGAAGCGGTCGTCCACCGAGACCAGTTCAAAGAGGGAGTTGAGCAGCGTCGACTTGCCCGTGGCGCGGTCGCCGAAGATGACCAGCGTGCGCCTGTCGCTCAGAAACTGCGAGAGCTTGGCGCCCTGGCCGCCGGTCAGGGTGCCGCCTTCGAGCAGGCCGCGGAGAGTGGTCGAGATCACGCCGGGCGCGCCGACGTCGCCGGCGTACATCACCGAAGTGTGCGAGAAGAGCGTGGCGCGACGCGCCACGAAGTGCTCGAGGTATGCCGTCACCTGCGCCTTGAGCAGGCTGCGAAGGATCTCGAGGTGCTCTCGCGTGCTCTCGCCGAGACGCGCGCGTTCGAGCTTGCTGATGGAGGCGTCGATCTCGTTGATGAGCGCGACCTGGACGGCGCGCAGCGCGTCGTCGCGGCCGCCGGCCGCGACGACGCCGAACGAGCCGTCCGGCTCCGCGCCGGGGCTCTCCTCGAGAGGCGCGCCGGCGATGATGTCGTCGTCGTGCATGTTCCGCCCGTCTGTCGCACGCGCTCCCTGCGCGTGCAGACGTCCTCCGTATCGGCAGAGTAAGGGGTCGGGATGAGTGGTATCGTCGAAGCATGACCACTGCCGCCGCCACCTATGTCGTGAAGCTCTTCGCCGGACTCGAGTCTCGCACTCGCGATGCGCGCACCACCCTCGACGTCCCGCCGGCGGAGGCGCCTACCGTCGCTGCGCTCACGCTGCGCCTCGGCTTGGCTCCCGGAGCGACCGGCCTCGTGCTGGTGAACGGCCTCCACGCGCCGGCCGATCGGGAGCTGCGGGCCGGTGACGAGGTGTCGCTCTTCCCGCCGCTGGGGGGCGGGTGACGGCCGGGGCGCCCGACGCACCCGGTTCGCCGTCGGCCCCGGAGTGCTTCTCGCGAGAGCGGCCCCGCTCGCCGTCGCCGGGGTCCACGGCCGGCGCCCGCCCGCCGCGCCGTAGCGGCCACCGCTTCGCGTACGCGATCGTCGCTCTCCTGGGCGGCGCGACCTTGGTCTGCGTCGGGCTCATCGTGGCGCGGTTCTGGTACTCGCACACGTACCACTACTGGTTCCTGCTCTGGAACCTCCTGCTCGCGTGGGTGCCGTTCGTCTTCGCCGCCATCGCTTACCAGCTCGCCTCGGCGCGCCGCGCGTTCCTGTACGTCCTCATCGTCGCGGCGGCGATCATCTGGCTGGCGTTCTTCCCCAACGCGCCGTACATCCTCACCGACTTCCTCCACCTCGGAAGCATGGGCGACATCGTCCCCGGCTGGTACGACGTGCTCATGCTTTACTGGTTCGCCTGGGCCGGCCTTATGCTGGGCGTCGTCTCGCTCTACCTGATGCACGACATCGTCACTCGCGGCCTCGGTGTCGCCGCCGGCTGGGTGTTCGTGGTGGTGGCCGCCGGCCTCGGGAGCTTCGGCATCTACCTCGGCCGGTTCCTGCGCTGGAACAGCTGGGACCTTGTGCGCCGCCCCGGACCGCTCGCCGACGAACTGCTTGGCCGGGTCACCGATCCCGCCTCGCAGCCACGCCTGCTCGGATTCACGCTCCTCTTCGCGCTGCTCTTTCTCTTCATCTACGTGGCGGTGTACATCTTCGCCAAGCTGACGAAGCCCGGCGGTGAGCCCGAGATCCGCTGAGGAGCGCCGCCGGTGCGGGCATCGGGCCGGCGCGGGCGCGAGCGCCCTCGACTATCGGCCGCAAGAGTCCTTGCCGCCCGGGTGAGCGGTGCTAGACTTCGCCACATGGCACATGGCAACATCCCCAGACTCATCGAGGCGCTCAAGGCGCAGGCCGGTGACGAGAAGCGTCTTGCCTGCGCCGACGCCTTCCGAATCGCTCGCGACCTCGACGTGCCGGTCGCGGAGATCGGTCGCACCTGCAACGAGCTGGGCATCAAGATGGTGCAGTGCCAGCTCGGCTGTTTCTGAGCGATTCGTAGCCAGGCGCCGCCGCTGCGTAGCCGATCAGGACGCGCGTTCCGGCCGGTGCTTTCGCGAACCACGCGATTCCCTCTTCGCCCGCATGCGCCGGGCTCGTGACCTCTTGGTTATCCGCCGTCCCGCTTCGGGAAAGGGACGACCATGACCTATCTGGTGGCGGCGCCGTCAATGCGACGGGAGACCGTCGCTCCTTGACCCTTCGAGCGACCGGGCGTGCGCGCTCCGGTCCACATGAGGTGAGAATGATGGCTCCCGCGAGTTCGGCATCAGAAGTGGAGCAGTATCAGATGTACATCGACGGCCGCTGGGTCGCGGCGGCCGATGGCAGGACCGACGACATCGTGGATCCCACGTCGGAGGAAGTGATCGCCCGGGTGCCGAGGGCCGGCGTCGCCGACGCGGAGGCGGCGGTCCGCGCCGCCAGGGAGGCGTTCGACCACGGTCCCTGGCCGCGCATGAAGGCGGTGGAGCGCGCGGAGATCCTGAGGCGGGCCGCCGCCGGGCTGCGCGAACGCTCGGACGAGCTGGCTCGTCTCGAGAGCATGCAGATGGGCAAGCTGCTCGAGGAGGCGCTGGTGGACATGGACGACACCGCGCACACGTTCGAGTTGTACGCCGGCATGGTCCAGGACCAGCACGGAGAGACGCTGGAGGTCCCGGGCGAGACGATGAGCATGGTCGTGCACGAGCCAGTCGGGGTCACCGTGGGCATCACGCCGTGGAACTACCCGATGCTGATGGCCGCCTGGAAGGCGGCTCCGTCCCTCGCGGCGGGGAATGTGATGATCCTCAAGCCCGCCAGCATCAGCCCGCTGACCAATCTGGAGCTGGCGCGCATCTTCGAAGAGGCGGGTCTCCCCAAGGGCGTCTTTCAGGTCGTCACCGGCCCGGGCGTCGAGATCGGCGACTACCTGGCCGGCCACGCCGATGTGGACATGGTGGCCTTCACCGGCTCCGTCGACGTCGGCAAGCACATCATGCGCAAGGCCGCCGACAACGTGAAGAGGATCGGCTTGGAGCTGGGCGGCAAGAGCCCGAACATCGTGTTCGCCGACGCCGACTTCGAGGCTGCCATCGACGGCGCGCTGATCGGCATCTTCGCCGGCGCCGGCGAGGTGTGCTCGGCGGGGTCGCGACTGCTTGTGGAGAGGTCGCTCCACGACCGCTTCGTCGGCGAGCTCGTGAGCCGGGCCATGGCGATCAAGGTCGGCGACCCCCTTGCCCGTGACAGCGAGATGGGCCCGCTCGTCAGCCGGCAGCAGCTCGAGGCCGTGGACCGGTACGTGCGCATCGGCCTCGAGGAGGGCGCCGCTCTGGCCACCGGTGGTCACCGCCTCAACGGCGCCGGGTACTACTACGAGCCCACCATCTTCGTGAACGTCGACAACTCGATGCGCATCGCCCAGGAGGAGATCTTCGGGCCGGTGCTCGTCGTGATCCCATTCGACAGCGAGGAGGAAGCGGTCCGCATCGCCAACGACACGATCTACGGGCTCGCGGGCGCCGTGTGGACCAAGGACGTCGCCCGGGCGATGCGCGTGGTCAAGTCCCTGCGCGCCGGCATCACCTGGGTGAACACCTATCACCCCACGTACAGCGAGGCTCCGTGGGGCGGCTACAAGCAGAGCGGCATCGGCCGCGAGCTGGGCAGCTATGGTCTCGACGAATACACCGAGGTCAAGCAGATCAATATCGACCTCACCGGCGAGCCGATGGGCGTGTACCAGCGTGGTAAGGCCGGGGCTGTGGGTGAGGCCACCGGCAGCGGCCGCGGGAGGATCGTGCCGCTCAGCGACCGACGCCCGTTCCGCGAGGGCGACAGCGCGAAGGACGAAGCGTGGGTCCAGTTCTGCGAGAACTGCAGCTGACGGGCGCCTGACGGAGGCGCGGCGCGTGAGCCGCAGGGCCCTGCCGGGTAAGCAGGGCTCACGAGGCGCGCGCCTTCGGCGCGCGGCAGGCACGGTGGCCGGGGCGGCTTCGCCCGCCGGCCAACGGGGAGTTGGGGAGGTCCACATATGGAACGCTCCGAGGTACGGGTCAGCGACCTCATAGAGCCGGGGCTCACGATCCGCGGCCCGTGGGGCGGTGGCGAACCGATGGTGCTGCGCGCCCCGTGGGACGGCGCGGAGCTGGCGCGAGTCCCGACGACGACGATGGACGATGTCGAGGTCGTGCTGGCGCGCGCGCGCACTGCCGCGGAGGCGTATCGATGGACGCCGGCCTGGAAGCGCGCCGCGATCCTGGAGCGCGCCTCTCACCTGATCGCGGACAACGCGGAGCAGATCGCGCACATCATCGCGGCCGAGGGCGGCAAGCCGCTCAAGGACGCGCGCGTCGAGGCCAAGCGCGGCGCCAGCACCTTCCGCTGGGCGAGCGAGGAGGCCAAGCGCACCGCGGGCGAGCTCATCGAGATGGACGCCGACCCGAGCGGCGAGGACCGCTTCGGCTGGACGATCCGTGAGCCGCGCGGCGTGATCGCCGCCATCTCGCCGTTCAACTTCCCGCTCAACCTCGTCGCCCACAAGGTGGCGCCGGCGCTCGCCGGCGGCAACGCCGTGATCCTCAAGCCGGCCTCCAACACGCCGCTCACCGCTTTGCGGCTGGCGGAACTGCTGGCGGAGGCCGGCCTTCCCGAGGGCGTCCTGCAGGTCGTCGTCGGCTCGGGCCGCACCATAGGCAACAAGCTGGTCACCGACGAGCGCACCAACATGGTGAGCTTCACCGGCAGCCCCCCCGTCGGCCGCCAGATCGCGAGCGACGCCGGCATGAAGATGGTGACGCTCGAGCTGGGCAACAACTCGGCGACCATCGTCGATGACGACGCCGACCTGGGCCTGGCCGTCCAGCGCATCGTCGCCGGCGGGTTCGCCAACTCCGGCCAGATCTGCATCTCGGTGCAGCGCGTGGTCGTGCACCAGGCGGTGTACGACGAGTTCATGGCCATGCTCGTGCCGCAGGTGGCCGTGCTCAAGGTCGGCGACCCGCTGGACGAGACGACCGACGTCGCCTCGCTGATCAACGACGGGGAAGTCGCGCGCGTGAGGGGATGGATCGACGAGGCGGTGGAGCAGGGGGCGACGCTGGTGACGGGGGGTGTGCGCGACGACGGTCGCCTGTCGCCGACCGTGCTGACCGACGTGACCCGCGAGATGAAGGTGTGCGCCCGCGAGGTCTTCGGCCCCGTGCTGAGCATCCTCAAGGCTCGTGACCTGTGTGAGGCCGTCGAGATCAGTAACGACAGCGACATGGGCCTGCAGGCCGGCGTCTTCACGACCAACCTGAACAAGGCGTTGTACGCTGCTCGCCGGCTGGAGGTCGGCGGCGTGATGATCAACGAGGTCCCGACCTTCCGAGTCGACCACATGCCGTATGGCGGCATCAAGGGTTCAGGGATCGGCCGAGAAGGATTGAAGTACGCGATTGTGGAAATGACAGAGTTGAAGATGGTCGCGATTCGCGAGATGGATTGGCAGACCGGCGGGGCGCCGACCGACGCTTGCCTGCGCGAGCCGCTGGGGCCGTGAGGCCGGCGGGCCCGAGGGCCCGCCGCAGAGCACGGCTCGAAGAGGCTCGGACGGGCAGGCGGTCGGAGCGCGAGACGCTTGAACCTCGCGCGCGTGACGGCCGGGAGCCACGGCGAAAGGAGGTACGCGACATTGACTGACTTACGAGGTGCGGCGCGCTAGTCGCCCCGCACGCGGTGCTACCGCGCGCCGCACCAAAGCCGGGGGCGGCAGGCCTGAGGGCCTGCCGCCCCTCTTCACGTACGGGGCGCGATCCGGCTTACCTGCCACGGTGTCCAAGCGAGGATCGAAGGTCTTCCCGATACGTTCTTGCGCCGACGCTAAGGATTTCCTTACAATGGCGGAGCTTCTCCGAGCGCCGGCTTCCTAAGGGCCTTGGCCTATGGAGCCGGATGCCGGCAGGGTACAGCGGGAAACCGCCGTGTCTCCCAGTGCGGAAAGGAGAAGGCGACCTTCGGGCCTTTCCGCGTGCGGTGGGCTCTTCTCTTCGCCCCCGTCCGCGGCGCCGTGTGCACATGGCGGGCCCTCGCCGTCTTCCGCCTCGCCGCTCTCGGACGCACGGCCTCTCGCCCCCTCGCCTCGGGGCAGCGGCAAGGGAACCTGGGGAGGAGTGAGAGCATGAAGACGAGACTGACCTTGGTGGTGGCCGCCGCGGTCGTGCTGCTGCTGGCGAGCGTCGCCCCGGCGCTGGCGCGCGCGGAGCGGGGCGGCGACGCCGTCCCCTACGCGTGGCTCCTGCAGTTGCGGGGCGCGAAGAAGCAGACCATGACCAGCATGGCGTTCCGCAACTGGACCAAGCAGCGGTTCGTCGAGCGGACCGTCGTCGACGACAACAAGACGCCCGACGACCCGAGCGACGACCTCAGCTACACGGGTGTCGCGCTCTGGCGCCTCGTCGGTCGCGTCGACGACAAGAACCCGGCGACCTTCAACGTGAAGCGCGCCACCACGGGCGCCGGCTACAACGTCGTCGTGGAGGCCGTCGACGGCTTCAGCGCCGTCTTCACCAGTGCCGAGGTCGCGACCCTCAAGAACAAGCTCGTGGTCGCCAACCGCGTCAACGGCGTGCCGCTCGACCTGGGCGCCGCCTCGATCAAGAACGCCGGCGAGCCGGACCAGTACGCCGCCTGGAAGCCGACCTGGCCGCTCAAGCTGGTCTCCAGTGACGGCAGCATCTTCGGCAACCGCAAGCCGGCGGGCGTGGTGCGCATCAGCATCGTGCCGGCGACGGCGGACGCCCGCGCGGTCGACGCCGTCCCCTACGCGTGGCTCCTGCAGTTGCGGGGCGCGAAGAAGCAGACCATGACCAGCATGGCGTTCCGCAACTGGACCAAGCAGCGGTTCGTCGAGCGGACCGTCGTCGACGACAACAAGACGCCCGACGACCCGAGCGACGACCTCAGCTACACGGGTGTCGCGCTCTGGCGCCTCGTCGGTCGCGTCGACGACAAGAACCCGGCGACCTTCAACGTGAAGCGCGCCACCACGGGCGCCGGCTACAACGTCGTCGTGGAGGCCGTCGACGGCTTCAGCGCCGTCTTCACCAGTGCCGAGGTCGCGACCCTCAAGAACAAGCTCGTGGTCGCCAACCGCGTCAACGGCGTGCCGCTCGACCTGGGCGCCGCCTCGATCAAGAACGCCGGCGAGCCGGACCAGTACGCCGCCTGGAAGCCGACCTGGCCGCTCAAGCTGGTCTCCAGTGACGGCAGCATCTTCGGCAACCGCAAGCCGGCGGGCGTGGTGCGCATCAGCATCGTGCCGGCGACGGGAGCCACCGCGAGCACACCCCCTTCTGAGCAGGCGGCCGGTGACACATCGACGGCAGGGGCGAAGGCCGCGTCGGACGACCCGCCGGCCGGAGGCTGGACGCTGACCCTGCAAGGCAGGCTCAAGCGCGTGCTCAAGATCGCGAAGTTCCCGGTCAAGGTGGCCTGGGACGGCCGCAAGGCGGGCAACATCAACCCTTCGCTGCGGTACGTGTACAAGGGCCAGTCGCTCTACAGGCTGCTCGCGCTCGTCGACGACAAGCGCCCCCGGTCGTTCAACCTGGCCCAGGCGAAGAAGGGCTACACGATCCAGTTCATCTGTCGCGACGGCTACAAGCCGAAGATCAAGAGCAGGCAGGTCCTGAAGAACGGCAAGCCGCGCAAGACCTGGATCGTCGCCAAGCTCAAGGCAGGCAAACGGCTTGAAGGTAAGGAGGCCCCCTTCCGCTTCGTCGGGGGCCCGCCGATCACGCAGCCGTTCAACAACAAGCTGTCCGCCCACGGCGTCATCAGGATACGGCTCATCTTCTGAGCCGTTCGCATCCCGGCAGCTGCGGCGCGACGGGGGTTTCTCGCCCATTCTCCCCGTCGCGCCGCAGCCGGGAACCCGTCACCGGAAGGAGCCGGAATGAGGATTCGTAGGATCACGCTGGGGGCGGCGCTGCTCGCGGTCGTCGCGGCGACCGCCGTCCTGGCGGCCGGTGCGTTCGTGCCGGGCGGGGCCCAACAGGCCAAGGCCGATGGCGCCGTGGTGCTCACGCTCACGGTCGGCGGCAACGCCACTGAGTTCACGATGGACGAACTGGAGGCCCTGCCCGTCTACGAGGGCTACTCCGGCATGAAGAACAGCGCCGGTACCGTCTTCCCGCCGGTGCCGGTGAAGGGCGTGAAGCTCACCGATCTGCTCGCCGAGGCGGGCGGTATGACGACGCTCAGTGCCTGCGACATCACCGCATCCGACAACTACGGGATGACGTACACGTACGACCAGGTCGTCAACGGCAACGGCATCCAGATGTACAACGCGACGACCAAGGCGAAGGAGGCTCCCAAGGTCCCGTGGTCTCTCGTCCTGATCTACGAGCAGGACGGCGCTCCGATCGCGCCGGCGCCCGGCGGCCCCGGTCCGCTGAGGCTCGTCGCCGCCCAGGAGACCGATGTGAACCAGGTCGCCGACGGGCACCTGCTCGTGAAGTGGGTCTCGAGGGTCACGTTGCGCGGCGCCGTCAAGGAGTGGAAGGTCAGGATGTACGGCCTCAAGAAGAAGAACCGTCCGCGCCAGACCACCACGCTCGATCGCACCTCCTTTGACTCCTGCGCCGCCCCCTTCTGTCACGGCTCGTCCTGGACGAGCTCGGCCAAGAAGATGTGGTCGGGCGTCCCCCTCTTCCTGCTCATCGGCCAAGTGGACGGCGGTCCCAGCCACGACAGCTACAAGGCGTACAACGAGTTGCTCGCCATCAGGGGCTATCGCATCAAGCTCGTGTCGGCGACCGGCAAGACCGCCATCATCACATCGCGCACGGCACGGCATCGCACCAGGATCATCCTTGCCAACAAGGTGATGGGGTCAGAGCTCACCACGAGGTACTACCCACTTCGTTTGGTCGGCCCCACGAAGTACGTCCCGTCGCGAAAGACGATCGGACGCATCACCAAGATCGTGCTGCTGCCCAAGTGAGCCCGCGACACATGGCTGAAGGAGGCCGACGATGAGCTCGAGCGGTATCGGCGGCGGGCCGCGCCGGGCGGAGCGCGCCGCCCGCGCCCGGCGCTCGAGGCGGCTGGCGCTGGCCGTGGCGGTCCTGGCCTTGGCGCTGGTCGCGCTGGTCGCCGCCTGCGGCGACTCGAGCGACCAGTCGCCGCCGTCCCCCGGTCCTTCCGGGCCCGTCGTCCTGACCGTCCGGGGCGAGGACGGGACGGAGACGTTCACGATGAACCAGCTGCGGGCGCTGCCGGCCTACGAGGGTTACGCCGGCAGCAAGAGCAGCACCGGCGTGATCACCCCGCCCGCAGTGTTCAAGGGCGTGCCGATCGTGGAGCTCGCCGACCTCGTCGGCGGTATCAGCCGGTCCAACGGCGTGACGATGCTCGCCAAGGACGGCTACGGCATGACGTTCTCGTATCGTCAGATCATGGAGAGTGGATTCACGACCTACGACCCGGCGACCGGGGAGGAGGAGCCGGCCGACGGCCGGCTCACGGTCATTCTCGCCTACGAGCGTGACGGCGGACCCATCGGCGAAGACGATGGACCACTGAGGCTCGCCGTCGCCCAGGATGAACCGGCCCAGGTGACCGACGGCCACTGGGCGATCAAGTGGCTCGATACGGTGTCGGTGACCGAGGCGTCGGCGCAGTGGAAGGTGCAACTCGAGGGCGCGGTGCCCGGCAAGCTGGACCGCGCCGCCTACGTCAACTGCGCTTCACCCGGATGCCACGGCTCCGGCTGGGTCGACGCCGACGGCGCACGCTGGGAGGGCATCCCGCTCTATCTCGTCTGCGGTCTCGTCGACGACGCGAAGAAGCATGACGAGGGGGCCTACGCCGCGGCTCTGGCGGAGAGAGGATACGACATCATCATCGAGACGGTCTCCGGCGAGGTCGTGACCATTGATTCTCGAGACATCGCCGGCCGGAACAGCGTCGTCCTCTCGGCGAAGGTCGACGGGGGAGAGTTGCCGGACGAGCACTTTCCCCTGCGGCTCGTCGGTCCGGGTCTGAGCGATGGTCAGATGCCGGGCGGGATCGCGCGCATCGTCGTGCGCGTGAAATAGGGGGCGGCGACCTTGGGGTCTGGGGATCGCCGCCGGTGGCTCAGCCCAGCCACGGCCCGGGCCGTGGCTGGGCTGCTGCTGCTCACCGCCGCGGCCGCGCTGCTCGGCGGCTGCGGCTCAGACGAGCGCCGCGTCAAGCTCATGTACGCCGGTAGCCTCATCGGTCCGTTCGAGCGCCTGGCGGCGGGGTTCGAGCGCTCTCACCCCGGTGTCGATGTCGTCACCGAGGGCCACGGCAGTATCCAGGTGCTGAGGCACGTCACCGAGCTCGGTGACCTCGTCGACCTGGCGGTGAGCGCCGACGAGCAGCTGATGGCGCCGTTCTTCTACGAGCGCGACGACCCCGCGACCGGGCGACCGTTCGCGTCGTGGTACTGCACGTTCGCGACCAACCGCATCGTGCTCGCGATCTCTCCGAAGAGCCCGCTGGCCGGCGAGCTGACCTCGGGCTCCTGGTACCGACGGCTCACGCATCCCGACGTGCGCTTCGGTCTGTCCGACCCCCGGCTGGATCCCGCCGGCTACCGCGCGCTCATGGTCCTGCAGCTGGCGGAGCGTTACTACGGTGCGCCCTTTCTGTTCGAGGACATGGTCATGGGCCGGTTCACGACTCCCGTCATCGTCCGGCACGCCGGGAGGAAGGACGTCATCCGGGTGCCCGAGATCCTCGAGACGCGCAGCGGGTCCAATCTGGTGCTGCGGGGCGCCAGCATCCAGCTCGTCGCGCTGCTCGAGTCGGGCGACCTGGACTGCGCTTTCGAGTACGAGAGCGTGGCCCGCCAGCACGGGCTGCTCTACGTGCGGCTTCCGGCGGCGGTCGATCTCAGCGATCCGAAGCTGCGGGATGACTACGGGCGCGTGGAGGTCCAGCTCGACTTCCGCCGGTTCGCGCGCGTGCAACCGCGCTTTCGGGGAGACCTGATCCGCTACGCGTTCACCATTCCCGCCAACGCTCCGGAGCCAGGGCTGGCTCGCGAGTTCGTGGCCTTCATGCTGGGGCCCGAAGGACGCCGGATCCTCGCAGCCGAACACCAGCCGCTGCTCGCGCCGCCGGATCTTGATGGGGCGGCGGCCGTGCCGGAGGAGGTGAGGCGGGCATGCGAGGGCTCCAAGTGAGCGTCCTCAGGGATCACAGGCACCCGAAGCGGCTTGAGCATTCCCCGCACCCGCCTCACCTGCTCTGATGCGCCGCCGCCGCCCCTCACTCTTCTGGGTACTCTGTACCGCGTCCGGGGGCGTGCTGCTGGCCTTCGTAGTGCTGCCCGCCGTGAGCATGGTGGTCGGTGCCGGCGCCGGCCTGCTCGGCGAGGCTTTGCGGCAGGACGACGTGCGCCGTTCGCTGATCCTGACGCTGACGGCGGCGTTCATCGCCACGGCGATCGCCTTCGTCGCCGGCGTCCCGCTCGCCTACCTGCTCGCCCGCAAGGACTTCGCCGGGAAGCGACTCGTTGAGGGAGTCATCGACCTGCCGATCGTGTTTCCCCACACGGCCGCGGGTATCGCACTGCTCACGGTCTATGGGCGCCAGGGCGTCATCGGGCGTCTCGTGGCGCCGCTGGGTATCGAGTTCACCGAGACCGTGGCCGGCATCGTGCTCGCCATGCTCTTCGTGAGCCTCCCGTACCTGGTCGACTCGGCGCGGGAGGCCTTCGCTCTGGTCGACGAACGCTACGAGCACGTCGCGCGCACACTGGGCTCGTCTCGTGCCGGCGCGTTCGTACGCGTCGCCTTCCCCCAGGCGTGGCGGGGAGTGTTCGCCGGCGCCGTGCTCATGTGGGGCCGGGGCATCAGCGAGTTCGGCGCCGTCGTGATCCTCGCCTACAACCCGAAGGTGATCTCGGTGCTCACCTTCGAGCGCTTCGAGGGGTTTGGACTCCGCGCCGCGCAGCCGCCCGCGGTGCTGATCGTCGTCGTGGCCTTCGCCGTGTTCCTGCTGGCCCGCATGCTGCTCGTGCCACGCCGCGGGCGGAAGCGGAGGGGATCGGCATGATCGAACTGAAGGGGCTGGAGATACGAGCGGGGGACCTGGAGGTCGGCCCCATCGACCTCAGCGTCCCGCCCGGGGCGTACGGCGTGCTTCTCGGCCCCAGTGGAGCCGGCAAGTCGGTCGTGCTGGAGGCGGTCGCCGGGGTTCGCGAGCCGCATGCCGGCGACGTTCGTGTAGGCGGCCGATCCGTGGTACGACTGCCGCCGGACGCCCGTGGTGTGGGACTCGTCTTCCAGGACGGCCTGTTGTTCCCGCATCTCAGCGTCGCGGCCAACATCGCGTACGGAGTGCCGCGCGTTCGCCGAGGACGCCCGCTGGGCCGGCGAGCCGCCGTTCGTGCCGAGGTCCGCAGGTGGGCGAGCGCTCTCGGCGTCGGCGGTCTCCTCGGCCGCCGGGTGACGACCCTTTCGGGAGGCGAACGGCAGCGCGTAGCGCTGGCGAGAGCTCTGGCGGCCGGACCGGAGGTCCTGCTGCTCGACGAGCCGCTGAGCGCGCTCGACGGACCGGCCCGGGACGAACTCAGGGAAGTCCTCCGCGGGCTCTCCGCGGAGTCTGGCCTCAGCGTGCTGCACGTCACTCATGACCTCGACGAGGCGGCGTCGCTGGCCCGGGTCTGCGCAGTACTCGGCAACGGTCGTCTGCTGCAGGTCGGAGCACCGGAGGAGATCCTGCGTCGGCCCGCCTCGGTGGAGGTCGCACGAATCACGGGAGCCGGCAACGTCCTGAGGATCGAGCGAACCTCCGATCCGCTGGCGGTTCGCCTCGAGGGTGGCATCCTGGCGCGCCTTGCGGCGCCGTGTCCGGATGGTGGGTGTTACGCAGTCATCCGCGCGCACGACATCGTCGTGGAGCCGGGGCCGGCGGCGCCGCACGCCGCCTGCAATGAAGTCGACGGCATCGTGCGCCGGGTGGTCTCGGGGGCGACGACGACGACGCTGTACGTGGATTCCTCGCCGGCTCTCGTCGTGTCCTGCGGTGTCGCCACAGCCCGGCAGGCGCCGAACACGGGCGACCGGGTCCGGCTCCGATTCGCCCCGGAGGCGGTTCACATCGTTCCTTCGCCACCGGTAGGATGACGTTCCGCCCGTGAGCGGGCCAGTGTCGGAAGGAGCGCAATGAGTCACTCTCTACCGCCCATCCCATCACGCCGCGTCTGTCGACCGGCCGGCCTATGCGCGTGGCTCACGGCCCTCGTCGTCATCGGCATCACGGTTGCAGGGTGTGGTTCCGGCGCCTCCGAGCCGCCGGTCTACCGCGACCAGCTCGTGGTGGCCACGACCACCAGCCTGAATGACTCCGGCCTGCTCGAGGATGTGGTGCTGCCCGCCTACGAGCGGCAGCACCCCGGCGTCACCGTCAAGGTCGTCGCCGTTGGTTCGGGCGAGGCCATCGCCATGGGCGCCAAGGGCGAGGCCGACCTGCTGCTCGTGCACTCGCCCGACGACGAGGCGCAGTTCATGGCCGACGGCCACGGCACACTGCGCTTGCCCTTCGCCTACAACCACTTCGTCATCGTCGGGCCAAAGAACGACCCGGCTAAGGTCGCCGCCCTCTCGTCGACGGCCGCGGCGGCGTTCGCAGCGATCGCCGAGGCAATGCAGCCGTTCGTCTCGCGCGGTGACGAGTCGGGCACCAACAAGAAGGAGCTGAAGCTCTGGGACGCCGCCGGGGTGTCGCCGGCCGGCGACTGGTATCTGAGCACCGGCCAGGGAATGGGCGAGACGCTGCGCATCGCCAGCGAGAAGCAGGGCTACACGCTCACCGACCTCGGCACGTTCCTCGCGCAGGAGGAGTCGCTGGACCTGGCCCCGCTCTCCGCCGCCAGCGACGACCTCAAGAACGTGTACGATGCGATCATCGTGAACCAGAATGAGTTCCCCGCCGTCAACGCCGCCGCCGCTGAGCAGTTCGCGCAGGTGCTCGTGAGTGCGGCGGGCCAGCGGGCGATCGGCGAGTACGGCGAGGCCGAGTACGGCGCGACGCTGTTCCACCCGTACGCCGAGAGCATCGGCGGCTACTGAGCGGCCGCCCGGGCGGCCGCGGAGAAGGACCGATGCAGATCCTCTGGGACGGCTTTGTCGAGGCGTGGCGCCTGCTGCTCGGAGGCGACGCGCAGATCCTCCAGATCACCTGGCGTTCGCTGTGGGTCTCGGGTCTGGCGCTGCTCGCGGCCGTGGTCATGGGCGTGCCGCTGGGAGGTCTCGTGGCGCTGCGCGACTTCCGCGGCCGCCGCTTCACCGTGGCGGCGATCAACACCGGCATGGCTGCGCCGCCGGTGGTGGTCGGCCTGCTGGTCGCACTGTTCCTCACGCGTAACGGGCCCTTGGGCGACTTCCGGCTCCTGTACACGAACTGGGCCATGGTGATCGCCCAGTTCGTGATCGCGCTGCCGATCGTCATCGGTCTCTCGCTGGCGGCGCTGCAGCAGCTCGAGCCGGGCCTGCGCCAGCAGATCGCGGCGCTCGGCGCCGGCCGCCTGCAGGCGTTCCTGCTGCAGCTTCGTGAGATCCGCGTGGCGCTGTTGGCGACCATGATGGCGGCTTTTGGCGCAGTCATCAGCGAGGTCGGCGCCGTGATGATGGTCGGCGGCAACATCAGCGGCCAGACGCAGGTGCTCACCGGGGCGATCGTCCAGGAGACGCGCATCGGCCGCTTCGCCACGGCCATCGCGCTCGCCATCGTGCTGATGGTGCTGGCCTTCGGCGCCAACCTGGCGCTGACGCTCATCCAGCAGCAGGGGAGGCGGCGCGCGTGAGCGCCTCCGCCCGAAGTGCTTCGGCATGAGCGTCGCCGGTAGAGCGGGACCCCGGGACTACCGTGCTGCCGGCGCCGGCGAGGCGCCGGTGCTCGAGGCGCTCGGCCTGCGCGTCGTCCGCGGCGGGCGCGTGCTGGCGGCCGCGGACGAGCTCAGCCTGCACGCGGGCCGCGTCCACGTGCTCCTGGGCGCCAACGGCGCCGGCAAGAGCACGCTGCTCAGGGCGCTCGACGGCCTTGAGCCCGCCGAGGGCGATCTGCGCTTCCAGGGTCGCGACGTCGCGACGGCGGCGGCGCGGCTGGCGTTGCGGCGCCGCACCGCCGCCGTCTTCCAGAAGGCGTATCTCCTGAACACGACGGTGCTCGGGAACGTCGAGAGTGGTCTGCGTCTGCGCGGCGTGCGGAGGGCCGCGGCCCGAGAGCGCGCCCGAGCAGCCCTCCAACTGCTGGGCATCGCGCACTTGAGCGAGCGCAAGCCGGCCCACCTCTCCGGTGGCGAATCCCAGCGCGTGAGCATCGCCCGCGCCCTTGCCGTCGACCCCGTGGCGCTCTTTCTCGACGAGCCTCTGGCGTCGCTCGATCCTCCCACCAGACGTTCCCTCACCGACGAGCTGCTGACCATCTTCGCCGAGGCGCGGATGGCCGTAGTGTGGGTGACACACGACCGCGACGAGGCGCTCTCCGTCGGCGACACGGTGAGCTTCATCGAGGACGGCCGCATCGTGCAGTCAGGGCCGGCGCTGGAGGTGCTCGCGCACCCGGCCAGCACGTCGTTCGCAGCCTTCCTCGGTCTGGACACCTATCTCGAGGGCGTGGCGACGAACGCGGGCGACGGCGTCACCCGTTTGGCGCTCGCCGGCGGCGCGGTGCTTGCTTGCGGCGAAACGCCTGACGGCCCGGCGGTCGCCTGTCTGCCTCCCGAGGACGTGGTGCTCTTCACCCAGCCCCCGCCCGAGCACAGCGCCAGTTTGCGCAACCTCCTGCCGGGAATGGTGAAAGCGGCCCGCCCGGCCGGGCGCCTGCTCCTCGTGACCGTCGTCGCCGACGGCCTCGAGGTGTCGGCCTTGGTAACGAGGGCCGCGTTCGACGATCTGGGTCTCACCGTCGGCGGACCTGTGATCGCCGCGTTCAAGGCGTCCGCGGTGCATCCGGTCCCCCGACGCGGCAGGCGGCCGGCATGAGCCGCATCGTTACGGCGAAGGAGGTGCTCCATGGCACTGAGCGCACGCAACCAGATCCAGGGAACGGTGAAGAGCGTGGTTCTCGGCTCGGTCGTGGCCGAAGTCGTGGTGGACGTCGGCGGCGGGGAGATCGTCTCGATCATCTCGCGCCACTCCGTCGAAAGCCTGAACGTCAAGGCCGGGGACACCGTGACCGCGGTCATCAAGGCGACCGAGGTCATGCTGCAGAAATGACGCGGCGCGGGCGCGCAGCTACACTGAGGGTCGCGTGAGCCCGGATCCCGACAGACTCCAGAGCAGGGTCGACTACCTGCGACTCTCGATCACCGACAGGTGCAACCTGCGTTGTACCTATTGCATGCCGCCCGAGGGCGTCCCGGCGAGGGCGCACGGCGAGATCCTGAGTTACGAGGAGCTCGCCGCCTTCACCCGCGTCGCCGCCGACTGCGGCATCAGCAAGGTCCGTATCACCGGCGGAGAGCCGCTCGTGCGGCTCGGCTGTGCCGACTTCGTCGGCATGCTCAGCCTGTACGAGCGGCATCCACGACATTTCACTGACGACCAACGGCCTCTTGCTGCCGAGGTACGCCGACGATCTGCGCGCCGCCGGTCTGCGCCGGGTCAACGTCAGCGTCGACAGCCTCGAGCCGGAGCGCTTCGCGCGGGTCACGCGCGGCGGCCGGCTCGGCGACACGCTCGCCGGACTTGATGCGGCGTTCGCCGCCGGCTTCAGCCCGGTCAAGATCAACACGCTGCTGCTTCCGGGCGTCGAGGATGAACTCGACGCGTTCGTGGACCTTACGCGGAGCCGCGAGATCCACGTGCGCTTCATCGAGTTCATGCCCCTCGACCGGCGCGTCGCCGGCGACGACGACACCGGCGGGGCGGGGCGGCTGCTCCCGGCCGGCGAGATCCTCGGACGCCTCATGGAGCGCCACGACCTCGTGCCTCACGAGGGTCCCTACGGGCACGGCCCGGCGCAGTACTGGCACGCACGCGGCGCACGCGGCACCATCGGCTTCATCGCCGGTGTGTCGGAGCACTTCTGCGAGACCTGCAACCGGCTGCGGCTGACAGCGGACGGCAGGCTGCGCACGTGCCTGTTCTCCGGCGCCGAGGTCGACGTACGGCCGTTTCTCGCGGATCCCGATGCTCTGCGTGCCACCATACGCAAGGCGGTGGCCGGCAAGAGCTACGATCGCTGCCGGGACGCGATCGCGAACCAGCGGTCCATGTCGGAGATAGGCGGGTGAGGGCATGCCGGAGCTGAGCCACATCGACGAGCGCGGCCGCGCCGCCATGGTCGACGTCGGCGGCAAGGACGAGACGGAGCGCGTCGCCCTGGCCGAGGCGTTCGTCGTCATGGCGCCCGAGACGCTGGCCGTCATCGAGGACCGGACGACGCCGAAGGGCGACGTGATCGCCGCGGCGCGGCTGGCGGGCATCATGGCCGCGAAACGCACGCACGAGCTGATCCCGCTGTGTCACCAGCTCAACCTCACGAAGGTGGCCGTGGACCTGGAGCCGGATGTGGGGCTGCCCGGGCTGCACATCGTCACCGAGGCGCGCCTGTGCGGGCGCACCGGCGTCGAGATGGAGGCTCTGGTCGCCGCGTCGGTCGCGGCGCTCACCGTCTACGACATGTGCAAGGCCGTCGACCGGGGCATGGAGGTGACGGGGCTCCGCCTCCTGGAGAAGAGTGGCGGCCGCAGCGGTAGCTGGAAGCGCGAGGCCGACGCGGCACAGGGCCGAGAAGCGCCGTGAGCCGGCATCGCGTGGACGGAACCGTCGTCTCGGTCAATGTCGCCGCCGAGAAGGGTGTGCGCAAGGAGCCGGCGGAGACGATCAGCCTCGTGGCCGGGCACGGCGTGGAGGGCGACGCGCACTCCGGCCCATGGCATCGTCAGGTGAGCCTGCTGGCCGCCGAGAGCATCGAGAAGATGAAGCCGTCCTGTCCCACGGTGGGGCCGGGCGCGTTCGGCGAGAACGTCACCACCGAGGGTATCGTGCTCTTCGAGCTGCCCATCGGCGCGCGCCTGTACGCCGGCGAGTGCCTTCTCGAAGTCACGCAGATCGGCAAGGAGTGCCACGACCGCTGCGCGATCTTCCACCAAGCTGGGGACTGCGTGATGCCGCGCGAGGGCGTCTTCGCGCGCGTCCTCGAAGGCGGCGAGATGGCTCCCGGCAACGGCATCGTCCTGATGAAGCCGAGCCTCATCCACGCCGCCGTCCTCACCGTGAGCGACAAGGGCTCCCGCGGCGAGCGCGACGACGCGAGCGGCGCGCTGCTGGAGGAGGCGCTCCGGGAGCTCGGTGTCGCCGCCGTGGAGCGCGCCCTCGTACCCGATGAGGCAGAACGGATCTCCGCCGAGCTGCGGCGCTGGGCCGACGAGACGCCGGTGAATCTGGTCCTCACGACCGGCGGCACGGGGCTGACGACCCGGGACGTGACGCCTGAGGCGACACTCGCGGTGCTCGAGCGCCAGGCGCCGGGCTTCACGGAGGCGATGCGCGCCGGCTCGCTCGCCGCGACGCCGCACGCGATGCTGTCGCGGGCGGTGGGCGGGGCGCGCGGCAAGACGCTGATCATCAACATGCCGGGCAGCCCGCGTGCCTGCCGTGAGCAGTTCGCGATGATCTCCGCCGCGCTCCCCCACGCCGTGGAGAAGCTGCTCGACCTGGGCGGAGACTGCGCCGCGCCCACGCCGCTCTCGCCCGGTTGAGTCCTTGGAAGCAGATCGGCGGTCGCGGCCTCGTCCGGCGTAGCGCCCGCCCGGTTCGTCAGAAGTCGAGCCGCCGGTGTCGCTGGTAGCTGAGGTACGTGGCCACTGCCGCGTCGGCTTCCTCGACGGCCCGGCGATGGCCGGCGCTCAGGCGGTCGCCGACGCTCTGGCGGGTCACGCCGAGTCGCTCGGCGACGGCGCGCTGGTGACCGAGCTGCCGATAGGCGGCGATCGCCTCCCACTGCTTGAGCGTGCGGGCGCGGATCAGCGGGTCGACGAGGTGACACAGCGCTCCCAACAGCACGTCGCCGGCGTCGCCTGTGCCCAGATACCGTGTCAGCCCTTTGTCGCGGATGACCAACTGCTGGGCGCTTCTCGCCATCGAGTAGGCGTCGCGGTCTCCGGCGCCTCCGTCGCGAAGAGAGCTCACCGTGCCCACACCGACGCCGGCTCTCAGCAGCATCGGCGCCATCAGTTCGCGAGCGACACTGATGCAGAGCGGCGCCTGCGCCGGGTCGGCGAGGGCGCCTTCGATACGACCCTCGCCGGTGACCGCGAGCGGCTCGGCGATCGCCGGGAAGAAGATGTGGTTCACTCGCTCGAGGGCGCGGCGCAGCTTGGCGCCGTCCCGGTCGCCGCCGGCTTCGAGGACGTCGGCGAAGACAACGGCGATGACTTTCGTCTCGCGGCGTTTGTCGATGGGCATGGTGCTAGCTACGCCGCCGCCTCCGGCTTTTCCTGCCGCGACGCTCGCTCTGCACGCTTCAAGGCGTAATCATTCCCTGGACAGTGGAAATGGCGCTGCGGCTCTTCGTCGAGTAAACTGAACCGTCTCCCAGCGCATACAATCAGGGGTATCCGCTTGAACAAGAACTCGCGTGCTCGACTGCTCATTTCCACCGGCGTCATCGTCGTCTGCGTCGTGGTCGGCGTCGTCTATCTGGTGCTGCGGCAGGGCGCCTACTACTGCCAGGTCTCAGACCTCACCAGCGGCAAGTACGACGACAAGAACGTCAAGGTGGGCGGCAGGGTGCTCGACGGCACCATCAAGCGTGACGAGTCGGGTGTGAAGTTCGCGGTCTCCGATCTGACCGGCAAGCCCGACACGGTGTTCGTGTCGTACGACGGCCAGATGCCGAACACCTTCGAGGCGGGCGCCGACGTGGTGATCGTCGGCCAGTACGCCTCCGCCGACGGCGTCATCACCGCCGACCAGCTGCAGACCAAGTGTCCGAGCAAGTACAAGGGGCAGGCCTCGCCCGTGGCGCAGCCGGGGCCGTGAGGTCCTCTGCTTGCTGTCCCTCGGGACATACTCACTCGTCGCGGCGCTGATCTTCTCCCTGGGCGCCGTCTGGTTCCTTGCTCTGGGCATGCGGACCGGCCGCACGGACGTGCTTCGGTACGGTTACTACTCCGCCTATGGGTTCTTCCTCTCCACGCTCATCGCCTCCGCGGTGCTCCTGCAGGCCTTCCTGAAGAAGGACTTCAGCTTCGCCTACGTGGCCGAGAACTCGGACGCCACGCTCTCGGTCTTCTACCGCATCGCGGGCTTCTGGGCTGGCCAGCAGGGCTCGTTCCTGTTCTGGTTGCTGCTTCTCGCCATGACCACGGTCGTCATCGTCGCGCTCGACTTCGAGCGGCTCGAGCGGCTCACCGGGGGCGCCGTCATGGTGCTCGCCATCATCTCCGCGGTGTTCGCGGCGCTCATGGTCTTCGACACCGGCTCGAACCCGTTCTTGGCGGCCGCGCCCGGCATGCAGCCGTTCGGCCTGAACCCCCTGCTCCTGCACCCGGGCATGGTGCTGCACCCGCCGGCGCTCTTCATCGGCTACGTCGGCGTCGCCGTGCCGTTCGCCTACGCGATCTCGACGCTCCTGCTCGGCCGCGGCGACAAGCTCTGGGTGCAGCGGTCGCAGAAGTGGACGATCGCCGGCTGGCTGTTCCTGTCTCTCGGTATCGGGCTTGGCGCCTGGTGGGCCTACGTCGTCCTCAGCTTCGGCGGCTACTGGGCCTGGGACCCTGTGGAGAACACGTCGCTGGTGCCGTGGCTCACCGCCACCGCCCTCCTGCACTCGTTCACACTGTACAAGTCGCGCGGCCTCTTCAAGCACTGGGCCCTCGGGCTCGCGGTGGCCACCTTCTGGTTCACCATCCTCGCCACATGGACGACTCGCACCGGGCTGATCCAGTCGGTCCACGCCTTCGGCACGCGCAGCGTGCTCGTGTGGATCCTCTCGGTGTTCCTCGTGGTCACTATGGTGGCCAGCGCCAGCCTTATCGCCTGGCGCTGGCGCCGCTTCGAGAGCCACGATGAAGTGCAGAGTTGGCTGTCGCGCGACTTCCTCTACTACATCACCAACCTGCTGCTCACGCTGTTCGCGGTGGCCGTCGCCTTCGGCACCGTCGCGGTGCCGCTGCTCATGGATCGCATGGTCGGACCGAGCACGTACGACTCGGTGGCGCGGCCGCTCGGTGTCGTCGTCCTCGCGCTGATCGCGATCTGCCCGTTGCTCGCGTGGCGCACTACCGAAGGTGCCGCACTGCGCAAGACGCTGATCCTGCCGGGAGTCACGATGCTCCTCTCCGCGCTACTCTGGCTGTATCTCGGCTTCCAGTCCAGTGTGTGGGGCTTCATCGGATTGCTGGTCTGCGGTTTCGCCTTCGGCGCCGTGATCCAGCTCGTGCTGCATTCGGCGAGGCGCGCGACCGGACCCGGCAAGAGTCTCTGGTCCGGCATGGGCCGCGCCTTCACCGGCAGCCGTACGCGCACCGCGGCCTACATCGTGCACATGGGTATGGTGCTGATCGTCGCGGGGCTGCTCGGCTCCAGCCTGTACGCGCAGGAGAGCAGCGGCATGGTCTCGACGAAGGCCGGCGCGGAAGACGCGGTCATCACCACCGACGACGGCAGGTACACGCTGGAGTTCGTGCGACTGCGCGACGAGTCCGGCGCCCAGGGTTCCACGCGCCACTACGCGGAGTTCCTGGTGATCGAGGATGGCTCACAGACGATCGGAACGGTGGAGCCGCACACCGACATCTACCCTGTCAGCGGTCCGGCCGTCCGGGCGGTCATCCTCGGCCGGCCGTTCCAGGACGTCTTCGTGGTCACCGACGAGCCCTTCGACGCGACCGCAGAGACGATCGCGGTGCGTGTCGTGATCTTCCCGCTCATCCGCTGGGTGTGGATCGGCTCGATCCTCCTGTGCGTCGGCGCCGCGGTCTCGCTGTGGCCCCCGCGTCGCAGGCAGGAGCAGGAAGCGCGGGCGACGGAGGCGGCCGGGAGCGGCGCGGGCGCCGCGTGCCCGGACGGCGCCGCGACCTGACGGAGGGCGCCCGTGTCGGACTCACCAGACCGGCAGGACAGCGCGGCTCCCCTCGAGATCGAGGTCGAGGGACTGCGCAAGACGTTCGCTCGCCGCGAGGTGCTGAAGGGCCTCTCCTTCAGCCTCGAGCGCGGCGGCTTTCTCAGCATCTTCGGCCCCAACGGAGCCGGCAAGACGACGACGCTGCGCGTGCTCGCCACCCTGCTCGCGGCGAGCGGTGGCAGCGTCAGGGTCGCCGGCCACGACGTTCGCGAGGACCCCATGCCGGTCCGTCGCACGATCGGCTTCATCTCGCACAACCCGATGCTCTACCCGGACCTCACGGCGCAGGAGAACCTGCGTTTCTACGCCGACATGTACGGCGTCGAGGACCGGGACGCGCGCATCAACGGTCTGCTCGAACGGCTCGAACTCAGTCACCGCCGCCACGACGTCGTGCGCACGTACAGCAAGGGCATGCGCCAGCGGCTGGCGATCGCCCGCTCGATCCTGCATCGCCCGCGCGTTCTGCTGCTCGACGAGCCGCACTCCGGCCTCGATCCGCGCGCTGTCGACATCCTCGATGGCCTGCTGCAGGAGATCCGCGACGAGCACACCTTCGTCATGGTCACGCACAACATCGCGAAGGGTCTCGAGTGGGGCACCGACCTGATGATCATCGAGAGCGGCCGCGTCGCCTACGAGCACGCGGCCGGCGTCGACCACGACTCCTTCCGTGCCGTGTATCGCGAGCACGTCCACGACGGGAGCGTGCTTTGAACAGCCGCCGCAGGCAGGTGATCGAGCGGGGCGCCGGAGGGGCGCCGCTCAGCGGCTGGCGCCAGTTCACGGCGATCCTGCGCAAGGATCTCATCCGCGAACTGCGTACTCGCGACATGCTCGTGAGCATGATCCTCTTCGTGCTGCTCGCGATGGTGATCTTCCACTACGCGTTCAGCGTCAAGGAAGGCGCCGACCTCACCTACTTCACCGGCGGCATGCTCTGGGTCACCTTCATCTTCGCGATGCTGCTCGGGCTCAACCGCTCGTTCGCCCAGGAGAAGGACGAACACTGCCTGGACGGCCTGCTGCTCTGCCCCGTCGACCGGGTCACGATCTTCCTTGCGAAGACCGCCGGCAACCTGATCTTCCTGCTCATCATCCAGGTGGTCGCCGTGCCGGTGTTCACCCTGTTCTTCATCGAGCGCAGCTATGTTGGCGACCTGCTGCCGTTCCTCGTCGTTCTGCTGCTCGCCGACGTGGGCATCTGTGCCCTGGGTACACTCCTCGCGACGATCTCGATGAACACGCGCTCGCGCGACCTGCTGCTGCCGATCCTGTTCCTGCCGCTGATCGTGCCCGTGCTCATCGCCGCCACCGGCGCCACGACGCTGATCTTCGCCGAAGGCGCCGGGCTCGGAGACCTGCTGGCCCGTCTCCTGTTCCTGCTGGGCTTCGACGCAGTGTTCCTGGTCGCCGCCTGGGGTACCTACGACTTCGCCATAGGAGAGTGAGCGTGAAGAAGATCATGAGTGCGCCGGCCCTGTTCGCGGGCGCCGGCATCTTCCTCATCGCCGGCCTGCTGCTCGCCTTCTGGTGGGCGCCCACCGACGCCAGTGCCATGGGGTTCAGCCAGAAGATCTTCTTCTACCACGCGCCCATCGCCGAGACGGCGCTGGTGGCCTTCGGCGTCTCCTTCGTCGCCGCCATCGCCTACCTGCGCACGCAGAACCTCACGTGGGATCGCCTCGGCTATGTGAGCATCCGCCTCGGCCTGCTCTTCAGCGTCCTCGTCATGCTGACCGGCATGATCTGGGGCAAGGCGGCCTGGGGCGCCTGGTGGGCGTGGGAGCCACGACTGACCACGTTCCTGCTCGTCTGCTTTCTGTACGTCGCCTACTGGGTGCTTCGCTCCGTGGTCGACGAGGAGCAGCGCCGGGCGACGTACGCGGCGGTGTTCGCGATCATCGCCTTTGTCGACGTGCCCATCACGTTCTTCGCCACGCGCTTCCTGCCCGAAGGGCTGCACCCGGTCGTGATCCAGGCCGGCGACGCCGGCATGGAGGGCAGCATGCTGACGAGCTTCCTGATCAGCATGCTCGGGATGACGCTCCTCCTCGCGGCGCTGATCCGCCGCGACCTCGAGATCGAGGAGCTGAGGGATCGCGTGACCGACCTCAAGACCTCTCTGGGAGGCTGACAGCATGACCATCGAAGAAGGCGTCAAGTACGTCGCCGCGGCCTACGCGATCATCCTGGCCGTGCTCGTCGTGTACTACTTCATGAGCGCCCGGCGCGTGAGCGCGCTCAGGCGCGACGTGGAGGTGCTCGAGGACGAGGCGAAGCGCCGGCGAGCGCCCGCCGGCGAGGCCGGCGCGGAGTGACGCGCCGGCCCTCCATCGGGCGATCCGCCCGCCGGCGCCGCTGAGCATGGACCAGGTCGCCGTCATCCTCGTCTGGCTCGCGTACCTTCTGTACGCGGCCACGTTCGCGGTGTTCCTGGTCGGCTTCTTCACACAACGGCCCTGGGCGCAGCGGCTCGGCTTGATCGTCGCCGCGGTGGGGCTTGCGAGCCACACCGCGGGGGTCGTGTTCCGCGGCGTGAGCGCCGGGCACTTCCCCTTCGTCGGTCTCTACGAGTCGCTCGTACTCGTCGCCTGGGCGGTAGTCACCGTCTGGGTCGTCCTCGAGCTCTTCACGCGCATCAAGGCCGTGGGGCTGTGCGTCATGCCCGTCGTGCTCGTGCTCCTCACGGTCGCTCTCATCGAATACGACCCGCCCGCGGGACTCACGCCGGCGCTCAGGAGCGACATCGTCGTCCTCCACGTCCTGGTGATGCTCGTCGCCATCGGCTGTCTGTACGTCGGCGGGGGCGCCGCGATCATCTATCTGGTGGAGAACGCACTCCTGCGGCGGCGCAAGCCCGGGAGCGTGCTCGGTCGCCTGCCTTCGCTCGCCGCGCTCGACCGGCTCGCCTACCACGCCACGCTCGTCGGCCTGCCGTTCCTCACCATGGGCATGGCCGCCGGGGTGATCCGCGCCGAGACGTTCAGCGTGCCGAACTGGGCGACCGACCCCATGGTGCTGCTGTCGCTGGCCGCCTGGGCGGTGTATTTCGCTCTCATCGCCGGACGCGTGCGCGGCGGCTGGTCGGGAGGCGCCGTGTCTTGGTTGTCGGTCGTGGGGCTGGTGCTGCTGCTCGTTATCCGGTTCGCCGCGGTCCCGTACCTCAGCGGATTCCACACTTACGGAGGCTGAGAGAGTGCTCGTCGTCGTCGCCGGCATCTCGCACAAGACCGCTCCGCTCGACCTGCGCGAGCGTCTCGCGCTCGACGAGGCGTCGTCGCTGAAGCTCGCCCAGGAACTGCTCGACGAACGAGTCGCCTGCGAGGCGGTCGCTCTGAGCACCTGCAACCGCACCGAGGTGTACCTGTACGGGCGCGACTCGCTGGCGGCTCGCCAGGCGGCCCTCGCGCGTCTGGCGCGGCGAGCCGGCGTCGAGCCGGGAGAGCTCGAGCCGAGCCTGTACAGCTACTCCGGTGATGGCGCCATCGCCCACCTGTTTCGCGTGACCTCCGGCCTCGACTCCATGGTCGTCGGCGAGGACCAGATCGTCGCCCAGCTCAAGGCGGCGTACCAGCAGGCGTGTGAGGGCGGCTGCACAAGCGTTGTCTTCAACCGCCTGTTCCGGCATGCCCTCGAGGTGGGAAAGCGCGTGCGCACCGAGACGGCGATCGGGGAGCGTCCGGTGAGCGTCAGCTCGGCGGCGGTCCAGCTCGCTCTCCAGGTGTTCGGGAAGTTCAAGGACCACAGCGCGCTCATCGTCGGCGCCGGCGAGACGAGCGAGCTGACGGCGACGCACCTCAAGGCGAACGGCATCGAGGACATTCTGGTCACGACGCGGACGCTGAGCGGCGCCGAGGACCTGGCGGGCAGGATCGGCGGCCGCGCCGTGCCCTTTGAGGAGCTCGAGAAGCACCTGTCGGCAGTCGACATCGTGATCAGCTCCACGTCGGCGCCGCACTACGTGATCGCCAGGGAACAGGTGGAGCGCGCGCTCAAGCGGCGTCGCCACCGCCCCATCTTCTTCATCGACATCGCCGTACCCCGGGATCTCGACCCCGAGATCGAGCGGGTGCGCAACGCGTATCTCTACGACATCGACGATCTGCAGCACATGGTCGCCCGCAACCGCGAGGAACGTGTGAAGGAGGTCCGGCACGCGGAGCGCATCGTCGAGGAGGAGCTGGCCGGCGTGAACGCCTGGCTGCGGAGTCTCGAAGTGGTTCCGACGATCGCCACGCTGCGCGAGACCGTGGAGCAGATCCGTCGCGCCGAGCTCGACCGTCTCGGAGGCAAGATGAGCGACCTCACCGACGGGCAGCGCGCCCGTGTCGAGATGCTCACGGCGAGCATCGTGAACAAGATCCTGCATGCGCCGACTGTGAAGATGAAGGAGGTCGCCGGCCACGACCAGTGCTACCTGTACGTCGACGCCGTGCGGACTCTCTTCGACCTCGACGGCGGCGAGACGGCCGCAGAGCCGGCGGCCGGGACGGCGGAGCAGGCGGCCGACGGCTCGGTGCCGGCGCCGGCGAGCGCAGACGCTCCTCCGCCGGCGACTGTGCACCGCTTCCCCGGGACCGGGACCGAAGACGCATGACGGACATCGTCCGCATCGGCTCCCGCGGCTCGCGACTCGCGCTCATCCAGAGCGAGTGGGTGCGCGACCGGATCCGCGAGCGCCTCCCCGACACCCCGGTCGAGATCGAGGTGATCCACACGAAGGGCGACAGGCTGCTCGACGCGCCGCT
>CAVPVX010000007.1:0-777446 GCA_963709345.1 uncultured Actinomycetes bacterium
GCCGGAGGCCCAGCCATGATTCCCCCAGGAGCGCTGCCCACGCGAGCGGACCGCCGACCAAACCTGTCGCGTGCGCCCCCAGTCTCCGAAGCGCTGAATCCCCGCTAGGTCAACCTTCACTCGCCATGCCAGGAGCACGTAGACAAACGTCTCGGACGCAATGAAGGCCAGTGCAAAACCCATGAGGCCGTAGCGTCCCAGCACGACCAGCAGAGTCGCGAAGACCACGAGCTGGCTTGCACGCACGATGAGTTTCTCCTTGAGCCGAGCGGTGGCCTCCAACGTGATGCCTGCGAAGTTCGAGAGCAACGCTGCCGCTGAGCCGACGGCTACGATCCGCATGACCGGAACTCGGGACGGGCTCCATTGGGGTCCGAGCACAACGGCGACGATCTCGCGCCGCCCCGGACATCCCAAAGTGATAGGCAGACCTATACCCGCGAACACCGTGATGACCGACAAGTAGGCGCCGCCCAGCCGTGCCGTCTCGGCTTGGATCTTGCTGAACGACGGAAAGAGCACACGCGACAGACTCGTACCCAAGTACACGAGAGGGAGGCCCGTCAGACTCAACGCTCGCGAGTAGTAGCCCAACGACGTCGGCCCTGCGATGCGCCCCACTGCCAGGGTGTCGAGATTCGCGTTCACGAACTCGAGGAACGAGATCACGGACACGAGAGAGCCGAAGCCCAGCAAGTCACGATACGGCCGCCACCTCAGCACCACGGCAATGCTGGGGCGCGCAAGCGCGTTGTACGCAACTGCCACCACCGCCGTCTGACCCACTGAAGCGGCCACCAGACTCCACACACCCCAACCCGAAAGCGCAAGTGCCACGCCGACGACACCATACCCTGCCGCATACGCAGCGATGTCGGCGATGGCAATGCCCCGAAAGCGCATCTGACGACGAAGAGCGCCCCCGCGGCGGCCGATGTGCCGGTGAGCGCGAATGTGAGTCCCATCGCACGAAGGACTGGAACGAGTTGCGGCGATTCGAACAGCACTGATGCCGACGAAGCAGCAACCCACACCACGAGAGTGAAGACCGCGCCCACGGCAACAGAGCAACCAGAAGCCGGCAGCGATGTGGGCTGGAGGATCTCCTTAGGCTGCACGATCGCCTGGCCGATTCCCATTGGGCGAAGTACTGGCCGAAACGCAGCACCAGCCACGCCATAGCGATCAGTCCAAACGCCGCAGGCGCGAGAGGCCTGGCGAGACGGCCGTGACGGCGAGTTGAAGAACGAAGCTGACGAGCGTGACGGTACGTCCATTTCGGCCGTGTAGGGTCTGAGCGGTGAGGTTCTCGCTCACACGGCGCTCTCGGACGACGACTCTTAGGCAAGGATCGTCCTGCCGGGACATACACCGGAGGTCGAAGTCCAGCACGGCATGATTCCCACCAAATGACCACCACGGCCCAGAGACCGACCGTGCCACTTCACCCTCCCGCTGGGTCTGGCGACATGCACGGACCGCACCTGTCCGGGTGCGCATCTTGCCCGCACTGCTCGGCGCCTCAGCCTACCTGTCACGGACGTCATCGCACCCTCGTCGCGACCTGCGACTCGTCACTCGCACGCTCCACCTCTACAGGCAACTCGATCGACAGAAACGACAGCGGGCGCGGGGCCTCTCAGCCCGGCGCCCGCCTCGTCTTCCAGCGGAGCGCGGTCTCTTGCAGGCTCAGCCGGGAAGGCGGTCGGCTGAACAGCCTCGGGTCATGGCGCCGCCGCCACGGTGAAGGTCCCGGCGCTCAGCCCGTAGGCGATCCAGCTCCCCGTGCCGGGCACGGGGCGGTAGCCGACGCGCACCTTGTAGGTGGAGCCCTCGGGGACGTTCAGGGTGAGGCTGGTCGCGTAGCTGCCGCTGCCGTTGGCGAGCAGCGTCTTGGTGGCGTACCAGCCCGTGCCGCTGTCGGCCCACACCGCGAACTGGCCGCCGGAGAGGGCTTGGTTGTCGGTGAAGCTCACGGGCAGGCCGCCGCCCACGAAGTAGGTGCCGCCGCCGGGCGGGGCGGTGACGCTGATGGCAAGGGGCTCCAGGGGCTCCGTGACCGTGAAGGTCCCGGCGCTGAGCCCGTAGGCGATCCAGCTCCCCGTGCCGGGCACGGGGCGGTAGCCGACGCGCACCTTGTAGGTGGAGCCCTCGGGGACGTTCAGGGTGAGGCTGGTCGCGCAGCCGCCGCTGCCGTTGGCGAGCAGCGTCTTGGTGGCGTACCAGCCCGTGCCGCTGTCGGCCCACACCGCGAACTGGCCGCCGGAGAGGGCTTGGTTGTCGGTGAAGCTCACGGGCAGGCTGCTGCCCACGAAGTAGGTGCCGCCGCCGGGCGGGGCGGTGACGCTGATGGCAAGGGGCTCCAGGGGCTCCGTGACCGTGAAGGTCCCGGCGCTGAGCCGGTGTCCACTCCAGCTCCCCGTGCCGGGCACGGGGCGGTAGCCGAACTGGCACCTTGTAGGTGGAGCCCTCGGGGACGTTCAGGGTGAGGCTGGTCGCGTAGCTGCCGCTGCCGTTGGCGAGCAGCGTCTTGGTGGCGTACCAGCCCGTGCCGTGGTCGGCCCACACCGCGAACTGGCCGCCGGAGAGGGCTTGGTTGTCGGTGAAGCTCACGGGCAGGCTGCTGCCCACGAAGTAGGTGCCGCCGCCGGGCGGGGCGGTGACGCTGATGGCAAGGGGCTCCAGGGGCTCCGTGACCGTGAAGGTCCCGGCGCTGAGCCCGTAGGCGATCCAGTTCTCCGTGCTGCTGGGCACGGGGCGGTAGCCGACGCGCACCTTGAGGTGGAGCCCTCGGGGACGTTCAGGGTGAGGCTGGTCGCGTAGCTGCCGCTGCCGTTGGCGAGCAGCGTCTTGGTGGCGTACCAGCCCGTGCCGCTGTTGGCCACACCGCGAACTGGCCGCCGGAGAGGGCTTGGTTGTCGGTGAAGCTCACGGGCAGGCTGCTGCCCACGAAGTAGGTGCCGCCGCCGGGCGGGGCGGTGACGCTGATGGCAAGGGGCTCCAGGGGCTCCGTGACCGTGAAGGTCCCGGCGCTGAGCCCGTAGGCGATCCAGCTCCCCGTGCCGGGCACGGGGCGGTAGCCGACGCGCACCTTGTAGGTGGAGCCCTCCGGGGATGTTCAGGGTGAGGCTGGTCGCGTAGCTGCCGCTGCCGTTGGCGAGCAGCGTCTTGGTGGCGTACCAGCCCGTGCCGCTGTCGGCCCACACCGCGAACTGGCCGCCGGAGAGGGCTTGGTTGTCGGTGAGCTGCACGGCAGGCTGCTGCCCACGTTGTAGTGCCGCCGCCGCCGGGGGCGGTGACGGTGATCGCGTTGAAGGCGGCCGCGGCGACGAGCGTGGCATCCACACTCCCTGTCGTCCCACCGGCGGTCACCGGCGATATCGTCAGCGGAGTCGAAATCGGACTTGTTGTCGAACCACTCGGTGGCGTAGGTGCCGGAGTCGTCGCTGAACTCGATGCGGTAGTCGCCTGCGGGCAGGGGGTCCCAGATGGTGTAGTTGCCGTCGGCGTCGGTCAGCACGGGGCCGAACTCCTCCGAGGACCAGCCACCGGCGCCGTCGCCGCGATAGGCCTGGACCGTGATGCCTTCGAGACCGACGCCACCCGCGTCGGTGACCCGCCCCGCGATGTGCCCGGCGAGAGGCAGCACGGCGTCGATGTCGGAGGTCGTCCCGCCGGCGACAACGTCGACGCCGCTCGCCGTTGCCCGGGATGGCTGGCCGTTGTAGTACTGCATGGCGTAGATGCCGGGACTGTACCAGACTGCGAACTCGACCATGTAGGTGCCCGCGGGCAGGTGCCCGATGTCGTAGGTGCCGTCGAGGTTGGACACCAGGCCGTTCACGTACTCCCAGTCACCCAGGCCGTTGACGCGGTAGGCGCCCACGTAGACCTGGAGACCGGAGAAGCTCTCATTCGTGACCGTCCCCGTGATGTGCCCGGCCTCCGTGAGCACGGCGTCGATGCCGGAGGTCGTCGCGCTGGTGGACACCTCGACCATCGTGGCCGCGGTGGGCGCTGCGATGTCGTCGAAGTACTGCGTGGCGTAGAAGCCGGTCTCGTCGGTGAACTCGACGAGGTAGCTACCCTCGGCGAGGCCGCCGATGTCGTAGCTGCCGTCCTCGCCGGTCAGCGCCGAGCCGCGCCGCCCAGCCCATGTGGTGGAAGTAGTCCGATTCGTAGACGGCGACCTGCATGTTCGCGAGACCCACGGTGCTCTCGTCGGTGACCGTGCCGCTGATGTGGCCGCCCATGGCGAGTGCGGCATCGATGCCGGAGGTGACGTCGGGCGCGTTCACGTGGACGTCCTCGCCGGCCTCGATCGTCAGCTCGTCGTCAAAGAACTCCGGTGCGTAGATGCCGGAGTCGTCACGGAACCCGATGCGATAGTCGCCGGTGGGCAGGGCCTTGATGACATAGCTGCCGCTGGTGGCGTTGATCGTGGTGTCACGGACGTAGTCCCAGCCGCCCGAACCGTCGGCACGGTAGGCCGCGACGACAGCGCTGCCGAGCGCCTCACCACCGTCCGCCTTCGTGACCGTGCCGGTGATTTGACCGGCCAAGGCAAGCTCGGCGTCGATGCCGGAGGTCGTCGCGCCGGCGTTCACCGTGACATCATCGGCCGACTCCGGGTCGGGCTTGTCGTCGATAACACTCGCTGGCGTAGGTGCAGGAGTGGTCGTTGAACTCGATGCGGTAGTCGCCGGCGGCCAGGCCGCCGAGGTCGTAGCTGCCGCTGTGGCGTTGGTCGGGTGTCGCTCACGTAGTCCCAAGCCGCCGGAGCCGTCGTAACGGTAGGCCGTGACGCTGATGCCGCCAAGCGCACCGCCACCGTCCGACCCTCGTGACCGTGCCGGTGATGTGGCCGGCTGGCGACGAGCTCGGCGTCGATGCCGGAGGTCGTCTCGCCGGCGTTCACCGCGACATCGTCGGCGGAGTACGAATCGGGCTTGTCGTCGTACCACTCGGTGACGTAGGCGCCGGAGTCGTCGCTGAACTCGACGCGGTAGTCGCCGGCGGCCAGGCGGCGGCCGCCGAGGTCGTAGTCGCCGGTGGTGGCGTTGGTCGACGGTGTCGTTCACGTAGTCCCAGCCGCCTGATGCCGTCGGCGCGGTAGGCGGTGACTCTGATGCCTGCCAAGCGCCCCGCCACCGTCCGCTTCGGTGACCGTCCCCGTGATGTGCCCGGACAAGCTCGAGCTCGGCGTCGACGCCGGCGGTCGTCTGCCCGGCAGTCACCGTGATCGCATCGGCAGAGTCGAAGTCGGACTTGTTGTCGAACCACTTGGTGACGTACCGATAGTAGTCGTGGGACTGGTGGTAGAAGCTGACGTGGTAGTCGCCCGCGGGCGCGAAGCCGAGGTCATACGTGCCATCAGTCTCGGTCATCGCGTGGGGCCAACCCTCCGAAGACCAGTCGTCACCGGTGCCGACGGCTTCGACGAAGATGTCGCCGAGACCGACGCCGTCCGCGTCGGTGACCCGTCCCGTGATGCGGCCGGCGAGGGCGAGCTCCGCGTCGATCCCGGAGGTGACGTCGGGCGCGTTCACGTGGACGTCCAGGCCGGCCGCGAACGTCAGCTGGTCGTCGTAGTACTCCGGGACGTAGTCGCCGAGGTCGTCGCGGAAGTAGACGCGGTAGTCGCCGGTAGGCAAGCCGTCGAGGTCGTAGTCGCCGGTGATGGGGTCAGACCGGTCATACGCGACCTGGATCCAGTCATCTGAACGGTAGGCCGTGACGTTGAAGCCCTCAGGTGGGCCACTACCGCCCGCATACGTGACCGTGCCGGTGATGCTGCCGGTGTCGGCAGCCTGCGAGGGCGGCGAGGCCGCCGCGGAGAGGACCAGCGCTGCGAGGAGCAGGCACGCGCCGATCGCCAGCAGGCGGAGCGCCCGCGACGCTCGGCGCCCCTGATCGATGGCGGTGTCGGACTCGATACGTGAGTACCAACGAGAACCCATGACTGCGCCCCCTCCAGAGTCGCCCCCACGCTTGGTGGTGCTTCCAGCATAGGCCCGACGATGGGCGAGCGAAAGGGGCACGCCGTTCGTGCCTCGTGCTACCCGTACGGAGAGAAGGCCACCAGCGCTGTCGCGAGCGTCCGTCAGCGCCCGCGCAGGAGCCGTTGCTGATAGCGCCCGCTCCCCAGGGCGGGGGCGAGCTCCTTAGCGCGGGCGCGTGCCTCCGCGGCGCCGGAGGCATCGCCGCGAGCGGCCCGCACCCGGCCGATCCAGTACCAGGCGTCCGGAGTGTCGGCCGGCAGGCTCAGCAGGCCGGCGAGCAGCTCGCCGGCCAGGGCCTCGTCCTTCTGCTCGGTCTGCGCTATCAGCGCCGCGTACCCCCATAGACCCTGGAGGGCCGGGTGATGTGGGTTCCAGCGCAAGGCGGAGCGGAGCTCGCCCACAGCCTGCGTGAGCCGGCCCTGGGCGATGTCGAGGCGCGCCAGGTCGGCGTAGCCGAGCGCGCCGGTCGGATCCCGCTCGATCCCCTGCTCGACCAGCGCTCGCCCGCGGGCTACAGCAGATGCGTCCTGCGCGGCCAGGCCATCCCGCCACGTCATCGCGCCGGCCTCCAGCGAGTAGAAGGGCTCCCAACCCCACAGAGACGCCGCTTGCTCCATGCCGAGAGCCGAGTTCGCGCGGGCCGACACCGCGAAGCGCCCTGTCGGCCCGGTACGTCTGCACCCCGGCGACCACGGCGGCAACGAGCGCTGCTCCGGCGAGCACCGCCGCGAGCGCGATCACCCAGGATCGCCACACCTGGTCGAGGCACCCTCCACGACCAGCGGCGCGCCGAAGCCGGGGCGCCGCAGGTCGCCGCCGCCACCAGCACGACCGGTACGGCCACCGTCGGATCCAGCGGGCTGACGAGCAGGAAGACCGTCGCGGCGGCAACGTAGCTCAGGCCCGCGAGGCGGAAGTCGCGAGCGGGCGCTCGAGCATCCTCCTCCTCTCCCCCTTGCCGCGGCCCCCGTGGCCACGTGGTCCAGACGAACAGCACGGCGAACGCTGCGGCCAGCAGAAGCCCCGGCAGGCCGGAGGTCGAGGCCACGAGCAGCGGCAGCGAATGCGGATCGCTGGCCAGCGCCCACGGCCGGCCGACGCGGTCCTCCGGCGAGCGGTACAGCCGATCGGCTACGACAAAGGCGCCCGAGCCTACGCCGGCAAGGGGCCTCTTCATCACGCCGGCCACTCCCTCACGCCACAGGGAGACGCGAAGGGAGTCCGCGCGCGTGAGGCCCCCCATCTGCCTGCCGAGGCGCGCCAGCAGGCCGGCGTCGCCTCCGGACACGAGCCCGTGGCCGAACGTCACCACGAGTGTGACCACGCACAGCTGACGCCAGGATCATCAAGGCTCGCCGGCGGCGCTCCACCATCCAGGCTACGGCGAGGACGGCAACGCCCACCGCGACGCCAAGGTACGCGGCGCGAGAAACGGTCAGAACGAGACACACTGCCCCTGCCAGCGCTCCTGCCGCGGCCAGCAACTGCGTTGCGCTCCGTCGCGGCCACGACGGCAGGCCGGCCGCCAGCCACACTCCGAGCAAGCTCAGACCCGCGAGGGTGATCGGGTTGCCGGTGGGGCCGCCAACGCGGCCGTTGACCGCCGCCCCGCCCCAGAGGCCGGACGGCCCCCGCGACCTGCGCTACGGCGATCGCGCCCGCCACAAGGAGAACCGCCGAAGCGGACCATGCGAGCGCCTGCCGGCCTCTCGGGCGGTCCAGCAGGCGACGCGTCGCCACGAAGAGCAGCGCGAGGGCGACCCAGAACAGGGCGCCGGTGCCGCGGTTGTAGTAGCCGAACCATGCGAGCACCGGAGACGGCGACAGCACGGCGGAGAGCACCTGCCAGGCAGCGAACGCCAGCGCGAGCAGGTCGAGCAGGTCGACGCAGGCCGCTTCTCCGGCGCGTCGTGCCTCGATGATGACCAGGACGACGACGGTGAGAATCAGTGGGTACAGCAGAGAGAAGCGCGGCACGTAGTGGGTGCCGACAAGGGCCGGGTCGTAGGCCATCGACACGACGGCAAGCAGACCACCGGTGCAGACCATCGCGACCCACACGGCGGTGGACGTCTTCTCCGCCCCCAGCGCACCCCCGACGGCCTGCCGGGCCGCCCTGCTCGACGACGCGGACTTGCGCCTCGCGACAGTCGAACGAGAGGCCCTGGCGACACTCGCCCTCTTCCGCTTCTTCTTGGACGCCTGGTCCCCCGATCACCTCGCTGCGCAGCCCCGCATGCATCATAGCCGAGGTCGTGCACGATGATGGGCGGCTGTTCAGCGACATTGAGGCCGAGGTCAACGCGAATGCACCAGACTGCTCGACCCTGCGCTATCCCTACCGTCGGGACAGGTGGGCAAGAAGCCGCGCTCTCACCGATGGATTCTGCTGTCGAACCGAATGGCTGGCCAAGCGGCTCAGAAGCTCGGATTCGAGGTCAAGGACCGCTGCCGTGCGTCAGTAGGCGTCGGTGAACGAGTCGTTGCGGTAGAGGATCGTCACCCGACGCCCAGACTGCGGGACGCCGGGGCTCCTGCCTTCGCGGTCAGCCAGCGATCAGACGCGCTGGGGTGAAGCCATCGCTCTCGCTCCAGCCGCAGGTCAGAACGTCAGCGCAGCGGCGAGCACTTGAGCGCCTACGATGCTAGGTCGAGAACTGGACATCAAGGCGGCGCAACTCCACGGGCCTGTCTGCTTCGCAGGATAGTGGGCCTGGAGCGGCGCCCCCGAGTCGTCGCTTCGAGTTGCGTACCTTCGAACGAAGCAAACGGGCGCCGAGCCCTTCGGCCCGGCGCCCGCGTACCCTCACCAGTCGTTGTGGCGCGCGGCACCTTCCTTGAGTGCCGCGCCATAAGATCAGTTCACCGCGAACGTCCCGCTGCTGGCGCCGATGATGGTGAAGGCGCCGCTGCCGGCGGTGGCCCGCCAGCCGACGCGGATCGAGTAGCTGCTCCCGGTGGGCACGTTCAGGTTGAGGTTGGTCGCGTAGGAGTCGGTGCCGTTCTGCGGCACGAGCTTGCCCACGTACCAGCCGCTCGGGCTCGCGGCCCAGACGGCGAACTCGCCGCTGGAGACCGCGACGTTGGTCGACCAGGTGACCGGCAGGTTGCTGAGCTGCGCGTAGCTGCCGGTGACCGAGGGCACGGTGATGCGCGGTGAAGCCGGCGGCGGTCACCGCGAAGGTCCCGCTGCTGGCGCCGATGATGGTCCAGGCGCCGCTGCCGGCGGTGGCCCGCCAGCCGACGCGGATCGAGTAGCTGCTCCCGGTGGGCACGTTCAGGTTGAGGTTGGTCGCGTAGGAGTCGGTGCCGTTCTGCGCAACGAGCTTGCCGACGTACCAGCCGCTCGGGCTCGCGGCCCAGACGGCGAACTCGCCGCAGGAGACCGCGGCGTTGGTCGTCCAGGTGACCGGCAGGTTGCTGAGCTGCGCGTAGCTGCCGGTGACCGAGGGCACGGTGATGCGCGGTGAAGCCGGGCGGCGGTCACCGCGAAGGTCCCGCTGCTGGCGCCGATGATGGTGAAGGCGCCGCTGCCGGCGGTGGCGCCGCCAGCCGACGCGGATCGAGTAGCCGCTCCCGGTGGGCACGTTCAGGTTGAGGTTGGTCGCGTAGGAGTCGGTGCCGTTCTGCGCAACGAGCTTGCCCACGTACCAGCCGCTCGGGCTCGCGGCCCAGACGGCGAACTCGCCGCAGGAGACCGCGGCGTTGGTCGTCCAGGTGACCGGCAGGTTGCTGAGCCTGCGCGTAGCTGCCGGTGACCGAGGGCACGGTGATGGCGGTGAAGCCGGCGGCGGTCACCGCGAAGGTCGCCGCTGCTGGCGCCGATGATGGTGAAGGCGCCGCTGCCGGCGGTGGCCCGCCAGCCGACGCGGATCGAGTAGCCGGCTCCCGGTGGGCACGTTCAGGGGCAGGTCGGTCGCGTAGGCGGCGGTGCCGTTCTGCGCAACGAGCTTGCCCACGTACCAGCCGCTCGGGCTCGCGGCCCAGACGGCGAACTCGCCGCTGGAGACCGCGACGTTGGTCGTCCAGGTGACCGGCAGGTTGCTGAGCTGCGCGTAGCTGCCGGTGACCGAGGGCACGGTGATGGCGGTGAGATTCGCCTCGAACGTCGCACTGATCGTGTGGTTCGCCGTCACGTTCGTGAACGTGTACGTCCCGGCCGTCACTGCCGCCGGGTTGGAGACGTCGTCCACCTTCACGTCGAGGATGTGGTAGCCGGTGTTCGGCGTGATCGTGAACGCCTGGTCGGCACCCGGTGTCACGGTCTGGGCCGTGCTCGGCGTGATCGTCCCATTGGCGCCCGCAGTCGGCGTGATGATGTAGCCGGTCACCACGCTGGCGGTGTTGGACCAGCCGGACGCAGCGGCGCCCTTGTCGGCGCGCACGCGATAGTCGTAGGTATCGCCGGGCGTGAGCCCGGCGTCGTTGTAGGTCACGGTTCCGGTCGCAGCCGGGTTGGCGTTCGTGTTGGCCGGCAGCGTTGTGAGCACTTCCCACGCCCCGCCGTTGACGGCGCGCTGGAGCGTGAAGCCGGTCTCGTCGATCGCGTTGTCGGTGAAGCTCAGTGCGACCTGCGGGCCGGCCTGCAGCGTAGCCGTCAGGCCGGTCGGGTCTGCCGGCGGGTCGCCGGTGAGCGCCGCTTCAGAGACCGACTGGGCGGTCACGGACGGGTACGCCGGGTCAGCCACGTAGCCGACGGTGTTTCTGGCGGCCACGCGGTAGTCGTACACGAGCGCGGGGTCGTAGTCCGCGGGGTCGGTGAACGTGCGGACCTGGTGCGGGTCGCCTTCCACGGTGAGCGGCACGGGGATCGTCCCCGCGTCGACCCACCCGGTACCGTCGTTGCGCTGCACCACGTAGGACGTCTCGGCAATGGAGTTGTCGTTGAAGGTCAGGACCACGTGCCCTTCGACGATCGCGAAGGAGAGTCCGTCGGGGGTGACCGGCGGCAGCGCCACCGACTGCGGGCGCATCATGTCCATCTCTTCGTGGCTCAGGATGTGGCAGTGCCAGACGTACTGCCAGCCGTAGTTGACCAACTGGTTGACGATGGGCGCCGTGGGGAGGCCCTGCGCGTCGACGCTGTTGAAGAGGTTGGTCGACCCGGTCGGGTCCATCGGGTTGAGGTTGCGGACGGAGTTCGGGACCTCCCACGGCACGTCCGGGATGATCGGTCGCAGGGCGACGATCGTGTCCTCGAGCGGAGACACACGGATGGTGTCCTTCCACCCCAGCTCGCTCGGCTCCGTCGGGTTGATGTTGTTGTCCCAGGTGACGCGGTTGAGCATCTGCACGTCGTAGAGGTGGAAGTGGATGGGGTGCGTATCCACGCCGTTGTGGGTGATGCGCCAGATCTGCGTGCCGTCGTTGGGGTTGGAGAGCGGAGCGATGGTGATGTCGCTCACCGCGTTGCCGTTGGCGTCGTAGGCCACGGCGTTCTTGGGCAGGTCCTGGGCGTTGACCAGCTCTGTGGCTGGGTTCACGAACGGGTAGAAGACACCGTTCTGCCGGCCCGGCGTGGGCGGCTGCGCCTCCACCCCGAGGTTGGCCTGCATGCGGCCGAACTCGTCGAAGGTGGTGGCGTTCATCTCGTCGTGGATCGCCTTGGGCTGCAGATCCAAGATCGTCTTGGCCTTGGGCTTGGCGAGCGTGTTGAAGCCGAACTGCATGGTGTCGTTGACGCGCACCAGGCCGTCGCAGATCGTGAACAGCGGGTTGTCCTCGTTGGGCACCGGGTTGCAGTTGGCGGCGGCGGCGAAGCTCGTGCCGTAGGCCGAGTTGTAGGCCGCCTGCCCGACGATGATCGGGTGCTGGCCGGACTCGAACACGCCGCTGCCGTCGGCCTTGTGGCTGAATGCCCTCCTGAGCTTGGTGAGGTTGAAGGCCGGCGCGGGAGCGGCGGCGGCGATCGTCACGCGCATGACGGTGCGCGTGTTGGGCCCGTAGCCGGGCAAGATCGCCGGGGCGCCGTTGGGGCTCAGGTCCGCAGCGCCGGTGTAGTAGTCGTAAGACGGTACGCGCGCCGGCCAGGCCGCGGGCGCGTCGTTGTACATGATGAGCGTCTTGCCGGCGAACGCCGAGAAGTCGACGATCAAGTCGGCGCGCTCTGCGGGAGCCAGCGCCATGGAGTGCAGCTTCACGTTGCCGACGTCGAAGCGGGTCGGGTCGGTGATCCACGTGATCGGCTGCTGGCCGTCCACCACGGCCGGGGCCGGCAGGAAGCCGCCCTCGGAGCCGATGTGGATCCAGTCGGGGCCGGCGGCGTTGTTGTTGGCGTCCACCGGCGTCGGGAACACGTTGGGGTCGGTCTGCGCCGCGGCGAGCTCCTGCGGGTTCAGGGCGACCTCGCTCAGCGTGCCCGTGGACGGGTCGGCGATGTACCACTGCAGGTTGAAGGAGCGGTCGTTCGCCGCGTTGAGGACGCGGAAGCGGTAGGACTTCGGCTGCAGAGTGACCTCGGGGTAGGCCACGCCGTTCACCGTCGGCGTGTCGTTGAACTGCTCCATGCCGGCGGAGATGTTGGGCGTGCCCGGTATCTGCGCCGGCTCGCAGTACGGGTCGGTCTGGTACTGCCACGTGGCCGGGTCGTCGAGGTCGCAGGCGGAGTCGAAGTACGGGTTGTCGATGGGTCCGTAGAGGGTGTCCGAGGCCGGCGGCCAGAACCAGGGGCCGTACATCCAGCGCCCGTAGGCGCTCATGCCGCTCGGGTCACCGGGGTTCTGGGCCGGCATGTAGACGTGGTGGTACCAGAAGTCGCCGTAGGAGCCCCACCTGTCCTGGTCCCACGTGGGATCCTGGCCGTAGCTGGTGATGGCCTCCGGGTTCTGCGGGTCGTCGTGCTGGTCGTAGAGCTGCGTGTCCTGCGGCACGAAGGTGCGGTCCTGGATGACCAGCGGGATCGTGTCGGCGGGGCCCGGGATGGTGTTGCTGTCCACCAGCGCCTGCTCGGTCTCGTCGGCGATCAGGTAGCCGGCGGCCTCGCCGGCGTAGACGTTGAGGCGCGTGACGCCCCAGGCGTGGTCGTGGTAGAACATGAAGCGCGCGCTCTGCTGGTTGGTGTAGTAGAAGGTCTGCACGCCGTCGGTGGCGTCGAGGCCCACGTCCATGTCGGGCACGTTGCGCACGTCCACGCCCTGGGGCCACGGTGTGTCCTCGTTGGCCGGCGTGATCCACTGATGCGGCGTTCCGTCGCTGATCCACGGGGTGATGCCGCCGTGGTTGTGGAGCGTGGCCCGGTTGTCTTTGAAGCAGTCGTTGGGCTTGGGCGACTCCGTGCACGGAGGATTGCGGATCAGGTCGGTGACGGTGCCCTCATCGGTCTCGAGGGGCTGCCCCATGGGGCCCATGCCCGAGCCCATCAGCGTGCTGTCCACAGGCAGGAAGAGGTCGCCGGGCTGGTCTTTGGGGAGCAGGTTGCGGAAGACGATGCGCACCGGCTTGTTCTTGGTCGCGGTGATGATCGGGCCGAGCCACTGCGGAGGCGTCACCGCGAAGGCCGGCTCGCCGTCGATCAGCACGCGGGTCCCGGGCGAGTTCCGGTCCTGCAGGTCGGCGTTGTACAGCGGGTAGTGCTGGCTGACGCCGGGATGGGCTGCCACGAATGCCGGCGTTTCGAGCTGCACGTAGCCGCGCACGAGCGTCGCCGGCAGGTCGGAGTTGAACTTGGTGCGGTACTGCACCAGGCCGATCTCGTACTCGTCGGACTTGATGCGCTGGCCGTTGGGATAGTCGTAGGTCGTCTCCATCGGCACGCCGACGGGCATGTACTTGGCGTCGGGGTCCACGGTCCAGTCGGGGCAACTGGCGTCGACGCTGGGGTCGCAGAGCATCGGCAGCTGGTCCTGGAACTTCTTGATGCCGCCGGCGGAGATGTAGCCGCTGCCGCCGGCCGTGAGAGCGAGCGCAGTGACCGAACCGGTGTCGAGGGTGGCCGTAGCCGCCGCGCCGCTGCCGGTGCCGGCGGCGTCGTCGAAGGTGATCGTCGGGGTGGACGTGTAGCCGGCGCCGTACGTGTCGAGCGTGACGCTGAGCACCTTGAGCGTGGCCGTGGCCGTGGCGCCCGTCCCCGAAGAGAGGATGGGATCCATGAGCGTGCCGTTGCGGATGACGACGCCGGGGGCGGTCATGTAGCCGGAGCCGGGGTCGTCGACGACGATCGCGGTGATCTCGCCGGTCTGCTGGTCGAACTCGGCGTGCGCCTTGGCGATCGTGCCGTTGGGGTCGTCCGGCATGTCGAAGTCGACGGTCGGGAACGTGTAGCCGGTGCCGGGGTCACCAATGGCGACCGCATCCACGCCGCCGTAGACGGTAGCGGTCGCGGCCGTGGAGGCGCCGCCGCCGGTGAAGGCGACCGTCGGCTCGGTGTAGCCGGCTCCGGAGTCGGTGAGCGCCACGGAGCTGACCACGCCGCTGAGCGTGACCGTCGCCGTCGCCGTCGCTCCGGTGCCCGTGTCGCTCGTGATGCTGACGCTGGCGCCGGTCGTGTAACCGTCGCCGGGGCTCGTGAGCGTGAGGTCGGTGATCTCGCCGTTGGCGCCGACCGTCGCGGTCGCCGCGGCGCCGGTGCCGTTTCCGCTGATCGTCACCGTGGCGTCCGGCAACGTGAGCGGGCTCAGGGCCCAGTTCGGCCACGGGCCGAAGTAGTGAGGGACCGTCGTCGCGTCCGTCGGCGAACTGGGAGCGGCCTCGCCCTGGCTCATCTTCACCATGAACAGCGCGGTGAGCACCGCCACCAGCACGAAGACGAGGATGCTGGCCTTGGCCAGTGAGAAATGTCGGATCACTCTTGCAGCCATGTGAACCCCTCCTGAAGCGCGTGTCGTCTTGCCCCGACGTCCGCCGTTTGTATCGCCCTTGCCGGATGGAGAGCCGTCTCGCGCTACGCTCGCACGTGACTCCTGACGGCACACCTCGCCCGACATTGAGTAATTGAGATAAATTATGCCCCGATTGAATGGAGTGTGATACCGCCCTTAAGCCTGTCCTCGACTGGACAAATGGCATAGATTGTCACGGTGAACCTCCCGATCATCTTGATGGCGCTGGCGGCCGGGGTGAGCCTCGACGCCGCCTTCGCCCACGGATTCGTGGGGCTGCGGCGGCGCCCCGCTGACGCGGTCCGCATCGCTTTCGCCGTCCAGGCGCTCGTCGTCATGGCCGGGGCGCTGGCGATCATCGCGATGTACACGGCGGAGACCGCGGAGACGCACTTCCTCGTCATGAAGTGGGTCTTCTTCCCCGCGTCCCTCGCGTGGATCGCGGCGACCATGTGGCTGGTGGCCTTCTACACTCGCGTGCGACCCTTGCGCCTGTTGCTGGCGCTGAGCGCCGGCTTCGCGGCGCTCATCGTCGTCAACCTGCTGCTGCCCTACGGCACGCTGCACCGCGTCGTGGGCAGCATCGCCACCACCCACATGGCCGGCGGCGACGTGAGCGTGATGGTCGCGCCCACGCCGCACCCTGTGTACTACCTCGGCACGTTTCTCTCCATCGCCGCCTTCCTCTTCATGTTCGCGGCGGCCTGGAGCCTGCAGCAACGCGGCGAGGCGCTCAAGGCACGCGTCGTCACCGCTTTTCTCCTCCTCTTCCTCGTCGCCGCCGTGCTCGACTCGCTCCAGGACTTCGGCATCATCCGAGACCTCTACTACACGCAGCTCAGCTTCGTCATCCTCGTCATGGCGATCAACGTCGGCCTGCGCCAGGAGTCGCTGAGCCACGAGGCCGGTCTGGTGGCCACGAGCGTCCACCTCGAGTCGCTCGTGCGCGAGCGGGTCAAGGACCTCGACAAGGCCAACACGCGGCTCGCGCTCGAGTCCCGGGAGCGGCTCGCGGCCGCGGAGGCCCTGCGCCGGCGCGTCGCGGAGCTCGGTGCGCTGCACCGGATCTCGCGGACGCTCGCCGACCGTGTCGACCTTCTGACGGCGCTGGACCAGGCCTCGGCCGAGATCGCGCAGCTCCTCTCGGCCGAGCAGGCGCGGGTGGACCTCGACCCGGCGGCCTCGGAGGCCCCGGCAGGCGCCGGCCACTCGATGGTCGTGCCGCTTGCGGCCGGGGAGAGAGCCCTCGGCGCACTCCGCGTCGTCCGCGACCACGGTGAGCCCTTCTCGGAAGACGAGCGCCGGCTCGCCGAGACCGTCGCCGGCGACGTGGCCGCGGCGGTGGAGAACGAGCGGCTGCACGAACGGCAGACCCGGCATGCGGCCGAGGAGGAGCGCCAGCGTCTTGCCCACGACCTGCACGATGCCGTGACGCAGACGCTCTACTCGGCGACGCTCATCACCGGCTCGCTCCCCCAGGTGTGGGAGCGAGATCCCGAAGAGGGACTCGCCGGCCTCGAACGTCTGCAACGTCTGGTGCGCGGGGCGCTCGCCGAGATGCGCACCCTGCTCTTCGAGCTCCGCCCTGCGGCGCTTGAGGCCACGCCGCTCGACGCTCTGCTCGAGCGGCTCGGCGAGGCCACTGCCGCTCAGGTCGAGGGACCTGTCACGGTGAGGGCCGACGACGTCGCTCTCACCCCCGAGGCGAAGCTGGCCTTCTATCGCGTCACGCAGCAGGCTCTGAGCAACATCGCCAGGCACGCGCGCGCCACGGAAGTGGACGTGGAGTGCACCTCCGTCGACGGCGGCGCGATCAGGCTCTGCGTGCGCGACGACGGCGTGGGCTTCGACCCCGCCCATGTCGGACCCGAAAGCATGGGTCTGCGGATCATGCGTGAGCGATTGGAGAAGGTGGGCGCCTCGTTCGAACTCGTGAGCGCACGCGACCGCGGCACGAGCATCACGGCCGTGTGGCCGGCGTCGCTGCCCACGCCCGCTCCGCAAGAGAGGAGAGACCGTGAGCGATCGACGACGCATTAGGGTCCTGATCGTCGACGACCACCTCATGGTCCGGGAGGGTCTCAAGAGCCTGCTCTCCACGGACCCCGACCTGGAGGTGGTGGGCGAGGCCGCCAACGGCGCAGAGGCCGTGGAACTCGTGCCATCGACCGAGCCCGACGTCGTGCTGATGGACCTCATGATGCCGGTGATGAACGGAGCCGAGGCCACGGCCCGCATCACCGAGTCCTTCCCCTCGGTCCGCGTGATCGCGCTCACGAGCTTCGCCGACGGCAAGCTCGTCGAGGAGACGCTCGAGGCGGGCGCGATCAGCTTTCTGCTCAAGGACTCCCGCCCGGAGGCGCTCACGCGAGCCATCAGAGACGCACGCGACGGGCGGGGCACCATCGACGCGGGCGCCATGCGCTCCGTCATGCACCGCCGGCAGGACGAAGTGGGCAGAGACCTCACGCCCCGTGAGCGCGAGGTGCTCGCCCTGCTCGCCGCCGGACTCAGCAATGGCGAGATCGCCGCGAGGCTCACCCTGGCGGTCGGCACCATCCGGCTGCACGTGAGCAGCATCCTCGCCAAGCTCGATGCGCCCAATCGCACGAGCGCCGCGATCATCGCGCTCAAGCACGGCCTCGATTAGATACTCCCGGCTGCGCGGTAGACTGTCGCTACCGTGCGCACTCCGAGCCCTCACTCAATCGTCGCCAAGACCGCCCCTTGGGCCGGCGCCACCCTGCTCGTCCTCCTGGCTGTGGTGGCCCTGTACCTCTTCACCGGCGCGGCCGCGAGCGACCCCTCGAGAGCGCCGGAGGCCGGCGCCGGTGACATCGCCTCCGGCCCGGCCGACGCCCCTCTCACCGTCATCGTGTACTCGGACTTCCAGTGCCCTTTCTGCGCCCAGTACGCCCCCATCATCGAGAGACTGCGCGAGAAGTACGGTGACGAGGTGCGCTTCGTCTACCGCTTCTACCCCCTCTCCACCCACGAGTACGCGACCATCTCCGCCAAGGTCGCGTACGCGGCCCACCTGCAGGGCAGGTTCTGGGAGATGCACGACCTGCTGTTCGAGCACCAGAAGGAATGGGCGGAGTCGGACGACCCCCGCCCCTACTTCGACGCCTACGCCGAGAGCCTCGGTCTGGACCTCGACCAGTTCCACGCCGACGCCGACGCCCAGTCCACCACCGACGTCATCGAGCGGCAGGCCGCCGAGGGCACGGCGGCGGGCGTCACGCACACGCCCTGGGTCGTGATCGGCGACACGGTGGTGCTCCCCCGCAGCTTCGACGAGTTCGACAAGCTCATCCAGGAGGCGCTGTGAGCCGCGCACGTCCGGCCGAGGCCGGGTCGCGCCGCTGGGTCTCGTGGTGCCTCGTCGTGGGCGCCTACGCCGGCTTCGTCGTCTCGCTCTACCTCACCTTCACGCACTTTCGCGGCTACGTCTCGCCCTGCTACGTGGTCAAGGGCTGCGAGGAGGTGCAGACCAGCGAGTACTCCGTCATTCTCGGCGTGCCGGTGGCGCTGGCCGGCACGCTCTTCTTCGGCCTCATGTTCTACCTGGGCGTCGGCCTGCTGACCGGCGCGCGGCTGTGGCTGGTGCGCGCCTACAAGATCCTCGCCTTCCTCGGCGCGCTCGCGATGATCCCGCTGTTTCTGCTGCAGGCGATCGTCCTGGAGGCCTTCTGCAGCTACTGCGTCGCCACCGAGGCGATCATGCTCTTCCTCTGGGTGCTGAGCTTTGTGCTGCGGGCGCCCGACCACGTCGGCGAGCCTCTCGCTTGACGAACGCCCGCCATGTGACCATAGTGGTCATATGAGAGTGACCACAGTAGCTGCCCTCAAGGCTTCCCTCAGCGAGCTCCTTGCCGGAGTCAAGGCCGGTGAGGAGGTCGTCGTCACCGAGCGCGGCCGGCCTGTGGCGCGCATCCTGCCCTACTCGCCCGCCGGCGACGAGCTGGACGACCTGGTCCGCGCCGGGCAGGTGCGCCGCTCGCGCGGCGTGCTCCCGTCCGGGTTCTGGGAGCGGCCCAGACCTTCGGACCCCGAGGGCCGTCTGCTGGGCGCACTTCTGGACGAGCGCGAGAGCGGCCGATGAGGTTCTGGGATTCGTCGGCCCTCATCCCGCTCTTCGTCCGAGAGGCCCACTCCCCCGCGCTCGAACGCCTCGTGGCCGAAGACGCCGGCATGATCGTCTGGTGGGCCAGCCACGTGGAGTGTGGGAGCGCCGTGCAGCGCCTTCGCAGGGAGGGAGCCTTCACGCCGGCCGAGGCCGCCGGGCTGCTGGGCAGGCTGGGTGAGGTCCTTGACGCCGCAGAGGTGGTCCAGCCCGGCGACGACCTGGCCGCAACGGCGCTGCGCCTCCTCTCCACGCACCCTCTGCGCGCCGCGGATGCGCTGCAGCTCGCCGCGGCGCTCATGTGGGCACGCGGCAAGCCTGCCGGACGCGAGCTCGTCTGCCTCGACGAGCGGCTGCGCACGGCCGCGACACTCGAAGGCTTCTCGGTGGTGCCCGCCGACGCCTAGCCTAGCGGGCCGGCGGCGCCTCGTGATCGGCGTTCTCGCGCACGGTGCCGTCCACCATCTCCAGGTGGCGGGTGCCGAAGGCCACGATTTGCCGGGCATGCGTGACCATCATGACCGTGAGCGCCTGCTCGGCGTGGATGCGCCGGAAGATCTCCATGATCTCGGCCTCGGTCTCTTCGTCCAGGTCGCTGCTCGGCTCGTCCGCCAGCAGCAGCGTGGGCCGGTTGATGAGCGCCCGGGCGATGACCACTCGCTGCTGCTGCCCGGCCGAGAGCTCGCGCGGCAGGGCCGACATGCGATGGCCCAGCCCCACCATGTCGAGGAGCTCCCTCGCCCGCTCGCGGGCGTCGGCCTGCTCCTCGTGGCTGAACTCCAGCGGCAGCATCACGTTCTGCTCCAGCGAGAGGCCGGGAAGCAGACTGGGGAACTGGAAGACGAAGCCCATGGTGCGGTTGCGCAGGCTGCTGCGCTCGGCGTCGGAGACGCTCCAGATGTCGACGCCGTCCACCGTCACGGTGCCGCTCGTGGGCGTCGCCAGGCCCGTCGCGATGTTGAGCAGCGTGGTCTTGCCGCAGCCCGAGCGACCGGTGATCACGAGGAAGTCGTTGACCTCGATGTCGAGGTCGACGTCACGCAGGGCGGCGAAGGCCCTGACGCCGTCGCCGCCGTACGCCTTGCCGACCCCGCGAAGTGATACTGCCGTCATGCGCTCACTCCCTCATCGAGACGGCCGGCTCCTCGCGCGAAGCGCGCAGCGCCGGCACAAGGGCCGCCAAGGCCGCGACCGCCAGAGCGACGAGCAGGCCCACGATCACGAAGCCGATCAGGCTCACCAGCGACGGCAGCATGATCGTGAAGCCGAGAGCCGAGACCAGCAGGTCGTGGAAGAGGTACATGGCGACCGAGGCCAGCACGGCCCCGACGAGGCCGCCGACCAGCGCCAGCAGGGCGGCCTCGGTCATGTACGCCAGCAGCACGGTGCGCTGCGTCGCGCCCAGCGCCCGCAGCACGCCGATCTGCCGGCTGCGGTCGTGCACCGACATCCAGAACACGACCGCCATGAGCGCCAGAGAAAGCGCGACCGTGAGCACCACGATCACGACCAGCGTGCGCAGGACCCCCGAGATCTGCGTGCCGTACGAGCCGAACAGCTCGGCTGCGGGCATCGCCTCTACCTCCGGGACGCTCTCCGTGATCGCCTTCGCGACCTCGTTGCGATCGGCACTCGGCTGCACCTTCACCATGACCGACGACACGAAGTCCTGGAGGATCGGGAGGCCCATCTTCGCCTCGGTCTGAGAGACCTCCGCCATGTCGAAGGCGGTGGGAAAGGTCATGAAGAGCGTCTGGTCGAGGTTGGTGCCGGTGGGCTCCAGATTGCCCACGAGGTCGAAGTCGTAGCCGTAGAGCTTGATGTTCTCGTCGCCCTCCGGAACGAAGACGTCCGAACCCCCGACCGCCTGGCCGAGGGCCAGGTCGTGACCGAGTTTCTCCTTGAGCCATGGCTCGATGGTGAAGTCGGTCGCGGGGTCGAAGGCGTACATGAACATCAGCGAGACGGAGCAGCACGACGAGTTGGCCATGGACGTCAGGTACAGCTGAGGAGAGGCGATCGCCACGCCGGGCACCGCCTGGATGGCGCCCACGACCCCGCTGGGCAGATAGGTGTTGGTCGCGTTGCCCAGCAGAAGAGCTCCCTCCACGCTGGTGACGGAGCCGCGCGGCACGACGACGACGTCCGCGCCCAGACGCTCGCGCGCCAGGCGCAGGCTCTCCTGGCCGCCGCGCGAGATGATCACCGTCGAGAGGACCATGCCGGCCACGAGCAGGGCGCAGCCGGCCACGAGCCAGCTGCGCAGCGGGCTGCTCGCGACGCCGCTGAGAGTGAGTCTGAGGAGACTGCGAGGTCTCAGGCCGGCAGCCCTCTCACGCGGGGGTCACGTTGCCGGCGCTCGCGTCGTCGTCACGCCGCGTCTCGCCCAGGACGAGCACGGCGATGCCGAGCGCCACGGTGATGCCTCCCGCGATGAACAGCGTGGGCTTCATCTCGGTGTTGCAGACCATCTGGTCGTTCATGCACGTGCCGATGATGCTCGTGGGGAGAAGGACGGTGAGCACGCCGAGGAGCGCGGTGAGAATACCGAGGACGCGGATCGTCTCTTTGCGCCGCGCGAACAGCAAGAGGACGCCGATCGCGACGAGTGGCACGCCCACGACGATCTCCGCGTGCGCCGTCCAGTAGCATTTCATCATCCGGTACGGCGTCGCGGCTGCCGCTGGGGCGGCCATCTCCGATGACGAGGCCATCGGGGTCGCGCCGGTGGTGCTCGGCGCCATGACGGAGTGGTCTACGCCGGCCTCGCAGTTGGTGTACTGCGGCACGATGATGATGACGAGCCCCACCAGGATGATCAGGATCGCGAGTACCTTCACGTTTCACTCCTCCATGCCGCCCACTGCAGACTGTGCCCCTCGCATGTACCCCAAGGCAGGACTTGATTGTATGGTACCGTTTGGTCCCCGTCCATGAATCGGGCTCGATTTGTCGCCTTTTGTTCACGAGACAGGCGCCGGGGCACACGCAGGGAGCGAGGAGGACCGTCTGACGCACCGGCTGCTCAGAGTGAGCGCGGCTGTGATCGCCGTCGTGGCCGTCGCCGCGACGGCCGCCGCGCTGGGCGCCTGCGGCGCCGACGAAGAGCCTCGGATGGGCGTCGCGCCGCCAAACGCTTCGGCCTTCGACGCCGGGGTCACCACCGGCGCCGTCTCCTACACCACCCGCGACATCGCGTCGTTCATGGCCGAGCGGCCCACGCAGGCCATGCGCTTCAACGCCGCCAACCTCGCCGCCGAGAAGATGCTCGGGGAGCCGTCCTCTGCCCCGCCCAGGCTCGACCCACTCGGCACGCCCGACTACTTCGGCGGCAGCGCCAACTGGGTCAACAGCCCCCCTCTGCGCAAGTTCGTGGACTCGCTGCCCGGCGTGGGGCCCGCGGCGGCCAACGATCTCGGGCAGTACATCCCCGTCGCCGCGCCGGACACCGTCACCTATCCGGGCTCGGACTACTACGAGATCGCCGTCCGCCAGTTCTCGGAGGCTCTCCACCGCGACCTGCCGAAGACCCGGCTTCGCGGCTACGTGCAGCTCAACCTCGGCACCGACGCGAGCGGGCGCAACACCGTCGCACCCGCGAGCATCCACTACCTCGGGCCGCTCATCAGGGCGCGACGCGGGCGGCCCGTGCGCATCAAGTTCGTGAACCAGCTGCCGGCCGGGAGCGCCGGCAAGCTCTTCCTTCCGCTCGACCCGACGGTCGTGGGCGCCGGCGCCGGTCCCCTCGGCGGCAAGCAGACCTATCCGCAGAACCGGGCCGCGTTGCACCTGCACGGCGGGCTCACTCCGTGGATCAGCGGCGGCTCGCAGTACCAGTGGATCACGCCCCCCGGCGAGCGCTCTCCCTACCGCGACGGCCCGAGCCTCTCGTACGTACCCGACATGTGGTTCGATGCCCAAGGCAGGCCGGTCTCCGAGGGCACGCCCGGGGCCACCAACGACCCCGGCCCGGGCGCCACCACGCTCTACTTCCCCAACGACCAGAGCGCCCGCTTCCTCTACCTGCACGACGATACCTTCGGGCTCACGCGACTGAGCGTGTACGCGGGCGAGGCCGCGCCGTACCTCATCGCCGACAAGGCGGACGCCGAGCTGGTGGCCGGCAACCGCGGCAAGCCCGCGTCGAGCCGGGCGATCGACGCGCGGGTGGAGCCCGGCACGGTACCGGCCGCCGAACTGCCGCTGATCATAGAAGACAAGACGTTCGTGCCCGGCGCGGCGCAGGTCAGGCTGCAGGATCCCACGTGGGACCTGACGCGCTGGGGCGGCCTCGGCGCCCTCTGGTATCCGCACGTGTACATGCCCAACCAGACACGCAGCGACAGCGAGAATTACGCCTTGAGCGTGACGATCAACGCCAAGGGACGCTGGGACTACCTCCCCTGGTACTGGACCGACTACGACCGCACCGTCAACGGCCCCGTCGAGAACCCGCTCTACGGCGCCGCGGCCTATCAGCCGGAGGAGAACCCGGGGACGCCCAACCCGTCCGCGGTGCCCAGCGCCTTCTTCGACACCATGCTGGTCAACGGCGCCGCCTACCCGTACACCAAGGTCGAGCGCAAGGCCTACAGACTCCGGATCCTCAACGCCTGCGTCGATCGGTCTCTCAACCTCCAGTTGTACTACGCCGTGTCGAACGAGATCGCCGAAGACAGGACCCGGAGGGCGACCGGAGCTGCAGACCGACTCAGGGGAAGTCCCGCTGCAGCCGGCAGTCGCCTCCGTCACCCCCGACTGGCCGGCCGACTGGCCCACGGACAGGCGCGCCGGCGGCGTGCCGGCGCCGAGCGCCGTGGGGCCGACGATGATCCAGATCGGCAACGACGGCGGCCTGCTGCCCATGCCCGTCACGCTGCCCAACACGCCGGTCGGGTACATCGTGCGGGAGCCGACCTCGCAGGACGCCGAGATGGGCGTGCTCACTACCGTCGTCGGCTTCTCCGCCAAGACGCTCCTTCTGGCCCCGGGCGAGCGCGCCGACGTGGTCGTCGACTTCTCACAGGTCCCGAGCGGCTCCAAGCTCATCCTCTACAACGACGCCCCGGCGCCGGCGCCCTTCGGCGACAGCCGGGTCGACTACTTCACCGGCAACACCGACCTCAGCGCGATCGGAGGAGCGCCGACCACGCCGCCCGGGTACGGCCCCAACACGCGCACGATCCTCCAGTTCCAGGTGGAGGGCCCCGCCGCGCCGGCCTATGACGTGGAACGACTCCGGAAGGCTCTTCCGGCTGCCTACGCGGCCTCCCAGGACCCGGTGCTCGTGCCGGCCGCCGCCTACGACGCGGCCTACCAGACGAAGACCACCACGAAGATTCCCGCCGCCGAGGCCGGCACGCTCACGTTCACGCCGCTGGGCCGCGACTACCGGCTCACGCTGCCGGTGCAGGGCAAGATCGTCGGCGAGCTGTTCGACCCCGAGTACGGTCGCAAGACCGCGGTACTCGGGGTCGTCGCCCCGCTCGCGGCCAGCGGTTCGCGGACTGGAGTCCCCTACTCGGCCATCGACCCCGCCACGGAGTTCGTGGCCGGCGCCGAGCGCGCGTCCCCACCCACACTCGGCGACGGGACGCAGGTCTGGCGCATCGCGCACGACGGCATGGAGTCGCACAGCGTCTCCTTCGGGGCCTTCAACGTCCAGGTGCTGGCGCGCGCCGACCGCGACGGGCGCGACCCGCGCCCGCCCGATCCCGGCGAACTGGGCTGGAAGGACACGCTGCGCATCGACCCGCTCGAGTCGGTCCTCGTGGCCCTCCGGCCCGTGCTTCCAGAGCTTCCGTTCAAGCCGGCTGCCAGTGAGCGCCTGCTCGACGTGACCAGACCCGCCGGCGCCGAAGGCGGGTTCACCCCACTCGATCCGCTGAACGCGCTGCCCCGGACCGTCCTCAACGGACCGGCCGACCTGGGTTGGGAGGCATACTGGGGCATGCACATCCCGGCGGGCCTGGAGAGTCACACGGTGCGGCCGCTGGTCGTCCAGGGCAGCCCGCAGGCGCCCGTAGGGCTGACGGCCACCCAGGGCGACGACACGCGGGTGACGCTCGCCTGGTCGGCGCTCGATCTTCCCGCCCGAGGCCATAGCCTACGAGGTGGAGCGCGCCTCCGACGAGGGCTTCCGCGATGACCGTGCGGTCCTGAGGGCGCCGCGCGACGCGACCTCGCTGACCGACGACTCGGCGCCGGCCGGCAGCACCTGCTACTACCGGGTGCGGGCCGAGGGCGAGACCGGGTATTCGCCGTGGTCGGCCCCGGTCGAATTTGCAGTTCCGTGATGCACGAAACGTGCGGATTGCAGTAGACTGCTCGCGCGGGCGTACGCCGGCGCGTTCGGTCTTAGGGGTGCGGGGGTCATGGTGCTCAAGAAACGTTGGTACAGGTATCTCTGGTTCGCCTTGGCGATGGCGCTGGCCTTCGGCTTGGGCGCTTGGCGCGTGACGATGGCCGACGGCGAGTCCGTCGGCTTCGCCGTCAACTACCCGGCCAGCGGCGGCGACGCCGGCGGGCCCGGCGCGATGGGCAACACGGGCGTCGTGGAGATGAACGTCGGCAACACCGGCATCCTCAAGAGGATCGTCCAGCCGGACGTCGTCAGCCTGTCCAGTCACTGGGTGCGGAACGTCGGCGACACGCCGCGGCGCATCCGGGTCGCCGCCGAGGGCTTCGACTACCCCATCCGCTGGGAGTCGCATGAGCTCACCTGGGACGAAGAGACGCACTCGGTGGGTCGCCTGCTGGATCCGGACGAGGCGATCGGCGTGGAACTCTTCGTCACCTTGCCCTGGCCCTACCCCGCCGACATCTACACGCTCGACCAGGGCAAGTTCACCGTGTACGACGCCGACACCGGTGAACTGCTCACGGCGCTGCCCATCTCCATCGTGAACACCCGCTTCGGCGCAGCCAAGGGAGGAGACTGCTGTGCTCCGCAGTGAGGCGGTGCTGCCGGCCGCGACAGGCCTGCGCCGCAATCGCCTCCTGAGGATCGGCTTCTTCTTCGTCGGGCTCCTGCTCTTCTACGCGCCCTTCGCCTTCTTCGTGCAACTGCTCGCCCCGGTCTTCCCCGGCACCTCCGCGGCCAACAGCGTCGCCGACGTGCACACCGTGTGCCTGCGCATGCCGATCACCTGGCTCGTGCAGCCGTGGCTGTGGTCCACCATGCTCGGCAACCCCGTGTACCTGTTCGCCGTGATCGTGCTGCCGCTGGCGGCCGTCTTCGGCGGGCCGCTCTTCTGCGGCTGGGTCTGCCCGGCCGGCGGCATCACCGAGCACCTGGGCCGCATCGTCCCCGACCGCTTCAAGTACGACGTCCACGGCAAGGTGCCGCTGGCGCCCGTGCGCTACGGCTTCTTCGTCGGCCTCCTCCTGGCGCCGTTCGTGGCCACCGGCATCTGCTGCTCCTTCTGCAACTTCACGCCCATGCAGAACTTCCTCAGCGCAGCCACCGGCGACTTCCGCGGCTTCCTGTACTTCAGCACCATGAGCGTGTTCACGATGTTCGTGTGGCTCATCCCGATGGGGCTGTTCACCAAGGGCGGCCGCGGCTGGTGCAACTTCCTCTGCCCCGTGGGCGCCTGGTCCAACCTGGCGTCCACCGCCACCGGCCGCCTGCCGTTCGCGGTTCGTGTGCGGCACGACGCCTCCAAGTGCTCCGGCTGCGGCGGCTGCGAAGATCTGTGCCCGCCGCGCGCCGTGACCGTGCGTCCCGAGAAGGAGGTCGACGTGAGCCCGTACATCTGCAACGCCTGCCTCGACTGCGTCAAGGCGTGCCCGACGGGCGCTCTCCGCTACGGGAGGCCCGAGTGAAGGTCAAGCGCGACTCCCTCACCGTCTTCGGGGGCACGGCCGGCGCCGTGTTCGTCGCCGCCGCCGTCGCCCGGGTCGTCTGCCCCGGCGGCTGCCAGACCTGTGAGACCTGCATCTCGTCGATCGCCCCCATGGGGGCCGGCTTCCTCACCGTCGGCGGCGTCCTGACGGCGACGACGCTCTCCAAGCGGAAGCGGCGGCGGGCGACGGACGACGAAGATGCGACCGGGGCGCCGGACGCCTGATCCGGGCACTGTCTGCGCGAGCGGCAACGTCACCGTGACTGAGGCTGCGCCCTCTGGCTACCGTCCGCCGGGCGAGTCAGCATGCACGCATGAGGACCCCGGCCGATCTGAATGCCCGTGTCACACGTGACCCGTGCTACACTGATCTCGTCATGGCCAACCTGACGATCAGCATCGATGAGGGTCTGCTTCGCCAGGCGCGGATCCGCGCTCTTGAGCAGGGCACGTCGGTCAACGCACTGCTGCGGGATTACCTCACGGCGTTCGCCGGCGCCGCCGACGCGCAGGCAAGCGCCCTGACCGACCTCCTGGCATTGTCCGCCGTCTCGACGGCGCGCCGTGGCTCCTCGACGTGGACTCGTGAGGAACTCCAGCGCGCGACTCGCCGACGACGAGACGGCGGTGTGAGGGTCTTCCTCGACACCAACGTTCTCGTCTACCTCTTCGACGCCGATGCTCCAGCCAAACAGGAGCGCGCACGGGCAGTCGTCGACGACCTCGTCCGGACTCGCCGCCTCGTCCTCAGCTCACAGGTGCTCAGTGAGCTGTATGTCACCGTCACGCGGAAGCTCCACGTGCCGCTGCCCCAAGAGCAGGCCCTGCGCGTCCTCGACGACCTCGCGGCGTTTCCCGTTGTCGCCGTGGACACCGCGCTTGTGCAACGTGCCGCATCGCGGTCGGCCACGGGGTGCATCTCGTACTGGGATGCACTCATCCTCGAGGCCGCCGTCGATGCGGGCGCCGCGACGGTCTACTCCGAGGATCTCCAGCCGGGCACAGGCTATCCGGGAGTGACCATCGAGGATCCGTTCGCCACGACGTAGACTCCGGCCGATCCGGCTACTCCTGGTACACGTGCAGTTCGATGGCGAACGGACAGATGCGATGGCCGAGAAGAGCGCCGGCTCTGTGATGGTCTGGTCTGCCTCGTCGCTCCCGTCCTCGTCTCGGCACTCGAGGGGTTGCGGCCGTCACCGTCGCCACAAGCGCCGCTGCCGCCGAAACTGCGTCGCGGCGGCGGCACGCGCGGCCTCGAGCCGGCCGGCGCCCTCCTCCCCGTCCGCGGCCTCCCAGTCGTTCACGCCGGGAGTAAGGAGCCGCCGGAAGAGGCACCCTGCTCCGGCGGCCCACGAATCCATGCCGCGGGCCTCCCGCACGATCTCGGCGGCGCATGAAGACGACTCGGTACTCGAACTCCGGCGGAAGGTACTTGAGCTGGACGCGGATAGGACACTTTCTCCTACTCCTCCCCCGCCGTCGGGTCCATGCCGTCATGGGGACGAGACATCCGGGGGCGTCCGTGCCTCCTCCTCCTCGCCACCGCCGCCGCGCGCGCGTGAGCCACCTCGCAGAAGTACTCCACCCAGGCGTCCATGCGGCCGGTCTCGAGCGCGGCGTGCGCCGGGCACCACAGGCAGAGGTTGACGATGTCGCAGGTGCGGCACTTCTCGAGGAACTCGGGGTCGGAGCCGCGCAGTTCGCGCACCCGCGGGATGTGCTCCTCCCAGGCCTCGCGCAGGCTGACAGCGTTCGGCGCGCCGGGACGAACGCTCACCACCGTGTCGGGATGCCAGAGGGAGCTGCAGAGGCGAAAGGTGCCGTCGTAGCCCACGCTGAAGCTCCCGTTGCCCGCGCCGCAGTGGAAGAGGTGGTCGCAGACCGAGCCGTCTGGGTGCAGGGCCGCTTGGTGGTCGGCCGGGAAGACCAGGTTGCCCTCGGCGCAGCCCTTCTGTAGCGCGCCGAAGCGCTCCTCGTCGGCGCGCTCCACGGCGACGACCTCCTCGGGCGAGAGCCGCTCGGCGCGGATCTCCGCGTTGCGCGCCGCGTCGCCGTCGAAGCGCAGGTGCAGCAGCGGGTCGAAGCGGTAGTAATCCTTGGTGTGCGCGCGGCAGAAGGCGGACATCTCCGCGAGCTCGTGCACGTTGGAGCGCAGGGCCATCGCCTTGAGGCGGACCTTGACGCCGCTCCCAAGCAGGAGATCCAGGCCCCGGCGAAAGGCGTCGTAGGAGCCGGGGCGCGCGTGACGCGCTCGTACGTCTCGCGCGTCGCCCCGTACACGCTCACCTCGATGTCGCGCGGCGGGTAGCGGCGGAAGAGCTCCACGTGCGCCGCCGTCACGAGGCACGCGTTGGTGAACACGCTGACCAGCAGGCCGAGCCGCTTGAGCCCGAGGTAGACCTCCGCGAAGTCCTCGCGCAGCAGCGGCTCGCCGCCGGTGAGCAGGCACCAGACGGCGCCGAGGTCCGCGGCCTCGCCGGCCAGAGCGAGGATCTCGGCCGTGGTCATCTCGACGGCGCGCGCCGTCGGGTCGCCGGCCGGGAGGGCGATGTAGCAGTGCCGGCAGGCGTTGTTGCAGCGCGCCGTCACCTCGAGGTCGAAGCTCAGCGGCCGGCGCCGATCCTTGAGCTTGTCCCAGAGGACGAAGTCCTGGACCTGCATGTGCTCAGCCACTGCGAGTCCCGCAACGCGCTGCGTCAGCCGCGAGAGACGCCTTCGGCCTGCTCACCGCAGCGGCTCCAGCTCCACGTCCGTGCGGGGGAAGTCCGCGCCGACCGCGAGCAGGGGCTGGTCGCTGAGCCGTGCGACGGCGTACGACATGCAGTCCCCGAAGTTCAGCGCCGCCTCGTGCCTCCCCTTGCCAAAACGCAGAAAGGCGTCGGTCGCCTCGGCCCAGTGCGCCTCTGAGAACGGCACGACGGTGATCGCGAACTCCTGCAGCAGCCGGCCGAGCAGCGGCAAAGGGTCGGATCCCAACCTGCCGGCGAGCACCAGTGAGGTCTCGGTGAGTGTCGGCGCTCCGATGGCGACCGTGTCGGCCTCCTGGAGCCGCCGCTCCACCACCTCTGCCGTCGGCTCGCCGAAGACCAGCGCAACGAGAGCCGATGAGTCGACGATCACGGGTCAGACCCCGTCCGGGCCGTACCCCAAGATCCGTTCCCTCTCCGCCTTGTCGGGCCCGTGACCCAGCTGCTCCGGCGGGATGACCGCCCACACCTCGCGCTCGAGAAAGCGCCGCAGGTGACGCCGGCGCGCCTCGGGTGCGATGCGCAGCGCGAGCCGGTCGCGCCGTTCGCGCATCGCCTGGCGGATGGCCTGCGTCTTGGTCTCGCCGGTCATCACCGCGACCTCGTTCACGAGCCGCTCCGTCTCATCGTTCTTGATGGTGAGGCCCACTGCTGACCCTTTCGCCCGATGCGAGTGCTACTGAGAACGGAAGTCTACCATACACATGTCCCTCATACACCATTATGTAACCCTTGAGGGTGACGCCCCGAGCCCGACGCGCAGCGCGATGCGGCGGCGGCCGGTCTTGGCCGCCTCCGCCGCCAGCAGCGGATCCAGCGCCGGCACGGCCGCCGGCGCGAAGCCCAGCTTGTCGTACAAGCGCAGCGCCGGGGTGTTGTCCGCGTAGACAACACCGAGGAGCTCGGGCGCGCCGCAGGCGGCCGCCCGCGCCAGCGCTTCCCGCGTGAGCGCCTCACCCACGCCGAGGCCGCGGTACGGCGTCCAGACGGTGAGCGAGTGCAGCCAGGCGCCGGCCCACGGGCCGGCCGCGGCGCCCCTGACCACGAGCTCGACGAAGCCGGCGACGCGCCCGCCGGCCACGGCGACCAGACGGGTGCACTCCTGCGAGGTCGCCGCGTCCGCCGTCGCCTCGGCTGCCGTAGCCCCCTGTGAGGTCGCCGCGTCCGCCCGCCGGGTGTCGTCCAGGGGCGGATCCGCCACGACCACGCCCAGGCGCGCCGAGACGGCCGCCATGTCCGCAGGCGTCGCCTCGCGTACCAGCACGCGCGGCGCCAGCCGCCTGCCGGCGCTCCGGTAGACCGGCAGGCCCTGCGCCGCGCGCAGCCCGGCGCCGGCCGCGCGCCGCGGCGCGAGCCGCGCCGCCCGCAGCCGCGGCAGCAAGCCGCGGCGGCTCAGGGCGGCGACCCACGCGCCGCTCTCCCCCACGCCGGCGCGCACCACGCGGCCGCCGCGCTCCACGCGCACGACGCGCCCCACGAAGGCCTCTCGCGCAAAGGCGCCGTCCGGCTGCCGGCAGTTGTCGCCGCGGACCAGCCAGCGACCGCCCCGACGGTCCACCACGCGATGCAGCGCCATGCGGCCGTGCCCGTCCAGCGCCACGGCCACGACGTCGCCCACACTCGGGTCGTCACGCAGCGGCTCGACGGTGACGACGTCGCCGTCGCGGATGAAGGGGGTCATGCTGAACCCGCGCACCGCCGTGCGCAGCGGCGCGCCGCGCTCGGCGGCGCCGCGCAGCAGCTCCGAGCTGCCCGGGGTTGCTCAGGCGCAGGTCGCCGCCGCGCACCACGTACGGCGATGACGGCGTTCCCGCGGCCATGGAGCTTATGCTCCGGCCGCCAGGATCCCGCGCTGCGTGAGCTCTGTGGCGAACCCGATCACGTCCGTCTCGATCTCATCCGTGGGCGCGTCGAACTCCGCCGCCAGCGCGGCCGCCACCTCGGCCAGCGACTGCTGCCCGTCGAGCCGACGCCAGATCGCGTGCCCCGTCTCGTTCAGCGTGTACAACTCGTCGTCGGCGTCGCCGATGCCGGCCACCAGCGGTACGATCACGATCTCGCCCTCGATCTCCCGGGCCACCACGTCGTCCGACGGCACGCAGACCGTCTGCAGCGTCACTTCACTCGTCATCAGGATGTCCCTTCATCACGTCGTGGACTGCACTCGCGTCAGCCTATCCTGCCGCGCCAGTCGTCGACAGTCCAGGCCCGCTCACCCTCGGCCAGCCAGCCCAGCCACCGCGCCTGCGCGTGCGCGACCTCGCACAGATACTCCACCGGGGTATCCAGCGTGCCGTGCTCCGCCCACGACTTGGCCGGGCACTGCTCGCACAGGCCCTTGAGGAAGCAGCGCGCGCAGCGACGCAGGTACTCCGGGTCCGTCGCCCGCAGCTCACGGAGAGCGACGAAGGCGTCGAGGGCGGCGGCAAGCGAAGAAGATCCGCCTGCTGCCATCAGGTCGACGGTCAGCTCTGGAGCGCGCACGCCCATGCACGGTTGCGCGCGCCCGTAGGCGTCCACGCTCACGCCGTGCCCGGCGCCGCAGGCGAAGAGCACGTCGCCCGGCGGGCCCATGAACTTGCCGCCGAACTCCGCCATGCTCCGCGCGGTACTCCTCCGGCCGGCGGGTCAGCACGGCCAGCACCTGGTCCGGGTCGAGCCGCAGCCGCCGGATCAGCTCGTTCTTCGCCTCGTCGTCGCGCCGGTTGCGCAGGTCGAACGACATCGAGTAGCCGGGCGGCTTGTCCATCCAGGGGATGGTGGCCGCCCAGGCCTCGAACTCCTCCACCTCATCGCGGTTGGGCGGCAGCAGTGCGCGCCTTGAGCACGAAGGGCACGCTGCGGTCGAGCAGCAGGTCCACCCCGCGGCGGAACTGGGCGAAGGAGCCGGGCACGCGCGTCACCGCCTCGTAGGACTCCGCGCGCATGCCGTACACCGTGACCTCGACGGTCACGAGCGGCGGCACGCGCGCCAGCAGATCGGCCAGCTCCCGGCGTGATCCGCCGCGCGTTGGTGAAGAGCAGCACCTTCAGCCCAAGGCGCCGGGCGTAGAGGTAGAGCTCCTCGAAGTCGGGGCGCAGCAGCGGCTCGCCGCCGGTGTAGCGGACCTGCAGGCAGCCGAGCGCGGCGGCCTCGTCGAGGATGTCCTCGACCTGCGCCGTGGTCAGCTCGCGGGCGCGCGCCTCACGGTCGCCGGCCGGCAGGTTGATGCAGCAGTGGATGCAGTCGTTGTCGCAGCGCTCGGTGAGCTCGATGTCGAGCTGACCGAGGCGCGAGCCGAGCGGCCGTTCGAGGCGCGTGACGCGGCGGACGTAGTCGCTCATCCTCGCGCCGCTCGGGTCAACTCGACGAGCAACTCTGACAGGGGTCGCCCGTGCCCGCGCAGGGGCAGCCGAAGGCGCTCCCCGGGTCGAACGAGGACTGCGGGTTCTTGCAGGTCGTGAGCACCGCCTCCCGCGGATCGGTGTGAACGAGGATGCTCAACTCGGGCCGCTTCCGCTGCGAACGCTCCTCAGGCATCGTTCCCCCCTCTTGAGTAGTACCGCTTGTCCACGAGGCGCTCGATCTCCGGAACGATCGCCCCGCTCCTGTCGAAGCGCATCTCGTAGGCCGGGACTTCGGCGACGAGGCGCTCCACCACGTCGAAGGTCCTGTGCCACCACTCGGCGGTGACGAAGGGACGGATGATGCAGGCGAGGATCCGCCCGGCAACATCCTTGCGGTCCTTCAGCGGCACGAGCTCGTTGCGCTCGTCCTGCCGCAGGAAGACGAGCGCCCGCAGCGGCGCCTGCGACGCCGAGACGAGCGGCACGGTGCCGTGGCTCCACGTACCGTGGATCCAGAAACCGGGGCCGGCGGCCGGTCCCGCGGCTTGCGACGGCACCGGCGGCGGCCCTTCCGGCCACCGGCGCACGATGTTGCGGTCGTCGCAGAGCACCTCCACGCGCTCACCCAGGCGCTTCGCGCAGCAGTTCCATGGTCGTGGACTTGCCGGCCTCCGAGTGACCGATGAAGCAGCAGGCCGGCGCCGTCCAGCACGACGGCGCCCGAGTGAAGAAAGAGCCCGTCACGGTCGGCCAGCACGCGCGCCAGCAGGATCTGGTCGGTCGGGAACATGGTGACCGAGGCCAACCCTCCGCGTGCCCAGGCGTCGGAGCGCGTGACGTCGTTGTAGATGCGCGCCCGAGTGTGGTCGTCGTTGAACGTCACGACCCGATGCAGGTCGCCGGGCACGCCCTGCCGTCGTCGGCCGGCGAGATGCCCAGGTAGACCCACGACGAGGCCTGCCGGTAGATCGGCCCACGGCGGCCGCCGGTACACCTCGCGACCCAGCTCGCGGCCGTCGCAGATCCGGCAGGCCGAAGTGGTGCCGGAGCCGGATGACGGGCAGGCCGTCGGCGCCGGCGGCCGCGCCGTCCGCATCCGGCGCCTCGAACGCCCGGAACTTCCTGAGAAGGTGTCCTCGGCGATCGGCCGGTCCGCGTCCACCTGCACCGTCATGCCGCCGATCTGCCAGGTGCGCCGGTGCTCCCGGCGCCAGTCGTCCTTGAAGCGCCGCGCCTCCTTCGCCACCTCGCACAGATACTCCACCTTCGCGCCGTGCCGGCCGTGCTCCAGGTACCCGTACACGCCGCACCAGCGGCAGTCGTCGCGCAGGTCGCAGGAGGCGCACCCTTCGAGATACTCGACGCCTCCGCACGCGCGGTCGGCCACAGCCGGGAGCTCCTCCTCCCAGATGCGCTCGAGCGCGCCCGGCGCGATGCCGCCGGCACCCCGCAGCGAGAAGCGCAGGGCGGGGTCCTTGATGAAGCTGCAGTGCGCGACGCCGCCGTACGGGTCGACGTGAAGGTCGCGGCGGCCCTCGATGCAGCGCGCGTACACGCGGTCGTCGCCGGCTGCGCCGCGCACCCCGCCGCAGGCGACGTCCGCGGCCGCTCTCGGCCACGCCGCGTCGTCGGCCGGCACGGGCTCGTCGAGGGCGATCACGTCCGCCGGGTCCAGGCGCTGCCGCGCGATCTCCGCGTTCCGCGCCGCGTCGCCGCAGGCGCTCATGAAGAGCCACGCCGCGCCGACGCGCCAGTGCGGGCTCAGCGACGCCGCCAGGTCCTTCATCCGCCTCCCACTCGTGCCAGTTGTCGCGCATGGGGATGAGCTGCACGGTGAAGCCGGCCCCGGCCTCCGCAGGCGCGCGAACCCCTCCATGGTGGCGTCGAACGACCCGGGCGTCCTGGTGACGTGGTCGTGGACCTCGGCGGTCGCCCCGTACAGGGCGACCATCTTGTTGCCCTTGCGCGTCAGCAGCTGGGCGATCTGCGGGGTGATCAGCGCGCCGTTGGTGTTGAGCGAGTAGCCGACCGCCTTGCGCGTGACGTAGTCGAAGAGCTCGGAGAAGTCCTCGCGGAGCATCGGCTCGCCGCCGGAGATGGACCAGCGGCGCGTGCCGAGCGCGCGAGCCTGGTCGACGACCGCGCGCCACTCGTCGGTGGTCAGCTCGGCGGCGCGCTCGTCCGGCGTGTCCGCGGCCCACAGCCAGCAGTGGCGGCAGCGGTTGGAGCATCGATACGTGAGGTCGATGGAGGCTTCAAGCGGGAGGCGGGGCGACGCGGCGCAGCTAACTGACCGTCGACGTCGCTGCACTCGCCACGGTCGACGAGGCCGTCAGGTTCGGAGCCCAGTCGTGCAGTGCGCGCATGACCGTGGTCGCTGAGGCCGTCACGGCGGCCGGGAACAGCCCCTGTACGCCGGCGGTCTTGCACGCCGTCAGCACGCACTCCTCCGCACCGGCGCGCTGCAGCACGATCAGCCGTGGCGTCTCCCAGGATCTGGTCTCCATCTACATCTCCCTTGCCGCCTCGCGGTCGGACGGCCGCCGACCCTGGTGCACAGTCGAGTGCCATGCCGAGCATAGCACCGCGAAGCGCCGCCCCCGACGTCGGCTTCAGGCGCGTGCGTCTCTCGTCTGCTCGGGAAACGCCCGCAGGAGCGCCCTGTCGAAGGTGAGCACCTCCGTATCCAGGCGCTCGGCCGCGGCCACGAAGACCGCGTCGTAGACAGCGTGGTCACAGCGCAGCGCAAGCCCCACCGCGGCCCGCCACAGGTCCTGGGTAGGCAGCACACGCTCGACCAGGGACTCTCCGTGGTCGAGCGCCCCCAGGAACTCGGCGGGGCCGACGCTCAGCCTCCTCACCCACTGCCACACCACGTTGCCGTATTCGGCAAAGAAGAGGTCGGGGACGACGATGGAGTCCGCGCTGGAGAGCGCCTGCCACGCCGGCTCGCGGTGCTCCTTGGCCCCCAGCACGGCGTAGGCGATCACGTTGGTGTCGACGATCACGAGCAGTCAGCGCCGGCCCTCGTCGAGCCAGCCGTCCACGTCGCTCGCCGCTATCTCGGCCTGGTGAGCCCACCGCTCGCGGATCGCCCCGAGGACCTGATGCCGCGTGGGATACCGCGCCGCCAGGGTCGTGCGCAGTTCCTGCTCGAGAGAACGGCCGTGCGCATCGGCGGACGCCTTGATGCGCGCCAGGAGTTCGTCGGAGAGCCGTCGTATGGTCACGGAAGCCATCGCTGATCACCAGAGCCAGACTACCCCTGGTGCCAGCATACTGCAAGCATCGTGATTGCACCCTCAAGCCGGATCGAACAAGGCGCCTGGCCGCGGCAGGCCGCGCCGTTTTCGATAGTATCTGAGGCGGCCGCGCCGCCCGCAACGCGCGGCCGGCCCGGGGCTCACAGGAGGAGCGGCGGTTGGCCGACGCGCCACGCAGACCCAAGATCGCCGACGCCCTGCGCCTCGCCGACGCCGTGCGCCTCGTCTGGCGCGCGGCGCCCGGCTGGACGGCGCTCAACGCGGTGCTCGCCGTCCTCCAGGGCATCGTGCCGCTGCTCGCCGTGTACCTGATGAAGCTCATCGTCGACACGGTGACGGCCGGCATCGCCGACGCGGACCACGCCGCCGCCTTCCGCACCGCCGCCATGTACGTGGCGCTGGCGGCGGCGGTGGGCCTGGCGGCGGCGCTCCTGCGCTCGCTCGCCGCACTCACCTCCGAAGCGCTCGGTCAGGTCGTCACCGACCACGTGAGCGACCTCATCCACGCGCAGTCCATCGCCGTCGACCTCGAGTACTACGAGGACCCCGCCTACTACAACACGCTGCAGCGGGCGCAGGACGGAGGCGCTCGTCCCGGCCCACCAAGATCGTGAGACGGACCTGCTCACGACCGGCGCAGAGCGGCATCTCGCTGGTCTCGCGATGGCCGGCCTCCTCTTCACCCTCCACTGGAGCATGCGGCCGTCATCGTCGTCGTGGCCGGCGATCCCGGGGCCTGGGTGCGCCTGCGCTACTCGCGGCCGGCTGTACCACTGGCAGCGCAAGCGCACGCGAGACCGAGCGCCAGGCCTGGTACTTCCACTGGCTGCTCACCGCGCGGTCGCACGCCAAGGAGGTCCGGCTCTTCGAGCTGGGCGAGCTCTTCCGGCCATCGTTACGCGCGACCTGCGCACCGTGCTCCGCGGCGAGCGCATCGGGATCGCCGCGGCAGCGCGCCCTCGCCGATGTCGGACGCCGGCGCCGTGGCCGTCGCTCGCCATCTTCGGCACCGTTCGCGTACATCGCCTGGCCGCACGGTTACCGGCAGCGATCACGCTCGGCGATTGGTCATGTACTACCAGGCCTTCCAGACGCGGCCGAGCAGTCCATGCAGGAGCGTCCTCAGGGCCTCGCCGGGCTGTACGAGGACAACCTCTTCCTCACCTACTACCACGAGTTCATGGACCTGGAGCCGCGGGTGCTCGCGCCGAGCGGAGCCGGCGCCCGTGCCCGCGGCCGATGCGCGCAGGCGTACGCTTCGACGCCGTCGACTTCCGCTACCCGGCCGCCGACCGGACGGCTCTGAGCGGGATCGACCTCACCATCCGCCCCGGCGAGGCGTGCGGCCCTCGTCGGCGACAACGGCTCGGGCAAGACGACGCTGGTCAAGCTGCTCTGCCGGCTCTACGACCCGTCGGCCGGCAGCGATCACGCTCGACGGCGTCGATCTGCGCGAGCATGGACTGCCGAGCTGCGCCGCCAGATGAGCGTCATCTTCCAGGACTTCGTCGCAGTACCAGCTGACCGCGCGCGAGAACATCTGGGTCGGCGACGTGGATCTGCACCCGGACGAGCCGGCCACTCGGGCGGCGGTGGAGGCCGCCGCCGGACGCCGGCGCAGACCGGCGTCATCGGCGGCCTCCGCGACGGCTACGACACCGCGCTCGGGCAAGTGGTTCGAGGACGGCGAGGAGCTCAGCATCGGCGAGTGGCAGAAGGTGGCGCTGGCCCGCGCCTTCCTCCGCGACGCGCCGATCCTGGTACTCGACGAGCCGACCAGCGCGCTCGACCCCGAGGCCGATGGCAGGTGTTCGAGCACATCCGCCAGCTCGCCCAAGGCCGCGCGGTCGTGCTCATCAGCCACCGATTCAGCACCGTACGCAGCGCCGACCGCATCACATCCTGGATCGAGGCGGCACGGATCGTCGAGAGCGGCACGCACGAGGAGCTGCTGGCGCTCTCGGGAAGGTACGCGCAGATGTACGAGGTGCAGGCGCGCGCCTATTCCGTGGAGCCCGGCGCACCCCTGGGAGACGGCGCCGAACCCCTCGCCTCCGGCGGTCCACCCGCACAGTGAAGCGGCTCACCGCGAGCCGGGCGGCCGAAGGGCCGGGCGCCTGAGGCAGCTCGGTTGCGTCAGATCGGCGGCGCGAACGCGACGAAGAACGCGGCCAGCGCCACCATCAACCCGGTGACGACTGCGGCGGCGAGCGCCGCACCGCCCTCGGCCTTGTCGTCGGGGAGCTCACCGGCGGCCCACAACTCGAGCGCGGTCGCCTCCACGTACGGATCGCCGGCCTGCAGATGCTCTCTGGTGCCCATGTCCATCCCCTCGGTCGCAGCCGCTTCCGCGGCTCTTTTCCTTCTTGCCCTCTACTATCGGCGGGCCAAACGGCCGGGAGCACTGGACGAACATCTAGGGAAGCCGCCTCAGGCCGCGCGGGACGGCGGGAGCGCGGGCGGCAGGACGGCGAGCAGGGTCGTGAGGCGACTCCGGCGCGTCTCCCGAGAGCCGGGGCGAGTGCGGCCCGTGGCGTCAGGCGCCGGCGCGGACGCGAGCGAGAAGCGCGTCGACGAGCTGCCCCTCGGGCAGTGTCTCGACGCGCTCGCCGTGGTCGAACAGCACGCCCTCCCCGGCCCCGGCGGCGATGCCGTAGTCGGCGTGCCTGGCCTCTTCGGGGCCGTTGACCCGGCAGCCCATGACGGCCACCGTGATCACCCGGCGGGCCAGCGCCGGCTCGGCGCCGAGCCGGCGCTCGACCTCCTCGGCGAGGCCGACGATGTCGACCTCGGTGCGCCCGCAGGTGGGGCAGCTGATCACGTCGGGGCCGCGCCGCCGGAGCCCGAGCGCGGCCAGGATCTGCCAGGCGACCCGGACCTCTTCCACTGGGTCGCCGGTCAGGCTCACGCGGACGGTGTCGCCGATGCCGTCGGCCAGCAGGGCGCCGATGCCGACGGCGCTCTTGATCGTGCCGCTCCAGACCGTGCCCGCCTCCGTCACACCAACGTGCAGCGGAGCATCGCTGCGGCCGCGCAGGAGCCGGTACGCGGCGATCGTGTCCGGCACCGACGACGACTTGACGCTCAGCTTGTACGCCCTGAAGCCCCACTCCTCGAACTGCCCGGCCCAGCGCAATGCCGCTTCGACGAGCGCCCCCGGAGCATCGCCGGCGGCGCGGTCGCGCAGATCTCGCGGCAGCGACCCGGCGTTGACTCCGATGCGGATCGCAACGGGCACTTCGCGCACGCCGGAGCCGGCCGGCACCGCCGTCCCGGCGGCGGCGCGAACGATCTCGCGCACGTGCTTCTCCCCCATCGTCCCGGGGTTGATCCGCACCCCGGCGGCCCCGGCGTCGATGGCCGCCAGCGCCAGCCGCCAGTCGTAGTGGATATCCGCAATGATGGGCACGCGGGGCGCGGCGCGGTCGCCGTCCGCGGCCGCGGCGCGAGCGGTCGCCGGCGCGTCGCCGGACGGCGCGTCCGTCACGCGGCCGAGCGCCGGAGCCTCGCGCACGAGGTGCGCGAATGCCGGCGCCTCTTCGGCGCTCGGCAGGCTGACGCGGACGATCTCGCAGCCCGCTGCAGCCAGAGCGCGCACCTGGGCGAGCGTCGCTTCCGCGTCGCCGGTCCTGGTACAGGTCATCGACTGCACGGCGACCGGAGCGCCGCCGCCGACCGGCACCGGACCGACCATGAGGCGGTGCGCGCTACTCACGCGGGGTCCTGCGCGACGCCGCGGGCTGAGGCTCGCCGGCGTGCATGCGGTACCACTCCCACGTCTCCGCCAGTCCCTCGGCGAGCGTCGTGTCGGCGTCCCAGGCCAGCACCCAGCGGCCGCGGCCCACGTCGGCGCACGAGCGCTTGATGTCGCCCTCGCGGGCGGGCCCGTGCTCCACCGACAGCGAGACGCCGGTCTGCGCTTCGATCTCTCCGACGAGCTGCAGGAGGCTCGTCTCCAGCCCGGAGCCGACATTCACGACTGACGAGCCCGTCAGCGGCCGCTGCAGAGCGCGGGCGATCGCCCACGCCACGTCGCCCACGTACACGAAGTCCCGGGTCTGCGCGCCGTCGCCGAATATGGTGACCCCGGCCCGGGCGGGCGAAGCCCCACCCGGCTCACCGCCACCCACCGCCGACGCGCCCTCGGCGGCGGCGGCGAGAAAGCGGCTGATCACGCCGGAGTAGGCCGACCCGGGATCCTGCCGCGGGCCGAAAACATTGAAGAAGCGGAGGCAGACGGCGGTGATCTGGTGTGCGTCACCGGCGCTTACGCACGCCTCTTCGGCGGCGAGCTTGGCGCCGGCGTACGGGCTGAGCGGTCGTGCCTGCATGGTCTCGGCGACGGGCACCTGCGCCGCGTCGCCGTACACCGCGCAACTCGACGCCAGCACGAACCTCGGCACCTCGGCGTCCACGGCCTCACGCAGCGCGTTGACCGCTCCGCCATGCGTCACCGAGTTGCAGCCCAGAGGATCCTCGAGCGAGAGGGCGACGGAGGGGATCGCCGCCAGGTGGACGACCGCGTCACAACCGGCCACGGCGTCGCGCATGCGCACCTCGTCGCGGACGTCTCCCTCGATCACCTGCAGGCCGCCGCCGTACTCGGCGGCGAGCCGCCAGGCGTCGTCGAGGTTCTCCTCCCTGCCGGTGCTGAAGTCGTCGAGCACACGCACGTCGTCGCCCCCCGTGAGGAGTGCGTCCACCACGTGAGAGCCTATGAACCCGGCGCCGCCGGTGACGAGAGTGATTCCGCCCATGCACGCATCTTAGTCCACGGCGCGCCGCCCTGCCGCCTCACCGGCGCGGGCACCCCGAGCGAGAGGCCCGCTGATCCGGATCAGCCGCCGAAGAGCCGCTTGAAATCGTTGAACGTCAGAAAGAGGAACAGCATGACGAGCAGGACGGTGCCGAAGGCGAACAGGCGTTCGAGGATGCGCGCGTCGAGCCGTCGCCCGCGCACCTTCTCGATGAGGTTCACGGCGATGTGGCCACCGTCGAACGGCAGGATCGGCAGCAGGTTGATCAGCCCGAGGTTGAAGCTGAGGAAGGCGAGCAGGATCGGGTACCAGCTCTGCTGCACCGCCTGGCGGCTGACGTCGATGATGCCGACGGGGCCGACCGCTCCGTCCGGCCCGGTGGCGCTGATCCGGCCGCTGAACAGCCAGTAGAACCCGGTGAAGGTGCCGACGACGACGTCCTTGAAGCCGATCAGCCCGAGCTTGACGGCCTCGACCGGGCCGGGCCTGTCACGCACCACTCCGGCGCGCACCCCAAGGTAGCCGCTGCCGGGCGCGTCGGGGTTGTCGATGAGGCTCACGGAGACTGTGCGCTCGGGCCCGCCGGCCGCGGGCCGGTAGCCGAGTGCGATCTCCTTGCCCGGGTTGGCGCGGAAGTACGCCGAGGCCTCGTCCCAGGTGCTCCACGTCGCGCCGTCGGCGCCGGTCAGCGTGTCGCCGGCCACAAGGCCGGCCTCGGCCGCCGGCGCCCCGGGAACGACCTCGTCGAGCGTAAGCGTCGCCGTGGGCAGCCCCTGGATGCCGATGAAGAGGATCATGATCACGGCGGCCGCGACGAAGTTCATCACCGGGCCGGCCGCGATGGTCACGTTGCGCTTCCATACGGCCTTCTTGTAGTACACGCGGTCGCCGATGTCCTCCGGGACCTCCTCCTCGGGCATCATGCCGCTGATCTTGCAGAACCCGCCCAAGGGGATGATCCCCACACCGTACTCGGTCTCTCCGCGCGTCCGGCGCAGAGCGGCCGGAGGGAACCCGACGTAGAACTTCTCGACGCGCATGCCGAAGGCCTTGGCGGCGATGAAGTGGCCGAACTCGTGCACGGTTATCAGCAGGGCCAGACCGAGGATCGCGACGACCCAGACCCACTGACCCATGACGAGCGCGACGACGACGGCGCCGCCCAGCAGCAGTGACCACGGGCTCAGGGCCCGCCGCTCCGGGGTGGGCGACCTGGTGGAAGCCGGCGAAGTCCCGCCAGACGATCCGGTCGCATCCTCGGACGCCGCGGCGCCGGTGTCGCCGCCCGATGCCCCGGCGCCGGTGTCGCCGCCCGATGCCCCAGCGCCGGTGTCCCCGCCCGATGCCCCGGCGCCGGTGTCGCCGATCTTGGAGATGTCCTGCTCGTTGCTCATGTCGCTACACGATACCCGCTGAAGGTTGCGTCTGCATTAACGCACGGTCGTGACGCTCGGTTCGCCGCCCGCACCGGCCGCGCCACGAGGCGCCGTCGGCGAAGCGCGGCGCCACCGGCGACTCTACCTGCGGCACCACTCCCGGCACCACCGGCGACTCCACCTGCGGCACCATTCCCGGCACCACCGGCGACTCTACCTGCGGCACCATTCCCGGCAGCACCGGCGACTCTGCTGGTGGCACCACTGGCAGCACCACTGGCGGCACCACTGGCGGCACCACTGGCGGCACCACTGGCGGCACCACTGGCGGCACCACGACTCGCACCACCACCGGGACTGCCGACGGTTCGCCTCTTGGCCGCCGGAAGACCGCTCGGCGTGTCGCGCCGCGGGCACGAGGCCACTGCCGTGAAGGCGCGTGTGATGAAGGCGGGTACGGTGAAGGCCAGCACGGCGCGGCGAGAGGCGGCGCGACGACGGATCAGAGCGGGCCGCCGGCGGCTTCTCGAGCGAAGCGGCGCGCTTCGGCATCACTCTCGAACACGTCGTCGAGGCTTTCGACCGGCTCGTCGCCCAGCCAGGTGAGGCACTTCTCGACGACTTCGGCGATGGCGAGAAACGCGAGTCGCCCGGCGAGGAACGCCTCGACCGCGACCTCGTTCGCGGCGTTGAGCACGATCGGCGCCGCGACGGTGCGAGGCCGGCACGGTGTCTCGATCCCGGGCGCCGCGGAGCCGGATGCGGCCGAGTCTCCACGCGCTTCGCACTCGACGAACGCGGCCTTCTTGCCGGCTTCCTCGGCCAGTTCGAGACACCGGAAGGTCGCCGTGTCGGGCCGTTCGAAGGCGATCTGCGTGGCGAAGAGGTCGAGACGGCGCACCTGCGGCAGCAGCGGCCGGTCCGGGTAGCCGAGGGCGTAGCCGATCGGCGTGCGCATGTCGGGGACGCCGAGGTGCGCGAGGACGGCGCCGTCGGAGAAGCGCGCCATGCTGTGCACCGTGCTCCGCGGATCGAGCACCACGGTGATGTGCTCGTAGGGCACGCCGAAGAGGTAGTGCGCCTCGATCAGCTCGAGGCCCTTGTTCATGAGCGTCGCAGAGTCGACGCTGATCTTGGGACCCATGGTCCAGTTGGGATGGGCAAGCGCCTGCTCGGGAGTGACGGCGGCCAGGTCCACGGCCTTGCGGCCGCGGAACGGGCCGCCGGAGCCGGTCAGCAGCAGTTCCTCGACTGCTGTTCCGGGGTCTGCGCCGGCGGGGGGCGTCGGCGCTCGCGGCGCCTCGGCCCGCGTGGAGGCACTGGAAGATGGCGCTGTGCTCGCTGTCGACGGGCAGGATCAGCGAGCCGGTACGCCGTGCCGCGTCGAGGACGAAGGGGCCGCCGGCGACCATGCTCTCCTTGTTCGCCAGAGCCAGCGTGGCGCCGACCTCGAGAGACGCCATCGTGGCGCGCAGACCGGCGGCGCCGACGATGCCGTTGAGCACCATGAGCTCGGCGCCTTCCGCGGCGGCGGTAGCGGCCGCCGCCGAGATCAGCTCGTACACGCCGGTCTCGCCGGCGTGTACCGTCAGTTCCGGCATGCGCGTGGACGCTTCTGCCGCGGCCCGCGCATCGTGCAGACAGATGACACGCACCCCGTGCGCGGCCGCCTGTTCGAGCAGGGCGGCCACGCCGCTGCCGGCGGCAAGCCCGACGAGCCGGACGGACGGCACGGCCGGCAGCACCTCGAGAGCCTGCCGGCCGATCGAGCCGGTGGCGCCCAGTATGAGCAGGTGTCTGGCCGCAGTCTCCGTTATGGCCGCAGTCTCCTTCATGGCCGCAAGACTACCACGACCGCCGCTCACTGCCGGGGCAGACGGGCGAGCACGTCTTCGATGCGGTCGCCCGCCGGTCGTCGCAGCATCGCGTACCACGGGCTGACGGCCGTGATCGCGTAGCCGAACCCGCCCGTGGCCTCCAGTTCCGGCCGGCTCACGCCGGCCGTCTCCTCGAGCCGGACGACCACCGACGGCGCCACCCGGTGGCGCCGGTAGTAGCTCAGCGTCGACTTCGGGAGCGGCGCCGAGCCATCCGCAAGCATCAGCTGGCAAGTGTTGGCGGCGATGGCGCCGGGCCAGTACAGGTAGTACCCGGCGCCCCACGGGTAAATGAGCAGTTCGTCGCCGTCGCGAGTCTGCGCCTCCAGATCGGTGGCGAAGCGTGTGAGGTCGTCGTGCTGCTCATCTGAGACGCCGATGCCCCACCAGGGCCCGGCGCTCACCCGCCGGTCGAGCTCGCTCCAGGCGATCCCTCCATGCTGGAACTGGACCTGGAAGGCGAGCGTCACGAGCACCACCGCGGCGAGCCCGGCAAAGGCCGGCCACCGGCGGCGGACCGCACCACCGGCGTCGCCCATCGTCTCGAGGCTCCACGCCAGGAAAAGGCCGCTGGCGAACAGCGCCGGGAAGAGGCCGACGGCAGCGTGCTCGAACCCGTCGGCGCTGGTGTACGCCGTCATCGCCCCCACGACCAGCGCCGGCGCCCATACCCACAGAAGGACGCGGGCGCCGTCCTCGCGGCGGCTCTCGGCGACGAAGAGGTAGAGATACGGCGCCCCCAGAGCGTAGGCGATCACCGCGCCGGAGACGCCCAGTCCCGACGTCGTGCCGGTGAGCCAGAGCGCGACGGGCACGCCGAGCAGCGCCCAGCGCGCGGCGTGCGGCCGGCGGCGGTAGACGACGTAGACGAGCGCTGCCGCAAGCACCAGATACCACTGCCGGCCGGCGAAGACGAAGAAGTCGGCGGCCACCTGCACGGCCTTCGACGCACCGGCGAGCTGCCCGAGGTCCCTGGCGGAGCGCAGCGTGTACTCCCAGCTCCGCACGAGGTTCGCGCGCCCCGCGAGCAGCAGCACCCCGGCCGCGACGGGGGCCACGACGAGCGTCCCTCCGAGCGCCCAGGCGCTGACCGCACGCCAGGCGCGAGGCCCGGTGGGCGGGCCGTCCGGGTCGGGCGGATGGAGAAAGGCGCCCGCAGCCACCATCGCGACAGCCCTTCGCCCCACGGAGAAGGCGAGAAAGACGGCCATGAACGGCACGGTGAAGAGGACGGTCGGGTACGCGACACAGGCGAAGCCGATGGCGGCGCCCGAGGCCAGGGCGTATCGTCTTCGCCCACCGGTCACGTACACCGCGCCGAGCGCCGCTCCCGCCGCGAGCAGACCGGCGCCCAGGGTGTTGGCCGTGAGTTGCGGCGTCTCGAACAGGATGACGGTGAGGAACGGCGCGGCGACGAGCGCCGCAAGCTCGGGCCGCAGGAGCCGCCGCGCGACCACGAACACGGTCACGGCGACGAGCACGGCGAACCCGAGGTAGAGGTGCCGCCCGTAGATCACGAGTCCGGTCGAGTCCCCACCCCCCAGCAGCGCGTAGAGCTTGAAGAAGGGATACGAGAGCAGGCCGGCGGCCTGAGCGAGGTTCTGCTCGTTCACGAAGGGGCGGTCGCCGAGCGCCCAACGCCACGGCACGAGCACCGAGAAGCCCTCGTCGACAAGGTCCACCCCGCGCCAGAGCCGCCACCACGTGAAGGCCAGCGCGGCGGCCACGACGCCGCCCGCCGCAAGCGTGAGCCGGCGCCCACCCCCGGCGCTCACCGGCCGTTCAGCGGGTCCCGGCTCCGCCGTGGTCACCGGCACACCGGGCCGCGCTCAGAAGCCCAGAACGGTCGTCAGCACGAAGTAGGCCGCCACGGACGCCCAGATGAGCGCGTCGAAACGGTCGAGCACGCCGCCGTGCCCGGGGATGCCGCGGCCGGAGTCCTTGATCTGTACGTCGCGCTTGATGAGGCTCTCGAAGAGGTCCCCAAGAGGACCGGCGACGGCGATCACCGCGCCGAGCAGGAGCGAATCGACGGGGCCGAGCGGCGTGTAGAGGCCGATGAAGACGACCAGCAGGACGGTGCTGATGGCGCCGCCGGCGAAGCCCTCCCAGGTCTTCTTGGGAGAGAGGACCGGCGCCATGGGCGTGCTGCCGAAGAACCTGCCGGTGAAGTACGCCATGGTGTCTCCGGCCCACGTGCCGAACACGACCGTGAGCACGGCCTCCGTGCCCACGTCGAGCTGCCGCATCATCATCAGCGCGCTGAAGCCGAGACCGAGGTACAGCAGCCCGAGCAGCGTGACGGCCATGCGCACGGTCACCCCACGCTTGGGCCCGGCCAGCAGGCCGAGCAGCGCCGTCAGGAGGACCCCGACGCAGACGGCGCCAAAGACCGCGAACGGCGTCATGAACCAGGCGGCGGCGAGCATCAGCGCGAGCGTGATGAACCCGGCAAGCGGCAGCGGCCGGTACCGCTTGGTGAGCCGGTAGAACTCGCTGAGGCCGAGCAGCGCGAGCGCCAGCATCAGGAAGAAGAAGACCAGACCGCCGTGGACGACCACGACGACGGCGACGACGGCGAGGACGACGCCGGTGATGATCCGCGTCGTCACGAGGCGGCCCCGTCGTCGCCCGCGGCGCGGCGCCCGCCGAAGCGGCGCTGGCGGCCGGCGTAGTCGGCCAGCGCCGCATCCAGGTCGGCCGGCCCGAAGTCGGGCCACAGCCGGTCGCTGAAGTACAGCTCCGAATAGGCGCACTGCCAGAGCAGGAAGTTGCTGATGCGCAGCTCCCCCGAGGTGCGGATCAGCAGTTCCGGATCGTGCATCTCCGGCGCGTAGAGATGCCGGCGCAGATCCTGCTCGGTGAACGAGGGAACAGGCGCGCCGCCGGCTTCACCGAGCGCGCCCTCCAAAGCGCCGCCGCAGCCCGCGGCGGCGAACTCGGCCGCCAGCCCTCCGGCGGCGTCGAGCACCTCTTGCCGGCCGCCGTAGCTGAAGGCGATGTAGAGCGTCATCCTCGTATTGCCCGCGGTGAGCGTCTCGGCCTCCTCGATGCGACGGACGAGCTCGGCCGGCGCACCCTCACGACGCCCCACGAAGCGCACGCGGGCGCCGCGCTCGTGCATGTCCGGCACCTGCGAATCTATCATCTCGATGAAGAGCTGCATCAGCGCCTCGACCTCATCCTTGGGCCGGTTCCAGTTCTCGGTGCTGAACGAGTACACGGTGACCTCGCGGATGCCGAGGTCGAGAGCGTGCTCCAGCACCCGCCGCAGCGTCTTGGCGCCTGCCCGATGGCCCGCGGCGACCGGCAGTCTCCTGCTCTGCGCCCAGCGCCCGTTCCCGTCCATGATGATGGCCAGGTACCGGCAGGTGGCCCCGCCGGCCGCAGGCTCCGCGGCGCCGCGCACCCCGCGCAGGCGCCAGCGCGCCAGCCACTGCCGCAACGTCGTCATGAGTCGCTCGATCCCGACCCGGTGCCCGAGGGCGCCGGTCAGACCTCGAGGATCTCCGTCTCCTTGTGCTTCAGCAGCTCGTCGATCTCGTGCACGTGGGCGTCCGTGTGCTTCTGCAGTTCGTGCTCGGCGCGCTTCTCGGCGTCCTCGCCGACCTCGCCCTCGTGGACGAGCTCCTTGAGGTCCTTCATGCAGTCGCGCCGGACGTTGCGCACCGCGACGCGCCCGTCCTCGGCGAGCCGGTGCACCAGCTTGACCAGATCCTTGCGACGCTCCTCCGTGAGCGCCGGGATCGGCAGCCGGATCAGGACGCCGTCGCTGCTCGGGTTGAGCCCGAGGTCACTCTCCATGATGGCCTTCTCGATGCTCTTCATCGCCGTCTTGTCGAACGGCTGCACGGTGAGCAGGCGCGACTCGGGCGCGGCGATGTTCGCCATCTGCTTCAGCGGCGTCGACGTCCCGTAGTAGTCGACGTGGATGCGGTCCAGCAACCCCACGCTGGCCCTCCCGCTGCGAACTGTGTTGAACTCGGTCTTGACGGCCTCGACGGCCTTGTCCATGCGATGCTTGGCGTCAGCGAGCAGCTCTTTCTCCACCGGTCCTCCCTTTGCCGGGGTCAGCTCCCGGCGCGCGTGCGCACCACGGTGCCCACACGCTCGCCGGACAACACGCGCACGATGTTGTCGCCGGTCATCTTGAACACGTGGATCGGCATCTCGTTGTCCATGCAGAGGCTGAGCGCGGTCGTGTCCATGACCTTGAGCCCGCGCTCGATCGCCTGCAGGTGGGTCAGTTCGGGGATGAACTCGGCCGACGGATCCTTCTCGGGGTCGGCGCTGTAGACGCCGTCATAGCGACGCTTGGCCATCAGGATGGCCTGCGCCTCGAGCTCGAGAGCACGCAGAGCGGCGGCGGAGTCGGTGCTGAAGTACGGGTTGCCGGTGCCGGCGGCACAGATGACGACGCGGCCCTTCTCGAGGTGCCGGATCGCGCGCCGCCGGATGTACGGCTCGCAGACGGCGCGGATCTCGAAGGCGCTCATCACCCTCGTGTCGACGCCCTCGTCCTCGAGGGCGTCCTGGAGGGCGAGGGCGTTCTGCACGGTGGCGATCATGCCGATGTAGTCGCCGGTGGCGCGGTCCATGCCGGCGGCGGCGGCGGCCATCCCGCGGAAGATATTGCCGCCGCCTACGACAATGGCGATGTCGACGTCGAGCGAACGCGCCACCCTGATCGTCCCGGCGATCGACTTCGTCGTCGCCGGGTCGATCGCCCGCTCCTCGCTGCCGAGCGCCTGCCCGCTGAGCTTGAGCAGGACCCGATCGAAGGTGCGAGTGGGCGGCTCGCCTTCCACAGCCGTCAGCCTGCCTCGACCGTCTCGCCGAGCTGGAAGCGCACGAACCGCCTGACCTCGACGTTCTCTCCGATCACGCCGACGAGGTCGGTGCGCACCTGCTCGATCGTCCGGTCGGGATCCTTGACGAAGGCCTGCTCCATGAGACACGTCTCAGCAAAGAACTTCTCCAGCTTGCCGCTGATGATCTTCCCGACGACGTTCTCCGGCTTGCCCTTGATCTGGTCGGACTCGGCGTAGATGGCCTTCTCGCGCTCGACCACGTCGGCCGGGACCTCGTCGCGGGTCACCCACAGCGGCGAGGAAGCGGCGACCTGCATGGCGAGGTCGTGCGTGAACTCCTTGAACGGATCGCTGCGCGAGACGAAGTCGGTCTCGACGCCGACCTCCACCAGCACGCCGATCTTGCCGCCGGCGTGGATGTACGAGTCGACGGCCCCGTCTTTGGTGGCCCGGGCGCTCTTCTTCTGCGCGGTCGCGAGACCCTGCTTGCGCAACTCGTCCATCGCCTCATCGAGGTTGCCGGCAGTCGCGCTCAGCGCCTTCTTGCAATCCATCATCCCGGCCCCGCTCTTGTCGCGGAGCTCCTTTACCAGTGCAGCGGTGATCTCAGCCACAGCACGATCCTTTCGTAGGGTCGGCGTTGTTCGCAGTCGTGTGGTTCAGTCGGCGGGCTTGGCGTCCGCCTCGTCCCCGGCCTTCTCGGCCTTGGGGTCCGCCTGGGGCTCAGCCTTCTTGGCTGCCGGCTTCACGGGAGCCTTCTCGGCGGGCTTGTCGGCGGGCTTGGCCTCAGCCTTGGGCGCAGCCTTCTCAACCGGCTTGTCGGCTGGCTTGGCCTCGGCCTTGGGCGCGGCCTTCTCCGCCGGCTTATCGGCGGGCTTGGCAGCCTTCTCGGCGGGCTTGGCTTCGGCCTTGGGCGCCGGCTTGTGCGCGACGGGCTTGGCGGGCGCCTTCTCGGTCTCGGGCGCCTTCTTGGCGGGAGCCGGAGCGGCGGGAGCCGCCTTCTCGCCGGCGTCCTTTGCCGGAGCGGCAGCCGCGGCCTTGGCCTTTGCGGCCTCCTCAGCCTTCGCCTTCTCGGCCTCCTGGGCCGCCAGGCGGGCCGCCTCAGCGGCCGCCTCGGCTGCCTTGCGCTCCTGCTCCGCCTTGCGCTCGGCCTCAGCCTTCATCTCGGCCTCGGTGAGCAGCTGGCGACCCTGCGCCACGGCATCGGCCATCACGCGCACGATCAGCGAGCAACTGCGGATCGCGTCGTCGTTGCCGGGGATGATGAAGTCGATCTCGTCCGGGTCGCAGTTCGTGTCGACCAGGCCGATGATCGGGATCTTGAGCTTGCGTGCCTCTTTGACGACGATGGCTTCCTTGCGCGGGTCGACCACGAACACGGCGGCCGGAAGGCGCTCCATGCCGCCCACACCGCCGAGGTTCTGCTCGAGTTTGCGCAGGTCGGCTCGCAACTGCATGGCTTCACGGGTGGGCAGGAGGTCGAGCGACCCGTCCTCCGAGAGGTGGCGCAGCTCGTGCATGCGCTTGATGCGCTTGCTCAACGTGGCGTAGTTGGTCAGCAGGCCGCCGAGCCAACGGTTGCAGACGTAAGGCATGCCGATGCGCTCGGCCTGCTCCTTGATGGGCTCCTGGCACTGCTTCTTGGTGCCGACGAAGAGGACGCTGCCGCCGCGCTCGGCGGTCTTCTTGAGGAAGTCGGCGGCCTCGTCGATCAAGACCGTCGTCTTCTGAAGGTCGATGATGTAGATGCCACCGCGCTCGCCGAAGATGAACTGCTTCATCTTGGGGTTCCAGCGCCGGGTCTGGTGGCCGAAGTGGACGCCGCTCGTGAGCAGGTCCTTCATGCTCACCGTGTGCTCGGGTGCAGGCACGACTGACTCCTTCTGAAACGGTTTCTGGGCGGCGTGGGCCCGGCGCGGGAGCGCCGGCGGCGTACGCCGTCTCTCTGGTGCCGGCAGACGATCTGTGGAATCGGGCACGGCGGGCGCTCGCAGGCGCCTCCTGCCCGACACCGCCACAGACCTGGAGGTCCGCCGGGTCGGAATGGACATAACGGCCGCAAATCATACCAGAAGCCGGCCGCCGCGCCCAGCCGACCAGCGCCCCGTCAGCCGATGGCCGCCGGCTCGATCTCGTCGCGCAGGCGGCCCTTGAGCCGCAGGATGGCCTTGGTGTGCAGCTGGGAGACGCGCGACTCGGTGACTCCGAGCACCTCGCCGATCTCGCGCAGCGTCAGGTTCTCGTAGTAGTAGAGGGCGATGACGATCTTCTCGCGCTTGGGCAGGGCGTCGATCGCGGCGGCGAGACGCCCCTTCATCTCGCTGAGGTCGAGCATCCGTGAGGGATCCTTGCCCTTCGGATCCTCGATCGTGTCGATAAGCGCCGCCTGATCTCCGTCCGAGCCCGATATCGACCACAGCTCGTCGAGGGCCACGATGCTCGTGTTGGCGATCTGCGTGAGCGACTGGCGGAACTCGGCGACCGAGATATGCAGTTCTCGCCGCGATCTCGGCGTCGGTGGGGGCGCGCTGCAGACGGTTCTCCAGGGTGGCGCAGACCTTCTCGATGTCCCGCGCTTTGCTGCGCACCGATCGCGGCACCCAGTCGAGCGAGCGGAGCTCGTCGATGATCGAGCCCTTGATGCGCGAGATCGCATACGTCTCGAACTTGATCTCGCGCGCCGGGTCGAAGCGCTCGAGGGCGCCGATCAGGCCGAGGAGCCCGTAGCTGATGAGGTCGGACTCCTCGATGTGCGAAGGCAGCCCGTTGCTCATGCGCCCCGCGACGTACTTGACGAGCGGCGAGTACGCGAGGATGAGGCGGTCTCGCGCCGCCTTGTCGCCCTGGAACTTGTACCGGCTCCAGAGTTCCCTCACCTTGTGCTCGTCGAGTCGCGTCATCGTCGCCGGCTGCCCTCAGGCTCGCGGATGGTGCAGGTCGTATGTGCGCCGCAGATGCGCCCCGCTGACGTGCGTGTACACCTGCGTCGTGGACACCGACGCGTGCCCCAGGAGTTCCTGGATCGCGCGCAGGTCGGCGCCTCGCTCGAGCATATGCGTCGCGTACGCATGCCTCAGCATGTGCGGCGACGCCGCATCGATCCCCGCCCGTCGCCCGTATTTTACTACGAGACGGCGGACGTCTGAGGTGAGCAGCGCTCGCCCACTGCGCGAGAGCAGCAGCGGAGCCTCGCGCCGGGGAGCGGCGCCGGCCGCGCCGGCGCGCGCCGCGACGCCGCCGTGCGACTGCGGGCCGCGCGCCTCGAAGGCTCCCCTGCCACGCTCCAGGTATCGCTTCAGCGCCGCCGCGGTCTCTTCCCCCATGGGCACCACGCGTGTCTTGCCGCCCTTACCGTGCACGATCAGCTGCGCCTCTCCAGGTTTCACGTCGCCGAGGCGAAGGGCGACGACCTCCATGCTTCGCAGGCCACAGCCGTAGAGCAGTTCGAAGACGAGGCGGTCGCGCAACGCGAAGGGATCGGCGCCACCGGCTGCCGCAAGCAGCGCCTCCACATCGGCAAGGCTCAGGACGCGCGGGAGGCGACGGCGACGGCGAGGCCCCGGCAGCGACCGGGTCGGGTCGGCCTCAAGCACGCCGCATTCGGTCAGGTATCGCGTCAGGCCGCGAAGGGTGGACAGCTTGCGCGCCGTCGTGGCCGGCGCGTACCCGCGACGGCCGAGCTCGGCGCTGAACGCCCGCACCTGACGGCGATCGAGATCATCGACGTTGAGACCGTGCTCGTCCAGCCATTCAAGCAGCTGGCGCAGGTCTGACGAATACGAACGCCGCGTAGCGCTTCCAGAGCCCCGGACCTCGAGATCGCGGAGAAACCCCGCACAGCGTCCGCACGGGTCCGCGTCCGTCGAACCGCGTCCTGTCATCTGATCCTGTCCGGAGCAACGCTCCCGCGGAGCGGGCACTGGGCACCCCCTGAGGCGCCCTAGCTTTCAACGCCCCGTTTCCTCCTTCCTGCCTCTCCGCACCACACGACGGTGAAACCGTCTCGCTCTCGCGCTCGGCATCTACCGCCGCTGCAACCGATACCGGCCACCATCCGTGCGCCGCGCCAGCCCCTCGACCTCGAGCTCGCTGGCCGCAGCCGCCGCCTTCGACGCGGGGATACCGCAGCGCCGGGAGACCTCGTCGACGGTCATGGCGCCGGTCTCGAGAGCGCGCAGCACTTTGCGCACCGCTCCCTCGCCGTGATCGAGGATGACGGCGTCCTCTGCGAGGAGCGCCGAGGAGCCGCGGTCGGCGTCCGGACCCGCCGGCGCGCCGGCGGCGATGCCCCGGATCACGTCCGCGGCGCTCTCGCACAGCTTGGCGCCGTCGCGAAGGAAGAGGTGCGGAGCCGCGCTCAGGCGGTGGCCCGCTTCGCCGGGAACACCGAACACCTCCCGCCCCAGATCCACCGCGAATCCACCGGTGATCCTGGCTCCGCTTCTCTCCGCGCCCTCGACAACCACGACGCCGCGAGCGAGTGCGGCCATCACGCGATTGCGCGCCGGGAAGCGCCAGCGGCGCGCACGCACGCCCCACGTGAACTCCGAGACGACCAGACCTCTCGCTGCGACCTGGGCGTGGAGTCGCGTGTTCTGCCGGGGGTACGCCACGTCGGCCCCGCATCCCAGCACGGCCACGGTCGCCGGCCGGTCGCTTCCACCGGGGGCCTCGAGAGCGGCGGACTGGGCCACCGCGTCGATTCCGAAGGCGAGACCGCTGACGACGATGAGCCCCGCGACCGTGAGGTCGCGCCCGAGCATGCGCGCCATGTCCTCGCCGTACGGCGACGGCGCGCGCGTGCCGACGACGGCGATGGACGGCACGAGAGCAAGCGCCGCGAGCCGCGCCTCGACCAACTCGCGCGACGGTCCTCGCACGAACAGGCACAGCGGCGGGTCGGGGAGCTTGCGGAGCTGAGCCGGGTACAGCGGGTCGCACCAGGCGATCACGGAGTCCCCCGCCGGCCGTCGCCGCGCCGCCAGTGCGCACGCCTCCGGCCCGGCCGCGAGAGTCTCGGCGAAGCGCCGGGCGTCGGAGGCTTCGTCGGCGATGGGACCCGTAGAGGACCGCCCCCCGCTCTTGGACGCTCGCCCGGAAGCGCCGGCGCCCCGGGCACGCCGGGTCGCGTGGCGCACGATGTCCTGCGGGGGGTGGCCGAGGATCTCCCCCACCGAGCCGAACCGTTCCACCAGTCTCATGATGAAGCCCTGCCGCCACGAGGCGAGGGTCCCGAGCCACACACAGAGCGCGTCGGTCGAGACCCCGTCTGCGTCAGCGCGCACGCCGGTCCCTCGCACGGTACGTGAGACTCTCGGAGAGGTGCTCGACGGCGATCGTCTCAGCGCCGGCAAGATCGGCGATGGTGCGCGCCACCTTGATCACGCGCTCGCAGGCGCGGGCGCTGAGCCGCAGGCCCTCGTACGCCCGGTCGAGCAGTGCGACCGCATCCCGGTCGAGTGGGCAGAAGCGGCGCACGTCCCGGGGCGACATGTGCGCGTTGGCGTACACGCCGCTGCCGGCGAGTCGAGCGACCTGCCGCTCCCTGGCGGCGACCACGCGTTCCCGGACTGCCACCGACGATTCCGCGCCGCCCGCGAAGCGCCGGTCTCTCGGGGACACCCTCGGCACGTCCAGCCGAAGGTCGATCCGGTCCAGCAGCGGTCCGCTGAGCCGGGCGCCGTACTGGCGCAGCCGATGCGCCGGGCAGACGCACTGGCGCTGATTGTCGCCGAGGTACCCGCAGGGGCACGGATTCATCGCCGCCACGAGCATGAGGCGCGCCGGGAAGGTGACCGACGCCAGGCGGCGGCTGATGGTGATCTCGCCGTCCTCGAGCGGCTGCCTCAGGGCCTCCAGCGCCGACAAGCGGTACTCCGGGAACTCGTCGAGGAAGAGGACGCCGAGATGGGCGAGGCTCACTTCACCCGGGCGCGGCGAGCCGCCGCCGCCCACCAGGCCCGGCGACGAGATCGTGTGGTGCGGGGCCCGGAAGGGCCGCCGGGCGACCAGGGGGCGCCCTTCCGGCAGCAGGCCCGCGACACTGTGGACCCTCGTGATCTCGATCGCCTCACCCGGCGTGAGTGGCGGCATGATGCCGGGGATGCGACGCGCGAGCATCGTCTTGCCGGCCCCGGGCGGGCCGGTCATGAGCACGTTGTGCGAGCCGGCGACGGCCACCTCCATGGCCCGCCTGGCCTCCTGCTGGCCGGCGACATCCGCGAGGTCGGTGGTGACGTCCGGCGAAGCGGCCAGCAGGCTCCGCAGGTCGGCCGGCGGGGCGGCTGCGCCGCCGCCGGCCTCGAGATGCTCGACGGCCTCCTTGAGAGAACGCGCCGGGTAGACCTCGAGACCTGGGACGAGCGTCGCCTCGGCAGCGCTGGGCGCCGGCAGCACGACACCCCGGACGCTGCGGGCACGGAGGCTCTGCGCCAGCGCCAGCGTCCCGGCCACCGGACGCAGCGTGCCGTCGAGACCCAGCTCACCGAGCGCCGCCAGAGGACCGCGCCCATCGCACCCGTCGCGCACCTGACCGGTGGCGAGCAGGAAGGCGAGAGCGATGGGCAGATCGAACGACGGGCCCTCCTTGCGGAGGTCCGCGGGCGCGAGGTTCACGGTGATTCTCCGAGAGGGAAACGCGAACTCCGAGTTGACGATCGCCGCCCGCACACGCTCGCGGCTCTCCTGGACGGCGGCGTCGGGGAGTCCGACGATGCTGAACGCCGGCGCGGCGGCGACGATGTCGGCCTCGACCTCGACCGGGTGTCCCTGAAGGCCGTTCAGAGCCTCACTGGCGATACGTGCGAGCATCGGCGCCCCCCTCCTCCAGATCATCCATCCGAGGTGAACGCGCCGGGCAGGTGGCGAACGCTCGCGGGTCGGCTCGAGGCGTCGACGGCGATGACATCGAAGCGAACGTCGTCGACACCGCGCAGCGCCCACGGGCGTACGCCCAGCCACAGTTCGGCGAGCCGGGCCACCTGGCGCCGCTTGCGCGCGTCCACGCCGTCTTCCGGGGCGCCGAAGGTGGTCGTCCGCCGCGCCTTCACCTCGACGAAGGCCAGCACGCCGGCGCGGCGCACGATGAGGTCGAGCTCCCCGCGGCCGACGCGCACGTTGCGGCCGAGGACGCACCACCCTCTGGCGATGAGATACCGCGAGGCGGCCTCTTCGGCCGCACGACCCAGCTGTTGCCGTTCGTTCATGGGAGTCAGCGTAGCGGCCGCAGAGCACGCGTCATACGGTGCCGATCGCCCCGCTGGGGTGACGTTGGCCAAAGTCGAGCGGGCCGCCGTCAGGTATGCCGGAGCGCCTCCGGGGTGAGCTTCAGGCCGAGCTGCTCGTACGCCACGCTGTTGAAGGACATCCGGTGAAGCTCACAGACGCCGTGCGCGGCGATGGCGTCCCGGTGCGCGGCGGTGGCGTACCCGACGTGGCGGTCGAAGCCGTACTCCGGAAAACGGTCGTGCAGGGTGTGCATCAGGCGGTCGCGCGTCACTTTGGCGATGATCGAGGCGGCGGCGATGGCCGCGGAACGGTGATCGCCGCCCACGACGGCCCGGTGAGCCCGGCCACACCCCGGGAGCGCGAACCCGTCGACGAGCGTCACCCGCGGAGGCGGATCGAGACGCTCAACCGCCGCCGCCAGAGCCCCCAGGTTGCAGTTGTGCAGACCGTCGCGGTCGATGGTGCCCGCGGAGCAGGCGACGACGACGACTTGGCGGGCACGCGCGAGGATCTCCGTGTACAGGGACGCGCGCCGGGAGGCGCTGAGCCGCTTCGAGTCGTCGAGTGCGGCGAGAGCCTCGAAGCCCGCGGCGCCGAGCGCCGCATAGTCAAGGCAGACGGCCGAGGCAACGAGAGGGCCGGCGAGACAACCGCGGCCGGCCTCGTCGGCGCCGGCGACGGCCGCGTCCCCGGCGCCGGCAGCCGCGATGTCGAAGGCGAAGCGCTCGTTCACGACCGCGGGGGCACGGCTACGCGCCCGCGCGAGCGACCTGACGGCCCGCGCGCGCCTCACTGCCTCTTTCCGGCATCACTCGGCGCCGCCGATGCGCCCCGGCGGCCAGTACAGGGCGAAGGCGTGCCCGACCAGCTGGTCTCGTGTGACCGGACCGAACTCCCGGCTGTCGCCGCTGTCGACACGGTTGTCGCCCATCATGAAGTAGCTGTCGGGCGGCACGGTGTACGGCTCCTGCAGCGACCAGGGCAGCCCGTTGTCGAACGGCTCGGTGGGTACGGCCTCGCCGTCGACCACGCGCACGTACGGCTCGTCGATGCGACTGCCGTTCACGTACACGTCGCCCTCGCTCAGCGTGATCGTGTCGCCGGGCACACCGACGATGCGCTTGATGAGCACGGGTCCCGGGAACGGGGGGTGAAAGACGACGATGTCGGAGCGTTTCGGCTCGGACACGCGCCAGGACACGCGATCGACGAGCACGCGATCGCCGATGAGCAGCGTGTCCTCCATGGACTCCGATGGAATGCGGTACGGCTTGACCAGGAATGCCTGGATGAGCAGCGCCACCGCGACGGCGACGACCGCGAGGACGGCGTACTCGAGGAGGGTGCGGCCTGTGGAAGTCCTCTTGCCGCGCTTGCCGGCAGAATCGCCGCCGCTCGATGGTGTGCTCATCGCCCTCCAGGTTCGTTGCGGGAGTCTATCAAAGCGTGCGCAGGCGCGAGAACGGCCAATAGGTGGCGAACCCCTCGCCGATGATCGCGCTGCGCGGCACGGTGCCCCAGACGCGGCTGTCGTCGCTGTCCATGCGGTTGTCGCCCATGACGAAGAAGGTGTCCCGCGGTACGCGGAAGGAATCCGCCAGAGACCACGGATCATGCAGCGTGCTGCCGGCGACCGAGCCCGCCGCCGTCGTAGGGTCGCGGCGGTCACCGGTGCGATGGACGAAGGGCTCGGCGGCGGCGCGGCCGTTCACGTACAGGCGCCCGTTGCGGATCTCGAGCTCATCGCCGGGCACGCCGACCACCCGCTTGATGAAGACCAGGCTGGGATCCTCGGGATACCGGAACACGATCACGTCGCCGCGCCCCGGCTCGCGCACATGGTAGACGATCCGGTTCACCAGGACCCGGTCGCCCGGGCGGAGCGTGTCGAGCATCGACTCCGAGGGGATGCGATACGGCTTGACCAGCCACGCCTGCACCGCCAGAGCCACGAGCACCGCCAGAACGGCGATGACGACGTACTCGAGGACGGTGGCGCGCTTCACGGTGGAGCCGGCACGCGCCGCGGGCTGACTAGCGCTGCTTCTCGCGGACCCGCGCCTGCTTGCCGACCTTCTGGCGCAAGTAGTACAGCTTGGCACGGCGCACGTCACCGATGGCCGTGACCTCGATGTGGTCGATCTTGGGCGAGTGCACGGGGAACGTGCGCTCGACACCGACGCCGAAGGACTGCTTGCGGACGGTGAACGTCTCGCGCACACCCTCGCCCTGGCGCTTGATCACGATGCCCTGGAATACCTGGATGCGGTGGCGTGTGCCTTCGACGACCTTGAAGTGGACCTTCACGGTGTCGCCGGCCTTGAACTGCGGGATGTCGTCGCGAAGCTGCTCGCGCTCGATGTTCTCGATGATGTTCACGGACCCTCGTCTTTCGTCAGAAAAGCGGCGGCTAGTCTAGCAGTGCGGGGCGATACGCGCAAAACCCGCGTGCGGCGCGGAGCCACAAGAGGGCATCTTACCGCTTTCGGACCTGCTCTGCCCGCCAGCCGGCGATCGCGGCGTGGTGCCCGCTGCGCAGCACCTCGGGCACTTCCCACCCGCGGAACTCGGCCGGACGCGTGTAGTGCGGGTACTCGGCGCCGCCCTCGAGGTCCGGAGCATGCGACTCGCTGACGATGCTCTCGGGATTGCTGATCGCCCCCGGCAGCTTGCGCGTCACCGCGTCGAGGACGGCCATCGCCGCGATCTCGCCACCGGAGAGCACGTACGGGCCGATGGAGAGACGGTCCGTCACAAGGTGGGTGACGCGCTCGTCGATGCCCTCGTAGCGGCCGCAGAGCAACACGAGGTCGCCGCCGGCCAGCTCCTTGGCCAGGGTATCGTCGAGCTGGCGGCCCTTCGGGGTGAGCTCCACGACGCGGCGCCCGTCCTTGACGTCCTCGGCGACGCCGCCGAACACCGCTTCGAGGGCGGCGCAGACGACATCGATGCGGAGCACCATGCCGGCGCCCCCGCCGTAGGGCGTGTCGTCGACCTGCAGATGGCTCAGCGGTGTGTGATCACGGTAGTTGGTGACCACGACCTCGTGTCCCAGGTCGGCCGCCGCCCGCAGGTGGACCTGGGCGAGGTACCACTCGAAGGCCTGGGGAAGCAGCGTGAAGACGTCGACGCGCATGGGTCAGGCCTCCTCCTCCGGCTCGTCCAGCAGACCGTCGACGACGCGTACGTCCCCGTGGTCGTCCAGGCTGACGATCTCGTCGACCAGCGGCAGAAGGACCTCACCGCCGTCCGGCGCCCTCACCACCAGGATCTCGTGCGCGGGCGCCTCCAGCACGTCGGCGACTTCGCCGATGAGCCGGCCGGAGGCCGTCCGCGCCGCACGGCCGAGCAGGTCGCCCACACGGTAGTGCGGCTGCTCGTCCAGGTCGTCCCCGGACGCCAGCAGTTCCATGCCCTGGAGGGCGATCGCTTGCTCACGGGTCGCGGCGAGGTCGAGACGCACGAGAGGGCGCCGGTCGGTCCCGCCCACGCGCGTCAGCGCGCAGGGCCGGGGTTCACCGGCGCCCTCCGGAGCCACAAAGAAGCGCGCGCCCAGCCGCAGTCGCTCGAAGCCGCCGGGCGAGAGGTTGAGATACATCTCGCCGCACAGACCGTGCACCTTGCCGAGGACACCACACGTCCACAGGCTCGGCGAAGTCATGCCTCAGCGAGCGGTGTCACTCCGTCGCACCGCACGATGCCCCGCCCGAGGCGGTCAATCCACGATCTCCACGATGGCGCGTTTGCCGTCGCGGACGGCCGACGCCTTCACGATCGTGCGCAGAGCGCGAGCGATGCGACCCTGCTTGCCGATCACCTTGCCCACATCGTCCTTCGCCACTGAGAGCTCCAACACGACGGTGGTGTCGGTTTCCGTAGCCTCCACGTGGACCTCGTCTGGGCTGTCGACCAGCGACTTCGCCAGATACTCGAGCAGGTCCTTCAACATCCCACTACCCCCTCCGTCGTCTCCGAGGAGACCTGCCTACTTCTCGATGCCCTTGATCGCGAACAGTCGCTTGACCGTCCGCGAGGGCTGCGCGCCCTCGCCGAGCCACTTCTTCGCCTTCTCGGCGTCGACCTCGATGAACGAGGGCTCGGTGCGCGGGTTGTACTGACCGATGGTCTCGATCGCACGGCCGTCACGACGCTCGCGGGAATCCACGACGACGATACGGTAGATCGGGTTCTTCGTGCTCCCTACCCGGGTCAATCTGATACGCACTGCCAACTGGTGTCACCCCCTCAGGGTAGTAGAACGGCGCGCTGCGACCGAGAGGTCGCAGCGGTGTGTGAACCTTACGCGACCCGGCTTCGGGCCGCAAGAACGTGTAGTCTACCCGCTCATGCCGGGCAGGCGAAACCCCTTGACCCGGCCGCTCGAGAACATCTTGAGCATCTTCTGCATCTCACGGTACTGCTTCAGAAGATTGTTGACGTCTTGCACGGTCGTGCCGCTGCCGGCCGAGATGCGGCGCCGGCGGCTCCCGTCGATGATGTCCGGGTGGCGCCGCTCCTGCCGTGTCATGCTGAAGACCATCGCCTCGATGCGGTCCAGTTGCTTGTCGTCGACCTGTACGTTCTTGAGGTCCTTCATGCCGGGCACGCCGGGGAGCAGCCCCAGGATGCTTGAGAGCGAGCCCATCTTGCGAACCTGCTTGAGCTGATCGAGGAAGTCCTCGAAGGTGAACTCGGCGCGGCGGAGCTTCGCCTCCATCTCGGCCGCCTGCTTCTCGTCGAGCGACTCTTCAGCCTTCTCGATCAGGCTGAGGACGTCGCCCATGCCGAGGATGCGGCCCGCCATGCGGTCCGGGTGGAAGACGTCGAAGTCGTCGAGCTTCTCCCCCGTGCTGGCGAACTTGACCGGCTTACCGGTGACGGCGCGCACGCTGAGCGCGGCGCCCCCGCGAGCGTCGCCGTCGAGCTTGGTGAGCACGACCCCGTCGAGGTCGACGTGGCCCTTGAAGGCGTCGGCGGCGTTCACAGCGTCCTGGCCGGTCATGGCGTCGACGACGAGCAGAACGTTGTGCGGCTTCACCGCGTCACGGATGTTGACGAGCTCGGCCATGAGCTCCTCGTCGACGTGGAGCCGGCCGGCGGTGTCGACGATGGCGACGTCGCCGTGCTTGCGCGCGTAGGCGACGCCGTCTCGCGCGATGTCGACCGGGTCGAGGTGGGCGCCGGGCGCGTAGACGGGTACGCCCACACGCTCACCGAGCGTCTGCAACTGGTCGATGGCCGCCGGGCGGTAGACGTCGGCGGCCACAAGGACCGGCGACTTGCCGTCCTTCTTGAGCAGCTTGGCGAGCTTGGCACAGGTCGTGGTCTTACCGGAGCCCTGCAGGCCGGCCATCAGGATGACGGTGGGGGGATGGCCGCTGAACGCGAGCCTCGAGTCGCCGCTTCCCATGAGCGCGACGAGCTCCTCATTCACGATCTTCACGACCTGCTGCGCCGGCGTGAGGCTCTCCATGACCTCGGCGCCGAGCGCGCGCTCCTTGACGTTGCCGACGAACTCGCGCACCACCTTGAAATTGACGTCGGCCTCCAGCAGCGCCAGCCGGATCTCGCGCATCGCCGCGTCGACGTCCTCGGCGGTGAGCTTGCCGTGGCCTCTCAAGCTTTGCATGACCCCCTGGAGGCGGTCGGTGAGCGCGTCGAACATGCGTGATCCTCGGTCGGTGCGCGGAGCGCCAATCGTAGCACGCGCCAGAGGCGTCCACCCGCCGGCGGCGCGCAGCGCCTTCCTCGTCCGCACACTATGGCGGTCGTACTTTTGCCATTAAGACTACGACCAGCAGGATGCTGCGCTGCGCATCACCAGCAAAGGCCAGGCCACCATGCCGCAGGACATCCGCGAGCGCTACGGGCTGTTGCCGCACACCGAGATGGAGTTCGCCGTCGACAACGGTGTCGTCGTTCTGCGCAAAGCGGAGGGAGGAAACCGACGGGCGCAAGAATGGGCACGGCGCTGTCGGGGCAGCCTCAGGCCGGGATGAGCACCGACGAGCTCATGCGGCTCACGCGTGGTGACGATCGATGCCGCCGAGAGTGCTGGTCGACACGAATGTCCTCGTCGACCTCCTCACCGACGATCACGATTGGGCGGATTTGGTCGACGGACGCCTTCTGCACCCCCAAGCGGCGGTCACCGGCATGCCGCTGCTCACTCGCGACGGCACGCGCTACCGCACCTGGTTCCCCACCGTGAAGCTGATCGCCCCAGAGGTGCAGACCATCCGGTCGCCACGAAGTGGGCTGGCCGCACACGAACGGCTCTCACGACTCGCCTTCACCGACGCTTGCTCGATTGATCACGTTGGCCAGGTATCCGGCCCCGAAGCCGTTGTCGATATTGACGACGGACACGCCGGGGCTGCAGGAGTTGAGCATCGAGAGCAGCGCGGCCACGCCGCCGAAGCTCGCGCCGTAGCCGATGCTCGTCGGCACGGCGATCACCGGGGAGGCCACGAGCCCGCCGATGACGCTCGCCAGCGCGCCCTCCATGCCGGCGACGGCGACGACGCAGTTGGCCTCGCGCAGCGCCTCCGTGTGGCCGAGCAACCGATGGATCCCGGCGACCCCGACGTCGTAGACACGCTCCACAAGACTCCCCGAGCACTCGGCCGTGAGAGCCGCTTCTTCGGCGACAGGGATATCCGACGTACCCGCGGTGCACACGCAGACGAGACCCAGCGGCGTGACCGGTCCGGGGTTCACGATCGCCAGACCGACGTCACGATGCATCTCCACCGGCACGCTCCGCTGCAGCTCGTCCAGGACCTCGGGCGAAGCCCGGGTGGCGAGGACGTTGAAGTGACCGTGTGCGACCATGCGGCGGCTGATCTCGACGACCTGCGCGGCCGTCTTGCCGGCGCAGAAGACGGCCTCGCCATACCCTCTCCGCAGCTCGCGATGATGGTCGAGGTGGGCGAAGCCCAGATCCTCATACGGCAGATCGGACAGTCGCGCGACGGCGTCGTCGACCCCGGCGCTCCCGTCGCGGACCTTCTCGAGCAGATCGCGCAGATCCCGTTCGTTCATGGCGCCGTCTCCCCACGTCGATGGACCCGACTACTCCTCCTCGCCATCCCCGCCGAAAATGGCGCGAGCGAAGACGTCGGGCTCGAACGGCCGCAGATCCTCGAGCCGTTCGCCGATCCCGATGAGCTTGATCGGGATCCCGAGCGTCTCGTGGATGGCGACCACGATGCCACCCTTGGCCGTGCCGTCGAGTTTCGTCAGCACGACGCCGCTGACGTCCACGACCTGGCCGAACTCCTGCGCCTGGCGCAGGCCGTTCTGACCCGTGGTCGCGTCGAGCACGAGGAGGGTCTCGTGCGGGGCGCCGGGCAGCTGTTTCTCGATGACCCGGCGCACCTTCTCAAGCTCGCGCATCAGGTTGACCTGGGTGTGCAGCCGGCCCGCGGTGTCGATGAGCACGACGTCGGCGCCGCGAGAGCGGGCGGCGGCGACCCCGTCGTAGACGACGGCCGCCGGGTCGCCGCCCTCGGCCTGCTTCACGATCTCGCAGCCGACGCGCTTCGCCCACTCACTCAGCTGCTCCACGGCGGCGGCGCGAAAGGTGTCGCCGGCGACCATGAGCGGTGTCTTCCCCATCTCCTTGAGCCGCCAGGCGATCTTGCCGATGGTCGTGGTCTTGCCGGTGCCGTTGACGCCGACCATCAGGATCACGGTCGGCTGCTCGGAAACGTCGATGCGCCGGCGCTCAGGGTCGTCGGGCCTCATGACCTCGGCGACCACGTCCGCCAGTTCGTTCTGGAACGGCTCGCGCGCTTCGATCTTCTTGGCTGTGCAGCGGCGCTCCAGCTCATCCACGATCCTGATGGTGCCGTCGACGCCGACGTCGGCGGCGATCAGCAGCTCCTCCACCTGCTCGTACAGCCGCCGGTCGACGCCCACGTAGACGGCGCTCTTGAGCCCGCCGACGACAGCGCCACGGGCCTTGCCGAGGTTGCGGCGCAGGCGGCCGAAGAGGCCCCTGCGCTCCGCCGCTTCTTCTTCCAGGACGGCCGCCGGCACATCGGTCTCGGCGATGCCCTTGAACAGTTCGTGCCACTCCACCTGAGTCAGACTCCCGTCCGCGGGCGCCGCAGACCGCCGCCCGTCGCTTCACTGTGCCGGCGCGACCGGCCTCGTCCGCTTCTGCGCGCGCTCCTCGCGCTCGATCTCTTCCTCAGCCATGCGCGCGCTCACGACCTGCGATGCCCCGTCCGCGCCCATGGTGACGCCGTACAGCACGTCGGCGGCCTCCATGGTCCGCTTCTGGTGCGTGATGATCACGAACTGCGTGCGCTCGCGGTAGTCGCGCAGCAGCTTCACCAGCCTGCCGATGTTGACGTCGTCCAGCGCCGCCTCGATCTCGTCGAGCACGTAGAAGGGGCACGGCCGCGCGAGAACGAGCGCCATCAGGAAGGCGATCGCCACCAGGGCACGCTCGCCGCCGGACAGCAACTGAAGCCGCTTCCCCAGCTTCTTGGCCGGCTTGACCTCGACGGCGACGCCACCCTGAGGGTGCTCCTCGTCCGGCTCGACGAGCTTGAGCGCGCCCCGTCCGCCCGGGAACAGCAGCGCCACCATGTGCTCGAACTGCTCCTGCACGGCAGCGAAGGTCGCGGCGAACTCGGCGTCGACCTGCGCCGTGAGCTCCTTGATCAGTGATCCCAGGTCATCGATGGACTTCTCGAGGTCGCGCCTCTGCTCACGCAGAAAGCCGGCGCGCTCCGCCAACTCCGCACACTCGGCCTCGGCAAGGGGGTTCACGGGCCCGATGCGCTCCCTGCGCCTGGCGACGCGGTCGCGGCGTTCGCGCAGCGCCGCTTCCTCGGCCGCGTCGGCCGGGGGCGCGAATCCCGCCTGATCGAGCTTCTCGCTGATCGCTTCCAGCTCGGCGGCCAGCTCACCGCGGCGATCCTCCAGGCGGGCAAGGGCCACTTGTACCGTCGTCCTCCGCTCCCCCACGCCCTCGAGCTCCCGGCGCAGCCCGGCTTCGGACTCCGCGAGGCGGCGCAGTTCACCGCGGTCGAGGCCGGCTTCGTCGTCGTCGCCCGTGTCGAGCTGGGCGATGATCCGGGTCGAGTGGGCGCGCAGCGCCGCGGTACGCGACTCGAGCGTCGCGCACGCGGTACGGACGTCGGGCAGCTCCGCCAGCCGCCTCTCCAGCTCGGAGAGCCGCTCCCGGTCCGCGGCGGCGCGACGGCGCGACGCCTCGCGCTGCTCCGCGGCGCGCGTGGCCGCGGCACGACGCTCGTCGAGCTCGACGCGCCGGCGCGTGACCGCCGCCAGTGAGTCGGCGTGCGCCGACTCGGCGTCGCGCAGCAGCGCCTCGGCCTCATCCGCCCGCGGCCGCTCGCGTTCCAGCGCGACGAGCGCAGCGGCAGCCGCGCCATCGGCTTCTTCCTTGCCCGCCAGAGCCTCCGCCGACTCAGCCGCCATGCCTTCCGCCGCCCGCCGGTCGCGCTGCATGACGTCGTCAAGGTCGCGCTGCCGAGCCCGGACCTGCTTGAGGTCGCGTTCGGCGGTCTCGGCCGCGATGCGCATCTCCCGCTCGGCGGCCTCCGCCTCTTCGGCGGAGGTGCGCGTCGAAGCGGCGCGCAGGCGACATACGGCGAGGGCTGCCTCGTCGCGAGCCTCCCTCGCGGAAACGGAGGCGAGCTTCTCCGTCAGCCGCTCAAGCGTGGCGCGACGCTCCAGAAGAAGAGCCGCCGGCACCCCGCTGGCGAGCCCCATCTGACCGCCCAGCGGCCTGTAGAACTCGCCCTCCCGGGTCACCGCCAGCCCCGCGAAGCCCTCAGGCACGGCGCGCAGGTCGTCGACGATCACCACGTCGGCCAGAGCACCCTCGAGCTCGTCGTGGTCGCCAAAACCGACCTTGTCGGTCAGCGGCGCGGCGCCGGGGAACGCGACCGCCGGTCGCCGGCGCCCCGGCACCACCAGCCGGGCCAGGCCGACGCCGGCGCGCTTGAGCGCCTCGAGCAGCGACCAATGGTCCACCCCTTCCGGGACCGCCAGCGCACCGGAGAGCTGGGCGAGAGCGGCCGCCAGCGCCCGCTCGTAGCCGGCTTCGCAGGTGACGCTCGCCGCGAGCGACACCGCTCCGGGGTACTCGTCGGCGATCTCGAGGACGTCGCCCCCGACGTCCTGGAGCTCGCGCAGAGCGGCGTTCAGGTGGTCCACCTCGGATTCGAGCGCGCGGCGTTCACCGAGAGAGGAACGGTGCGCGTCCTCCGCGTCGCTCACCTCCCGGGCCGCATCCGCCGCCGCACCGGCCGCCGCCGCTGCCTCCGCGGCCGCCTCGCGCAGAGCCTCGCGCGCCGCAGCCTCGGCCTCGTGGGCGACGTGCTCCTGCACACCCTTCCCCGCCTCCTCAGCGGCAAGGGCGTCGTACTGGGCCGTGAGGCGCTTCTCTTCGCCCGCCAGCGCCTCCCGGCGCCGCTCCAGCCGCGCCGACATCGCAAGCGCGCCCTCCCGCTCCACGGTCAGATGGTCAAGAGCGGCCCGGCGAACGCTCAGCGCCTCGCGAGCGCTGCCCAGCCCACCGGTCGCCAGAGCGTGCGCCGCTTCGGCCGCTTCCAGCTCGGCAACGAGTCGCCGCTCCTCGTCCGGCCAGGTCTCGTCTTCGGGCCGCTCGGGCCGCCCGGCGAGTTCCGCGACGAGCCTCTCGCGCTCAGCCGCCGAGGCTCGCTCCACTTCGTCGAGGAGGTGCAGGCGCTGTTCCGCCAGGCGCCTGCCGCCCTCCAGCCGCCCGTCGAGGACGCGGGCACGAAGCAGACGACGCGACCGACGCTCGCGCTCGGCGACGCGGCGGGCGAAGTCGTCCTCCTCGGCAGCGCGAGCGTCGGTGAGGCGGGTGATGCCCGCCTCCGCCCGTTCCCGCTCGGCGTCGGCGGCGGCCAGCTCCGCGCGCCGCGCGACCAGCTCCGCGTCGACGGCCTCGACCTCGCCGGTCAGCAGCCGTCCGCCGACCTCCGCCATCTCGCGCTCAGCCGTGCGCAGTTGCTCTGCGGCGCTGGCCTGACGGCGCAAAGGGGTGAGCTGCGACCCGACCTCGCGCTCGAGAAGCAGCGCACGCTCCAGATTGCGACCGACCTCGCGCAGCTTGAGGGCGGCGCGTTCACGACGCCGCTTGTACGCCCCGAGGCCTGCGGCTTCCTCGATCTGGCTGCGCCTATCCTCGGGCTTGCCTGCGAGGAACGATTCGACCTTGCCTTGGCCGATGATCGAGTGCAGCTCTTTGCCGAAACCGACCTGCGCCATGAGCTCCACGACGTCGGTCAACCGGCACGACGACTGGTTGATCTGATACCGGGAGGAGCCGTCGCGCATGACGCGCCGGCTGATGCTCACCTCCGGGGTCGGCAGCGGCAGCCCTCCGTCGGCGTTGTCGAAGGTCAGCTCGACCTCGGCCGACCCGCTCGCGCGCCGCCCGTCGCTGCCTGCGAAGATGACGTCCTGCATCGACGAACCGCGTACCGTGCTCGGGCTCTGCTCCCCCAGGGCCCAGATCACCGCGTCCGCGAGATTGCTCTTGCCGCTCCCGTTGGGTCCGATGACGACGCCGACGCCGGGCTCGAAGAGGAGCTCGGTCTGGCGCGGGAACGACTTGAACCCCTTGAGGCGGAGTGCCTTGAGGTACACGCTCAGCCGGCCTTCGCGGCCGCGGCGGACGTGTCCGCCGGGTTCTTGCCGGCCGGCGCGCCCGGGGATGCTGCGGAGGCCTCGGGTGCGGCGGCGCCTTCCGGCGCCTCGCCGGCCACGGCGTCCGCCGGAGCCGGCCGCGCGCGCCGGCCGCGCAGGCGCGCTCGGCGAGACTTGCGACGGGCCTGCCTCTGAAGCTCATGGAGGGCTTCAGAGGCCGCCTCCTGCTCTGCGCGCTTCTTGCTGGTGCCGAAGCCGTGCCCGAGCGTCTCGCCGTCGACGACGGCCTCGATCTCGAACTCACGGTCGTGCGCCGGGCCGCTGTAGCCGAGCACGCGGTAGCCGACCGATCGGCCGCCGCGCGCGAGATGCTCCTGCAGTTCCGTCTTGTGATCGATGTAGCTGCTCTCCGCGTAGAGGATGTGCTCTTCAAAGACCTCGATGACGGCGGGGCGCACGGCCTCGTAGCCGAAGGTGACGTAGACGGCGCCGATGAGGGCCTCGGTGAGGTCCGCGAGAACGTTCTGGTTGGTCTGCAACTGCGACGCGTCGCCGGCCTCCGCCGACGAACCGGCGTACTGCTTGAGCAGCTTGCCGAGACCGAGCTTCGACGCCACCCTGGCGCAGGTCGCCCGGCTCACGACGTACGCGCGCAGACGCGCGAGGTGTCCCTCGGCGAAGCCGGGAAAGCGGCGGTACAACTCGGTCGTGATGCACAGACTGAGCACGCTGTCGCCGAGGAACTCGAGTCGCTCGTACGACTGCGCCCGGTCGGCCGCCCACGAGGTGTGCGTGAACACCTGGCGCATGCTGGCCGGGTCGAGCTGTTCGGCGAGCGTGAGGAGTCGGTTGGTCACAGTCTCACACGGCGACGAGGGGACGCCTCCCGGCTGCAGGAGACACCCCCTCGTCACCCCCTGCGGGATCGCCTGGCTAGGCGTCGACCCGCGTCATGACGAAGTCGACCGCGTCGCCGACCGTCTTGATCTGTGCGGCTTCTTCGTCGCTGATCTTGATGCCGAACTTCTCTTCCATGGTCATCACGAGCTCGACCAGGTCGAGCGAGTCCGTCTCGAGGTCTTCCTGGAAGCGGGCCTCCAGGGTCACTTTGTCGTCGTCGACGCTGAGCGTCTCGACGAGGATCCCCTTGACGTGCTCGAACACCTCTTCACGGGTCATCTGGCGAACCTCCGGGCGAGTTTGCGTGAGTCTACACCGAGCCGCCCTGCGTCCCAAGCTCACGCGAGATGGTCGGAAGGAGGTCGCTGACGGCGCCGCGCCGGGCCATGCGCACCGCCTGGGCGATGCCGCGGGCGCGGGAGTTGCCGTGGGCGATCACGACCGGCGCCTTCATGCCCACGAGCAGGGCGCCCCCGAACTCCTCCGGATCCAGCGCGTCCTTGAGGACCATGAGGTCATGACGCAGGAGCAGCCCGCCCAGCTTCGTCGCGAGGTTCAGATCGATGGTCGCGCGCAGCGCCCCCAGGATGGCCTTCGCGGAGCCTTCGATCGTCTTGAGCGCCACGTTCCCGGTGAAGCCGTCGGTGACGACGACGTCAACAGTGCGGTTCATGATGTCGCGGCCCTCGATGTTGCCGGAGAACCTGATGCGCTCGTCGCCGGCGATAAGCCGATGGGCCTCGATGACGTCGGGAGTGCCCTTGCTCGGCTCCTCGCCGATGCTGAGGAGGCCGATGTCAGGATCGGAGATGCCCATCACCTCGCGGGCGAACGCCTGCCCCATCACCGCGAACTGACGCAGGTGTTCCGGGCGGACCTCCGCGTTGGCGCCGACGTCGAGGAAGGCGATCGGCGACGGCATGGCCGGCATGATGGTGCAGATGGCCGGCCGCTGCACGCCGGGGATCCGGCGGATGTAGAGGACGCTGCCGGCAACGACGGCTCCGGTGTTCCCGGCGCTCACGAAGGAGTCGGCCTCCCCGTCGTGCACCAGCTTGAGCCCTACGACGATGCTCGAGCCCGTCTTTGCCCGGGCAGCCGGCGCCGGCTCCTCGTCGTAGCCGATGACGTCGGGCGCGTGCACGATGGACACATGCTCACAGCCCTGTGGAAGGAGCGGGCGGACGCGCGCCTCGTCGCCGGTGAACACGATGTGCAACTGGGGGCCGGCGGCCTGAAGAGCGCCGCGGACGATCTCGTCCGGCGCGTTGTCGCCACCGGCCGCGTCGACGACCACCCTGATCACGCGGTCGTCGGTGAGAGCGCTCCAGGCCGCGGTGACGGAGTGTGGCGACGTGTACCCGCGACTTGCCGACCCGCTCATACCCGCAGGTCGTCCACCAGGCGATCGACGTCGACGGACGCGTCGATGAGTTCCGCGACAAGGTCGATCTTGGCGCGCTCCTTGACGCGGAGCCGGCCGAACAGACGCCGCAGGCCGTCGGCGGCGGCCACGGTGTCGGTCTCGACCGACACCAGCGCGACGCCGCGCTCCTCGGCGCGCCCGAGCACGGCCGGGCTGGGCACGTAGTTCCCCGTGAGAACGACGGCGACAGTCGGCGTCTCGAGGGCGGCGAGGATGATCTCCGATCTGTCGCCGCCGACGATCACGACCTTGTTCGGCGTAAGCTGGAAGTAGCGCAGCGCATGCTCCGGGCTCATCGCGCCGATCATGTACGTCTCGACGAGACGCTCGTTGTAGCGTTCGCCGCAGATGAAGGTGCCGTCCAGGGCATCGACGATCTCGCCGACCGACACCGCGGAAAGCACGCTGCTCGAGGCGATCGCGCCGTAGCTTTCTACGTCGTTCTTGGCGAGAAAGCGCGTGTACTCGTCCTTGACGAGCGGGAGACGCGACTCCGGCACCATGTTGAAGAGGACGCCGAGGAGGTGCTCCTTGAGGGCGTCCTTGACGTAGATGATGTCGTCGAGCAGACGGGCGCCGGCGAACTTGGCCACCAGCAGCGTGCCCAGGTCCAATTCCGCCACGACCTCGGCGCCGCTGGTGCGCAGAAAGCGGCCCTGCCAGATCTCGCCGAGGCCCTCGCAGACCATGATGTCCTTGCCGGCGATGAGGCGCCCGTAGGCGGCGGTGACGCGGTTCATCGCGTCGACCTCCGACCCGGCGAGCACGTCGTGAAGGGCGTCTTCGTCCAGAACGACCGGACAGATGTCCGTGAGCTCGTCCTCGAGGCCCAGCAAGCCGGCGACGAACTCGGCGTCCTCGTCAACGAGCACGCTGCTGGTCCGTGAGGGCAGCGTGCCGACAGGCTTGAAGTAGCCGGCCTTCAGCCCACGGTTGCGCAGCGCGAGGCAGAGGCCGACGGCGATCGTCGTCTTGCCTCCGCCACCCTGGGTGGAGGCGATGTACAGAGACCTGAGCACCACACCCCCCGGCGTCACTCAGTCAGATTCGAGGACGATGACCTCGCGGCCCTTGTACGTGCCGCACTTCGTGCAGGCGCGATGCGGGAGCTTCGGGCTCTTGCACTGCGGGCACACGCTGGCCGTGTCGACGGTGAGCTTCTGCTGCGAACGGCGCTGGTCGCGACGCCGCTGCGATGTCTTCTTCTTGGGTACGGGCATGGACCTTCTCCTCGGCTCAATCAGACACGGAACTGTACCACACGGCGAACGCTCACGCCTCCTCGTGCCGGTGCTCCGGATCGGCGTTGAGGTCGGCGCCGCAGACCGGGCACAGGCCCCGGCAGTCGTCGCGACAGAGGATGCGGGACGGCAACGCCTCGGCGATCACGTCGCGTACCCAGCTCTCCAGGTCCACCTGATGGGCGACGACGTACCCCTCGTCCTCTTCGCCCTCTCCCTCCGACTCCCCGTGGCGCACGTACTCCACCCCGTGGGCGCTCACGGGCAGTTCCGCGTCGGCGAGACAACGCTGACACGCCCCCCCCACGACGGTGTCGACGTCGAGAGTCAGGGTGAGATTGTCACCGACACGCGCCGCCGTGACCACAGCATCCACCACGCCGTCCTCCACCTCGTACTCGAGACCACCGAACACGAACGGGGTGACGGCTACCGGCAGGCTGCGCCAAGTCTCACTGGCCTTGCCGAAGCGCAGCGAATGAAGGTCGAAGCGGCGCACGAGACTACCTGTCGCGGTGACGCTGCGACGCGCTCAGGGCTGCAGGGCGTCGTCCGCAGGGCGGCCCTGCAGACGTTCCCGGCCGCGACGCACCGCCGCGATGAACTTGTCGAGGTTCATCTCGAGGTTGCCGAGCACTTCGTCGGCGTAGTCCTCGGCGCCCAGACGAACCTCGCGTTCACGATCGCGAGCCTCTTCCATGATCTGCTGGGCGTTCGTTTCGGCCAGCCTGACGATCTCCGTCTCTGTCGCGAGCCGGTCGGCGCGCTCCTGGGCCTCCGCGAGAACCCTGTCGGCCTCTTGCTTGGCCTCGGAGAGCATCTCCTGCCGCTCCTTCACGATCCAGCGCGCCTGCTTGATCTCCTCGGGGATCGTCGACCGCATCTGGTCGAGGAGGTCGTAGATCTCCTCGCGGTCGATCATGACACTGTCCGTCAGCGGGACGGAACGTGCGTTGTGGATGATGTCATCCATCTTGTCGATAAGGACCAGAACGTCCATGGTCAGCGACCCTCCTTGGGTGGCCTAGCTGCGCGGCGGATAGAGTTCCGCCAGGCGGCGGGCGACGGCCGGAGGCACCAGATCGGTAACTGAACCTCCGAACGCGGCGATCTCTCTGACCCCGCTGGAACTGAGGAAGCTGTGCTCCGGCGAGGCCATCATGAAGACAGTTTCTATGTCGGGCGCCAACTTCCTATTGAGCTGCGCCATCGCGAACTCGTACTCGAAGTCGGAGATGGCGCGCAGACCTTTGAGGATGACGTGCGCTTCCCACCTGCGGGCGAACTCGACGACGAGCTCGTTGAAGCGGTCGACGACGATCGTCTCGCGGCCTGCGAGAGCTTCACGCAGAAACGCCTCGCGCTCATCCGGGGTGAAGAGCGGCGACTTGCGTTGCGGCACCTCGATCAGCCCGACGACCACACGGCCGAACTTGCAGGCACCGCGCTGGATGATGTCGAGGTGGCCCACCGTGACCGGATCGAAGGTGCCCGGGCAGATGGCGGTCACGTTGCGCGGCATCGGCGGTCCTTCTCTTCAGCTCGGTGGTCGGTCATCGTCTGCGTCCACTCCTTCTGCGTGCCGCGGGCGGCCCGTCGCGACGAACGTGACGCGTGTGTCCCCGTACCGCTTCTCCCGGACCACAGGCCAGGGCAATCCCGCCGGAGTGAGCGCACCGGACTCCACGACGAGTACGGCACCCGGTGCGAGCACTGGCCCGAGAAGTCCTACGAGGTCGGGCCGGACCTGCTCGTACCGATCGTACGGCGGGTCCGCAAACACCAGAGTATACCGCGCGGCGCGGCGGGCGTCAGCCGCAAGAGCCCGCCGGACGTCCGCCGCCAGCACCACCGCGCGAGCCGACGCCGGCTCCGGCACGATGATTCCTGTACCGGCGCCGGCCGGCGCCTCGGTCGCCGCGGCACCGGGGCGCACCACCCGGACGCCGACACGCGCCAGATTCTCGCGGAGGGCGCGCAGCGCCGCGGGCGCCGACTCGACGAACGTGCAGCTGGCGGCGCCTCGTGACAGCGCCTCGATCCCGAGGGCGCCGCTCCCCGCGAAGAGGTCGAGCACGGCGTGCCCGGCCAGCGGCTCGGCGAAAGCGCTCGCCTCGCGGGCTGCAGCCGCAGCGGCAGCCGCCTCCGGGAGCGCCAGCAGAACCCCGAACATGGCCTCGCGGACCTTGTCCGAGGTCGGCCGGGTGGCGTGCCCCGCGGGCGCTCGGAGCCGCCGCCCTCGCCACACTCCTCCGACGATCCTCACCCTCTGATCTCCGGGAAGCCGCGGTGCCGCGTCCACAGGTGACGTTCACATGGGCAACGCTCGACAGCCCGCGCCGCGGCGCCGTTTGCCCCATGCCGCCTGGGTGGAGCCACGAAACTCAGCATGACACACCGCAAAGCAGAGACACTCGCGATCCTCCTCGCCGTCGGCCTGAGCCTGCCGCTCGGGGCGTACGGCGCCACCACACGCGGGTTCTCGTGGCGCTGGTTCCTCGCCGTCGCCCAGACGGAGTCCGCCGACTGACGTTCACTCCTCGCGACCGAGGACGATCGGCCGCACCTCTGGGGCCTCATCGCCGATCGTGAACGCCGTCTCCAGCACCGCGCCGGCCTCGCCCCTCCTGTCCGGATCACGCGAGCAGACCGTGGCGAGAGGCTCGCCGGCGCTCACCGCGTCGCCCACCAAGCGCTCGAGGACCACGCCGGCGGCGGCGTCGACGGAGTCGTCAACCGTGCGGCGCCCCGCTCCAGCCACCTGGGCGGCGCGCCCGACCGCGAGAGCGTCCACAGCCGTCACGTAGCCGGCCCGAGCAGCGATCGTCTCGTGACCGGCGAGACGGTGGAACTCGCCGGGGCGCCAGTCGCCACCCTGCACGTAGCACCAGCGCTCGAAGTGTTCGGCGGCGCGCCCGTCGTCGAGCGCCGCCTCCGCCCGTCTCGCGGCCTCGTCACGCGTCAGGCCCAGGTCGGACAGCGGGAGCAACTCGGCGGCGAGCGCGATCGTCACCTCACGCACGTCGGCGGGCCCGCCGCCCCCGAGCACCTGCCACGCCTCTTCCACCTCGAGCCGGTTGCCGACGGCGCGGCCGAGGGGCGCCTCCATGGCAGTGAACAGACAGGTCGTCGGCCGATCGTACGCTTCGCCGATGAGCCGGCACAGGCGCCCGAGCTCTCGCGCACGCTCGAGATCGGGCATGAAGGCGCCGGCACCCACCTTGAGATCCAGGACAACGGCAGACGTCCCGCTAGCCACCTTCTTCGCCATGATGCTGGCCGCGATCAGGCCGTCGCACTCCACCGTCCCGGTGACGTCCCGCAGCGCGTAGAGCAGGCGGTCGGCGGGCACCACGCGCTCGCTCTGGCTCACCACCGCAACGCCGATGCGCTCGAGCTGCCGCACGAAGTCGCCCTGCGGCAGGCGCACGCGAAACCCGGGGATCGACTCGAGCTTGTCCAGCGTCCCGCCTGTGTGCCCGAGACCCCGCCCGGACATCTTGCCGAAGACCGCGCCGCACGCGGCGACCAGGGGCGCGAGCACGAGCGTCACCTTGTCGCCCACGCCGCCGCTCGAGTGCTTGTCGAGCACCGGACGCCGCAGCACACGCAGATCGAGCGTCTTGCCGCTGTCGACCAGGGCACGCGCGAGCGAGACGGTCTCGGAGTCGCTCAGGCCGCGCAGCACCATGGCCATGAGCAGGGCGCTCGCTTGGTACGAAGGGACGGCGCCGCTGACCACCCCATCGACGAAGGCACGCACGCGGGCCTCGTCGAGCTCGCGTCCGTCCCGCTTCCAGGCGATCACGTCGTGTACGAATTCCATGTCGTCCTCCGCCCCCGCCTACGCCAGTTCCGGCCAGCGCCCGCCCACGGCGGCCACGAGGCCCGTCGCCAGCAGACCTGCGAGCCGGCCGCCGGCCGCGAGAACGTCGTCGTGCGAACCCACCGCCGCCGCCTCGTTGGCGACCAGCGCCAGAAGACAGCACTCTACGCCCGTGGCCGTGGCGGCGCGAGCCTCCGCCGCGGCCGACATGCCGACCACGTCGCCGTACCGTGAGAGCCACTCCGCCTCGGCCGGCGTCTCGAACTGCGGCCCGGAGACGGCCACGTACACCCCCGCGCCCGGCGCCGCGCCGGCGCCGAGCGCGCCGGCGACACGAGCGCACGCCTGACGGGAGCAGACGGGCAGACGGGGTGGGGCATCCGCCTCGGGCGCACGCTGCAGGTCCACGACCGCCGCGCACGCGACGATGACGCCCGGCGGCGCGTGCGGGCCCAGGCCGCCGCACGAGTTCGTCAGCACGAGGCGGCCCACCCCCGCGGCTGCCAGGCCGCGGACGGGCGCCTCCAGTTCGGCGTCGGACCAGCCCTCGTACAGATGCGGGCGCCCGCAGGCCAGCGCCAGGCGCAGTTCCGCGCCGTCGGAGCGGGTCCCGCGAACCAGTCGCAGAACGTTCAGGTGGCCCGGCACGGCGGTGCACGGCCACCCCAGCTCCTCGTAGTCGATCTCCGCCTCGAGCGAGGAGCCGGCCGGTGGCGCCGCAAGCCCGGAGCCGAACACGACGGCCGCGTGCGGCCGAAAGGCGGCCACGCGGCGGAGACCGGACGGGAGCGGCACGTCCTTCACTCGATCGCCCGCCCCGCCAGAGGCGGCCCCTCGCCGGTCAGACGCGCGAACGCCGTGGCGCCGACGTCCTCCTGGGCGCCGTCGTAGCGGCCCGGGGTGAGCCCCAGCGCGAGCAGCGGTGAGTACTCGCGGGAGTGGTCGGTGCCCTCCGACGTGGGGTCCACACCGTGATCGGCACAGAGGATCATGACGTCGCCGGGCGCGAGCAGGGCCTCCCACGCCGGCAGTGCCGCGTCCACGGCGGCGAGACCTGAGGCGAAGCCGTCGACGTCGTTGCGGTGACCCCACACCGAGTCGAAGTCGACGAGGTTGGCGAACAACAGCCCCCCCTCCATCTCGCGGAGGTGCCGGCTGCACGCGGCGATGCCCGTGGTGTTGTCGGTGGTGTGGTCGTCGACGTCCACACCGCGCTGCACGAAGATCTCGCCGATCTTGCCGACGCCGATCACGGGAACGCCGCGGTCCTGCAGAAGGTCCAGATAGGTGGGGCCGGGCGGCGCCAGCGAGAAGTCCCGCCGCCGAGGCGTACGCGCGTAGTGCCCCGTCTCGCCGTCAAAAGGACGGGCGATGACGCGCCCTACCGCGTGCTCTCCGCAAAGGATCTCACGCGCCGCCGCGCACCACTCGTAGAGCCGCTCGACCGGCACGACGTCTTCGTGGCAGGCGATCTGGAAGACGGAGTCCGCCGAGGTATAGACGATCGGCCGTCCGCTGGCCACGTGCTCGTCGCCGAGCTCCTCGAGGATGCCCGTGCCGGAGGCCGGCCGGTTGCAGAGCACGCGCCGGCCGACCACCTCCTCGAAGGGCCGGATGACCGCCTCGGGAAAGCCGTCCGGATACGTCGGGAAGGGCCGCTCGAGCACGACGCCCATCATCTCCCAGTGGCCGGTGGTCGTGTCCTTGCCGGCCCCACGCTCAAGCAGGCGGCCGTAGGTCGCCTCCGGCCGCGGTGCGTCCATCGGCAGGCCGACGACCTCACCGAGCCCGAGCCCCGCAAGGTTCGGGAGCGGGACGCCGGTGCGCCCGATCACGTGCCCGAGCGTGTCGGAGCCCTCGTCACCGTAAGCGCCGGCATCCGGCAGTGCCCCCGCGCCACACCCGTCCAGCACGCACACGAACACCGTCGTCATGTCTCCTCCTCCCCAACGGGCCCCGGCGGTTTCCGCCGCGCCCGCGGGTGCGTCTCCAGAAAGACCTCTCGCAGGTGTTCGACGGTCACATGCGTGTAGAGCTGCGTGGTGGCCACGTTCGCGTGACCGAGCATCTCCTGCACGCTGCGCAGGTCGGCTCCGGCCGCCAGCAGATGCGTCGCGAACGAGTGCCTGAACGTGTGCGCGCTGGCGGCGCCGAGCAGGTCGGCGCGCGCGAGTACGCCGCGCAGGATGTAGTCGAACCCCTGCCGCGTCAGGGGGCCGCCGCGGGAATTCAGGATCAGCTCCGGACGGCGCCTGCCGTGGAGAAGAGCCCGCCGGCCATCGCTCACATACCGCTGCACCGCGCACTCCGCCGCCGCACCCATCGGTACCACGCGCTCCTTGTCACCCTTGCCGACGCAGCGTACCAGCCCGCCTTCGACGTCCACGTCGCCCTCGCGCAGGCCGAGCAACTCACTCACGCGCAGGCCGCAGCCGTAGAGCAACTCCAGGGCCGCAAGATCTCGCTGCCCGAGCGGGCCGGCCCGCACGACCGACTCCAGCACCGTCTCGACTTCTTCGACCGAGAGGACGCGCGGCAGGTCCCGCGGTCTCTTCGGCGTGCGCAGACGCGCCGCCGGATCGTCGTCGCGCACCCCTTCGCGGACGAGGTAGGCGAAGAAGACCCGCAGGCCGGCCGTGCGCCGGGCCACGCTCGCCGACGCGCCGTCGCCCCCGGGCCCGGCGAAGTAGGCGCGCACCTCGGCCTCGGTCACCGCCCCCGGAGCGGCTCCCTCCGGCCCGAGAAAGGCCGCGAAGCGGGCGAGGTCGCGCCCGTAGGCGGCAACGGTGTTCGGGCTGAGGCCGCGCTCGTAGCGCACGTAGTCCAGAAAGCCCTGCACGAGAGGGTCGACCGCCGTAGCCGGCGGCCGACCCTCTGCCCCACGCGCCATGCCGCGCCGCCCGCGGCCGCTACGCGGCCGTCGCCCCGGTGACGCCCACCAGCGCGCGCACAAAGGCGAAGAGTTCCGTGAGCCGCTCGAGCCGGATGCTCTCGTGCGGAGAGTGCACGCGCTCAAAGCCGACACCGAGCGTCACCGCAGGCAGCCCGCGCCGGTTGAACACGTTGCTGTCCGAGCCGCCGCCGCCGCCGATGAAGCGGGCCTCCAGGCCCGCGTCGGCCGCAGCGGCGGCGACCATACGCAGCAACGGGCCCTCGACGTCATGCGAGTAGCCGTGATAGTGCTCGCGCACGTCCACGCTCACGTCGACGCACGCGGAAGCGGCCGCCTCGTTGATGGCCTCGACCATCGCGGCCGCCTGCGCCGCGACTTTGGCGTCGTCGCGGCTGCGGGCCTCGCCGCGAAGCACGCAGCGCTCGGGGACCACGTTCACCGCCCCACCGCCTTCGAGCAGACCGATATTCGCGGTGGTCTCCTCGTCGATGCGGCCGAGCTGCATCGCCGCGACCGCCCGCGCGGCGGCGACCACGGCGCTGCGGCCCTTCTCGGGCTCGATGCCGGCGTGAGCCGCGAGTCCTCGGAACTCGGCGTCGATGGTCTTCGCGGTCGGCGCGCCGCGGATCACCGTACCCGGCGCACCCTCGCTGTCGAGCACGAAGACAGCCTCGGCTTCGAGCGCCTCGATGGCGAATGCGCCGGCGCCGGCGAGGCCGACCTCTTCGCCGACGGTGAACAGGAACTCGACCGTCGGCGAAGGCGGTTCGGCCACGAGGTCGCGCGCCAGCCGCAGCAGAACGGCGACGGCGGCCTTGTCGTCGGCGCCGAGGACCGTGCGCCCGTCACTGCGCGCGACCCCGCCGTCCACGAGCACGACCGGCGCCCCGTCGACCGGGACGGTGTCCAGGTGGGCACAGAAGCCGATCGTGCGCCCACCGGTGCCGGGAACACGCGCCAGGAGGTTCCCGGCGCCGCAGCCGGTCACGGCGGCCGTGTCGTCTTCCGCGACCTCGAGCCCGAGGTCGCGGAGATAGGCGGTGACGGCATCGGCGACGTCACGCTCCGCGCCGGACGGCGAGGGGATGCGGGCCAGCCGCACGAACAGCTCGCGCAGGTCGCCGTCTAAGGCTGCGTGCACAGATCCTCCATCTGATGCTCGCGCTCGCTGCGCAGGCGCGATGCGGCGCCTACGAAGTCGCGGAACAGCGGCGCCGGCCGCGTCGGCCGCGACTTGAACTCGGGGTGAAACTGGGAGGCGACGAACCACGGGTGGTCGGGAAGTTCGCAGATCTCGACGAGGCGGCCGTCGGGGGTGGTGCCGCTCACGACGAGCCCCGCCACCTCGAGCAGCGGCCGCAGGTCGTTGTTGACCTCGTAGCGATGACGATGCCGCTCCCAGACCTCATCCAGCGCGTACGCGGCCTGAGCCCTGGTGCCCGGCACAAGCTTGACGTGCGAGGCTCCGAGACGCATGGTGCCGCCCATATCCGCGATGTCCTTCTGCTCGGGCAGCAGGTCGATCACCGGGTAGGCCGTCTCGGAGTCGAACTCCGTCGAGTTCGCCCCCTCCATGCCGCACACATCGCGCGCGAACTCGGCGACGGCGCACTGCATACCCAGGCAGACGCCGAGGAACGGCACCCGATTCTCGCGGCAGTACCTGATCGCGTCGATCTTGCCCTCGATGCCGCGCTGCCCGAATCCGCCGGGCACGATCACGCCGTCGGCGTCGCACAGCTTCTCGGCGACGGTGTCCGGCGTGAGTTCCTCCGAGTCGATCCACAGGAGGTCCAGCTTGCGACCGTGGTGGATAGCAGAGTGCTTGAGCGCCTCCCAGACCGACAGGTAGGCCTCGTGCAACTGGACGTACTTGCCCACGAGGCCGATGGTCACCGGCTTGTCGCAGGCGTCGATGCGCTCGATGAGCGCGTCCCACTCGCTCATGTCGGGCGGTCCGCACTCGAGGCCGAGCATGCGCACCACGAGGGCGTCGAGGCCTTCCTGCTGCATCAGCGGGACCACCCGGTAGATGTCGTCGGCGTCGCTGGCCGACACGACGGCGTCGGGGTCGACGTCGCAGAAGAGCGCGATCTTCTCGCGGATGCCCTGCGACAGCGGCTCCTCAGAGCGCGCGACGATGATGTCGGGCTGGATGCCGATCTCGCGGAGCTCCGCGACGGAGTGCTGGGTGGGCTTGGTCTTGAGCTCGCCGACCACCCCGATGACGGGCACCAGCGTCACGTGGATGTACAAGACGTTCTCGCGCCCGATGTCCTTGCGGAACTGGCGGATCGCCTCGAGAAAGGGGAGGCTCTCGATGTCGCCGACCGTTCCCCCCACCTCGGTGATCAGCACGTCGACGCCGGTGCTCTGCGCCAGCCGGTGCACGCGGCTCTTGATCTCGTTGGTGATGTGGGGGATCACCTGCACGGTGCCGCCGAGGTAGTCACCGCGACGCTCCTTGGTGATCACGCTGTTGTAGATGCCGCCGGTGGTGACGTTGCTGTCTCGCTGGACGAACTCGTCGATGAAGCGCTCGTAGTGCCCGAGGTCGAGATCGGTCTCGGCGCCGTCTTCGGTGACGAACACCTCGCCGTGCTGGAACGGGCTCATGGTGCCGGGGTCGACGTTGATGTACGGGTCGAACTTCTGGTTCGCCACCTTGAGCCCGCGGGCCTTGAGCAGGCGGCCCACCGAGGCGGCGGTGATTCCCTTGCCGAGGCCGCTCACCACCCCGCCGGTGACGAAAATGTGCTTGGTCATCCCCTCGCCCCCCACTGGTGTCTCCCCTCACCGGTCGAAGAGCCGCCGCCGTCGATCGTCCCGGGACCATCCACCAGGAGACGCGCCCAAGGCACGGCAAAGCTGCTGCAGACACGTGAGAGATTTTGTGGGGCCGGGAGCTCGCCCGCTCGAAGTCGACGGACCGGCACCATGCTATGCCCGGCTAGCCCACGGATCACGGAGGGAAGTATACCATCGGGCGGAGGCGCCGCAAGGCGCGGAGCGGCGGCTCAGGCGGCTCCGGCCGCCTTCGCCAGGAGGCTCTCGGCGTGGCTGCGTGCCGCCGTGTCGTCGGGGGCCGCGCCGAGCATGCGGCAGAGCTCGGCGAGGCGCTCGTCGCCATCGACCCGGCGCACGACGGTGACCGTCGTTCCCGCTCCGGGGTCGCTCTCCTTGACGATGGCGAACTGGCGCTCGGCGAAGGCGGCCACCTGTGGCAGGTGCGTGATGCAGAGCACCTGGCGGCGCGCCGCCAGACGCAGCAGGCGCTCGCCGAGGGCCGCCGCCGTGACGCCGCCGATACCGGTGTCTACCTCGTCGAAGATCAGCGTCTCGACGTCGTCCCCGAGCGTCACGATCCCACGGATGGCCAGCATCACGCGTGACAGCTCCCCACCGGACGCCGTCTCGCGGAGCGGGCGGGCCGGTACTCCTGGGTTGGCGCCGAAGATGAACTCGACCTCGTCGGCGCCGTGCGCGCCCAGAGCATCCCATCCCGACCCGCGCGGCGTCACGGCGATGCTGAAGACCGCGTGAGGCATGGCGAGGCGCCGCAACTCCTCCTGGATACGCTCCGCAACGAGCGGCGCGAGCCGCCTGCGCTCGGTGCTCAGCGCCTCTGCGGCGCCCACAGCCTCGTCCTGCGCCGCCGCGACCGCAGCCACGAGCGCGTCCTCGTCGGCGGCGAACTCCTCGAGGGCCGCCAGACGCGCCCGCGCCGTCTCGAGAAAGGCAAGCACCTCGTCGGCCGAGCCCCCGTACTTGCGCATCAGCGCTTTGAGGCTGTCGTACCGAAGCTCCAGCGCGTCGCGATGCGCGGCGTCGACGTCCAGACCGTCCAGATAGTCACGCAACGCCGCCGCCAGGTCGTCGAGTTCGACGGTGAGTGCTCCCAGGCGCTGCGCCAGCGGCTCCACGCTCTCGTCGAGCAGAGCGGCCTCGGCGACCAGACGCTGCGCCACGCGCACGCCGTCCAGCGCGGCCCCCTCGGTCTCTCCGGCAAGGAGAGCGAGCGCGCCGCCGGTGCGCTCCAGCAACTTGCCCGCGTGGCGAGCGCGCTCCCGCTCGTGCCCGAGGCGCTCGTCCTCGCCGGGCTCCACCTCGGCCGCTTCGATCTCGCCCACCTGGTACCGCAGCATGTCGATCTCGCGCTCGCGGTCCCGGCCGGCTCCGCGCAACTCGTCGAGTTCGCGCGTGAGCGCCCGAGCGCGCGCAAACGTCGTCGCAAAGGTGGCCTGAAGCGGCTCCACCGTGGCTGCCGCCGCAGCGTCGAGCAGGTCCAGTTGCCGCTCGAGTTGCAGCAGACGCGTATGCTCGAGCTGTCCGTAGAAGGCGAGGCGCCGCCGCAGGGCGTCTTCGACGGCGGCGGCGGAGCTCAGCAGCCCGTCCATGCGTGCCCGTGAGCGCCCGCCGCGCGGGAGCTCACGCGCCACGGCCAGGGTCTCGTCGTCGCTCTCGAAGAGGGCCTGCACGAGCGCCCGCTTCGCGCCGGGCCGCACCAGTTCGTCGCCGCCCTTCTGGCCCATGAGCAGGCCGATGGCCTGCGCGAGCAGGCTCTTGCCGGCGCCGGTCTCGCCGGTGATGACGTTGAGGCCCGGCGAGAACTCCAGCCGCGCCCCGGCGATGAGCACCAGGTCGTCGATGCTGAGCTCAGCGAGCATCGCGGCGGTCGAAGAGCTTCTCCTCGACGTTCTGGTAGAACGACCCCTCGCTCTGCATCAGCAGCCGCGCGACCTGCGGGCCCGCGGCGATGCGGACCTCGTCACCGCAGCACATCCGGCCGACGATCTCGCCGTCCACGACCACCTCGGCCTCCTGCAACGGCGAGACGTTGCGCGCGCTGATCACGTGGTCGGGGCGCAGCACGACGGGGCGAAAGCCCAGCGAGTGCGGGGCGATGAAGTTGAGCACGAGCACGTCGGCGTTCCACTCGACGATGGGGCCGCCGCACGACAGGTTGTAGGCGGTGGACCCCGTCGGCGAGGCGATGATGAGACCGTCACAGAACATGCTCCCCACGGTGACGCCGGCGACCTCATACTCCAACTGCAGCACGTGGCGAGGCGCGACCCGGCTGAGGATGACGTCGTTCACGGCGCTGAAGCGCTCGCCGTTCAGGTGGACGTCGACGGTCAGCAGCTCGATGACGCGGTAGTCGCCACCCAGGATCGCCTCCAGCCCGGCCATCCACCCCTCGCGGGGCAACGAAGCGAGAAAGCCTACGTTCCCGTAGTTGACGCCCAAGGTGGGTACGACACTGCCGAGCAGCCGGCCGAGGCTCCGCAGGATGGTCCCGTCGCCGCCGAAGACGAGGCACAGGTCGGCGGTCCGCAGGCCGGCCTCGTCGACGAGCGCGTAGCCCAGTTCGCCCGCGCCTCGGTGCTTGGCGGCTTCGTCGGCAGGGATCAGCAGCTCGATGCCGAGAGGGCCGGCGGCCGCGGCCAGATCCGCAAGGGCAGCCGCCGTGGCGTCGGCGAACACGTGCGTGAGCACGGCGACCCGCCGCAGCGGCTCAGCCATGAGCCGTCTCGACGGCGTGGCGGACCAGATCCGGCGCGGGCGCGGAAGCCTGCCGGCCGGCCTCCGCGTCGATGAAGAGGATGAAGTACTCCACGTTGCCCTTCGGTCCGGGATGCCCAGAGTCGCAGACACCCAGTACGGTCGCCCCGCGGCTCTCGAGCCAGCCGGCGACCTTCTCGAGGACGTCGCGGTGGACGGCGGCGTCTCGGACCACCCCGCCCTTACCGACGCGCTCCCGCCCCGCCTCGAACTGCGGCTTCACGAGCACGAGGCCGCGATAGCCTCTGCGCAGGCATTCTAGCACCGGGTCCAGCGCGAGCGTCAGAGAGATGAACGACAGGTCCGCGGTGACGAACGAGGGCGCGAACGGGAGACGTTCCGCCGTGAGCTCCCTCGCGTTCGTGCGCTCGAGGACGGTGACGCGCGAATCCTCGCGCAGGCGCCAGTCGAGCTGCCCGTACCCGACGTCGACGGCCACGACGCGCGCCGCCCCGCCCTGCAGCAGGCGGTCGACGAAGCCACCGGTGGAGCTTCCGAGGTCGACGACGTCCTCGCCCGAGACTTCGACGTCAAGAGCAGCCATGGCGTGGTCGAGCTTGTCGCCGCCGCGCGAGACGAAGCGTCGCCGCGCGGCCACGGCGACGGCGGCCGCCGCATCCACGGGAGCGCCCGGCTTGTCCACCAGGCGCCCGTCCACCGTGACCTCACCCGCCATGACCGCGGCCCGCGCCTGCGTGCGCGACTCGAAGAAGCCGCGGGAAACGAGCACGACGTCGAGGCGCTCGCGCACCCGCGTCCCTACCTGACGCGCGTCAGGGACGGGCTGCCGGCGCAGGCGGCGAGGGCGACGGCTTCCGCCGTCACGCCGAGGTCGGTGAGCACCCGGGTGCGCTCGCCATGCGGGACGAAGACGTCGGGCAGCCCGACGCGGACCACGTCGGCGGACGACCCGACCACTTCGAGGACCGCGCTGCCGAAGCCGCCGGTGAGCACGTTCTCCTCGATGGTGACGAGACGCCGGTGGGTGTTCGCCAATTCCTTCACGAGATCGGCGTCGAGCGGCTTGACGAAGCGCGCGTCCACGACGGTCGGCGAGTGTCCCTCCGCTTCGAGCAGCGCGGCGGCATCACGAGCGATGCCGACGCCGGTCCCGATGCCGATGAGCGCGACGTCCCGACCCTGCTGCAGCACCACGCCGCGCCCCACCTCGACCGGCTCCGGGACCTCGGCCGGGACGAACGGCGCGGCGAGGCCGCGCGGGTAGCGAAGCGCGGCCGGGCCGTCGAGCGTGAGTGCCGTGGCGAGCATGCGCTGCAGTTCATCCTGGCTCGACGGCGCCATCACCGTCATGCCGGGGATGATCCGCAGGAAAGAGAGGTCGAAGGCGCCGTGGTGCGTCGGGCCGTCGTCGCCGACCAGCCCGGCACGGTCGACTGCGAAGACCACCGGCAGTGCCTGCAGGCCGATGTCCTGGACGAGCATGTCGAAGGTCCGCTGCAAGAAGGTCGAGTAGAGCGCGACCACCGGGCGCATACCCCCGATGGCCAGGCCGGCCGCGAACACGGCGGCGTGCTCTTCGGCGATGCCGACGTCGTAGAAGCGGTCGGGGAACCGCCGTTCGAAGCCCTCGAGTCCGGTTCCCTGCGTCATGGCGGCGGTGATCGCGACGATGCGCTCGTCGCGCTCGGCCAGGCGCACCAGCGCCTCACCGAACGCGTCGGTGTAGGTGCTGCCGGCGGCCGCCGCCTTCCGCACGCCGTTGCCGAGGTCGAAGGGTCCGGTCCCATGGAAGGTGTCCGGGTGCGCCTCCGCCGGCTCGTAGCCCTTGCCCTTGACCGTCTTGACGTGGACGACCACGGGGCGGCGCGTGTCTATCGCCTGACGGATGCTCTCACGCAGTGCGTGCATGTCGTGGCCGTCGACGACGCCGATGTAGGCGAAGCCAAGCTCCTCGAACAGCATTCCGGGCACGAGCAGCGCCTTCATCGACTCCTTGACGTCCTTGCCGAGCCGGTAGGCCTGCTGTCCGATCGCCGGGATCCTGGCGACACCGCGCTCAATGTCCTCCCGGAGCCGCGTCAGCGTCGGATCGAGCCGGATGCGGTTCAGGTAGAGCTGCAGCGCGCCGACGTTGGCGCGGATCGACATCTCGTTGTCGTTGATCACGACGACCAGTGGCGTGCGCAGGTGGCCGGCCTGGTTCAGCGCTTCGAAGGCGACCCCTCCGGTGAGCGCGCCGTCCCCGAGCACACAGACCACGCTGCCGGCGCCCTCGCGCGCCAGGCGCTCCGCCTCGACCAGACCGAGGCCGTAGCTGATGGAGGTCGAGGCGTGGCCGGTGCCGATCACGTCGTGAGGCGACTCGGTCCGGCACGGGAAGCCGGAGAGACCGCCGTACTGGCGCATGGTCCCAAAGCGCTCGCGACGACCGGTGAGCAGCTTGTGCGCATAGCACTGGTGGCCCACGTCCCAGACTATCTTGTCGCGCGGGCTCTGGAGGATGCTGTGCAGGGCGACGGTCAGCTCGACCGTGCCGAGACTGGCGGCAAGGTGCCCCCCGGTCTCGCTCACGCAGGAGAGGATGGCCTCGCGGACCTCGTCGGCGAGCAGCGTCAGCTCACGCTCGGAATACTGCTGGAGGTCGGCGGGGTCGGAGATCTTGTCCAGATACCGCATCGTCACCGGAGTATAGCACCGGCATCTCGTGGACCGACCGGCAGGGGGGTCAGCACCGCCGCTGGTGGATGTACGCGGTCACGGCGAACAGGTCGGGCGCGCGGTCGGGGAGCTCCCGCAGCAGATCACGCGCCCGCGCTTCAGCCTGGTCGGCCAACTCGGCCGCGCGCTCCATGCCGAACCACGAGACGTACGTCGCCTTGTCCTGGGCACGGTCCTTGCCGACGCTCTTGCCGAGCTCCGCAGCCGCGCCGGTCTCGTCAAGGATGTCGTCGACGATCTGGAACAGCAGGCCGAGTTCGGCGGCGTAGGCGCGATACGGCGTCACATCGTCCGCGCCGGTGAGCAGGGCCCCGCAGACGACCGCAGCCTCTATCAGCCGTCCCGTCTTGAGCGCATGCAGGGTGCGCAGGTCGTCGTCGCCCGCGGCCGCCCCGGCCACGTCCATGTACTGCCCGCCGACCATGCCCTGCACGCCGGTGGCTCGGGAGATCTCGGCGGCCGCGGCGAGCACCCGTTCCGGCTCGCCGTGCTGGCCCGTCAGCAGCAGACGGAAGGCCTCGGCGAAGAGCCCGTCGCCGGCAAGGATGGCGATGTCCTCGCCGTAGGCGACGTGGCACGTCGGGCGGCCGCGCCGTAACGTATCGTCGTCGATGGCCGGCAGATCGTCGTGGATCAGGGAGTACGTGTGGATGAGCTCGAAGGCGCAGGCCGCGGGCAGGACCGAACGCGGGTCGGCGCCGCGGCTGCGAGCCGTCGCCAGCGTGAGGACCGGGCGGATGCGCTTGCCGCCGGCGAGAAGCGAATAGCGCATCGCCTCGGCGAGCGTGGCGGCGCGTGGGTCGGCGCCGAAGTCGAGCCGCCGAAGATGCGTCTCGACGAGCTCGAGCAGATCGGCGGGGTAGCCGGCCGCCGGGTCGCCGTTCACGGCCGCCGCCTCACCCCGCGACGCGGCCCAGGCGTTCGAGCAGCCGGCCGGCCTCTTCGACCTGCTCGGTCGCCCGCTCGAGAAGGCTCATCTCGACCTCCGGGGACGATGCCGCTGCGAGGCGCGGCTCGAGCTCCTCGAGCTGGCGCAGGGTCTCACGCAGTCGCGCCAGCGCCTCCGCCCTCGACCTCGCGGTCGCCTTGTCAGTCGTTGCGTCCGCCATCGTCACCCTCCCGGTCGCGCAACACGCCTCCGAGGATCCCATTGACGAGCACCCCGGCTTCATCCGTCGAGTACCGTTTCGCGAGCCGCACCGCCTCGTCGATCGCGACTTCCGGAGGCGTTGCCTCCGTCTCGATCTCCCAGAGCGCCAGGCGCAGGATGCTCCGCTCGAGCGGGGCGATGCGCTGCACCGCCCAGCTCGTCGAGTGCGCCTCGAGCTCGGCGTCAAGGTCGTCGATCCGGTCGAGCACCCCGCGTACGGCGGTCACCGTGAACTCGTCGGGCGCGTACCCCTCGCGCAGACGCTGCCCCTTGACGAGGTCGCTCATCGGCAGATCCGTGACCTCGCGCTGGTACAGCAGGAAGAGAGCGTCCCGGCGCGCCTGCTTGCGGCTGGGTGGCGCCGCCGTCACCGCTCCGCGACCCGGGTCGTCCTCACGCGGCCTCGATGGCGAAGAGCGGCTGGCCGTACTGCACCGTCTCACCGTCGGTCACGAGGATCTCGCGCACCACGCCGCCGACGTCGGCGGTCAGCTCGTTCATCATCTTCATCATCTCGAGGATGCACAGCGTCTGCCCGGCCTCCACCGAGTCACCGACCTCCACGAACACGGGAGCCTGCGGCGACGGCGACCGGTAGAAGGTCGCCACCCACTTCGAGCGCACCACATGGAACCCATTGGACCCGTCGTCGGCGGCGACCGCCGGAGCCGCGGCCGCGGGCTGCGGCGCCTGCGGCGCCGCCGGCGCGGCCGCTTCGGCGCCCGCCTTTCGCACCGTGATCTTGAGGTCGCCTTCTTCGATCACGACCTCGTCGACCTCGCTCTCCTCGATCATGCCGAGGATGTCCTTGACGCGGTCGGCGCTCTGCTCCAGCAGCGCCGCCCCCGGCTGCGAGGCCAGGTAGTGATCGTGCACGCCGAACACATCCGACTCAGGACCGACGTGGTGCCGCTCGAGGTAGGTGCGCGCCGTCTGCGGGAAGAGCGCGTAGCTCAGCAGGTCCTCCTCGGAGCGCGCCAGCGCGCCGACCTCCTCGCGGTAGTCCTCGAGCGTCTCATCGATCAAGTCCGCGGGGCGCACGCCGATGGGCTCCTCACCCTCGAGCACACGTGCCAGGACCTCCAGGGAGACTGGCCCCGGCGCGGCGCCGTACATGCCGCGCAAGTACTGCTTCATCTCGTCGGGGACGATGTGCCAGCGACGACCGGAGAGCACGTTGAGGACGGCCTGGGTGCCCACGATCTGGCTCATCGGCGTGACCAGCGGCGGGAAGCCGACCTCGGCGCGGACGATCGGGATCTCCACGAGCACCTCAGGCAGGCGGTCGAGAGCGTCCTGCTCCTTGAGCTGGCTCTCGAGGTTGCTGATCATACCGCCGGGTACCTGGTGCGAATAGACCTGCATGTGCGTCAGCGACGTGACGCCACGATCCCAGCCGCCGTCCTGCCGCACCGTCTCGAAGTACTTCGCCATCTCGAAGAGCTTCTCGAGATCGAGACCGCTGTCATACGGCGTACCGATGAGCGCAGTCACGACCATCTCGGTGGCCGGCTGCGAGTTGCCGAACGCCAGGGGTACGGTCGCCGTGTCGATGACGTCGACCCCGGCCTCCACGGCCTTCAGGTACGTCATCGGAGCCAGCCCGCCGATGTAGTGGCAGTGCAACTGGATGGGGACCTTGAGCTCCGCCTTGAGGCGGCCGACGAGCTGCTCGGCATAGAACGGCGAGAGCAGCGCCGCCATGTCCTTGATGCAGATGGAGTCGGCGCCCATGTCGACGAGCTGGTGGGCGACGTCGACGTAGTGGTCGAGCGAGTGCACCGGCGAGATCGTGTAGACGACGGCGCCCTGGAAGTGCTTCCCGGTCTCTTTGATCGCGGCCGCGGCCGTCTCGAAGTTGCGGATGTCGTTGAGAGCGTCGAAGACACGGAAGATGTCCATGCCGTTCTCCGCCGCCTTGTAGACGAAGCGCCGCACGATGTCGTCGCCGTAGTGGCGATAGCCCACGACGTTCTGACCGCGCAGCAGCATCTGCAGCGGGGTGCGCACCACGTGCTTCTTGATGAGCCGCAGGCGCTCCCAGGGATCCTCGTCGAGGAACCGCAGCGAGGCGTCAAAGGTGGCTCCGCCCCAGCATTCGAGCGAGTTGAAGCCGATCTCGTCCATGAGCTCGAGGATCGGGAGCATCTCGTGGGTGCGCATACGCGTCGCCCACAGCGACTGGTGGCCATCGCGCAACGTGGTGTCGGTGACTCTTACCGGACGGGCTCGCATGAGGGTCTCCTGTTCCCGGCGCTCAGGCGCGGCCGAGATACTCGCCGGAACGGGTGTCGACCTTGACGCGCTCGCCCTCCTCGATGAACAGGGGGACGTGAACGGTCGCCCCCGATTCGAGCGTGGCGGGCTTGGTCGCGCCCTGGGCGGTGTTGCCCTGGACTCCCGGATCCGACTTCGTGATCAGCAACTCGACGAAGTTGGGGGCGGCGACCTCGAATGGCTCGCCGTTCAGGTACATCAGCTCGACCTCCATGTTCTCGACGACCCAGGTGAGGGCGGCCTCGGCCATGGCCGGCGTCACCGACACCTGCTCGAAGGACTCGTTGTCCATGACGACGACCTCGTCCTCGGTCGCGTACAGAAAGGCCATCTTGCGCGACTCCGTGCGCATGCGGGCGAACTTCTCGCCGGCGCGGAACGTCTTGTCGAGCACCGCGCCGGTGGCGATGTTGCGTACCTTGGTGCGCACGAACGCGCCACCCTTGCCGGGCTTCACGTGCTGGAAATCCACGATCGTGAACGGCTGGCCCTCGATCTCGATGGCCATACCGGTCTTGAAATGGTTGGTCGATACGACGTCTGCCATGTGGGCCTACTCAGGGGTCGCGGGGACTGGCGTTCACAAGTGAAGGGTCATGATACCGCAAGCCCGGCCGCCTGTGCAGCGATCGGCGGGCATCCCGGGCGGCGGTAGGATCCGTTTCTCGTCGCCACTACGCCTCCCGTCGGCGCGCCACGCGGCGACGCCTTCACGCGACTACCAGCAGGTCCTTCGGAGTGGTCGTCAGACTTTCGCAGCCGTTCGCCGTGACCAGGACGGTATCCTCGATGCGCACGCCGGCGACGCCCTCGAGGTAGATTCCGGGCTCGACGGTGCAGACCATGCCCGCTTCGAGGCGGTCACCGCGAGTGCGGCCGAGGCCCGGAGCTTCATGGACGGCCAGCCCGACGCCGTGCCCCGTGCCGTGACCGAATCCCTCGCCGTAGCCGGCGTCGTCGATGACGGCGCGAGCCGCGGCATCGACGTCGCGGCGGCCGTGTGCGCCGTCACGGACGGCGGCCAGCCCTGCGAGTTGAGCCTCGAGCACAACGTCGTAGACGCGGCGCAACTCCGCGGCCGGCTCCCCCGTCGCGTACGTGCGCGTGATGTCGCTGCAGTACCCCGCGACGCGCGCGCCTGTGTCGACGACGACGAGCTCTCCCGCCGCGATGACTCTCTCGCCGGGCAGCGCGTGCGCCTGGGCGCCGTGAGCGCCGGCGGCGACGATCGCGGGGAACGCCTCGCCCTCCGCGCCGAGGCGGTGGTACTCGGCCTGAAGATCCCACGCCACGTCGCGCTCGCACCGCCCGACCAGACCGCGGCCGATCACCGCGGCGAGCGCCTCGTCGGTGACGGCGGCGGCCCGGCGCAGGGCCGCGACCTCCGTCGCGTCCTTCACGGCGCGAAGCCGCGAGACGCGGGCGCCCACGTCGCGAAGACCGCCGCGGTGTACGCGCCGCACGCGCCGGTAGCCGGCGTGACTGATGTCGTCGCCCTGGTAGCCCAGCCGGGCGGCGGGCCCAAGGGCCTCAGCCGCCCGCGCACTGTGCGCCAACAGATCACCGCCCGTCACCTCGCTCAGCGAGAACTCCGCGACCTCCTCGCGCACCTGCTCCCAGAAGCGTGAGTCTGTGCAGATGAAGGCCGCCTCGGCGCCCACGACGAGCGTCGCGTCCTCACCGCGGAAGCCGGAGAGATAGCGCACGTCCACGGGGTCGGTCACGAGGATCCCGTCGAGCCCGAGGTCCTTGACGACATCGCGGCAGCGGCGGAGTCGGGAGGTCACGGGCGCTCTCCCTTATGCACGAGTGCCGCCAGCGCCGCTACGGCCTCGGCGTAGCCCCGCGGCCCCTTGCCGGAGACACGCACGTCGACCACGTCGGCGATCACCGAGACCCGCCTCCAGGGCTCCCGTCGCTCGACGTCCGACAGGTGCACCTCGGCGATGGGCGCGTCGACCAGTTCGAGCGCGTCCCGAAGCGCGTAGCTGTAGTGCGTCCAGGCCCCGGGGTTCACGATCACGGCCCCGGCGCCCTCACAGGAGAGCTGATGGAGCTTCTCCACCAGATCGCCCTCGTGGTTCGTCTGATAGGAGTGGACGACGAAACCCCGCTCCTCGCCGCACTCCCTCACGTAGTCTTCCAGCTCGGGAAGCGTCAGCGTCCCGTACACGTCGGGGTCCCTCTGCCCGAGCATGTCGAGGTTGACGCCGTGCAGCACCCACAACGTCTTCAGCGTCGCGTCAGCCATTCCACCGCCTCCAACTGGAGTTCGCTCGGCACGCGCGCGCCGACCAGCGGCGCGCCCACAGCCCGGAGAAGCACGAATCCCACGCCCTCGGGGCCGGCCTTCTTGTCGCGCGACACGAGGTCGCACACGTCCGCGGGCGCCACGCCGGTGAGACGCCGCGGCAACCCCAGGCCGTCGAGCATCGCCTGCGCCGCCTCATCGTCGGCGGCGCTCAGCCCGCACAGCCGGCGCGAGAGCCACAGCGCGGCGCGAAGCCCGAGCGCCACGGCCTCGCCGTGCGTCCAGCGCGAGAACTCCGTGGCCGCCTCGATCGCATGCCCTATCGTATGACCGAGGTTGAGCTGCGCCCTCAGCCCCGCCTCGCGCTCGTCCAGCTTGACCACGCCCGCCTTGAAGGCGATCGAGCCGGCGACCAGTTCCTGCGTGACGGCCTCGGCACGGAGGTCGTCGTGGGCCAGACGAACGACCCGCCGAAACACGTCGCCGCCGGCGAGAAGCCCGTGCTTGGCCACCTCGGCGGCGCCGCTGCGCAACTCGCGGAGCGGCAGCGTCGCCAGCGTCCCCAGATCGGCGACCACGAGATGCGGCTGGTAGAACGACCCCACGTAGTTCTTGCCGACGCGGAAGTCGACCGCGACCTTGCCGCCGACCGAGGCGTCCACCTGCGAGAGCAGGGTGGTCGGCGCCTGGACGAAGCCGACGCCGCGCTGATAGGTGGCCGCCACGAAGCCGGTGAGGTCGCCCATGACGCCGCCACCGAGAGCGAGGAGCGTGTCGCCCCTCGTCACGCCGCGGTCGTAGAGCACCCCGTAGAGTTCCTCGGCACGGCGAAGGCTCTTCTCGCCTTCGCCCGCGGGCAGGACCACGTGCGAGACGGGAATGTCGGCAGCGCGCAGAGAGGCACGCACGTCCTCAATGTACAGCGGCGCCACGTGCTCGTCGCAACAGACGACCACCTGCCCGCTTCCGCGTTCGCGCCGCACGAGTCGGCCGACCTCGTCCAGCACGCCGCGTCCGACGACGATCGGATACGTGCGGGAGGGGGCTTGCACCGTGAGGCGTTTCACGCGGGGTCTCCCGGATTCTCAGCGTCTGCCGTGCCGGGCGAGTCGCCCGACCGCAGCGCTGTGACGATCTCGGTTGCCAGCGCCTTGGGGTCCTTGCTGCCGTCGTTCTCCACCACCAGCGTCGCGACATCCCGGTACAGCGGGGTCCGGGACTCCAGCAGTCTCGAGAATCCCTCCTCGTCGCGCGCCAGCGGGCGCCTGCCGAGGCCGGACGCGCGCACGCGCTCCCAGAGCACCGGCGGCGACGCCGTCAGCCAGACGACGTGCGGAAGGCGACGGACGGCCTCGCGAACCTCCCGGCTCAGCACGGCGCCGCCGCCCAGCGAGAGGACCGTGGGCACCGCGAGAGCGCGGGCGGCCGCGGCGGCCGCGACGTCACGCTCGGTGGCGCGGAACGCGGACTCGCCGCGGCGCGCGAAGAGCTCGTCTATGGGCCCTTCGATGCGGGTCACGAGGTCGTCGCTGTCGGTGAAGGGCAAGCCGAGAACGTCTGCGAGCGCTCGGCCCACGGCGCTCTTGCCGGCGCCCATGAACCCCACCACAGCGACCGCGCCCTGCGACTCCGACCGAACCACCGCCGTGCTCACCTCTCCCGGACGCGCCGGCGAAAGGCCTTCGCCGCCGCCGCGAACTCCGTCACCGTCGCGCCGCCGAACCGCTCGAGAGCGGCGTCGGCCAGAGCGAGCGCCACGACCGCCTCGAGCACCACCCCGGCAGCGGGCACGGCGCAGACATCCGACCGCTCGAACCGCGACTCGACCTCCCGATGCGAGCCGAGCTCCACGCTAGCCAGAGGCTCGCGCAGCGTGGCGATCGGCTTCATCGCGACCCGCAGGACGATCGGCTCGCCGGTCGAGATGCCGCCTTCGACGCCTCCGGCGTTGTTGCTGCGGCGCGCGAAACCTCGTTCCGAGTCGTAGCCGAGGGGATCGTGCACCCGGCTGCCCGGCAGCTCGGCTGTGGCAAAGCCGAGGCCGAACTCCACGCCCTTCATCGCCGGCACCGTCATCGCCGCGGCCGCCAGACGCGCCTGAAGGCGCCGGTCGCCCTGCACGTACGTGCCGACGCCGGGCGGATAGCCGAACGCCAGGATCTCGATGACGCCTCCCAACGTGTCGCCCCGCGCGCCGGCGGCGTCGATGGCCGCGCACATGCGCCGTCCCGATTCGCGGTCGAGGCAGCGCACGGGGTCGGCCTCGACCGTCGCAACGTCGCCCAGCGTCATCGACGCCGTACTGCGCTCGCCTCCCAGGGCGACCACGTGGCTGACCACAGTGCAGCCGACTCCGGCGAGGAGCAGCTTGGCGACGGCGCCGCAGGCGACCTTCATCGCCGTCTCGCGCGCGCTCGCGCGCTCGATGACGTCACGGATGTCGGAAAGGTCGTACAGAAGCGCCCCGCCGAGATCGGCGTGCCCCGGTCTCGGCACCAGCACCGGCGCATCCGTCCCGGAGCCCAGAGACGGCGCCCCGCCCGGCTCGAGCGCCGCGCCGGCCTCGGGAGGCGCCTCGACCGCCATGGTGGCGCCCCAGTTGGCGGCATCACGATTCGTGATGCACAGCGCGACCGGCGCGCCCGTCGTGGCGCCGTGGCGGACGCCGCCGAGGATCTTCACGGCGTCCTTCTCTATCTCCTGGCGGCCGCCGCGGCCGTAGCCGCCCTGCCGCCGCGCAAGATCCGCGTCGATGTCCGCCGCGGCAAGAGCCAGGCCTGCCGGGCATCCCTCGAGGATGCCGGTCAAGCATTCGCCGTGCGATTCACCGGCCGTGAGATATCTGAGACGGCTCATGCTCCCTACCTTATCCGCGCCGCGAGCGCCGGCACAAGGCGCGAGGGCGCCGGCACAACGAACGACGGGGCGGCCTGCGGCCGCCCCGTCGCGAGAATCGCTTGCCTGACCGGCCTACTTGATGACCACCTGACCGGCGCGCAACGTGAGCGTCTGGTCGCCGTGCCTGATGGTGACGGTCTGCGCGCTGACGTCGATGGCGAGGATCTCGATCTCTCCCCACGCCGTGCTGAAGACGTCGCCGACCTTCTTGTCGGTGTAGGTCTTGCCGTCCACCTCGAAGGTGGCCAGTGCCGTGCCGTTCTGGCTGCTCACGCTGAGCACGGTGATGGAGTGGCCACCGCTGCCACCGCCGCCGGACGCACCGATGGACGTGACCGCCAGCGTGTACATGTCGCCGTTCTCCAGCGTGACCTGGACAGACTCGCCGAGGTTGACCTTGACCGAGCCGTCACCGTTCTCGAGGGCGCCGTCGATCACCGAGAAGGTGACGTCGCCGGACGTGACGCTCGAGATCGTGAATGCAGCCGCAGATCCGCCCGGGACCTTGTCGCCCTGCGTCACGTTGTACGTCGTGCCGTCGACCTTGACCTTGGCCGAGAGATCGCTCTTCGGTGCTGCCGTACTCGTGGGGCTCGGCGTCGGCTGGGACGGCGTCCCGAACGGAATGAACGGGTCCTTGCTCGTGAACTTGTCGAGCAGCGGCTCCTCCTTGGCGGGATCCGCCGGAGCCAGCCCGGCAGCCTCGCCGTCGTCGGCGTAGATGCTCTGCACGGAAGCGTCCGCGGCGCCGCCCACCGTGCCGCCGGCGACGCTGTCGCTGCTCTGCGCAAGCGCGACGGCGAGAGCGAGCGCCGCCCCGACGATGAGCGCGATGATGACGTACGTGACGACGCGCCGGTTGCTGCTCACTGCGCACCTCCCTCCGCCGGTGCGGCTGCCGCTTGCGCCGAGCCGCCCCAGAGATACGCGTTGAGCGCCAGGGACACCGTGAGCGGCGGAGACCCGCCCGTGGTCGACTCGGTGGTCGCGGCGGTCGCGTTCATCTGTGTCACCTGCAACAGGCGCCCGGTGACGCGGAAACTGGCGTTGCGGAAGGCCACGTACTGCTCCAGGCGATACAGGAAGTCCTCGACGTCGAAGAAGCGGCCCGTCACCTCCAGCGTCACCGCCTGGATGCCGAACGGGTTGCCCGCCTGCGTCTCACCGCGGGTGATGCTCGTGATCCCCACGCCGGACTCCTCCGCCGTCTTCGTCAGCTCGATGATCAGCCCGGGCATGCCCTCGCTTTCGGGCAGCATCTTGCCGAGGCGGACGACCTCGGCGCGCGACTGCGGCGCGGTCTTCTTGTACGACTCGAGGCGCGCCTCCTCCTCGTTCGCCTGGCTGAGCGCGCTCTGGGCCGACTGCACCTGCTGATCGAGGTCGCTGACCTTCTGCCGCACGGGATTGAAGAGCAGGAAGTACCACGCGACGATGAGTACGACGGCGACGATGCCGGTGATGATGTAGATCTCCTTACCCCGGGCCTTCATTGTCCGGCCTCCGTCTGCAGGGTCGTCTTGGGCGGCTGCTGCATGTACGGGCGCAACTGAGCGGTCACCGTGAACTGCTTGTAGGTGGCCGTCGGCGCCGTCGTCGCCGTGCCGGTCGCGGCGCCTGCCGCAGAGTCGGTCGACGAAATGAGCTGAATGCCCTTGAGTTGCGGGATGAGGCCGAGCCGCGTCATGAACTCGGCCACGTCGCGGTGCTTCTCGGTCACACCGGTGAAGGTGACGTCGACGGTCGGCGCTCCGGCCGGAGCGCCGGCCTCGGCGGTGGCCGCGCCAGGCAGCATCGCCGGCGGCACCGTAGCGGCCAGCGACTGCAGGCGCACGTTCTCGGGAATCACCAGGCTGAGCTGCTGCAGGATGATCGAGAACGGGACGCTCGTCTGGTGGATGGCCTTGGCGACGTCGGTCATGGACGTGCGCTGGTTCTGAAGCTCCATGTACGGCCGCAGTTCGGCGATCCTCGCCTGTACCGCCGCCGTCTGCGCGGTGATGCTGTCGAGCTCAGACTGCTTGGCGCCGGCGTCGCTGTTGTACTTGAAGTACACGGAACCCAGGACGACGACGACGAACACCAGGATCAGGATCGCGTAGATGAGGCCACGCTCTCGCGACGCCTTGATGCGGTCTTCCGGTGGCAGAAGGTTGATGCGCTTCATCGTGCCTACCCCTCGTCGTCGATCGCCAGGCCGACCGCGATGGCCAGCCTGGGAGCGATGAGCTCGAGCTCCGCCTGCGGGATCTTCGACTTGTTGTCGGCGATGAACTGAAGGGGGTTGCCCAGCGCCACGGGCAGATGCAGGGCGCTCCCCAGGTAGTCGGTCATGTTGCGCGTGAGTGCCCCCTCGCCGGTGACGAGGATGCGGGCGATCGGCGCGCTCTCCTGCAGAGAGTGGAAGTAGTCGACCGAGCGCCGGATCTCGTCGGCGAACGCCTCACAGCTCGCGTCCAGGACCTCGCGGACCTCGGACACGGTCACCGACTCGTAGTCTCCGGCGGCGGGGGCGCTGCCGCTCAGGCCGACGTTCAGGCGCAGCAGGTCGGCCTCCTGATGCTCGACGCCGCGATGGGTGATGAGCGACTGCACGAGCCCCTCGTACCCGAGATTGACGACGCGCGTGAAGAGCGGCACGCCGCCGGAAGCGACGACGAGATTCGTGATGCCGGCGCCGATGTTGATCAGCGCGCTGGCTCCCTCCGCGTCGGGCGCGCCCTGGTCGACGAACGCCACCGGCGGCGCGACGGAACGCAGCAGCGCGAACGCCTGCAGGTCGATCCCGTCGGCCGTGAGACCCGCCTTCTTCGCCACATCCATGAACTGGGCGATCATGTCGCGCTGGGCGGCCACGATGAGCACCTTCTGGCGGCCCGTACCTTCTTCGTCGCCGGGTGCGACAGAGAGAACCTGGAAGTCGAGGATCGCCTCGTCCAGCGGGATCGGGATCGACTCCTGAGCCTGGAACTCGATCGCCGACCGCAACTCCTTGGGATCGATGATCGGGAACTCCATCGTGCGCACGACGATCTTCTGGTTGGCGACGCCGAAGGAGAATCGCCGCCCGGCAAAACCGGCGGCCTTCCAGAACGTCTTGAGCTCCGCCGCCAAGCCGTCGACGTCGACGACCTCGCCCTCGAACATGAGGCCGTCGGGCAACGCACGCGCTGCGGCGGCCATCAGCGTGTGTCCCTGGCGACTGCTCTTGACCTGGGTACCGACCATGGAGGATTGCTCCACGTCGATGCCTACGCGCACCGCGTTCTTCGCCATGCTCGCCTCTCCGCTTGCCTTACCCTAGCGCCTGTGTCGGCAGCCTCGACGGATACCTTTAGGCGCTCACACATCCGAGCCGGCGCGATACCCCTGCCCCCCGGCCCCGGGACGCACACTCTCTCACATGGAAAGGGTGGCGTACAGAGCATTCGCGCCGCTGGCGCCTCATCCTTCATGCGATCAGGATCCGACCTCGCGCAGCACCGGCGCGCAGGCGCCGGTCAGCGGGTTTGCCCGCCAGTCGGATGACACGACCACGTGCAGTGGCGCGTCCACCCTGAGACGCTCGCTGCACACGCTCCCTCGGACCCGCGCGGCACCGGCTACCACCAGCTCGCCGCACACCACGAGGGAGCCGGAGAGCGTCGTCTCGCCGGCGCCGTCACCCAGGATCGCGTCACCCTGCACGACCACGATCAGGCGCGCGGCGTCCGCCGGCCGGCTGCCGACGATGCGCACCTCGTCGAAGGGAGGCGTGATGAGACACCATCCGTCCGCCTCTCCTGAGCCGCCTGCGGGCAGGTTCAGGCGATCGAGGCGCAGGGTCTCGCCGCTCAAAGCTGCTCCCATGGGCGCGGCGCGCTCGGCCGCAGCGGCCAGGAACGCGGCGGTCGGCCGCGCCACACAGGCCTCGCACCCCACGCCCGCGGTGTGCTCGTCGGTGTCGAACGGCCACTGGCGCTGCTCTGGGATCTCGTGGATCTCGACGCCGTGCCCGTAGATCCCGGCTACGGCGTGCACTGCGGCCTCCGGGTACAGCTCCCCGTGCACGAGGTCGGCCGGGACGCCGGCGGGCGTAGCCGGCCCGGCGCCCTGCGCGAAGCCGACGAGCTCACGACCGCGCAGGCTCCCCCCGACGTAGACGCCGCTGCCGGTGACGACGAGCGGCGCGCTCACATCGGCGTCGCCGGCGCAGACCACCCCGGAGGCCCACGTCTCGGCGCGCAGTTCCAGCCCCGCCTCGACCACCCTTCTGGCCCGTCCGCTGCGCACCTCGACCCGAGCGCGCACTCGCGGCCAGACGTCACCGGCCACGGGCGGCGCGGGCGACCACTCCGCACTCCAGGACTCGGCGGACGGCGATTCGCCGGCGGCCCCCCCAGGGCCACCGCCGGACGCCACGCCCGCCCTCGACGCCGGCGACCAGCGCAGTGCAGCGGCGACCTCGCCGAGCGCCTCGCCGGTCAGCGCGTCGGCGCGCCATGCCGCCGCATCGTTCGTCTCCACGGCGTGGACGGCGCCGACCGCGGCCACGACGACCAGAACGAAGGCGGCGGCCAGCACCATCACGACGAGCGCTGCCAGCATGGCGTATCCTTCCGAGCCCCGGGGCGAGATCATCCCGGACCCACCATGACGTCCGTCCTGCAGTCGGCGGACTGCCCGCCGACCTCCACCGTCAGGGCGAACGACACGAGCCGCACATCGCCCCAGTCGGCCGTCTGCATCTCGCGCCCGCCCAGCACGCGGCCGTCGGCAGTCTCGTAGGCGACCGAGAACACCGTGACCCCGTCGCTCAGGTACGTGCCGGGCGCGTTGCGCCACAGGACGCGCCGGGAGGGATTCCACGCGATCACCACGACCTCGGCCGCCCTGTCGAGGCGATCGTGCCTCAGTTCGAGAGTGAGTGACGGATCTCGCCCTGAAGAGGGCCGCGCCACCGCGGTGGCGCGGCGCACATCGCGGGCCACGGCCCGCGCGGCCGCGACCGCGGCCGTCCGCGCCTGGGCGTCGGCGTCCGTGCGCGCCGCGACCGCGGCGATGTTCCACAGCCACGCCCAGGCACTCGCAAGCACGACCGCCGCGATCGCCGTGGCCACAAGCAGTTCGATGAGCGTGACACCTCGCGATTCGCGGAGCGCCCGCCGTGACACCGCTGACCGGCGGCCGGAGATCATGCGCCGCCTCCATCCGCACCGCCGGCCGTGTGCGCTGGAGGCAGCGACCCGACCCTGATGCAGCAGTCGCGCCGAACACCCTCGCGAGTGGCGCTCACCCGCAGCTCGAGGGCTCCGGCCGGCGGCGGCACAGCACACCACACCGCCCAGCCGATGACCGCGCCCGCTCCCAGGGGCTCCGCGCCGCCGGCAGCCAGGAACCGCGCCACCGTCGTCAACGTGACGCCATCGACTTCCCGAACGGTGACGAAGGACCCGGGGGGAGCCTCGCCCGCGCCCGGACCCGCCACGAACCGGGCGGACTCGGTGTTGTGCACCGTCGCGGCGTGTGGGAACACCGCGCCGACCGCATCGGACGCTTCACGCTCCCCGGGGTACTCGTCCTCGGTCATGGCCGGGTACGCCGGCGCGCAGTAGGGCAGCGCGCGAAACCTCTCGACCTCGCGGCTCAGGGCGCGGTCGACAGCCATGGTTCGACTCAGCCTCGAGCCGGCAGCCGAAGCGTTCACGACGGTCGCCGTCACCACGGTGACCGTGAGCAGCAGGAGGGCGGCCGCGACGACGACCTCGAACAGCGAGAACGCAGACTCACGCAAGGCACGCGATGGGCGGCGCACCGTCACGGGCACCGCACACAGCCGGACAGCTGGATCACGACGTCACGCGAGTGCATGCCGCCGCTCACGGTGAAGCGGCCGGCGCGAGGGCTCGACGAGCCCGGCACTCGCGCCCACCCCCACTCCGTGAACTCGAGGGTGTCGCCCGGGTAGTTGCTGGTGACGGACGCGCAGAGACTACCGCTCACCGCGGTCGCCCCGTCCGAACCGGTCACGGTGTAGTCGCCGTCGGGCTCGACGGCGATGCGCACCGAGCCGGCACGCGCCTGCGCCTCGGCCTGCGCGGCGCGCAGCACCAGCGCAAGCTTGCGCGCGCCCTGCCCGCCGGCGACCGAAGCCCGCACCCGCGAGGCGCTCGGCACCGCGATCGCCGCAAGGACTGCGACCACGGCGAGGACGGTGAGCACCTCGAACAGCGTCGTACCGCCTTCACGCCGCACTGATCACCTCCGGGCCGTTGCCTGTGCGCCCCGCCGGCGGGACAAGGCCGCTGCCGGCGGGGCAGGTGCCACGCTACGCTGTGGGGAGCGCTTGGGGGAGGATGACGAACCGCCGGCTGGGATGACGTTGGCGAGATGCCGCCGAGCGCGGTGGGTCAGCGGCCGAGCGCCAGCCCGAGATAGGCGTCGATCAGCGCGTTGCCGGCGAAGAGGGCGACCACGGCCCCAGCAGCGAGGAACGGGCCGAAGGGGATCGCCGTCTTGCCGTCGCCCTTGCTCGCGGCGACCACCACGACACCGATGACGGCGCCGCTGAGGAAGCCGATGAAGAGCGCCGGCACGACCGCCGCGCCGAGGTAGATGCCCATGCACAGGGCGAGCTTGACGTCGCCGAACCCCATCCCCTCCAGGTGACGCACCCTGAAGTACACCTCGCTGATGAGGAAGAGGAAGGCGGCCGCCCCGAGGCCGGCGACCGGCCACTGCCACCACGCGCCGTCGCCGAGGACGATCATCAGCGGCAGGCCGACCGCGGCCACCGGCAGGATGACGATGTCGGGGATGATCCTGATCTCGAGGTCGACCTGGCTGATCAGCACCAGCGCCGAGACGAAGAGCAGGTGTGGGACGAGCAGCCACGAGAGACCATCCATGAGCGCGACACCCACGAAGAGCGCGGCCGTGAGAGCCTCTCCCGCGGGGTAGCGCCAGGAGATCGGCGCCCCGCAGTCCCGGCAGCGGCCGCGCAGCAGCAGCCAGCTCACGACCGGGATGTTGTCGTAGGCGCGGATCTGATGGCCGCAGTGCGGACAGTGCGAGCGGCCCTCCCGGATGCTCTCGTCGTGCGCCAGCCGGTACGCCCAGGCGTTGATGAAGCTGCCGATGATGAGGCCGTAGACGAGCGCGATGATGACGAGCAGCACGGTCATGGCAGCCTCACGGCACGACGAAGTCGGCCTGGTCCTTGAGGAAGACCGTCAGACGATACGGCCGCGGCTGCGGGCCGGCCGTCTCCCGCGTGTACGTGTAGTCGCCGAGCGAGCGCGCGGCGACCGTCCGCATGAGAGCCCCGTCGGAGAACGGGTTCTTCGGCCACTGGTCGGCATCCAGGTACATCGAGAGCGTGGCCGGGTCGCAGTGGCCGGGCCACGGGTCGTCGGCGTCCGACTCCGTCACGTAGCTGAGCAGCGCGATGGCGATGTGCCGGGCGCCGGAGCGCGCGGCCGCGTTCTTGGCACGCTCGCGCTGGCCCAGGTACATCGGGATCGCGATCGCTGCAAGGATGCCGATGATGACGATCACGAGAAGGACTTCGATCAGGCTGAAGCCGGCAGATGCTCCGCCCGGCCGGCCCCTTCGCACCCTGGCCATGCTCATCACTCGACGTAGTCCTTGAACAGCTCGGCGATGAGCGCGTCGAAGTCGGCCTTGGGCATGGTGTCGTAGAGCGGCGCCACGGCCTTCATGCGCGCCTCCTTCTCCTTCGGCAGGATGCGCTCCAGGCCGTCGACCGCCTTCTGGCGCGCGTACTTGTCGCCGGCGAGGTACGCCTGACCCCACATGAGGATCGCCTTCTCGTCGTCGCCGCCCTTGGAGAGCAGAGCGGCGGCGAGCCGCGGCAGGTACGCGGGACTGCCGGGGATCGCCGCCGCCTTCTCGTACCACTGCGCGGCCGCCAGATCGTTCTTGCTCCTTGCTGCCTGCGCCGTATTGATACGCGAAGAAGCCGAGATAGGCAGGGAAGCGCCACTCGTCCGGGTTCGCCTCTGAAGCCCCTCTCGAGCAGATTCGTACGCCGACGTCAGGGCGACCCGCGTCGACCAGCGCGAAGGCGCCAAAGCAGGTAGGCCCGCAGGAAGTGCGGACTGAGCGTCGTCACCAGGTCGACCATCTGCGGCAGGGAGTCGAGCTGTCCGTCACCCTCGAGGTGCTCGCCGTAGTACTGGACCATGCTCAGGTAGTAGACGTCGGCGATCGAGGTGCGAAAGCTGGGCGAGAAGTCCTCGAAGAACTGCGGCGACGGCACGAACACCCGCGGGTCGGCCGGCGCCCGGTCCGGCCGCGTCACCTGGTACGCGACGACCACGCCGGCGCAGGCCAGCACGACGAGCGTCGCGACCACGCGCCGCAGCACGTCAGAACTCCTTGCGGCGGAACACGAGGGCGGCGAGCGCCAGCACTACGACGACGTAGGCGAACAGGTAGCCGCTCCACAGGGCGATCTCGCCCCACGCCAGCGTGTCCTCGCCGACCACTCCGGCCTTGACGTCCACGGCCGAGAAGTTCGGGATGATCACGTAGACGACCCACGAGAGCGCCTCGGTGACCACGTTCTTGCCGAGGCGCGTCAGCGCCAGCACGTTGTGGCTGAGCTGCCCGGCCACGAAGACGCAGATGCCGAGCACGCTGGCGAGGATCGCCGAGCCCATCGTCGAGAAGAAGATGGTCACCGCCATCACGGCCAGCAGTTGCACGTAGATCATGAGCACGGCGACGAGGAGCATGCCGGACGCGTCGCCGGCCACCGCCCACACGAGCAGGAAGAGGAAGACGCCCATGCCCGCCAGCACCACGGCCATGGTCGCGCACAGGCCGAGGAACTTGCCGGTGATGAAGGCGCCGCGGCTCACCGGCTTGGAGAACAGCACGAACACGGTGCGCTTCTCGACCTCCTTGTGCACCAGCCCGGCGGCCACGAACACGGCGACGATGAGCCCGAAGAAGGTGACCGCGACGAGCCCGAAGTCCTTCATCATGCGCCCCTGCTCGCCGAGGCTGATGCTGCCGAGCCACAGCCCACCGACGATCATGATGAGCGCGAAGACGACGATGACCGCCAGCACGCGGTCGCGGATCGTCTCCTTGAAGGTGTTGACGGCGATGGCGGCCGACCTGCTTCACGCCGTCACCACCTTCATGAAGAAGTCCTCGAGCGTGGGCGCCTCCTCGAGCGCCTCATCCACGCTCCCGTGCCACACGACGCGCCCCTCGCGCATGATCGCGATCGTGCGAGCAGAGCTCGTGCACGTCGCTGAGGATGTGCGAGTTGAAGAGCACGGTCTTGCCGCGCTCGTGCAGGCTCTCGATGATGCGCTTGACCTCGACGCGCCCGACCGGGTCGAGCCCCGTCATGGGCTCGTCGAGCAGCACGAGCTCGGGGTCGTTGACGAGCGCCTGGGCGATGCCGATGCGCTGCAGCATGCCCTTGGAGTACTTGCGCAGATGCGTATCCGCAGCCGCCTCGAGGCCCACGTCGGCGAGCAGGCCGTCCACCCGCTCCCGGCGCGCGCCCGCCTCGAGGCCGAAGAGCCGGCCGCAGAAGCCGAGGAACTCGCGCCCGGAGAGGTAGTCGTAGAAGTACGGGTTCTCGGGCAGGTAGCCGACGTGCGCGAGGCCCTCCGACGCCCAGATCCACCGTGCCCGACGTGGGCCGCATCAGCCCGAGGGCGACCTTGACGGTGGTCGTCTTGCCGGCGCCGTTGGGCCCGAGGAGGCCGAACACGGCGCCGTGGTCCACCTGCAGATCGACGCCCCTCAGGATCTCGACGGCGCGTCGCCGGAACCCCACGTGGACGGTCTTGCGCAGACCGCTGATCGAGCACGGCCGGACCTGACCCTGCGCGCCCGTCGCCGCGCCCGACTCGATCGCCTGACCGTCCTGCGTCGTCACTCTCGCAGCCACCTCTCGCGTCCATCGTCACGTACGGCACTGCCCCGGGTCTGCCGCCGGAGCCGCCGGGCGCCGCAGCCTCTGGGCGCCCGGTGCGTCCGGATGTTCGCCACGGACCGCGCGCAGTCCTGCGCGTGGACTGCGGACGAAGGAACGCAGAAGGGCGGGGCCTCGCGGCCCCGCCCCTTCACACGCAGCTTCTTGCCTGCTAGCGATCAGGACTCAGCGAACGACGAAGTTGCCCGCCGTCAGTCACCCCAAGGAGGGTGTAGTCAGTCCCAGCGGCAGACACGTACGTGAAGTTGCCCAGCGTACCCGCGTTCGCCATGGCGCCGCCGGTGAACGGGTTGTCCGGCCACGGGTCGAGCTCAGCGAGTGACCGCGGCGACCATGGCGGCCGTCAGTCGGATAGACGTCGTTGTTGTCGACGGCGAGCTCTGGACGCCGATCTGGATGGCGTGGACGCCTTCCTTGACGCCGGCGTCCTTGGCCTTCTCACGCTGGTTGAGGAACATCGGGATCGCGATCGCGGCGAGGATGCCGATGATGATGATCACGATCAGCAGCTCGATGAGGGTGAAACCCTTCTGGCTCTTGCGGAACCTCTTCATGTCTTGGTCTCCTCTCGGTACGACTTCTCTGACGTTGACTCTGGCCTGGTGCTCCACCGCGGGGCCTGGTCCTCCTGCTCCCGCGGCGCCCCACAAAAAGAGCCTGTGGGCTCCGGAACTCCGGGCACCACAGGCTGCGAGGTGTGAAACTCAGTGGCGGTAGCCCAGCCGACTCGGGGAGTCCTGTGGCTTTGCGCCCCACCTTCGCAAGTGGTTTGCCCTTTGCGCCTTCCCTCCTATAGTGCCTCCTCGCCGGTTTCCTAGACACATACTTCGGCAGTTCGCCGCAACTCTTTACTGTTCTGACAACACTCTGCCCCACGCGGTGCGCCGCGGACTAGGACGAACGTCTAGGGAGCGTCTCAGAAGACCTTGCGGCCGAGCACTTCCTTGAGCCGCCCGAGCGCCTTGATGCGACTCGCGCGAGACCTTCTTCTGCGTGAGCCCCAGCTCCTCCGCCACCTCGCTCTGCGTGAGGTCCTTGAAGAAGAGGAGGTAGATGAGCCGCCTCTGGAAGGCGGAGAGCCGGTCCATGGCCGCGTACAGCGAGATGCGGTCCTCTATGGGGAGCGCGAACGACGCCTGGCGGACCGAGTGCACCATGCCCGGGTCGGCCTCGGCCTGGAGCTCGTCCGGTGTGAACGGCTCGTCCTGACTGTGGAGCTGGATGCGCGAGTAGAGGTTCATCACCTCGAGGATGCCGGCCTCGTTGATGTTCAGCGCCTCGGCGAGCTCGGCCACCTCCGGCGGCCGGCCGAGCTTGTGCGAGAGCTCGCTGGATTTCCCCTGGATCTGGCCGTACACCTTCTTGACCCAGCGCGGCTGGCGCAGCAGCAGCGAGTCGCGCAGGTGGTGACGCAGCTCGCCGTCCACGATCGCCGTGGCGTAGGTGCTGAAGCGCACGCCGCGCCGCGCGTCGAAGCGCTGGGCCGCCTTGATCAGGCCGAGATTGGCGACCTGCAGCAGATCCTCGTAGGGCTCGCTCGCGTACGAGAAGCGCTTGAGGATGTGGTGCAGCAGGTTCTGGTTGCGGCGCACGACCTGGTCGAGCGCCGCCGGTGAGCCCGTCTCCGCGTAGGCGGCGAGGAGCTGCTCGTTCTCCACGCCACCCCCCGGGGTCTACTTGACGATGTTCATCATGTTGAAGATCGGCAGGTACATCGAGATCACGACGGTGCCGACGATGACGCCGACGCCGAGCATGAGGATGGGCTCGAGGATCGACGTGAGCGACTTGATGCTCGCGTTGACCTCGTCCTCGTAGAAGTCGGCGATCTTGCTCAGCATCGCATCGAGCGAGCCGGTCTCCTCCCCCACCGAGATCATCTGCGTGACCATGGGGGGGAACACCGAGACACTGGCTCAACGGCTCGGTGATGGACTGGCCCTCCTTGACGCTGGTCTGGACGTTGACCATCGCGTCCTCGATGACCACGTTGCCGGCCGCCTGGCCGGTGATCTCGATGGCCTGGAGGATGGGCACGCCGGAGCTGACGAGCGTGCCCAGTGTGCGCGAGAAGCGCGCCACGGCCAGCTTGCGCACGATCTCGCCGATGCCCATGGGCACGTGCAGCTTGAAGCGGTCCCACACGTGCTGGCCGCGATCCGTGTGCTTGAGGCGGATCAGGCCCCAGATGAGGGCGATGATCGCCAGCGAAGACGATCAGCGCCCCACCAGCTGCGGAACACGCCCGAGATGCTCACCATGATCCGCGTGAGCAGCGGCAGCTGCGCGTCGCCGAGATCCTTGTACATGCCCGCGAAGATCGGGATCAGGAACAGCACCATGCCGATGAGCACCAGGATCGCGAAGCTGCCGATGAGCACCGGGTACACCATCGCCGACTTGACGGCGCGGCGGATCGCGTCTTCCTTCTCGAGTTGCTCGGCGAGGCGGTTGAGCACCTCGTCGAGGATGCCGCCGATCTCGCCGGCCCGGACCATGCTGACGTAGAGCCGGCTGAAGACCTTGGGGTGCTTCTCCAGTGCGTCCGAGAGGCTGATGCCGGCCTCCACGTCCGCGCGGATCTGGCCGATGACCACGGCGAACTTCTTGTTCGGCGTCTGCTCCTCGAGCACGTAGAGGCAGCGCAGCATCGAGAGGCCCGAGTTGACCATGGTCGCGAACTGGCGCGAGAAGACGGTGAGATCCTTGGCCTTGATGCGGCCGCCGATCTGGATGCTGCCCAGCCCCTGCTTGACCTCGTTGAGGTCGAGCACGGTGAAGCCCTTGTTGCGCAGCGCCGCGGCAGCGGCGACCTTGGTCTCGCCCTCGATCTCGCCGCTGGCCTGGGTGCCGCGGGCGTCGAGCGCCTTGTAGGTGAAGTTAGCCATTGCTCCCTTGACGCCCCCTTGGCGGCCGGTCATCCCGGCGCGCCCTTCGACGACTGGCGTTCACTTGTCTCTCTTATCGGCCCCGGCCGCGAATCCTGCAGCGCTCAGCGGCCGGCGACGGCGGCGGGCTGCCCCAGCAGCCGTTCGAAGTCCGCCGGCGTGCTCGAGCGGTTCTTGGCCAGGTCCCGCGTTATGATGCCGCGGCGCACGAGGTCGGCGAGCGAAGCGTCCATGGTCTGCATGCCGAACTGGGTGCCCGTCTGCATCACGGAGTAGATCTGGTGCGTCTTGCCCTCGCGGATCAGGTTGCGCACCGCCGGCGTCGGCACCAGGATCTCGCAGGCGACGCAGCGGCCCCTGCCGTCGCGAGTCGGCAGCAACTGCTGGGTGCACACGCCCATCAGTGTGGTGCTGAGCTGGACGCGGATCTGCTCCTGCTGGTGCGGCGGGAACACGTCGATGATGCGGTCGATCGTCTGCGGCGCGTCCTGCGTGTGCAGCGTCGCGAAGACGAGGTGCCCGGTCTCGGCGGCGGTCAGCGCCGTCGCCATCGTCTCGGTGTCGCGCATCTCGCCGACGAGGATGATGTCGGGGTCCTGGCGCAGCACGCTCTTGAGGGCGCGGTTGAAGCTCTTGGTGTCCGCGCCCACTTCGCGCTGGTTCACCATGCACTTCTTGTGCCGGTGGAGGAACTCGATGGGGTCCTCGATCGTCATGATGTGCTCGTCGCGGGTCTCGTTGATCTCGTCGATCATCGCCGCGAGGGTCGTGCTCTTGCCCGAGCCGGTGGGCCCCGTGATGATGACGAAGCCGCGCGGCTTGCGCGTGAGGTCGTGCAGCATCTGCGGCAGGCCGAGCTGCTCGAGCGGCTTGATGTCGATGGGGATCAGGCGGAAGGCCGCCCCCAGGGAGTTGCGCTGGAAGTAGGCGTTGACGCGGAACCTGGCGCGGCCGGGGACCGAGTAGGAGAAGTCGATCTCCCACTCGTTTTCCAGCCGCTGGCGCTGGTCCTGGCTGAGGATGCTGTACACGAGCTCGCGCGTGTCGTTGGCCGACAGCCGCGGGTAGTCGAGGCGTTCGAGCACGCCGTTGACGCGGATGATCGGCGGCGACCCCACCGAGAGATGCAGGTCGCTCGCGTCCCGTTCCAGGACTTCGAGAAGAACGTCGACCAGGTCCATGTTCACTTCCTCACACGCAGGTTGCCAGATCGGATCAGATGATCACGCGGGCGATCTCTTCCACCGAAGTCATGCCGAGCAGCACCTTGTCGATGCCGTCCTCGCGCAGTGACTTCATCCCCTCAGCCGCGGCCACGCGGCTGATCTCGTCCGCGCTCTTGCGTTCGACCGTCAGCCTGCGGATGGCCTCGCTGACGATCATCACTTCGTAGAGCCCCAGCCGGCCCTTGTAGCCCGTACTGTTGCACCTCGAGCAGCCTTTTGCACGGTGCAGAACGACGTCATCCCGGTCACAAACCTCGGGCGGAAAATCGTTCTTGCGCAGCATCTCCTTGGTGGCCGTGTAAGGCTCCTTGCAGTTGGAGCACAGACGCCGTGCCAGGCGCTGCGCCAACACGGCGTCGACCGCCGACGACGTCAGGAAGGGTTCGATGCCCATCTCCGTGAGGCGCGAGAGCGCCCCGGGGGCGTCGTTGGTGTGCAGCGTGCTCAGGACGAGGTGGCCGGTGAGCGCCGACTCGACGGCGATCTGCGCCGTCTCGCGGTCGCGGATCTCGCCGACCATCACGATGTCTGGGTCGCAGCGCAGGATCGAGCGCAGCGCCGCGGCGAAGGTCATGCCGGCGCGCGTGTTCACCTGCACCTGGTTGATGCCGGTGAGGCGGTACTCCACCGGGTCCTCGACCGTGATGATGTTCTTCTCGGGATTGTTGAGGATGTTCAGCGCCGCGTAGAGCGTGGTCGACTTGCCGGAGCCCGTGGGCCCGGTGACGAGGATCGCGCCGTACGGCTTGGTGAACGACTTCTGGAAGCGTTTGAGCGCCTTCTCGCTGAAGCCCAGGTCCTCGAGGTTGAGCATCACGTTGCTCTTGTCGAGGAGGCGCATGACGACCTTCTCGCCGTACACCGTCGGCAGCGTGGCCACACGCATGTCGATGGGCTTGCCGCCGACGATGAGCCCCATGCGGCCGTCCTGCGGAACGCGGCGCTCGGCGATGTCGAGCTCGGCCATGATCTTGAGGCGGCTCAGCACGCCGGCCTGCATGCGTCTCGGGATCGACATGATCTCGTGGAGCACGCCGTCGATGCGGAAGCGGATCACGAGCTCCTTCGCCTGGGGCTCGAAGTGGATGTCGCTGGCCCCGTCGTCCACGGACTGCGCGATCACGGAGTTCACCAGCTTGATGATCGGCGCCTCGTCGGTCGCGTCACGGATGTCGGTGAGCGACTCCTCAGCCATCTCCGCCTGCGCCTGCTCGTCGGCGCTCTCGCCGATGTCGGCTCTGGAGCGGTAGATGCGCGCGATCGCCGTGTACACGTCCTCCTCGCTGGCGATCGCCGGCTGGATCTGGAACCCGGTGATGATCGCGAGGTCGTCGCGGGCCTGCAGGTTCTGCGGGTCGACCATCGCCACCAGCAGCGTGCCGTCGTCGAGGAAGCGCACCGGCAGCGCCCCGTAGCGGCGCGCCAGCTTCTCGTCGATGTAGGCGGTCGCGGCGCCGTCGAAGCGGGTCGCCGTGAGGTCGAGGAAGCTGACGCCGAACTTGCTCGCCAGCGCCTTGCTCAGATCCAGCTGCGTGACGATCCCGTCCTCGAGCAGGATCTGGCCCAGACGCTTGCGCGTCTCTTTCTGGCGGGAGAGCGCCTGCGTGACCTGCTCCTCGGTCACGAGGCCCATCTCTTTGAGGATGTCGCCGAGACGCAGCTTGCTGGTGCGTTCGCTGCGCACGATGCTCTCAAGGACGTCGTCTGCCGTCACCGCATGGGGCTCCTCGCCGCCGGGCACGGACTCGGCGGCCGGCGTCCCGTTCCCGCCGGCCGGGCCCGCGTCTTCCCGGAGGAAGTCGTCCACGGCGTCGCCGACGGCGACGACCGTTGGGGCCGCGTCCTTGGGTCGTTCGGCCGATCCCATGAGCGGTTCCAGCTCGTCTCCTCCGTCGCCGGTCAGAATGCCTCTGCCGGTACTGTCGGTCACTCTGTCATCATCGGACTGCATCTCGCATCACTTCCAGCGGCGCCGGCATGCCCGTCCACAGCGTGAACGCCTCGGCGGCCTGCCTCACCAGCATCTCGACGCCGTCGACCACCGTGGCCCCGCGAGCCCGCGCCACAGCGAGCAAGTCGGTCGGCGCGGTGGTGTATACCGCATCGAAGACGATTTGCCCCGCCGTTACAGTATCGGCCAGCAGCGCAGGGACTTTACCTTCGCCCGGCATCCCCAGCGGCGTCGCGTTGACCACCACCCGGTGCGCCGCGACGTCGGCGGCCGTCAGCGAAGACAACGCCTGGATCCGGCACACGGCGCCCGGAACGCCTGCGGCCATCAACTCCACGAGACGCTCGGCCGCTCCGGGAGTGCGGTTGACGAGCGTGAGCGCGGCGCCCATGCGCGCCAGCGCCAGCGCCGCGGCCCGCGCCGCTCCTCCGGCGCCGAGGATCAGCGCCGGCTCGCCGCGCAGCGTGTCTCCCACGACCTCCGCCAAGGCTCCTCGCACGCCCTCCACATCGGTGTTGGACCCGCTAAGGCGGCCGTCGTCCACAACGATCGTGTTCACGGCCTCCACGATCCGCGCGTCCCCGGTCACCTCATCCAGATAGGGAAGGACGGCGCCCTTGTGCGGGATGGTGACGTTGGCGCCGCGGCAGCCCAGGGCCGCGAGGCCCCGCATCGCGGCGCCGACGCCGGCGGCGCGTACCGAGAAGGGCACGTAGACGTAGTCGAGTCCAAGCGCCTCGAAGGCGGCGTTGTGGAGCCGCGGCGACAGCGAGTGCGCTACGGGGTCGCCGATGATGCCGATGACCTGTGTGGTGCCCGTGACCGTGGTGGCCCCCTCAATTCCGCGCCGGACCGTGCCGGGCGCCCTCTACCATTAGTCGCGCCCCGTCACGCTCCTGCCCGGCGGCGCCTCAATCGGCGTTGGCGTTCGCGTTCGCCTTCGCCTGGTCGGCGAGGAACTGATCGTACGACGTGGAGAAGTAGTGCCGCCCCGTGCCGTCGTTGCGAGCCACATAGTAGAGGTAGTCCACATCCGCCGGGTCCGCCGCCGCCCGAAGCGCGGCCTTGCCGGGGTTGGAGATCGGCGTGGGCGGCAGGCCCTCATGCTTGTAGGTGTTGTACGGTGAGTCGATCTTGAGGTCGTCGAAGGTGAGCAGCGGCTTGGTCTCGCCGAGGGCGTACTGGATCGTGGCGTCGATCTGCAGGAGCATGCCCTTGCGGAGCCGGTTCCAGATGACCGCCGCCACCACAGGGCGCTCCGCCGCGACCATAGCCTCGCGGTCGATCATCGAGGCGATGATCACCACGTCGTACTCGGTGAGGTTGGCCGCCTTGGCCCGCGCCAGGTCGATCTTGTCGAAGTTCGCCGTGAACGCGTCGAGTTGCGTGGCGACCATGCTCCTTGCCTTGGCCTTCGGGTCCACCTCGTAGGTCGCCGGGAACAGCATGCCTTCGAGCGTCACGCCCTTCTTGTAGCCCTGCAACTCGAAAGGCTGCGGATCGTCGCGCGCCGCCGTGAGGTACTTGCCGGCGGTGATCGACGGGACTCCCTCGGCGACGATCGCCGCCGCCTGCTCGAGCGTCGTTCCTTCGGGGATCGAGACCTTGACCGAGGGCGGCTTGACCCCCTGCAGGAGCTTGGCAACAAGCTCGGGATACGGCTCGTTGACGCGCAATGTGTAAGTGCCGGGCATGAAGCGCGTGGCGTAGCCGTCGGACTCGGCCCTGATCACGAACGCGCGCGCGTGCTTGACGACGCCCTTGTCCTCGAGCTGGGCGGCGATGCTGCCGAGGTTCTCGCCCTCCTTGACGACGACGGTCACGGTGGCCCCGATCTCACCGTCCGAGAAGTAGGCGCGGGCGTAGCCGACACCAAGGCCGAGGACCAGGGAGAGGATCGCGACGAGGAGGTACCCGAGCAGCCGGCCGCGCCGGCGCCGCTTGCCGGACCCGCGCCGGCTCGACTGGCGGCGCTCGAACCCGGGATCGTCGCCGACGAACGACATCTCGGATCGGTAGATGGAGCGGCGCGCCTGCGGCGCGCCCTCTTCCTCATGATATCCGGTCATCCGCCATCCTGAGATAGTCCTCGAGCAGCGTGGCCGCCGCGCGCGCATCGCGCGCCGCGCTGCCGCCGCGCTGGTCGGCAAGCGTGGACGTGAAACGCTCGTCGAACAGATCGACGGGCACGTCGAGGGCGGCGGCCAGCCGGTCCGCGAAGGCCCGGGCCAGACGCGCCTGCCCATGCTCGCCGCCGTCGAGCGACAGCGGCAAGCCTACCACGACGCGTCCGGGCTTCTCAGCCTCCACCAGCACCAGAAGCGCGGCGAAGCCGGCGTCGGTGCCCACACGCTCCACGACCGTGAGCGGCCGCGCCAACGTCCCCGTCTCGTCGGAGACGGCGACGCCGGTGCGCACCGTGCCGTGGTCCAGGGCGAGGACCTTCACCTCAGCCGCCCAGGACGCTCCGCACCGCCGCAGCCCCGGCCTCGAGCGCCGCCGGGATGCCGCCGATGTCGGGGCCACCCCCGCGAGCGAGCGTGGGCTTGCCGCCGCCCTTGCCGCCGATCGCGGGCAGCATGGCCTTCATCACGTCGCCGGCCTTGACGCCGCGCCCCACGGCCGCGTCACCGGCCGCGACCACGGCTACCGCCCGGCCGTCGACGTCGGCCAGGAGCACCAGCACCGAGTCCGGCCGCTTGGCGCGCAGCTCGTCGGCAAGGGTGAGCAGATCGTCGGCCGCGTCCACCTCGGGCGCCGCGGCCACCACGGCGAGACCCTCGATCTCGTCGGCGCCGGCGAGCAGCTCGCCGGCGAGGTCGCGCCGCTCGCCGCTCTCCGCCGCCTTGAGCTTCTTCTGCAGGTCCGCGACCTGGGCGCTGAGCTTCTGGACGCCGGCCGGAACGCGATCGGGACGCACAGCCAGCGCTCCGGCCAGCGCCTCCCACTCGTGCTCCAGCCCGCGGTAGTGGTCGACAGCCGCAGCCGAGGTGATCGCCTCGATGCGGCGCGTGTTGGCGCCCACCGACTGGCTCGACATGATCTTGAACAGGCCGATCTGCGAGGTCGTCGACACGTGCGTGCCGCCGCACAGCTCACGGCTGAAATCGTCGATCTCGAGCACCCTCACGAACTCCCCGTACTTCTCCTCGAACTGGCCGATGGCGCCGATCTCGGTCGCGTACTCGCGCGTCGTGACAAACGGCCGCACCGGGTGGTTCTCGGTGATGCGCCGGTTCACCAGGTCCTCGACCTGGCGGAGCTGCTCCGCGGTCGGCGTATCGCGCACCGAGAAGTCGAAGCGAAGCCGCTCGGGATTGACGTAGGAGCCGGCCTGCCGGACGTTGCCGCCGAGCACGATGCGCAGGGCGTTGTGCAGCAGGTGCGTGGCCGTGTGGTTGCAGGCCGTCTGGTGCCTGCGCACGGCGTTGACCATCGCCTTGGCGCGCTCGCCGGCGATCACGGCGGCCTCAACGGGGCGCGCGACGATCACCTGGTCGTTCTCGAAGCGCACGACGCTCTCGACCTCGAGCTTGCCCGAGTCGGTGTGGATCCAGCCCGTGTCGGCGACCTGCCCGCCTCCCTCGGCGTAGAAGGGCGACTCGGCCAGCTTCACTGCGACCCTGCCATCGGCGAGCTCCTCGCAGGCACGGATCACCGTGAACACCTCCAGGCGCTCGTAGCCGACGAACTCGGCGATCGCCTCGGTGTTGCGGCGCTGGAACTCTTCCAGCTCACCGGGGCCCGAGGCGAAGGCGCCTTCCTTCTGCGCCGCCCGGGCGCGCCGGCGCTGCTCGTCCATGAGGTGCTCGAAGCTCTCCTCGTCGACGGTCATCTCCTGCTCGGCGGCGATCTCGCGCGTGAGGTCGAAGGGGAAGCCGTAGGTGTCGTGCAGCTCAAAGGCGACCTTGGCGGGAAGCTCGGTGCCGGCGTCGCGGGCGCGCCGCAGGGCCTCGTCCAGGATGCCCATACCCTGGTCGAGCGTGCGACGGAAGCGCACTTCTTCCTCGCCGATCACACGCTCGATCTCGGGGCGCGCCGCCTCCAGCTCCGGATAGGCGGCGCCCATCATCCCGACCACCTCACCCACGAGCGTCGTGAGGAACGGGCGGTCGACGCCGATGGAGACGCCCTGTTGGACGGCCCGGCGGATGATCCGCCGCAGCACGTAGTCGCGGCCGTCGTTGCCGGGCAGCACGCCGTCCATGATGAGGAAGGCGGCGCCCCGCGCGTGCTCCGTCATGGTGCGCAGAGCGCGGGTGACGGTGGGTGAGGCCGCAGGCTCGACGCCCGCCAGCTCCGCTCCCTTCGCCACCAGCGGCGCGAAGAGATCGGTCTCGAAGACGTTCGTCACGCCCTGACAGATGCTGGCGATGCGCTCCAGCCCCATCCCGGTGTCGATGCTGCCTTTCGCCAGCGGCGTGAGCGCGCCCGACTCGTCCATGTCGAACTGGACGAACACCAGGTTCCAGTACTCGAGATAGCGGTCGCAGTCGCAGCCCGGCCTGCACGCGGGGTCGTCGCAGCCCATTTCGGGCCCGAAGTCGTAGTAGAGCTCGGAGCACGGGCCGCACGGTCCCGTCGGGCCGGCGGGGCCCCAGAAGTTGTCGCCGCGCCCCAGCCGAACTATGCGCTCGTCGGGAAAGCCGTGCGAACGCCACAACTCCGCGGCCTCTTCGTCGCCCGGCACCTGGTCGTCGCCGCCGAACACGCTCACCCACACCTTGCCGCGGTCGATGCCGAGCAGGTCGGAGAGCTCAAGGGACCAGGCGATGGCCTCCGTCTTGAAGTAGTCGCCGAACGAGAAGTTGCCGAGCATCTCGAAGAAGGTCAGGTGACGCGCGGTCTTCCCCACGTTCTCGATGTCCGAGGTGCGGAAGGAGCGTTGGCAGGTCGTGATGCGGGTGCACGGCGGCGCCCCGACGCCGAGGAAGTACGGCTTGTACTGCTGCATGCCGGCGGTGGTGAAGAGGACACTGGCGTCACCGGCGGGCACAAGGCTCGCAGGCTCGCCGGAAAGGTGGCCACGGTCGACGAAGAAGCGTCGGTACAGGTCGCGGATGTCGGCAGCGTTCACGGGGGATCCCTCCGCGTGTAGAGGTGGTCTAGCGGGAGCCTGCGTCGGGGGCTTGCCCGGCCGGCGGGCTGTCGAGGTCCCCGATCTCGTCGCGCAGCTTCTCGAGTGAGCGCCGGATGAGACGCGAGACGTGCATCTGCGAGATGCCGACCCGCTCGGCTATCTGACTCTGCGTGAGCCCCTCAAAGAAGCGCAGGTGCAAGATGTACCGCTCGCGCTTGTCGAGTTTCGCGAAGCCCGGCGCGAGCGTCGTGCGGTCTTCCATCGTGTCGTAGGCCTCTTCCTCACCGCCGAGGTAGTCGATGAGACCGGCGTCCTCCTCGCCCGACTCCCCATTGGGCGACGCCTGCAGCGAGACCGAGTTGTACGCCTGGCTCGTCTCGAGAGCCTCGAGCACTTCTTCCGGCGTGGCGCTGGCCGCTTCGGCGAGCTCTTTGATCGTCGGCGAGCGCTGCAGCTTGGGGACCAGTTCGTCGATCACCTTGTTCAGGCGGATGTTGAGCTCCTGCAGCCCTCGGGGGACGCGTACCGACCAACCCTTGTCGCGGAAGTAACGCTTGATCTCACCGACGATGTTCGGCGTCGCGTATGTCGTGAGCTCGACGCCGCGGCTGAGGTCGAAGCGGTCGATGGCCTTGATGAGGCCGATGGCGCCGACCTGGACGAGGTCGTCGAAGTGCTCGCCGCGCGAGGCGTAGCGTCGCGCCAGCGAGCGCACCAGCGGCAGGTACATGGTGATGAGCTGCTCGCGCGCCATACGGTCGCCGTGCAGGTGGTACCGACGCAGCAGGTACTGGTCCAGCTTCTCCGAGTCGTCGCGCCCCCGCCCCTTGGGGTCGGGCGTCGGTCCGGTGGCGCCCGGCGCCGCCTCGTCGTCATCGGGGTGCACCCCGCGCGCCTGGCCGGGCGGCGCCTGGAGGTCGAGCGGGTCGCTGACTCGCTTGTCGTCGCGTGGACTCACGCGCCGCTCCCCGTGCCGCGCTTGACCAGCACCACGTTGAACCCGCCCGGCACATCCTCCACCGAGACGTCGTCCATGAGACGGCGCAGCAAGACACACAGGTCGATGCAGCCACCGGGAGTGCTCCCGACCTGCACGCGGAGATCGTCGGTACGAAAGACGCCGGTGGCGAGACGCAGGACGCCGTCGCCGACCTCCATGGCCACCGTGAGCCGCTCGGGGCGCTCCGCCTCAAGAACCGCCTGCAGCAGCCGGTCGGTCGCAAGGAGCAGGTCGTCGAGCTCCTCGAGCGAGAACTCGAGCCGGTCGCCGATGCCGCCGAGGACCATGCGCACGGTCGACAGAGCGCGCAGCTCGGCCGGCACCTCGAGGGTGATCGTCTCCGCCATGGCCTGTCTCAAGCGTCGGGTGGAGCGCCCGCGGACTGCAGCTGCCGGCTGAACTCGGCCTCGCGATCGCGCGCCGCGCTCGCGCCCTCGGCGAAGGCGCGGGCGGCCCGCTCCCTGGTCTCGTCGATCAGCCGCGCGGCGTCGCCCGGCAGCCGGCGCATGATCTGCAGGTAGCCGTCGCCGGTACACGCGCGGCGGTCGCGCAAGTAGTACGTGAGCGCGAGGCCGGCAACGGCGCCGCCGGCGATCAGTCTGGTCGAGAATCCCACGTGTCAGCCCTTGGCTTTCTCGTCGCCGACGGGCCCGTCCTTGGCGGCGCCGGCGGCGTCTTCGGCGGCGTCTTCGGCGGCGTCTTCGGCGGCGTCTTCGGCGGCGTCCGCGGCGGAGCTCATCGTCTCCTCGGCCGCGCTCGCGGCCGCTTCCGAGGCACGCGCGGCGGCGCCCGCGTCGGCGGCGGCGTCCGCCGCATCCGCCCAGCTCGTGGCGGTATCGGCTCCGCGGCCGGCGCTCGCGCCCTTGTCACGGCGCATGAAGCTGGAGACGGCGCCCTGGAGCCCCGCGCTGAAGGCTGCGGCCTTGCGCGCCGGGGTGGTCACGGCGCCCTCGACGGCGTTGGCCATGGTGTCGATCTTGTCGGTGATGTCGGCGACGTCCTTGGTGATCTGGTCGACGTTGCCGAGGTTGGCGTTCACGCCGTCGAGAGTCGTGCCTGCCTTCTGCATCAGAGGTAGCGCCTCCTGATCGACGTCGGCGAGTACCTTGTCGACCCTCTCCAGAGTCTTGCCGGCCTTGACGAGGGCGTACACCGCGGCAACGGCCACGACGACGAAGAAGAACGCCGCCGCGTAGCTCAGAACGATCGTCGGGGTACTCATCGCGAGAGTCGCGAACGAGAAGTCCATGCACTTCTCCTTCCGTGCAGAACGAACTGCGTCAGTGTGAACGAAGCGTATCATACCGCGTGCGCTCGGCAGGCACGGGAACGACCGCGTCAGGCGCGGCCCGGCAGGCCGCCGGCGATGATGCCGCCGCCCACGATGAGGTCGTCGCGGTAGAACACCGCGGACTGGCCCGGGGCGAGACCTGAAAACTCCTCGGCGAGCGTCACCGCGAGTTCGCCGTCGGCGCGACGCTGCAAACGGGCGACCGGCACCGCCGGGGAACGATAGCGCAGCTGCACGGAGAGCCCGTCACCGTCGCCGAGACCACGATCGACCACTTCCCGAACCCGCGCGGCGCGCACGGCGAGGCGGTCGCGGCCGCCGACGACCACCTCGTTCTCGGCGGCCCTCCGCTCGATCACGTAGAGCGCGTACTCGGCGCTCACGCCCAGACCGCGCCGCTGTCCGACGGTGTACCGCCATTGACCGCGGTGTCGCCCCAGAACGGCGCCCGCTTCGTCCACGATGTCGCCGTCGCCCGGCTCGGTCCCCCGTGCGTCGAGAAACCGCTGGTATCCCTCGACGGCGAAGCAGACTTCCTGACTCTCCGGCTCACCGGCCGCTTCAAGGCCGGCCGCGGCGGCGAGCGCGCGCACCTCGGTCTTGTTCAGCTCTCCCAATGGGAACTCCAGTCGCGCCAGCACGTCCGGCGGCACCGCCCAGAGCATGTACGACTGGTCCTTGTGACGGTCGGCGGCGCGAGCCACGAAGGGCTCGCCCGCGTGCCACACGAGCCTCGCGTAGTGCCCTGTGACGAGCCGCGCGAGCCCCAGCTCGCCGGCAAGCCCGGCGAGCGCCGCCAGGCGCAGCGGGTTGCACGCAGCGCACGGGTTCGGTGTCTCGCCTCCCAGGTATCCGCGCTCGAAGGAGCCCACCACGGCGTCCTCGAAAGCAGCCTCGAGGTCGAGCACGTGGTGCCGCAGACCGAGAGACGCCGCCGTCCGCGCCGCCCGTTGAAGGGAACCCGGCGAACAGCAGCTCCGCCGGTCCGAGCCGGGCCACAGGCGCGCCGTCGCGGTCTCGACGCCGCACCCGTCGCCGCTCAGCAGGAGCGCAGCGACGGCGCTGTCGACCCCACCGCTCAGCGCGACGAGGGCGCCTGCGCTTTTGGGGACGATGAGAGGACCTCCACGACCTCGGCCTCGCGACCGGCATTCAACAGGTAGTCCCGGATCGCCAGGTGGAGCGCATCGGCGGCCAGGTTGGAGCAGTGCAGCTTCTGCGGCGGCAGGCCGCCCAGCGCCTCGGCCACGTCGGTGTTGGAGATGGCCGCCGCCTCCTTGAGCGTCCTGCCCTTCACCATGACGGTGACCATACTCGACGTCGCCACCGCGGCGCCGCAGCCGAACGTCTTGAACCGCGCGTCGGTGATGCGGTCGTGAGCGTCGACGGCGATGCTGATCCGAAGGACGTCGCCGCAGGTCCCGTCTCCGATCTCGCCGACCCCGCCGGCGCCTTCGATGTCACCGACGTTACGCGGCTCGATGAAGTGATCCATGACGGAGTCGGAGTACATCGGTCATCCCTTCGTGTAGAGCGGGCTCATGCGCCGCAGCTTCTCGACGATCGGCGGGAACGCCTGGAGGAACGCCTCGACCTCGGCGGTCGTGTTCCCCCGGCCGAGGCTGAGCCGCAGGCTCCCGTGCGCTTCCTTGACGGGCACGCCCAGAGCGAGCACCACGGGCGACGGCTCCTCCGAGCCGGTCGCGCAGGCCGAGCCGCTCGAGACCATGAATCCCTGAGCGTCCAGGTGCAGGAGCATGGATTCGCCCTCGACGTAGCGCACCGTGATGGCCACGTTCCCCGGGAGCCGCCGGGTGGGGTGCCCCAACAGCGTGACGTCCGGAACGCTCTCGTGCAGCCGCCGGACGATCTCGTCACGCAGCGCCTCGACACGCGGGCGCGCCTCCGGCATCGCCTCCGTGGCGAGCGTCATCGCCTCACCGAGCCCGACGACACCGGGCACGTTCTCGGTGCCCGAGCGCAGCCGGCGCTCCTGCCCGCCGCCGTGGACGATCGGCGTGAGCCGCGTCCCCCGCTTGACGTAGAGCGCCCCGACGCCCTTGGGGCCGTACAGCTTGTGCCCGGACAGACTCAGGAGGTCGACTCCGAGGTCACACACGTCCACGGGAAGCGCGCCGACAGCCTGGACGGCGTCGGTGTGGAAGACGGCGCCCCGGGCGTGCGCGATGCGCGCCAGCTCCGCGACCGGCTGGATCGTCCCTACCACGTTGTTCGCGAGCATGATGGAGACGAGCCGCGTCTCGCTGCGAAAGGCCTGCTCGTAGGCGTCACGATCGACCACTCCCCAAGCGTCTACCGGCACGCGGTCCACGGCCCAGCCGGCGCGCTCGAGAGCCCGCGCCGGCTCCATGACGGCAGGGTGCTCGACGGCGCTCACGATCAGGTGACCGGGAGGAGACCCCCGCAGGTAGCCGAGCAGCGCGAGGTTGTCGGCCTCGGTGCCGCCGCTGGTGAAGACGATCTCCTTCTCGCCGGCGCCGAGCGCGGCGGCCACGCGGGCGCGAGCCTCGTCGACGGCCGCGCGCGCGACGCGGCCCAGGCGGTGCAGCTCCGATGGGTTACCGTACCCCTCGCTGAAGAAAGGCAGCATCGCCTCGAGGACACGGGGGTGCACCGGCGTGGTCGCCGCATGATCGAAGTACACGCTCGTCATCGAGACACCGTCTCCCTCGTCAGATCGTCCAGAGTGATGCTGTTCAGAGCTCCGCTGATCGCACTGTCGAGCTTGCGCCACGCCACCCGCGACGCACACGACCCGGCGCGCTCGCAGGCGGCCCCGTCGGGAACGCACTCCACCAGGGCCAGCGGACCATCCAGAGTGGTCACCACATCTCCCACGGCGATCCCGGCGGCGTCCGCGGCGAGCCGATATCCGCCGGCCGCGCCGCGCGTCGCCTTGACCAGACCACCCTCCCGCAGCCTCCCGAGGATCCGCTCGAGAAAGGCGGCGGGAATGCCCTCCTCCGCGGCGATCTCCGACAGGGGGACGGGCCGCGCGTCGCCTTCGCGGGCCAGATAGACCATGGCCCTCAGGCCGTACTCACAGCGTGAAGTGATGCGCACGAGGCTCCAGATGCCGGACGGGAAGAATCCCAACCGAAATGGTTGGCATTATGCTACCACGCCCGTCCCCCCGTCAAACGGAAGCGGCGCCCCGAGGGCGCCGCTCATACGATCCTCGGGATGCGCGCCCTGAGCTCAGAGGCCGCGCACGGCGTCGGCGATCTCCTGCTCCATCACTTCGAAGCCGATCCAGCCGGTGTAGAGCTGGGCCACCTGGCCGTCGCCGCGGATGATCGCGAGGATCGGCGGGTCGCTGACGCGCAACTGCATCAGGGTGTCGCCCAACTGCTTGGACTCGCGCGCCTCGAAGGCGAGGAACGTGCTGTCGGCCGCGTAGTTCGCCTTGACGTCGTTGAAGTACGAGAGCATCTCCATGTCGTCGGTAGCGCCGCTGACGTAGACGAGGAGGACGATGCCGCGCTTCTCTTCGAGCCGCTTCGTGATGAAGCTCGGGGTCTCGGCCGTGGGCTCGATCGTCAGAGGGGCGTAGCCCGTCATACCGTAGCTGCTGACGGTGTTGTACGAATCGGGCGCTTCGAGCGCCGCGGGAGCGGTCGCCTCAGCCGCCGCCAAAACGCGTACGGCGACGACCCCGCCGAACAGGAGCGCCCCCACCACGAGGATCAGCGCCGCGGTGAGCAGGAACGTCCGGTTCCGTTTGAAGATCCCCATGCCGGCCTCCTGAAGAGAAGCGCTCCACCTTGCCGTGCTCGCATTATTCTCGAACCTGCTATCGCAGGTGGGTGCTCTCCCGGCGCATCCACGGATGGTCCGAAGAACGAGCTCCCGATGTGTTCGTGTTGGCTCGAGAATGCCGCGAGGTCACAAACAAGGTCGAGCCACGGCATCCTAGCAAACGTCAACTGATTCAACAAACTAGTCGGCAGCCCTGCAAAAAGCTTGAGTGCTGCGCCTGAAGCGGTACCGCGCGCGGTGCGGGGTTACCCGAGGCGGACGCGCAACTCCTTGAGCTGACCGGCGGTGACCGCCCCCGGCGCGGCCGTCATAGGGTCGCCGCCCGAGGACGTCTTGGGGAAGGCAATGACGTCGCGGATCGAGTCGGCGCCGGCGAGCAGCATGATGATGCGATCGAAGCCCAGGCCGATGCCCCCGTGCGGCGGCGCGCCGTAGTCCAGCGCCTCGAGGAACCAGCCGAAGGCCTCGTCGATACGCGCGTCGTCCATACCCAGAGCGCGCAGGATGGCGCGCTGGACGACGGCGTCGTGGTTGCGCAGGGAACCGGAGCCCAGCTCGACGCCGTTCAGCACCAGGTCGTACTGCGCGCCGCGCACGGCGAGCGGGTCGCTCTCGAGGAGCGGCATCGTCGCCTCGGTCGGCAGGCTGAACGGGTTGTGGCCGTACGTGAGCGCACCCGTCTCCTTGTCGATCTCGAACAGCGGGAATTCCTCTACCCAGAGGAGCGCCCAGCGGTCGGAGGGCCTGGGCGCGAGGAGCCCGATGAGGGCGAGGCGCAGGGCGCCGAGCACCTCGGCGGCGACGGGCGACTCGTCGGCGGCGAAGACGATGAGGTCGCCGGGCTCGCCGCCGCAGCGCTCGACGAGCGCGGCCTGCTCGGCCTCCGCGAGGAACTTGACGATGGGGCCGCGCAGCGCGCGGCCTTCCTCGACGTACACGTAGGCCATGCCCTTGGCGCCGTGCTCTTTGGCGTGCTCGGTGAGTCTGTCGATCTGCGCCCGGCTGAGCGAACCGCCGCCGGGCGCCCGGATCGCGCGCACGACGCCGCCCGCTTCGACGGCGCCGCGGAAGACCTTGAACGCGCTCGCCGCGAACGTCTCACTGAGCTCGACGATCTCGAAGCCGTAGCGCAGGTCGGGTTTGTCGCTGCCGTAGCGCAGCATCGCCTCGTCGTACGTGAGGCGCGGGAGCGGAGTGGCGGGCGGGGTCTCCCCCGCGCCCTCGAAGATCGCGGTCATGAGGCCCTCGAGCAACTCGCGGATCTCGGGCACGGTGAGGAACGACATCTCGAGGTCGATCTGCGTGTGCTCGGGCTGGCGATCGGCGCGCAGGTCCTCGTCGCGGAAGCAGCGCGCGAACTGGTAGTAGCGGTCGACACCTCCCACCATGAGGATCTGCTTGAACATCTGTGGGGACTGCGGGAGCGCGTAGAAGCGGTGCGGCTGCAGGCGCGAGGGCACGAGGAAGTCACGAGCGCCCTCGGGCGAGGACTTCGTCAGGTCGGGCGTCTCGACCTCGAGGAAGCGGTTCGCGTTGAGGAACGCCCGCGCCGCCTGCGTCGCGGCATGCCGCAATTCGAGGTTGGCCAGCATCGGGGCGCGGCGCAGATCGAGATAGCGATACTTGAGACGGAGGGTCTCGTCGACGTCGACCTGCTCGGCGCTCTCGATCTCGAAGGGCGGTGTCTTGGCGCGGCCCAGGATCTCGAGAGCATCAACCTGCACCTCCACGTCGCCGCTCGGCAGGTTCGGGTTCACCGTCTCCGTGGAGCGGGCGACGACCACGCCGCGGATGCCGAGCACGTATTCAGGACGCACCTGTTCGGCAAGCGCGTGCTCGGCGGCGGCGTGCGACGGGTCGACCACCAGTTGCACGAGGCCACTGCGGTCGCGCAGGTCGATGAAGATGAGGCCGCCGTGGTCGCGCCGGCGAGCGACCCAGCCGGCCAGGCTCACGGCGCGGCCGACGTCACCGGCGCGCAGCTCTCCGGGATACGCATCGCGCAGCATCAGGTCTCCTTCTCGAGCCGTGTGGCGACCAGTGACGGCAACTCGGCGGCGGCGACGTCCTCTTCCCCGCCGCCCTTCATCCCGCGCAGACGCACGGCTCCCTCGTCGAGCTCCTCGAGGCCGACGAGCGCGGCGAACGAGGCGCCGGCGCGTCCGGCCTGCTTGAGCTGGCCCTTGGGGCTGCGCCCGGCCAGGTCGAGGTCGGCGGCGAGGCCGGCGGCGCGCAGGCTCTGCGCCAGCGCGAACGCCGCCGGTCGCGCCTCGTCGGCGAAGCAGACGACGTAGACGTCGGGCGTGCCGCCGACGGCGAGAGGCTCGCGCATCGCCAGGGCGATGCGCTCGAGGCCGCTGCCCCAACCCACGCCCGCCGTCGGAGACCCGCCGATCTGCTCGACGAGCCCGTCGTAGCGTCCGCCGCCGCCGACGCCGCTCTGCGCGCCGAGCCGGTCGGAGTTGAACTCGAAGGTGGTGCGCGTGTAGTAGTCGAGGCCGCGCACCAGACGGAAGTCGAGCTGCGGCTCCAGCCCGGCGCCGCGGACGAGAGCCAGCACGGCGTCGAAGTGATCGCGGCAGTCCGCGCACAGGTGGTCGCCGATGCGCGGAGCCTCGTCGAGCACCGCGCGGCAGCTCTCGACCTTGCAGTCGAACGTGCGCAGCGGGTTGAGGTCGAGCCGCTCGACGCAGTCGCCGCAGAGCTCGCCCTTGCGCTCGCGCAGGGAGTCACGCAGCTTGGCGACGTATGCCGGCCTGCAGGCCGCATCGCCCATGCTGTTCATAGTGAGGGTGGCGCCCTCCACGCCGAGCTCGGAGAAGATGGCCGCCAGCAGCGTGATGACCTCGGCGTCCACGGCGGGCTCGGCTGAACCGATCGCCTCGGCGCCGAACTGGTAGTGCTCGCGGTAGCGGCCGGCCTGGGGCTTCTCGTAGCGGAACATCGGGCAGTAGTACCAGAGCTTCACCGGCTGGGGCAGCTTGTGCATGCCGTGCTCGACGTAGGCGCGGCAGATCGGGGCCGTTCCCTCGGGGCGCAGCGTGAGCGAGCGGTCGCCCTTGTCGGTGAAGGTGTACATCTCCTTGCGCACGATGTCCGTGGCCGCGCCGACGCCGCGCTCGAACAGCCCCGTCTCCTCGAACTCGGGTGTGACCACGTGCCGGTACCCGTAAGCGGCGAAGACCCGCGCAGCCGCCGCGACTACGGCGTCACGCTGCTCGGCGTCGTCCGGAAGCAGGTCGTAGGTGCCCTTGGGGGCGCGCGGAGAGCTCACCAGCGATACTCGGGGTCGTAGCGGAGCGGCGACAGGAACGGGTTGAGCGCGAGCTCACGGCCCAGCGACGTGTCCGGGCCGTGCCCGCTGTGGACGGCCGCGTCCGCAGGGAAGCGGCGCACGAGCATCGCGATCGAGTTGAGCAAGGCGTCCATGTCGCCGCCGGGAAGGTCGGTGCGCCCGACGCTGCCCTGGAAGAGGAGGTCGCCGACGAACAGATGCTCTTCGCCGATCGCAAAGGTGTACGAGCCACGCGAGTGCCCCGGCGTGGGAACGGCGAGCACCGGGATCGCGAGATCGAGCGACTGCTCCCCGGCGATGGTCGTTGCCGTCTCGACCGGCTCGATGTCGAAGCCGGCCATGGAACCGAGGCCGCCGTCGGCCATCTGCCCGGCGTCCGCCTCACCCACGTACACGGGGATGTCGAAGTGCCGCGCCAGCGGCGCCACGCCCCCGAAGTGGTCGAAGTGACCGTGCGTGACCAACACCGCGGCAGGCGCGAAGCCGAACTCGGTGAAGGCCTCGATGACGACACCGGCCTCGTCGCCGGGATCGATGACGAGCCCGGCCTCGCCGCGGACCACGATGAAGCAGTTGGCCTGCAGCGGTCCGAGCGGTAGGGCGAAGACTTCGAGAGGGTCGGGCATGCGGCTACCTCGGGCGGTCGACGTTCGTGCGTGAGGGTATCAGACGGCGGCGAAGACGGTCGACCGCGCGCCCGTCGCCGGCGGAAGCAGAGGCTCCGCGCACGTGCTGGACCCGTCTTTCCGCCCAACGTCCCCGCGGTGACGAACGGCGTGCGTCAGCCGCCCACGACACGATAGGCGTCGTACACGGTGTGGATGCTGCGGATGTTGGCGAGGATGTTGTCGAGCTGGCGCACGTCGCCCACCTCGAGCGTGAACCGGTCGCGTACCACGCCATCGGGCAGCGTCTGCATGGAGCCGCCGATGATGTTCACCCCCGAGTCGGAGAGCGTGCGCGCGAGGTCTTCGAGCAGGTGGTTACGGTCGAGAGCCTCGACCATGATCTCGACGCGGAAGGCCATGTCGCCCAGGCCCTGCCACCCCACCTTGGTGAACCGTTCCGGGTTCTTCATGAGGGCGCGCGCGTTCTTGCAGTCCTTGCGGTGGATGGTGATGCCCTTGCCGAGCGAGATGTAGCCGACGATGTCGTCACCCGGTATGGGCTTACAGCACTTGGCCATGCGGACCATGATGTCGCTCATGCCCTCGACGGCGATCCCGAAGTCGCCCGAGAGCGCCTGCGGCTCCTCGACCTCCTGCACCGGCCGCGACGGCAGCATCTCGGGCGGCGGCGTCGCCTCCTTCATGGTGCCGGCTCGCTGCATCACCTTGTTGGCGACCGTCTTGACGGGGATGCGGCCGGAACCCAGCGCCACGAAGAGATCGTCGGGCTTCTTGAACCCGATCTCCTTGCAGATCTGGGCGAACACCTTGGACGTCAGGATCTTCTGTGCCGGGAGACCCTCGCGGCGGAGGACCTCCTGCAGGAGGTCACGACCCGAGTGCTCGGAGTCTTCGCGCTGCTCGCGCCGGAAGTGCTGGCGGATCCTCTGACGTGCGCGCGTCGACTGGACGATGTCCAGCCAGTCTCGTGACGGGCCGTGGCTCGACTTGCTCGTGATGATCTCGATGATGTCGCCGCTGCTCAGCTTCGTGTGCAGCGGCACGATGCGACCGTTGAGCTTGGCGCCGACGGTGTGATTGCCGACGTCGGTGTGCACGGAGTAGGCGAAGTCGATCGGCGTGCTCCCCGCGGCAAGGCTCTTGACGTCGCCCTTGGGCGTGAACACGAACACCTCGTCCTCGAAGAGGTCGACGCGCAGGGTGTCCATGAACTCGCGCGGGTCGCCGGTCTCGGACTGCCACTCCATCATCTGGTGCAGCCACGCGAGCTTGTCCTGGTCGCGGTCGCCGCGGGCCTTGTAGAGCCAGTGCGCGGCGACGCCGAACTCGGCGGTCTGGTGCATGTCGAAGGTACGGATCTGGATCTCGAGCGGCTTGCCGCCGGGGCCTATCACGGTCGTGTGCAGCGACTGGTACAGGTTGAACTTGGGCATCGCGATGTAGTCCTTGAAGCGCCCGGGGAGGGGCTTCCAGACCGAGTGGATGATGCCGACCGCCCCGTAGCAGTCCTTGATCGTCTCGACGAGCACGCGCAGGCCGGTGAGGTCGAAGATCTCGTTGAACTCCTTGCCGCCCCGGCTCATCTTCACGTAGATCGAGTAGAAGTGCTTGGCGCGGCCGGTGATCTCGGCGTTGATGCCGGCCGTGTCCAGCTCGGCGCGCAGGAAGCCGGCCGCCTCGCCGACGTAGTCCTCGCGGTCGGCGCGCCGTTGCGCCACCCACTTCTGGATCTCCTGGTACTTGCGTGGGTGGAGCGAGGCGAAGGCGAGGTCCTCCAGCTGCCACTTCAGGTTGTGGATGCCGAGCCGGTGCGCCAGAGGCGCGTACACCTCGAGCGTCTCCTTGGCCTTCTGGATCTGCTTCTGCTTGCTCAGGTAGCACAACGTGTGCATGTTGTGGAGGCGGTCGCAGAGCTTGATCAGGATGACGCGGATGTCCGTGGCCATCGCGATGATCATCTTGCGGTAGTTCTCGGCCTGCTCCTCCTCCTGCGAGGTGAAGTGCATCTTGGTGAGCTTCGTGACGCCGTCGACGAGCATCGCGATCTCAGCGCCGAACTCCTCCTCGAGCCAGGCGAGCGGCGTACCGGTGTCTTCGACGACGTCGTGCAGCAGCGCCGCGGCGATGGTCACTGAGTCGAGCTGCAGCTCGGCGGCGTTGAGCGCCGTACCGACCGGATGATGGATGTATGCCTCGCCGCTCTTGCGGCTCTGCTGGCCGTGCAGGATGCACGCGGCGACGAAGGCGCGGGTGATGAGATCGCGATCGGCGTCCGGGTCGTACACCGCGACGGCCGCGAAGAGGTCGTCGAGCAGCGGCCCGTAGCGGATGGGGACCTGGGTCAGAGTCTCGCGGTCAGGCAGGTCCGCAGGAAGTCTGGTGTTTGAGATCGTCTGTGCCATTCTCTGTACGCGTCCGTCCGGGTGACGTCGACCTTACTCTGTGGCCGTTCGAGATGATAGCCGCCGGCGCCGGCGACCATGAGCAGCCCCGCCCCACGAAGAGTCTGGAGCGCCGCGGCGACCACGCCGAGCGGCGCCAGACCGGCTCCTCTCCCAAGGAGTTCCTGCTCGAGCGCCTCGTCAAACCGGCCGGACCCAGCGTCGAGAGCCCGCCAGACGCTCCGCATGACGGGATCGAGCGTGAGCTCGGTCTCCCGGAAGCGACCGACGGACGCCGCTTCGGCCGGCCCCCAGAGCGCGTGGACCCACGCACCTTGTGCCGCCTCGACCACAGCGGCCCACACACCCGTGGTCAGCGGCGGGTCGGCGAAGACGACATGCGTGAAGGAACGCGTGAGCTCCGGGTGCGCGACGGCGATGTCGAGACCCGCCATGACGACGTCCGGCTCCTCGGCGGCCCAGGCGACCCGCGCCGAGCAGGCCGTCTGCACGTAGGCGGCCGAGCGGCCCAGATCGGGTGAGAGCACATCCCCGCGGAGGAGGGGGCGACGGCCGCCCACGTCGGCCACGAGCACCAGCGTGCGCTCGCCCGAGGCCGCCAGTGCCGCCAGCGCGCTCACGACGGGGCGGCCGCGGCGGTCGACGATGCGGCCCGCCGCGCGGGCGGCGCGCAGCGCGGCGGCCGCCTGCTCGCCGTCGCCGGCCGCCGAGAGCCCACCGGAGAGCCCGTCGCCCAGCAGCCGGCTCCACAACTCGTCGCCGCGCAGCCGGTCGCGACAGCTGAGATCGCACGGAGTGGCGCACAGGTCGACGTCGGGAGCTCGCAGCCGGTGGAGGCTGCGGACCTGCACCTGGGCACTCACGGCGCCGTTGTATTCGTTCTTGGTGAGCGCGAGCGCCACGTCGTGACGCCCGGGCTCGGCGAGCTCGTCCAGATCGTCGAAGCGGAAGTGGATGGCCTGGCAGGAGGCGCCGTCGCAGCGCACCCTGTACTGCGCATGGCGCTTGTCGCGCGTGAGCCGCGGCGCCACGACCTCGGCGCCGTGCAGCAGCAGCGTGACCTGCCGGTTGCCGAAGCCGTGAGGAGCCAGCAGTTCGAGCTCGTCGGCCAGGCCGAGCGTGAGCTCGTCGCCGCCGACGATGGCGTCGACGTGCCGGACACGCAGGAGGTCGTCGTCGTCCAGAGCCGTTTCGGCCTCCGCGACGAAGGCCTCGCGAAAGGCCGGGATGGCGTCTCGTCGCAGGCGCACGCCGCAGGCGGCGCGATGACCACCGAAAGCGAGCAGGTGTCCGGAGCTCCGCTCCACGGCGGCCAGCAGGTCGAAGACCGGGATGCTGCGTCCTGAGCCCTTGGCCTCGTCGTCTCCCTCAGTCAGCAGGATCGCCGGCCGATGGAAGCGCTCGGCTACGCGCGACGCGACGATGCCGACGACGCCCTCATGCCAGTCGGGCGACGAGAGCACCAGCGCCGCCGGGAGAGGATCGGGCACCATCTCGACGGCGGCGGCGAGCATGGCCGCCTCGATCGCCTGGCGATCGCGATTGAGTTCGTTGAGACGCAGCGCGATGGGCAGCGCCGACTCGCGATCGGCGCATCCGAGCAACTCCAGCGCGAGAGACGCGTCCTCGAGGCGCCCGGCCGCGTTGAGCCGCGGGCCGAGACGGAAGCCGACGACACCGGCGTCCACGGCGTCCCGACGGCCGCCGGCGACCTCGAGCAGAGCCGCAAGCCCCGGCCGCGGGGAGCTGCGCAGGCGGCCGAGACCGATGGCGGCGAGTACGCGGTTCTCTCCGACCAGCGGCACGACGTCGGCGATCGTCCCCACCGCGACGAGGTCGGCGTACGCGCGCAGCGCGAGCGGGAGGTCGACGAGCTCCGCCCCCGGCTCCTCCAGGAGGGCGTGCGCGAGCTTGAACGCCACCCCGACGCCGGCCAGGTGAGGGCACGGGTACTCGCCCTCCTTCGGACTCACGACGACGCAGTCGGGCGGGTCTCCGGAGAGCTCGTGGTGGTCGGTGACGATGACGTCCATGCCGAGCCCCTTGGCGCGCGCGACCTCGTCACGGGCATTGATGCCGCAGTCCACGGTCACCAGCAGCTTGACTCCGGCCGCGCCCAGCTCGTCGACGGCCGCCGCCGAGACGCCGTAGCCCTCACTGAAACGATTCGGCAGGTGCCAGCGGACCTCGGCCCCGAGATCGCGGAGCACGCCCACGAGGAGGAAGGTGGCGGTGATGCCATCGGCGTCGTAGTCACCGTGGACGGCGATGGTCTCGCCGCGGCGGAGCGCCTGGTCGATGCGCCGGCGTGCCTCGGCCACGCCGGGCAGCAGGTATGGGTTGTGAACGCGGAAGTCGGGGTGCAGGAACGCGCGCGCCGCGGAGGCGTCGTGGAAGCCCCTTCTCACGAGGATCTGCGCGAGCACCTCGCTCACCTCGAGCTCCGCGGCGAGTTCGCGGACGAGCGAGTATGGTGCCGGCGCAATGCGCCAGGAGCCGGGGACGGTCACGTGTGCATCACGGCTCCAGTGTACCGCCCGGCGCCGACGGACGTCGTGTACCGGGTCAGCCGGCCGGCCCCCCGGCCGGATCCTCCCCGGCCGGCGCGGAGTCGTCGTCGCGGCCGGACACGGCGTCGGGCACGGCCGTGACGGCAGTCTGGTTCGCGTCCGCGGTCGGCAGTTCCCCGGGCTCGGCCGGAGCCTTCGCTTCTGCCTGCTCGGCGTCGTCGGCGGTCGAGCTCTCCTCGCCCGGCCCCGTTGCGACGTCCGAGGCAGTCTCCTCGGAGGGCGCAGCGCCGGGACCCGACGTCTCGCCGGCGACCACCGTGACCGCGGAGTCATCGACCGCGGTGGGGGCTTCGTCCGCCGTCCCGATCCTCGTCTCAGCCTCGGCCTCGGCGGCCGCAGCGGCCGCGGCCTGCGCCTCTGCCGCAACGCGCGCCGCGGCCTTGGCCGCCCCCGCGTCGCGCTGCGTCCGAACGACGAGCGCCTCGGCTTCGCGCAGGCGCTCGTACGTCGCCTGCAGATCGGCTTCGAGCTTGCGGCGTCTCTCGGCGACCGTGGACAGCGCCAGCCACGCCGCGGCGGCCCCCGCGACGAACACGAGAGCAGCCACGACGACGGATGTCCAGAAGAGCGACACGGAGGCCGCCGTGCCGGCGACGTAGTCGACATCGAAGGCGACCGAGCTGTTCAACGCGCCCGCAACGAGGACGACGCCTGCGACCACGGCGAGCATGATGAGCGCTTTACGCACGAGGGACCTCCGGGTCCGGACTGTCGGCGGCGAGTATAGCAACCGGCGGCCCGGCCGCCCAAGGCGGCATCAGAGCCGCTCGATCTCGGCGCGCTCGACCGCCTGTTCGAGCCACCGCGCCAGTGCCCGGCCACGCTTGCGCGAAGTCAGCTGCTCGATGAGGTCGTCGCGCACCTCCTCGAAGCGCACGACCGTCTCGGGCCGGCGATCGTAGATCTTGAAGATCCAGACGCCGCCGGACCCGGCCACAGGCTCGGAGACCTGCCCCTGCCTCAGGTTCGCGACGTCATCGCTGAGGTCGCCCGGCAGAGAGCGCGGATCGACCCACCCGAGTCTCCCCGCGCTGTCCTTGAGCTGCGGGTCGATGCTGAACTGGCGCGAGACCTCCTGGAACGGGCGGCCCGCCTCCAGGCGCTTCACGGCGTTGCCGGCGATGCCCTTGTTGCGCACGAAGATCGCGCCGAGATCCACCGCGCTCGGCTCGGTGAAGAGGTCGTCGCGCCGACTCTCGTAGTAGCGTCTGGCTTCGGCGGGAGAGCTCTCGAGGCCGGGGTACCGCGCGGCGCCGAGCGCCTCGACGAGGACGGACGCTTCGATACCGGCGCGGAACTGCGCGCCGGTCATTTCCGCCGCGGCGAGCGCCGTCTCAAGAGCCTCGCCGCCACCGTAGTCCTCCACGACTGCCGCCTCTCTCTCGTCGAGGGACGTGACGGAGACACTCACGCCGAGCCGCTCCGCCTCCGCGACGACCAGGCCTCGCTCGATCGCCTCGTCGAGGGCGGCCGCCGCATCGTCTTCCTCGCCCAGGAGTCGCGCCTCGGCGCGCACCGCGGCGACGGCGCTCTCACGCACCTCACGTCCGTTCACCCTCGCGACGACGGCATCGACCGCGGCAGCGGGCTCTCGCTCGCCGCCGCAGGCGGCCCCCAGGCCCGAGGCCGCAACGACGGCAACGAGGGTGAGGACGGCGAGAACGACCGGCCGCTCAAGGCGACGCCGAGAGACGCGTCGGACCCGGCCGATGACGGTTCTCACGTCCGGCGCCATGAGATACGGCCCACGAGAGGGGGATCGGCGGTCAGGCCGCCGGCTCGGGGTGGGCGCCTTCGAACGGCACCTCCGAGACGGCCCGCGTGCCCCCGACGAACCGGGCCGGGAAGTAGCACGCGACCTCATGCCTGTCGCCCGCATCGCCCCCGGTGCTGGTGAGCCGGGGCATCGCCTGGGCACAGACCTCCCGGGCGCGCGGGCAGCGCGGGTGGAAGACGCAGCCCTTGGGCGGGTTCGCGGGGCTGGGCACGTCGCCCTCGAGGATGATGCGCCTGCGGGCGCGCTCCGTGTGGGGGTCCGGGATGGGCACCGCCGAGAGGAGCGCCTCGGTATACGGATGCTGCGGGCGGTCGTAGAGGATGCGGCTGTCGGAGCTCTCGACGATCTTGCCGAGGTACATCACGGCCACCCGGTCGGAGATGTGCTTGACCACCGAGAGATCGTGGGCGATGAACAGGTACGTGAGGTCGAACTCCTCCTGCAGGTCCTCGAGCAGATTGATCACCTGGGCGCGGATCGACACGTCAAGCGCACTCACCGGCTCGTCGCAGATGATGAGTTTAGGGTTCAGCGCCAGGGCGCGGGCGATGCCGATGCGCTGACGCTGACCGCCCGAGAACTCGTGCGGGTAGCGGTCGGCGTGCTCGGCGCTGAGACCGACCGTCTCCAGGAGCTCGAAGACACGCTTCTTGCGCTCGACCTTGGTGCCGATGCCATGGATCTTGAGTGATTCGCCGACGATGTCCCGGACGTGCATCCGCGGATTGAGCGACGCATACGGGTCCTGGAAGATGATCTGCATGTCGCGGCGCAGCTTCTGCATGTCGCCACCCGACGCACGCATCACGTCGATACCCTCGAAATCGACGCTGCCCGATGTGGCGTCGATCAGGCGCAACAGCGCGCGCCCCGTCGTCGACTTGCCGCAGCCGCTCTCTCCGACGAGACCGAGCGTCTCGCCCTTCTCGATAGAGAAGCTGACGCCGTCGACCGCGTAGACCGTGCCAGTCTGGCGCTTCAGCACTCCCGACTTGATCGGGAAGTGTTTCTTCAGGTCGCGCACCTCGAGCAGGCTCATGATGCCGCACTCTCGAAGCGAGGCAGGATCGCGCGGATGCCCAGGCGCTCTTCCTCGGGGATCCAGCAGTGCACGCCGTGCTGAGGACCGACGATCTCGAGCTCAGGCCAGGTGTCACGGCACTCGCCGCGCTCGTAGGCGCAGCGGCCGACGAACGGACAGCCCGACGGCAACGCGATGAGGTCCGGCGGCTGCCCCTTGATCGGCGTGAGCCGTGTCTTCTCGGCCAGGTCGAGCCGCGGCAGCGAGCCGAGAAGGCCCCACGTGTAGGGGTGATGGGCGTTGTAGTAGATCTCGTCCACGGGCCCATACTCCACGGTGCGCCCGCCGTACATGACCATCACCTTGTCGGCGATCTCGGCGACCACGCCGAGGTCGTGCGTGATCGCGATCACGCCGCTTTCGTAGCGATCCTGCATCTCGCGGATCACGTCGATGATCTGCGCCTGGATGGTCACGTCGAGCGCGGTCGTCGGCTCATCGGCGATCAGGATGTCGGGGTTGCAGCTGATCGCCATGGCGATCATGGCGCGCTGCCGCATCCCGCCGGAGAACTCGAAGGGATACTGGTTGACGCGCTGGTCGGCGTCGGGGATGCCGACCCGGTCGAGCAGCTTCGCCGCCAGCGACCAGGCCTCACCCTTGCTCTTGTCCTGGTGGAGCATGATCGCCTCCGCGATCTGGTTGCCCACCTTGAGAACGGGGTTCAGGCTGGTCATCGGATCCTGGAAGATCATCGCGATGTCGTTGCCGCGCACCTGGCGCATCTCCTCGTCGTCGATCGTGCGCAGGTCGCGGCCACGAAGGTCGATGGTGCCGGCGACGATCTTGCCCGGAGGATCGGGGATGAGACGCATGATCGAGAGAGCGGCCACGGTCTTGCCCGAGCCGGACTCGCCGACGATGCCGAGCGTCTCTTTGCGGTCCAGTGTGAAGCTCACGCCGTTCACGGCCTTGACCACGCCCGCGTAGGTGAAGAAGTGAGTCGAGAGATCGTTGACCTCGAGCAGTCGTTCGGCCATGCCTATTCCTTGAGCTTGGGGTCGGTGGCGTCGCGCAGGCCGTTGCCGAATGAGATGAAGCCGAAGACGGTGATCGTGAGGGCGATACTGGGGAAGGTGACCATCCACCAGCTACCGGCCTGAAGATACGTCAGGTAGTCGGCGATCATCTTGCCCCACGAGGCGTTCGGCGGCTGGATGCCGATGCCGAGATAGCTGAGCGCCGCCTCGGTGACGATGGCGCCGCCGACGCCCATGGCGATGGCGACGTAGACCGGAGCCATCGTGTTCGGCAGGACGTGCCTGAAGATGACGCGCAAGTCGCTGGCGCCCTGCGCGCGAGCCGCCTCCACGTATTCCATCGACTTCACGCTGAGCACCGAGCCGCGGTTGAGTCGCGCGTACGTCGCCCAGCCGAGAACGCCGATGGCGATGAAGACATTCACGAACCCGGGCCCCAGAACCACCATGATGAGCAGCACGAACAGGATGTACGGGAAGGCGAAGAAGATATCCGCCAAACGCATGATCACGGAGTCGACCCAGCCCCCGTAGTATCCGGAGATCGGGCCCAGTATGAGCCCGATGGTGAGCGCGATGGCGACGGCGATGACGCCGACCAGCAGTGAGATGCGGGTCGCGACGAGGACGCGGGAGAACACGTCGCGCCCGAGGTAGTCGGTGCCGAACGGATGTGACCACGACGGCGGCGTGCCACGTCCCTGCGGCGAGAGGTCGTAGTTGGTCGCGTTGGGATTGTACGGCGCGAGATAGCCCCCGGCATTGCCGGCGCCGGCCGGGTCGGCGCGGTACTGGACGCCGGTCAGGCTGAAGATCTCCTGGGTCAGGCCGACGGCCATGAACACGAGGATGATGCCGAGACCGACGAGCGCGAGGTGGTTGCGCTTGAGGCGGCGCCACGTGTCGCCCCACAGGGTGAGCGGCTTCTTGCTGACGCCGAGCTCCTCATGCTGCCGCTCGAGCTGCTCGGTGAGCACCTCGCTCGAGGTGCGCCCGTCGAGGCCGTCGGCTGTGGTGATCAGATTGCCGCTGTCGGCGTCGAGCGAGCTACGCCCGGGCGTGCGCGGGTCGTCGAAGCCCATGCCTCAGCCTTCCAGCCGGATACGCGGGTCGACGTAGGCGTAGCCCAGGTCGACGAAGAGGTTGGCGAACACGTAGATGATGGTCGCGAAGAGGACGCCGCCGGCGACCACCGGCAGATCCCTCGCACCGATCGCCTGGTAGATCATGAGGCCGATGCCGGGACGGTTGAACACGGTCTCGGTGAGGATGGCCCCGCCCATGAGGGCTCCGAGGTCGATGCCGGCGATGGTCATCACCGGGATGACGGCGTTCTTGAACGCGTGCTTGCTGATCACCTTACGCTCGGAGAGGCCCTTGGCCCGAGCCGTACGGATGTAGTCGGCGCGGATCACCTCGAGCATCGAGGCCCGCTGCATGTACGAGATGTAGGCGACCTCGATCAGGCCCAGCGTGACCGCCGGCAGGATGAGAGTCGAGAGGCTGCCCCAGGATGCCGGGATCACCCCCAGGAAGTTGTCGCCGCCGCTGCTCAGCGGGAAGACGTCGTACCCCGTCCACTGGTACAGCTTGAGGCCGAACAGCCACTGCATGAAGAGACCGAGGACAAAGACCGGGATGCCCCAGATGATGAGCGCCGCGGTCGTCAGCGTCGTGTCCCAGAACGTGAACTGGCGCAGCGCCGAGTAGATGCCCAGGGGGATGCCGAGCATCTCGATGAGCACGGCGGCGAGCGCCAGCTGGATGGTGTTCGGCGCGTTCTCCTTGATCATCTGGAGCACGGGCTTCTGCAGCTGGTATGACTCGCCGAGGTCGCCGCGCACCAGACGCCCGACGAACTTGTAGTACTGCACGTAGATCGGCCTGTCGAGCCCGAGCTGCGTACGAATGATGGCGATGCGCTCCGGGGTCGCGTTCTTGCCGGCGAGCTGCTGGGCAGGGTCGCCGGGGATGGCGAACATGATGAGGAACGTGATGACCGTGACCCCGATGAGGACGATCACCAGCTGGATGAGGCGTCGGACGATGTACGACAGCATGCAGCTACCTTACCTCAAAGCCCCTCTCGCACTCACCCCTGGGGCATCCTCGAGTGAGACCCGAAACGCAAGTGGCGGCCCGCCGCTCAAGAGCGGCGGGCCGCCACTGCAACGACTGCGTGCAGTCTAGGTATTCACACCTGCATACGCAACTAGCAGGTCAGTTCATTGGGCGGTGTCCGCCTTGACCCAGAGGGTCCACATGTCCGTGAAGCCCATCGGGTTGTGGACGAAGTTGGCGATGCGATTGTTGGTGACGCGGAAGTCGCGGTAGAAGTAGAGAGGAGAGGCCGGCATGTCCGTGAGGATCTGCTTCTCGGCCTGGAGGTAGAGATTGTACCGCTGCTGCGCGTCCTGCGTGGAGCGAGCCTCCTGCAGCATGTTGTCGACTTCCGTGTTCGAGTAGAACGTGTAGCTGCCGGTACGCGCCTGGTCCGACTGGAACAGGGGGTACAGGAAGTTGTCCATCGACGGGTAGTCGGCGATCCAGCCCATGCGGAAGAGCTGGCTGCCACTGCCCTTGTTGCCCTTGGAGAGCTTGTCGAGGAACGTGCCCCACTCGAAGTTGCTCAGCTTGACGTCAACGCCGGCCTTCTCCCAGCCGGCCTGCAGGACCTCCCCGATCTTCTGGTGACCCTCGTCAGTGTTGTACCAGTACGCCAGCGTCGGAGCGCCGGCCATACCGTCGATGATCGTCTTGGCTCCCTCTGGATCGTAGCCGTAGGGGTTCTGCTCGGCCTTGTAACCGGGAATCCCCTCGGGCACGTATCCGCCGGCCGGCAACGACACGCCCTCGTTGACGATGTTGATCACGTTCTGCGAGTCGGTGGACATGGAGACCGCCTTGCGCAGTTCGAGATCCTCGCCCAGCGTCGGGTCGGTCATGTTCATGCCGATGAAATACACGGCGAGGGCCGGCCAACGCTTGGCAGTCCACGTCCCGCTGGTGACCTCAGGCTTGGCCTCTGCGGCAGCGACCTGGCCGGGCGGCACGTTGGTGTAGTCGAGCGAGCCCTTCTGGAACTCGAGCCACTCCGTCTGCGACGAGGTGATGATCGGCATGTTGATGGTGTCGATGTACGGCCCGGCTCCCTCGGTCTTGTCCCAGTAGTCCGGGTTCTTGAGGAGCGTGATGCTCTGGTTGTTCTTCCACGAGTCGACCACGTACGGACCGGTGCCGACGGGCTTCTGGCTGAACTTCTTGGCGCCGATCTCCTTGGCGTAGTCGACCGGCCAGGCGGCGGCCACGGTGTGACCCAGCGTCTGCGGGAACTCGGCGAACGGATAGCGCAGCTTGACCTCGAGCGTGTAGTCGTCGATCACAGTGACGCCGGTCAGGCCCGCCTTCGTGTCGACCTGGTAGCCACCGTCGTCGCAGCCCTCGATCGGAGCGAGGATGTACGACACGTACGACTGGTTGGCCGGGTCGGTGACGTAGGTCCACGAGTCGACGAAGTCCTGCGCCTTGACCTCACGACTCACAGGGGCGGAGTACATGACGCCCTGCTTGAGCGTGAATGTCCAGGTCTGGGAGTCGGTCGACTCCCACTTCTCCGCGAGATCCGGCAGAGCTTCCATCTCGCCCTTGTCGTTCATGACGTACTTGGCGAGCCCCTGAAAGACCTGGTGGGCGACCTGCATGCCCTCGGACTCCTGCGCGTTGACCGGCTCGATCGAGACCGGGTTGGCCCCGAGCGGGTAGTTGTAGGTGCCGCCCATGACCGGCGTGCCCTCGTCCGCCGCCGCCGCCGCCGTTACCTTCGTCGCTGCTGCCGCATGCGGCCAGCGCGAACCCGGCGAAGACCAGGACCGCGACGGGCGCGATCAGGCTCCACCACCTCATTCTGGGATGCTTCACTGTGACCTCCTTAGACTGACGAACACACGTCCCCCTGACTCCCCGCCCCACGCCTCTGTGACGCACCACGGGATCCCCCACTTCAGGTTGTTCTGACTCCTTCGGCGCCTCCCGTCGAACTCGCGACCGCTCCGTACGCCCGGCCCGTGTCGGAGATGGACCTCAGCCCAGTCTCCAGACGAGCACGAACGTGTTGAGAAAGAACAGTATCCCCACGATGACCGTATACCTGGTGAGATTGCGTTCCATGACACTCGCCGACGAGGCGAAGGAGAAGCCGGTGACGCTGGCCATGCCGGCATCCTTGCCGGAGTGCAGCAGGATGAGCACGATGACCACGATAGCGAGGATGAGCTGGAGGGCGACGAGGATGGCGTTGAGCAAGTCTCTACTCCCCTTCAGGGCGACGGTGGACGCATACGATCATACCATCTTTGCATCTTGCCCCATCCGCGACAACAGCACGGCCGCAAGCACCGCCCATCAGCGGGCGGGTTCCAGAAGGCACCGCCCGGTCATCTCCTCCGGCGGAGCCAGGCCCAGCAACGTCAGCGCCGTGGGAGCCAGATCGCAGAGGCGGCCACCATCGCGGACCCGTGCGTCGCGTACCGTAGCGACGAACGGTACCAGGTTGGTCGAGTGCGCCGTGTTCGGGCTGCCGTCGGGCTCGAGCATGTGATCGGCGTTGCCGTGGTCGGCGGTGACGAGGCAGGCTCCGCCGAGACGAGCGCCGGCGTCGACGACTCTGCCGAGGCAGGCATCGACCGTCTCGATGGCCGTGACGGCTGCGCCGAGCACGCCGGTGTGCCCGACCATGTCGGCGTTCGCGTAGTTCACGACGACGAAGTCGAACGCGTCCGACTCCAGTCTGGCGACGAGTTCGTCGGTGACGCCGACGGCGCTCATCTCCGGCTTGTGGTCGTACGTCGGCACGTCGCGCGGGCTGGGCACGAGCACGCGCTCCTCTCCCTCGACCGCCTTCTCCACGCCGCCGTTGAAGAAGAACGTCACGTGCGCGTACTTCTCGGTCTCGGCGATGTGCAACTGGCGCAGGCCGCGCTCGGCGAGGACGTCGGCCAGCACGTGCCGCGGGTGGTCGGGCGGGAACGCGACCGGCAGCGGGAACTCCTTCTTGTACTCGGTCATCGTCACGAAGTCGACGGCCGGCGGGCGCGGCCCGCGGTCGAACTCGGAGAAGCCCGCCTCGGTGAGCGCCCTGGTGAGCTCGCGGGCACGGTCTGGCCGGAAGTTGAAGAAGACGCAGACGTCCCCGTCGGCGATGCGCGAGTCATGCTCCGGCGAGACGACGGTGGGACGCACGAACTCGTCGTTCTCGCCGCGGGCATAGGCCGCGTCGACGGCGGACTGCGCGTCGAAGGCGAAGAACCCCTGCGCGTCTACCAGCGCATCGTACGCCAGCTTCACACGGTCCCAGCGTGTGTCGCGGTCCATCGCGTAATACCGGCCGCTGATCACGCCGTAGCGACCGACGCCGGCGGCGTCCATGGCCACCTGGATGTCGGCGAGGTACCCCTTGGCGCTGCGCGGCGGTGTGTCCCGGCCGTCCAGGAAGGCGTGGACCACGACATCGCCGACCTTCTCGCGGCGGGCGAGCTCGAGGCATGCCTTGAGATGCCCCATGTCGCTGTGCACACCGCCGGCAGACACCAGACCCAGCAAGTGGAGGCGGCTGCCCCGCCCGGAGGCCTTCGCGCACGCCTGGCGCAGGACGCGGTTCTCGAAGAAGCTCCCGTCCTCGATCGCGAGGCTGATACGCGTGAGATCCTGGTTGACGACGCGCCCGGCGCCGATGTTGAGGTGGCCGACCTCGGAGTTGCCCATCTGACCCGGCGGCAATCCCACCGCCGGCCCGGAGGCGTCGAGCACGCCGTGCGGGTACTCCGTCACGAGCCGGTCCATCACCGGCGTGCGCGCCAGGCTCACGGCGTTGTCGGGTCCCGGCGGCGCCGCACCCCAGCCGTCGAGGACCACCAGAACGACCGGACGATACGTGCGCCCGTCCAGTCCCGGCGCCGCCCCGGCCGTCGGCGCCTCGCCGGTCACCGCGGTCCCGCGACGCGAGCTCCCCGGATCCGAGAGATCACACGGCCTCCACGAAGCGGACGATGCGTGCGAACTCCTCGGGATCCAGGCTCGCGCCGCCGACCAGCACGCCGTCGATGTCCGGCTGCGCCATGAGCGTGTCGATGTTGGCGGCCTTGACGCTGCCGCCGTACAGGACGCGCACCTTGTCGGCGGCGACGCCGAAGCGTTCGCGAACCTTGCGGCGGCAGAAAGCCACCGTCTCCTGCGCCTGTTCCGGCGTGGCCGTCTTGCCGGTGCCGATCGCCCAGATCGGCTCGTAGGCGATGGCCACGTCGGCGAGCTCGTCCGCCGCGACCTCGGCGAGGTCGGCGTCGAGCTGGCCTCCGACCTTGCTCTCGGTCTTGCCGCCCTCACGCTCCTCGAGCATCTCGCCGCAGCAGAGGATGGGCAGAAGGCCCGCGTCGAGCGCGGCGCGGACCTTCTTCGCCAGGTCGGCGTCGTTCTCGTTGTAGTACTGCCGGCGCTCGGAGTGCCCGAGGATCACGTAGGGGACGCCCATGTCGACGAGCATGCCCGGCGCGGTCTCGCCCGTGAAGGCGCCCTCCGCCGCGTAGTGCATGGTCTGGGCGCCGACCGCGATCGTCGTGTCGACGACGCACGAGAGGGCGGCGTGGAGGCAGACGGTGGGCGGGCAGATCAGCACGTCACGGTCGTCCACACCGGCTACCAGCGGACGGAACGCGTTGAAGAACTCCCTGGTCTGCACCGGCGTCTTGTACATCTTCCAGTTGCCCGCCAGAAGCGGGCGCCGTGTCTCGCTCATGCTCACTCCCGATCCAGGAGGGCCGCGACGCCGGGAAGCGTCTTGCCCTCGATGAACTCCATTGACGCCCCGCCACCGGTGGACACGTGCGCGATCCGGTCCGCCAGACCGAAGCGGCGCACGGCGCTCACGGTGTCGCCGCCGCCCACGACCGTGACCGCGCCGCCGGCGGCAACGGCCTCGCCGACTGCCTTGGTGCCGGCGGCGAAGTCGTCGATCTCGAACAGACCCATGGGCCCGTTCCAGAAGATGGTCTCCGCGTCCGAGAGCCGGGCGACGAAGGCGGCCGCGGTCGCCGGACCGATGTCGAGCCCCATCTGGTCCGGCGGCATGCCGTCGGCCGGGACGACCGTCGTCGTCGCGCCGACCTCGGCGGCCCGCGCGACGACGATGTCGCTGGGCAGCTCGAAGTCACAGGGCGACGCCTTCGCCTCGGCGGCGATACGGCCGGCCACCTCGACGCTCTCGGTCTCGACCTTGGAGGTCCCGATCTCAAGGCCGGCGGCCCTGAAGAACGCGAAGCACATGGCTCCGCCGATGAGCACGGCGTCTGCGGTGCTGAGCATCTTCTCGATGACGCCGATCTTGTCCGAGACCTTGGCGCCGCCGAGGACGACGACGAACGGCCGCGCCGGCTCGCCGAGCAGCGTGCCGAGCACCTCGAGCTCGCGCTCCATGAGCAGCCCGGCGACGGCGGGCAAGTGACGCGTGACGCCCACCGTGGACGCGTGTGCGCGGTGCGCCGTGCCGAACGCGTCGTTCACGAACACGCCGCCCAGCCGCGCGAGCTTCTCGGCGAACGCCGCGTCGTTCGCCGTCTCCTCGGCGTGGAAGCGCAGGTTCTCGAGCAGCAGCACCTCGCCGGGCGCAAGCGCCGCGGCGGCCGCCTCGACCTCCGGCCCCACGCAGTCCGCGGCGGTCGCCACGGGGCGGCCGACGAGCTCGGAGAGCCGCGCGGCCACCGGCGCCATGCGCAGTTCGTCCACGACCGCGCCCTTCGGGCGGCCGAGATGAGACATGAGGACGACCGAGCACTCCTGGTCGAGCAGGTACTGGATGGTCGGCAAGGCGGCGCGGATGCGCGTGTCGTCGACCACGCCGCCGTCCTTGAGCGGCACGTTGAAGTCCACGCGCACGAGCACGCGCTTGCCCGCGAGCGGGTAGTCGGTGAGCGACCGCTTCATGGCGTCTTCAGCCTCCCCGGCGTGACGTGGGTGTCAGAGGACCATCTGCACGAGGTCGACGAGCCGGCACGAGTAGCCCCACTCGTTGTCGTACCATGAGATGACCTTGACCATCTTGCCCTTGGCCATGGTGAGCGCCGGGTCGAAGATCGATGAGTGGCTGTTGCCGACGATGTCGATGCTGACGATGGGATCCTCCTGATACTCGAGGATGCCCTGCATCGAACCCTCGGCGGCGGCCTTCATCGCGGCGTTGACCTCCTCCGCGGTGACCTCCGTCTTGAGCTCGGCGACCAGGTCGGTGGCCGAGCCGTCCGGCGTCGGCACGCGCAGGGCGAAGCCGTCGAGCCTGCCCTCGAGCTCGGGGATGACGAGGCTGACGGCGCGCGCGGCGCCGGTGGTCGTGGGGATGATGCTGAGCGCGGCGGCGCGGGCGCGACGCAGGTCCTTGTGCGGGAAGTCGAGGACCTTCTGGTCGCCCGTGTAGGCGTGGATCGTGGTCATGAAGCCCTTCTCCACGCCGAAGTTGTCGACCAGCACCTTGGCCATCGGCGCCAGGCAGTTGGTGGTGCAACTGGCGTTGCTGATGACGTCATGATCGTTCTTGTCGTAGGTCTCCTCGTTGACGCCGATGACGATGGTCGCGTCGGCGCCCTTGGCCGGCGCGGAGATGATCACCTTCTGGGCGCCGGCCTCGAGGTGAGCGGCGGCCTTGGCGCGTTCGGTGAAGCGGCCCGTGGACTCGATGACGACGTCGGCGCCGAGCTCACGCCACGGCAGCTTGGCCGGGTCGGACTCGGCGGTGACGCGGACGCGCTTGCCGTCGATGACGAGCGCGTCCTGCTCGACCTCCACCGCGCCCGAGTAGACGCCGTGGACGGAGTCGTACTTGAACAGATGGCCGAGGGTCTTGGAGTCGGTCAGGTCGTTGATGCCGACGAACTCCACGTCGGCGCCGCGACGCTGCGCGGCGCGGACGACGAGCCGGCCGATGCGGCCGAAGCCGTTGATGCCTACCCGCACAGTCATTGCGTCCTCCCACTCGATCGACGTTGAAAACTCAGCGGAATGCGTCTTGTCCGAAGCTACGGATTATGTCATGACACCGACGCACAAGATACCCCAGAAGCGAACACCGAAGCGTGGCGCCGACGGCCTGGAGGCGGGGCTCCGGGGGCACCGGCTAAGACGTTGTCGGGATGCTCCCGAGAAAGATGTTGCCGGTGCGGCCGTCGATGGACAGCCAGTCGCCGGCATGGAGTTCGTGACCGGCGAGCCGGATGCTGCCTTCGCGCTCGACGACATCCAGGTCGACGCACTCGACGACAGCCGTCTTGCCGAGCCGCTTCGCGGTGACGGCGGCGTGCGAGGTGGTGCCCCCCCGCGCCGTGAGGATGCCGCTGACGCGCGTGATCATGGCGATGTCCTCGGGCACGGTGTCCGGCCGCAGCAGCACGATGTTCTCGCCGGGAGCCTCGGCCAGGAGATCGTCGATCTGCCCGGCGTTGACGGCGACGCGGCCCGAGTAGGCGCCGCCGGCGACACCCATCCCGAAGGCGACCGGAGGCCCGTAGTTCGGTGAAGAGGTGTCGAAGTAGGCCGCGTCCCTCGTCTGCTCCTGCACGACCGCGCGCTTCTGCAGGATGAACAGGTCGTCGCCCGCGGCCGACTCGAAGGTGAACTCGATCTCCTGCGGGTCGAACTCGTGCTCTTCGACGAGGTTGCGCGCCACCGCGAGCAGTTGCCGGTACACGCCGGGGAAGTCCCGCTCGAGCGAGTGCTCGCTGCCGCGATAGGTAGGGCTCCCGAGCCGCTGCGCCTCGGAGATCGGCAGGGGGAACACGAGCCCGCCAACGAGATCCTCCCCTTGACAGCGAAGGGCATAGTCGCCGAACAGGCGGACCTGGCGGCTGTGCGGCTCCAGCGGGTTGTTCGTGAAGGTGACCCCGGAGCCCGACTCCCGGCTGCGGTTGCCGAGGACCATGCGCTGTACCACGACCGCGGTACCCCACTCCTCGGCGATCCCGATGTACTCGCGGTACAGTCGAGCATGCGAGGAGTCCCACGACTCGAGCACCTTGAGCATGCAGGCAACGACCTGGGCGAAGGGGTCGTCGATGAACATGACGCCCGCCTCGGCGCCCCGTGACTTGTACGCGAAGGCTATTTCGCGCATCTGCCCCGCGGTGAAGTCCAGCTTCTGCCCGACGGCGTACCGGCTCTTGAACTCCGACATGATCGCATCGAAGAAGTCGCGGTCGATGCCGTCCGACATCGCCCAGGACTGCAGAAAGCGGCGGTAGCTGTCCCACGCCGCCCACGCCAGCCCGGGATCCTGCGCGAGGCTCTCGGTGAGCTCGTCGTTGAGACCGACGTTCACGAACGTCGTCATGAGCCCGGGCATCGAGATCGCGGCCCCCGAACGGATGGAGAGGAGCAGCATGCGGCGCGGGTCGCCCAGACGCAGCCCCGTCCGCCGCTCCAGCCCGGCGAGGGCCTTCTGCGTGCGCTTGATGGTGTCGTCGTAGAGAGGCTGGTACGACATGGCGGGCATGGCGCCGAACAACTCGGTGCTGAGCACGAACCCCTCGGGGACGTTGTGCCCGTACGCCGCCATCTGCTTGAGCCCGAGGCCCTTGAAGCCCAGGGTCATCTGATCGTCGGTACCGGGCTTGGGCCGGTGGATCGGCGACACGAGCCGCTCGGGGTCGTAGTTCATCATCCTCGTCAGGGCCTGGCTGCCGAGGCGGCCGGTCAGCAACGATATCTGCCGGAGCGACGCGGTGACGAAGCGGTCCAGAGCCTGCAGCCCGAGACCCGACACGAGCACCTCGCGGAGGACCATCTCGGCTACCGCGTCGACCGACATGCCCCGCGCCTCGCACTGGCGCTGGTCGTTGACCAGGACGGCGTGCAGCACCTGCTCGTGGCTGAGGATCGAGGTCGACGACACCTCCGTGACGCTGTTCACCAGGAACTGGAAGACGTTCTGGTACTGACGGAAAGTGAAGCTGCGGCTGCTGAAGCTCGCCTCGAGCATGTCGAGGTTGGCCTCAAGCGCGCGCGAATCGACGCCGTCCGCGGCGAGCGCCCGCTCGAAACGCCTGATGGCGCGCGCCATACGCCGCAGCGAATCCCTGGTGACGTACCGCTCGACCCCCTCGGAGACCACGTCGTCGAGCAGCCGACCGACGAGGGTCTCGACCCGGAACGACAAGCCGAGCGCGTCGAACTTGGGCTCGCTGTAGCTGCCGTAGATCGACGGGATGCCCGCGGCGATGTGGCGCTTCTGGTAGATGTTCTCCGTCGCCTCGGCGGCCTCGGGGTCGAGCACGATCGCCTTGAGGGCCTCCAGCACGGAGAGCGCGGCGTCGAGCAGGCGATCCCGGCTTCTCGCCGCCGGACGCGCCCGCCACGCCGCCACCGCCCTCTCGAACCGGCGGCGGAGTCTGGGGTCGAGCTGCAGGTGGCGGCCGACGACGACGCCGACATCGACCGCCGCGAGGGAGTACTTGTGCGCGAGCAGCTGATGCGTGCGCAGCAGCAGCACGACCCGGCGCCGGTCCGTCTCGCTCGCCGCCCACGCCGGCGCTCCCGCGGCGGACGCGGCGCCTCCGGCACTCAGGCCGAAGCGTACCTCGAGATCCTCCGGCGAGGACTCGATCAGGTGGTCCAGCGCCTCGTCGACCCCGGTCATCTCCAGCCGCCCGCAGATCTCCTGGAGAGCCTCGTGCGGACCGGCAGCCCACTGCGACTCGGCGCGTACCGCGCCAAGAGTGCTCGCCGACAGATACGGCTCGAGACCCCCCGCCTTCAGCGTCATCCAGTACCGCAGGATGGCGTGGCTGAAGGACACCATTCGGTTGGACGACTCCGCGTGGACCTGCTTGCGGAGAAAGTGCATCAGCGTGTCGCGACGCCCGCAGATCTCGTCGCTCTGCGTGGACACGGCGCGCAGCTCCCCCTCCGCCCCGACCTCGGAGAAGTACACGGGCAGGGTCCGCAACAGCTGCTTGGCCACGAAGTAGATCGGGCGGATGTCCGCGTTGAGGAACCGCGTGACGTCGCGCTGGAACAGGTCGGTGTCGGCGATGAAGACGCCGCCGAGGCGAAGCTGCACGTTGAGCGCAGCGGCCAGCCGCTCGAAGAGTGCCGGGTTGGACTCGATGATGTGCATCCAGCAGCGGATCTTCGGCAGGTGATAGGGATTGACGACCGTCTCCCACTCGTCGGTCGCCCCCTGGATGTCCGGGTACTGGAAGCGCCAGAAGAGGATGTCCTCGATGAGGTGGTCGGCCGCCCTGACATTGCCCGCCTCACCGATGGCCACGCCGATGGCCTCGTAGCACTGGAACCGCATGAGCAGGAACTCGTTGTCGCGGTCGCGGAAGAAGACGGTCAGGCGGCTGAGGATGCGCTCGGCGTCCGTATGCCTGTCCGGGCGCATCATCTGCTTGACGACGCCGAGGAGGTCGGTGATGACCTCCTTCTGCCGGTACCCGAGCGTCTGGTCCTTCAGGAAGAAGACGCACGCGGCGAAGCGGTCCTCGAGGTTCTCCAGCCGGAAGAGCTCGTCGATCGCGCGGCTGAGAATTGCCGAGAAGATCGGAAAGCGCGGACCGAGCAGGTCGTCGGCGCCGGCGGCGCGCGCGGCGCGCGCGAGCGCGGCCATCCGCGGGCGGGCGAGGAAGTCGAAGCTCACGCCCACGGCGTGCCCGTCGGTGAGCCCCTCTCCCTGAGCGCGCGCCCAGCCGGGCACGTCGAGGTGGTGCTGCACGACGTCGTAGCCGGTGAGCAACAGCCGCCGGTACAGCTCGGCGTAGACCGCCGAGATCGCCGGGCGGGCGGCGACGCGCTCCACCAGAGCACGGAGCAGCGCGTCGCGCTCCAGGAACTCCGTGCGGTGCGCCGGCAACAGCCGGTCGAGCGATCCGCCGAGCATCTCGAACCCCGAGTCGTACTCGTCGCCGTAGCGTCCTTCCGCCGCATCGCCGCACCAGGTCAGCAGAGCGCGCAGAAGGAGCGAGAACTGCTCGGGCGTCAGCTGAGCGTCCAGCAGGCCGACGACCAGCTCCGCCAGCAGGTCGAACGACCGGGCGCGGTCGTCCGAGCGTTCGAAGTAGGGCCAGTTGCGGAGCAGCGCCGTCTGGAGGCCGTCGACGAGCAGGTCGGCGTTGCGGAAGGTGTGGAAGTACTCCGCCAGGGTCTCGGTCAGCGAGCTGCGGACCCCGTGGAGCGTCTTCACGGCATCGAGGAGCGGGAGATACCGGTCGGGGATGATGACGGTCTGTGCGGTGCTGGCCAGATTGGCGCGCAGCGCGTCCGAGTCAAAAGGTACGGGCGAGGTCCTCACGATGGCACTCATGATACCTCCGATGGCGGCGGTCGCGAGAGCGCCCTTGTTGGGAGGCGTCATGCGAAGCGGCGACGTTCGGCGCAGCGGCGCGCGTGCCCGCGGATGTGGCCACGCCGACGGCCACGGCCCGTGCGGAACTGCGGTAGGATGCCGCTGTCGGACCGCACGAGGCGAAGGCGCCGCGACAGGAGGTACCGCGAGCCATGGCTGGACAACGCACACTGGGCATCAACGGGCTAGGCCGCATCGGCAAGCTGACGCTGTGGCACCACCTCGGGCGCGACGACTTCGACCGCTTCGTAGTCAACACCGGCCGGCCGGTCGGCACCTCACTCGACTCCGTCGTGCAGTACCTCTCAAAGGACACCACCTACGGCGCCCTGCACCGCTTCCTCTTCGGGCGCTCCGCCACCCGCGACATGAGCGTCGTGGACGAGGAGAGGGGCCTCATCAGCGCCTACGGCAAGGAAGTGGTCATCCTGCGCGAGGCGCGCAACCCCAAGGACATCCCGTGGCGCGAGCACGGCGTGGTGCTGGTCGTTGAGTGCACGGGCTCCTTTGCGGATCCCTACGCTGAGGCGGACGTCGCCAGGGGCGCGCTTCGCGGTCACCTCGCCGCCGGGGCCTCCGTGGTGGTGCAGAGCTCTCCCTTCAAGAGCCGGCAGCAGGGCGTGCCGCTGCCGGCCGACGCGGGCATGTTCATCCACGGCATCAACGATTTCGAGTTCGACCCCGCGAAGCACGCGGTCATCTCGGGCGCGTCCTGCACCACGACGGCCCTGGCTCACATGATGCGCCCCCTGCTCGACCGCGATCTCACCAAGGACATGATCACGGCCGGCATGAGCACGATCCACGCGGTCACCAATTCCCAGCCGGTCCTCGACGCGGTGCCCAAGGCGGGCGCCGGCGACATGCGCAAGAGCCGCGGCGCGCTGGGCAACGTTGTGATCACCGCAACGGGCGCGGCGGCGGCGCTCGAGCATGTCATGCCCGAGATAGCCCGCATCGGCTTCATGGCCGACTCGGTGCGCATCCCCACCTCCAGCGTCAGCCTCATCATCCTCAACGTCACTTTCCAGAGCGAGGCGCTGCCCGACGGCACCGTTTCGGTGGAGCGCGAAGCCATCAACGCGATCTACCGAGAGGCGGCCGAAGGCGAAGCGCGCGGCCTGGTCAAGTTCAGCGCCGAGCAGAACGTCTCGGCGGACATGCTCGCTGAGGACGCCGCCGTCGTCATCGAGGGCGTGGAGACGCACACCCGCACGGGCTTCATGAACCTCAAGGTGCCGCAGTGCGGCGAGGGCGCGGCCGCGACTCCCGAGACGGTGCGCATCCCGCTGACCCACGTCAAGATCTTCGGCTGGTACGACAACGAGATGGGGAGCTACACCTACCGGCTCGGGCAGCTGACGCTCCGGGCCGCGCGCAACCTGTAGCTCGCGGCCCTCGTCACGGCCGCCTTCGGGCCGCCGGGCCCTCAGCCGTCGAGCTCGGCGGCGAGCGCGACGAGCCGCCGCAGACGGTGGTTCACCGCCGAGCGATTGAGCGGCGGGTCCGCGGCGGCGGCCAGCTCCTGCAAGCTCAGATACGGGAACTCGAGCCGCAACTCGGCGACCTCGCGAAGAGGGTCCGGCAGGCCGTCCCACTCGGCCGACGCCATGAGCGCGCGGACTGCGGCCGCCTGGCGCTCCCCGGCCGCCGCGGCCCGGCTCGCGTTCGCGGCGTCACAGTTGGCCAGCCGGTTGGCGCTCTCGCGCACCGACCCCAGCACGGCGTGCTCTTCCCAGCTCAGCCGCGCGTCATGCGCGCCGAGCACGGCGAGGAGGTCGGCGGCGGTCTGGCCGCGCTTGGTGTAGCAGGCGACGTTACGCTCCCGGCTGGCGAGCGCGAAGCTCAGGTCGAGGCGTCCGAGCAGGCGCCGCACCTGTGCCGCCAGGTCCGCGTCCTCGACCGTGAACTCGGCGTGCACGGGAGCTCCCGGCGCCGATATCGAGCCACAGCCGAGAAACAGACCGCGCACAAAGGCCACCAGGCAGCAACGTCGCTCGACGAGCCGCCGTGGTACCGTCATCTGCACGGCCAGCCCGTCGGACAGCACCCCGAGCTCGTTGAGCGCCTGCAGGTCGCGACCCTCGTCGCCGAGCAGCACCTCGTACCGCAGGCCGACCGGGGCTCGCTCCACGGTCCGCAGCGTCGCGTCGACGTCCAGAGGCTTCAACAGGCCGAGCACGTGCCGCGCCACCGCGGGATGAGCCACCGACACGCGCACGCTGTAGTGGCCGCCGGCGCCGATCGCGAACGTCCCGGCGCCGAAGAGCACGCCCGAGAGCTGCGCGCGGCGACAGTGATCGGCCGCGGGGAAGACCGTGCCCAGCTCGAGCTTGACGTCCCGCGTGAAGCCCATCGCCCGGCCTACCTCACGAGTCGGAGCAGCGCGCCGGCGAGGCGCTCGGAGTCGTGGCGCACGACACCGCTCTCGGTGGTGACCGCCGCCCGGACGACCTTCACGCCCAGTGACCTGAGACGCGCCTCGTCGACCACCACCGGCCGGGCGCCGTAGCGCTCGTAGATCGCCGCCACCGCGTCCGAGACCGGGGCCTCGTTCACGAGAACGGCGTCGACGAGCCCGGTCAGGCCGTGACGATGAAGGACCTCGAGGTGATCGGCGGCAGTGTACCCGTCGGTCTCCCCCGGCTCGGTCATGACGTTGCAGACGTACACGACCCAGGCCCGGGTGTCGCGGATCGCCGCATGCACTTCGGGCACCAGCAGGTTCGGGGTGACGCTCGTGTAGAGACTCCCCGGCCCCAGCACCACGAGATCGGCGCCCGCCAGCGCGGAGAGCGCCTGCGGCATGGCGCGCGGGGCCTCCGGCGTGAGCCACACGCGTCGCGGCAGCCGCTCCGCCGCCGTGATCGTGCTCTCGCCGCTGACCTCCCCGCCGTCCTCGAGCTGCGCGTGCAGCGTGACGTCCTCGAGGGTCGACGGCAGGACCCGGCCGCGCACCTTGAGCACGTGCGTCGACTCCTGCACGGCCAGCTCGAAGTCGCCGGTCACCTCGGAGAGGGCAGCCATGAACAGGTTGCCGAAGCTATGCCCCTGGAGCCCGCCTTCCTCGGGAAAGCGATACTGGAAGAGGCGGCTCATCATCGACTCGTCGTCGGCGAGAGCGACGAGGCAGTTCCGCAGGTCGCCGGGCGGAGGCATGCCCATCTCGCGACGCAGCCGCCCGGAACTGCCGCCGTCATCCGCCATGGTGACCACGGCGGTCAGATTGCTGGTCTGGGTCTTGAGGCCGCGCAGAAGGGCGGCGAGACCGTTGCCGCCACCGACCGCGACCACGCGCGGCCCTCGCGCGAGGCGGGCGGCCGTGCGGATCTCGCTCGCCGTCTCCGGGGTCGTGCGCTGGAACAGCCAGAGCCGCTGGGCGCCCACACCGAGGGCCAGGAGCCCGACCGCCATGCCGTCGACGGCAAGAACGAGAGCGGCCGCGCGGCGCTTCTCGAGCCACCCCATTCCGAGGCCCCCCTGGAGTTGCGGCGACCAGAGAACGCCCACCGCGAAGAGCACCGAGTAGACAAGCAGGACGCCGCCCGCGAAGGCGAACAGAAACCAGCGCTTGATGCCCAGCCCGGGAACGAGCCACTCGAGAGAGCGCCGCATGTGTCAGCCCGCCCCGGTCAGTCTCTCGTCAGGTCCCGATGGCGGACGACCGTGTAGTAGCCCTGCTTCTCGTAGCGTTCCCCGAGAAGCTGCGCGATGGCGACGGAGCGGTGGCGCCCGCCGGTGCACCCCACGCCGATGGTGAGGTGGGCCTTGCCCTCGGCCGCGTAGCGGGGGAACAGGAAGTCGAGCAGCGGGAACAGGCGCTCGAGGTACTCGCTCGTGCCGGGTGACTCGAGGACGAAGTCGCGGACCTCGGCGTCGAGACCGGTCAGCGTGCGCAGGCGCAGGTCGTAGTGCGGGTTGGGCAGGAAGCGCACGTCGAAGAGCAGGTCGGCGTCGATCGGGATGCCGTACTTGAAGCCGAACGAGACGACGGCGAAGACGATGTTGGTGCGGCGCGTGTGCTGGATCAGATCCTCGTTGAGGCGCGCCTTGAGCTGATGGATCGAGATGTCGCTGGTGTCGATCACCAGGGTGGCGCGCTCGCGCAGCCCGGCCAGCTGCAGGCGCTCCTCGCGAATGCCGTCGATGACGGTGCCGCCGGCCGCCAGCGGATGGCGGCGGCGCGTCTCCTTGAAGCGGCGCACGAGCGCCTCGTTCGATGCCTCGAGGAAGACGAGCGTGTACTCCACGCCGCGCTCGTGCAGCTCGTCGAGCAGCTGCTCGAGGCGGCCGAAGTACTCCCCGCCGCGCACGTCGCTGACGACGGCGACTCGGTCGACTTTGCTGCCCTCGCGGCGGAACAGGTCGACCAGCGTCGGCACCAGCTCCGGCGGCAGGTTGTCGACGCAGAACCAGCCGGCATCCTCGAACGAGTCCATGGCCTGCGACTTGCCGGCCCCGGACAGCCCCGTGATGATCACGAACTGCAGCGCCTCGGTCACGCGACCCTCCCCCCGCTCACGCGCACTCCCTCGAGCCCCAGGAGGCGCTCCTTCCAGGCCGGATCGTCGCCGTAGAAGCCGAGCCGGCCGTCGTTCTTGATCACCCGGTGGCAGGCAAGGATGACCGGCAGCTGATTGCGAGCCATGACCGACCCTACGGCCCGGTACGCCTGCGGTCGACCCGCGGCCGCGGCCAGGTCCCGATAACTCACCACGGTGCCGTAGGACACCCTCGCGAGCGCCGCGTACACATCGCGCTCGAAGCCGGTGAGGCCATGAGCGCACGCGTAGGCGTCGATGTCGAGGTCGAAGGCCACCGGCTCTCCGGCGAAGTAGCGCTCCAGCGCCGTCGCCCAGCGGCTCTTCCGAGACGGCCGCGCCGGCGCCTCGACCCGTGCGTCGGGAAGGTCCACCTCGAGCGGCAGGTCGCCGGCGCGCAGCAGCCGACCGATACCGGCGTCGCAGAAGAAGGGCTCCTCGGTGACCGGGCCGAGGCCAGAGCACGGATCAGCCCGTCTTATGGAGGTGTGCATAGATCTCCCTCGCCACCTTGCGCGGCAGCCCCGGAACGCGCTCGATCTCTTCCCGGCCGGCGCTGAGAAAGCGTTCGGGGCTGCCGAAGTGCTCCAGGATGCGCCGCCGGCGCACGGGGCCGACCTGCGGGAGCTCGTCGAAGATCGACGAGCGGCGCAGGTCGGCGTCACGCCGCTGCCTATGGTACGTCACCGCGAACCGGTGTGCCTCGTCGCGGATGCGCTGCAGCAGCAGCGAGCCCGGGTCGTCGGCCGCCAGCGGCAGCGGGTCGCGCCGCCCCGGCACGAACACCTGTTCGCGCTGCTTCGCCAGGCCGACGACGTCGAGGTCGATGCCGCAGTCACGCAGAGCCGCGACCGCCGCGGAGAGCTGGCCTTTGCCACCGTCGACGACGACCAGGTCCGGCAGCGTGGCGAAGCTCTCGTCGAAGGCGCGGTCCGTGTCACCGCGGCGCTCGAAGCGCCGCCGCAGCACCTGGTTCATCATCGCGAAGTCGTCCTGGCCGGCGACGTCGCGCACGGCGAACTTCCGGTAGTGCGCCTTCTTCGGCACACCGCCCTCGAACACGACCATGGAGCCGACAGGGTGCTGCTCGCCGAGGTTGGAGATGTCGTAGCACTCGATGCGCAGCGGCAGCCGCTCGAGCGCCAACCCGTCGCGCAGGCGCTCGAGCGCCTCGATGCGCGCCGAGGAGCGCCGAGCGAGACGCTCCGACTCGGCCTCCGCCGCGAGCTCCGCATTGTGCTGTGCAAGCTCCAGGAGGCGCCGCTTGGGACCGCGCCGGGCAACGTGCGCCACGACCTTCGCGCCCCGGCGCTCCGTGAGGAGCGCGCTCAAGCCGGCTGCATCCTCGAGCGGCGCCACGACCTCCGCCGGGATCACGGCGCCCTCCCAGTAGAACTCGAGCAGGAACTCCTCCACCACATCGGTGGTCTCGCGCCCGGCCGCGTTCTCGAGATAGAAGGCCTGGCGGTCGACCACAGCGCCGTTGCGCACGCGGAAGACCTGGACGTTGGCGCCCGGCTCCGCCTGCGACAGGCCGACCACGTCGAAGGCCTCGCGCTCGTCGACCCGGGCGGTCTGGCGCTCATGCACGTGCCGGACGGCGGCGAGGCGGTCGCGAAGCAGCGCCGCCTTCTCGAACTCCTGAGCCGCGGCCGCCCCGGCCATCTCGCGCTCGATCTCGCGCTCGACTGCGCCGAGGCGGCCGCGGAGAAAGTCGATCGCCTGCTGCACGGCAGCCATGTACTCCTCGCGCGTCACGCGCCCGTCGCACGGCGCCAGCGAGCGCTTGATGAAGTACTGCAGACACGGCGACCCGCTGGGGCGACCCGGCTTCTCGCCGCGGCACTTGCGGTACGGGAAGATCCTGCCGATGAGCTCGAGCGTGTCACGTACCTTACGGGCGCTCGAGAAGGGGCCGAAGTAGAGGTTGCCGGGCACGCGGCGCCCACGGAAGAAGCGCACGCGCGGCCACTCGTCGTTCATGGTGATCTCGATGGACGGGTAGCTCTTGTCGTCGCGCAGACGCAGATTGTACGGGGGGCGCTCCTCCTTGATGAAGTTGTCCTCCAGGAGGAGCGCCTCGCCCTCGGTCGCCGTCACCACCCAGTCGATATCCGCAGCCTGCGCGAGCATCTCCCCGGTACGCCCGTGAGGCTGCGCCGCCGGGCGCAGGTAGCTCGCGACGCGCTTGCGCAGCGCTTTCGCCTTGCCGACGTACAGCACGGTCTCGCCGGCATCGAGGAAGCGGTAGACGCCGGGCTCGTTGGGGATACGCGGCAGGATCGCACGCAGCCTCTCGATGGGCTTGCTCGGAGGAGGATGACGGGCTCATCGCCGACGATTGTACCCGCTGTGCCGGCGGCGCGACTCCGGCAGGCGCAGCCGCCCCGCACGGGCGCCGCAAGGCCATGACGGCCCGCAGCGAACACCTTCTTGATCTCCTTCGGGCCGGCCGCGGCGAACAGGCGCTGGAACAATGCCGGGTCGCAGGGCACGGCCAGCGCCGTGTACGGCAGCGAGTTGGCGAAGAAGGCCGAGCTCCCCTCGTGGAACGCGACCTCGGACGTGCCGAACAACGTGTCGAGGCCGTAGAAGCCGGATCCGAACCGATGTGCCACCCCCCGGGGCCACACATCGCGTGACCCTCAAGAAGAGACCCCGCCGCGCAGGGCCCACCCTTCTACTGAATGACCGAAGACCGGCGCGAGGTCGAGGGGCGCGACCGGCCGTCGCCGGAGCCGGCGGCGCCGAGCGCGCGGGCGAGGTACTCGCCGGTGTGCGAGATGTCCGTGAGGCCGGCGAGCTCCTCCGGCGTGCCGGTGGCCACGACCGCGCCGCCCTCTTCCCCGCCCTCGGGGCCGAGGTCGACGATCCAGTCGGCGCTCTTGATGACGTCGAGGTTGTGCTCGATGACGACGACCGTGTTGCCCTGGTCGACCAGCCGCTGGAGCATCTCGAGCAGCTTGTCGATGTCCTGGAAGTGCAGGCCGGTGGTCGGCTCGTCGAGGATGTAGAGCGTCTTGCCGGTGGCCACCTTGCTGAGCTCGCTGGCGAGCTTGACGCGCTGCGCCTCGCCGCCGCTCAGTGTCGTTGCCGGCTGCCCCATCTTGACGTAGCCCAGCCCGACGTCGTCGAGCGCCTTGAGCCGCCGGGCGATGCGCGGCACGTTGGCGAAGAACGCTACCGCCTCCTCGACACTCATCTCGAGCACCTCGGCGATGCTCTTGCCCTTGTACCAGACCTCGAGCGTGTCGCGGTTGTAGCGCTTGCCGTGACAGGCCTCGCAGGGCACGTACACGTCGGGCAGGAAGTGCATCTCGATCTTCAGCTGGCCGTCGCCGCGGCAGGTCTCGCAGCGCCCTCCCTTGACGTTGAAGCTGAAGCGGCCCGGCTTGTAGCCGCGCAGCTTGCTCTCCGGCGTCTGCGCGAAGAGCTGGCGGATGTGGTCGAACACGCCGGTATACGTGGCCGGGTTGCTGCGCGGCGTGCGACCGATGGGCGACTGGTCGATGTCGATGACCTTGTCGAGGAGGCGCGCGCCGTCGATGCCGCCGTGGGCGCCGGCGCGCAGCTTGGTCCCGCGGTTGAGGCGCGCGGCCATCCCCTTGTAGAGGATCTCGTTGATGAGCGTCGACTTACCCGAGCCCGACACGCCGGTGACGCAGGTGAAGGCTCCCACCGGGAACGATACGTCGATGCCGCGCAGGTTGTGCATGCGTGCGTCTCGGACGGTGAACCACTGGAGCGGCAGTCGGCGCTGACCGGGAAGCTCGATGCGCCGCGTCCCGGCGAGGAACTCGCCGGTCAGAGACGCCGGTTCGGCCATGACCTCGGCCGGCGTGCCCTCCGCGACGACCTGGCCGCCGTGCTCGCCGGCGCCGGGACCCATGTCCACGAGGTGGTCGGCCGAGCGCATCGTCTCCTCGTCGTGCTCGACGACGATCACCGTGTTGCCGAGGTCGCGGAGCCGCAGGAGCGTGTCGATGAGGCGCCGGTTGTCCCGTCTGGTGAAGGCCGATGCTGGGCTCGTCGAGGATGTAGAGCACGCCGACGAGCGCCGAACCGATCTGCGTCGCCAGGCGAATGCGCTGCGCCTCGCCGCCGGAGAGCGTCGCGGAGGCTCGCTGCAGCGTGAGGTAGCCGACGCCCACGTCGCTCAGAAAGCGCAGGCGCTCGCCGATCTCCTTGATGACCCGGCCGCCGATGAGGCGCTCGGTGTCGCTGAGCGACAGGTCGCTCAGAAACCCGAGCGCCTCCCGCACGCTCAGCAGCGTGAGATCGTGAATGCTGCGCTCGCCGACCGTGACCGCCAGGCTCGTCGGCTTGAGCCGTGCTCCCTTGCACTCCGGGCACGGCTTGTCGGCCATGTACTCCTCGATCTTCTGGCGCACCTGCTCCGACTCGGTCTCGGCAAAACGCCGCTGCAGATGCTTGACGATGCCGGGGAAGCTCGAGTTGTAGTGCCGCATCCGGCCCTGGTAGTTGCGGTAGCTCAGGGGGATGCGTTCTTTGCCCGTCCCGAGCAGGTACAGGTCGCGGTGCTCTTGTGACATGTCGTCCCAGGGGACCGCCGTGTCCACGCCGAATGTCGTGGCGATACTCTCGAAGACCTGCTCCAGCCAGCCAAAGGAGAGCTGGCCGTACGGCAGGAGAGCGCCCTTGTCGATGCTCAGCGAGCCGTCGGGCACCACGAGGTCGGGGTCGATCTCCTGGGTGAACCCCAGACCGTGACAGGCCGGGCAGGCGCCGTGAGGACTGTTGAAGCTGAAGACCCGGGGCTCGATCTCGGGCAGCGAGATGCCGCAGTGGACGCAGGCGAACTTCTCGCTGAAGGTGAGCCGGCGGGCGTCTTCGCCCGCGACCTCGATGTCGATGAGGCCGTCTGCCAGGGCGGCGGCGGTCTCGATGGAGTCGGTGAGCCGCCGCCTCAGCCCGTCCTTCATGACCAGCCGGTCGACGATCACGCCGATGTCGTGTTTGAACTTCTTGTCGAGGTCGATCTGCTCTTCGAGCTCGACGACCTCCCCGTCGACCTCCACGCGCGTGAAGCCGTCGGCGCGCAATTGCTCGAACAGCTTGCCGAACTCGCCTTTACGGCCGCGTACCATCGGCGCGACGACGCTGAACCTGGTGCCGTCGCCCAGGTCGCACACCTGGTCGACGATCTGCTGGACGCTCTGACCGGCGATGGGACGGCCGCACTGCGGGCAGTGCGGATGCCCGACGCGCGCGTACAGCAGCCGCAGGTAGTCGTAGATCTCGGTAACCGTGCCGACCGTGGACCGCGGGTTGCGTGAAGTGGTCTTCTGGTCGATGGAGATCGCCGGCGACAGGCCCTCGATGCTGTCCACGTCCGGCTTGTCCATCTGGCCGAGGAACTGGCGCGCGTAGGCCGACAAGCTCTCGACGTAGCGACGCTGGCCCTCGGCGTAGATCGTGTCGAAAGCCAGTGACGACTTGCCGGAGCCGGAGAGGCCGGTGATGACGATGAACCGGTCGCGCGGCAGCCTCAGGGAGATGTCTTTGAGGTTGTGTTCGCGTGCACCGGTGATGACGAGGTCGTGGTTCATGCGCTGGCGTGACTCCAGTGGAGAGAGGACACCGATCCCGACCGTCTATTGTATCCGCTGCAGCCGACAGACGTGATGCGACGCGCCCCGGGGCCGCGTCGCGGATGGAGCGCCGCCTCTCATGCTCACCTCACGGGGTGAAGGCGAAGCCCTGCTCCTCCACAAGCCTCACACACACCGCGACGACGGCCGCGTCGTACTTGACTCCGGCGTGGTCGCGGACCTCGCTCAGCGCGGCCTCCATCCCGAGTGCCGCACGATAGGGCCGGTGAGACGACATCGCCTCCACGACGTCGGCAACGGCGAGGATGCGCGCCTCGAGGAGGATCTCTTCCCCGGTCAGCCCCCCAGGGTAGCCTGACCCGTCGAGGCGTTCGTGGTGCTGCAGCACCATCTCGGCCACCGGGTGGCCGAAGTCGATGGGCGCAAGGATGTCGTATCCCGACGTCGGATGCTGTTTGATGAGGTTGAACTCGACAGCGCTGAGCCGGCCGGGCTTGGCAAGGATCTCGGCCGGCACGGCGATCTTGCCGATGTCGTGGATGAGCCCGGCGAGCCGCAGGGCCCCGAGATTGTCGGCCTCGACGCCCATGTCCTCCCCGATGGCCATCGCCAGCTCGGCGACGCGGCGTTCGTGCCCGGCCGTGTAGGGGTCGCGGGTCTCCACCACCTGGCTCATGGCCTGCACCGCGCCTTCAACGGTACGCCGAAGCTGGGCTGCCTGCCGGCGTACCTCGTCCTGCGCCTCCACCTGCTCGGTCACATCGATCGAGATGCCACCGACCAGCGGCGGCTTGCCTTCGCGCGGGATCGGAAAGTAGATGGAATGCACGAACTCGTGCACCCCGGCGGGCGTCCAGCTCACGATGGTGTCGACCGACTCTCCACCCAGACTGCGCCGGACCCGATCCTCTTCTTCCTTTCCCGGGTCGCCACCCCACACCTGCGACGGTGTGCAGCCGAGCCACTCTCGCCGCAGCCACTCGCCGTCGGCTTTGTCCGGCCGATTGGCGTAGACGTACCGGAGTTGCTCGTCCTGCATGAACAGGTAGCCGGGGAAGTGATCGGCGAACTGCTCGAAGCGCTCCTCGCTCTCGCGCAGCGCATCCTCGCTCCTCTTGTGCTCCGTGATGTCCATGTAGGCACCGAGCACACCGTCGATCTCGCCGCCGAGATCGAGGAGGGGCAACTTGCTCGTCAGCAGAGTGATGGTGTCACCTTCCGGCGTTGTCTGAGGTTCCTCGATGAGTCCAGTCGATCGGCCGCTCTCGATGACCCGGCGATCGTCGGCTCGATACAGATCGGCCTGATCCCTCCACCCCATCTGGTAGTCGTCTTTGCCGACAACGTCTGCTGGGTCGGAGAACCCCGCATCGCGCGCAAAGACCGCGTTGCAGCCCACGTAGACGAGATCCCTGTCCTTCCAGAAGACCCGGACCGGTAGGGCGTTCATGATCCCTTCAAGAAGCTGCTTTGACGCTTGCAGTTCCTCTTGCGCGTGCTTGCTTTGAGTGATGTCACGCGTGATGCCCTCCACGGCCACGAGATGCCCCTCGTCGTCGTGCACCGGCACGATGGCACTCTCCATCCAGCGCGTCACACCGTCCTTGCCGATCCACCGCATGAGGATGGGCTCCCGCGGGGGGCTGGGTGGCGAGAGCATCGCCGCCATCGCCGGAGCATCGTCCGGATGCGCCAAGGTGAGCATGAGCTCCGGGTCGGCGTAGCACTCCTCCGGCGTGTAGCCCGTGATGGCTCTGACGGCGGGGTTGATGTAGGTGAGACGGGCTGTGGGCAGGAAGTCGTAGCGGAAGATGATGTCGGGAGCGTTGTCGGCCAGGCGCTCGTAGCGCGCCTCGCTCTCCACGGCGCGCCGCTCGCTTCGGCGCTGCTCGGTGACGTCGCGGACGTACGACGATGAGGAACGGCTCGTCTCCTCGCTCGCAGAACTCGAGCGTGCCTTGATGTCACGCGACTCTCCGACCGCCGACAGGCAGAGTGATCTCGAGATCGACGACCGGCTGCCGAACCGTGACACGCCACAGCTGGACCCAGCGTTGCCTCGTCGATCGCCGGGCTCCAGTCCCAGATCGTCTGGCCGCGGTCTCTCGAGTTCGCCCGTCCACCAAGACGATGGGCGGCCTCGTTGCTTGTACAGGAAGACGCCGTCCTCACTGACGTAGGCGATCGCCTGTGATGCATGATCGATCGCGAACTGCGTCCGCTTTGCCGTCTCGACGGCCTCCCGCTGCCGGTGCCGCAGGTCGGCGCCGTCGACGGCGCGCTGCACGGCCGGCGCCAGCCGCGTGAGGTTGTCCTTGAGGACGTAGTCCACCGCTCCGGCCCTCATGGTCGTCACGGCGGTGTCCTCGTCGATCGCGCCGGACACGGTGATCGCCGGAACGTCGGGAGCCTCGGCACCGAGCAGACTGAGCGCCTCAGGGCCGCCAAAACCGGGCAGGTTGTAGTCGACGAGCGCGACCTCCCAGCCCGTGTCGCGGAGAGCCGCATCGAGGGCCGCCCTGGTGTCGACGCGGTCCCACTCCAGCTCCATACCGGCTTCACGCAGACGCCTCAGCATGAGGGCGACGTCATCGGGGCTGTCGTCGACGAACAGAATGCGCAACTTCACTGAGTCTCTCCCCGGCTGATGAACGCGATCGTCCTTGGGGAGCATACCCCGATGCGCGCAGAGACGTCGATGTGCGGGCCGATGCCTGGCTCTCAGTCGATCAGCAGCAGGCCCGTCCAGGCCGGATGATCCACAGCCGGCAACTCGATGCTGAGGCCGGCCGCCTCGGCCGTGGCGACGACGTCGATGCCCACGGCCTCCATGGAAGGACGCGCCTCGAACGGATGCCGGCACGGCTCGCCGGAATCCTGGCCGACGCACTCGTCGCAGAGGACGCACTCGCCCCCGGAGAAGGCGGCGGCGTACCGGTAGCCGAGCTTGAACGCCTCGCGCTCAAGCGCGGTCATGAGACGCGCGAAGCGGTTCTGGCTCTCGCGCAGGCCCTTCAGCCCGTCGGCGTCCGAGTGCGAGTCGGCGAAGCCGCGGCCGCCGAACTGCTCGTCGACAGCCTCCTGCGTGAGCGGGATGTCGAGCTGGACGACGAGTGCATCCGAGTAGCGCCCGAGGACGGCGGTCGTCTCGGCCAGCGCCATGACGGCCGGCGGGCACATCAGGTTGTGCCCGTAGCTGGAGCAGAGCGGCACCCTGCACTTGAGGTTGACCCGCTCGTCGACCACGACGGCGACCGCCGGCAGAGGCGCCGCGCGGTCGGCGCCGAGACCCTCCGCCCTGGCGATCATCTGCTGCAGGTGCATCGCGTCAGCCAACCTTGCTCTCCCTTCGGTCGAGCTCCTTGCTGAGCTCCTTGATCTCGTCGCGCAGCTTGGCTGCGTACTCGAACTTGAGCTGGTCGGCCGCCTCGAACATCTCGGCCTCGAGGCTCGTGAGGAGCTTCTCGAGGTCGGCGCGCGGCATCGCCATCTTCTTCGCCACTGCCTTGGCGGCGCGGCGGCCCTTGGTGGGTACCGCCGCCGCGTCGCTCAGCATGGTCGAGATATCGCTGACGCCCTTCACGACGCTCACCGGCGTGATGCCATGGTGTTCATTGTAGGCGGTCTGCTTCGCCCGGCGGCGGTTCGTCTCGCCGATCGCGACCTCCATGGCCGCCGTCATGCGGTCGGCGTACATGATCACCCGGCCGTCGATGTTGCGGGCGGCGCGGCCGATCGTCTGGATGAGGGCCGTCTGGCCGCGAAGGAAGCCCTCCTTGTCGGCGTCGAGGATGGCGACCAGCGTGACCTCAGGCAGATCGAGTCCCTCCCGGAGCAGGTTGATGCCGACGAGGACGTCGAACTCCCCCAGACGCAGGTCGCGGACGATCTGGATGCGCTCCAGCGTGTCGACCTCGCTGTGCAGGTAGCGGACCTTGAAGCCGTTCTCGAGCAGAAAGTCGGTGAGATCCTCGGACATCCTCTTGGTGAGCGTGGTCACGAGCACGCGCTGGTCCGTGTCGACGCGCCGGCGGATCTCGTTCATGAGGTCGTCGATCTGCCCCTCGGTGGGCCGCACCTCGACCTCCGGGTCGATGAGGCCCGTCGGCCGGATGATCTGCTCGGCGATGTTCACGCTGTTGGCGAGCTCGAACGCCGCGGGGGTGGCGCTGACAAACACGATCTGCGGCACCTTCTCGAGGAATTCCTCGATGCGCAGCGGCCGGTTGTCGAGAGCGCTGGGGAGACGGAACCCGTAGTCGACCAGCATATCCTTGCGCGACTTGTCGCCCGCCGACATGGCGCGGATCTGCGGCAGCGACATGTGCGACTCGTCGATGAAGCAGAGGAAGTCGTCGGGGAAGTAGTCCAGCAGGCAGTTCGGGGTGGCCCCCGGCTCTTTGCCGAGCAGGATGCGGGAGTAGTTCTCGATGCCGCTGCAATAGCCCATCTCGCGCAGCATCTCCATGTCGTAGAGGGTGCGCTGCCGCAGCCGATGCGCCTCAAGCACCTTGCCGTGGGCTTCGAACCAGGCGGTGCGTTCGTCGAGCTCGGCCTTGATCTCGACGAGAGCACGCTCGACCGCAGGGCTGTTGGTGACGAAGTGGGTGGCCGGGTAGATCGCCGCGTGGGTCGGCTTGTCGAGGACCTCGCCGCCAACTGGGTCGAAGCTCGCGATCTGCTCGACCTCGTCGCCCCAGAGTTGTACGCGGATGGCGGTGTCCTGGCTGGCCGGCCAGATCTCGACCGAGTCACCGCGCACACGGAACTTGCCGCGCGCGGGCTCGAAGTCGTTGCGCGCGTACTGGATGTCGACCAGCTTCCGCAGCATCTCGTCGCGGTCGACAGTGTCGCCGACGCTGAGCAGGACCATCTTCTCGAGGTAGTCCTCAGGAGAGCCCAGACCGTAGATGCAGCTCACGCTGGCGACGATGACCACATCGCGACGCAGGAACAGAGAGTTGGTCGCCGCGTGGCGCAGGCGGTCGATCTCGTCGTTGATCGACGAGTCCTTCTCGATGTAGAGATCCTGCGCCGGGACGTAGGCCTCCGGCTGGTAGTAGTCGTAGTAGCTGACGAAGTACTCGACGGCGTTATCCGGAAGGAACTCGCGGAACTCATTGCAGAGTTGCGCCGCGAGCGTCTTGTTGTGGGCGATGACCAGGGTGGGCTTCTGGACCTGCCGGATGACGTTGGCCATGGTGAACGTCTTGCCGGAACCGGTGACGCCGAGCAGCGTCTGAAACCGGTCGCCACGGCGGATCCCGTCGCTGAGTGAGCCGACGGCCTCCGGCTGGTCGCCGGTGAGGTCGTACGCAGACTGGATGCGGAACTCGGTCATGTGAGCTCGACTCTACCAACGCGAACATGCGTTCGCAAGAGTGGCGGACGGCGGCGCGACGTCACCCCGCCGACGACGCCCGGCGAAGATCGACTCCGTAGGTCTGCCGATAGATCCGGCGCAGTTCGAGCACCTTTCGCACGTAGGCGCGGGTCTCCGCATACGGTATCTCGGCGATCCGGAGGCCGCGGCCCTCGGCCGCTGCGGCAGCAGTCCACTCACCCACCACGCCGATACCCGCGTTGTACGAGGCGACGGCGGCACGAAGGTCGCCGTCGAACACGTCGAGGGCGCGGCGGAGGTAGTAGGAGCCGTACCGGATGTTGACCGCCGGGTCTTCGAGGTCCGCGGGACTGAAGCTCACCCCGCCGGTCTCCGCGGCGATCTGTTCACCCGTCGCGGGCAGCACCTGCATCAGGCCGACGGCGCCCTGCGACGAGCGGGCGCGCTCGTCGAAACGGCTCTCCACGTAGATGACCGCCGCCACGAGAGCCGGGTCGATGTCGTTGCGGCGCGCCGCGGCGCGGATCACTCCCGCATGCTCAAGCGGGTAGACGGCGCGCGCATACCAGGATGGTGCGGACGTGGGATGCAGGAGTGGACCCACGCTCCGAACGACGAGCCAGCCACCCGCGACCACAGCCACTACGAGCGCGGCAAGGACGAGGCGCTTCACGACGACGACTCGCCGCCGCCCCCCGCGGCCGGGTCGGGCGCGGCGAGGATGGCCGCGACGGCCTGCCCGACGAACTCCTTGAGCTCTTTTCTCCCGCCGACATTGCCGAACACGAAGTCGCTGCGCGCCGCCTTCTCCTCCTCCGGCAACTGCTGGGCCAGGCGCCGGCCGAACTGGCTGTCGGTGAGCTTCGCGGTCAGGCGCCGGCGACGCACGTCCTCCGGCGCCGTGATCAGCATCGTGTAGTCGAACGCGTCGGCATAGCCTGTCTCAAAGAGCAGCGGCACCTCGACGGCCACGAGCGCCGGGCGCGGCCGCGCTGTGCGTTGCACTTCGGCCCACGCCGCCACCGCCGCACAGACGTGCGGGTGCAGAAGGTCCTCGAGCCAGCGCAGCTCGTCGTCGTCGGCGAAGACGATAGCCGCCAGCGCCGGCCGGTTGACGGCCCCTGTCGCGTCGACGACGGTGTCGCCGAAGTGCTCGCGAATGCGCTCCACGACCTCACCGCCGGAGTAGAGGTCGTGCACGATGGCGTCGCTGGAGATCACGGCAGCGCCCAGCTCCTGCAGGTACGCGAGAGCGGTGGACTTGCCGGAGCCTATCCCTCCGGTCAGGGCCAGACTGGGCAGGTGACGTCGTGCGCTGGTCATCGGTACGGCCGGGGAGACAGGGCGGGGGCGGCGGCATTCGCCGCCGCCCCCGCCGCACTTCCGTCAGGCCTCCGGGGTCTCCTCGATGGCCACGGCGACCTCTGCGGCCTCGTCGGTCTCGTCGGTCTCGTCGGTCTCGTCGGCCTCGTCGGCGGCGCCTCCCGCCGGGAAGACGTCGTCACTCAGACCCAGCTCGGGCTCCGGTGCCGGCTCCTCGGCCACTTCCGCGGCCTCGGGCTCGGCGTCGGCCTCGGCTGCGACCTCGGCGGCCTCATCCGCAGCCTCGGGCGCCTCGGTGGCCTCGGTCTCCGCCTGGGTCTCCCCGGCGTCCCCGGCCTCTTCGGATGCATCCGGCTCGGGAGGAGCCATGGGCTGCGTCGGACGGACGTTGTCGCCGTCGACGCGCTTGATGCTCAGGCTGAGCCGGCGACGCTCGGAGTCGACCTCGATGATCTTGACCTGCACCGTCTGGTTGACCGAGACGACCTCGTCCGGACGCTCGACGTGGCGGTTGGCCAATTCGCTGATGTGCACTAGGCCCTCGATGCCGGCGTAGATCTCGACGAAGGCGCCGAAGGCGACGATCTTGGTGACCCGCCCCTCGACGACGTCCCCGACCTTGTGCTGGGCGACGATCCTCTGCCAGGGGTCTTCCTGGGTCTGCTTGAGACCGAGGCTGATGCGCTGCCGGTCGCGGTCGATGTCGAGGACCTTGACCTTGACCTTCTGGTTGACCTGGAGCACCTCGGACGGATGGTTGATGTGCGTCCAGCTGAGCTCGCTGATGTGGATGAGGCCGTCGATCCCGTCGAGGTCGACGAACGCGCCGAAGTCGACGATGTTGCTGATCGTACCCTCGACGATGTCGCCGACGTTGAGCGTGTCGATGATCTGCTGCCGGATCTCCTTGCGCTCCTCTTCGAGGACGGCGCGGCGGCTGAGGACGACGTTGTTGCGATTGCGGTTCATCTCGATGACGCGGCAGTTGAGCTCCTGACCCACGTACTCCTGGAGGTCCTGCACGCGGCGGATGTCGACCAGAGAGGCAGGCAGGAAGCCGCGCACGCCGAGGTCGAGGATGAGCCCGCCCTTGACGACCTCGATCACCGTGCCCGTGACCGGCTCGCCGCTCTCGAAGGCGCCTTCGATGCGCTTCCATGCCTTCTCGAAGCGGGCGCGCTTCTTGCTCAGGATGAGACGCCCGTCGGCGTCTTCCTTGGTCATGACAAGTGCGTCGATCTCCTCGCCCAGCTGAACCTCTTCAGAGGTGTTGACATTCTTGCGGATGCTGAGTTCGTTGACCGGGATGACGCCCTCGGATTTGTAGCCGATGTCGACCAGGACCTCGTCCTTGTCGACGCGCACGACATTGCCGGTGACGATATCGCCCTCGCTGAAGTCGGTCAGCGTCAGGTCGTAGTTGGGGACGATCTCGCCGTCGACCTCGATGAGGTAGCCTTCGCTACCCTCCACGATCCTCGGGTCGTTGGCCGCTGCAAGCTGTGCGTCGATTGGTTTGTCAGCCATGTGGTCTCGTTGCCTCCCGGTCACGTTTGCGGTCCGTCGTTGACAGAGGGTTTCGGCCCGCGAACCGCAGCGGGCCGAAACCAGCGGAGTATAGCACGGAACATCGAGTCCACACGAGACGCCGTCGCCCCGGTCGGCGAGCGCCCGCGCTACCGCTTCGCGGAGAGCCAGTCAGTGCCGATGCCCGTCTCGACCTCGAGCGGCGGATCGAGGTCGTAGGCGCCGCACATGGCGTCGCGAAGCAGCGGTACGCACTCGTCGACCTCTGCCTCGGAGCACTCGAGGACGAGCTCGTCGTGAACCTGCAGCACGAGGCGTGACGCCAGCCCGCGGCGCTCCAGCTCGCGGCTCACGGCGACCATCGCGACCTTGATGATGTCGGCGGCCGTCCCCTGAAGGATCGTGTTCACGGCAAGCCTCTCGCCGAGCGAGCGCACACGGTAGTTCGAGGCGCGCAGCTCGGGAACCGCGCGACGGCGCCCGAAAAGGGTGGTCACGTGGCCGTCCCGCGCGGCCTGGGCGATGACCTCGTCCCGAAACTCCCGGACGCGCGGATACTTGGCGAAGTAGGCGGCGATGAACTCCCGCGCCTCCTCGACCGACATGCCCACCTGCTCCGAGAGCCCGAAGGCGGACAGCCCATACATGATGCCGAAGTTCGTTGCCTTGGCGCGCTCCCGCTGCTGCTTCGTGACCTCCTCCACCGGGATACCGGCGACGGCCGCGGCCGTGACGCGGTGGACGTCGTCTCCCCTGTGATAGGCGTCGAGCAGCGCCGGCTCCTGCGAGAGCGACGCCATCAGACGAAGCTCGATCTGTGAGTAGTCCGCGACGACGAGCTCGTGCCCGTCCTCGGCGACGAAGCAGCCGCGGATCTCCGCGCCGAGATCGGTACGCACGGGGATGTTCTGCAGATTCGGGTTGGTGCTCGAGAGCCGGCCGGTCGCGGCGACCAGCTGGTTGAAGGTGCTGTGCACCCGCCCCGTGCGCGCGTCGATGTGCTCGGGCAGCGGCTCAAGATACGTGTTCAGGAGCTTCGTGAGCTCGCGCCACTCCTCGACGGCGGGCACGATGGGGTGCTGCTCGCGCAGCCCCTTCAGCACGCCGGCGTCCGTGGAGTAGCCGGTCTTGCCCCTCTTCGTCGGCTCCAGCCCGAGACGCTTGAAGAGTACGTCGGCGAGTTGCTGCGGCGAGGCGAGCGTGAACTCGGTGCCGGCGAGCCTCACGATCTCGTCGTGGAGCTCGTCGACACGGTCGCGCACGCGAGCCGTGATCTCGCCGAGGCGGTACGGATCCATCTTGACGCCGGCCGCCTCCATCTGCGCGAGAACGCGGACCAGCGGCAGCTCGACCTCGCGGAAGAGTCGCTCGAGCCCCAGCTCCACGAGCCGCGGGCGCTGGGTCTCCGCGACGCGCCAGGTGAGCGCCGCCCGCGTTGCGGCGGCGGCCTCGGCGGCCGGGCCCTCCACCAGCACGGCGCTGTCGTCCGCGCCGGCGAGGGCGAAGAGGCCGCGCTCCTTCTCAGGGCGTTCCGGCGCCAGGAGGTACGCGGCCACGGCGGTGTCGAAGGCGGGTCCGCAGGGCGCCGCGGCAAAGCCCGGCTGCGCCTTGGCGTCGTGGGCTACCACGTGCCTGGAGAGCCGCCAGAGCGCGGCGACGCGATCGTCGGGGGCCGGGGCGGCGAGAGCGGCTTCGCCGCCCGCGTAGCCACACGCGACCCAACCGCCGCCGGGCCGCGGCTCGAGCGCCAGCGCGGCCTCGCCCTTCTCGAGAAGGGCCGCGAGCGGCCCCACGTCGGGCTCGGCCGCCAGCCGCACCGCCGCGCCGGGCGCGACGCCGCCGGCGCGCCCCGCCGGCTGCGCCGCCGCACCCGCGATCTCGCGTAGCCGGCGGCGCAGGTTGCGGAACTCGAACCGTTCGAAGACCGCGTCGACCCGCTCGACCGGCAACTCGTAGCCGCCGCGAGCGACGAGGGCGACGAGGTCTTCGTCGAGCGGCACGTCCAGCACCATCGTGGCGAGGCGCAGGGACAGCCGCGCCTCGGCCTCGTGATCGCGCAGCAACGCGCGACGCTTCTCCGACTTGACCTCGTCAAGCCGTTCGTACAGGGCCTCGACCGAGCCGAACTGCTGGAGAAGCTGGGCCGCGGTCTTCTCGCCGACTCCGGGCACGCCCGGGATGTTGTCGGAGCTGTCGCCCTTGAGGCCGATGTAGTCCGGGATCTGCGCCGGAGTCACGCCGAACCGCTCGACTACCGCGGCCGGCGTGTAGATCTTGACGTCGGTGATGCCGCGCCCTGTACTCATGACCCAGATGTCGTCGTCGACCAGCTGCATCGCGTCCCGGTCGCTGGTCACCACGATCGAGCCGACACCCTGGCGCTTGGCCTCCTCGGCAAGCGTGCCGAGGATGTCGTCGGCCTCGTAACCCGGATTCACGAGGTTCACGATTCCGAATCCGCTGACCAGCTCCGGCAGCAGGTCCCACTGCCGCGCCAGCGCCTCGGGCATGTGCGGGCGCTGGGCCTTGTACTCGGCGTAGAGCTCGTCACGAAACGTCTTCTCGCGGGCATCCCACGCCACCGCGATGTTGGCCGGCCGGTACTCCCCGACGATCTTCAGCAACATCTGGCTCAGGCCGAACAGGGCGTTGGTAGGCTCCCCGGCCTGGGTGGTGATCGTCTCGGGCAAGGCGAAGAAGGCGCGAAAGGCGAGACTGCTCCCGTCGAGCAGGAAGAGCCGGTTCTCGAGATGCGGTGCGGCCATGGGCTCGATTCTACGTCACGCCGCGCAGCGAAGGTGGCGCCGTGCAGGCGGGCGCGGTGACGGCGCGCTCAGAAGGGTCCGGCAGCAGACCCCCGAAGCGCGCAGTCGCCGCGCCTTCCCGGCAGCGCGGCGCGCCGGCTCCTCGAGCCGGCGCCACTCAGGGACGGAGCGGCCTAGTCACCCTGCGGCGGAGGCTCGTTGAGCACCAGCCAGTACAGCCCAAGCTGGTTCACCGCCTCCATGAACTGGGTGAAGTCGACGGGCTTGCGGATGTAGCTGTTCGCGCCGAGGTCGTAGCTCCGCGCCAAGTCGCTCTCAACGTTCGACGACGTCAGGACGACCACCGGGAGCCGCTTGGTGCGCGGGTCGGAGCGCAGGCTCTCCAGCACCTCGAGCCCGCCGACTTTGGGCAGCTTCAAGTCGAGCAGGACGAGCTGTGGACAGGTCGGTGACGTCTCGACCGGAGAACGCTCCGGTCCCACGCAGATAATCGAGCGCCTCGGCGCCGTCTCGCACGACGTCCACCCGGTTCGCGACGCGATGCCTGCGCAGCGCCCGAAGCGTGAGCTCGACGTCGTCGTCGTTGTCCTCTACGAGCAGGATCAACATCTGCTCCTTCATCCGCCCTCCCCTCCGGGGCCGAGCGTGAAGTACACCGTAGCCCCCCTACCTGTTTCGCCCTCTGCCCAGACACGCCCCCCGTGGCGGCGAACGATGCGCTGCACCGTCGCCAGCCCGATGCCCGTGCCCGGGAACTCGTGCGCGCCGTGCAACCGCTGGAAGGGCGCGAACATTGTATCCGAATACGCTCCGTCGAACCCCGCCCCGTCGTCCTCAACGAAGAAGACCAGACCATCGTCCCCCTTCATCGACCCGACCTCGACGCGCCCCCCGGCCCCCCGCGACGTGAACTTCCAGGCGTTGGACAGCAGGTTCTCGAAGACGATCTGGAGCAGATGGGCGTCACCCTCGGCGGACAAACCCTCCTCCACGGCGATCTCGACATCCCGGTCCGGCTCCGCCGCGCGCAACTCCGCGAAGATCCTGAACGCGAGCGCGGAGACGTCCACGGTCTCGCGCGCGAGTTCTCTCCGTGTGACGCGCGAGAGCATCAGCAGGTCGTCGATCAGGCGCGCCATGCGTTGGGACGCTGCGCGGATACGTCGCAGGAAGTCGAGCGCCTCGCCGTCCAGCTTCGACCCGCAGTCCTCGGCGAGCGCCAGGCTGAATCCGTCAAGCGCGCGAAGAGGCGCGCGCAGGTCGTGGGAGACGGAGTAGCTGAACGCCTCGAGCTCGGCGTTGGCCGCCTCCAGCTCGGCCGTACGCTCCACCACGCGCCGCTCGAGGCCGACGTTCAGCACCGCGAGCTCGCGTTCGGCGTGGCGGCGCGCGTCTTCGCGCGCCGCCGCCTCCAGCGCAAACGCCACGTCGGCGGCGAGACGCTCGAGGAGGCTGACCTCCTCGGAGTCGAACGCGCCCGCTTCCCTCGAGTAGATGACCAGCGCCGCCTGCGGCCGGCGGCCGGCGCCGATGGGCATCGCGGCGCACGCACGGAAGCCCCTCAGCTCGGCGTCGGCCGCGAACTCGGACAGGCGCGCGTCGGCAAAGACGTCCGGGCAGGTGTCCGTCTTGCCCTCGACGAGCGCCACGGCGATGGTCGCCAGCGTGGTCAGCGGCCGACCCTCATCGAGGCGGTGAGCCTCCGCGAACCCCTCGTCCGCCCCGGCGGACGCGAGGAGCCGCACCATACCCTCGTCGTCGGCCGCCCCGACCCACGCCATCACGAAACCGCCCGGCTCAACGACGGCGCGGCAGAGCTCTTCGAACAACCGCTGTGGGTCGCGGACCCGGGGGATCATCTCCGCGACCGAACTGAGCACCTGGTACAGGTGCGTGAGGCGCGCAAGGCGCAACGCGTTCGCGCGCCGTTCGCTGACGTCCTCGACCAGCAGAAGCACGCCCTCGATCTCGCCGCCGGCGCCGCGCAGGGCGGCGATCGAGCTACTGGTCGACAGGCGCGAACCATCCTTGCGCACGCACGGCAGATCGACGCCGGCAAGCTGCTCGCCGGCGATGACGCGGTCCATGAGCCTGCGGGCCTGCCCGGCGGCGTCCTCGGGGATGAACGGCGCCTGCCGGCCCACCGCCTCGCCGGCGCTCCACCCGAAGATCCCCGCGGCTGCCGGGTTCCAGAGAGTGACGACCTGGTGGAGGTCGACAGCGGCCACGGCGATGGGTGCGGCCATGACGGTGGCCTCCAGCCGCTGCGACGTCTCCTTGAGAGCCGCCTCGGCGCGTCTTTGGTGCGTGACGTCCTGCGCCGTCCCGATGAGCTGGGTGACGGCGCCATCTTCATTCCGCGCGAACACCGAGTCGCGACCGCGCAGCACGCGCCACTCCCCGTCCGCGCGACGCATGCGGTATTCGACCTCGAGGACGTCGCCGTCGCGGAGGCTCCGCGCCGTCTGGTGATGAGCGGCCATCACCTCGCGGTCGTCGGGATGCAGGATCCTCGGCAGAACGTCGCTCCCCATCTCCAGAATCTCCGCCGGTGAGTAGCCAAGGACGGCGGCCATCGCGAGGTTCGAGAAGACGTTGCGCTGGGCGACGATGTCGTGGATGTAGATGAGCTCCGGGGTGACCTTCAGCACGCGCTCCAGGAAGCGGCGGCTCTCATCGAGTTCACGACGGGCTTCCTTCGCCTCCGTCACGTCGACGACGACCCCGCCGACGAAGCGGACCAGCCCGTCTGGGTCGGTGATGGGGAACAGATCGACCCGCGCGTGCTTCGGGGTACCCCCCGGGCCTGCCGCGGGGCCGCCCATCTCGATGTCGCGCAGCATCTCACCGGTGTCCACGACGTGGTTCAGCAGAGGCTCGACCTGCGCAGCCAGCCGCGGGACGACGTCCGCGACACACTCTCCGATGTGTTCCTCCGCCGCGACACCGTTCAACTCGGCGAGTGTCGCGTTCACGTGCACGTAGCGCAGGTTCCGATCGACGACGAACAGCCCGATGGGCGAACTGCTGAAGAAGCCCGCGATGATCTCCTCGGCCTCGCGACGCTGGGAGATATCGATGAACAGCGTGGCGAACTGGCCCGGCCGCGGGGACACGGCCTGGATGTCGAAGTGGCGGTCCAGGGAGGGAATGAACACCTCGATGCGCTCAGGCTCGCCGGTGAGCGCGACACGCCCGTAGCGCTCGATAAGGCCCGTCTCTCGCAGGCCGGGAATGACGTCCGATGCCGGCCTGCCGAGGACGTCCGCCGGGGCCAGCCCCGTCTGCGCTTCGAACGCGGGGTTGGCGGCGAGATACACGAAATCGAAAGGCCGACCCTCCTCGTCCAGGACGATCTCGTGCAGCGCGAAACCACTCAGTGAATCCTCGAAGAGCGTGCGGTAGCGCGCCTCGCTGTCGCGCAGCGCCGCATCCGCCGCCTTGCGCTCGCCGATGTCGCGCGCGATCTCCAGACAGTGGAGCTCTCCCTCGATACTCGCGGCGCTCAGGCTGACCTCGACGGGGAATTCCACACCGTCGCTGCGCCGGTGCACGCTCTCGAAGGACAGGTGGCCGCCATCCGCCTCGAGGCGCTGCATCCGCTCGTCCCAGGACGGTCCGCCGCCGCTCACGCGGTAGAGCCCGCCGTCGCGTCCGACGAAGTCCCCGCGAGAGTACCCGTACGAGGTGAGGGCATAGTCGTTCGCCTCGACGATACGACCGTCCGCCGACAGCAGCACCACGCTCTCCCGGGCCTCACGCATGATCGTCGCATAGCGAGTCTCGGCCAGGCGCCACTCCTTCTCCGCCGCGACCAGCGCCCGCAGCGAAGCGGCCTCGCGCCCACGCCAGTACGCGAGCAGGACAAGGCCGGCGATGACGACGGTGCTCGCCACCAAGACGGCGGTCGTAAGGGCCTGGTCGCGCACCGGCCTCTCTATCGCCGCCAGATCCTGCTTCACGACGAGATACCACGGCGTACCCGGCACGGGGCCGACGGAGGCCAGAACCGGTGTGCCCCGGTAGTCGAGACCCTTGTGCACGCCGGTCGCGCCGCGAACGACCTTGACACCGACCAGGCCCGTCTCGCTCAGCGGAACTGCGAAGCTCATGGGGCCGCCCGGCCGCAGGCGCAGCTCGTTCACGTAGACCGCGCGTCCGTCACGCTCGCTGAGCAGGATGCTCTCGCCCGACGCGCTCGCCAGCGGCCACGTCTCGACCAGGGGAAGGAGAACCTCAAGAGGATCCATCGTCTGGATCAGGACGCCCATCGCGGGCGAGCCCTCACTCCCAGCGCCAGAGATCGGCGCCGCGAGGCTCAAGGCGAGAGGACCGTGCGCCGTTCGGTACACATCCGCGAAGACGGTCTTCCCGCTGCGAAGAGCGCGAGCGGCGAGCGCCAGGGCCGTCTCATCCGGCCGACTCGTCCGCAGCGGCGCGGCGGCCACGACCTCGAGCCTCGTGTCGACCACGGCGAGCGACCGGACGTCGTTGCTGCGCCGGAACACCGCCAGCAGATCGGTGACCGCCCTGGGAGGAGAGTCGTCGGCGTCCGCGCCGACCTGCCGCCGTAGAAGCCGGCCGAGCGCCGCGTCGGAGCCGAGCAGGCGGGCATCGTCCTCCTGATCGGCGAACCAGCGGCTGATCTGTTCGCTCTGCAGCAGCCGCACGCCGGTGAGGGCCTCGGCGGCCTCGCGGCGAAGATCGCGCGCCTGGCGGTCATGGATGGACCACCCGGCGAACGACACCGCCGCGGCCACGACCAACACGACGAGCCCCGGCACGAGCAGCGCGCGACCGGGCCCGGGCCGCGACCCTCTCTCCTGCGCGCCCACTGCAGAGCGGGGCGTCACGCCGCTGCCTTCCGCTCGCCGCTCCCCGCCCATACGCTCCCCCGGCCCCTCAGCGTCCCCGCCAAGGGTCGCTTCAGGGACGGCGCTTCACTAGCAGCACGTGCGTGCCCAGCGGACCGCACGTGTACTGCACCGCATCCGTCAGCGCCCTCATGAAGTGGATGCCTCGTCCCGTGGTCTCCGAAGTCGCCGGGGCACAGATCGGCGACGCGGCGATCCCGTCGCCGCTGTCCACGACCTCGACGGCCACCTCGTCCTCGTAGCAGAAGAACCGCACGCGCACGTCGTCGTCGGCGCCATGGGGAGATCCGTGGACGACGGCGTTCGCGAGAGCCTCGGCGACGGCCACGGAGAGCTCGAACAACGCCGACCCGCTCAGGCCGGCGACCTCGGCGTAGGCCGCGACCCTCCGTCGCGCGGCGCGCAGCTGCCAAGGGGTCGCGGGAAAGACGAACTCGTGCTCCCACCGCGGCTTGTCGGCGCCACGCAGGTCGCCGTCCCCGCCGGCGCCCGCCGGCCCCGGCACCGGCGGCACGGAGCGCATCAGGCCTGCGCCGGCCAGAGCCTCGCGAGCCTCCGGCTCCTCGACCGCGACGACGAGTTCGCCGCCCTCTCCGGCGAACGCCGTCGCCGCCGCGCTGAGCGCCGCGAGGCTGTCCGTGTCGAGCGGCTCGTACGGGTCGAGATCGAGGATGACCGCGGTGGCGCCGGCGCTCACGCAACGACTCAGCTCTCCGGGGAGCTCTCCGGCGAGCTGTTCCCCGTCGACACCCCCGCAGTGGATCACGCAGACCTCGCCGCGGAGCTCGCTACTGACCCGGTTCGTCACTTCGCCCCAGCGCCTCGAATCAGCCGGCAGATCACTCGGCATCGCTCTCGTAACCCGGCGCCGGCTCGAAACGACACTCCTCCTGGCCGGGCCACCCGCCGAAGGGATACGTGCAGTGCATCCTGTGCAGCTGTTCGCCGACATCGTCGAAGCGAGCATGGATGCGCTCGACGAGCGACTGACTCATGGAGAACGAGTGAACCCCTTCGTAGAAGACCTGGCGCAGCCCATCCATGCGCAGCTCGAGCTCGTCGAACTCGGCACGCCACTCTTCCACCTCACCCGGCTCGGCGTGGCGAAGGTTACGGCTCTCGCTCATCGCGCCTCCGTGGTTGCTGCCGTACGGTCACATGACTCTACACGCTGATACCCATGACGCACGACTGGTATAACACCACATCGCGCCGCGACGCTTCTCCGCAACGCTACACTGTGCGGGGCGGCCGGCATCCGCTCGGCCGCCCCGACCGAGAGGGAGACGAACATGGGTACACGCGAGTACCAGCGAGGCCGCCGCGTCGTCGCACGCCTGAGCCACGGCGGCGACCTGCTCGAGCAGCTCGCGACGATCGCCGACGAGTACGGCATCGCGGCCGCCGAGCTCCGCGGCATCGGCGCGCTCCAGACCGCGCGGCTGGCCTACTACGATCAGACCGCACTCGAGTATGGCGAGTTCGCCGTCGACCGGCCGGTCGAGCTCGTCGGACTGCTCGGTAACGTGTCGCGTCGCGACGGCGCGACCGCGGTACACGCGCACGCGACGCTCGCGGACCGCCACGGGGACTGCGTCGGCGGCCATGTGGCTCCGGGATGCGTGGTGTTCGCGGGTGAAGTCGTCTTCCAGGAACTCATCGGAGAGCCGCTGGAGCGTCACCACGACGAGACGACGGGTCTGCCGCTGTGGCGCGGGCTGTGAAGGAGCTCGACACAAACGCTTGGCGGCGATGGATCGCCGGACGTCGCGGGTGATGAAAGAAGTGGTGTCGGAAGGGGGACTTGAACCCCCATGAGGTTATACCCTCACTAGGCCCTCAACCTAGCGCGTCTACCAATTCCGCCATTCCGACACTGAGGGAAGGCGAGTATAGGCGGTCTCGCCCCGGGTGGTCAACGCGGCCGGCCGCCACCGGCATGACGATGGGCGGGTCGTCGCGCCGCATGACCCGCCCACCGGCGGCGCCCCCTTCAGTGCCTCGTATCGGCGAGGCTGTGGTCTGCAGAGACCGTGGCGCCGACTGTGACTCCTGCGGCGGAGTATAGGCCCGCGTATCACGTGGTACAACGTTGCAGACGCGATTGACCGAAGACGATCGGGAGACAGAGATGGATGCGCGGATCCTCGTCGGCAGTTGTTCGTGGACGGACCCGACGCTCATCGGCAGCGGCCGCTTCTACCCATCGGGCGTGACGAGCGCGGAATCCCGTCTGCGCTACTACGCCGACCAGTTCCCGATCGTCGAGGTGGATTCCACGTACTACGCGCTGCCGTCGGCGCGCAACAGCGCGCTCTGGGCGGCGCGCACCCCCGGCGGCTTCGTGTTCGACGTCAAGGCCTTCGGCCTGCTGACCGGACACCCGGTCCGCGTGGACAGGCTGCCGGCGTGGCTGCGAGACGCCCTCCCCGCTCCGGCACGCTCCAAGAAGAACGCCTACGTCAAGGACTTCGCCACCGCCGACGTGGAGCGCGTGTGGCAGGCGCACAGGGACGCGCTGCGGCCGCTCTCCGAAGCCGGGAAGCTGGGGGTGGTGCTGTTCCAGTTCCCCCCCTGGTTCACGCGCTCACCGGAGCACGCCGACTACATGCGGGCTCTGCCCGAGCGCCTCCCCGGATACCGCGTCGCGGTCGAGTTCCGCGGCGGCGGCTGGTTCACCGACCCCACTGCGGCCGCTGCGACATTGAAGCTGCTCGAGGAGGGGGGCATGACTCACGTGTGCGTCGACGAGCCGCAGGGCTTCCGCTCGAGCACGCCGCCGGTCGTGGCCACCACCGCGGCGGTCGCCGTCGTGAGGCTGCACGGCCGTAACGCCGAGACGTGGGAAGCGCGCACGCGCGCAGCATCCGACCGCTTCAAGTACCTCTACTCCGACGAGGAACTCGAAGGGTGGGTCTCGCCGATTCAGGAACTGGCGCGGAGCGCGGCGGCTGTCCACGTCCTCTTCAACAACAACTACGAAGACTGGGGAATGCGCAACGCGCGACGCATGGCGCAGCTGCTGGGCACGACGAACGATCCGCCGCAGACCCGCCTCGACCTCAGGTGAAGGTGAACCCGGACGAGAACGCCGCCACGCACGCGTCGGTCGCGTCGGCGTCGTACAGGATGCCGCGGTGCCCGACGACCTCGGCGAGCGCCTGGTCGAGCCCGAGCGCGGGCCGGTACGGGCGATGCGACGACATCGCCTCCACGACGTCCGCGACGGCGAGGATCCTCGCCTCGAGCATGATCTCATCGCCGGCACGCCCGTCCGGGTAGCCGGACCCGTCGAGGCGCTCGTGATGCTGCAGCACGACGTCGGCCACCGGCCAGGGGAACTCGATCCCCGCCAGGATCTCGCAGCCCGTCCTCGGGTGAACGCGGATCAGCTCGAATTCCGCCGCAGTCAGACGACCGGGCTTGCTGAGGATCTCGGTGGGCACGGCCGTCTTCCCGAGATCGTGGAGCGTCCCGGCGGCGTCGACAAGACGCCGGCGTTCGCCGTTCACGCCCATCGCCTCGCTCATCGCCGCGGCGAGCTCCGCCACCCTGCGCTGATGCCCGGCGGTGTAAGGGTCGCGGGTCTCGGTCAAGTAGGCGAGCGTCTGGATCGCGCCCTGCACGGTGCGCGCCAGAAGATCGACCGTGCTGTTCAACGTCTCGTCGGCCAGCCGCGCCCGACGACGTATGCCGGCATCGCGCAGTTCGCGTTCCAGCGCGGGGACGAAGCGTGAAAGGTTGTCCTTCAGGATGAAGTCCTGCGCCCCAGCCTTCATCGCCGCGACGGCTACCTCTTCACCCACGGACCCCGAGACGAGAAGCACCGGGACGTCCGGGTCGGCCTCGCGGACGAGCGCCAGAGCCTCCATCCCGCTGAAGCCGGGAAGGTTGTGGTCGACGACGACGGCGTCCCAGGAGAGCAAGAGTGCCTGCTCCAGTTGAGTCCGCGTGGCGATGACGTCGGTCGAAGTCTTGTAGCCGCCCTTGCTCAACGCCCGCAACAGCAGCGCGGCGTCGTCGCTGGAATCGTCAACCACGAGCACCCGCAACTCGCTCATCACGCCCCCTCAACCTACGCTGTTGCCCACCCCCTCCCGCGAGCACAACCTCCGTACGTTGCCCCGCAGCCGACCGGCTGAAACGGAAGGAGCCGAACGGGCCGCGGCGGGTCGCCATGCCGGTGACCTACGCCGGCCGCCGCCGTCACCTCGGCGCGGCCAGCGACTCGCGCATCTGCGCATCGATGGTCACGCCCCAACGCGAGAACTCGCTGAAGAACGCCTCGCACGGCACGATCTGCTCGGGCACGAAGACGCCGGGGCCGGCGATATCGCCGCGCGCCATCATGCGCGCCACGATCGCCGGCGGGATGCCGGTGTCGACGTCACCGCCGCCGGCGCCGTACTCCTTGTACGCCGGCACCGTGGCGCGCACGCGCCACTCAACCCGGCGCCCATCCTTGAGACCACGCACTACGCCTATCAGGTAGTCGACGTCGTCCAGCACCACATCGGTCGGCCGCGGTATCTCGCCGACGACCTTGAGCAGGACGTCTCGCGGCCGCACGTGCATGCCGTTGACGTCCACCTCGTCGGTGCGCGTCATGCCGATGGTCTCCAGAAAGCGCATCTGGCCGGTGAACTCGGCGGGCAGCGACAGCTTGAAGGTCGCCGACTTCAGCCCCTGATCCTTCCAGGTGTGCCAGAAGGTGAACGGCTCCGAGCGGATCGCATAGTGCGCCTCGAGGCCGCCGGCCGGCTCTCCGAAGTCGATGCGCTCGACGCCCTCCCCGCCGGTGATGTCCAGGACCCAGTGGCCGTCGATGAACTCTGGAGCGACGACGCTGAACTCGTCGCAGAGAGTCTCCAGGGAGTACGGGACCACCCAGCCGTCGTACCCGCTCCAGTCGGTGTCGTCCACGGTCGCGCACAGGGCGTGAGCCTCTTCGACGACGTCGAGCCGCTCGGCGCCGTACCGGGCGAGGATGTTGGTGACGCCGGGCGCACCGCCCATGGCGATGACCGCGGTGACGCCGGCCTTCACAAACTCCTCGTTGAGCTCGACCTGCTGCTTGGTCACGTGGAACAGGCCGCCCATGTCGGTGTAGTGCACGCCGGCCGCGGCGGCGGCGTGCATCACGTTGATGTTCCAGAAGTGCTGGGTGGCGTTGATCATCGCGTCACAGCCGGCGACGGCTCGCTTGACGCTCTCCCGGTCCCGGGCGTCGACGAAGCAGGATGTGGCCTTGCCGCCACCGAACGCCGCGGCCACGTCGACGGCCTGCGCCTCGTCGTAGTCACCGACGACGATCGCCCCGACCTCCGTGCTGACGCTCAGCTCCTTGACGGCCCAGCGCCCCATGGCGCCGGCGCCGACGACGGCGATCTTCATACCCTTGCCTCCTGTGTGAGCGGACGTGAGCCTCCCCGTCGCCGAGCCTACGAGGTTCGCCTGCGGAAGTACAGGCGGCTATCATGGACCGAGAGCGTCTTCTCACTCGCGACACAAGGACGGTGCAGGTGGTCACGTACGGCCTCGACGAGCAGGACTGGCGCGCCCTGCGCGATGAGGTGGTCGAGCTGTTCACGTCCCTGCTGCGGGTCGACACCACCAACCCTCCCGGCAACGAGACCGCCTGTGCGCTGGTCATCCGCGATTACCTGGCGGCCAACGGCATCGACAGCACCTTCGTCGGGGAGACACCCGAGCGCCAGAACCTCGTGGCGCGCCTCGAAGGGTCCCGTCCCGGCCCAACGCTCACGCTGATGGGCCACATGGACGTCGTGCCCGCCGACACCGCCGAATGGAGCGTACCGCCCTTCGCCGGCGTCGTGAAGGACGGGTACGTCTGGGGCTGTGGCGCCACGGACATGAAGAACCAGGTGGCCGCCGAGGCCGTGGCGCTGGCGCGCCTCCACCGCAACGGCGCCGGCTTTGCCGGCGCCGTCAAGTACGCCGCGACGGTGGACGAAGAGGACGGCGACCACTGCGGGGTCCGCTGGCTCTGCGAGAACCACCCCGACACGCTGCGCTGCGACTACCTGCTGAACGAAGGTATGGGCGGTCTCTGGCTGCCCGTGGACGGCCGGCGCGTCTTCCTCCTCGCCACCGGCGAGAAGGCCTTCGCCCAGTTCGTCGTCCGCACCCGCGGCCGCGGAGGCCACGCCTCGGTCCCTGAGAAGGAGCGAAGCGCCGTCATCGACCTCGCCCGTGCCGTCGCCGCTCTGGGTCTGGCCGACCCGCCGGCGATCGTCTCGGAGACGACGGCGCACTTCATCGATGCGCTGGTCACCGACGACGACCTCCGCGGGCGCCTCAAGGATCCGCGCACCGCGCGCGGGGCCGGCGCGGAACTGCGCCGGCTCGATCCCGTCGTCGCCGGGCTGGTGGAGCCCCTCTTCGGCGCTACCTTCACGCCCACGATCCTCGAGGCCGGCAAAGCGGTGAACGTCATCCCGACGCACGCCGAGGCCAAGGTCGACTGCCGCATCCTGCCCGAGATGACGCTCGACGGCACCAAGGCGCTCGTCGAGAGCATCCTCGACCCACTGGGCATCGACTGGGAGTTCGAGTGGTACGACGTGACGACTCCCAACGCGTCGCCGGCGCCCACGGCCCTCAGCGAGAGCATCGAGCGCGTACTGTGCCGCGACGTGCCGGACGCCGCGCTCGCTCCCATGTGCGCCGGCAGCTTCACCGACTCGCGCTGGGTCCGTGAAGCGTTCCCGGACTGCGTGGCCTACGGGTTCGCTCCCTTCGTCGCCGAGAGTTTCCACGCCATGGACGGAGGGCGCGACCACGAGCCCGACGAGCGGATCCTCGTCGACGATGTGACGTACCAGGCTCTCTTCTTCGAGCGCCTCGCGCTGGACCTGCTCGCGTGACGCGCGTGGAGGACGTCCTCGCATGACGGCCCCGCCTCGGCACGACGAACTGCGCGACCGCTTCCGCGGCACGCTGCTCGGCCTCGCCGTCGGCGAGGCCCTCGGCGCGCCCGCCGAGTTCCTCACGCCCGACCAGATCGTCGCGAAGTACGGCTTCATCACCGAGATGATCGGCGGCGGCTGTCACGAAGTGGACGCCGGAGAGGCGACCGACGCGGTGGGCATGATGCTCTGCCTCGCGGAGAGCCTGACCGACACCGACGGCTTCGACCCCGAAGACGTCATGCGCCGGTACCTCGCCTGGTTCGAGACGTCTCCGGTGGACGTGAGCCTCACCGTCCGCACCGTCCTCCTCAGCCACCGCGCCGGCACGCACTGGGATCTCGCTTCCAGACGCGGGCACGAGATCCTCGGCAGCCCAGTCGCCGGCAACGGCAGCCTGATGCGCTGCGCCCCGATCGCGCTGCTCTATCTGGACGACGCCGAGAAGCGACGCGTCGTGTCGCAGCGCGAGTCGATGCTGACCCACTTCGACGGGCTCGCAGGCTCTTCGTGCGCGGCCTTCAACGACCTCATAGCCGGCGCCGTGGCGAGCGATCTGCGGGGGAGCCTCGGCACCGTAGCGCTGGCCTTCGACGACGAGGATCGCCGCGTGAGCACGACACTCCGCGAAGCGGCGATCGCCGAGCCGGAGGAGATCGGCAGTTCCGCCCTCGTCCTCGACACCTTGCGCACCGCTGTCTGGGCGGTCCTACGCACGGCGTCCTTCGAAGAGGCCCTCTGCCTCACCGTCAACCTGGGCGGCGACGCCGACACCACCGCCGCCGTCGCCGGCGCCCTTGCCGGAGCCGTGTACGGTGAGTCGGGCATTCCGGACCGCTGGCTCGCTCCGCTGCTGCTTCGGGAACGTGTCGCTGCCGCCGCCGACCGCCTCGCCGCCGCTGCGGGTCACGGCTGACACCGGAGCGGCGCCCGGCAGATGAGCCGACGGCGGTTGCAGCCTCAGCGTTCACTCTTTACTGTACGTCGTTGACGTTGTGTACGTAGCCAAGACGAGAGGCGATGATGGAAGACCGCGAGAGAAGCCGTGAACAGCGGCTCCTGGCCGAGGAGTTCGGTCTTCTCTTCGAAGAGATGGGCCGCACCCGCATGGACGGGCGCGTCTCGGCCTGGCTCTTGCTCGCGGATCCTCCCGTCCAGTCCCTGACGGAGATCGCCACGGCCCTCGGCGTCAGCAAGGCGGCTGCGAGCACTGCCGCCCGGTCGCTGCTGCAGACGGGTATGGTCGAGCGTGTCAGCGAGCCGGGCCGGCGCGGTGACTCCTACCGCTCCCTGCCCGGCGAACTCGAGGGCGTGCTCCAGATCGACCACATCGAGAGGCTGGGTCGTCTCGTCGATCGTTGCCTGACCCTCGTCGCCGACAAGGACCAGGCCCAGTCCAACTACGCGCTGCTTCACGAGTTGCGCGACTTTCTCGACTTCCTGCACACCGAGATACCCGGGCTGATGGCTCGCTGGCGGTCACGACAGGAGGCCGGCGCCCGCACGTCCCGGGCCGGCGCCCACGACACAGACGTTCTCGACTTCGGAGGGACCACGTGAGCCGACTCACCAGGATCGCCCTGCAGAACCGCTCCGTCGTGGCCCTCGCGGTCGTCGCCGTGCTCGTCGCCGGCGTCTTCGCCGCCGTGTCGCTCAAGCAGGAGCTGATCCCCAACCTCAACTTCCCGTACCTGACCATCCTCACCGTGGACCCGGGCGCGGCGGCGACCGACGTCGAGCGCGACGTGACGACGCCGATCGAGCAGGCGATCAAGTCGTCGGCGGCCATCAAGACGCTCCAGTCGTACTCGAACGACGGGCTGAGCATCATCATGGCCGAGTACGAGTTCGGCACCGACATGGATCAGGCGCAGAGCGAGCTCCAGGCGAGCGTCGCCCGCGTGCAGCCGATGCTGCCCCAGGGCGCCCAGGCGCCCACGGTGGCGAAGTTCGACTTCGGGTCGACGCCGGTCGTCCAGCTCGCAGTGACGTCGGAGCTGCCGGCCCGGCAGCTCGCGCTGCTGCTCAACACCCGCGTCGTGCCGGAGCTTCAGGCCATCTCGGGAGTCGAGGCGGTCACGCTCTCCGGCGCGCAGACGGAGCAGCTCCTCATCGAGCTGAGGCCCGAGGCGATGACCAACGGCGCCGTGGCGCCGGAGGCTATCGTCGGCGCCATCCAGGGCGCCAACCTCGCCGTCGGCGCCGGGTCGCTCGACTCGGGCAGTCTCGTCGTGCCGGTCACCGTCAGGCAGGCCGCGACGACGGCGCGCGCTTACCGCAAGCTCGTCATCGGGCCGGCCGGCGGCTCTCAGTCCACGGCCGGCGCGGGATCGGCGGCGGCGGTACGGCTCGGCGACATCGCCACGGTCTCAGTGGCGCCGGCCCCCGTGACGGCGCTGACCAGGACCGACGGCGAGCCGTCGGTCGGCATCTCGATCAGCAAGTCCCGTGACGGCAATACCGTGCGCGTGGCGAGCGCCATCCAGGACGCCCTGCCCGGCATCCGCGCCGCCCTTGGTGAACAGACCACCGTGACCGTGGTGCAGGACCAGGCGACGTTCATCACCGCGAGCATCCGCTCGATGTGGCACGAAGGCTTCATCGGGGCGCTCTTCGCCGTCCTCGTCATCTGGGCGTTCCTGCGCAACTGGCGCAGCACGATCATCGCCGGCGTCTCGATCCCCCTCAGCGTCCTCGGCGCCCTGATCATCCTCTGGTCGCGCGGCGACTCGCTCAACATGCTCACGCTCGGCGGTCTCACGATCGCCATCGGCCGCGTCATCGACGACTCCATCGTCGTGATCGAGAACGCCTACCGGCACCTCCAGGAGGGCGACGACGCCCGGACCGCCGCCTACACCGCGACGCGGGAGGTGGCCGGGGCGATCACGGCGAGTACGCTGACCACCGTCGCCGTATTCCTGCCGCTCGGCTTCATTGAGGGCCTCTCGTCTGAGTTCTTCCGGCCCTTCGCCTGGACGGTGACGTTCGCGCTGCTGGCCAGCCTGCTCGTGGCCCTCACCGTCATCCCGGTGATGGTGACGTGGCTGCTGAACAAGAAGCTCGTGGGCCACCGCGAGGCCGACGACACGACGCGCATCCAGCGCGCCTACCTGCCTCCGCTCAAGTGGGCGCTCTCGCACAAGCTGGTGACCCTCGGGCTGGCGCTCATCGCCTTCCTCGGGACCATGGCGCTCGCGCCTCTCCTCAGCACGAACCTCTTCGACAACTCGACCCAGAACACGATGACCGTCATCCAGCAGCTGCCGCCGGGAACCAGCCTTGAGACAACCTCGAGCGCCGCCGAGAAGATCGAAGCGGTGCTGGATGAGACGTCCGGCATCGAGGTCTACCAGGTCACGATGGGAAGCACGGGGAGCCTGTTCGGGCCCGGTGGAGGGACGACCGCGTCTTCGAGCCAGGCGACGTTCACGGTCACGACCGACCCTGAAGTAGACAAGATGACGGTCATGGATGAGGTGCGTGAGGGCGTCGCCCAGCTCGACGACGTCGGCACGGTGACCGTCAGCGGCGAGGACTCCTCGATGGGTACGGGCAGCGCCGTCGAGGTCCAGGTCACCGCCGACGATCCCGCCGTGCTGAGCGAGGCGAACGCACAGGTGCTCGCGGCGGTCGAGAACGTCGACGGCCTCGTGGACGTGAAGTCCAGCCTGAGCGCCGACCGCCAGCAGGTGGCCGTACAGGTGGACCAGGAGAAGGCGACGGCGGCCGGCGTCACCGCCGCCGCCGTCGGCCAGTACGTGACCCTGATCACCGACGGCTACCCGCTGGGCACCGTGCCTTCGGCCGGCGGCCCGATCCCGGCGACGATCGCCGTGCCGGGCTTCACGGTACCGCCCCTCCCCGGCGCCACTGCCATGGTCGTCGAGAAGCTGCCCATGCCGGGTACGGCGGGCATGGTGCCGATCGGGTCCATCGCCAAAGTCGCGATGGTCGAGGCACCGGTCCAGATCACGCACGTCGGCGCGCGCCGCACGGCGACCATCAGTGCCACGGTCGCCGACAACAACATCGGCGCCGCCTCGGGCAACGTACAGACGGCCCTCGACGGCGTCACGCTGCCGGAAGGCGCCGAGTGGAAGCTCGCCGGCGCCTCACAGCAGACGGAAGACGTGTTCCGCACACTCGGCATCGCAATGGTCATCGCCGTCATGCTCGTCTACATCATCATGGTCGCGACCTTCCGCAGCCTCCTCAACCCGCTGATCCTGCTGGTGAGCATCCCGTTCGCCGGCGTCGGCGCCGTGATCCTGCTTCTGGTCACGGGTACGAGCCTGGGCATGGTCGGCATGATCGGCGCGCTGATGCTCGTCGGGATCGTCGTCACGAACGCTATCGTCCTGCTCGACCTCATCGAGCAGTTCCGCCGCCAGGGCATGGCCGCCTACGAGGCGGTGATCGAGGGCGGTCGCCGGCGCCTGCGCCCGATCCTGATGACCGCCTTCGCAACGATCCTGGCGCTCACGCCGATGGCGCTCGGGTTCGGCGAGGGCTCGTTCCTCTCGGCGCAGCTCGCCATCGTCGTCATCGGCGGCCTCTTCAGCTCGACGATGCTGACGCTGATCATCGTACCCGTGCTGTACCTCGCCCTGGATCGGCTGCGCAGCCGACGCCCGGGGGCGGACCCGGCGACGCTCGAGGCAGGCGCCGCCGAGGTCTGAGGCCGCGGAGGCCGGGATCGCCCGGCGCCGTGATGCCCGCCGTTTCCCTGGGGTACTCTCACAGGAGTGGCCGCGCCGCATCGCGGCCGAACAGAAGACCTCATGGGAGGAGCGACAGTGGCCAAGCAGACTGCGAAGAAGACCGCCAAGAAGGCCGCCGCGAAGTCGGCGGCGCGCCCTCGCGCCGCGACGCCCCGCGCGCCGCGCGCGGTGACGAAAACGCAACTCGTCGACCTGCTCAACGACGACCTCACGAAGGAATACTCGGCGCTGATCCAGTACGTGCAGCACGCCTCGGTGATCACCGGGCCGCAGTACGACGCCATCTCGGCCGAGCTCACCGTGCACTCCAATGAGGAGCACCAGCACGCGATCACGCTGTCCGACCAGATCGACTTCCTCGGTGGCGTCCCTGTCGTCGACGTCGCCGACATCCACATCTCACCCGACAGCAAGGTGATGCTGGAGCAGGACCTCGAAGGCGAGCTCGATGCGATCGCCCGCTACCGCGAGCGCATCGCCCAGGCGGAGAAGCTGCAGGAGTACGGCCTGCGTCGCGCGCTCGAGGACATCCTCGTGATCGAAGAAGAGCACGCCCGCGACCTGCAGAGCGCGCTCGACCTCTGAGAGCCTGTACCGACGCGCGGGCCGCGCGCGAGGCGTGCCGCACGTGGCCCGCGCGTCGCAGAGACGCTGCCCGGCTCCGCGGCTCGCCTCAGGCGCCCCCGGCGGCGAGCGTGCGCCGGCGTCGCCAGCCGGGCGCCAGAAGCAGGAAGCAGCCGGCCCCGACGAGGCCGATCACGAGCAGCATCGCGAACGCCTCGCGGCCTCCGTACGTATCCATCGCCCAGCCGCCGAACGCGGGCCCCAAGGCTGCTCCCCCGTTCCAGACGACCGTCCACACGCCCATATAGCGACCTCGCACCGCTTCGGGCGCGAGGTCTGACACCTCCGCGGATGCCACCGGCGAGAGCAACGTCTCACCGACGCTCAGCACGACGATGAGGAGCACGAGCGACCACAGGGGGCCGGCGAATGCGGACCCTCCGATACCCAGAGCAAGGAGCCCGCTCGAGATCGCGAGGAGGATCATGCGGTTGCGACGGCGCAGAGCGCGTACCAGAGGGTACTGGACGAGCGCCACCACGCCGGCGTTCAGCGCCAGCAGATACCCCCACTCCGCCTTCGGCACGCCCAGGTAGCCGGTGACGTAGACGGCATAGATCGAGCCGAAGTTCCCGATGCAGAAGACCGGGATGACGGCGACCAGACAGAAGATGATGAAGACGCGGTCGTGAAGGACCAGCCGGTAGCCGCTGCGCCCCTTGGCGTCCGTGTGCCGCGCCGGCCGAAGGGCGCTCGGCGGACGACTCTCCCGGATCCAGATCGCCATCATCACCACCATGAGGCCGCAGCCCAGGGCAGCGGCCAGGAAGAGTTGTCTGAAGGTCGCTCCCCGCCCGAAGGCCATCCCCGCAAGAGCCGGCCCCAGGACCACGCCCAGGTTCATGGCCACGCGGGTGATGCCGAACCCCTCCTGGCGTTTCTCCGGGGGCAGGAGGTCGGCGATCATCGCGTTGCTCGCCGTCTGGAACAGCGGCCAGCCGAGCGCGCTCTCAAGAGCGACCAGCGCGGCGACCTGCCAGAGCTCGGTGACGAAGGCGAAGCCGATGAACCAGATCACCCCGATGAACACCGACAGCAAGATGACGATCCGCCGCCCAAGCCGGTCGGTGAGGTGCCCTCCCCAGAACTGCACGGGCATGACCGCGAGGGGCACGAGCCCGAAGACGACGCCGATCATCGTCATCGAGACGCCGAGGTTCTCACTCAGGTAGATGGCCTCGAACGGAAAGGCGAGCGCCGCAGCCGCGACGTAGATGAAGATGCCGAGCGTCAGCACCCAGAACTGCGCCGGGTGCGAGCGCAGTTCGCGCACGAAGGCTCTCAGGTCGATCCTCACGGGACCCATGCTATCGGAGCCGGGGGCGGCGGCGCTTCCCGGCGCGGCGGGCGCGTCCCCTGCCGTCCAACCGCCGCAGGGGCTACGATCTCGTACTCTGGCGCAATTCAGCGAAAATCGTATGGCCTCCGGCGGAGATCATGCCGCTTTGCAGCATCCCTTGAGCGCAGAACCTGCCGCCAGAGTCGCCGGATCTTACCCGAGTTGACAGCCGGGCAGGCGGCGGGCTAGGTTCGCTCCATGTTGCTCACCGTGCAGCAGGCGGCCCGCCGCCTCGGCGTATCGCCGGTCACCATCCGCCGCTGGACGGCGACCGGCTTCCTCCCGTGCGCCCGCACCGCGGGCGGTCATCGCCGCATCGACGAGCACGACATCGACGATCTCGCCCGCTCGATCGGCAACAGCAATCACCTCGCCGCCCAGCTCGCCCGCGAACGTGAGGTCGACGTGCTCGTCAACACCTCCGTGGCACTCGCCGTCAAGCTCGACCTCACCGAGTTGCTGCTCGAGATCGCCATGCGCATGACGAGCCTTCTCGACTGTCACTTCTGCGCCATCTCGGAGTACGATCCCGACACCGAGGCAGTCCGCACGCTCGCCGAGTACGACCACGCCGGGCACCGTCTGCCGGACGCCAGCCCGTACCTGCTGAGCGACTTCCCCCTGACCTACCGTGTACTCAGTACGCAGACGACCGCCGTCGTGAACGTCGACGATCCTCACGCCGACCCGGCCGAGGTCGCCGAGCTCCGGCGGGAGGGCGACCGCAGTCTCCTCATGGTCCCCCTCGTGGTGCAGGGACGCAGCATCGGGCTCCTCGAGGTCGTCGACCAGAAGCGCTCGCGAGAGTACACCCGCCAGCAGTTCCGTCTTGCAGGCGCCATCGCCGGTCAGGCGGCGGTGGCCATCCAGAACGCCAAGCTCTTCGCCGAGCGCCGCCGGAGCGACGAGGACGTCTCGAGTCTTCGCCGGGCGCTCGCGTGCCTTACGGCGCGCGTCCCCGGCTTGCAGACCGGCGGACGCCGCAGCGACTTCCTCTCGGCCCTCGCCGAGGCCCTCTGCGAAGCGCTCGGAGCCATCTCCTGTGTCGCCAGCGCCGACGGCGAGAGCGCCGGCGCGTTCGGCGCCGGCCACGCCGCCGACCTGCGGCAGACAGGCGCCGATCGCGGCACCACTGCCAGCCTCGTCGTCGCCCGTGACCCCTCTGGAAGCACCGACCTCACGCTCGCGGTCACCTTTCCGCGGCCGCCCGGCGAGGGCCAGGTCGAGCTGCTCGACTTCTTCGCCGCCACGGCGGCCGCGCTCTCGACGAAGTAGCAGTCCGCCGCGTTTCGTCGACGAAGCCGAGATTCTCGGTGCAAGGCCGGACTTGCTCCCTGAATCGTCACAGTCGGTACCGAATCAAACGTCGTCATTCGCGCCGTTTTGCTGGCCTTTCATGATCGTCAGACGACACCCGAAGTTAGCATAAGTGACGCCGACGAACTTGCACGAGTTGACCCTGGTCCAGTATGCAGATAGCTTCTGCCCATGTACCTCAGCGTTCAACTAGCCGCGCGCCGTCTCGGTGTCTCACCGCACACGATCCGGCGCTGGACCACGTCGGGCTTCCTCCCCTGCATGCGCACTGCCGGTGGCCACAGGCGCATCAAGCAGGAGGACATCGACGAGCTCACCCACCTGATCGGCGGCAAGAACCACCTTGCCGCCCGCCTCGCTCGCGAGCGCGAGCTCGAGACGCTGGTGAGCACCGCCATCGCCGTATCCAGCCAGCTCGATGTCGGCGCCCTTCTCCGCGAGATCGCCAAACAGATGACGACCCTGCTGGACGCCCACATCTGCGTCATCTCCGACTACGACCCGGCGACGCGCACCGTCTCGGTGCAGGCCGAGTACGACAACCTCGGCAACCGGCGACCGGACACGATGACCTACACCCTGAACCAGTTCCCCATGGCGCGGCGCGCGATCGAGGATCACGAGAGCGGCACCGTCAACGTGAGCGACCCGCACGCCGACCCGGCGGAGGTCGCGATCATGCGCCGCGACGGGGACAAGTGCCTGCTCATCCTCCCGATGGTCCACCAGAGGGACAGCATCGGGCTCATCGAAGTGCTCGACCATCAGCGCGAACGCAAGTTCAGCCGCCAGGAGATGCGGCTGGCGAACGCGGTGGCCGCACAGGCGGCCGTGGCGCTGCACAATGCGACGGTCTTCGCCCGTCTCAAGCGCAGCGACCGCGACGTGCTCGAACTGCGACACGCCATCGAGACCATCGCCGCCGGATACACGACCCTGCACCGGCAGACGGACGCCGCCGCCGTGTTGCAGGCTGCGGCGGATGTCTCGGCGCGCGCGCTCGGCGCCATCTCTTGCGTGGCGAACTGCGGCGACCTGAACGCCGGGGCGTCCGGGGTCGACCCGGGCGGCGACGGAACCTCGCAGACGGACTCTGCACACGTGGTCGTCGCGTCGGCCCCTTGCGGACACGACCGCCTCGCCCTGACGGTCACCCTCGCCGGCACCGCGGGCGATGGACAGGCCGAGCTTCTCGAGCTGATCGCCACCATGGCCGGGGGCGCCCTGCACGACCGCGCGGCCTCCTGAGCGCGACCGCGCGTCCCCCCGGGCGCGATCGCGACGCGCGACCGACGGCGCCGCGTCGTCATCCTCGCACGGCGCCGCCCGGGCTCCCCGCGATCGCTCCTCTGCTATCCTGACCGCATGCCTCGCGCGCTTCCCCGACTGGTCGTCGTCGACACAGAGACCACAGGTCTCGACCCTGCCCGCGACCGCCTCATCGACATCGGAGCGGTCGCGCTCGGGCCGGATCTGGCGATCGCCGCCCGCTTCACCACGCTCGTCGACCCCGAGATCCCCATACCGCTCTTCGTCGCGCGGCTGACCGGTATCGAGGACGGCGACGTCGCCGGCGCGCCGGGCACCGCGGCGGCCCTGAGCAGCCTGCGCGACTTCGCCGGCGACGCAGTGCTCATCGCCCATAACGCGGCCTTCGACCGCGACCACCTTGCCGCGGCGGCGCGGCGCAGCGCCACGCCGCCGCTGGAGAACGACTGGTTCGACACGCTCGAGGCGGCCCTTCTCCTCTTTCCGGAGCTTGACCGCCACGCGCTTCCTCTGCTCGCGGCCGAGCTGGGCATCGAGCGGCGCGCCCACCGGGCGCTCCCCGACGCGGAGACCACCGCCGTCGTCTTCGCCCGTCTCGCGGGTCGCGCCGCCGGACTCGCGGCCGAGGAGCGCCGGCTTCTCTCGGCCGTCTCCTGGCCGCCGCTCCGCCTGCTCGACGCCTGCGACATCCCTCCGGATGAAGCTCCCCCCCGCTGGTCGCGCAGGATCCTCCCGCCGGACCCGGCTCTCTCGCCACACTGCCGACCGAGGCCGACGGCTGGCGTCGCGAGCTCGGCGCATCGTCCGCCGGCACCGTAACGGACGAACCCCCCGGCCTCGCGGCGCGTCTGCCGGGCTTCCGTCGTCGCCCCGGGCAGGTGGACTTCGCCGCCGCCGCCGCGAACGTCCTCGACTCCGGCGGCATCGGCCTCTTCGAAGCGGGCACCGGCATGGGCAAGAGCCTCGCATACCTCCTCCCCGCCGCCTTCGCGGGCGCTGCCGGCGGCCGCCGCGTCGTTGTGAGCACCAAGACGAAGGCCCTCCAGAGGCAGCTCGCGGCGCACGAGCTGCCTCTGGTGGCGGAAGCCCTGCCGCCCGGCTGGCGATGGGCCCTGCTCATGGGGAGAGAGAACTACCTGTGCCGGAGACGCCTGGACGAAGCGGTGGCCGCGGAGGCGGAGTCGCTGCCCGATCCCGACCGCTCGCTCGCGCTCGCCTACCTCGTGGGGCGCGCCCGGCGCGGGGACGTGGACCTTTCGGCGCTGCCGTACCGCGCGACGCTCGTTCTGGGCGCCCTCTCCGAGACGGCCCGAGACCTGCGCTCGTCTCGCGCCGCCTGCCTCGGCCGCCACTGCCCCGCCCGGCGCGCCTGCCACTGGCGCCTCGCGCGCAGCCGCGCCGAGGCGGCGCACCTCCTGTGCGTCAATCACGCCCTGCTTCTGACAGGTCGCGAGTCGCTGCCCCCGTTCGAGGACGTTGTGATAGACGAAGCGCACCTGCTCTATCACGAGGCCACCGAAGCATTCAGCGACGAGGTCGACGCGCACGGCCTCGACGCCCTTCTGGCCGACGTGCGCGGCCGCCGCCGGCAGCGGCCGTTGCCCCAGCGCCTGCGCACCGCGGCGCGGCGGCTGGGGCCCGATGAAGGCCGTGCGCTCGCGACCGCCGCCGACGCCTGCGCAGCGGCGGCCACCGAGATCCCCGGCCTCAGCCGTGCGGTGGGAACCGCGCTCGCAGCGCTCGCGGCGACAACCGGACGAGAGGAGCGTCCACCGGCGCACGCCATCCGCTCACGCCAGGTGAGCGACGAGTACAACATCTCAGTGTGGCTCACGCCGGGTCTGCGCGAACTCCCCGAGCACGAACGCTTCGCGATCACCGCCGGTCTGCTCGCGGAGGCTCTCGCCACGCTCGCGACCGCGGCGGCGAGCGCCGCCGAAGCCCTCCCGGAGGACCACCGCGAGCGCGCTGCTGTCCAAGCTCTGGCCGACGAGGCCTCGAGCGCGGCCGAGTTGCTCACGACGCTGCCCGACGGCAGCGACCCCGAGAGCGTCGTCTGGGCGGAGATCGAGAGTCCCGGCCGCGCGCTCGAGGCCTCGCGCTGGACCCTGACGCGCACGCCGATCACGCCCGGCGAACGCATGCGAGAAGCGCTGTGGGACCGCCTCCGGAGCGCGCTGCTCACCAGCGCCACCCTCGCCGTCGCCGGCTCGTTCGCCTACTTCCGCGACATGACCGGGCTCGGCGCCGATGTGGACGTGCACGAGGAGGTCTTTGAGTCGCCCTTCGACTTCAGCCGTCAGACGGTCCTCGTCCTCGAGCACGACCCGGCCGGCGACTGGCGACCGGACGAGCTCGCCGAACGTCAGGGCGAGCGCCTCAAGCGCATCGCCGCGGTCACCGGGGGGCGCACGCTCGCCCTGTTCACCAACAAGCGCGACATGCTCCGCGTGGCGGCCACTGTGGGCGAACACGTCGAAGACGACGGCGTCCTCGTGCTCGCGCAAGGCCTTCACGGCAGCGCCGCCAGCCTCGCCGAGGAGTTCCGCACGCACCCCGACACGATCCTGCTGGGGGTCGACACCCTCTGGACCGGCCAGGATTTCCCGGGCGACGCGCTCACCTGCCTCGTGATCGCGAAGCTGCCGTTCCCGCGACAGGACCCGTTGTTCCAGGCGCGCCGTCGCGCTTGCGAGGAGTCCGGCCAGCGCTGGTTCGAGCGCTTCTACCTGCCGGAGGCCGTCCTCAAGTTCCGCCAGGGCTTCGGGCGGCTCATCCGCACGGAATCCGACAGCGGCGTCGTGGTCGTGCTCGACCACCGCCTGTCGACGAAGGGATACCGGCGGGACTTCCTGGACAGCCTGCCTCGGATGGAGGTCGTCGAGGCGGCCCCCGCCGAGGTCGCCGCCACGGTGCAGTTCCACCTGCGGCGTCTGTCAGAGGTGACGCCGCAGCCTACCTGAGCATGCGCCCGCTGCCCTTGGCGGCCCGGGCGCCGACGCGCTTGACCAGCCGTGCCTTGGTGTTCTTGCCACAGTACGGGCACGTGAGCTGCTTGTAGCTGTAGTACGTGCCGTCGGGATTCTTGCCCACGCTGGACGCCGTGAAGAAGTTGACCGTCGTCGGAACCTGGAACGCCTTGCCGCACTTGGCGCAGACGAAGCCCGACGTGCGCGAGACGAGACCGATGTACATCCACAACCCGGCGAAGATCAGCAGCAGGGTCGGCAGAAACCCCCGCCACGGATAGATGACGAGGATGGCGAACAGGACGATGGCGACGAACAGGCCGAGCTTCCACAGGCTGTTCCACCAGTCGTGCCGATTGCGCTCGACGAAACGGGCCACTCAGGCTCCCTTCCCTTTCGGCTCCCGGCGCCCGTACCGCCCGAGGGCGATCGCTGACCCGCCCGTGGTGACGCCCGCCGCCGCAGGCGCGCGGGCGTCACGCCACAGTATGCCACTCCCGCGCACGGGGAGAAAGCGCGAGCGCGGCCCGTGCGACGCTGCGGCGTTCAGCCGCCGACGCGGTCGTACGGCCACATGATGATGCCGCCGTCCATGAACTTGGCGTCGCAGCCGGCGGCGCCGGCGATGAGCGCGGCTTCGTAGCCGCGCAGGGAGATCTTGCAGAAGCAGATGATCTCCTTGTCGCGCGGCAGCTCATCCAGCCGGTCGCGCAGCTTCGCGAGCGGGATGTTGACGGCGTCGGGTATGGCGACCTGCGCCACCTCGGCCGGACTGCGGACGTCCAGCAGGAAGACCGGCTCGCCGGCGTCGAGCTTGCGCTTGACCTCGGCCGGCGGAAGGCCGACGGCGACGCCGTCCAGCTTGTTACGCACCACGTCGGACGCAGTGATCACGTTGTCCATCGCCGGCGAGTACGGCGGAGCGTAGGCGAGATCGGTCTTGGAGAGGTCGTCCATCGTCATACCCGCGTGCAGCGCCATCGCGGCCACGTCGATCGCGCGCGCCGCGTCGCCGGGCCCCACAGCCTGCATGCCGAGCAGCCGGCGCGTCGCGCGGTCCGAGACCGTCTTCAGCATGAGCATCTTGGCGGTCGGCATGAAGTGCGGCTTGTCGGGAGCAGGAGTCAGCGCCGTCTCGATGTCGAACCCGAGATGCTCGGCTTCGCGCTGCGTGAGCCCGGTCGCGGCGACGTTGTAGTCGAACACCTGGCAGATGCTGGTGCCGAGGATGCCGGAAAAGAGGTCGTCGCCGCCCGCCGCATTGACCGCGGCGACGCGTCCCTGCTTGTTGGCCGTCGAGCCCAAGGGCACGTACGCAGGCCTGCCCGTAACCAGATGCGTCGACTGGGCGCAGTCACCGACCGCGAAGACGTCCGGGTCGGAGGTCCGCAAGTGATCGTCGACCGCGATCGCACCGGTCTCACCTATCTCGAGACCGCAGTCTCTGGCGAGCCCTACGTTCGGCCGCACGCCGACCGCCACGACGACCATGTCGGCCGGCAACGCCCCAACCGTCGTGCGGACGGTGCCGACGCGGGAGGCGTCGTTCTCGTCCGGCTCCAGGGCCGTGACCGTCGTGCCCACGAGCACCTTCACGCCGTGCGACTTCATGTGGGCGGCGACCTGCCCGGCCATCTCTTCGTCCAGCGGCGTGAGGAGCTGCGGCAGCCGCTCGACGATCGTGACGCGACACCCCGTGGATACCAGCGCCTCGGTCATCTCGACGCCGATGAGGCCTCCGCCGATGATGACCACGTCGGGCGCCCTGTGCTCGACAAGGAGCGCGCGCATGCGCTCGGCGTCCTCGACGCCGTGCAGCGTCACCACGTTGTCGAGCTCGCGGCCGGGCAGCGGCGGCTCGACCGGCTCGGCGCCCGTAGCCAGTATCAGGCGGTCGTAGGGCACCCAGCGCTCGTCGCCGTTCTCGACCGAGCGTACCCGCACGCGGCGCGCCTCACGGTCGATCTCGGTGGCCAGCGTGCGGTTATGCACGTGGACGTTCTTGACGTTCAGGAAGAAGACCTCGTCCCGCAGCGCGCCCGCCGGCGTGGACATGAGGTCTTCTTGGTCCTCGACCACGCCGGAGACGTAGTACGGCAGACCACACCCGGCGTACGAGAGAAAGATACCCTTCTCGATGATCGTCACATCGGCGTCCGGCGCCAGTCGTGTGAGCTTGGCCGCAGCCTTGGGTCCGGCGGCGACACCTCCGATGATGACAAATCGCGACGCGTCCACAGGGCGGCTCCCTTCAGTCGATCGGGTTGCGGTGACACGCGGCGAATACGAGTGGCCGTGAGATGCTGTCAGTGGTTGCAGGCTCCTTCGAGGCCGACCACGGGCAGGGCTCCCTGGATGTACGCCGTGACCGTCGCCTGCACGTCCGGGCCCATGCCCGGCATGCACCGCGATGCCCACCTGGTTGAAGCCCATCAGCGGGCGACCGCCGATGCCGTCGACGACGATCGCGTCGACCGTGTTGTCGGCCAGGAGAAGGACCGGCGTCATGCAGCCGCCGTCCTGGTGAGGCGCGTTGTGCACCACCTCGACGCCGGCGACGGCGCCGTCGACGACCTCGACTACCGTGAAGCACTCGCAGCGCCCGAAGTGGCCCGAACGCCGTGCCGCGAGGCCGCCTGGGGCCTCGGATGGGACGGCGATGCGCACCTTCGTTCCGTTGGTCTCGCTCATGGGGATCAGACTCCGTTCATCGTCGCTTCGCCGGAAGCGTGTCGCCCCGGCGTCGGAAACACCTTATCGGGCGGACCCGTGGCCACGCCCTCGTCCTTTGCCCGGCGCGCTCTCGCCGCCGCCGCCGCGCCCGCGGCCGCGGCCTCCACCCTCGCCGGCGCAGCCCCGGCCGCGGCCGCCGCCTCGGACACGGCCCATGCCGCAGCGCCCCGCGGGATCCCAGCAGGTACCGAAGTCGGCGGAACCGCAGGACGGACAAGCGGCGGAAGGTTCTTGAGCGGGATCGGCCATCCAGACCTCCCCGCAGGACGCGCAACAGAGGTGCCGCGGCTCGACTCGGTACTGGCCACCGCTGATGGCGAGCGCCTTGCCGGTCACGAGCGCCTCCGCGACCGTCGCCCTGCCTCGCTCCAGAACGCGACCGACGGTCTGGCGCGAAACGCCCATGGCCATCGCCGCCTGCTCATGACTCAGGCCTTCAAGATCGACGAGGCGGATGGCTTCGAGTTCGTCGACGGCGAGCGCCAGCTGCTCCAGATCCCGACCGGGGATGCCGGCCGGTTTGAAGAGGCTGACGCTCGGCTCGCCGCCGACGGCGCGTTCAATCGGTGGCCGGGCCACGGTACTCCTCGATCGTTGTTAGCATATGCTCATCTTAGACGAGGCGGCGCCGGGCTTCAAAGCGGCTGCTCCCCGCCCGGCGCACGCTCCTCACCGCTCCGCGGCGACCGGAGCGCCCGGGTCTCCGGCGAGGACGACGTCACGTCGATCACGTCGCGCCGCACCGGCAGTTCATCCGGCGCCGGGGGGTCCAGGCGCAAGTACGCGCCGCCGAGGCGGCGCGCCGGCTCGCTCCGGCTGAACGCGAGGCGCAGAGCGGCCCGGCGAAGCAGCGGCCGCGTCACTCCCTCCGCGTCGCGGAGATCCTGCGCGACGTAGGCGCCGACGGCGACGAGCGCCCGGGTCGTGGTACGCGCGCCCAGACCTCCCCGACCGTCGCGGGCGCCCTCCGAGAGGCGCCGGCCACCCTGGCCGCGGCCGTCGCCACGACCGGGACCCGGACCATCGCACAGTCCGCCCGTGCGCCGGTGCCGGCGGCGCATCGGTCTTCCGTCAGTACCCATGATCCTCAGCTCCCCCTCAGGCCCAGTGCCCGTCCACAGTCGGCGCCGTGACCGCCGTGAGCTCGCCACGCCCGAGAGCGTCGAGCGCAGAACGGGCGGTGACGCCGTTGCCGACCTGGTGGATGGCGATGCTGCCGGCCGCCAGCGCCTTGTGGGCGTTGGGGCCGACGTTGCCGGTGATGATCGCCGCGACGCCCTGCGCCGCTACGGTGCTGGCGGCCTGCACTCCGGCCCCGCCGCTGGCGTTCACGTTCGCGGCGTTGTCCACCGCGAGCCACTCGCCGGTCGTGGAGTCCGCGATGATGAACCAGCGGGCGCGACCGAAGCGGGGGTCCACGAGCGCGTCGATATCGTTGCTCTGCGTGCTGATGGCTACCTTCATGGTGTCTCCTTCGTGATGTCGTCTTGATGATCGGCGTTCACGGCGCTGAAGAACCGCGTGCCCTGGTGTGACGAACCCGCAACGGTTCCCATCTCGATGAGCAGGGTCACGAGCTTCAGCGCCTCGCCGTGATGGATGCCGAGTCCGGCGGCGATGTCCTCCATGGTGCACGGACGTCGGGAGAGCAGTTCGAGCACGTCGTCGGTGCCGGCAGTAAGATCGTCGACGGCGAGGGCTCCCCTGCTGATCACCTCGGCCGCGGGCGTGAAGAACGTCGCCAGAGAGGCCATCCGCTCCGGCGACGCCGGATGCACGGAGGACTCCGACGGCGGCCGAACGGCCGTGTTGAGCTGAATGCGGTCGGGAGCGACACGAGCGGCCGCCGCGGCCAGCCGCGAGACGCACTCGGATGTACCGGTGAGGTCGTCGAGAAGCATGACCTCGAGCCACAGTTGCCCTTCGTACTGCTCCCTGAACGCGACCAGCCCGTCCACGATCTCGTCGAAGCGCAGATCCGGATGCGGACGGTTGACCTTCTGGAACAGATCGTCGTCGGGTGCGTCCAGCGACGGCACCACGATGTCGGCCGCGGCGAGGTCACGCTGCACATCCTGTCGCCACAGGAGCGTCCCGTTGGTGATGACGACCACCGGCGTGTCGGTGAGCTCCTTGATGCCGGCGATGACCTCTCCGACGCCGTCGTAGAGCGTCGGCTCGCCCGACCCCGCGAGAGAGATCACGTCCGGCTCCCTGTCGAGCCGGTCGCGCACCCGGGCCACCACGTCGGCGGGCTCGACCCAGCGCCGCCTCTCCACCGTCTTGTCGGTGGTGGGCCCGAGCTGGCAGTACACGCAGTCCAGCGTGCACGTCTTCAGCGGGACCACGTCGATGCCGAGCGATCGGCCCAGCCGGCGTGACGGCACCGGGCCGTACACACAGTGGTCGGGGGACAGCATCGCGATCAACTCCTCGCGGGTTCCGCTTCGTGGTGATGCTCCGGGTGCTCCGTCAGCTCGACGAGCGACTCCACGGCAGCCGCGAACGCGTCGGCCGTGGGCGACCCGGCGAATGCCTGGACGTGAGGCACGCCGCGCTCGCCGGCCTCGACCACGGCCGGATCCATCGGGATCCGGCCCAGGAACGGTACGCCGGCCTCCGCGGCCATGGTCTCGGCGCCGCCACGCAGGAAGATGTCGGTGGTCTCGCCGCAGTGGGGGCAGACGAAGCCGCTCATGTTCTCGATCACGCCGAGGACCGGCAGGTCGAGCGTCGCACAGAACCCCAGCGCCTTGCGCACGTCGTTGACCGCGACGCGCTGCGGAGTGGAGACGATCACGGCGCCGGCTCCGGCGCCGAGAAGTTCGACGAGGGCCAGAGCCTCATCGCCGGTGCCGGGGGGAGCGTCCACGACGAGGCAGTCGAGGTGCCCCCAGTCCACTCCGGCCAGCATCTCTCGGATCGCCGAGTGCTTGCGCGGCCCGCGCCAGATCACGGCGTCGTCGTCCTCAGGCAGGAAGAACTGGATGGACATGGCCCAGAGGTTGTCGGCCACCGGCGCCGGGGCGATACCGCCGGCCCGGCCGGGCTTGGGCGTGTAGTGGAGATCCAGAAGACCCGGCACACTGGGCCCGTGGAGGTCGACGTCGAGCAGGCCCACGCGGCGGCCGGCGTCCGCCAGAGCAGTGGCGAGGTTCACCGCCACCGTACTCTTGCCGACGCCGCCCTTACCCGAGAGGACGAGGAATTTGTGGCGGATGAGCAGCATCCGCACCTCGAGCGCGTCCTGCCGGCGCCGGGCGTCGACGTCCATCTGGCTGCAGCCGTGCCCGTCACCGCCGGCCGGCCGGCCGGCGCGATCCTGCGTCTCACCCATCTCGTACCTCTCCCTCGAGGGACGGCGAGAGCGTTGCGCTCACTGCCTCCCAGACCTGTGTGATCTCGGTCGCGGCGCGACCTCCGTAGTCGATGATGTCGGTCCCGGCCACCTGGGCGTGTGTCACCGAGGGGTCGTAGTCGACGGTGGCGACGAACTCCGCCCCGGTGGCCGTGACCTCGTCGGTGATCTGGGCGGTGAGGCCTGGGTTGAGATCCGCTTTGTTGATGCAGACGCCAAACGGCAGACCGAACTGCCTGACCACTTGCAGGACGCGCTCGAGATCGTGGCGCCCCGACACAGTGGGCTCCGTCACGGCCAGCACCAGGTGAGCCCCGGCCAGCGAAGCGATGACGGGACAGCCGATGCCGGGTGAGCCGTCCACGATGACGAACGGCAGCCCGCGTTCCTCGGCGACGCGACGGGCCTCGTTGCGCACGATCGTCACCAGCTTGCCCGAGTTGTCCTCGGCGACACCGAGGCACGCGTGCACCAACGGGCCGAAGCGGGTCTCCGACACCATCCAGTCGCCGTTGATCACCGGCTCCATGTGGATCGCCTCCGCGGGACAGACCCGCCGGCACAACTCACATCCCTCGCAGGCGATGGGATCCACGGTGTACCCGCCGCCGGGGTCGCCGAGCACGGCCGCGAAGCGGCAGACCTCGGCGCAGCGCCCGCAGGCGGTGCAAGCATCGGCATCGATGATCGCCTGGTTACGGCCGCTGAAGTCGTGACGGTCCCCCGGATCGGGGCGGAGCACGAGATGCAGATCGGCCGCGTCAACGTCGCAGTCGGCCAGCACTGCGTCGCCGGCGAGCGCGGCGAACCCCGCCACGACGCTGGTCTTGCCGGTGCCGCCCTTGCCGCTGATGACGACGAGCTCGCGTGCGGGAGTCATGAGGTCACCTCTTCGCGATGGGCGGCGGCGGCGATGCGCTCCCACGCCGCGCTCAGCTTCGCCTCCAGTTCGGGGACGGCGTCGATCAGCAGATCGCCCCGAGCGTAGCCCTCGGCGATCCGCCTGTCGTTGGGGACCTCCAATACGATCTGCAGCCCCTCGTCGGCGCAATACTGATGCACCCGGTCGTCGCCGAGGTCGGCGCGATTCACGGCGACGACGCAGCGCAGGCCCAAGGCGCGCGCCATCTCGACGGCGAGTCTCAGGTCGTGCAGCCCGAACGGTGTCGGCTCGGTGACGAGGACGACGAGGTCGCTCCCGCGCACTGCCTCTATGACCGGGCAGGATGTGCCCGGCGGCGCGTCGATGAGCACGACATCGCCCTCGCCGGCGGCCGCCAGAACGGCGTGCGTCACGGGTACGGCCTTGGCCTCTCCGACGGACAGCACGCCCGTCACGAGCGGGAACGGGGGCCTGCCGGGCAGCGCGACGACGCCGTGCTCGACCACTCCGGTGTCACGCTCCTCCTCGTGGATGGCGCCTTCGGGACAGAGAAGCGAACAGGCGCCGCACGAATGGCAGAGCTCGGGAAACACAAGGACGGTCGTCCCGATGAGCGTGACGGCCTTGAAGGCGCACACGTCGGCGCAGACACCGCAGGCGGTGCAGCGGTCGTCGTCCACCTCGGGGACGAGGACGTTCACCCGTTCGCGGCGCTCGAGCTGCGGATGCAGGAACAGATGGCAGTCCGGCTCCTCGACGTCCGCGTCCAGAAGCCGGACGGCGACGCCGCGCCCCGAGAGCAGCGCAGCGAGATTGGTCGCGAGCGTGGTCTTACCGGTGCCGCCCTTGCCGCTGGCGATGGCGATCCGCATCGCTCAGACCTCGGCCATCGCGAAGACACCGTTCGGACAGGCGTCGACGCAGATGCCGCACCCGGTACACCGGGTCGCGTCCACCACCGGGGCCTCGCCCAGCGTGATGGCGCCGCGCGCGCAGGCGTCGAGGCAGGCCTCGCACAGCGAACACCCGTCGGCGTCGGCCACGACCGCCACGAAACGCGGCCGCTTCACTGCCCTCGTCGCGGGCGCGGCGCCCGCGGGCGCGAGCGCGCCCGAGGGCGCCGGATCGGCCGCAGGCGGTGAAGCCGTGACCGGCACGGACGCCGGCGCGGGATCCCGCGGCGCCGGAGCGACGCCTGCGCCGCGGCCCACGCCGCGGCCGCTGCCGTCCCGCCGGCGTTCGCGAACGCCCTGGCCGCCGCCCTGACCGCGGCCGCCGCCGGCACCGCGTCCGGCACCCGACCCGCGGCCGCCGCCGCGGCCGCCGCCGCCTCCGCCGCCCGTCATCACGACTGTCCTGCCGCCTCGAGCCGGTCGAGGCGCTCGAGCACGTCGCCGAGCGCCTTCTCGATGCGGTCGAGCGGATTGCCCGGAGCCGGCGCGGCTGCGGCCTGCGCGTCGCCCGCCGGCGCGGTCTCACTCTGCGCGGCGCGCTGCCAGCCGGTGAGTCCCGTCGCGTGGTACTGGTTGCGCCGGCCGTAGCCGCCGCCCCGGCCGCGACCCATGCCGGCGCCGCGACCCGCGCCCGGTACATCGGTCGCGCACCAGCCGCGCTTGCCTCCCGTCATCGAGCCGTAGCCCACGGGTCCTGTGCCGTCCATCCCTGGCATGACGCCTCCCTCCGTCGGCGGCGATCGGGCGCCGCCGGTCACGTTGTTATGAGCATATGCCCATATTACACCATTGCAGCGCCGTTTCAAACACCGCAGTGAGGCGATCTGCTCCCGGCGGTGGACGCCTCGCCGTCGACGCCTTCACGCAGCGGCCGCCGCCCCACTGCCGTCAAGCCGATGTGGCCGCAGTCCGATGAACGGGTACGAAGTCACCCACAGGAGCCAACCAAGTCCCCGGAGGGAGTCTCATGGATGTGGAGTTCCAGAACGGCCCGGCCTTCACCGTCGCAGTGGTGAAGATGACCCCCGGCGAGCAGCTGCGCGCCGAGGGAGGCGCGATGCTCAGCATGACCACCGGCACGCAGATCGAGACGACCACGCAGGGCGGGGTCCTGAAGGGCCTCAAGCGCTCGCTCTCGGGCGAGTCGTTCTTCATGAACACCTTCACGGCGCCCGCCACCGGCGGCGAGATGGTGCTGGCCCACGCCCTGCCCGGCGACATGTCGTACATCGACCAGCAGGGCGACACGTGGCTGTACCACAGGGACGGCTTCGTCGCCTCCGAGATGTCGATCGACCTCGACACCAAGTGGGGCGGCCTCAAGGGCGCCTTCGGGGCCTCGTCGTTCTTCGTCGTCAAGTGCTCGGGACGCGGCAAAGTGATCTTCGCGACCTACGGGGCCCTTCGCCGCGTCGACCTCGAAGCCGGGCAGCAGTACACGGTCGACAGCGGGCACCTCGTGGCGTGGCACGAGGCGATGCCCATCCAGGTGCAGAAGGTCGGCGGCCTCAAGTCGCTCTTCTTCTCCGGGGAGGGCTTCGTCGTCACGCTCACCGGCCCGGGCACCTTCTTCATGCAGACCCGCAGCGAGTCGGCGTTCGTGAGCTGGCTGGTCCCGTACCTGCCGAAGAGCAGCAACTGACGATCACGCGCCGAGCGATCAGTCGCGCGATTGCGCAGGCGCCCGCTGCGATCGCGGCGCGGAGAGGGCAGCCCGGAGAGCAGGTTGAGGCGCGGGAGTCAGTGGCACGAGTGGGACGTCTCCACGAAGCGTGCCAAGCGGCCCGGCCGCGCCTGGACCCACAAGGCCATGCATCACCCCGCGACCCGGATCGGCGAGATGAGACACGGGAAGTCGTGACCGCGGCAGCCGCTCGCCGGGGAGGGACGCGTGCAAAGGGCCCGGCGGCCTCGCGGCCGCCGGGCCCTGTACCGCCGATGGTCAGGCGTTCAGCTTCTTGAGCGTCCAGGCCATGGTCCGGCCTAGAGTCGCCATCGTCGCCAGGCCTTCCTCGTCGTTCTCGACGTCGCCGGCCTCACGGCCGATGCCGATGTTCCAGTAGCTCGAGCCGACGAGGATCATCTCGTTGATGCCGAACCAGTGGTTGATGCTGTCGAAAGCGTGGATGGCCCCTCCGCGCCTGGCGGCGACCACGGCCGCACCCACCTTGCGCGCCAGCGGGTTGCCGCTCTTGCGCGTCGCGTACCCGGCGCGTTCCATCAACGCCTGCGTGTTCGTGGTGCAGTTGGCGTAGTACGTCGGTGAGCCGATGAGGATGCCGTCCGCAGCGACCATCTTCTCGATGCACGCGTTCATGCCGTCGTCCTTGAGCCCCGAGCAGCTGTTGTCCTTGGTCTCGGCGCACTTGAGACAGGCGTTGCAGCCGGCGAAACGCTTGTTGTTGAGCTGGATGAGCTCGGTCTCGATTCCCTCGGCCTCGAGCTCGGCGAACACGCGCCGCAACAGGATGGCGGTGTTGCCGTCCTTGCGAGTGCTGCCGTTGAACGCCACAACCTTCATCACGCCTCCATCTCTTGGTTCGTCCATCGTCCGGGGTCCGGAGCGCGCCCGTCAGGCGGTTGTCCCCGGCTCCGGCATACCGGTCTACACGACCTCGAGAGCGCCGATCAGGTCGGCCATGTGCCTCTGGGCCTCGCGTGCCGTGCACGAGACACCCGGCAGCGGGAAGGCGAAGACACGCCGGCCGAAGGTGCGCATGAGGTCGTCGTTGAAGCCGTACGTGCTCTTGTGCTCCCAGCCGAAGGAGTAGCGGAGCACCTTGTCCAGCGATCCCTTGTACACGAAGACGAGGATGCGCGGCCGCAATGTGGCGGCGAGCACGTTCACCCGCTCCCAGCCGCACTCGTATTCGTCCCGGCCGGGCTCGTCCCCGAAGGGGCGCGGCACTTTGCAGAGGTCGGTGACCCCGAACCCGTGCTCGAGCAGCGTGTCGTCGGCGAAGCTACCGGGCCGGACGTGCAGCAGCCCGGCGTCCGCGAGCCGCTTCCAGAGGCCCTTGCCCATCCGCCCCTCGAAGTAGTGCCCCGCCTCGACGCTCGCCGGCGAAGGAGTCTTGCCGATGAACAGCGCCCGCAGGGTGCCTTGCTCCGGCAGGATGTCGGCGAGCGTCGCCACCTCGTGCCCGTCCACGCTGATCCGCGTGAGATGTGTCATGACGACGGGGAGCCCGAGCCGGCGAGCCTGTGCGCGACGCGCATCAGAGCGAGCGTGTCGAGGGCACAGTACTCCAGCAACGAATCTCGCAGGGCCGCGCGGCGCTCGTCGGAGGTCTCCGCGTCGATAGCCTCGTGGTAGGCGGCCTGAGCCGACAGACCGTCCCGCACCTCGTCGAGCAGGGCGTGGCCGAGGCCGGAGTCAACGGTCGGCAGGACCGCCTTGAGCGAGTACGACCCGTTCAAAGCCGGGTGCTGGTAGTGATCGCGCGTCAGACGCAGCAGGTCGACAAGTCGCCCGGTGACGGCCTCGAGACCGGGCGCCAGGTCGGGGAACATGCGCGCCATCTCGACGAGGCGCCACTTCTCGAAGTCGTGATAGACGAAGATCGGCCCCCTGTCGCCGACGGCCTCGAGCAGCGCCTCCGCCGCGGCGCGCATCGGCGCGTCTCCGCCGGTGTCGAGGAACGCGCTGTGCGTGACCGCCCCCGCGTGATCCTCGACGTGACACGACCACTGGAAGACCAACTGCTGATAGGGGCTCGTCCCGGCCCAGCGCGGCACCGCGAACTGCACGGTCTCGAAGTCGACGTAGTAGCGCGGGTACGAGAGCGTCGCGAGAAAGGCCGCGGCGGCCGGATCGAGGATCCCGAGCGCAGGGTCGGGCGCCTGCGGGACGCAGGCGCCCGCAGGGTCGCGCTCCTCGTCCGGACCACAGCGCGGCTTGCCTTCCTGCTCCTCGCAGAACGCGATGAAGGGGCATTCGAACGGGCGGCGGCATTGGGGGCCGGTGCGGATCGCCGGCAGCGGGCCGCCGAGCAGCTCGTTGAAGCCGCGCACCCAGCCCGGGATGTGCGCCATCAGAGGGCGCGCCTGGTCCGCCACCGGGATCTCGCGCAGCAAGCCGTGATAGTCCCCGTCGCCGGGGTACACGTAGCCGGTGTCGATCACTGCGACGCTCATGCCGTCCAGCGGCACGCCCGATCCCTCGGCGACCCAGCCTTGGATGGCCACATCCTGCAGGTGATACTCCTTGAGGCGCGTCGCCGACTTGACCTCGACCATGCGGTAACGCCCACCGCGACGCTGCAGCACATCGGCCCGGATGAGCACGCCGCGATGGCGGAACGTCGCCTCGAAGAGGGTGACGTCGCCGGCCTCGGCCAGCGCGTCTTCGGTCTGGCTCAGCGCGCGGCTGAGCGGGACGCCTTCGCCGACGAGAGTGCCGTCGCCGTACAGCTCCCGCGCGACCTCGCCGACGCCGTGCCCCGCCGCGAAGCGGCGCCGCGTGTCGGCGCTGTACTCCTCGAGCTCGGGACGATGGATGGCAAGCCACAGCCGCTTGCCGCATTGGAGGCCGGCGGTGATCCGTGACTTGGAGAGGCGGAAGGTGCGCACATGACCCATTGTATCCCTCTTCGACCCTCCGGGCTCCGTCCAGAGCCTGTGGTAGTGTCGCGACATGAGGCTCATCCACACGGCCGACTGGCACCTGGGGCGGCTCTTCCACAACGTCCACCTCACTCAGGACCAGGAGTACGTGCTCAGACAACTCGTGGCCCTCGTGGCCGAGGTGAAACCGGCCGCCGTGCTCGTCGCCGGCGACCTGTACGATCGCGCCGTCCCCCCGACCGAAGCGGTCGACCTTCTCGACGACGTCCTCACAGAGATCGTCGTCGGACGCGGTGTCCCCGTCATCGCCATCGCCGGCAACCACGACAGCGCCGTGCGCGTGGGGTTCGCCTCGGCGCTGCTGCGCGAACGCGGCCTGCACCTGGTCGGCGAGCTGCCGCAGGCGGCCTCGCCCGTCATGCTGCGCGACGACCACGGGCCGGTCCACATCCACACGCTGCCCTTCGCCGACCCGGCCGAGGCCCGCCACGCCTACGGTGACGACACGATCCACGACCAGCAAGCCGTGGTCGCGGCCGGCGTCGCGCGGGCGCTCGCGGCGACCCCCGTCGCGGAACGCCGCGTCGCCGTGGCGCACGCCTTCGTCACCGGCGCGCTCGAGAGCGAGAGCGAGCGGCCGCTCAGCGTCGGCGGCGCGTCGCAGGTGCCCGCCGCCGTCTTCGACGGCTTTGAGTACGCCGCCCTCGGTCACCTTCACCGCCCGCAGCGCTGCGGCCGCGACGCCGTCCGCTACGCCGGCTCGCTGCTCAAGTATTCGTTCGCCGAGCACGCTCACGAGAAGTCGGTCACCGTCCTGGACATCGGCGCCCCCGGCAGCGCCGGCGGCGAGGCAGGCGCCGCCGGCCGCGCGCGCGTCGACCTGGAGTCCGTACCGCTCACTCCCCGGCGCGATGTGCGCCGGCTCGAGGGCACCCTCGCCGACCTCGTCGCTCAGGCCGCTGCCGACCCGCACCGCGACGACTACGTCCAGGCCGCCCTGCTCGACTGCGGCGCCCTGCTCGACCCCATCGGCCGCCTGCGCGCAGGCTACCCGAACACCCTCTCGATCGAGCGGCCGCTCTACCAGGCGGCCGGAGCCGGCGGTGAGCGCCGTCCACGACCGGGCAGCGTCGGCGACCTCGAGCTCTTCGGCGCGTTCTTCGACTACGCCACCGGTGAGGTCCTCGACGCGCCGCAGCGCGAGGCGCTCGCGGCGGTGGTCGACCGGCTCGAGCGTCGCCGGCGCGAGGCTCCGGGATGAAGCCCCTGGCTGTCACCATGCAGGCCTTCGGCCCCTACGCGGACGTCCAGACGCTGGACTTCGCCGACCTGCGGGGCGCAGGCTTCTTCCTCATCACCGGTCCCACCGGATCGGGCAAGACCACCGTCCTCGACGCGATGTCGTTCGCGCTCTACGGCGACACCAGTGGCGGCCCGGAGCATGAGGGAGGCCGCACCGGCGCGGCGATGCGCAGCGACCATGCCGACCCCGGCACTCTTACCCTTGTTCGCTTCGACTTCTCCATCGGAGGCGACCTCTATCGCGTGGAGCGCATCCCGGAGCAGGAGCGCCCGAGCCGTCGCTCGTCGGGGACCACGACGCAGAAGCAGGAGGCCACGCTGTGGGCCCTGCGCGCCGGCCCGGGCGCCCCAGACGTCGACGGCGCTCCCCTGGCGACCGGCTGGACCAAGGTGAGCGCGAAGGCCGAGGACGTCCTCGGGTTCCGCGGCGAGCAGTTCCGGCAGGTCGTGATGCTGCCGCAGGGGCGCTTCCAGCAGTTGCTCGAGGCGGACTCGGCCCAGCGCGAGCAGATCCTCCGGGCCCTGTTCGACACGGGCCACTACGCGGCCATCGAGCTGGCCCTCAAAGATGAAGCCGCCTCCCTGCGGCGTGCGGCGGAGAAGGTCGTCACGAGACGCGACGAGATCCTCCGCCAGGCGGGAACCGAAAGCGCCGACGACCTGAGCGAGCGCTGCGCCCGGCTCAGCGTGGAGGCCGGCGACGCGGCGCGGCACGCCCTCGTCGCCGAGAGCGAGCGCGAGGCGGCGCAGAAGGCCCTCGGCGAGGGCCTCGACGCCGCCGCCAGGCTGCGCGAGCGCGACGCTGCCCGAGCCCTGCTCGACGAGCTGGCGGAGCAGGAGAGCACGATCGAGGAGCGCCGCACCGAACTCGACGCCGCGCGGCGGGCCGCGACCGTGGCGGATGTCGCGCGCCAGGCCGCCGAGACGGAGGAGGCGGCGTCGGACGCCCGCCTGGCCGCGGAAGCCGCGACCGCCGCCGCCGAAAGAGCGGCCGCCACACGAGCCGCGGCTGTCGCGGCCCTCGACGTCGAAGTCTCACGGACCGAAGCTCGAGAGCACGCAAGCGCGGAGGTCACCCGCTTCGAGGCCTTCGTCGCCGGGGCGGGAGCGCTCGCCGAGGCCAGGGTTGCGGTCTCCGAGGCGACCGCCGTCGTCGTCGCACGCCGCCGCGACGCCCAGGCGGCGGATGCCGCCTGGGCCGCCGCCCGCGACCAGCTTGCGGGGCTCGACGCCCGCTGGCGCGACGCCCAGGCCGGGCTGCTCGCCTCCCGCCTCGCCGACGGCAGCCCCTGCCCCGTCTGCGGTTCGCCCGAGCATCCCGCGCCGGCCGCGCTCCCCGGCGCGGCGCCGTCCGGCGACGAGGTCGACGCGGCCCGCACCATGTTCGAGGCCGCCGCGGCCACGCGCGACTCGGCGGCGGCCGCCGCGGCACCTGCGGTCGCCGCGCTCGCCCGCGCGGAGGCCCTCGCCGGCGCGCGGGCGGAGGGCCTTCCGGACGATCTCAGGGACTCCAAGGCCCTGGCGGCGGCGCTCACGGCCGCCAAACGCCACAGCACCGAGCTTCGCGAAGCGCACGAGCGGGCGCAGGCGGCCGAGCGCGACGCCGAGATCGCCGTCTCGCGCCGTGAAGCGGAGCGCGCCGCCGCGGCGGCGACGCTCGTCGCCGCCCTCGAGACGTCCGCCACGGCGGCGACGAGGTTCGGCGAGCGCCTCGCTGCCGCCGGCTTCGCCACCGGGGCGGACCTCCAGGGGGCACGACGCGACCCCAAGGTCGTCGAGCAGCTGGCCGGCCTCGTCGAAGAGCACGAACGGGCGACGATCAAGGCCGGGGAGCGGCTTCGCCTCGCGGAGAAGGCCGCCACCGGCCTGCTGCCACCGGACGTTCCCGCACTGGAGGCGGCGGCGGCGACTGCCACCGCCGCCGCACGCAACGCCCGTGACGCGGCGGCGGCGCTCCAGGCGAGCGCCGAGGTGGCCGAGAGCCAGCTGGCCCGTCTCGGCCAGCTCGCCGACGAGGCCGCCGTCCTCGAGGAGCAGTACGCCGTCACCGGTCGCCTGGCCGACGTCGCCAACCGCCGCAACCCCCTCGGCCTGTCGTTCCAGAGCTACGTCCTCGGCGCCTTCCTCGACGACGTCCTGGTCGCCGCTTCCGAGCGCCTGCGTGAGATGACCAAGAGCCGCTACAGCCTCGAGCGCACCGAGCAGCGCAGCGGCCGCAAGCAGGCGGCCGGACTCGGACTGCTCGCCTACGACGCCTGGACGGGCGTCTCCAGGGCCGTGACCACGCTCTCGGGAGGCGAGAAGTTCATGGCTGCTCTGGCCCTGGCGCTCGGACTCGCCGAGGTCGTGCAGGCGCACGCCGGTGGCATCCGGCTCGAGACGGTGTTCGTCGACGAGGGCTTCGGCTCGCTCGACGACGAGTCGCTGGATCTCGCGGTCGGCTCACTGATGCGCCTCAACGAAGGCGGCAGACTCGTCGGGATCATCTCGCACGTGAGCGAGCTCAGAGAGCGCATCGACGCGCGCCTCGACGTGACCGCCGGGAAGCGCGGCAGCAGTGCGTGCTTCGTCGTGCCCTGACCAGGGGGATACTGGGATCATGCACGCGCAGCGCAGAAGAATGGCTCTGATCCTCTTCGTCGTCGCCGTCGTGGCGGTGGCTGCGTTCGCGTTCGGCATCACGTTGTGCATCGACTGGGGCGGCGCGAGCAGCCCGCCACACTTCTACGTCCGGCCGGCAGTGCTCACGCTCCTTCTCGTCTGAGCCGGCCGGCCCGGTGCGCATAGAGCCCATCAGCATCATCGCACGCACTTGGGAGGCCACGTGAGCGCACTCATCCAGCCCGACCCGACCACGCTGATCGCCGCGCTCGACCTCGTCACCCCGCCGACCGGCGTGTACGACGCCCCGGACCCCACGGCGTTCGCGCCCCTCGTCACGCCCGACCCGGAGCACGGCCACGGCGCCTGCATCTTCACCTACTACGGCCACTGGCTCGAGGGCCGGACGCTGCTCCTCACCGCCGACGACTTCGGCTGCGGCGGCTGCGGCCGCGCCTTCTTCGGCGTGCGGACGCGCTCGCGAGATGCCTACATCGACTTCCTCTGGCGGGACGAAGGCCTCCGCGCGACCCGCGAGCTCATGGCGGAGTGGCTCGACAACGCGCCTACCTACCGGCCCGAGCACGGCAACGTGCTCATCGGGCCGCTACGGCCGGCGCAGGCCGAGTACCTCAAGACCGTCACGTTCTGGGTCAACCCCGATCAGCTCAGCGTCCTTCAACACGGTGCCTACCACCACCATGCCTGGGGGACGCCCGACCCCGTGACCGTCCCCTTCGGTTCGGGCTGCTCCGAGCTCGTCGTACCCTTCCGCGACCTCTCGCTACCGCAGGCGGCGATCGGCGGCACCGACGTCGCCATGCGCGGCGACATCCCCGCCGGCGTCCTCGCGTTCACCGTCACCGTCCCGATGCTCGCCCGGCTGTGCGCACTCGGCGAGCAGAGCTTCCTCGGCAAGGGGTTCCTGGCCCGGCTGCGCGAGTCTCGCGGCGGATCGCTGGCCTGAGACCGGCTACTCCGCCGCAGACACCACCCAGGCCGTGGCAGCGTCGACCACCCGGAAGCCGTGACGCAGGTACAGCGGCTGGCCGGCTTCGCTCGCGGTAAGGTAGAAGGCTCGAGTCCTATCCGCGTGCACGCGGAGCACGTGCGCCAGCAACCGACCGCCGAGCCCCCTGCCCTGCAGCTCAGGCAGAGTCGCCATCCCCGAGACGCCGAGGACGCCGTCGTCGGCGACGACGCACACGCAGCCGACGGCGGCGCCGTCGAGACGCACAAGGTACGCGGTCAGCGCCGGGTCGCCGAGAAGATCGCGGGTGATGACCCGTCCGTACAGATCGCGAGGAAGGTCGAAGGCCGCCTCGCTCACGGCGAGGAACTCGGCCAGCCCGACTTCCGTTGTGACCGGCTCCACCCGGCACGATCGGGAGCGGCCGGTCCCGTCCGGGGAGAGCAGCGTCTTGATCTCCGCGTGCGCCGTCGGGGCCGACTGCGCCGCATCCGGACCGGAGGGTCTCACCATGAGGGGGATCGGGGGCAGCGGCTCCAAGCCCAGATCGCGAGCCAGAGGCTCGAGCTCGGCCTGAACGCGCTCGCTCAGACAGATGTAGCCCCCGACCCGCCGCTCGCCGATGCGCGCGACGAACTCACGCAGGCGCGCCTCGGCGGAGTCCTCGCCCCCCGGCACATCGCCGAAGATCACGCCGCAGTTGAGGAAGACGCTGTTGAGACCGCTGCACCCCAGGATCGCATGCGAGGCGATCACGCAGTCGGCCCCATGCGTGCTCCCGTAGAAGCGGACGATCATCCGGCCCATGCTGCGGTACAGATCGTCGACGGCGGGCACGGCCTCGTGCAAGACGGCTCCCTGGGACGCGTGTCGGAAGAGCGGGCCCTTGCTGCTATCATCGGCACCACGAGCCCGGCGGACGACCCCTTGGGCCGAGCCACAAGCTGCGACGTGACGAACGCCTCGAGCGACAATGGTACTCCGAGCGCCGACGCATAGCACGGCGCGCACGACCGGAGCACCCGAGGGAGATGCGATCATGACCACACGACCACGGACCCGCCGACCGGCTGCCGGCGACAGGGCCGTGCATGTCATCGGCGGCGCCGCGCCCGAGCACGGAGGCGTCGAGGCGATGTCGATCCACGTACACCCGTCGCCGTGACCTCCCGCGAAGCGCTCCGCCGGCTCAACCGCAATCGCGAGAAGCTCCGCACGCACCACGTGCGGCACATCGCGGTGTTCGGGTCAACGGCCCGCGACCAGGCGACGGCGCAGAGCGACGTCGACCTCCTCGTCGAGTTCGATCCTGAGGCGCGCGTCGGCCTGTTCGGTTACGTGCGCCTGCTCGACTTTCTCGGAGACGTCATGGACACGCGCATCGACCTGGCCACGGCCGCCGCACTGCGGCCCGAGATGCGCGAGCAGATCCTGGGGGAGGCCGTCCGTGCCTTCTGAACGATCGGCCGCGTATCTGGAGCGCCAGGCCAAGCTGCGCTTTCGCGACTGGCGCTTCCGCGTCCGGGACATCCTCGCCGCCCTGGCGGCGATCGAGACCTACGCGGAGGGAATGGACCGCGGCGCCTTCGTCGCCGACCGCCGCACGCGCGACGCGGTCCTCCACAATCTCATGCTGGTCGGAGAGTCGGTCCGCTGGATCCCGGACGCTATCCTCGACGCTCACCCGGAGGTACCCTGGCGCCTCCTGCGCAGCGTGCGCAACGTGGTCGTGCACGAATACTTCGGCATCGACGACGCTATCCTGTGGGTCACGGTGCGCGACGACCTGCCCTCGCTCGTCGACGATCTGGAGGCGGTCCTCCGGTCGTGACCGCCCTCGACCAGGCTGTAGCGCGACCCTCAGAAGAGGATCGGCAGCAAGTCCGTGGAGAAGATGACCTTGGTCATGTCGAGGCTCTCGCCGATGACCGACTGGATGGCGTCGTGGCCGGCCTGCGTCAGCTTGAACTGAAGGCCGTCGATCTTGTACGCCTTGCCCTTGTGCGTGACCTTGGGCGCGTGGGTCGACTCCGCCAGCGCGACGCGCAGATACGGGCCTGCGAGTGTCTTGTAGGAGACTGACATCTGGTAGTGGGTCTTGCTCAGCGCGATGATGCGGATGCCCTCGGCCCGGAAGATCTTGTGCCCGATCTCGGACGCCTCGACGAAGCGTATGGACCCGCGGTGCATGAAGGTGCCCTTGCCGCTCGAAGGAGCGTAGGTCCCACCGCTCTTCATCGGCACGCGGAACCACCAGTACATGTTGCCGGACTTGTTCCACAGTGCCTTCTGGGTGGCCGGCGCGAACGCGGCCAGTGTCACGTGCTTGGCGCCGAGCTCGGTGACGTACGCGGCCCCGACCGTGATGTGCGTGCTCCCCTTGCGGACTCCGGCGGCCTGCGCCGGCACCGCCATCACGAGGACGGCCAGAAGAACGGCCAGACCTGCCAGAGCGAGACGTCTCCGTGTTCCCATGTGCTGCCTCCCGTCGGGTGCCGGCGACCGCCGTCCGGCCGCCGGCTGTTCACTCCCATACACAGCACGTATCGACCGCGGCGCGCGCAGACTGAAGCGCGGCCGTGCCTCTCGACGACCCTGGCGACTGATCACGACCCGGGCAAGGCCGGCCGGAGGAGGCGCGCCACGCCCGGGTTCACGTGTACAATCGTCGGCGCATGCAGCAGGTCCGCCCCCAGGAAGAGGTTCGGTACGCCGGCCTCGGCGTGCGTTTCGCCGCCGTGCTCGTCGACACGCTCGTGCTCTTCGGCCTGCTGATCCTCGTCGCCATGGTGTACGTCCTCGTGCTGGCGGCCCGGGGCACGGTCGACCTCAACGACCCCGCCGCGGTGCAGGCGCTCAGCGCCGACTTCCAGGTGTCCGACTGGGTGGCGAATGTCGTCGTCTTCGGCGGGCTCTTCGTCTACTACACGGTGCTGGAGGCGCTCTTCGGGGCCAGCGTCGGCAAGCTCGTCTTCCGCATACGCGTGACCATGGTCGACGGCACACGGCCCGGCGGCGGCGCCGTGATCCTGCGGAATCTGGTGCGCATCCCCGAGGCGTGGCTTCTGTACGCGCCGGCCGCCGTGTCCTGCCTCATCGGCCAGAAGTGCCAGCGGCTTGGCGACCACGCCGCGCGCACCGTCGTCGTGCGACGGGCGCCCGTCCGTGCGGCCGGCGCACCGGCCACCCCCGGTACCGCTCCCTGGCCCAGCCAGCCGCCCGGCGGCGCGACGCCGCTCCCTCCGGAGCCACCCGCGGCGGCTCTCGACATCCCGATGACGTCTCCGCCGCCGGCGACCGCCGAGCCCGGGCTCTCCGAGGCCCTTGCCGGCCTGAGGACGGCGGCGCTGGCCGCGCGAGGCGCGCATTCGAACTACCTCTACTTCTCCGAGCGGGAGCTCAAGGCTTCGTCGTCCGGCGCGCCCGAAGCGGCGTACGCGCCCGAGTACGTCGGCGCCTGGTACACCCTGGCGGACGCCGTCGTTGAGCTGCAGGGCGCCCACGCCCTCGCCGAAACCCTCGCCTCGCAGACCGGCGCGACCCTCGAGAGCTCCGTGACCGACCAGCCAGACCTCCTGCACCTGCTCCGGGAGCTTCACCCGTACGTGACGGCGGTAAGCGACGAGCAGACCCACGAGGCCTACCTGCAGGTCGCTCGTGGGGACGCACCGCCGGCCTGACGCGGCGATGGGCGGCGCCGTGAGGCGCCGCCCATCCACCACACCAAGGGGGCTTCTTGCGGGAGGCGGACCCGCCCCGCCGCCAGGGTGCCTGGCGCACGACCAGGCTCTGTGAGGCACGCTTCCGCTGAGCCCAGCCGGCGAGGTCAGTAGCCTCCACCGACCACCGGTACGAGCCCGGCCGCAAGCGAAGCGCGACCCGAGCGACGTCCCTGCCTTCGCCTACCGGCATCGGCAGCGCGAACTCGGCCGCAGTGAGGCGTCCTCCCCTTCGAGTGGCACTCGCACCCCCTTCGCATGGAGCGTCCCGCCTCGGGCGTCCGGGACGAGCGCTCCGTAGCTCCTTGGTATTCCGCCCCGGAGGCGCCGCCGACGCCTCACCGGGGCCGCTTCCGGGTACGATGCACACAGTCGGGGCGACCGAGGGGGCAGGATGATGATCGGCAGGGCTTCGTTCACAGTAGCGCGCGCGCTGCTCGCACTCGTCCTCGGCGCGATGGCAAGCCTGGCGCTTGCCGAAGCGGCCGGGGCGGCCGCGCCGAGACCGTTCCCGATCTGCATCGTCATGGGCGGGCAGGCGGGCCCCGACATCGCGGGTAGCACGGTCGTCTGGACGGACAACCGCAACGGCAACCTCGACATCTACGGCCGTGACCTCAGCACCGGCGCGACCTTCGCGGTCTGCCGGAACGCGGCGCCGCAGGACAACCCGTCCGTCACTCGCTACGTGACGGCGAGCGGTAAGGTCCGCTACCTCGCCGTGTGGGTCGACAGGCGCGACCACCCGAGCGACGGCGCCGGCGATATCCACGGTCGTGACATCACCCGCAAGCGCACCTTCGTCGTGTCGCGCAGTGCCGGCATCAAGTGGTTCCCCAAGATCGTCGACCGCTGGGTGCTCTGGGTCGAGGCCGACGACAGTGCCGGCCCGTACCGCATCAAGGCGCGTGACCTGGACGCCGGCAAGAGCTACCTTCTGGCCACCAGCACGATCCTCAGCCCGGTCGGGCTCGACCGCCGGACCGTCGCCGGCAAGCGCGTGTACACCGCCGTGTACGCGTCTGGCAAGGGCGACATCAGCGGCCGTGACCTGCCCAGCGGCTCCCCGTTCCGCGTCTCACGGAAACCGGAGTTCGAGTGGATGCCCGACATCAGCGGCAACCGCGTCGTCTGGTGGGCGTCCGGCGGCCGAATCATGCTCAGGAACCTGAAGACCGGCAAGACGACCTTCGTGCACAAGGGCTCGCGGCCGCGCATTGACGGCGAGCTCGTCGTCTGGGACGGCGGCGGGCGCGGCGGCTCCTACTCCATCACCTACGAGAAGGGCGCGAAGATCTACGTACGCAACGTCGCCCGGAGCAGCGGCGTGACGGCGATCGCGCAGACGGACCTCACCTGCCTCTTCCCCGCCGTGAGCGGGCGACGCGTCGTCTGGGAGTCCGGGCCGGCGAGCCGCGTCCTCGGCCACATCCATATCTACGGCGCGCGCCTCCGCTGACGAACGCTCCTCCGGTGCGGCGGATCACGCGACGGATGACGCGGCACGCGACTTCGGAGCTCAGGAGACGAACTCGAACCCCCGCTCCTCCACGACCTCGACGCACGCCGCAGTGACCTCGCCGTCGTAGCGCGATCCCGCGCCGTCCCGGACCTCGTCGAGCGCGGCCTTCATGCCCAATGCCGGCCGGTACGGCCGGTGTGACGACATCGCCTCGACCACGTCGGCGACGCTGAGGATCCGGGCCTCCTGGAGGAGTTCCTCGCCCGAGAGGCCCCTCGGGTACCCGGAGCCGTCGAGCCGCTCGTGATGCTGCAGCACGATCTCCGCGACGGGTCGCCCGAAGTCGATCGACGCGAGGACGTCGTACCCCGCCTGCGGGTGTTGTTTGATCAGGTTGAACTCGATCACACTGAGGCGGCCCGGCTTCGCGAGGATCTCGGCGGGCACCGAGATCTTGCCGACGTCGTGGATGAGCGCCGCGAGACGCAGCCCCTCGAGCACGTCGGCGCCCAGACCCATCTCGCGTCCGATCGCCGTAGCCAACTCAGAGACCCGCCGCTCGTGACCGGCGGTGTACGGATCGCGCGTCTCTACCACCTGGCTCATCGCGAGAACGGCGCCTTCGAGGGTGCGCCGCAGTTGCTCCGCCGTGCGGCGCACCTCTTCCTGGGCCTCCACCTGGTCGGTGACATCGACAGACAGGCCGCCGATCAGCGGCGCCGCGTTCCGACGGGGAACGGGAAAGTAGATACTGTGCAGGTACTGCTGCCGGCCCGATCGCGCCCAGGGCTGCACGACATCGACGACCTCTCCGTCCCGTGCGCACCGAAGATGTTGATCCCCGTCCGCGATCTCGTCGCCGTCCCACAACTCCGACGGGGAGCGACCGAGCCACTCGCCGCGCGGCGCGCCGCCGTCCATCTCCTCCGGGCGGTTCACGAAGACGTACCTCAGGTCCTCGTCGTGCATGAAGAAGTAGCCGGGGAAGTGCTCGGCGAACTGCCCGAACCGTTCCTCGCTCTCCCGCACCGCGACCTCCGCCTTCTTGTGTTCGGTGATCTCGTCGAGGGCCACGGTCACGTGGCGGCTGCCGTTCATCGCGAGTGGCTCGGCGCCCATGCGCAGCCACACGGTCTCAGGACCACCGCCTCTCTCGAGCTCCAGCGACAACTCGACACCGTGCAGCGCGGTTTCGCCGTCGAGCACCGCCTCGAGGCCATCACGCAACGGGCAGAAGGGGCAGTCGGGCGCGTGACCACACCCGCGAAGGTCATCACCGCAGTGGACACAGCCCATGACATCGCCGCACGATACCGTGCTGTCGGCCTCGTGATCGAGCAGTTCGTCTACGTCGCTCCGCGCGAGGGCAAGGGCCGCCCGGTTCACGCGCACGACGTTCAGATGCCGATCGAACACCAGCATCGCCACCGGTGAAGCTTCGAAGATCGCCGTGAGATTCGCCTGTTCCGCCCTGAGAGCATCATCGGCCCTCTTGCGCTCGGTGATGTCGGAGCACACGGCAAAGGCGCCGGAGTGCGCGCCCGAGGCATCGGTATCGGCCACCGAGTTCACGGCCAGCCAGACAGGGCTGCCGTCCTTGGCCCGGAAGCGAGCGTCGTAACGACCCGGCAGCAACCGCCTCCGCGCCTGCCGCTGCGCCTCATGAAGCGCGGCGTCGTCGTCGTCGGTGAAGTCGCAGTCCGGACGCCCCAGCATCTCCTCGACTTCGTAGCCGAGCATGCGCGCCATCTGTGAGTTGGCGAACACCACTCTGTCGGCGGCGTCGAACACCCAGATGCCGTCGGCAGCCATGTCGACGATGCGCCGGTAGAGGACGTCGCTCTCCAGGGCCTGCTCCTCGGCGATCACGTGACCGGTGACATCGCGTCCGTAGGCGATGACAAGGTCGGCGCCTTCGAGGTAGTTCATGGTGACGTCCATCACCAGGCGCTCCCCGATCGTGCGCGCGTGGTCGATCCTGATCTCACGGACCCCGTCGGCGGCGACGTGGGCCCAGCCTCTCGCCCAGTCGTCGGCGGTGGCCCAGTCGACGACCTCCCACAGCTTCGACCCCACAATCGCCTCACGCTCCACCTTGGCGACCCGGCAGGCGACTTCGTTGACGTAGACGATGGTGCCGTCCTCGGCGATCGTCAGGATGGCCTGCGAGGCGTGGTCGACGGCGAAGAGAGCGAGACGCGCAGCCTCCGCGGAGTGGCGGTGCGCGCGCCGGAGCACCGCGGCGTCGATGGCGCGCCGCACCGCGGGCGCCAGGCGCGTGAGGTTGTCCTTGAGCACGTACTCCACGGCGCCCGCCGACATGGTCGCCACGGCGGTGTCCTCGTCGATGCTCCCCGAGACGGTGATGGCCGGCAGATCCGGCGCCAGCTCGGCTATCATGCGCAGCGCCTCGAGGCCGCTGTAGCCGGGGATGTTGTAGTCGACCAGGGCGATCTGCCAGGACTCGTCGGCGAGGGCTTCGCGCAGCGCATCTTCCGTCTGCACGCGGTCCCACTGCGGTTCGAGGCCGGCCTCGCGCAGGCGGCGAAGCTGAAGCTCCACATCGTCCTGGCTATCTTCGACGAACAACATGCGCACACCCACGGAGGCCCCCTTCGGCAGCGCCGATCCCGAGCGAAGCATACCGTTCGAGCCCGGCGCCGTCGATGCCGAGAGGCGCCGCCGGCGACGTCAGTCCGGCGGGCCGACGCCGAGCAGGGCTTGAGCCTTCTCCATCCAGCCGGCAACGGCGATGCCCTGCGGGCAAGCGCTCTCGCATTCCCCGCAGGCGGTGCAGGAGTCGGCGCGCGCGCCCTCGTCGATCCAGCTGTAGTAGACCCGCTGGCGCGGCAGAGCGCCGTACATGTGAGCGTCGTTGTACAGCCGGAGGACCTCGGGGATGTCGACGCCCTGCGGGCAGGGCATGCAGTAGCGGCAGGCCGTGCAAGGTATCGGGCTGAGCTCGCGGTAGACGTCGCGCACCCGCGCGACCAGCTCGAGCTCGTCGGCGCCGAGAAGGCCCGGCCGCGAGCGCCCGGCAGCCTCGAGGTTCTCCTCGACGTGCTGCATGGTGGTCATGCCGCTGAGGACGAAGGACACCTCGGGCACGCTCCAGACCCACTGCAGCGCCCACTCGGCGGGGGACCGCCTGACGGCCGCCCCCTCCCACAGCTCCTCGACGCGCGGCGGCAGGTTGCGCGCCAGCATGCCGCCGCGGATCGGCTCCATGACGATGAGACCGAGGCCGCGGCCGGCCGCCAGCTCGAGGCCGCGGCGCCCCGCCTGCTCCTCCTCGTCCATATAGTTGAACTGGAGCTGGCAGAACTCCCAGAGGTCGGTGGCGGCGAGCACCTCCTCGAAGAGGTCGTAGGTGCCGTGGAAGCTGAAGCCGAGATGCGCGATCCTGCCGTCGGCGAGCGCCTTCTCCGTCGAGGCGAGCTGACCCTGCTCGAGCACGCACTTCCAGTGCGCGTCGTCGAGACTGTGGAGCAGGTAGAAGTCGATGCACTCCTCGCCGAGACGCTCGAGCTGCTTCTCGAGGATCCGGTCGAAGTCGCCGGGCTCCTTGACGTCCCAGACGGGCATCTTGGTGGCTATCTTGACGCGCTCGCGATAGCCGCCCTCGAGCGCGCCCCGGAGCCAGCCCTCACTGTGCTGCTCGTGATAGACCCAGGCGGTGTCCACGTAGTTGACGCCGCCGTCGATCGCCCGGTGCAGCATCGCCGTGGCCTCGTCCACGTCGATCTGCGCGAAATCCGGCTTGCCGTCGTCGCCGGTGAGTACAGGCAGCCGCATCGCCCCGAAGCCCAGCGCAGAAGGCTTGAAGTCGAGCGTGCCGAAGTCGCGATACTGCATCACGGCATCGTATCGCCCCGGCGCGTGGGGCGCGAGCGCGCCGGCCGCGATAGACTCTGCGCCAGTCGTCCGAGGAGCCGCCCCATGCCGCACATCGCCCAGCATCCCGAGATCCTCATCCAGGCACGTCGAGGCGGGACGGTCGAGAGCCTCCACCGCGCCGTCGCGGCGCTCGCGGGCCCCGACGGCGCGATCGTGGAGCGCTGGGGCGACCCGGGCATGGTCACCTTCTGGCGCTCCTCGGCGAAGCCGCTGCAGGCGCAGGCGTGGCTCGCAGACGGCACCGTGAGTCACTTCGGCTGGAGCGCCGAGGAGCTCGCCATCATGAGCGCCTCCCACGACGGCCTGCCCGTCCAGGCGGACCTGGTCAAGCGCATGCTCGCCGACCTCGGCCTCGGGGAGGAGGACCTGCGCTGCGACGCGAAGCTCAAGTCGCGCCACAACTGCTCCGGCAACCACACCGGCTTCCTCGCCGCCAGCGTGCGCCACGGCTGGGACATCCCCACGTACCAGCAGCCCGGACACCCCGCACAGGTCGCGGCGCTCGAGGCCTTCGCCGCGCTCGTGGGCCAGGACGCGAAGCAGATCGCCACAGGCGTCGACGGCTGCGGCATCGTCTGCTACGCCACGCCGGTCACCGTCGCCGCCTCCACATTCGCGCTCCTGCCCGAACTCCTGCCCGAGATCAGCGCAGCCATGCGCGCCCATCCCCTGCTGGTGGAGGGCCCGGAGTGGCTGGACACGATTCTCATGGAGGACATCCCCGGCTCCACCAGCAAGAGCGGCGCCGAAGGCCTCGGCTGCATCTCACTGCCGGACGGTCGCGGCTTCTGCGTCAAGGTCGTCGACGGCGCCGACCGTGCCATGGAGCCGGCCGCCGTGGCCGTGCTCGAAGCGGTCCTCGGCGCCGGTGCGGTGCCCGAACGCGTCCGCGCGCTGGGCCGGCCGCCGATCAAGAACGACGTCGGCGACGTGGTCGGCGAATTGCTCGCGGTCGCTCCCGGCTGACGCTTCCGGCTGCACGCAGAACAGACCGGCGCCGGCCGGCGCCCGCGTCTCCGGACTCGCATGCCGGCAGGGCGAGCCCTCACAGGGCCGCGGACGCGCGAGGGGACGGGGCGCCCGCGGGCGCCCCGTCCCCTCGCCGCATCGGCTGAGCCCGCCGCGGCGGCCCCCGCTCGGCCTCTTTGAGCCGGCAATCAGCCTTCTTCGGCCCTCGGCTTGCGCCGCAACAGAAGGAGGATGACGGCGACCACGACGACCACTGCGACCACGATCACGATGATCAGCGTCGTACTTGAGCCGCCGGAGCTCTCCGTCGCGGCGACCTTGGGCCCGACGTTGTAGTAGTTGCTCACGTTATCGCTGATGTAGGCGATCGCGCCGCTGCCCTCCGGGATGCGCCGCCAGCCGTCCCACCTCTCCGTGTTCCACGCCTGCAGCGTCTTCGGATATGTGAGGTTGATGTACGGCGACTCCTCGTAGAAGAGCTCCTGCATCCGGTACGTGATCTCCTTGCGCTTCTGCGGGTCGAGCTCCTGCGACTGCTGCTGCCAGAGGTCGTCGTACTCCTTGCTGGACCAGCAGGCGTCGTTCTGGTTCTCGATCTGCTCCGTGCGGAAGTAGCCCAGGCGACGGCCGGGATCCGAGCCGCTGGGCTGCCACTGCCAGATGTAGATGTCGTAGTCGGGCTTGTAGGTGTCGCCCGCGTAGTTGTAGCCACCGTCGATGAGCGTGCCGTTGTCCTCGACGGAGTACTCTATGTCGAGGCCGAGATCCTCCCACCAGCCGGTTATGAGCTTGCCCATGACCTGGCTCTGCGGCGACTCGACGCGTGACCAGAGCCGCAGCTTGATGTTCTTGCCGCCGTTCTTGGGATCATTGAGTATGCCGTCGCCGTCGGTGTCCGTGTAGCCGGCGTCGGCGAGGAGCTCGCCGGCCTTCGCCGGGTCGAACGTGTACTCGACGTCCGCCGGCGGCTGCCAATGCCAGTCGAGCTCCGGGTCGTAGAAGTCGACCTCGAAGATCGAGGTCGCCGGATCCGCGTACCCCTGGTACGCGAGGTCGGCCATCTTCTGCTTGTCGATGCCCCAGTTGAGCGCCTGGCGGAACTTGACGTCCTTCAGCACCGGATTGCCCAGTGACGGACCCTCGTAGCAGTTGAACGACAGGTAGTCGAAGGCCTTCTGCGAGCACGCTTCGGCCTCGATTCCCGATTCGCCCTGCAACGCTGCGACCTGGGCCGGCGGGATGTTGATCGCCAGGTCGATGGTGCCCAGCTTGAGGTCCTGAGCCAGGGTGTCCTGGTTCTTGTAGACCTGGAAGATGAGCTCGTCGACCTTGGGCGTCCCGCCCCAGTACTCCTTGTTGGCGACGCAGCGGACGAACTTGCCCTTCTGCCACTCGACGACCTGGAACGGCCCCGAGCCGACGATCGGCGGCCGGTTCAGGTACTTGTTGATCTGTTCGTAGCTTGTGAACTTGCCCCAGACGTGCTCGGGGATGATCGGCGCCCACATGGCGAGGACGTCCGCCTTGGGCCGGTCGCACTCGATGACCAGCGTGGTGTCGTCCGGAGCGGTGGCCTGCTTGATGCCGTCGAGCGCCGAGAGAAACGCGCCGAGCTCGTACTCCTTCTGGAAGTTGTAGGTGAAGGCGATGTCGCTCGCGGTCAGCGGCTCGCCGTCCGACCACTTGACGCCCTCGCGGATCTTGAACGTCCAGGTGAGACCGTCTTCGCTCGTGGTCCAGCTCTCGGCGAGGCCGGGCTCGGTCTGCAGGTAGTCGTCGCCGTAGTTGGTGAGGAAGTCGTAGCTCACGTGGTAGAGCTCGTAAGACGACTGCTCGATACCGACGAACGGGTTGAGGTTGTCCGGGTCGGTCGTCCACCCGACCTTGAGCGTGACCGGCCCGCCGCCGGGCGAGGCGCTCGGGTCGGAGGCGGCCGCGGCGGCGAGCCCCCAGACGAGCCCGGCGGCGAGCACCGCCACGACGGAGAGCAAGAGCACTCTCGACATGAACCGTGAACGCGCAGCCATGAGACCTTCCTTTCTGCGCACGACCGATGAGCCGACCACCCCGCTCCCGGGAGAGTCGCGCGGCGCCCCCCGGCCCCGCGATGGAAGAGTATGCACTCCCGCGGTCGCGGCGCAAGGGGCCGCATCGCCACGCCGGGCAGACTCCCTGAGTGATGACACGGTTACGGCCGCACCTGACGCGGATAGACTCCGGCAACAAGGGAGCGCACGGGTGTCTACTTGCGCCGGTCGGCAGCGTCATCCCGGGAGGTGGCATGACAATCGAAGAGCGCGCGCGAGATTTCGCCGTCGCGCTTGTCGCTATGGACCGCGTGCAAGCTGAGGAAGCGCTCCGCGCAGCCGCGGAGGAATCTGACGCCCCGACCGTCACCGAAGATGTCGTCACGCCCGCTCTCGAGAGGATCGGCGGTGACTGGGAACAAGGGGTGATCTCTCTCGCCCAGCTGTACATGGCCGGCCGGATCGCCGAACAGGTGGTGAGCGAGAAGCTGCCCTCCATGGCGACGCGCAAGGGCGAACGCCCTCAGCTGGCGATCGCCGTCCTCGAGGACCACCACACTCTCGGCAAGAGACTCGTACTCTCGGCTCTGCGCGCTTCGGGGCACGCCGTCGCCGACTACGGTCACGGCGTGCCCGTCGAACGCCTGGTACAACGATGCGACGCCGACAAGCCACGCGTGCTCCTCATCTCGACATTGATGCTTCCGGCGGCCCTCCGCGTGCGCGACGTCGTCCGTCAACTGGCGCTGCCCGGATCGCCGCCGGCCGTGGTCGTCGGCGGCGCCCCCTTCCGTCTCGATCCCGACCTGTGGCGAGAGGTCGGCGCCGACGCCGCCGGCCGTAATTCGACAGAGGCCGTTCGATTGGTCGACCATTTCCTGGGAGGTACGCGATGCCGGCGGAGATGACGTCCCTCGAGCGCGTCCTCACCACACTCGGTCACCGCGAGCCCGACCGCGTGCCCCTCTTCCTCCTCGTCACGATGCACGGCGCGAAGGAACTGGGCATGGGTCTGCAAGAGTACTTCTCGAAGGGAGAGAACGTCGCCGAAGGTCAGCTGCGCCTTCGCGAGAAGTACGGGCACGACTGCCTTTACGGCATCCTCTACGCCCCGCTCGAAGTCGAGGCTTGGGGCGGCGAGGTGATCTTCCGCGAAGACGGACCTACGAATTCCGGTGAACCGTTGATCCTCGACGTCGAGCAGATCCGCGCTCTGGAGCCGCCCGACGTGGCGACGAGCCCGGTGCTCGGCCGCGCCCTGCGAGCCATCGAAATCCTCAAGGAGCGCTCGCACGACGTGCCCATCGTCGGCTCCGTCGTGTCGCCCTTCTCCCTGCCGGTCATGCAGCTCGGCTTCGAGGCCTATCTCGACCTCATGGTCGAGCGCCGCGACTTGTTCGACCGCCTGATGGCCGTGAACGAAGAGTTCTGCGTGGCGTGGGCAAACGCCCAGTTCGCAGCCGGGGCCACAGCCGTCGCCTACTTCGACCCGGTCTCTTCCACGACGTGCGTCACGCCGCAGATGTATCTGGGCACCGGCTTCAAGGTGGCGCAGCGCACCATCGCCCGTATCCAGGGCCCCACGGCCACGCACTTCGCCTCCGGACGCTGCGCCGGCATCATCGACGACGTGGCGCAGACCGGCACCGCGGGCGTCGGGGTGAGTGGCGAGGAGGATCTCGCCGCACTCAAACGAGCCGCCGCCGGCAAGCTCACCTTGCTCGGCAACCTCAATGGGATCACCATGCGCAACTGGACGGCGGAGCAGGCGGAGGCCGAGGTCAAGGCGGCCATCGCCGCAGCCGCTCCCGGCGGCGGGTTCATCCTCTCGGACAACCACGGCGAGATCCCCTTCCAGGTGCCCGACGAGGTCCTGCACGCGATCGCCGCAGCGACGCGCCGCTGGGGACGGTACCCCATCGACTGGGTCGATGACTGACGGCAGACTCAGGATCCACGTCTGCACGAACTTCGCTCCCGATGTGCGCGCGGCGCTGCCAAAGCAACTGGAAAGCGGCGTCGAGGTCGTGGAGTTCGCCGCCGACTGCGTCGGGTCGCAAGCCGACTGCGAGGCGTCCTGCGAGCGGATGCTCGATCCGGACGCCGCGCGCACGCAGTCGATGGCCGGCGACTCGCGGATCACGATCTCGCACACGGCCGGTGGAGACGACGTCTGTGCCCTGCGCTGCACCGGCCCCGCCGGCTACCGGCTCGTCAACCACGAGATCGCCGAGCAGCTCGTCGCCGACGGCGCCTACCTTCTCACCCCAGGCTGGGCGCAGCGGTGGCGGAGCTATCTGCGAGCCCAGGGCTTCGATCGAACGCTCGCAAGGCAGTACTTCCACGAATTCGCCTCGCAACTGGTACTGCTCGACACCGGCACCGACCCACAGGCGCTGGAGCGTCTCCACGAGATGGGCGTCTTCCTCGACCTGCCCACACGACGGCTGCCGTGTGGCCTCGACTACCTCCGGCTGTTCCTCACCGGCCTGGTGCTCGAATGGCGGCTGGACTCCCGGGGCGCGGCGCGTGACGGGGTCGATGACCAGGCCGCGGCCCGGCAGGCCGAGTACGCCGTCACACTCGACATGCTGGGCACCCTGACTGGTCTCACCGACGAGGACGAGGTCGCCGACCGAGTGCTCGACCTGATCACGCTGCTCTTCGCGCCCGGCCGGCTGCATCTGCTGACCATCGAGGGTGGGCGGCCGGGCGAGTTGCGTTCCCGTCCCTCGACACCGACGCCTGCGGCCCGGACGATCGCGGCACGGCTTGCTGCGCTGACCGGAGACTTCGAGCTCACTGACGACGGATTCCTCCTGCTCGTCGGGAACGGCGACGACCGCGCCGCTGTCGAGCTCGGCGACTTCGCCCTGCCCGACAAGCGCGATGATTACCTCAATCTTGCGCTCACCCTGGCCGGCGCCTTCGACCTCGCCCTGGCGAACTCGCGCAGCTTCGGGCGCCTGGAGCGCGCCCGCCTGGAGCTGAGCGCTTCCGAAGAGCGGTATCGCGCGCTCATGGAGCAGGCCACCGACGCGATAGTGCTCGTCGACGTCAAGGGGTCGGTCCTGGAAGCGAACGGTCAGGCGCTACGCCTGATGGGCAAGCCCCGCGACGAAGTCGTGGGGCTTCCTGCAGAGGCTCTGCACGCCGGCGCCATCCAACACGCGATGCACGGCTGTCTGGAGGGCCTCCTCAGAGACGGCGTCGCCGCCGTCGACGACATTCGCCTGACGCGACCAGACGGTGAAGAGGCCGTCATCGACGCCAGGTTCTCCATGGTCAGCGTCGCCGGCCGGCGCATCGCTCAGGGTATCTTCCGCGACGTCACGGAGCGTGAGCGCTCGGCGCGGATGCTCGAGGCGCTGTCGCTCGAAGACCCCCTGACCGGGCTGCGCAATCGGCGCGGCTTCACGATTCTGGCCGAGCAGGAGCTCAAAACGGCGGCCCGTCTCGGTCGGCCGCTTCTCCTGCTCTACGCCGACCTCGACGGGCTGAAGCCGATCAACGACGGACAGGGCCATGCGGCCGGCGACAGCCTCCTGCGAGAGACGGCGGAAGTGCTGTCCGGCTGCTTCCGCGACATGGACGTCGTCGCCCGGGTCGGCGGTGACGAGTTCGCGATCCTGCAGATCGACGCCGCCGCCGGAGCGGAAGCGTCCGTCCGCAGGCGGCTGGAGCTGGCGACCGCGGCGGTCAACGCGAGGCCGGACCGCCGCTACATCCTCTCGCTCTCAGTTGGCGCCGTCGCGTTCGACCCGGCGGCGCCCGCGGCGCTTGATGACCTGCTGCGGCTCGCCGACGCGCGCATGTACGCGGACAAACGAGCCCGGAAGGCGGGCAACACAGGCCGCGACCGGCAGCGAAGAGGCGTCGCCACGGCCCGAGAGCCGGGCGGCGCGCGCACGGAGGGCCCCGCCGCGCCTGGTCGATGAAGGCGAACCCCCGCTCGAACACCCGGCCGCAGGCGGCGGCCACGCCCGGGTCGTAGAGGCGGCCGGGCTTGGTGAGGATCTCCGCCGGCGCCGCCACCTCGCCGATGTCGTGGACCTCACCGGCGAGGATCAGCGTCTCGAGGGCCTCGCCGTCGATGCCGGGCTCGACCGCGAGCGCCACGGCAAACTGCGTCACGCGGCGCTCGTGGCCGTCGGGGCACGGGTCGCGCGTCTCCACCAGCGCGCCGACGGTGTCGCGGACCAACTCGCCACGCGAATGCACAGACCGGATCTCGCCGTCGTGATCCACTACTGCAGACGAGAACGAGAAGGCGTCGTTCAGGCCGTCGAACAGATCGTGGAGCTTGAGAGCGTCCAGCAGGTCCCCGAGCTTGCAGCGCGACGGCACGGTCATCATCCCTCACCCGTCATGACGGTCGATCGCCTCTCTCCGCACGGTCTCGTGTCCCCCAAGAACCGCCGCGCCGGCGGTCGTCTCGTGAGCTTCGCCCAGACATGATGCACCCACCGATCGTGCATCGGCACGCACTGCCGCAGACTGTGCTGCGGCCCGTCTGCCCTGTGCTGCCGCAGAGCCGTGTCGAGCCATCCCCTCTAAGGTAGACTTGCCCCGCGCCACTCGCGGGCCGCGCACAGGGCGCGGCCCGCCGACACGAGGGAAGGAGGGCGACATGACACTCAAGCTCGGTCTACCCAAGGGGAGCCTCGAGCACGCGACCATCGACCTCTTCCGCCGCGCCGGCTTTCTCATCACCGTCGCGGAGCGCTCCTACTTCCCGGCCATCGACGATCCGGACATCGAGTGCATGCTCGTGCGCGCCCAGGAGATGGCGCGCTACATCGAAGATGGCGCGCTCGACTGCGGCCTCACCGGCCGCGACTGGGTGGTCGAGAACGAGGCGACCGTCCACACCGTGAGCGACCTCGTGTACGCCAAACAGAGCTTCGGCCGGGTCCGCTGGGTGCTCGCCGTCCCCGAGGCGTCCCCCGTCCGGACCGCCTCCGACCTCGAAGGCAAGATCGTCGCCACCGAACTCGTCGGCGTCACCAGGCGCTGGTTCGCCAAGCGCGACGTCGGCGCCAAGATCGAGTTCAGCTGGGGCGCCACCGAAGCCAAGCTGCCCGAGCTCGCGGACGCCATCGTGGAGGTCACCGAGACGGGCAGTTCCCTGCGCGCCAACAAGCTGCGCGTCGTCGAGACGGTGCTCGAGAGCACGACGCAGCTGATCGCCAACGAGTCCGCGTGGCAGGACGCGGACAAGCGCCGCAAGATCGAGGACGTCGCCATGCTTCTGCAGGGCGCCATCGCGGCTCTCGACAAGGTCGGGCTGATGCTGAACGTCCAGGCCGGCGACCTCGACAGGGTGCTCGCCGTCCTCCCCGCGCTCCGCAACCCGACCATCTCGCACCTCAGTGACGAGGGCTGGCTCGCCGTCAACACGATCCTCGAAGAGAGCGTGGTGCGCACGATCATCCCCCGCCTGAAGGAAGCCGGCGCCGAGGGCATCGTCGAGTTCCCTCTCAACAAGATCGTGATGTAGCCGCCGGCCGCAGCGTCCTCAGGCGCCGGGGAGCCGGCGAGCCGCCGCGAGCGCATCGCGCTCGCTCAGGCGGCCGTACGTCGGCGCCAGTTCGTGCGCCGTCACCGGCAGCCAGATGAACCCGTCGCGCTCGTCGCCCACCGGCGTCGCAAGGCCTTGGGCGAAGCGCCGGGCGGTGAGAGCGGCCGCGAGCGCATCGAGCGAGTCGTGGTCGAAGTAGCCGTCCCAGACGAGACCGGCCGCGCGGAGTGCGGCGACGCGCGCGTGCAGGCCGGCGCGGCCGGTCTTCGGCGGCGGGGTACCGCCGAGCAGGGTCACGAAGGTGGCGTGCGGGTACACCTCGAGCGCTGCCGGCGCCTGCCCGAGCGCCGCCGGCAGGGAGCCGGGGGCCGGCGGCTCGTAGCCGTGCCGGCCCAGCTCCTTGAAGTAGTCCCAGCCCGTCTGCATCCAGCCGTAGCGCGCGCCGGCCGCGACGGCCGCGGCGCGCGTCGGCACCTGGTAGATGGAGATGCGCCGCCCGGCGAGATCGGCGTCGCATGCCCGCGGGCGCGGAGCGCCTGCGGCGCGCGCCCGCCGCGGCCTCTGCGGCGCGTCGACGCCGACCGCGACCGCTCCAAGGCCGTCAAGCCACTCCAGCAGACGACCCCGGTCGCCGGCGATGCGCTCGTCGGACTCCCGCCAGCTCTCGACTTCGAGCGTGCGCCCGCAGCGCAAGGCAACGGCCACGCATGGCCGGCTGGCGGCGATGTCGATCCCGACGACGACCTGCCCCGTATCCATACGGGCAGACTAGCAGACCCGGGAGCGGGGGCGAAGAGCCGGCGCCGTGACAGAAGGCCGAGAGCCCCAGCCGCCTGTGGATCAGGGAGCCTTCAGCGTGACGTCGCGCACACCCCAGACCGACCAGTTCGGGTAGTTCCCGCGCGCGACGAAGCCGATCACGTTGCGGCTCTTGGCCTTCAACGCGGCCGCCGGGATCGTCACCTCACGGAACGGGCTCCACTTCTTGACGGCGCCCGCGGGTAGTCTGCCCATGTCCTGCCAGTTCACGACGAGGCGCACCTCGCTCGCCTGGACGTCGTAGAGCCTGAAGCGAAGGACGCGCTCACCCGCCTGGCCGGAGGTCTGGTAGAAGACCTCCTTCGGGTGCGTGCGGTCGGCGGCGCAGTACCCCAGTCGGGCCGCGTGCGGCAGATCGAGCGGCAGCGCCTTACGCTGCCGAGGGTTGACGCGAACGTTGCGCAGAGCGGTCCAGTCGGCCTTGTTGGTCGTCGCCCAGTCGTACATGCTGCCGCCCAGCGCGCCGTTCTCACGCAGGGCACGGACGTACGCCTTGGTCTCGGTGCCCGACGACTTGGCGGCGTCGCCGGCGATCACGTGGATGGGGATGGACGGCCGGCCGGTCTTCTCGCGGATGATGCGTATGTTGTCGCGCGTGTCGCGGTACGCATTGGCGTAGCCGTCGCCGTGGTACGTGTAGTACCCCATCGGCACGAAGACGTTGTAGATGCCGGCCAGCGTCTTGTACGGGAAGTTCGGCCAGTAGCCCGTGTGCATGGCCATGCCGGCCGGCGACGGGGTGATGGCTCCGAGCGTGTAGCTCGAGCCGACGGCCGCACGGATCCTCTTCGACAACGTCTTGAGCCGACTGTTGCGCACCTTCACGCTTCTTGACGATGCTCGCCTCGATGTCGAGGGCGAACGAGTCGAACTTCTGCCCGTCGGACGTGCGGAAGCGGATCGCCGCCATGCTGCGCTTGTAGTCTTTGGCGACATCCTTGAAGCCCGGCAGATACCAGGCCACGACCTTGATGCCACGGGCGTGGCACTGCCGGATGAGCGCCGCGACCGCGTCACGCCGGAAGATCGTGTCGGCGTTCTCGGGCTTGTGGTAGTTCGCCGTCTCGAGATACAGGGTCCGGACGCCCTGCGCCTGCATGTGCTTGGCCGCGGCGGCCGGGTTGTCCAGCGCCTTGGCGTCGTACATGTCGACCCAGGTGCCGAGGCCACGGTAGGCGTTGATCGAGACTCCGGCGGCCGCCTGCGGCAGCGCTGCGGCCGCGAGCGCCGCGAGGAGCACGAGCGCCGCGAGCGAGACTGCGAGGCGGCGGCGTGGAGCCCGGCGCCCGGAGGATCCAAAGGAAGGAAGGACGATCACGTACACACCCCCACGGTGGCTGTCGGTGCGAGCCCAAGTATACGACGTCGGCGGCCGAGACGCCTGCGGCGGCCGGCCCCGACCGTGGTACTGTGCACCGGACACCGTCGCGAAGGAGGTCCCGTGAGCATCGACTACGTCCTGCAGCAGCTCGGCGCCACCGAGGATATCCGCTACACCGAGCGCCACCACTGGGTCTTCTTCGTCGCCGAGATGATCCGCTGGATCCTGTTCGCGGTGGTCGTGCTCGCCCTCATCATCATGCTGCGGGTCTGGTGGCTTCCGGACGCCGGCTGGGTGTGGTGGCTGCTGCTGCTCTTCCTCGTGCCGGCCGGACGCATCGCCTGGGGATTCCTGTCGTGGCGCATGAACGTCTACGTGCTCACCAACCGGCGCGTGATCGAGTCGACGGGAGTGCTGAGCAAGCGCGTCTCCGACTCGTCACTCGAGAAGCTCACCGACATCGTCCTCAAGCAGTCGATCCTCGGCCGCATGCTGGGCTACGGGGACATCGTCGTCCTCACGGCGGCGGCCGGCGCAGGCGTCAACCACCTCAAGCAGATCCGTAAGCCCATGGAGTTCAAGACCCAGATGCTCGACGCCAAGGAAGAACTCGAGCGCGAAGTCGGCCGCAGCGACTGACGCCGCGGCCGCCGGACGTCTGCTGTCGCGTGCGCGACGAGTTCGGCCGCGCACATCGAGGAGTACGTCGCCGGGCACTGACCGCCGCTGTCGGCCGGCGCGACGCGGCCCGCGCGGAGCAGGTCCGTCAGCACCGGGGCCGGTCCGCACGACGCACCCTGCCGGGGCTCAGGCTCCGAGAAGCCGATCGAAGGCGAAGAGCGCAGCGGCGACGGCCTCACGATCGATCGTGTAGAAGGTCCACTTGCCGCGCACCTCGGCGCGCATCAGGCCGGCGTCGCGCAACACCTTCAGGTGATACGACACCTTGGATTGCGCCAAGCCGAACTGCTCCTGGAACTCGCAGACGCAGATGCCCCGAGGCTGCCCGGCTCCCGGAACGCCGCGAGACGCGGGGTCGGGCAGCTCGCAGCAGCTTCTCCCCTGTTCAACGACGTCGAGCATCTCGAGCCGGATCGGATCGGAGAGCGCCTTCGCCACGAGGGCCAGCCGCGCCAGGTCGCGCTGGCCGAATCGCGCGCGGCACGACGACGGAGGGTCGCTCGTCCGCCCGTGTCGCGCGTCCCTGATCCCCGCCTGAGCACTCATGGCCGCGATCGTACCACAGCTTTTCTTGATTTGGGGTTGACCGCAGTCCCTGCCGCCGTATGATAGTAACGAAACAAGTTGATTTGACGAAGCGAGAGGACGACATGAGCGAACGACCGGCCGAGGGCCTCAAGGATCAGATCCGCAACCACTACGCGGAGCGCGCCGTCGCGGCTGCGCAGCCACAGCCGTGCGGGTGCGGCTGCAGCTGCGGCCCCGCCGCCGTCGAGCCGCGGGAGGATATCGCGCGGGGACTCTACGCGATCGACGAGACCAGCGCGCTGCCGGCCGAGGCGGTCCTCGCCAGCCTCGGCTGTGGCAACCCGACGTCGCTCGCCGACCTGCAGCCCGGCGACGTCGTCCTCGACCTCGGCAGCGGCGGCGGCATCGACGTGTTGCTCTCGGCCCGGCGCGTCGGCCCCACCGGCAAGGCCTACGGGCTCGACATGACCGACGAGATGCTCGCGTTGGCTCGTGAGAACCGGCGCAAGGCCGGCGTGGACAACGTCGAGTTCCTCAGGGGCGACATCGAGAACATCCCGCTCCCCGATGCTTCGGTCGACGTCATCATCAGCAACTGCGTCATCAACCTCTCGCTCGACAAAGACCGGGTGTTGGCCGAAGCCTTTCGGGTTCTCAAGCCCGGCGGGCGCTTCGCGGTCAGCGACATCCTCTTCCAGGGCGACGTAGGCAGGATCCCACAGAGTCTGCTCGACGATACGGAAGCGTGGGCCGGATGTGTCGCCGGCGCGCTCGAGGAAGAGGACTTCCTGGCGCGCCTCGGCACGGCGGGGTTCGTCGACGCCGGCGTCGAGGTCACCGCCATCTACGACGGCTCACCTGACAACAGCGTCTGCGGCGCGCCGGCGCTCCCGGACGGCGTCCGGCTGATCAGCGGCTTCGTGCGCGCCGTGAAGCCGAGCGCCGGCGGCTGCTGCGGCGGCTGCTGCTGCTGAAGCGGCGCGCGACACCCGGCCACACGCAATCGGACGTCCACCTCAGAGAACGAGGTTGAACAGCAGGCCGACGAACATGATGCCGACCCCGACGACGCCCAGGAACGTGGCGATGAGCGGCCACTTCAGAACCTTGCGCAGGATGATCGTCTCGGGCAGCGAGAGCGCGATGACCGCCATCATGAAGGCCAGGACGGTGCCCAGAGCGGCGCCTTTCTCGAGCAGCGCCTGGACGATCGGGATGATGCCCGCGGCGTTGGAGTACATGGGGATGCCGAAAAGGACCGCCGCCGGCACGCTCCACCAGGCGTCGGCTCCCATGATCCCGGCCATGAAGTTCTCAGGCACGTAGCCGTGGATGACGGCGCCGACGGCGATGCCGGCGAGCACGTACGGCCACACCTTGCCGACGATGTCCTTCACCGACTGCCATGCGTAGGCAATGCGCCCCGACCAGTCGAGCTCCTCGCCGTCCTCGGCATCGCCCATGCGGATCTCGCGCACCCAATCCTCAACGTAGCGATCCATCTTGAGCCGGCCGATGATCCAGCCCGCAACGATTGCGATGAGCAGGCCCGTGACGAGATACAGGCCGGCCACCTCCCAGCCGAACAGGCCGTAGAGCAGCACCAGCGCGACCTCGTTGACCATCGGCGCGGCGATCAGGAATGAGAAGGTGACGCCCAGCGGGATGCCCGCCTCGACGAAGCCGATGAACAACGGCACGGCGGAGCAACTGCAGAACGGGGTCACCGTACCGAGGCCCGCGGCCATCACGTTCCCCGTGGTCTCCCGACGGCCGTGGAGCAGGGCGCGGGTCCGCTGCGGGCTGAAGAACGTGCGCACGATCCCGACGCCGAAGACGACGATGGTCAGCAGCATCAGCACCTTGACGGTGTCGTAGATGAAGAACTCGAGCGAAGACCCGAAGCGACCGTCGCCCAGATCGAGGAGGCCCTGCGTGAGCCACGTGGCGATCGGCAGCCAGTAGTGGTACGAGACCGCCCACGCGCCGACGCCGAGCACGACCCTCGTCCACAGCGGGAGACGCAGCCAGAGACGCACGAGCACCTTGTGCGGCGCGCGGCTGGGCGGCGCGCCGGGAGCCGGGGATGGAGTGGCCTCCGGCTCCGCGACGAAGGCGGCCGGCGGGGTGCCGCACTCACACATGGGCACGACGCGCTGCGCCTCCGGGTCCTCCTCGGCCGCGGAAGGCACAGCGTCGATCGTCTGCCGGGTCATGAGCGATTCATCCTTCCCGAGCGTCCGCCGGCGCGGCGAAGCTGGTGATCAGTGGTGTCTGCGCAAGCCCGTCCAGGAGACGATCGTAGTCGTAGGGGACGCGCACGAACTCGACGAGGCCCTCACCTGCGCCGAGCCCGGCCGGATCGACGATCGCGTAGCACGCCCGCCAGTCGCCATCCTTGGGCCGCCCCCCGCTCCCCACGTTCACGAACGTCGTGTCGCCGACTCGCCGCGCGTAGGGCAGGTGCGTGTGTCCGAAGAGGATGGCCGGATACGGGTACTCGCGCGCCATGCGCTCCATCGCCGAAGCGGGTCTGTCCTCGAACAGGTACTCGTTGATGCGTCGCGGGCTGCCGTGCACGGCGAGGATGTCACCGCCGGGCGTGACAAGCGTGAAGTGATCGTCGAGCGTGCGCAGATATGACTTGACCTCGTCGGACACGGCCGTCTGGGTCCAGGCGAGCGACGCGGCGCCCTCGGCGCGCTGCTCGTCGGTCTTGTAGACGCAGCCGCAGTCGCCGGTCTCGAAGCCGATGCCTTGGTCGTAGTTGCCCATGAGGCTGGGTATGCCGCGGTCGCGCACGAGCAGAGCGACCTCGTTCGGCCAGGGCCCGTAGCCGACCAGGTCGCCGAGAGAGAGCGCCAGACCCAGGTGGCGGGCCTCGACGTCCGCCAGGATCGCCTCGAGGCCCGGCAGATTGCCGTGCACGTCGGCGAACACCGCAAACGGCTCGGCGGTCCGGATGGTCTTCACGCGGTGGCTCCTCCCTGAGGTTCTGGTCACGGGCGACGGCATGTCATACAATTTATATCAACGTATCTTGACCATAAACGATTGTCAATGTACGGTGCGCCACGTCAGCCCACGCCGGCGCCAAGGAGACGACCTCGATGCCCCGGAGCACTATCAAGCGACTCTCGTTCCTCGACCGGTACCTCACCGGCTGGATCTTCCTCGCCATGGCCGTGGGCGTGTTCCTCGGCTGGGCCTTCACCGGTGTGCCCGACTTCATCAACCAGTTCAACGTCGGCACGACGAACATCCCCATCGCCATCGGGCTCATCGTGATGATGTATCCGCCACTCGCCAAGGTGAAGTACGAGGAGCTCGGCGACGTCTTCCGCGACTACAGGATCCTGGGCCTCTCTCTGGTGCAGAACTGGCTCATCGGCCCGTTCCTGATGTTCTTCCTCGCCATCATCTTCCTGAGCGACTACCCCGAGTACATGGTAGGGCTCATCATGATCGGCCTGGCGCGCTGCATCGCCATGGTCATCGTCTGGAACCAGCTCGCCAGGGGCGACGCCGAGTACGCCGCCGGGCTGGTCGCCTTCAACAGCGTCTTCCAGGTGCTCTTCTACAGCCTCTTCGCCTGGATCTTCGTCACCAAGCTGCCGCCGCTCTTCGGCCTCGAGGGCGTCGCCGTCGACATCACCATCGGCCAGATCGCCGAGAGCGTCGCCATCTACCTCGGCATCCCGTTCGTCGCCGGGATGATCAGCCGGTATGTCGGCATCAAGACGAAGGGTCGTGAGTGGTACGAGCAGAAGTTCATCCCGCGCATCAGCCCGCTCACACTCATCGCCCTGCTGTTCACCATCCTCGTCATGTTCAGCCTCAAGGGCGACCTCATCGTGGAGCTGCCTCTCGACGTCGTGCGCATCGCCGTGCCGCTGCTCATCTACTTCGTCGTCATGTTCTTCGTGAGCTTCTTCATGGGCCGCAAGATCGGCGCCGACTACTCCAAGACCGCGACCCTGTCCTTCACCGCCGCCAGCAACAACTTCGAGCTGGCGATCGCCGTGAGCGTGGCCGTGTTCGGGATCGGCTCGGGCGTCGCCTTCGCCGCGGTCATCGGGCCGCTCGTGGAAGTCCCAGTCCTGATCGGCCTCGTCAACGTGTCCCTGTGGCTGGGACGCAAGTACTGGGGCGTGACCGACGAACCCGTGCCGGAGGCCGTGGCCGCCGGCGTCGACGAGGTCGCCTGCGACCCCCGGAGGAGCTGATATGGACATCGCCAAGGACTCGCCGGACGCCGGGAGCATCACCGCCTTCGTCCCGTTCTTCAAGGCGATCGCCAACCCGACGCGCGCCCAGATCATCGAGTTCCTGCTGCGTGGCGAGCGCTGCGTCTGCGAGATGACCGGCCCGCTCGACCTCAGCCAGCCTCTCGTCTCGCACCACCTGGCGCTGCTTCGCGACGCCGGGCTGGTGCGCATGCGCAGCGAGGGCGCGCGCACCTACTACTCGCTCGAGTGGGAGACGTTTGACGAGGGTCTCAAGGCCTTTGTCGGCCACGTCGAACAGCTCCACGCCGCCCCACCGATCCCCAGCAACGCCGATGAGGCGTGCGCAGCCGCCGCGAAGAAGCCGGCGCGCCGCAACGCCTCGTGACCCGCGACGACTGACAGTCGAACGAAGGAGATACCCGTGAAGCTCGAGATCCTCGGTTCCGGTTGCGCCAACTGCCAGAAGCTGATGGCGCTGACCGAAGAGGTCGTGCGCGAGCTCGGCGTCGCCGACGCCGAGCTCGTCAAGGTGGAGGACTTCCCCACCATCATGGCCTACGGCGTGATGGCGACACCCGCTCTGGCCATCGACGGCAAGCTCGTCATGAGCGGCAAGGTGCCGTCGAAGGCCGAGGTCACCGGGCTGGTCACCACGGCCCTGGCGGCACAGGGATGACGAGAGCGCGGCGCACGCGCGGCCGGCGCGCCGGAGTCACGTTCGTTGAGCTCGGCTCGGACAAGTGCATCCCCTGCAGGGAGATGCGCCCCGTCATGGACGCCGTCCAGGCCACCTTCGGCGAACAGGTCGAGATCGTCTTCCACGACGTCCGGGAGGATTCCACGCCGGCAGAGGAGTACGGGATCCAGATGATCCCGACCAGGTCTTTCTGGACGAGAGCGGCGAAGACCCGGATCGCGCGCTGGGTCCGCCGTGCGTGCGGGACTCTCGCCTTCCTCGCGGGAGTCTATCTCCTGCTTTCAGAGGAGCGCGAGCCGGCGGCGCTCCCCCCGCCCCCGCTGCCGTTGTCGTCACCGGCGACAACGCTTTAGCTTTCCCTCTCCGCGCCCGATACAGGTTGCGGACGCACGACCTAGACGAACCACCCAGTCGGGGGTCGCGCGTCCGCGGGCAGAGTAGGTCTGACGGCGGGCAGTCGTCAGCCGACCGGGGAGAGAGCAGATGCGCAGCAGACGGGCAGACCAGCACGGTTTCGCGTTCATCGAGCTTCTCGTCGTGATCATCATCATCGGCATCCTCGCAGCCATCGCCATCCCCATGTACATCGGCGAGCGCGACAAGGCCAAGGAAGTCTCGCTCAAGGCCAGCAGCCACATCGTGGCGGTCGAGGTCGCCACCTGCCACACGAACAGCAGCCTCAGCAACATCTACCTCGCCAGCGGCGGGTCACCCACCAAGGCAGCGTACATCGCACGAGCGAAGACGAACGTGAGCAACGCGCTTGAGGCCGCGCTCGAGAACGGCGTTCAGAGCAGCAATGGGGACAGCATCGTCAATCCCTACTCGCACAAGAAGGCGATCCTCAACTCGGCATCCATACCCTCAGCGGCGAACGCCGGGGCCGCGGTATGGATCACGGGCCAGAAGAGCACAGGCACATACTGCTACAACAGATTCCCGACCAACAGCACGACGAAGGCCAGGCTGGCGGGCAGCGTCGTCGCCTGCGTGAACAGCGGAACCAGCAACATCGAGATCTTCTTCGTCGACAAGAACGGCAGGAAGTCCGCCGCCTGCACCTACATCAGATTCTGAACGGCGGCCGGCGGCGGCGCAGCCGCTCCGCCGGCCGGCGCCGCCGCGGCCTCCCGCCGGCTCAGCTCTTGCGGCGTGTACTCCTTACCGACGCTCCAGCACTTGGCCACCGGCTCGCCCAGCGACCAGTACTTCTTGCTCGACATGTCGAAGAGCAGCGGCTTGACCTTGGCGATGTCGACGATGCCGTTGGTGAGCACGTCGACGTCTGCCCAGGTGCCCACGACCTCGCCGACGAAGAGGTCGTGGGTCGGCATCGCGATGTGCTCGATGAGCTTGCACTCCATCGTGACCTTGCACTGCTCGATCATGGGAGCGTTCTCGAGCTCGCCGTAGAAGACGTCGAAGATCGCGCTCTTGTCCTCCTTGGTGCCGCTCACCATGCCGATGTGGTCGGTCACGGCGACCAGATCCTCCGAGGGCAGGCTCACACTGAACGTCTTGTTGGCGATGATGCCCTTGTTGGTGAGGTGGATGTTGCCCATGCCGAGCGTGATGCCCTTGAGGTGAGCGATGCCGACGTGGGCGATGGTGGCGAAGTCCGCCTTGCCGTCGACGTCCGCGCCGATGATGGCGGTGACGAGCGGGTAGAGAACGTTGGTGGCGCCGAGCTTCTCCTTCACGGTGGCCTCTCTGGTCGCGGTGATCTGGTGCGTGACGGTTCCATACCCACGAGCAGGCCTGCGGTAATCGGGACCTCGTCGATGCGGGACGCACCGGCTCGCGACGCCCGCGGTTCACAGCGGCGCCGCGAGCCGTCATCATGGGTGCATGCCGCCCACCTCGGAAACGACGGCGCGTCGCCGCAGGCGGCCGCGCCGGCGCCGCATCCCCGCCCTGTTTCTGATCGTGGTCGCCGGCGGGCTCACGATCGCTCTCGCGTTCGCCCTCGCCAGCGCCCTGGACGACGACCGCCCCCACGGACCGTACCTCATCGGCGGCTGGACTTTCGGCGATCGCGCATCCCTCGAACGAGCCATCGACGCCGGCGCGATCGACGAGGTGAGCGTCGACTGGCTGCAATCGCGCCCCGACGGCAGCGTCGTGGCGCCCAAGCTCGACACGGGCTTCATCGCCGAGGCGAAGCGGCGGGACTGCAGGGTCTTCGTGACGCTGACCGACTACGACGAGACGCGGCACACCTTCGACGCGGCGATCTCCGCCGCGATCCTCAAGACCGCGGAGTCGCGGCGGCGCCACGCCGCCGCCGTCGCCGCGTGGTGCCGCGAGTACGACGTAGCCGGCGTCGACATCGACTGGGAGGCGCTGAAGGCCTCCCAGCGCAATGCCTTCTCGGCCTTCGTCGAGGCGCTGGCGCGACGGCTGCACGACGACAAGCGCCTCATCGCCGTCGACGTCTACCCCAAGGTCCGCGAGCCCGGCGGATGGGACGGGCCGCGGTCGCAGGACTGGAAGCGCCTCGGCAGGGCGGTCGACCAGTTCCGCATCATGACCTACAACTACTCGGGCTCCTGGTCGGGTCCGGGGCCGCTCTCGCCCCCGGACTGGATGCACCGGGTGCTCGCCTTCGCCGAGACGCTGGTGCCGCCACGGCGCATCGTCATGGGCCTGGGCTTCTACGGCCGCGACTGGGTCGGTGACACGACAAGCGACCTCGTGTGGGGCGACGTGAGGGCCATCCGCGCCGCTCGCGATCCACTCCAGACCCGCACGGATTCGGGGGAGCTCCGCCTCGACTACCGGCGCGACGGCGACCGGCACATCGCGTACTTCCCCGACGCCGTCGCGATCGACGCCAAGCTAAGGATGCTTCTCGAGAAGCACCCGCAGGTACTCGGCGTCTACGCCTGGCACATGGGCCAGGAGGATCCCGCCGTCTGGCGCGTGCTCAAGGAGTCACTCCACACTCGCGTTCCGTAGAGCGCCCCAGGCATCTGCCGGTGGCTCCCACCCACGCGTCTCGCCATACACCGGGGCTCCGGTGCGGTCTGTCCGCACCGGAGCCCCGGAAGGTGACGCGTCGTGCCGGAGCCGGATTACGGGACCAGCACGGTGTCGATCACGTGGATGACGCCGTTGGAGGTCTCGATGTCGGCGGTAACGACCTTGGCGCCGTTGACCATCACGGTCCCGTCGTCCTCGATCGTGATCTTGAGCGACTCGCCATTGACGGTCTCCGCCATCATGCCGTCACTCAGATCGGTCGACAGTACCTTGCCGGGCACGACGTGATAGGTGAGCACGTCGGTCAGGGCGCCGCTGGGATCCGCGAACAGCGCGTCCAGCGTCTCCTGAGGCACCGCCGCGAAGGCTTCGTCCGTCGGGGCGAACACGGTGAACGGGCCTTCGCCCCTCAGAGTCTCCTCGAGACCCGCAGCCTGGACGGCGCTCACGAGGCTCGTGAACGATCCGGCCTCGACGGCGGTATCGACGATGTCCTTCTGAGCCATCGTCGGTTCCGGGGTGGGCGACGCGGCTTCCTCTTCCGTACTGCCGCACGCGACGATGATGAACGGCACCGTCAGTACGGCGACCACGGCCAGTACGAGCGACCAGCGTTTCATTGGTACCTCCCAAGCTTTGCTGTGGCTCACCGGCACTCTGACGGCCGGGGCCCCTCTGACGGAGCCGGAAGCGTTCTGGTGGAACCGCTCCGGACAATACGCCTGGAGGTATTCTGCCCTACTTCATAGAAAAGTAATCACTTCTATAGAGTAACTCTCTAGATACGCCTAATCGGGCGTCTTCGCCCCGCATTGCGCGCTCCGCACGCGAACTCGGTCCTCAGCCCGCGACCGCGACTGCGGCAGGTGGGAGACGCTGCGGACGACGAGCCCGGAGGGAGCGCCGGCCGGCGAGCAGACGCCCGCCGGCCGGCCGACACGACTGCCGCGCGGCGGACGCCGCGCGGCGTCCGCCGGGCGCCTGAGCAAGCTCCCGGCGGGAGGCCGGCGGACCCTCGGCGCAGCGCGGCCGAACTGCGGGAAGCCGGACCACAGTCGCTTGGACTCCTATCGCGCTACAAGGCGGAAGAATGAGCACTATCTTTCGTCAGGTCTGAAGACGACGACGCGGACCGGCGGCGCCGTCGCGCCGCCGGTCCGCGTCGTTCACTCGGTTCTGCTGAGGCGGCCCTTGCGAGACCCGTCAGGCGTCCGGCGGTCGCGGCGGCTCGGGAGCTTCCGGCGCCTCGGGGGCCGGCGGCAACGAAGACCCGGCGGGCGGCGCCTGCGTGGCCGCCGTGTGGCCGCCGCTCACCTCGAGTGCGCAAGCCTGACAGTACTCGTCCGAGCCCTCGATCAGCGCGCCGCACTGGGCGCACTGCTTCTCGAGCCGGCCACTCGAGGCGTCGACGGCCGGCCTGTGCGCCTGCGGCGCCGCGGGAGGAGGAGCCGCCGCCGGGGAACCGGCCGCGAGCGGGTCGGCAGCCGCCTTCCACGCGTCGGGTCCGGGCGGCGGCGGGCTCGGCGCCACGGGTGTTACGACCCCGGTCGCCGCCCCGGTCACCGGCGCCGACATCGGGACCGGTGGCGGGGTGCCGTAGATCGGAGCGCCGGGCGGAGGCGGAAGCGGTGCGCCCGGCATCCCCGGAGCGGGAACCGGCTCCACGGCGCCTCCGGACCCAAGATACATGACGCTGACGTAGCAGATCGTGTAGGGAGGCACGAGTACGGCGAAGACGAGGAAGAGGACGAGGCCGAGAAGGATCCCCGCCCAATCGCTGCCCTGACCCACGCCGATCGCGATCAGCAGGATGACGACGGCCGCCGCGGCGACGACCAGACCGAGGACGACGACCATGCCGAAGGTTCGCCACCAGCCGACGCCCTTCACCATCTCGAGGCTGCGCTTGGCCGCGTCACCGAAGCCGACACCCTGATCGGCGATGAGCGGCAGGACGTACAGCCAGATCACCCCGATCCAGACGCTGATGACCAGACCCGCAAGCCACCCGATGAGCGGGATGACGTTCAGGAGCGATGTCCCGATCGAGATGCCGAACAGCACCAGCGCGTACACCACGTAGGCGCCGAACTTGCGAAAGCCGCTGAACAGGTCGCCGAACTCGACGCCACGGTTGCCCCTGGCCGCGCCGATGACCATCTCGAACATGCCGCCGTAGAAGACCATCGCGACCACCTGCACCAGGAAGACGACGATGATGTAGACGACGATCGCAAGAAGGATCATCCCGACGCCGAGCGCGCCGAGCGCGCCGGAGTCGTCGGCGGCCATGTTGGCCCCGATGGTGATGCCGGCCCCGGCGAATATCGCCCCGAAGACGGCCAGCGCCGCCCCCAGGATCAGCACCATGATGAGGCCGACGACGAGCCCGGCGAGGACCAGCCACCCCACGTCACGCCGCCAGAGCTCGAATGCCTTGGCGAACACGTCGCCGATTCCCATGTACATCCCCCCCGTTCGCCTGAAGGCCGGTCGCCCCGAAGGGCCTCGTGCCGCCAAGGTTCTCGCACCCGAGCGGCCTTGTCACGCGTTAGCCGGTGGTCGCCATCCCCGTGTCGTCCGGTGCTGGCGGAGGCGGCGGACTTCCCGCGGCCAGGGCCGCAGCGATGAGCCAGTCCTCGCGCCGCGATTGATAGTACATCGCCAGAAGGTAGGTGAGGCCGTAGGGACCCGTCACAAGGCCCACGGCCATTCCGGCGAACGGGATCATGGCCGCGGCAAGAGCCGCGGCCATCAGCGCCAGCTGCAGCACGAAGAGAGCCAGGAACGTCCACCACCAGCCGACGCGATGGACGAGCGCACGGCTCTCGCGCAGCGCCGCGGTCACGCCGACGCCGCGGTCGATGACGACGATCAGCGCATACGTCCAGCACACCGACAGGTAGGCGATGACGAGTCCGGCCAGGACGGCGAGCATGATGCCGATGACGATCGCCGGGACCCAGAGGAACGCGATGCCGAGCCCGATCACGACCACCGGTGTCGCCGCGACCGCCAGTGGCACCAGTAGGAAGGCGACGGTGTACACCCCCACCACGCGGCCCAGGACCCGAAACCCCGTGAAGAGGTCCCAGTAGCCCATCACGCGCCCCTCGCGCACGCGGCGAAGCGCCCCGGTGAGGACGCCTGCGTACAGCGGGATCGCCACGAGCACCATGACGGCCACCGCCGCCAGGTAGCCGGCGACCAACGCGACGACGCCGGCGACACTGAGGCCCGTGATCGCGCCGGCCTCGGCGCCGGAGACCAGACCGGGCAGCGCAACGAGCATCGCCACCAGGATGACGACCGCGACTGCCGCCCCCGGGATCAGGCCGGCCAACAGCAGCCCGACGATCAGCTGACCGATGTCCTTGAGCAGCAGTCCCCAGGCATCCTTGAAGAGCTTTCCCAGATCCACGCGGCGTCCCCCCGGTCCCTCGACACGATCAGGCTGCAACACTCAGCGGGTGCCCTCGACCCGCTGCGCTGCTACCCTTGACACATATGCGCGACTGTACCCGCAGGGACTTTCTAAGAATCGCCGGCGGCGCGGCGGCCGGAGCCGCACTGGCGGCCGCAGGCTGCGGCACGCAGGTTCCATCCGACCCGCCGCAGGAGGGGCGCCTGGCGTCTCCTCCGGCATCGGCGGCAGCCGGGAACCGCGTCCCGCCGCCGCTGGCGGTAGCGCACGGCGGCGGCGCGGAGGCGCTCACCGAAGCGGCGATCACCGCGCTCGGCGGCATGAAGCGCTTCGTCAAACAGGGCGCCGACGTCGTCATCAAGCCCAACATCTGCACCGGCTATCACGGCCCCGAGTACGCGGCCACCACCAACCCCGCCGTCGTCGGCGTCCTCGTCGGTCTGTGCCGCGCCGCCGGCGCGGCTCGCGTGCGCGTCATGGACATGCCCTTCGGCGGCCCGGCCGAGGAGGCGTACCGCACGAGCGGCATCCAGGCCGCGGTCGAACGGGCCGGCGGAGAGATGCACATCATGGCCCCCACGCGCTTCCGCGAGTACCGCATCCCGGACGGCCGCGACCTCACCTCGTGGCCGATCTACAGCGACGTGCTCTCCTGCGACACCCTGATCGACGTCCCGATAGCGAAGGACCACGGGATGACCAGGCTGACGCTTGGAGGCAAGAACCTCCTCGGCGTCATCCTCGACCCGGGCGACATCCACGCGAACATCGGCCAGCGGACGGCAGACCTGATCAGCGTGTGCCGCCCTACCCTCACCGTCGTCGACGCCGTTCGCGTGCTCACCGCCAACGGCCCCACCGGCGGCGACCTCAACGACGTCGAGACCTTCGACACCGTCGTCGCAAGCGCGGACATCGTGGCCGCCGACGCCTTTGCGGCCACGCTCTTCGACCTCAGCGGCGCCGACATCCCGTACGTCCAGGCCGCCTACGACATGGGCCTCGGCGAGATGGATCTGGACCGCGTCGACATCCGCCGCGTGCGCGCCTGAGCCTACGCGTCTGCGGCGCGGCGGGCGGCCGCGGCGGGGCCGTGAGCCGGCGCCGGGACCTGCCGGAGCAACCGCTGGTGGGCCGACGCGCCGGCCCTCGGGGTAGAATCGCCGGGTGATGGACGAGCACGCCACCTCCCGCCTTCGCGACGCCGCCCTCGACGCCGCCCTGACTCGCCACGAACAGCTGATGGCGGAGGCCCGGCGCATCATCGACGCCGGCAACGACCGCGGCGTGACCCTCCGCCTCACCGGTGGGCTCGCCGTGCGCCACTACGCGATCGACCTGGAATTCGCCGAGCGCCACTACAGCGACATCGACCTGATCGGCCTCAAGCGCCAGGCGGCCGACGTGGGCGGTGTCTTCCGCGACCTCGGCTACCTCGAGAACCAACACGTCTCGATGGCCACCGCCAACGGCCAGCTTCAGTTCTTCATGCCGGCGCGGTCGCTGGAATCACGGGCTCACATGGGCAAACGTGGCCATGCTCTCCCCGTGATCAGCGCAATCCCTCCGAGTGACCACATCGACGTCTTCCTCGACGCGATGCGCATGGATCACGCGATCGACTTCCGCGGCCGTCTCGAGATCAACACGTACGCCATCGACCCTGCCGACCTCTTCCTCAGCAAGCTCCAGATCGTGAACCTGAACGAGAAGGACGCCCACGACATCATCACGCTCTGCAAGGATGTGTACGTCGACTTCCGGCCGCACCCCGGCGTGCTGGACCTGCAGCACGTCGCCGAGGTCTGCGGCAGCGACTGGGGTCTCTACATCGATGTCATGAGCAACGTGGACACGGTCATCGACCATATCTCCGACTACGACCTCAGCCCGCGCGACGCCGCCCGCGTGCGTCGCACGCTCGAACTGGCACAGGACATGATGACCGAACACTCCAAGACGCTGCGCTGGAGGCTGCGTTCGCGCATCGGCAAGCGCCTCCGCTGGTACTCCGAAGTCGAGGAGCAGTTCGGCGGCCGGACCGAGGAGACGGCGCTGGCGGTGCGCACCAAGGCCGGTCGCGCCGCGGTCTGATCCGGGCGTACGAGAGCGCCGCACCCGGGGCTCCCCGGCATCCTCAGGGAGCCCCTCCATCCTCTTCCTCCACCAGTTGGTACCAAGGGCGCCGGGTGCCCACCCGGGCACGCAGTCGCCAGCCGACCGTCTTGGGAACCGCGTCGATGGCCCCGGTCAGCACAGCGACCCGCGCGCGCACCCGCACGAGATCTTCGGGAGTGAGGCCCGACGAGCCTCCCGCCTCCACGCAGCGCTGCAGATTTCGTGTCACGTCGTAGAAGAGGCCCCAGTCCCCGGCGCAGAGCCCCGCGATGTACTCCGCGTCGATCGCCCGCGGCCCGGCCTCGTCGGCGTCCGCCGAGACCGCCAGCAGATGCAGCGCGTCGTGCACGTCGCGCGGCTCCGCGCGCGTGATGAGCAGCTTGGTGACCAGCAGATCGCTCGCGGAGAGCGTGTAGGGATGCAGCCCAAGACGATCCCTGAGATCGATCTCGTGCTCCATCCTGAACCGGTCGAAGAAGACGTCCACGTGATCGTCCTCATGTGCGCGGCCGCCGCCGGCCGTCACGTGTTCGCAGGGCCGCACGAACTGTGCCTGCCGCCCCATTGTGGCCATCCTCACGTGGTCGCGCTCGCCGTACCCGAGATCCCCCAGGATGTCGACCACCCCGACCGCCTCGCGGCTCAGCCCCGCGAGATCGACGTCCGCGTAGTCCCGCTCGCAGCTCGCAAGCCCGTCGCAGTGAGTGGCCACGGCGAGGCCCCCGAGCAGGCGCAGCGTCACACCGCGCGCTCGCGCGGCATCGACGATGCGCCGGCCCTCGGCGACCATCCTCAGCCGAAGTGGGCCGCCAGCAGTGTCGGCGGATCCTTCCATGCCGGCTATGTGCCCCCACTCCCCCCTCACCAAGCGCGCCGCGGCGCCGATCAAGCCTGGGGCCAGGCGGGCGGCGGGGCGACGAGGCGCCACTCGACGCCGTCCTCGAGTTCCCGCACGACGGCCCAGTCCCCGCGCGAGAAGTGCCGCAGGGCCAGCGGCTCCACGACCCGCTCGTCCTGGGCCAGGAGGTCGCCCAGGGACCGCACGAGACGCGCCCCGCCCTCGGCGACCGACGTCGTGTCGTCGCCGGCGACCGCAAGGCGCAGGCGGCGCAGCGTCTCCAGCGCGTCCGCTTGCGGCTGCGCGAGCAGCGTCTGCGGCCCGTCGACGCCGTGAACGGCCAGCGCCGGGAACCACGCCTGGCGCAACCGGCGAAAGCGCGCCTCGATGCCTCCGAGGCGGTCGACGAGACGCGCCACGAGGGCACGCTCGTGACGCCACCGACGCCGCGTGGGCGAGCCGCCGAGTCGGCTCAGCGCCGCCTCGAGGTCTGCGCAGAGCCGCCTGATCAGGACGGCCTCCCGGCGAAGCGTGTCCAGCGGGTGTCCCCCGGGAACAGCCGCCACCAGAGACTCGTCCGACGAGCTCGTCGGTCGAAGGTCCCTCGGGGTCACCGGTGCGCGCCGGCGCGCCGGCCGCGACGGAGAGCGCCTTTTCGAGCGCCGCCAGCTCCGCTGGGTCGAGACCGTCGCTGACCGCCGCCCAGCGCTCCGCCAGCTCCGGCAGCGGCCCGCCGCCCTCGAGGGCGGCGGCGATGGCGCGCAGCTCGCAGAGCCGGCTGTCGTCGCCCGCGATCCCACGAGAAGCGAAAGCCGTCCGCGCCGGGCGGCCGGTACCGCGGGCCACCTCCGCGGCGACCTCCCTTACCAGCTGCGGGCAGGTGACGTCACGGCACGCGGCGACGTCACCCAGTGTCGTGACCCGGGCCCACCGTGAAAGGGCGAGCGGCCGGTCGAGCGGCGCAACGCCGCCGCACCGGCGCAAGTACGGCTCGATGAACGGGTAGGCGTTCACGAGCGCGAACACGGTGGTGCGCGAGCCGATGAGGATGTCGGATGACGGCGCTTCGGTCATGGTGGCCGGACCTCTCCGTTCTGGCCGGTGACACCCCAAGCGTAGCAGCCACGCGGCGCGGCACGCACGCTGGCGGTCGCGGTGGAGCGGTGGTATCCTGCCGCTCCCGTCCCTCCACGTTCGCGCTCGCGAGTCCCCACTGCATGAGCATCGTCACCTTCAATAACGTCGAGAAGTCCTTCGCGGGACAACGGCTCTTCACAACGGTGACGTTCACCGTCGACGCGCACGACCACGCCGTGCTCGTCGGCCGCAACGGGACCGGCAAGACGACGCTCCTGCGCATGATGTCGGGCGACGAGCAGCCGGACTCGGGCACCATCGCCCGGGCGCGCGGCAGGCGCGTGTGGCTCCACGAGCAGACCCCCGAACTCGAACGCGACCGGCCGGTGCGTGACTACCTCATCGACGCGTTCGGTGAAGCGGTAGGGCTCGAGGCAGCCTTGCGGGAGACGGAGGAGAGGCTCTCCGGCCTGGCCGAACACAGTCCCGACCTGCGCGACACCATGAAGACCTACCAGCAACTGCAGCGCCGCTTCGAGGCAGCCGGCGGGTACGGCTACCGCGACCGTCTGAGCGGCGTCGTCGAGGGCCTCGGCCTTCCCGAGCACATGCTGGACCGCGGACTCCTCTCACTCTCCGGCGGCGAGCTCACACGGGTGACCCTGGCGCGGGCGCTTCTGGCCGACGCGGACCTGCTGCTCCTCGACGAGCCGACGAACCACCTCGACATAGACTCGGTGGAGTGGCTGGAGGGCTTCCTCACCGAGTACCCGCGCGCCTTCATACTCGTCACCCACGACCGCCGGCTCCTTGAGAAGGTGGGCCGCCGCGTACTCGCCGTCGAGCACGAGCACGTGGAGACGCAGGGCGGCGACTTCGCCACGTATCTCCGCGAGAGCGAGGCTCGCCTCGACCTGATGCGCCGCGAGTACCAGCAGGACATCGAGAAGATCGAACAGCTGCAGCGCTTCTACGACCGCTTCCACGCGAAGAAGGACAAGGCCAAGCAGGCAAAGGCCAAGCTCACGCAGATCGAGCGCATCAAGGCGGGGCTTCGCGAACCGCCCCGCCAGAAGCGCGACTTCAAGCTGGGGCTCCCTCAGCCCAAGCCTTCCGCCCGCGTGGTGCTGGAGTTGAAAACGCCGGCCGTCGGCGTCGGCTCGGCCGACGACCCCGTCGGCATCCACACGCTGGTGCGCGACGTCGACGTCGTGCTCGAACGTGGAGAGAAGGTCGCCCTGCTCGGGCCGAACGGCTCCGGCAAGACCACGCTGGTCGAGACGGTCGTCGGCCTGAGGAGCCTGCTCGACGGCGCCGCCCACCTGGGCCACAACGTCCGCGCGGCGTACTACTCACAGCAGGGCCGGGAGCTGCGCGAAGACGACACCGTGCTGCTCACCGTCCTGCCGCTCGTCGGCCACGACGAAGAGGCGGCACGGCGCCTCCTCGGGCGATTCCAGTTCGGCCCCGATGAGGTCGAGAAGAAGGTCGGGATGCTGTCGGGCGGCGAGCGCAGCCGCCTCCGCCTGCTCGCGCTGCTCGTCGGCGACGCGAACTTCCTGCTGCTCGACGAGCCTACGAACCACCTCGACATGGGCTCGGTCGAGGCGCTCGCCGACGCGCTCGAGGACTACACGGGCACCATCCTGCTCGTCACGCACGACCGGCACCTCATCGACCGCGTCGCCACCCGCGTCCTCGAGATCCACGACAGCGGGCTGCTCAATCACCTCTCGGCGGGGCGCTACTGGGAGGCGCGAGCCGCTCGGGCCGGCGACGCGGGCGATGGCGCCACGGGCGGCGATTCGGGCGGCGGTCGGTCGGCCGTCAGAGCCGAGTCCGCCCGCGGCGGCCGCCCCGCGCCCGCGGGCGCCGCCACGACCCGCCAGACGAAGGAGAGCGCGGAGGAGTCGCGCCGCAGGCGTGCGCGTGTGCGCGGCGCGGAGGCCGCGATCCTTCGCGCCGAGAAGCGCCTCGGCGAGATCGACGCCGAGCTCGCCGAGCCGGCCACCTACGCCGACCGCGACGTCCTCAACCGCCTGCTCGACGAGCGAGGTGTCGTCGAAGGTCAGCTGCAGCGCGAGTACAAGGAGTGGGAGAAGCTCGTCGACGCCGCCGGCTGAGGCACCGGCGTCTTCCCACACGGCATCCGTGCTAGGCTCCGGAGGATGCCCGCACCCCCCTCGGTAAGCCGCTCCGCCCCCACCCCCAGTCGCTCACGCCTCCGCCGCCTGCAGGTCCGCATCCTCGGCTGGTACGCCGAGAACGCCCGCGACCTCCCGTGGCGCCACACCACGGATCCGTACGCGATCCTCGTGAGCGAGGTCATGCTCCAGCAGACGCAGGTGGCGCGCGTCGTGCCGCGCTTCGAGGAGTGGATGGCCGCCTGGCCGGATCTCGAGGCACTCGCGGCGGCGTCGCTCGCCGACGTCCTGCGACGCTGGCAGGGGCTCGGCTACAACAACCGGGCGGCCCGCCTGCAGGCTTGCGCCGTTGCGGCAGTCGCCCGTTGTGCGCCGGAGCGGACCGCGGAGCTGCCGCGCTCTCCGGCCGGGCTCATGGACCTCCCCGGCGTCGGCCCCTACACGGCCCGGGCGGTGCTGGTCTTCGCCCACAACGACGATCTCGCGGCGGTCGACGCCAACGTGCGGCGCGTACTGACACACGAGCTCGGTCTTCGACCCGACCTGGGCGACGGCGAACTGCAGACGGTCGCCGAGGCGGCGCTCCCGCGGGGTCGCAGCCGCGAGTGGCACAACGCCCTCATGGACTACGGCGCTCTGGTCCTGACGGCCCGCGCCACAGGCATCTCACCGCGCACGCGCCAGAGCGCGTTCGAGGGATCCCGGCGTCAGAAACGCGCCCTGCTCCTGCGCGCTCTGCTGTCACGGAGCCCACTGACACCGGCCGAGCTGGCTGACGAACTCGCACTGCCCGCGGAGGACGTCGACGATCTGATTCGACTGCTCCAGCGTGACGGGCTCGTGAGCGTGGATTCGGGCAAGGTCTCCGTGGCGTGAGCGTGCCGGCCGCCGAGTAGTCTGGGCTCACGCCACACCGCCTCGGGAGGCACAGACGACGGCTCGGTGCCCGACTCCGTCGGCGAAGCGTACGGCGAGTGGCTGCCGCTGCACCACGCTCTGGAGGCGGTCCGTCGAAGGCCTCGCGACGACATGGCCGGCGACTGGGCGGCCGCTCGCGAGGCCGCCGACGCGCTGGGGTGCACGCCAGCGGGCCCGGTGACCGGAGTCCACGAGCTCAGCCGCACGGACGGGGCCCCGCCGACTACGTCACCCGCATCCGTCTGCCGTACGCTCGCTGAGAGCAGGGCGGGCGGGCCGCGCAGCCGCCCCGCGCGCGCCTCACGTGCGGAACATCGTCAGCAGGAAGACGAGCTCTCCCTGCGCCTTCACGGCGTGGCGCAAATCGGCCGGCATGTAGTACAGCTTGCCGGCGCTCGCCTCGTGCGCCGTGCCGTCGAGCACGACTTCCCCTGCCCGCCGAGCACGTGTATGACGGCAGGAACGCTGGCCGTGTGCTCGCTCAGCTCCTGGCCCTGAGCCAGCGTGAAGTGGACGATCTTGTGATGCGCGTTCTCGACGATCGCCTTGCTCACGATCCCGCGATCGGCGACCTCGACCATGCCGTCGAGATCGACGACCAGCGGTTCGGCAGTCTCCATGTTCGACCTCCGTCGGTGTTTGCCGTCTTACAACCGACGGTACCCCGGAGCCACCGCTCCTCATCTTGACTTTCGTCAGGCCCGCTTCTCGTGCGCGCCACGTGAGTTCAGTTTGACACCGCCGGGCCTTGGTCATATAGTTTGTGAGGCGTTACACAATATCGAGAAATTAGACACGTGAGGAGGGTCGCCATGACTGATCGGATCTCCAGGCTTAAGCGCTTCTTCGAGGGCACGGCCAGCGTCGTGGCCTCCCCCATGGGCGACGCCAGGAGTCACCTGCGCGGCAAGGACTTCATGAGGATCGACCTTACCGGGAGCGCGCGCTCCTACAGGGTCTGAACAGAGAGGCGGTGGGCACCATGCAGCATCGAATCTTTCGCTCCATCGGCCGTTTCTTCGAGGGTACCGGCGGAGTTCTCGGGACCCCCTCGGGCGACGCCCGCGGCCACATCCGTGTCACCGTCAAGACCGTGCACGACGGCGACTCGTCAGCCTGATTCATGGGAAGCTGACCCAGCCCGCCAAACTACAACACCCCCCTCCCGACAGCGGCCCCCCCAGCCGCGACCGGTGAGTCAAAGGGCCTCTCGCCCCCTGGTTCCGGCCCCCCATACGGCCAGGGATACGGCGAGGGGCCCTTCCCCTTTTCTCAGTGCGACCACCACGGCCGACAGCGACGCCCGAAAGAGGTGCGGTCGGCGTGCAACGCCGCCCGGACCCGCGTCGCCCTCGGCTCAGACCGGGAAGCAGGCGGGGTAGCGGCGCGGCTTCTTCTTGCGCCGCTGGTACGTGCGCGCGAGCTCGATGAAGATCCCGACGTCGCGCTCCAGGTCGCCCTGCGTACCGTCGAAGTAGAACGTGCGGATCGGCATATCGTCGAGGTCCTTCTGCAGACTCGGGTACACCGCCTCCGTCACGATGCCGTTCATGCAAGTGAAGGGGCTGATGTCGATGATGCCGTCGGCGCCCTTCTGGTACAGGTAGATGGCCTTCCCGCTGCTCAGCACCATCTCGCCCAGGGCGCCCGTGTACGGCAGATAGGGATAGCTCATCTGCAGGACATCGCGCACGTCCACGGGCTCCTCGTACCCCACGAAGTCGTCGTGGAACGGTCCGTACAACGCATGCTCGTCGCGGCGCATGATCTTGTTCTTGAGGACTCGGACGAGGCTGTCCTTGCTGATGCGCCGGCCTTCGTCGATGAGCCGGCGACGCTGCTCGTCATCGGTGTACCAGACCCACTCCCCGATGTCCGACAGCCAGCACTCGCCGCCCTGCTCCTCGACGACGCGGATGAGGTCGAAGTTCGAGAAGGTGTTCTGGCGGCAGAAGATCTCGCCGACCACGCCGACCAGGGGGCGCGAAGCGTCGTAGTCGGCGGGCAACTGGCGGAAGCGGTCGCGGGCGCGCACCATGGCCGGCACGATGGCCTCCAGGCGCTGCCTGTGCGACACGCCGTTCAGGCTGACCGCCTCGCCCACCTCTTCGAGGCTGAGCGTGTAGGCGGCGTCCGCGGCACCCTTCTTGCGCTCGTAGGGCCGGGTCTTGAGCAGGAGCTTCATGAGGATGTCCTGGCACAGCACCGCCCGCCAGGCAGTGCGCACGAGATCCTGTGAATAGTTGCCGATCGACGAGTACCCGTCGCCCGACGTGATGCTGATCACCGGGACGTCGCTGTAGCCGAGCTCGTCGAACTTGCTGCGGATGAGGTGCAGGTACTGGCCGAAGCGGCACGGCCCGTTGGCCGACGGCATCAGGAAGGCGACGTTGTCGCGGCCTTCGTCCTCGATGATGCGCAGGAAGTCGCCGAGCGTGATCTTCTGCGGGTAGCACTCGTCGCCGGAGGTCACCCGACTGCCGAGCTCCAGCGTGCGCTCGTCCGAGTCGCTGGTCGGCCAGCAGTCGAAGCCGATGGATCTGATCGCCGCGGCCAGCAGGTAGGAGCCGCCGTACGGCATCTGCGGCAGGTAGAGCGTCCGGCCCTCGAGACCGTACGCGGCGATCGCCTGCTTGATGCCTTCATCCTGGACGGCCGCGCCGGCCGACGCGACGGCGTCTCCCGCGGCGGCTCCGCCCTGGGGACTAGGTGGCGACGACACCGGCCACCTCCTCACGGCACTCGCGCGCCTCGTCGGCCGCGTCCTGGGACCACCAGCGCAGGAAGCCCTTGCTGTCGAGGTACGCCTCGCAGCGGGTCATGGCCCCGGCATCGTTCTGGTGCTCGTCGAACTGCAGCGTGAGGAACGGCTTGCCCGACGCCTCGCGCACGTAGTGCTTGATGTACGAGTCGGGGCCGCACTTGAAGTTCGTCATGTAGATCATGTGCAGCCGGTCCTTGTCGCGCACCCAGGTCGCCGTCTGGAGGATCTTGCGCCCGTAGTTCCAGTACATGTTGGGGACAAGCGGATCGATGTCGATCCCCTTGATGGGCAGGAAGTCGAGCGGGATCAGGTTGACGCCGTAGAACTTGCGCAGCTTGCGCGGGATGTCCATGTTGATGCCCTTGTCGTACATGTTGTACGGGCGGCCCACGAGCACGACGCCGAGCTCGCCGGCCTCGTCGAGCCGGCGCAAGGCTTCGGCGCCGGCGACCAGGAGGGCGCTCCGGAACTCGTCCTGGGCCGCGTAGGCGCGGTCGAGCGCGACGCGCACCCGCGCCTTGTTCGCACCGATACTCGCGCCCATCTCCGCCATGTCGCGGACGAGACCCTCCCTGCCGTCACGGAACTGCACGCGCGGCGCGAGGATCCTGCCCTTGTCCGGCTCAAGCCCAGGCGCGGTCTTGATGACGAACGGCAGCGTCTGCCCCCAAGGGCAGGCGTGCGAGTTGTACTCCATGAACTCGGTCTCTTCGTTCACCTGGTTGGGCACGAAGACCCAGTCCACGCCCTGCCGCAACAGCCACTGGACGTGGCCGTGCGCAGCGCTGATCGGGAAGCACGGCTCGGCGACGGTGAGATCGACACCGGCCTCGCGGATCTGCTTGTCGCTCTCCGGTGAGAGCACCGGCCGCAGGCCCAGCTCGGCGAAGAACGTCGCCCAGAACGGCAGTCGGTCGTACGTGTACATGGCGCGCGCGAGGCCGACGGTGGGCGCCGTGTCCGGCACGCGTTCGCGTGCCGCTTCATACGGCGCCAGCAGTCGCTGCTCGCGGAAGGCGACGAGGTCTTCGATCACCGGCTCCTTGTCGACCTTGGCCGGCTTGCGGTAGCGGTCGCTGCACTTGTCGCCCCAGTATGTCTTCTTGCCCTCGATGGTGAACTGGCGGATGTCGCATTCGTTCGAGCAGCCCTTGCACACGAAATCGACGACCGTGTAGTCGACCTCTGCGAGGTCCCAGCCCCGGAACGTCGTGGGCTCGCCGGTGCGCTGGGTGCGCTCGCGGGCGAGCAAGGCCATTCCGAGCGCGCCCATGACGCCGTTGTGCGGCGGGACGATGATCTCCTTGCCGAGGATCTGGCTGAAGGCGGCCGCCACGGCGTCGTTGTACGCGGTGCCGCCCTGGAAGAAGATGCACTCCCCGACGTGGCGCTCGCGCACCAGCCGGTTCAGGTAGTTCGTGGCGATGCTGAAGGCGAGGCCCGCGACCAGGTCCTCGCGGCGCGCGCCGCGCTGCTGGTACGCCATGACGTCGCGCTCCATGAAGACGGTGCAGCGCTCGCCGAGCCGGATCGGCGCCGGCGAGCTCAACGCCAACTCCGCGAACTCGTCGATGATGTTGATGCCGAGCTTCTCGGCCTGCTCCTCGAGGAAGGACCCGGTGCCGGCGGCGCACGCCTCATTCATGGCGAAGTCGACGACGATGCCGTCCTGCAGGCTGATGAACTTGGAGTCCTGGCCGCCGATCTCGAAGATCGTATCGCAACGCCTGTCGATCCGGCGGCCGATGTAGTCGGCGCCGGTCTTGTGGGCCGTGATCTCGTCGGTGACGATATCGGCTCCCGTGAGCTCACCGATGAGCTCGCGGCCGGAGCCGGTGGTGCCGACCCCGAGCAGGTTGATGCGCGCGCCGATCTCGCTCTGGATGTCGGCGAGCCCCTTGGCCACGACCTCTACGGGACGCGCGTCGGTCTTCGTGTAGATCTCCTTGATGACCTCACCCTCGCCGTCGATCACGACGAGGTTGGTGGAGACGGAGCCGATGTCGATGCCCATGTAGGCGTCGATCACTCCCCCGTTGCCGTCGAAGTCGAACGCGCGGGCCATGTCGCGCAGCAGCAGCACGCGCTCCATGGAAAGAGGCTCGGTGACGGGGAACGCGGCGGCCGGAAGGTTGCCCGCGTCGAGCGCGCCGACGGCGGCATCGCGCGCGTGTTCGAGGTCGGCCTCGATGAGCGCCGCGCCGACCGCCCCGATGCTGGCGTGGAACTCGGGGATGAACAGCCTTTCGTCGTCCAGATCGAACGCCTCTCGCAGCGACAGCACGGCTCCTGCGTTCGCGGCCACCCCGCCGATGAACGCTACCGGCGCTTCGACGAGCTTGCCCTTGGCTATCGTGCCTTTGAAGTTGCGCATCACGGCGTCGCACAGACCGCGCAGCACTTCCGGAGGCTCGTACCCCTTCTGCTGGGCGTGGATCATGTCGCTCTTGGCGAACACGCTGCAGCGGCCGGCAATGCTCGCCGCCTTGCCCGCGCCGAGCACGATGTCGCCGACGTCTTCGATCTCGTACAGCAGGCGGCTCGCCTGCTGATCCATGAACGAGCCCGTTCCGGCGGCGCAGTCGCCGTTGGTCTGGTAGTCGACGATGCCGGCGCACGCTCCGTCGGCACCGCTGTCGAGGCGGATGTACTTGGAAGTCTCCCCGCCCATCTCGAAGACGGTGCGCGTACCGGGGTGCAGCGCGGTGATGCCTCGGGTGATGGCCTTGAACTCGTTCTCGAACCCCGCGTTGAACGCCGGCGCCACCAGTCGGCCGCCCGAACCGGTGACACGGGCGCCTGTGAGGCCCCCCGGCGGCAGGGCCGCACGCAGTTCGGCGAGGAGCGCCGCCGCCGTGTCGGCCGGGCTCCCCTTGATGCGGCGGTACAGCACGACGAGCACCGGCGCCCCGTCGACCAGAGTCAGCCCCTCAGCCGCTGTCTGGAAGAGATCGGGACGCTCCGCGAGCAGCCGTCCGAAAAGCTCCTGGTCGTCCACCCCGCCGACGAGCGCGGCCTTGAGGCTGATGCAGCCGATATCGATGCCGAGAGTGATCATGGGTTCGAGCCGTGTACCTCCAGGGGCGCGGAGCGCCCCGCCGACTGCAAAGGTTACCGTCCGGCGCTTCCGCCCGCAAGCGGCGACCAACTAAGATTACTTCACTCCTCTTTTCCGGTCAACGCAGTGCAGGACGGCGCCCCGCGCCGGCGACAGCGGCGCGCACTATCGTGCACCCTGCCGGTGGAGCAACGTCACCTGCGCAACGCATCGTGAGCCTGTGCGCCCGAGGGGAACACCCGTAGCATCCGTGCTGTGGCGCGCCGGCCGGCCGCCCTCCAGACAACTCCGACCCGTGGGGGCATCCGTGAACGAATCGACCACGCTCACCAACCGCGAGCGCCGCGAGAACGTGGCGTTCCTCGGGCAGGCGTTCCTCGCCGCCCAGAAGCTGCCGGCCGAGATCCTCGACGCCGAAGCCCGCGACCGCTTCTCGTCGCAGCCCGACGAGCAGAGCCGGCTGTTCTACACACTCCTATGCTACGGGGCGCTGGCGGCCCAGCCGGCGCCCGAGGCGGTCGTCGACGCCGACTGGCGCCGTCTTCTCAGCGCAGGCACGGTGGAAGCGCTGTACTCGGACGAGTTCGACCTCAAGCGCTACGCCCTCGACCCTCCCGTCTCGCGCAACGACAGCAAGGGCAAGATCATCGACTTCATGCGGCTCGCGGAGGCGCGAGAGACCTGGAGCAGGCTGCTGCCGCAGCCGGCCGACCCCGACGTCGCCGTCGACGTCCTCCACGCGGCCTCCGGCGGCGCGCTCAAGTCGCGGGCCTTCTGGGTCGTCCGCGAGATGCGCCGCTACGGTCTCTGGGACGACGAGGCGCTGGACCGCTTCGCCTGCGTCCCCGACGGGCGGGTGCGCAAGCGCGCCGTGCGCATGGGTCTCATCGACCTGCCCGAGAAGGCGGATACTTTCGCCGACATGAAGGCGGTCTCCCGCGCGTTGCATGCGGTGATGCGGCTCGGCGAGTCGCCGGACGGGTGCTTCGACTTGCCGATCGGTATGGCCGACCAGCGCTGCGAGGTGTGCGACGCGGCGCGCATGGCCGCGTGCCCGATGCCGCACTGCCGCTGGCGCCGGGAGCACGCTGCCGCCTGAGACAGATCGGCGGCGATGACACGGCGGGCGAAGGCGGCGGCCCTCGCCCGCCGTGTCATCTACTGGTACTGACCACCCACTTGCGGTGGCTACGCCCGATGGGCTCCGAGGCCTCCGCAGGACATAGTACAGATAGCGAGCGCGCACTGCGTTCGCATGAACGGAGAAAGGGGCCGTGATGGGTGCTCGTGAGTTGCCGGCCCAGGGAGCGGTCGCACGGGTGACCGCGTTCCGCATCGCGCTGGTGATCGGGACCATCGCCCTGGTGGTCGCGATCGTGCGCGGACGACGCACGGCGCCGAGTGTGCCGACCGCAGACTGAGAGCTGAAGCGCGCCGTCCGAGCGGGTTCGTGAGCGAGGCTTTGGCGGCGTGGTTCAGCGTACCGTGAGGGCGGTCGCCACCGGGGCGACCTGGCAGTTCCCAGCTCGATCCCGAGCCGTGAACGTGAGCGTGTAGGCGCCGCGGCGCGGCGGCTTCCACACCAAGACGTTTCGCACCCCCGCCTTCACCCAGCCGAGCGACAAGGTCGCGGTGTCCCGGCCACGGCTGTCGACGACCGCAACGGTGACCCTCACTTTGGGACTGAACGCATCGTCGACTCGGTAGGCGATCCTCGCTCTCCCGCCCGAGGCGACACGCGCGGACGCCGGCGCGACGATCCGAGGCTTCGTCAGGTCCACGGTGACCGCCTCCGTGAGCGACGACGTGCCGACCGCCCCGGCCGCGGTCACGACCAGGTGGTATGCCCCACTGGTCGCCGAGCCACCGCCGTCCAGCGCCCCATCCCACACCACCGACCCGCCGCCTGACGGCAGGGTCGCGACAGGGCGGCCCGCGCGAACGACCGAGCAGGTCACTTCAGCCGGACGAGCCAGCTTGAAGCCGAGCGTCACCGAGTCGTGCCTGCCGTCGCCGTTCGGGGAGAGCGTCTCGCGAGAGAGCGACACGAACCGCAGCGTGCGATCCACCACCACGTAGCGCCGCAGCGTCGTCGAATTGCCGGCTGGGTCCCGCACCTCGAGGGCGAGCCTCGCTGAGCCCTCGGGGGCCGCGACCAGAGCGCCCCCGTCGCTTATCCGGCCGTCCCAGGTCACGCGCTGGACGCGCGCGCCCACCGTCGTCCACGACGTGAGCCTGCGCAGTACGGCTCCCGACGACGACAACACGGAGACGCGCGCCGCCGCGGTCTCGGACGGCTCGAACCGCAGTGTCGTGCGATCGGCGTGGCCGTCGCCGTTCGGGCTGAAGGGGTCAGGCGAGATCCGGACGTTGTCGACGGCGGGCGGCTTCGTGTCCAACCGCACGACGCCGGTCGCCGGTCGTGCGGTTCCGCTGGGGCCGGTCGCCGTGGCCACAACCGTGTACCGGCCGTCCGGAAGACGTCGACCTCCGACATCCTTGCCGTCCCAGACAACGTCGGCGAGGGTCCCGTCGCCGGCGACATGCCACACGGTCTCCCCGCCGGCGGCACGGACCTCCAGCCGCCACGACACCATCCGCGACACCGTGAAGCCGATCGCCGCGCCGTCGAGCACGCCGTCGCCGTTGGGGCTGATGGCAGGGTGTTCGACGACGAACCCGTAGATCTTGGGGTGACCTCTGCGGGCCACGACCTGGCGGACGGTAGGCAGCATCGCGTAGAACCGGTTGCCGGGGCAGTCCGTGTGATTGGCGTCGCGGTGCCCGGCGATCGCCGGTAGCTTCACTCGCTGGCCGGTCTTGTATTTCTCGCCGGCGCCGCAGACGAGAGTCGCTGTGCTCCGTGGGTCGATGTGATGCACGTCGAGCTTCCACTCGAGGAGACGCTCGAGCGACGTCAACGCCGACGACGACGGCGTGACGGCGGAGTACGTGCCGATCACGGAGATACCGGTGCTGCCCGTGTTGTAGCCCAAGGTCTGGGCGCCGATCACGCCTCTCGTGACACCGCCGTACCTGCCCTCGTAGATGACCCCGTACCGATCGATGAGGAAGTTGTAGGCGACGTCGCTCCAGCCCAGCGCGCGAGTGTGGTAGTGATACACACCGCGCACGATCGCCGGCGCTTGGGAAGCGCTGTAGCTGTTGCCGCTCGCCGTGTGATGGATGAAGGCCATCTTGACGGGCGCGTAGGAGGGCGAGCCCCTGCGCCACGACTCATTCGCGCCCCATTTGGCGCGGCTCACGATTCGGGGCTTCGCGATCACGGCGCCGGCCGGAGAGGCCGGGTCGATGGCCGCGACGGCGGCGGCCGCCCGCCTCAGCACGCCGAGAACGGTGGCGGACCGATCCGCGTCCTCGGTGCTGTTGATGGCGACCACCTCGACGTCGCGGAGACTGACCGGCGCACCCGGCGCACCGGTCGCGGCGATCTCGACGAACCGGCCGACTCCGGTCCAGATGGGCTCGGTGAAGGCTTGCTGGACGCCGCCCTCCTCGGCCGCGCGTTCGAGCGCCACCGAATACCAGCGGCTCCACGTTCGGCCGTCCTCGCTCGTGCGGAGATGGACGGTGACGGCTCCCCTGCGGCCGGGAGGACGACACGTGACGCCGAGCATGGTGAAGCGCATCCCGGCGTCGAGCCGGGACGGAGCGGCGCCTGCGGAAGGGACGAGTGTCTGGGTCCTCGCGCCGGCCTCGACCGCCCGCGCCTCTGCGCCGGTCTCCTCGTGCGGCCCGGCGGCGACGACCAGAGGAGTCGGCACCGTGAGAGACGCGGAGCGCACGGGAGGCGTGCTCACCCAAGCAGCGGCGGCGGCGCTGACGCGGGGCGCCGCCCAGACGGCGCTCAGCGCCCCCATGACGGCCAGCACACAGACGGCCGCCACGCGCGCGGCCCTGGTGTGAGGATGAATCCGCGCCATTCCGCTCCCAGCAGACTGCAGTGGCATCAGGGTACCACGGCTCTCGCGCAGGGCGGCGCTCCCGCCGGCACGCAACGGGCGGCGGGGCGCTCGTCGCGCCCCGCCGCCCGGACACCTTTGACTCGAGGCCGTGCGCCTACGTCACCGGCGCCGACTCCTCGGTCGCTTCGGGAGCCCGCTCACCGTTCATGCAGCTCCAGATGGGATCGTAGAGGCGCTCGACGTCTGAGGAGTACACGTCGAGCTCAGCCTGCAGATCGGTGATCATGACGTCGCCGCCGGGATGGGTCGGCCGAGCCCCGGTCGCCGCCATGATCTCGCGTGACTGGTGTGGATTGTCGATCCACATACAGGGCATCAGCAGGTTGTGGTTGAACGGCTGACGACTGCGGATCTCCTGGAAGAACGGCGAGTTGAAAGCATCCAGGAGGCTCACGTCACGGACGTTGTCGGTGGCGAAGTGCGTGAAGATGCATGGCTCCACCCACCCGTCACTGTTGATGTGCATGTAGTGCCTGCCGGCGATACACCCGCTCACCCAGGGCGCATCGCCCCAGAAATCGACGGGGAAGAGCGGCTTGGTGTCGCGGATACGATGGATGGCGAGCCGGAACCCGTTACGCTCCTCCGGCGTCAGCATCATGCTCAGGTCCGGGTGACGCCCCAAGGGCATGTACAGGAAGTTCCAGCTGAGCATGGCTCCCTTGGCGATCAGCGGATCGACGAACTCGTCGCTCATGATGTGCTGCCAGTTCTTGCGCATCACAGTGCTTGAATAGCCGAAGAGGACACCGGCCTCGCCCAGCTGATCCATGGTCTCCAGGACCTGGTCGTACACGCCGCGCCCGCGCCGCTGGTCGGTCATCTCGCGATTGCCCTCCAGGCTCAGCATCGGGGCGATGTTCCCGATCTCGGCGAGCCCGTCGATCATGTCTTGATCGAGGAGCGTGCCGTTCGTGAAGACCTGGAAGTATGCGTCCTTGTTCTCGCGCGCGAAGTCCAGCAACTCGTCCCACATGAAGGGCTCGCCGCCGAGCATCGTGAAGAGGTAGACGCCCATGTCGTTGCCCTCGTCCACGATCTTCTGCATCAGCCCGCGATCCAGATCCTGATCGGGCGAGTACTCGGCCGCGTAGCACCCCGCACAGGTGAGATTGCAGCGCATGGTGGGGCTCATGAGGATCGTCGTCGGGGCGTGCATGCCGGTCGAGTCCACGAGCTCTCTGCGCTTTGCGACGCCGCGAAGCAATGTATTCACAATAAGACATTCGATGAAGCTGTCGCGGCAACGCGGGCTGAGCTTCGAGGTCACGTGTCTGGCGATGAGCAACGCCGGGTGGTCGTCCTCGACCTTCTCGGTGACGAAACGCACTGAGCCCTTGTACTGTTCCGGGGTGATCTTCTCCGCAAGCTGGAACGCCTTGACGATCTTCGCTTTGTCGTCGCTGGCGGCCAGCTTGAGCATCTGGTTGATCGCCTGCCTCTGCACGGCCGTATAGAGGCCGTCCGTACGGCTCATCCATCCCCTCCCTTCTCTCGGGTGTGCGTGCGCACCGCGGTGCGCACACGCTTGTCGTGCCGGCACACGGCGAGGGAGCGAGCGGACGGCGGCGGTCTCTCGGCCGGGCGCCTCGACGCATCGGCTCTCCCCCGACGGCCTCCGGACGTCTATGCACCTACTGTATCACTCGTGCGAGAGGGTCTCCGGCCTCCGGCCGTCGCTCTGCGCATGCCGCCAGAGGTTCGCGCCCGCCCATTGGTTGTCGAAGGCCAGAACGACCACATCGTCACGCGAGAGGGGGTGACGGGCGGCGGCCGTGGCGGCCCCGGAGGACCGGAGAGCCAACGCCCGGGACCGCCCCCTTCAGGACCGTGACGCTCACCGCGTCCAGTTGCCGGGCTGGCCGGCCGCGCCAGGTCGCGCTCCACACCGGCGCGGGCGGCCGCACTTCGAGTCCCTGATGAGCCTCTCGCGATGCTCGTGCGTCGCCAGACTGGCGACACTTGCTGTGTCAATTCGCCTACCAAGGCCTCACCTTCTGCACGCCGGCTGCCGATACCCACCTTGAACGACAAAGGCAAACCTGTCGCGAGGCAGGGACGCAAAGCCAGAGGTCTTGGATGATCAAGATAGCTCGGTTGCCGAATCCGAACTCCGCACTCGCGGATCTCGCCTTCAGCATCTCGCGCGAGGCCAGCGTCCTCCTCCCGACCGGAGCGCCGTCCAGCAACGTCCGCCGGCCTTGAGCAAGTCGGCAGGCCCAAGGAGCACTGGTGTGGAGGCGATGAAGATGAGACCAAGGTATTTCGTTCTCGCCGTAGCGCTGCTCTGCCTCCTGGTCTTGCCCGGCACGGCACTGGCCAAGGCCAAGAGCGACGACGACAAGATCGACCAGAGCGTCACGACAGTCCTCAAAGCCACGGGCGGTGATGACGCCGTGCCCGTCGTGGTGTACACGGAGCCCGATGAGGCGACGGTCGTAGCTGCTGCCGTGCCCGACGTCGTCGAGACCACGGAGATCCCGGCCTTCGATGCCGTCGCCGCTTACCTGCTGCCCGACGAGATCGACGCGCTCTCCCTTGACGATTCCGTCCTCATGATCGTCGCCGACAACCCAGTCTTCGGCTTCGACTACGCCAGCTCGCTCGACATCACCAATCTCGCGATCGGGCTGGATGCAGTCGCATCACCGGCCGAGGGCGGCCCGGACGGCAGCGGCGTGGGCGTCGCCGTCATCGACAGTGGCATCACGACGACGTCCGACCTGGGCGACAGCCGCATCGTCGGCTGGAAGGACTTCGTCGACAAGAGAAGGCGGCCGTACGACGACGCCGGACACGGGACCTTCGTGGCCGGCCTCATCGCCGGAGACGGCACCGCCTCGCTCCCGCTCGACCAGGGCGGCTACGCGACGATGCAGTTCCGCGGCGTCGCCCCGGCGGCCAACATCATCGGCGTCAAGGTCCTGGACAGCAACGGCAGCGGGTCGCGCATCCGCGGTCATGTCGGCCATCGTCTGGACGGTCGCCCACAGGAACGCCTACAACATCCGCGTGATGAACCTGTCGCTCGGGGCCAACCCGGTCGCCCCCGTGGAGTTCGACCCCATCGCGCGGGCCGTGGAGTTCGCCTGGAAGCACGGCGTGACGGTCGTCTGCGCCGCCGGCAACGAGGGCGAGTTCGGCCCCGGCGGGATCCTGTCTCCGGGCAACAGCCCCTACGTCCTGACGGTCGGCGCCAGCGATACCCGCCAGACGGCAACGCTCGACGACGACGCCGTCACCTACTACAGCTCGGTCGGGCCGACGCTCTTCGACGAGTTCGCCAAGCCCGACGTCGTGGCGCCGGGTAACCGGCTCATCTCGACGAGGGTGCCGGGCTCGTACATCGACGTCAACTACCCGCAGAACCTGATCCCGGTGGGAAGCTACGCGCCCACGGCGCCGGCAGACACTGAAGCCGAGCTATCTGATGCTGTCCGGCACCAGCACGTCCGCGCCGGTCACAGCCGGCGCAGCGGCGCTGATGCTCGGCGCCGACCCAAGCCTGACCCCCGACGACGTCAAGCTGCGCCTCATGGCCACGGCCGACCCCCTGCCCGGAGCGACCCGCCACCAGCAAGGCGCAGGCCTGATCGACGTCGACGAGGCTCTGGCCGACACCTCGAGGTCCGAAGGGTATGCTCTCTCTGAAGACCTCGGTGACGGCACGACGATACTCAGCAAGAACGTCTATGCCGCCTGGGACACGACGGCATGGAAGAAGTACGGATGGACGAAGTTCCGCTGGACGAAGTTCCGCTGGACGAAGTTCCGCTGGGTGAAGTTCCGCTGGACGGACACCGAAGTGGAAGCGACGAAGTTCCGGTGGGTGAAGTTCCGCTGGACGGACGTGGGAGCGACGAAGTTCCGCTGGACAGACGTGGGATGGACCAAGTTCCGGTGGACGTCCGACTACCAGGCGACCAAGTTCCGGTGGACGGAGTACGACTGGACCAAGTTCAGATGGACGATCCTCATCGAAGGACAGTGACCCTGGACTCAGCTGAAGTCATCGACGGTAACGAGACGGCCGTGCGGAAACGCACGGCCGTCTCGCTCTACGTGGGCCTCGTCTGCCTCGCGGCCGCAGCCGTCTCAGCGGCAGCCGGCTTGAGCGAGCCCGCGCCGTTCACGCTCAACATCGTGGCGTTCATGATCCTCGCCACGCTCACCGACCTCCGAGAGATCAAGCTGCCGCTGGTCGGCGATGTGACTCTGTCGTTCGTGCCGGTGCTCGCCGCCCTCGTCGCCCTCGGGCTGTGGCCGGCGATGGCGGTCGCGGCCGTCAGCGGCGTGACCGCCGCCTGGGTGACGCGCGACCCGCTCAAGATCGCCTTCAACATCGGGAACTACGTGATCTCCACCTATCTGGCCGGCCTCCTGTATCTGGCGTTGGCGCCCGAAGGCGGCGACTTCATGACCAAGGTCCTCCCCACCTTCGGAGCGACGATCGTGGACTTCGCCGTCCACACGGCGCTCCTCGCCGGCGTGATCGCCCTCTCGACGCAGGACCACGCCGTCAAGGTGTGGCGCACCAACTACCAGTGGGCGCTGCCGGGGTATCTCGCCGGCTCGACGCTGGCCCTGCTCGTAGCGGCCCTCTATCTCTGGCTCGGGGTGCCGGGGATGCTGCTCGGGATCCCGCCGCTCTATCTCATCTACTACTCGTACGACATCTACGTGAAACGGGCCCGGGAGCGCCAGACATTCGACGCCGAGCGAGACGACTTCCACGAGGAGCTCGCCGCTTCGGTGCACCTGCACGACGAGCTGCGCACGACGCAGCTGAAGGTGGCCGCCGAGATCGAGCGCGCCCGCCGTATCCAGACCGACCTCCTCCCCACCGGCACGCCCGACATCGAAGGCCTGGAACTCGACCAACGGATCGAGTTCCTCGGCGAGATGGGGGGCGACTACTACGACTACATCCCCTTCGGCGACGGCCGTCTCGCGATCGTGTGCGGCGACGTCATGGGCAAGGGCCTCGCCGCCGCCCTGATCATGGCCATGGCGCGCTCGCTGCTGCACAACGCAATTGCTCCCGACAAGAGCCCGGGCGAGATCATGGCCGAGGTGAACGACGGCCTTGCACGCGACCTCGAGGGCCAGCGCCTGCCGTACTTCCTGACGCTGGCCATCGCGGCGTACGACCCCGCCGGCCACAGCCTCGTGGTCGCCGGCGGGGGGCACAACCCGGTCCTGATCGCCGACGCCGACGGGATCCGACAGGTGCCGTCTCAGGGGGCCGCCCTCGGCGTGCGCACGGGACTCAGCTACCCTGAGGACGACATCGCCCTCGGCACGGGAGCCACGGTCGCCCTGTACACCGACGGACTGACCGAGGCGCGCAATGCCGCCGGCGAACTGTACGGCCCGGAGCGGCTCGAGGCGTCGCTCGAACGGTGTCGGACGCGGCCCGTTCGTGACACACTTGAAGACATGTGGAGCGACGTCGCCGCGTTCCGCGGCGAGAGGGTAGCAACGGACGACGCGACGCTCCTGCTCGCGCGCTTCGTTTGAGGCGGCGGGACCGCTGAGCACCGAACGACAGGGGTCGCGGCAGATGCCCGACACGACGGCCGGCATGCCGGCCTCTCTTCAGGTCTACCGGTACAGAGCCGGCGCCGCGCGCGTCGAGGCCGTGGTCGGCGAGATGGAGCCGGATCTCCCCCACGAAGACCTTGTCGCGCATGCCACGGAGGCGATGACGCAGGGCACCTTCATGTGCTACGCCGTACCGCAGAGAGACGATTTCGTCGCCGACGAGATCTGCTTCATCCCCCAGGGCGACCGCTGCGACATCCTCAGCATCAAGACCAACGGCTGGCAGCGCCACCACGGCGATCACCGTCGAAGCCTCGTGGAGATCCTCAACAACATGGCCGCGGCCGTCGCCTGCGGCAAGCTCCGCATACTCGACGAAGACGAGCTCCGCGTCGAAGTGGAGCGGGGGGAGCCGGCGCTCCACTTCGACATCGACAGAACGGCCGACCTCCAGACGGCCCGGGAGGCCGTCGACGCGCTGCTGCAGGAGGCGGGTCTCGACGACATCAACCGGCAGCGCACGATCCTCTGCATCTCAGAGGCCGTGACCAACATGCTGCTGCACGGCGGCGGTCACGGCTCCATGACACTACGCACGCTCGACGACCGCCTCCGGATAGTGGTGGCCGACTCGGGTCCCGGCCTCAACTTCCTGAACTGGATCGACCCGCCCTCCAAAGGCGGTCAGGCGTCGATGGGCTACGGCTACAAGATCATCCTCGACTACCTCGACGCCGTCGGCCTGCGCACGACCCCGGTGGGAACTACGTTACTATTGGACCGCACGATCTAACCGAAGCGGGAGATCACATGCTGCGCACATCCGTCGCCCAAGGCCCGGCGCCCACCGTCTACCTCGCCGGCGAGATGGACCTCGACTGCGCCGACGCGCTGCGTGAGGCCGTCGCCGACGCCGCGAAGGGCGCCGAGGTGGTGGCTCTCGACTTCGCGAGCGTGGAGTTCATCGACTCCTCGGGCACGGGGATCTTCGTGCGTCTGTGCCTCGACCTCAAGAGCCAAGGCACGCCGCTTGTGGCACGCAACCTCTCGCCGGCCGTGCGCGGCGTGTTCGACATGCTGCGCGTGCGCGAGCTCGTGGGCGACGAGGTCTTCCCCGGCTGAGCGCGGAGCCGCGCTCAGCCGTCAGACGCGCTGCAGGGGCCCCACCCCGGCCAGCAGCACCACGGTCGCCGCGTCGACGCAGTCGCTGACACTGGCGACGCACGCGTCCCCGCTCAGGCGGTCTCCGTCACGAGTCACCATCGTGAACGCCATCGACGACCCGGCCGCAAGATGCTCACGGAACTCATCCGGATCTGACGGGGATTCGATTCGCAAGCACCACGACGCCATCGTGCTCCCCTCACTCTGCAGGCGCGCACGGAAGAAGCCGAGTTCGCGGCGGTCGTGACTGACTCTGAGCAGTCGCCGCGCGTCCATCTACCCGCGCTTCGCGAAGACGAGGTTCACCGCGCCTCGGGGTGCAGCTCGTCTTCTTCCTCGCGAAGGACGGCCTCGAAGGCGACGGCGTCACGAGACGGCTCGGCGTCCTCGTCCGCTTCGGTGACGGTCGCGCCGTCGTCCGCGATCGCGACGACCCGTTCCTCGGGCGGCCGCCGGTCCGCGAAGACCCGTTCGCCGGCCTTTGAGACAAGCACGGGCGCCGAGAAGCCGAGCAGGAGAATGCTCACGAAGACGACCACGGCGAGCCAGAACCACGAGAACGCCAGCGCCGCCACCACGGCGGCGACCACGCACACGGCCACGGCGCACACGAGGACCCAGACGGCGCCGCCGGAAAGGCGGCGCACCAGGCCGTCGGTCACGCGCGTGCCGACGAAGACGACGACCATGAAGACCGCCCAGAGAACGAGAAGCGCCGGAGCGGCGACGGAGAACGCGCTCTGTTCAGCGGCGATCATGAAGAGGCGTTCGCGCCGGGACGGCGCGTCCCTGCATGCCGTGGTGAGCCGCGCAGAGGCCGCCGGGTGAAGTCGGTGAGCACGCCCTCAAGGCGTGAGAGTATCGGCCCACGCGGGAGGCTCGCGTGAGACGCGAGCGATGACCGCTCGGGTGGCCGTCTCACCGACAGATGGAGGAGCTCATGGCGCGGACGTGGCTTTCGATCCAAGTCGACCTGGTGCAGGGGCATGGCCGGCACCTCTGGCCGCGGCCGGGGCGGATCTTCGCCGCCGCCCGCTCCCATACGTTCGCGCAGCTCGCCGAGGCGATCGACGACGCGTTCGCGCGCTGGGATCGCGCCCACCTCCATGAGTTCAGCCTCGCCGATGGGACGCGCCTCACGACGCCGTACGAGGACTGGGAGGAACTCGGCCCGGTGATCGACGATCGCGCGACCAAGCTCAGCCGGCTCCAGCCGGGCGAGCAGTTCGTCTATGTATTCGACTTCGGCGACGACTGGGCTCACCTCTGCACGGTCGGCGACAGACGTATCGACCCTCTCGAGATGGTCGGGATCGTGCCCCGTGAGCCTCTCCCATATTGGGGCTGGGGCGACATCCCCGACCAGTACCGACGCCGCTGGGATGGGGACGACGGAGAGTCGGACCCGCCGCAGGATCCCGGACTCTCCGATCTGCCCGCACTGCAGCCATGGTGGGGAGTCGAGGGACCCAAACACAAGCGCTGACGCAAGCTGCCGGCTCACCCTGAGAGGAATGCCAGGTCCGTCAAGGCCGTGAATGAGCGCATCCGCTCCATCCGCTTCGCTGCTGCTCGGCCCTCCCATGCGGCGCAGGCGCTGCTCCGGAGCCAGGCGCAGCGCCGTCTCGGCGGTCACGCGGCGCTTGCGCAGGACGATGGAGACGCTCGTCCTCGGCGGATGGTCGGGGTCATGGGTCTGGGGAGTCCTTGCCGTCATCTTCGCGATCGTCGGCGTGGTCATCAACCTCATCCGCAAGGGAACGTTCCGCGATCTCCAGGCGACGGTCGGCGGCTGGTCATCGCTCCGCTCATGCCGCCGCCGATCCGCGAGGATCGCGTCACCCGAGGGCACGCCGACGGCGCTGCGGACGCTGCTGCTTCGTGTGAAAGGTGGGCACGTTCTGGCTCGAAGCCGGAACGATGCCCGGCCGCGGGTCCGCTTGCCTTCCACAGGGCGCTTGCGGCCCAACGAAGGGCAGACCGAGAGCCGCCATTCTGCCGAAGACGGTGTCGTATCGCCCGGCCCAATGCTTGCTGCTCCGCTCACCGTATCCGTGGTAGATGTTGAGGTCGCCCGCCGCGATGACGCGATGCCCGCGCTCGCTCCCGACGAAGACCGAGAGGTCGGAGATGAGGCGGTGGACCGAGCCATCGGCGTAGATCCAGTTGCTGTGCGTCGTGCTGTGAGGCCTCTCCCAGGCTGCATACATGGACACGACCACAAGGGGGTCGCCCTCACGCGGCGTCACCAGCGCAGCGGCCAAGGTCCCCGACCGGCTCACCGCAAGGTCGCCCCCGTTGGCCTCGTCCACCGTCGAAGACTCAAGCCATGCCACCTGGACGCGGTCGGTCAACTTCACGACCGCGGTCCGCCAATGTCGTCTTCCCACGCCGGCGGTTCTCCAGGGGGCGGGATCGACCCCGACGCGTCGGGCAACGTCGCCAGCGGTTCGCAGGCCTCCTGTAGCAGGGCGATGTCGGCGTCAGTCTCGAGAAGCCGACGCCACGCCTCGTGCCGCTGAGCGATGTTCCAGGTGATGATCTTCATCATGCTCCTCGCAGCCGCCGAGGCGAATGGTGTTGCCTCACCGACTAGCCTCTTTGTCCGTGGGCCGATCGGCCCTCGCTCACGCCACGCATGAACTCCATGACCGCCGGCCAGTCCGGGAACCGCGACGAGCCGAAGTGGATGAACCCGTCGCCGAACGCGTCGGCGCCGTTGTTCGGCCGGTTGTCGATCATGAAGTCGCCGCGGTTGAGGTCCTTGTGATGGCTCAGGATGAGCCGCTTGTGCGCGGCCTCGCCGAGGTGCCTCTGGATCCACCTCACTTTGTCCGACCAAGCCGACGGGTTCTTCCAGGGCGCGGTGGAGAGTACGTAGGTGTCGAATCTCTCCGCCAACTCCAGATAGGCGTCGATGGCGCCCGGCATCGGGCCCATCAGCGCGAAGATGCCGGGGATCTCGTCTGCGTTGTCTGCGAACTTGTCCTGCGTCTCGGCCGCGACGCGCTCCAGTCCGGACGCGAAGTCGACGAGCACGCCGTCCATGTCGACGTAGACGATCTTCTTCTTGCGTTCCTCCATCGGCGCACCTTCCTGTCGGAGTTCTCTCAAAGCGGCTTCGAGCCGCCGGCGTCAGACTCGGCTGGCTCCCTTGTTCTCGCCGCTGGCATCAGGTGATCCGCTCAGGCAGAGCCGTACTGATCCAGCAGAGCGACGACCTCCGCGCGACCACGCATCTCGGCCATGTCCCTCGGCGTGTAGCCCTGCGCCTCGGGGGCCGGAGCGGCGCCTCGCTCAAGCAAAAAGCGCACAAGCTCGACGTGCCCAAGCTCGGCGGCGCGGTGCAGCGAGGTGAAGCCGCGGTCGTCACGGGCGTCAACGTCGGCGCCGTGCACGGCCAGGAAGTCCACCTTCTCGAGGCTACCGTCTTGCACCGCGAACATCAGCGGGGTCGCGCCCTGCTCCGACTGGGCGTCAACCGGAGAGCCGAGTTCGAGGAGCAAGGCCATCATCGTCGCATCAGGCACGGCAGTGGCCCAGTGTAGCGGCGTGAGGCCGTCGGGCGCCAGGAGGTCGACGGGCACCCCGGCCGACACCTGAGCCTCGACCCCGGCGGCGTCGCACTCGGCGACGGCGATGTGCAGCAGCGAGTACGTGCGCAGCGGCACATCGGGATCCTGCAGGGGCACGGGATGCGGCGTGGCGAACGACGCGCGATTGCCGAACATCGCGAAGCACCACATCGCCGCCCTGCCGGGATCCGCCTCGAGGCCCGGCGCAAGCGGAGCCGGATACTCGCCGCGAAGCGCGTGACTCCTGAGCAGGAAGTCGAGCACGCGGCACGTCAGTTCCGGCGCCTCGTCCTCGGACGTGAACGTCCCGCGGACCGAGACCACTGCGACGCGGTCCGCGCGCTGTTCGAGCTGTGCGATCGCGGCGACGCGCCGCTTCCATCCGCGCACGAAAAGGATCTGCCCGCCGTGGCAGAAGAGCGCCCACTTGTGTTCCATCGCCTCTGGAGTGAAGAGCACGCCGTCGGCAAGGAGACGGTCGACAGGGTAGCTGAGCTCGACCGGAACGACGCTCGTCACCGCCGGCTCCTCTCCGATGAAGCCGGCGCCGTCATCTCCCCGATAGGACACCGCGTTCGCCGCGCACTGCTGGTCGGTCGTGGTCGACATCACCGTCTGCGTGAGCGGCCGGACGTCGATGACCGGGACGCCCCACGGGTTGCGGTCGGCGTCGACCCACCCGATGTCGGAGAACTGGGAGAGGTCGGCCTCTTCGCCGGACCCTCCCGGACCGCCGCCGATCCCGGTCACGTCTCCTCCTCCCCGGCTGATCCGTCGTCCACGGGCAGCAGCCGCTCGAAGAACGCGACGGCGTGCATCATCTCGTCCATGTCGAAGACCAGGTGCGGCCGGGCGAGATAGCCGACCTGTTCGGCCAGCGGACCCTTCACGATCACCGACGCGGGCGACGTCAGCCAACTCGTCTCCCGCTCGATGAAGTCCTTGAAAGCCAGGACCTGCGGCTTTCTCGGACCGAGCAGGTCGAAGAGGGCGCCGTACATCGCGTCCAGGTTGTCGAGCGTCAGGGTCATGTGAGCGTCTTCGCGTGGTCGAGGAGCCTCACCACGTCCCGCCACTCGGGGTCGTCGTCACCGAGCTCGTCCACTTCGTCTGGGATGAGATACGCGACGGCGGGGCCCTTCTTGTCGTAGGGCTTCTCACCGTCCAGCCAGCGAGCGTTTGGGCCCTTGTAGCCGGCAAGCGACGCGACCGGGATCTCTCGAAGGGCCGTCGCCGGCTGCCCGTCGGTGCGCCGCTTGAGCACCAGGCCGATACCGCCTGGCTGGGGGTGGATCTGAGCGATGTTCATCTTCCTGGCGTAGCTGAGGTTCACGTACTGCGACTTGCGGCCGCGCTCCTCGAAGCCGCCGATCCGGACTATCCGATTGGCGAACGCGGCGCGATCTCCGAAGACCTCCTCGATCGTCGCGCTCGGCTGCCACGCCGCGGCCCAGCCTTGGGTTCCTGACGGCGACGCCGACTCCCGCGGAGATGTCGCCGCGCGCGGCCGCGCCGGCGCGCGCGAGGCCGTGCGCAGATCTGACACGGCCTCGAGCCCGAGCGCCCCAAGCTGCTCGATGAGCGCCGTTTGCACGGCCGCATCGTTGGACGAGACGTGGTGCGCGCCATCGGCCGAGTACCCGACGAAGATCACGACCAGCCTCTTGCCGGCCGGCAAGTGCAGTTCCTGGCAGATCTCGAGCGCTCGCGAGATGGTCGTCGCTCCTCGCGTCCCTCGGGAGTCGTAGAACTCGACCGCCCATCCCTGCTGGAGGTCGTGCAGGGCGAGCTCGCGATACAGCTTGGAGACGTCACTCGTCCCCGTCAGCGTCCCAACACTGTGGTCCACCATCTCCGGGTCGATTACCTTGTCGAACGGCTTGTTCTTGCCGAGCTCGAACGCGAACAGGGCGGTCAGTCGTTCCGCACACCTGTCCTCAAGATCGCACGACGGAGCGGGCGGTCGGGCCAGGGCAAGGTCGAAACGGGCGCCCTCGCGCCGTCTCGCCGCCGCTGATGTACTTCGCCACTGTGTAGTGCTCGGACTGCAGGAGTAGCGTGGGATAGCCCGTCCGCGGATCGTCGTCGTCGAGGCGATCTCCGCCATTCACGTGAAGGCGTGCGTAGAGGTAGTCGCGAATGCCCGTGTCCCCGTGAAAGCCGAACGGATGAGTCAGCAGCTTCGCGACGGTCTCCAACACGGAGGCCATGGTGATCTGTTCGCAGAAGCTCTCGAAGTCGGCGTCATCCGCCGCTTGGTTTTGGCCGTCGTCAGTCATTGCGCGTGTCCCAAGCCGTTCCTGGTCGGGGTGTTCGATCCCGGGTCATCGTATGGGCACCTTAGCAGGGGCCTCGGACGGAGGCCTCACGAGCTGCGTGCTGCCGGCGCACGAGACTCCGGTCAGGCTCCCAGGATCTCGTTCAGGCCCTCGATCACCCGCGCGACCTCCTCCGGTGAGACGGCCCCGAGCTTGCGGCCGATGCGGTGCACCGAGAGCGTGCGGATCTGGCTGATCTTGATCCACGCCGGCTTGGGAAGCTGCGCGGGGCCCACCTCCAGAGTCAGGGGGAAGCCGGCTCGCGGAGGCTGAGTCGTCAACGCCACCGCGATCACCGTGCCTGAGCGCTCGTTGAAGACGTCGGCGCTCAGGATGAGGACGGGCCGCCGGCCCGCCTGCTCGTGCCCGCGCGTCGGGCTCAGATCCGCCCAGCGGACCTCGCCCCTCAGTAGTCTGGCCACTCGGCCAGCTCCCCACTCATGCCTTCCTCGGCGAGAGCCTGCTCGAGGCCCGGGTCGAGCTTCGCACACTCCTGCGCCAGGCGACTGTGAGCCAATCGCGAGAGCTTCTCGTCCAAGGCTTCCTGGATGGCCTGGCTACGATTGGGAAAGCGGTGCTCGGACACCAGCCTGTCAAGCGCGCCGAGCGTCTCTTCGTCGATCGTGATGGCGATCTTGGCTCGTCCCATGAGGTACCTCCGAGTATGATGATATATCATACCCGCTGCGCTTTCAAGGGACCGCTGAAGCGCGACCTCTCCACCGTCATGTTCATCCGTTCGGTCCATGCGGCCTGGAGCCTAGCCGGAGTCGCCATACGGCACGACGATGACAATCAGGCAGCAGCGGTGACGTTCTGCGCCTAATCACCCCTGGCGGCAAGCGAACCGAGCAACAGCGGACTGGGCTGGTCGGAGGGGAAGGCGCAGCACAGTGATGGCGCGCGCCGCGAAGCGCTCTTGCACAGGACACCCGGCCGTCGTCGATCTACAGCTCGACGCCCGCCCGCAGCTTACGGATCACGTCCTTGAAGGTTTCCAGGTTCTCGCCGACGGCCGTCAGCGGGACGTTCGGCTCGTAGAGCGGCCACCGGTGACTTGGGCGAAGGACTGCGAGGCGCGTTTCAGCACCGCCAGCTGGCGCTCGCGCACGCTGGTGTGCAAAGCCAGCTCGGCCTTCAGCGCCTTGGCGCTGCCAAACATGCTGGATGTCGAGGGAATTGTGGTGGCGAGGGTCAGAATTGAACTGACGACACCACGATTTTCAGTCGTGTGCTCTACCAACTGAGCTACCTCGCCACCGGAAGAAAGAAGCGCTCGAAAGAGCCTCGCCATGCTACCCGTGAGCCTGCGGGTGGTCAACCGGGCCGGCCTCAGCCATCCGAGGTATCCAGCTCGGAGTCGAGCTGCACCTGGTCGGCCTCATCGTCGGGGAGGAAGACCTTGATGAGCTCCCGCTCCTTGCCCGGCTCCAGGAGGCACAGAACGTAGTCGCCGGGCAAGATCTCCGTGGAACCTCTGACCAGGAGGGCGTGGCCGGCACGGACGATGGCCGCGAGCAGCACGCCGACGGGCAAGGCGATGTCCTGCACGTACGTGTTCGCGAAGGGGGAGTTCTCGCTGACCTCGAGCTCCACCAGCTCGACGTTCTGCTTGCGCAACGAGAGCAGGTGCACGAACTTGTGCACCGGCAACTCGTGCATGATCAGATTGAGCATGGCCGTCGTCGCGCACACCGTCGACTCGACGCCCAGCAGATCGAAGCTCGGCTGGTTGAAGGGGTTGTTCACGCGGGCGACGATCTTGGGTACCCCGAACTTGAGCTTCGCGACCTGCGAGATGATGATGTTGTCCTCGTCGTCACCCGTGACCGCGACGATCATGTCGCAGCGGCCGATCCCGGCCTTCTCGAGGACCCAGATCTCGGTGCCGTCGCCAAAGACGAGCGACTCCTCCAGCAGCTCCTCCTCGATGAGGTCGTAGCGCGTCTTGCGCTGCTCGACCAGGACGATCTCGTGGCCCAGCTTGCGCAGTTGCCGCGCCGTGTTCAGCCCGACCTTGCCGCCTCCTACGATGAGCACGAACATCGCTCAGCCCTCCGCTGCGGGGAGTTGACAGGCACGCACCGCGTCGAACAGGGCGACGCGCACGTCTCGGGTCGGACACACGGTGCGGATGCCGGCCTGCGCGAAGAGCTCGGCGCGCAGCGGATCGTAGACGCGAGCGACCGCGCACTTGATGCCGTACCTCTTCTGGGCGATCTGGGCGATCACGATGTTGGTGTTGTCGCCGTCGGTGCAGGCGACGAAAGCGATGGCGCGCTCGATGCCGGCCCGGCGGAGGGAATCCCAGTCGAGCGCCCGGCCGACGACGAACTCGCCGGGGAAGTCGTCACCCAGCAGATGGAAGGCATCCGGGCTGTCGTCGATGATCGAGACGTCGAAACCCTGATTGACGAGGTCGCGAGCCAGCCCCGAGCCGACGCGCCCGCAGCCGGCGATGACTACATGCATGGTTCACCTCTCATTGGCGGGCCGATGAGTCACCGGCGGAGTGAGGGCCCGGACCGCTGTCGTCGCCCGGCTGCGGCCGGGTGGACGGAGTATCGCCGTCTGCCTCCCCGGACCCCTCGACGGGATACCCCTTGAGGACGATGTCCAGAAGCACCTCGCAGGGAGCGTGGTCGACCACGTAGTCGGTGGTGCGGCCGAAGACGCGGTCGGCGATGCGCCGCTTGCGCATGGTCCCGAGGATGATGACCTCCGACCGGCGGATGGCCGCTTCCTCGACGATCGCCTTGCCCGCCGAGCGGGCCGTCACGACGGTGGGCGTGAACTTCACCTTGAACTGTTTTGCGATGAGCGCCGCGGCGGCGAGGACTCGGTTCGCGCGAGCGCGTTCTTCCACCAGCCGCGCGTCCAGCGGCAGGTTGAGCGGCACCTCGATCACGTAGAGGCCGTCGATGGCCGACTTCTTCTCGGTCGCGAGCTGGCAGGCGAGCACCATCATCTCGTCCGTGATCCTGGAGCCGACGATCGGCACGAGGATCTGATCGTAGTCGATGTCTTCCTGCATCGTCGTCGGCATCTTCGTCCTGCCGACGCTCCGCGTGATCGAGTACCCCCGGGCTCGCCGGTACACGACGTACATGGCGAGCCCGACCGCGAGCCAGGCGAAGCCGATCAGGCGGCTGTAGCCCTGGAAGGCGACGATGATCAGCCACACGCTGAAGGTGCCGAGGCCGCCGAAGACCGCCGTGAGCGGCAGGAGGCCGCCGCGGAAACGCACGTTGAACGGCGGCCGCCAGGGCCGCTCGAGGTTCGGCTCCTTGTACCGAAGGACGATCAGCGAGACGTGCGCCGCGGTGAACGAGATCATCGAGCCGAACACGTAGAGGTCGGCGAGCAGCCCTATCTTTCCGGGCAGGATGAGCAGGCACGCGACCGCCCCGAAGACGATGATCGAGATGTACGGCGTCAGGCGCCGGGCGTGCATGCGCGCCAGCACGGGCGGCAGCTGCTTGTGCTGGCCGAGCGAGTAGGTGAGCCGTGAGACGCCGATGAGCCCGGCGTTGGTCGCGATCAGCAGGATGGTGGCGGCGAGGATCGCGACCCAGGGCGCCAGTACTACCTTGAGCCACCCGACGCTCTCGGGCATGAACAGCACCATGCCCAGGACGGGATCCTCCGCGTAGTTGCTGCCCAACTGCGTACCGTAGAGGCGCGTCACGCTCGCGCCGTCCACCACCTCGACCTCGCCCTTGGGCTCCTGCGCCGGAATGACCGTGACGTCACCCTGCGTCTCGACAGGCGCGTACACGACGGCTTCCGGGTCGTCGGCGAGCACCCACGTCCCCTTGGGCTCGCCCGGGACGACCTCCACAGGAACGGTGAGACCCGTCGCGGAGTCGACCGGTACGGTGTTGGCGCCCACACGCATCACCGAGAGGCCGGCGAGCGGCATACCGATGTAGACGATCAGTACGACGACGATGACGTAGTTGATGGCGCGCGGGACGTCCCGGCCGGGGTTGGACGCCTCCTCGGCCATGTTCGACACGGTCTCGATGCCGGTGTAGGCCACGGTGCCGATCGCCAGCCCGTAGAGGAACTCGCGCCACGTGGGCGCCACGCCCCAGTTGATCTGCTCGATCAGGATGCGAGGCTGGAGAAGCAGGACCAGCGCGATGACCATGATGAGCACCTGGGTCGCGAGATCCAGCATGGCCAGAAGGATGTTGAGCCGCGCCGCCTCCTTGATGCCGACGACGTTGATGACGACGAGGAGCAGAGCCGCGGCGATGCCCCCGATGGAACTGTACGGCCACTCCTTGAGGATGGGCCAGAAGTTTGAAAGGTAGAACGGTACGAACAGAGCCGAGATGGCGATGGTGGCGATGTAGACGAGCATCTGCCCCCAGCCGATGCCGAAGCTGACCAGTTCGTTGAAGGCCCGCCGCGCGAAGCTGGCGGCGCCGCCGGCCTCGGGCATCGCCGCTGTCGCCTCCGCGTAGGTCCAGGCGGTGGTCACGAACAGGACGCCGGTGATGACGAAGACGAGAGGCGTGGCGCCCATGGCCGCGGCCGCCACCACGCCGAGGGCGTAGTAGATCGATGAGCCGACGTTGCCGTATGCGGTGCTGAACAGCGCCGGTACGCCGAGCACCCGGTGCAGATCCTCGCCCTCTCTGTGCTTACGTCGTGCCATGACCGCTAGCTTCGACCTCCACGTGGATCACGCGTTTCCGCCTCCGGCGCCATCACGAGAGCATGCGCCAGCGCACCACGCTGAAGGCGACGAGCAGCACTCCGGCGATGAGCTGGACCGATACGGGCCACACCCCGCCCCACGCCCCACGCGCAATCAGGAGCACCCCAAGTGCCCCGCTGACGATCGTGGTGATCTTTCGTATGGTCCACATGGCAAGGGGATGGCCGACCCGCCGTAGGCGAGCCGGCCGATGTGCTCCGAATCTACCACCCGGAGCACCCTTGGACAAGCAGGGCGCGCAGGCGATCCCGGCACGCCGGCGTGCCGGCCGCCGACGAAAGCGCGGCGGGCGGCCGAAGGGCCACCCGCCGCGCCGTCGACGCGGGGTCTCCCCCACGTTCACACGAGTGATTGCTCTACTTGATGAGGAACGGGATCACGAGCAGCGCCACGATGTTGATGACCTTGATCATCGGGTTGATGGCGGGGCCCGCAGTGTCCTTGTAGGGGTCGCCGACGGTGTCGCCGGTGACGGCGGCCGCGTGGGCGTCGGAGCCCTTGCCGCCGTACTCGCCGTCCTCGATGAGCTTCTTGGCGTTGTCCCAGGCGCCGCCGCCCGAGGTCATGCTGATCGCCAGGAAGATGCCGGTGATGATGCAGCCCATGAGCACGCCGCCGAGCACGAGGTAGCCCTTCTCGCGGAAGGCGAGGCCGATGATGATCGGCGTCAGCACCGGGATCGCGGCCGGCAGGAGCATCTTGCGGATCGCCGACTTGGTGACGATGTCGACGGCCTTGGCGTAGTCGGGCTTCGCCGTGCCGGCCATGATGCCGGGGATCTCACGGAACTGGCGACGGACTTCTTCGACCACCTGGCCGCCGGCCTTGCCGACCGCCGTCATGCAGAGCGAGGCGAAGAGGTAGGGCAGCATGCCGCCGATGAAGAGCCCGGCGAGCACCCACGGGTTGTCGATCATGAACGAGAGGGTGCCCTGGAAGTCGTACTTCTGCAGGAAGTGCTCCTGAAGATCGAGCGTGTAGGAGACAAAGAGGATGAGGGCGGCGAAGCCGGCCGAACCGATCGCATACCCCTTGGTGATGGCCTTGGTGGTGTTGCCCACGGCGTCGAGCGGGTCGGTGGTCTGGCGCACGGACTCCGGCATGTTCGCCATCTCGGCGATGCCGCCGGCGTTGTCGGTGATGGGGCCGTAGGCGTCGATGGCGACGATGATGCCGGTCATCGAGAGCATGGCCATGACGGCCACGGCGATGCCGTACAGGCCGGCGCTGCCGCCGCCCGCGGCGGTGTAGCTCACGAGGATGCCGGCGGCGATGACGAGCACCGGCAGAGCCGTGGACTGCATCGAGACGGCGAGGCCCTGGATGATGTTGGTGGCGTGGCCGGTGAGACTCGCCTTGGCGATGCTCTTCACCGGGTTGTAGCGCGAGGCCGTGTAGTACTCGGTGATGACCACGATGAGCGCGGTCACGACGACGCCGGTGACGGCCGCGAGGAAGAGACGGGGCACCGAAGGAACGCCGAAGAGGCGGGCGGCAGGGCTGCCCATCATCCACTCGGTGATCGGATAGAAGAGCGCGATGGCTATGACCGCGGCCACGGAGAGGCCTTTGTACAGGGCGTTCATGATGTTGTTGCTCTTGCCGAGGCGCACGAAGAACGTGCCGATGATGCTGGCGATGATGGAGACGCCGCCGATGACCAGCGGGTACAGCACGGCCGGCTTGTAGACCACGTCGGCGTCGACGGTGATGAGAGCGCCCTTGGCGATGCCGGTCACGTCGACCGTGCCTTTGAACGTGAGGAACGCGAGCAGCATCGCGGCGACGGCCGTGACGGCGTACGTCTCGAAGAGATCGGCGGCCATGCCGGCGCAGTCGCCGACGTTGTCGCCGACGTTGTCGGCGATGACGGCCGGGTTGCGCGGGTCGTCCTCCGGGATGCCCGCTTCGACCTTGCCCACGAGATCGGCGCCCACGTCGGCGGCCTTGGTGAAGATGCCGCCGCCGACGCGCGCGAACACGCTGATGAGGCTGCCGCCGAACCCGAGACCCACGAGAGCCGCGACGTCGCCGGTGGCCCAGTAGTAGCCCGACACGCCCAGGAGGGCGAGGCCGACGACCAGCAGGCCGGTGACAGCGCCGCCGCGGAAGGCGACGGTGAGGGCCTTGCCGAGGCCGTCACGAGCAGCCTCGGCGGTGCGCACGTTGACGCGCACGCTGACCATCATGCCGATGTAGCCGGCCGCGGCTGAGAGCACGGCGCCGACGACGAAGCCGACGGCGGCATGCCAGCCGTACGTCCAGTCCTTGCCGAGGCCGAGGGCCACGAGCAGGACGGCGAAGACGACCACGCCGACCACGGCGATGGTGCGGTACTGGCGAGCCAGGTAGGCCTTGGCTCCCTCTTGCACGGCGCCGGCGATCTTCTGCATGACTTCGTCGCCGGCCGGCAGCTTCATGAGCCACCGGATGAGCAGAATGCCGTAGATCACGGCGATCAGCCCACAGATGACCGCCACGAGAATGGCGTTGTTCGATACGAACGAAGACACTGCGTAGCTCCTTTCTACAACCCCTCACCACGCGAGCGTCGGGCGACGCCCGTGGTACTTGCCCTTACCCCAGGTACTTGCCGATGAGCAGATCGAGCTTCTGCTTGGTCGCCGGCGGGATGAGCTCCGCCGGGGTGTTGATGGCGGACTCGACGGCGTGGCGACACGAGCAGTCGCGATGCTCGTCGAGCGCGGTGACGACGCGGCGCACGATGGCCTGCGCCGTCTCGACGTTGCGCCGGACGTTGGCGAGCACCTGCTCCAGCGTGACGTCCTCTTCCCCTTCGTACCACACGTCGTAGTCGGTGACCATCGCCATGGAGGCGTAGCAGAGCTCCGCCTCGCGTGCCAACTTGGCCTCCTGCAGGTTGGTCATCCCGATGACGTCGAAGCCGTGCCGGCGGTACACGTTGCTCTCGGCGCGGGTGCTGAACTGAGGGCCTTCGATGCACACGTACGTACCGCCCTCGTGCACGGTGGCGCCGGCGGCGCGCCCGTGCTCGACGAGAAGACCGGACACGTACGGGCAGAACGGGTCGGCAAAGCCCATGTGCACGACGACCCCGTCGCCGAAGAAGGTGCTCGGTCGCGCCTTGGTGCGGTCGTAGAGCTGGTCGGGGACCACGACGTGGAGCGGCTCGAGCTCTACGCGCAGGCTGCCGACGGCGCTGGCGGAGAGCACGTGGTGCACCCCCAGCGCCTTCATGCCCCAGATGTTGGCGCGATAGTTGATCTCACCCGGCAGGATGCGGTGACCGCGTGCGTGCCGGGGCAGGAAGGCGACGGTGACCCCGTCGATCTCGCCCAGGAAGTAGACGTCGGACGGCGCTCCGAATGGGGTGTCGATGCTTACCTCGCGAGCGTTGTCGAGGAGCTCGTAGAACCCGGACCCGCCGATGACCCCCACGCGTGCAGACTCGGTGATATCCGCCACGACTGCCTCCCTCTCGACAATGCGCCGCGGGAAGTATACAGGGCTGGCCACCGGGCACAAGCCCGGCACTCCGGGGTGACCGCCATTCGGAAAACGTGACCACATCGCGAGACTGCGACACGGACTCCACACTCCCCGCAGTCCGCATCGGCGCCACAAAGCGACCGGAACGGATGAGGTGATAGTCTTCGGTGGCAGACGTGTACGATGACGGTCAGCGAGCCCGGCCGGCGTGTTCTGCGGCGGGCCTCTCTCGCGCAAAGGAGCGAATGGTGCCGAAGAACAAGGTAGTCCCCATCGCGGAGGCGTTGTCCCACGTCGAGAGCGGCATGAGCATCGCCGTCGGCGGCTTCATCGGCCAGGGCGACCCGCTCACGATCATCGACCACCTCAAGACCATGGACGTGAGAGACCTCACGCTCTACGCCAACGACGCCGGCTACCGCGAGCGCGGCATCCTCGAGCTCGCGCGGCAGGGCAAGGTCAGGAAGATCGTCGCCAGCCACGTCGGTACCACCCCGTGGGTCGGCACGGCGATGATGGAAGGCAAGCTGGAAGTCGAGCCGGTCCCGCAGGGCACGCTGGCCGAGATGATGCGCTGCGGCGGCGCCGGTCTCGGCGGCTTCCTCACCCCGACCGGCGTCGGCACCATCGCCCAGGACGGCAAGGAGACCGTCGAGCTGGACGGGCGGACGTACATCCTCGTCCCATCCCTGCACTGCGACGTCGCCATCATCCGCGCCCACCAGGGCGACACCTGGGGCAACCTCACCTACCGCGGCACCTCGCGCAACTTCAACGTGCCGGCCGCGACGTGCGCCGACTACGTCATCGCCGAGGTCGAGAACCTCTACTGCCTCGGCGAACTGGACCCCAACCACGTGCACACTTCCGGCATCTTCGTCGACGCCGTGGTCCGTGCCGACATCGACTACTGCGTGCTGCGTGAGGAGGCGATCACCAGTGTCTGACGCGAAGAGGATCATCGCCGCCCGCGCCGGCGGCGAGCTCAAGGACGGGCAGATCATCAACCTGGGCATCGGCCTGCCGACACTCGTGGCGAACTACGTCCCGGCGGGCGTCGACGTCATCATCCAGACCGAGAACGGCGCCATCGGCGTGGGTCCGCGCCCCGACGAGGGCTGCGAGGACCGCGACCGGGCCAACGCCGGCAACGCGCCGATCACCCTCATCTGCGGCGGCAGCTACTTCGACTCGGCGACCTCCTTCGGCATGATCCGCGGCGGCCACCTCGACGCCACCTTCCTCGGCACGCTCCAGGTCGACGAAGAGGGAAACATCGCCAACTGGACCGTGCCGGGCAAGATGCTCGCCGGCATGGGCGGCGCGATGGACCTCATCACCGGCGCCAAGATCGTGCACATCGTCACGGAGCACTGCTCCAAGGACGGCGCCTCCAAGCTCATGAAGAAATGCAGCTTCCCGCTCACGGGCGCCAAGGAGTGCGACGTGATCATCACCGAGCGCGCGCTCTTCCGCCGCTACCCGGACAAGGGATTCGTGCTCGAAGAGGTCGCGAAGGGCTACTCCCTCGACGACATCGCCGCCTGCACCGACATGACCTACACGGTGGCCGACGACGTGAAGCTCGACGCGTACGGAGGGGCCTGACGCCGCAGGCGATCAGGCACACGAGTCCGGCGGACGGCCGGCGTCTCCTCGCGGAGCCGCCGGCCGTCCGCGTTTTCGTCCATCCGCCACGCGGTATCTGTCCTGCACGAGCGCACACCGCGAAGGGAGCACGCCGTGACCAAGCTGAAGAACGACTTCAGCCGCAAGGAGTGGAAGGACTGTTGCGGCAAAGGCTGCAAGAAGTGCGACATCGCCCAGGCGTACATCGGCGAGTACGGCCGCAAAGCGGGTCTCGAGAAGCTGAACGCCGACCGCAAGAGAGTCAAGAAGGGCGGCAAGAAGAACAAGAAGGGCGGCAAGAAGAAGGTGAAGGCCTGACGCCGGGCCACGGGGCCTGCCGGTGACGCTCGCCGCGGCAGCGCACGACGGCGCGTCCTCCGAGACCGTCGCCTACCTGGACATCGGCACCAACAGCGCGCGCCTCATGGTGGTACGCATCGAGGCCGACCGCTCGTGGAGCGTGGTGACGATGCAGAAGGAGTCCGTGCGCCTCGGCGAGGGCGAATTCGGCGAGACCCGCGCGCTCCGGCCGGAAGCCATGGAGCGCGCGGCTGCCGTGTGTGCCCGCTTCGCCGACCTCGCGCGGGTGCACCGCGCCACCCGCTTCGTCGCCGTGGCCACCGCCGCTACGCGCGAGGCCGGGAACCGGGCGGAGTTCGTGCGCCTCCTGCGAGAGACCGCCGGCCTCGACCTGCGCGTGGTCTCCGGCAAGGAGGAGGCGCGCCTCGTGTACCTGGGCGTGCTCAGCCGCGTCCACGTCGACGGGCGTGCCCTCGTCATCGATATCGGTGGCGGAAGCACCGAGATCGCCGTCGGCGACGCCGACGGAGCCGACCTTGTCGATTCCATCGCCCTGGGCGCCATCCGCCTGACGGCGGAATCTCCCCCGCCGCGACGTGACGGTAGCGTGCCGGCCCCGGCATACGACGAGATGAGACACCGCGTGCGCCTGGCCGGGGCCCACGCGCTGCGCGCCCTCGGGCGGCCCGGCGCCGCGGCCTACGCCACGTCGGGCACGGCGGTGAACCTCGCCGCTGTCGCCGCCAAGTCCCTGCATGACCGCACCCCGCACCGAGACGAGCCGCTCACGCGCGCCGATCTCCGCACGCTGGCGAAGCGCCTCCGCACCATGTCCGCGGACGAACGACGGCGCGTGCCCGGGCTGACGCCGGCGCGAGCCGACATCGTCGTGGCCGGCGCCGCGATACTCGAGACGCTCATGGACGAGCTCAGGCTCGGGCAGGTGACGGCGCTCGACGACTGCGGCCTGCGCGAGGGCCTGCTCCTGGACGACCTTGCGCGCGGCGACCACGGCGAGAGCTTCCTGGAGACCGGCGTGCGCGAGCGCAGCGTCCTGCAACTGGCACGCGCAACGTCGTTCGACGAGGCGCACGCCCGCCACGTCGCCGCGCTCGCCCTCGAGCTCTTCGACAGCGCCCGAGACGCCGGCCTGCACCATCTCGGTCCGCATGAACGGGAACTGCTCGGATACGCGGCGCTGCTGCACGACATCGGCACGTTCCTCAGCTACACCCGCCATCATCAGCACACCTACTACCTGGTGAGGAACGCCGAGCTCGTCGGCTTCGACCAGAACGAGATCGGCATCCTCGCCGCGACGACGTACTTCCACCGCAAGGCCCGACCGGCCGGCCGGTACGAGGCGTTCACGGACCTCGACCGGGCGTCGCGCAAGGTGGTGCGCAGACTCAGCGCGTACCTGCGCCTCGCGGAGTATCTTGACCGCGGGCACACGGGGTCGGTCGCGCACGCCCGTCTGTCCGGCGCGACGGACGGCGCGCTGCGTCTGGAGCTGACCCCGGCAGGCGATTGGCGCCTGGAGCGCTGGGCTCTCGAGCGCCGCCGGGAGAGCCTCGAGAAAGCCCTCGGCAAGAGACTCGAGACCGTGGTCGTCTGACCGCCGGAGCCGGTCTGCCTGCGTCAGATCTCGGCGATCACCGTTGCCAGCTTACGGCTGAAATCGCTGCCGGCCACGATCGGCCAGACGTCGGGGAACCCGAGGACGAGGCCCTCCATCTCTTCCTGCCGCGCCGCCAGGTAGCGCGCGGCGCCGGGCGCCACGATCACCTCGATGGGACCCGGCAGGTCGTGCCCGGCATGGCGCCACGTCCCCCAGGTGATGTAGTCCCGCAGAACGCCGCTGGTGACCACGGCGTCCTGCAGGTCGCCGAGGTGGTCCTGCAGCCGCTTGACGCGCTTGATCAGCGGGCGGGCGCCCGGGCCGAGCACGCCCTCGAAGAACTCGAGCGTGTACCGCAGGCCCTTGCACGCCTTGCGCAGCGCGTGGAACTGGGGAAGCGGGGTCTCGAGACCGCCGAACTGCCCCTCGAAGGCCCAGACCACGGCCATGTCCTTGTAGAGGACGCCGGGCAGGACCTGCGCGACGCGCTGGGGGCGCGGACCCGCGACCTCTCGCGGGGCGAGCGCCTCCACGGGGCAGTCGAGCAGTTCCGTCGCCCTCTCGACGAAAGCCCGATAGCGGCGTCCGTCGAGGTAGGTGACGAGATGCTCTCGCTGCCGGTCGCGCTCGGCCTTCCACGCCGCGAGCAGGCCGTCAAGGTCGCCGGCGCGATCGTCGGGAAGCCCGTCCAGATACACCTGGGTCTTCTCGTTGAAGACGTCGAGGTCGCGGACCGCGCCGAGCGTGCGCCCGGTGCGCCGCAGGCCTTTGAGGACCGGACGCAGCACCTGCGGGTCGAGGTAGTCGGCGAAGACGCGGAGCGCCATGCGCATGCGCCGCGTGGAGACGCGCATGTCGTGGAGCTCCTCGGGATCCTCGCCGAGCCGCGTGCCCTCTTCGTGCTCGAGCATCTTCGCGAGGTGAAAGTGCAGCGTCTTGGCCGCGGCCTCCGTCATCGTGTCCGACGGCAGGATGTCCGGGCGCTTCTTCTGCGCCGCGGCCGGGGCGGCCGCCGAGGCCGCGCCGGGATCGACGGCCTCGTCGCCGTAGATGCCCACGCGCTCCACACGGTAGCGCGCCAGCCAGTAGCGCACGCGCCGGTCGGACAGGCCGGCGATGCGCCCCGCCTCCACCTGCGACAGCCCGCGGTCGAGCGCCAGGAGCGCCTGGGCACGGCGAGCGCGCGCTCCCTCACCGGCGGCGTGCATCTCGTGAAGCGAGCGCTCCTCCGGCGTGAAGAGGATGCCGTCGTCAGCGGCGCCCGCCAACTCGAGAGCGCGCGTGAACTTGGCGCGGCCTTCGGAGATCAGGTCCCACTCGTCGCGCAGCACGATCGCGAGAGCCGTGACGTCGTCTTCGGTGCCGTGGCCGCGCGCCTCTACCTCGACCTCGAGCCAGGCGCGCTCGCCATCGGGCGTCGCGGCGGTCACCCGGTCGAGGCTGAGCTCAGCGGTCTCCCGGCCGTCCCGGCTCACCACCCTGGCTGTGCGGACCTGGGCCAGCGTGAGCAGCGGCTCGAGCGGCTCGCCGGCGGCCAGCAGTTCGACCCGTTCGCGGAGCGGACCCTCAGGCCACTCCGCAACGGGCACGTCGGCCGCGACCAGCGCCTCGAGTTCTTCGCGGCGCAGCACACCCTCGGACGGTGCTGCCAACTGCTTGAGCGTGAAGCGCACGCCGTCACCGGTCTCACGCCGGCGGAAGTAGTACCCCGAACCGAGGAAGCGCCGCTCCGGCGTGTCGAGAAACGTGTCGCGGTCGTGACGCGTCTCGCCGGGCGCGATGTCGTAGCCGGCGAGCGTCTCCGCCGCCTCGAGGCGCGCGAACACGGCGTCGTCCGGCACGAGGAACTTGGCTTCGACCTCCATCGTCATCCACTCCCCAGAAGGGGCGGCGTGAGCAGCCACACGAGCTCTCCGCCGCCGGGTCGCGGAGCGTCGAGGTCGACCCTCGCCAGCCCGCCTTTCTTCAGCACCACCGCGCCGCCGCCGATGAGCTCGCCGACGGTGGCGCTGAGGTCGGGTTCGTGCCCGACCACCATCAGGGACTCGACGGGAGCATACGCCGCGATCAGCTTCGCCAGACGGCGCACGTCGAATCCGTGCGCGAGAGCGGCATCCTCGGAGGGGCTCTCGCCGAGACCGAGCTCGCCGGCGACGATCTCGGCCGTCCGCCGGGCGCGCGCCAGAGGGCTGGTCACGATCCGCTCGACGGTGACGCCCATCTCCTTCAGCGCGCGCGCTTCGCGACGCATCGCCGCTTCGCCCTCGGGCGTCAGCGGCCGCTCGTCGTCGTCGCCGACCCACGCGGCTCGCCCGCCTGCCTTCCCGTGACGCAGGACGTACAGCCGCATCACTACGTCTCGTCCTCGTCGATCGCCGCCTCGCGCGCCTGCGACAGAAACCACTCCTGGGCGTTCAGCGGGTCTTCCCCGTCGGACGGCACGACGTGCGTCCAGGCTCCGTCGGCGCCCAGCACCCGCGTCTTCTGATTGTCGGCGAGATACGTGGGCAGGATCTCGTCGCGGATCCGCGCCCGGATGCCGGCGTCCTGCACCGGGAAGATGACCTCCACGCGCCGGTTGAGATTGCGCGGCATGAGGTCGGCGCTCCCCAGGAGCACCTCGTCGTCGCCGCCGTTGCGGAACCAGTACACGCGGCTGTGCTCGAGAAAGCGCCCGACGACGCTGCGCTCGGTGATCGTCTCGCTGACGCCCGGCACGCCCGGCCGCAGGCAGCACATGCCGCGCACGTTGAGCTCGATCTTCACGCCCGCCTGCGAGGCTCGGTAGAGCCTGCGGATCATCGGCTTGTCGACCAAGGAGTTCATCTTGAAGATGATGTGCGCCTCTTCCCCGCGCTCCGCGAACGCGATCTCGCGGTCGATGCGCGCGGCGATGCCCTGACGCAGGTTGATGGGCGCGACCAGCAGCTTGCGATAGTCGGTCGCCTGCCCGCCGCCGGTGAGGTGATTGAAGACAAGCGTCGCGTCGGCGCCGATGTCGTCGTCGGCGGTGAAGTAGCCGAGGTCGGTGTACTGCTTCGTCGTCACGCTGTTGTAGTTGCCGGTACCGAGGTGCGTGTAGCGGCGGATCCTCTCGCCCTCGCGGCGCACGACGAGCAGCGACTTGCAGTGCGTCTTGAGGCCGAGAAGGCCGTAGACCACGTGCGCACCCTCGCGCTCGAGCGCCTTGGCCCAGCCGATGTTGCTCTCCTCGTCGAAGCGCGCCTTGAGCTCGACGAGGACGGCGACCTGCTTGCCGTTGGCCGCGGCCTCCATGAGCTGCTCGACCGCCGGGGCATTGCGGCCGCAGCGATAGAGCGTCTGCTTGATGGCGAGGACGTCGGGGTCGTCGGCCGCGGCGCGGAGGAACTCGACCACGGGGTCGAACGAGTCGTAGGGGTGGTGAAGGAGCACGTCGCGCTGGCGGATGGCGGCGAAGATGTCGCTGCCCTCGAGCCCCTGCAGCGACGGCGGGACGGACTGGACCAGCGGCGGGTACTTGAGATCGGGGCGGTCGATGCTGCCGGCGCCCCACAGGCTGCTGAGCCCGAGCGGCGACTTGACCGAGTAGACGTCGGTCTCCTCGAGCTCCAGGTTCTCGGCAAGGATGCCGCGCACCCGCTCGGGCATGGTCTCGTCGATCGTGACCCGGATGACGGAGCCGAAGCGCCGGCGGCGCACGAACTGCTCGATCGTCTCGAGCAGGTCGTCGGCCTCCAGCTCCTGGATCGCGAGTTCGGCGTCGCGAGTCACGCGGAAGGCGTGGGACTCGAGCACTTCCATGCCCGGGAACAGAGACGCGAGGTTCGCGGCGATCAGCTGCTCGAGCCAGGTGAACCACTGCGCGTCGGGGCCTGCGGCGTCCGCCGTCGCGCCCGCGGGGGCCGGCATCGGCACCAGGCGCGGCAGGGTGTCCGGCACCTTGACGCGTGCGAAGTGCTCGTCGCCGTTGGCGTCGCGCGCGAGGACCCCGAGATTGTGGCTCATGTTCGAGATGTGGGGGAACGGACGCCCCGGGTCGAACGCCAGCGGCGTGAGCACCGGGAACACCTTCGCCTCGTAGTACCCGTCGAGCGCGGCTCGCTGCGCCTCGTCGAGACTGCCGTAGTCGACGATGTGGATGCCGGCGGCGTCGAGTTCGGGACGGAGCTCGCTGAAGCACTGGCGCGCCGCCTTCATGATGCCCCACGCCCGCTCCTGGGCGAGGGGCAGCAGCTTCTGCGGCGTGTAGCCGTCGGCCGAGGAGTCGGTGACGCCGGCCTCGACCTGCTGGCGCAGGCCGGCGATGCGCACCATGAAGAACTCGCCGAGGATGGACCCGACGATACCGACGAACTTCACCCGCTCAAGCAGCGGGTTACGGGTGTCGCGAGCCTCATCGAGCACACGCTCGAAGAAGTCGAGCATGCTGAGCTCGCGGTTGATGTACAGCGCCGGGTCGCGAAGATCCGCGTCGGTCGGCTCCACCGGCAGCGTCGCGTCGACGGAGAACTCCTCCTGCGACGCCGGCGTGGTCTGCTTCACCGCCTGCCGCCCGTGGTGCTCGTCGGCGCGTGTACGGTCATCGGCCCCCCTCACGGCACTCCTCCTCACTGCCGGAGCGGCATGCGCCCCGGCTCCCGTCGTCCGGAGTTGACAGTATACGCCCCGTTCGTGGGTTTTCGGCGCGCACCGTACGCGCCGCGGCCGGTGGGACCGTCAGTGCGGTCTCACCGGCCGGCGAAGCGCTCGTGGCTTCAGACGAGGTTCTCGACCCGGTCGACGCCGGGCACCACGTTCTTGAGGTGCCGCTCGACGCCGTTCGTGAGCGTGAGTTGCGACATGGGGCAGCCTGCGCAGGCGCCCTGGAGGCGTACCTGCACGACGCCGTCGTCCAGCACGTCGATGAGCTCGATGTCGCCACCGTCGGCCTGGAGGGCGGGACGGATGTCGCCAAGGGCCTTCTCGACCTGTTCCTTGATCTCTGTCATAGGTGTGTTCACCTCCTCGTCGCCTGCCGGCGGCCGGGAGAGGCGGATACACGTCGCCGTGGATCGGCCAGGGCCGCGAACGTCACAGCCTGCAGCTCCTCGGTCAGGAGCACTTCGACACCGTGCCAGAAGTCGTGGGTGTCGCACACGTCGCCGGCGCACGGCTCCGCCCGCTGGCGGCAGCGGCAGAGCAGGATGGGGCCTTCGGCGGCTTCGTAGACCTCGCGCACGGTGATGCGGTCGGCGGGGCGGGCAAGCATGACGCCGCCCTGCTGGCCGCGCTGCGTGCGCACCAGGCCGGCACGCGCCAGATCGCCGATGACCTTCGCGAGGCGCGGCACGGGGATGTGCTGCGCAGCGGCGATGTCGCCGGTGTGCAGCACCGTGCCGAACTCGTACCTGGAGAGCTCGTGGACCGCGCGCACCGCGTAATCCGCTTGCGTGGACAGCTTCATGGTCTCTTTTTACCCGAAGTAGAAGAAAATATCCACTTTGACCCGTGGCCGCCTCGCCACAGGCGGCGGGCGGTCAGACCTCGTCCCAGGCCCAGAGCAGGTTCTCGCGGTGGACGGCCTCGTACACGGCGTCGACCGCCGCCGTGCCGGCGGCGTCGAGGAACCGTGCCGGCGACAGGTCGAGCTCGCCGCGCGGGACTCCCCGCGCCTTCTCGGCCGCCACGGCCCTGTACACGCCAAGGATGTAGCTCTCATTGGCGTCGATGATGGTCTTGTCCATGGCCTTGCCGTGACTGGGAACGACGAGGTCGACGGGCAGCTGCTTGAGTCGGCGCAGCGTCGTCACCCACTTCTCCATTCCGTCTCGCTGCGCGAAGTTCGGCAGCGGCCACTCGACGGTGTCGCCGCCAAAAAGGATGCGCGCGCGCGTGAGGAACACCACCAGCGAGTCCTCGCTGTGCCCGGGGGTGTGGATCAGGTGGACCGACTCGTCGCGGTCCGCGTAGGTCAGCCGGTCGCCGAAGGTGATCCCCGGCAGCGGCACCCCCTCCGCGGGCGGCAGGCGAACCATCTCGTACGCGCCGTCGAGCTGCGTCTGGATGAGCCGCGGACACACCTGCTGCGCCACGATGTCCGCGTGGGCGAACGCCGCGTTGCCGTACACGTGGTCCCAGTGGTGGTGTGTGTTGACCACGACGAGACGGCGGCCGCTCGCGGAGACCGCCAGGAAGTCCAGGACGGGGCGCATGTCGTCGGGAGTCGTCAGGGTGTCGACGACGAAGGCGCGGCGCTCCGTCAGGATCACTCCGCAGACCGTAGGGAAGCCCTCGGCCGCGATCGCATGCGTCCAGATGCCCGGCGTCAGTTCCTTCATCTCGCGTCCCGTCTGTCTGCGGCTGCGTTGCCCCGCCGGGGCCGGTCAGCCGACCTCGTGGATGCTCTCGGGCGCCAGCGTCAGGCGCTCCGGGGCGCTCCCGGTCACGACCCATGTGTTCTCGATACCCACCGCCCCCAGCCCGGGCAGCACGAACTTCGGTTCGAGCGCGAACACCATACCCTCCTCGAGTTCGAGCGCGCTGCCCGTGAGGACGGGGAGCTCGTCGAGCTCGATGCCGAGGCCGTGGCCCACGTACGGCACCTGGCCTGCGCCGGAGCCCATGAACCGCTCCGCAAGACCCGCCTCCGCGGCGGCGGCCACCGCCGCCTCCCAGACCGCGCGGCACGCCGCCCCGGGGCGCGCCGCGCCCACCGCCGCCGCCTGGACGGCGAGCGCCGCGTCGTGCGCCCGGCGCAGAGGCGCCGGCAGCGGGCCGATGGAGAAGGTGCGCGTGAAGTCGGCCATGTAGCCGTCGCGCACGGGGACGAAGTCGAAGACGATGGGCTCGCCGCGGCCGATGCGCCTGAAGCTCGCTCCTTGCGCTACGGAAGGGCTGAGGCCGGTGCCGGCGAGCGGTGTGTCCAGGTAGCTCGGCACGCAGCCGCTGACGCCGGTCAGCAGCTGCCCGTAGAACATCTCCTGATTGAAGCCGCGCATGCGGATGTAGCCCTCGTGGCCCAGACGGCGCGCCTCGGCCTCGACCCGGCCGGCGAACTCCACCTCCGTGAGGCCTTCGCGCAGGATCCCCGGGATCAGGGCGCAGACGTCGTCGGCGACCTTCGCGGCGGCACGGATGCGCGCGACCTCCCAGGCGGACTTGACGGCGCGCCGGCGCACGATGTCGCGGCCGACGTCCTCGAATACTGCGTCAGGCAGCAGGCGCTCGATCGCACGAAAGCGACTCACGGGCAGCACATCGAGCTCCAGCCCGACTCGCGCGGGCAGGTTCCCGTAGCGTTCCCTCAGAGCGTCGGGCAGCGCCTTTGGCGAGGCCGCTTCGACGATGCCGCCGAGCGCCGACTCGAGCCGCGCGCGCTCCGCCACCTTGCGCACGAAGAGCGTCGCGTCGCCGACGGCCGGCACGTAGAGGTGCCCCTGCTGGATCGTGCCGGCGTAGTAGTACAGGTCGGCGTTCTGCACGATGACGGCCGCGTCCAGCCCGCGAGCGGCGAGCACGGTCTGGAGGTCCGCCAGTCGGGCCGCCAGCTCAGCCGCGGGGACCAGCGTTGCCGCGGGTTCGACGTAGCGCAGTTCGTCGCTGGTCACGAGACCGCCGCCGCTAGAGGACGAAGGACGTGACCCGCCACCACGCGACCGCGACGAGCACGAGGGCGATGCCGACGATGGCCAGGGTGTCGCCCGTGCCGAACCTGGCGCGCGGGTCCTTGCGGCCGCCGAGCATGAGCGCGTACATCGTCGCGGCGCCCACCAGCAGTCCGCCGATGTGCGCCTGCCAGGAGATCCGACCGGCCGAGAAGGTGAACACGAGGTTGATCACGAGCAGGAACACGACGTTGTTGAGCAGGGCGCGCGACTGGAAGTCGCGGCCGCGATTGAGGAACGCGTGCACGGCGAGCGCGCCGAAGATGCCGAAGATCGCCCCGGAGGCGCCGACGACGAGGGAGTTCGCCGGCGCCGCCACGAGGACGAGCACCGAGCCCGCGAACCCCGAGAGGAAGTAGAGGATGACGAACTTGACGCGCCCGACCGCCGCCTCCACGAACCCGCCGATCGCCCACAGCGCCCACATGTTGAAGGCGAGATGCAGGATGCCGTCGTGGAGGAACATGGAGGTGAAAAGACGCCAGTACTCATGATCGACCAGTACGTACGGGATGTACAACGCCCCGATATCGGCCATCGCCTGGCCGGAGCCGCCCCCCATGATGCGCGAGGCGCCGGTGACGAGCTCGACGACGAACATGATGAAGTTGAGCGCCAGGAGGATCTTGGTCGCCGACCAGCCGGCCGGCGCGCCGACGCCCCCCGAACTCCAGCGCGAACGGATCTGGCCGCGCGTGATGACCGTGGGGCGCGTGCCCCCCGCGTTCTGCTGCCGCATGCAGTCCGGGCAGCGGAAGCCGACGGGCGCCGGGATCATGCACTCGTGGCAGATGGGGTTACCGCAGTTCGTGCACGACACGCCGGTCTCGCGGTCGGGGTGCCGGTAGCAGTACCGGACCTCGAGGTCGCCGGGCATCTGCGTGTCGAAGTCCGGGGGCAGGTCGCCGCCGGCCGGTCGCAGAGGGCTGCTCACGCCGGCGCTCCCGCAACGTCGGGGAGGCGCGCGAAGAGGTCGCGCAGCCATGCCGGCATGGCGATGGCGCGGCCCGTCTCGCGCTCGCACACCGCGAGCCGCGTGAAGCCGGTTACGAGCAGCAGGCCGTCGTCGCGCGTGACCTCGTAGTCGAAGGCGAAGGAAGCCGGGCCGACGGAGTCCAGGCCGGCCGAGACGGTGAGGAGATCGTCGAGGCGCGCGGGGCGCAGGTACTTGAGCCGCGCCTCGACGACCGGCAGCAGGAGGCCGCGTGCCTCGATGTCGGTGATGGGGTGGCCGAGCGCGCGGAGAAGCTCCACGCGCACGACCTCGAAATAGGTGAGGTAGTTGCCGTAGTAGACGACGCCGGCGGCGTCGGTCTCGGCGTAGCGCACGCGCACGCGCGTCGCGAATCGGGGCTGTGACGGCTGCGGCGTGCTCACGCCCCCGAGTGTAGCACGGCGCCGGGGACGGTACGCACCACCGGCCCCGCGCTCCCCGCCTCGCCGGCCGCGGCCCCGGACGGCGGGAGGGCGGGGCGCCGAAGCGCCCCGCCCTCCCGGACGGACCAGCCTGAGGCCTGGGATCAGGCGAACGCCACCTTGGCGGCCTCGTCGAAGATCCCGAGTGCGACGTCCATGTCCGCGTCGCTGATGTTGAGCTGCGGGAGGAAGCGCACGCAGTTGCCGAAGGCGCCGGCGCCCATGAGGATGAGCTTGCGCTTGCTGCACTCGGCGATGAAGGCCTTGGACGCCGCGGCGTTGGGCTCTTTGGTGCCGGGGTTGACGCACTCGATGGCGGCCATGAGGCCCTTGCCGCGCACCTCGCCGATGCACGGGTACTGCGCCTGCTTGTCACGGAAGAAGCCCATGAGCTTCTCGCCCTGCTTGGCGGCGTTCGCCAGCGTGCCGTCTTCTTTCATCGCGGCGATGGTGGCGACGGCGGCGGCGCACGCCACGGCGTTACCGCCGTAGGTGCCGCCCATTGAACCGGGCAGGCACTTGTCCCAGAGCTCGTGGCCGGCGGCGATGGCGCCCAGCGGGTAGCCCGAGGCGATGCCCTTGGCGACGGTGACGATGTCCGGCCTCACGCCGTAGTGCTCGTGGCAGAACCAGGCGCCGGTGCGGCCCATGCCGGCCTGGATCTCGTCGATGACAAGGCAGGCGCCGATCTCGTCGGCGATGAGGCGCAGCTCCTGCATGAACTCCTTGGTCGGGACGATGAAGCCGCCCTCGCCCTGGATCGGCTCGACGATGATCGCGGCCACATCGTCGCCGTAGATCTCGGCGCGCAGCACGCGGCGCACGTCCTCGATCGCGTACGCGGTCGGGTCTTCGCTGGCGGGAGTGCGGAACGGATAGCAGTACCGCGCGTGGTAGATGCCGCCGACAAGAGGCTCGTGGTGGCCGCGGTAGTGCACCGCCGAGTCGGTGAGCGCCATGGTGAGGTGTGTGCGGCCGTGGAAGGCGCCTTGGAACGCGATGACGCCCGGCCGGCGCGTGACCTGCTTGGCCAGCTTGATCGCGTTCTCGACCGCCTCGGCGCCCGAGTTGGCGAACATGACCTCGCCCATGCCGTCCGGCAGGATCTCGACGAGGTCCTTGGCCAGCTCGAGCATCGGGCCGTGGCGGTAGATGTTCATCTGCGCGTGCGGCACCTTCGCCGCCTGCTCCTGCACCGCTTTGACGACCTTGGGGTGGCAGTGGCCGGTGTTGACCACGGCGATGCCCATGACGAAGTCGAGCCACTTGCTGCCGTCCGTGGCGTAGACCCAACTGCCTTCGGCGTGATCGATCGTGATCGGCGCGACCGGACCGAGGAAGTGGGGCATGTGTTCCATGTGCGCGGGCTTGTCCGACATGTAGTGACCTCCAGCTCAGACCGTACTTCTACCAAGACGTGACGGCCCGGCGACGGGCGCCGGCCCAGCGAGAGACGCGCGACGCAGCCGACGGGAACAGGCCGCTCGAACCCCATGGCTCGCTGCGCTCACTGTACCAGAGCCAGAAGGGCTCACACGCTCCAATGCACCACGTGCGGGACACGATGTCCGCGTTTCCTTTGGACAACATGTCCAATGCGCGACTCTGTTGACTTGTGCGCGAGTGTGTTGACAGGGACGCTTCGAGGCGAGAGAATCGTGACGGAATTCACAGCGTTCCTTCTGTAACGGCGCCCGCGCCGCGAGACCACGAGCATCCCGGGAGCCCACGTGGTATCGAGAAAGACCGTGTCACGCATGAGTCGCTACCGGCGGCTGCTCACCTCGCTGCGCCAGAGCGGCGTGGAGAGCATCTACTCTCACCAGCTCGCGAGACACGCCGTCGTCAGCGCCGCCCAGGTGCGCCGTGACCTCATGGCCATCGGGTACTCCGGCAGTCCCAACAAGGGCTACGACGTCGACGCCTGCATCGACAGCATCGGCTGCTTCCTCGACGGCACCGGGCGACAGGAAGTCGCGCTGGTCGGGGTCGGCAACCTCGGGCGCGCCGTGCTCGCCCATTTTGCCGGGAAGAGCCCTGCGGTGGCTATCGTGGCCGCCTTCGACGTCGACCCGGCGCTCACGGACACGGTCATCCACGGCGTGCGCTGCTTCGACGCCTCGCGCATCGAGACGCTCGTGCGCGACCTCTGCACAGAGATCGCCGTGCTCACCGTGCCCGGCGAGAGCGCCCAGCAGGTCGCCGACACGCTCGTCCTCGCCGGGGTCAAGAGCCTCATCAGTTTCGCCCCGGTTCCCCTGCATCTACCCAACGAAGTCTTCGTCGAGTACATGGACATCACCGCGGCGCTTGAATCGGCTGCGTACTTCGCCCGGCTGGGCGGGCGCGAGGAACCGCCCACGAACGGCGACGGCGACATCGAACCCATGGTCAAGAAGCTCGAATCCCTTCTGGCGAGGTCACGGATGAAACTGGAAGATCTGGCCCGCGGTATCGGAGCCGTCATCATCACCCCCGGGAAGCCGGGCGGCACCACGGTCGCGAAGATCTACGCGGGCGACCGGGTCAGCGACCTGCTGAACGAGGCGTCAGACGAGACGCTCCTCGTCAGCAACCTCGCGAGCGTCCAGATGCTGCGCGTCGCGGAGCTCATGGACGTGCCCGGCATCTGCTTCGTCAACGGCGTAGAACCGGACGACGAGATGGTCCAGCTCGCCAGGGAGAACGCCACGCTCCTCATGGTGTCGCCGCAGGGTGTGTTCGAGACCTGCGGCCTCATCTACCAGCACCTCGGCGGAGACCTCGCCTGAGCCATGGAGCACCTGGTCTACGACATCCGCAGCGGAGACTTCACCAGCGCCGGCGCCGCGTCGCGCGACCTCAAGCAGCACCTCAAGCGCATCGGCGCGGAGAGCGACGCCGTCCGCCGCGCGATGATCGCCGCGTACGAGGCCGAGATGAACGTGGTGATCCATACCGCCGACGGCGGACGGCTCGAGGCGGCGGTCAGCGACGGCCAGCTCGACGTCGACGTCGTCGACCGCGGACCGGGCATCACCGACGTGAGCGAGGCCATGCGCGAGGGCTGGTCGACGGCCACCGCCGAAGCCCGGGCGCTCGGCTTCGGGGCGGGTATGGGTCTGCCCAACATCGAGCGCAACAGCGACCGCATGACTCTCTCGTCGGTGGTTGGAGAGGGCACGCGCGTGAGCTTCTCCGTCGCGCTCCGTCCGGAGGCCGCAGACCAGGGAGCGCGGCCGTCGTCGCTCGGCGTCGCCGCCGAACTCTGCACCGAGTGCCGGCACTGCCTGACGGCCTGTCCGACGGCCGCCATCCGCGTGCGCGAGGCGCGGCCGTCGGTCCTCGACCATCTCTGCATCGACTGCACCTGCTGCATAGCCGCCTGCGCGCCCGGCGCGCTGACGATGCTGGACGCACCCGGCGGGTTCGGCGGCGACGATGCCGTGCTGGTCGTCCCCCCCGCGCTGCTCGCCGGATTCGGCGAGCACTCGGTCGAGGCGGTCACCGAAGAGCTGCGCGGCCTCGGCTACACCGAGGTCGTCTCGGCGCACAGCTACGAGGACGACCTCCGCCGGGCGGTGCTCGAGTTCGCCGGCGAGTGCGGCGAAGGAGCGCCCGTCATCTCCCCCGTCTGCCCCGCCGTCGTCAATCTGATCGAGGTCAAGTTCCCATCGCTCGTCGGGCACCTCGCCCCCTTGGCATCGCCCTGGGAGGCGGCGCAGGCCGACCTCTCGGGCCGCGCCGTGACCTTCGCCGTCTCATGTCCGAGCCAGCGTAGCGCGCTCCTCGCGCAGCAGCCGACCGCCCAGCGCGACACCGTGACCGTGAGCGCCGTGCGCGACGCCGTGCTGCCGCGTCTTGCGGCACGCCCCGCTCCGACCGCCTGTACCAACACCACGCGCCCGCAGGCCGCCGGCGCCGACGATCTGCTCCTCGTGACCGGCGTCTCCCATGTCCTCGCTGTGCTCGAGGCCGTGGAGGACGGTCGCCTGCCCGGCGTCACCGCCGTCGAGCCGTACATCTGCGACGGCGGCTGCTTCGGCTCGCCGCTGCTCGGCGAAGACGCCTACGTCGCCGCCTGGCGCTGGGCCGCCGTCGGCGGCGCCACGGCCGGAGACCGCGCTTGCCACCCGCGCACGCGACCGTACCGGCCCCGCCCCGGCATCCGCCTCGATGCCGACATGGCCGTCGCCATCCGCAAGCTCACGGAACTCGATGCCGAGACCCGAGCGCTGCCCGGCAAGGACTGCGGCGTCTGTGGCGCCCCCACGTGCGCCGCGCTCGCCGAAGACATCGTCATGGGGCGCGCGGTACGTGCCCTCTGCCCGTGCGTCGCCCCAGAGGAAGAGAGGCTGTCATGAAGCTCGACGACATTGCCAGCGAGCTCGGATTCACCGAGCTCACACCCGACGCGGCCGGCAACCGGGAGACCGAGATCGACCACGGGTACGCCTCCGACCTGCTCAGCGATGTGCTGGCGCACGCGCCGGAGGACGGGCTGCTCGTCACCCTGCAGGTCCACCTGAACGTCATCGCGGTCGCCAGCCACGCCGAACTCGCCGCCGTGGTCTTCGCCGGCGGTCGCAGGCCCGACGACAACGTGCTCGCGAAGGCTGTCGCGGAGGGCCTCTCCCTGTATTCGTCGCCGGCTGACACCTTCGACATCGTCGGCCGCCTCTACGCCCTCGGGGTGAAAGGGACTCATGCGTGAACGTCTGCACTGCAGACCTGCACGTCCACACGGCGCTGTCACCGTGCGCCGCGAACGACATGACGCCGCCGGCCATCGTCGCCACGGCGATCGCTGAAGGCCTGGACATGATCGCCATCTGCGACCACAACAGCGCGCGCAACGCCGGGGCCGTACAGGAAGCCGCCGGCGAGCGCCTCGCCGTACTCGCGGGCATGGAGATCACCTCGGCGGAGGAGTGCCACGTGGTCGGCCTCTTCCCTTCCGCCGCCGCCGCCGAGGCCGCCGCGGCCGAGGTGGGCGCCGGGCTGGCGCCGGCCGACGACGGGTACGAGACGTTCTTCGGCGAGCAGTTCGTCGTCGACGCCGGCGGCAGGGAGACCGGGCGCGAACACCTCGCCCTGGCCACGGCGACCTCACTCGACGTCGACGCCGTCGTCGACCTCGTGCACCGGCACGGCGGCCTCGCCATGGCAGCGCACATCGACCGCAAGAGCTTCGGCGTGATCGGCCAGCTCGGGTTCTTCCCGGCCGAAGCGGGCTTCGATGCGGTCGAGCTTTCACGCCACATCACGCCGGGCTCCGGGCGCGAGGCCGAGTTCGCGGTCCACGGGCTGCCCGTGCTGCACTCATCGGATGCGCACTATCGCGACGACATCGGCGCGGTGTGCACGACCATCCACTGCGAGCGGGCAAGCTTCGACGAACTGGCCCTGGCCCTGTGCGGTCGCGACGGACGGAGCGTGGGCGATGCATGACCTCTCGCTCTACCTCCTCGACATCCTCGAGAACTCCGTGCGCGCGGGGGCCACGGTGATCGCGACGGGTATCGCCGCCGACCGCGGCAACGACGAGCTCTCGATCAGCGTCGAGGATGACGGCCCGGGCCTGCCGGTCGAGCCGGAGCAGGCCCTCGACCCCTTCTTCACGACCAAGACGAACAAGAGGACCGGCCTCGGCCTCAGTCTCTTCCGCCAGGCGGCGGAAGGCGCCGGCGGCGGGCTGAGCGTCGGCCGCTCCGATGAACTCGGCGGCGTCTCGGTCCGCGTCTGGATGCGGCTGGACGACGTCGACCGTCCACCGCTCGGCGACGTCGCCGCCACGATCGCCACCATGGTCGTCACCAACCCCGGCATCGAGTTCCGCGTCGACCTTGCCGACGGCGATGCACACCGCTCACTGCGCGGACCCGAAGTGCCCCAGGGCCTCCCGGCGCTCGTCGCCTTTCAGGAGGCCACCCGTTGACCAGCGAGCCCAACGGAAGGCGGTGGTAGCACCGTCTACGAGGCGGGCCTACGGCCCGAGACCAGGACCTCATCTGCGAAGCGATCGCAGTGGAACCAAGCGAAGGAGAGGCGAATGAGTGAAGAAGTGAGGCCGTGCGCCTGCTGTGACTGCGACGAGGAACCGACCGAGGAAGAACTCCTCGAGCGGCTCGACGCCGTCATCGCCGAGTACAAGGGCAAGCCGGGCGCCCTGATCCCGGTGCTGCAGCTGGCCCAGGGCATCTTCGGCTACCTGCCCGAGGTCGCGCTGAAGCATGTCGCGCGCGAACTGCGCAAGCCGTACAGCGAGGTCGCCGGCGTGGTCGGCTTCTACTCGTTCTTCACCACCGTGCCGCGCGGCAAGCACCTGATCCGCATCTGCATGGGCACCGCCTGCTACGTGCGCGGCGGCGTCGCGGTGCTCGACGCGTTCAAGAAGGGGCTCGGCATCGACATCGGCGGCACCACCGAGGATCGCCTCTTCTCGCTGGAGATCGGCCGCTGCTTCGGCGCCTGCGGTCTCGCCCCCGTCATCATGATCGACGACGACGTCCACCACCGCGTCAAGCCGAAGCGCGTCGGCGAGATCCTCGCCCAGTACGCCGAGGAACCCGTCCTGGCCGAGAGGAGTGCCTGACATGGCCGACAAGATCACCAGCCCCGACCAGCTCAAGTCGCTGGCCGCGAAGGCCAAGACCGACATCGACCTGCGTGAAGGCCGCAAGGAGACGCAGGTGACCGTGCACATGGGCACCTGCGGCATCGCCGCCGGCGCCCGCGAGATCGTCGCCGCGTTCATGACCGAGCTCGCCGCCGCTGGCGTCACCTCGGCCAGCCTGCACCAGTCCGGCTGCGCCGGACTCTGCGAAGAAGAGCCGATGGCGACCATCACCCTGGCCGACGGCACGATGTACCGCTACGGCCTGCTCGACAAGGCGAAGGTCCACACCATCGTGGAAGACCATCTCGTCGGCGGCACCCCCGTCGACGCGTACCTGATCAAGACCTGAGAGCGAGTGAACTGACTATGGCTGACGTGAGAAGTCACTTCCTGATCTGCACCGGCGGCGGCTGCATCGCCTCCGGCGCGCTCGAGGTGAGCGAGGCGGTCCGCGCCGAGCTCGCCAAGCGTGAGCTCGCCGACGAGATCGAGGTCGTCGAGACCGGCTGTCTGGGCCCGTGCGTCCAGGGCCCGGTGGCGCTCATCTACCCGGACGGCGTGTTCTACCAGAACGTGCATGTTGAGGACGTGCCCGAGATCGTCGAGGAGCACCTCCTCAAGGGCCGCGTGGTCGAGCGCCTCGTGAGCCACGCGCCCGGCACCGAGAAGTCCCAGGCCGAGATGGACGACATCCCGTTCTTCAACCGCCAGGTGAAGATCGTGCTGCGCAACTCCGGCATCATCGACCCGCTGAACATCGACGAGTACATCGCCCGGGACGGCTACCAGGCCCTCGGCAAGGTGCTCACCGAGATGACCCCCGAGCAGGTGGTCGACGAGGTGCTCGCCTCCGGCCTGCGCGGACGCGGCGGCGCCGGCTTCCCCACGGGGATGAAGTGGCGCTTCGCCCAGCAGCAGACCAACGACACCAAGTACATCCTCTGCAACGCCGACGAGGGCGACCCCGGCGCGTTCATGGACCGCTCGGTCCTCGAAGGCGACCCGCACTCGCTCATCGAGGGCATGGTCATCGGCGCCTTCGCGATCGGCGCGCACCAGGGCTACGTCTACGTCCGCGCCGAGTATCCGCTCGCCGTGGAACGCCTCGAGCATGCGCTCGGGCAGGCGCGCGAGTACGGCCTCCTCGGCGACGACATCATGGGCAGCGGCCACGCCTTCGACCTCGAGATCCGCATGGGCTCGGGCGCCTTCGTCTGCGGCGAGGAGACCGCGCTGATGACCTCGATCGAGGGTCACCGCGGCGAGCCTCGCCCGCGCCCGCCGTTCCCCGCCGTCTCGGGCCTCTGGGGCAAGCCCAGCGTGCTCAACAACGTCGAGACCTTCGCCAATATCGCGCCGATCATCCTCAAGGGCGCCGAGTGGTACGCGAGCACCGGCACCGAGGACAGCAAGGGCACCAAGGTGTTCGCGCTCGGCGGCAACGTGCAGCACACCGGCCTCGTCGAGGTCCCGATCGGCATGCAGCTCGGAGAGCTCATCTACGAGGTCGGCGGCGGCATCCCCGACGGCAAAGCCTTCAAGGCGGCGCAGATCGGCGGCCCGTCCGGCGGCTGCATCCCGAAGGAGCACCTCAACGTCCCTGTCGACTACGAGACCCTGCAGGAGCTCGGCGCCATCATGGGCTCGGGCGGCGTCATCGTCATGGACGAGGACACCTGCATGGTCGACATCGCCCGCTTCTTCCTCGAGTTCACGCAGGAGGAGAGCTGCGGCAAGTGCCCGCCGTGCCGCGTCGGCACCAAGCGGATGCTCGAGATCGTCGACCGTATCTGCAAGGGCGAGGGCGAAGAGGGCGACATCGAGCGCCTGATCGCTCTCGGTGAGAGCATCCAGCAGACCGCGCTCTGCGGCCTCGGCCAGACGGCCCCCAACCCGGTGCTCTCGACGATCCGCCACTTCCGCCACGAGTACGAGGCCCACATCAAGGACAAGTACTGCGAGGCCGGAGTCTGCTCGACGCTGTTCAAGGCGCGCTGCTCCAACGCGTGCCCGGCCAGCGTCAACATCCCCGGCTTCATCAGCCTCGTGGGCGAGGAGCGCTACGACGAGGCCCTCAAGCTGCACCGCGAGCGCAACCCGCTGGCCAGCATCTGCGCCCGCGTCTGCTTCCACCCCTGCGAGAGTAGGTGCATGCGCTCCAGCCTCGACGGCGCCCTCGCGATCCGCCATGTCAAGCGCTTCATGGTGGAGCAGGAGACTGAGCCGCAGCTCCCCGAGATCCAGGAGAACGCCGAGAACGCGGCCCGCAAGGTCGCCGTCGTCGGCTCCGGCCCCGCCGGTCTCTCCGCCGCCTACTTCCTCGCCCGGCTGGGCTACAAGCCGGTCGTGTTCGAGGCCGAGCCCAAGGCCGGCGGCATGCTCGTCCAGGCCATCCCGGCCTACCGCCTGCCGCGTCCCGAGCTCGAGCGTGAGATCGAGATGATCGAGGCCATGGGCGCGCGCTTCGAGTACGGCAAGGCGCTCGGACGCGACTTCACCCTGCAGAGCCTGAAGGACGAGGGATACGAGGCCGTGTTCGTCGGCGTCGGCGCCCCCCAGGGCATGGGCATCGGCGTTCCCGGCGAGGACGGACCCGGCGTGTACGACGGGCTCTCCTTCCTCAAGCAGTACAACCTCCACGGCACCGGCGAGGTCGGCAAGAACGTCGCCGTGATCGGCGGCGGCAATGCGGCCATCGACGCCGCCCGCAGCGCCCTGCGCCTCGGCGCCGAGAGCGTCAAGATCCTCTACCGCCGCACGCGGGCGCAGATGCCGGCGTGGGGCGAAGAGGTCGGCGCCGCCGACCTCGAGGGCGTCGAGATCATGACGCTTGTGGCGCCGGAGGAGATCGTCCGGGACGCGAGCGGCGCGGTCACCGGCGTGCGCTGCAAGGAGATGGCGCTCGGCGACTACGACCGCAGCGGCCGTCGTCGCCCGGTGGCCGGCCACAACCCGGCCTTCACGGTCGAGGCCGACACCGTCATCGCCGCCATCGGCCAGAAGCTCGACGCCCCCGCCCTCATGGACGGGACCGCGATCGAGCTCAACCGCTGGGGCTACCTGCAGGCCGACCCGGACAGCGGCCAGACCTCGGTCGACTGGGTGTTCGCCGGCGGCGACGCCTCCACCGGTCCGTCCTCGGTCGTCGAGGCCATCGGCGCCGGCGAGCGTGCCGCGGCCGGCATGGACGAGCACATCACCGGCGCCAACCACGCGTTCTGGCGCCGCGACATCGAGCCGCCGACCTCCTTCGACCCCGACGCCGACCCGGAACCGGTCGAGCGCCATGCGGTCGAGGAGCTTCCCGTGGCGCAGCGCGTCACCAACTTCGACGAGGTCGAGCTGAGCTGGGCCGCGCAGGTAGCCGTCGCCGAGGCGAGGCGCTGCCTGCGCTGCGACTACGGCAAGTACGGCTCGTGAGCAAGGAGAGCACCAGGATGCCAACCCTGACCATTGACGACACCAAGGTCGAGGTGCCGGAGGGCACCACGGTCCTTCAGGCCGCCCGCCAGGCCGGCGTGAAGATCCCCACCCTCTGCTACCTCGAAGACGTCCAGTCCATCGGCGCCTGCCGCGTCTGCCTCGTCGAGGTGGAGGGCGCCCGCACGCTGGTCGCCTCGTGCAGCCAGCCGGCCTCCGACGGCATGGTCGTCAGGACCAACACCGGCAAGGTGCGCGACGGCCGCAAGATGGTCGTCGAGCTGATCCTCTCGGAGCACGACGGCGACTGCAAGACCTGCGGCCGGTCCGCCGACTGCGAGCTGCGCACGCTCGCCGACGAGCTGGGCATCGGCGACCTGCGCTACGAAGGCGAGAAGACCTTCAGGATGATCGACGAGAGCACCCCGGCGCTGATCCGTGACACCGGCAAGTGCATCAGTTGCCGGCGCTGCGTGACGGTCTGCAACGAGATCCAGGAAGTGGGCGGCCTGTTCGCCCAGGGCCGCGGCTTCGCCACGCTCATCGGCCCGGCCTTCGCGCAGAACCTGAGCGACGTCGTCTGCGTGCAGTGCGGCCAGTGCGCCGCCGTGTGCCCCGTCGGCGCCATCCAGGAGCGCAACGAGATCGACCGGGTCTGGGACGCCCTCGAGGACCCGACCAAGACCGTCATCGTGCAGACCGCGCCGGCGATCCGCGCCGCGCTCGGCGAGTGCTTCGACTACCCGGCCGGCACCCTGGTGACCGGCAAGATGGTCGCCGCCCTGCGCCGACTCGGCTTCGACGCCGTCTTCGACACCGACTTCACCGCCGACCTCACGATCATGGAGGAAGGCACGGAGCTGCTCGTGCGCCTGAAGAAGGCACTGGTCGACGGCGAGTCCGTCGCCCTGCCGCAGTTCTCCAGCTGCTCGCCGGGCTGGATCAACTACATGGAGCATTTCAATCCCGAGATGCTCGACAACCTGAGCACGTGCAAGAGCCCACAGCAGATGTTCGGCGCGGTCGCCAAGACCTACTACGCAGAGAAGATCGGCGTGAAGCCGGAGGACATGGTCGTCGTCTCGATCATGCCCTGCACGGCCAAGAAGTTCGAGGCCGCGCGCCCGGAGATGAACGACAGCGGCGTGCAGGACGTCGACATCGTGCTCACCACGCGCGAACTCGGCGCCTTCATCAAGCAGGCCGGCATCGACTTCCGCAGCCTGCCCGACGAGGAGATGGACGCGCCGCTGGGCATGAGCACCGGCGCCGCCGACATCTTCGCCAACACCGGCGGCGTCATGGAGGCGGCACTGCGCACGGCGTGGGCGATCGTCACCGACTCCGAACCATTCCCGTTCCCGAACCTGCACGTCGAGCCGATCGAGGGCCTCGACGGCGTCAAGACCGCGACCGTCAAGGTCACCGGCGCCAAGGGCGACTGGGCGTTCCTCGAGGGCGCCGACCTCAAGGTCGCCGTGGCTCACGGCCTCGGCAACGCGCAGAAGGTCATCGACCAGATCAAGAGCGGCGAAGCTGAGTACCACTTCGTCGAGGTCATGACCTGCCCCGGCGGCTGCATCGGCGGCGGCGGGCAGCCCCGCCTCACCACCAACGCCGTGCGTGAGGCGCGCATCGCCGCCATCTACCGCGAGGACGAGGGCCGCGAGCTGCGCCAGTCGCACGAGAACCCCGCCGTCTGCGAGCTCTACGAGGAGTACCTCGGGGCGCCCTGCGGCGAGATCTCGCACCACCTCCTGCACACCCACTACTTCGAGCACGACCGCGTCTGAGACACGGATGACGCGGCGTGGACGACGAGGCGGGCTTCACGGCCCGCAGCGGAGGCGGCCCCGGGCATCCCGGGGCCGCCTCCGGGGGCGCGCAGCCGGAGAGACGACCGGCGAGCGGCTATACTGAAGGCAGACCATGAGCGCAGAGCAAGCCCTGATACTGATCGTCGACGACGACTACGACTTCCTCGAGATCAACCGCATCATCCTCGAGGGGGCGGGTCACCGCGTCGTCACCGCCACGAACCCGGCGGAGGCCCATGAGCGCATCGAAGCCGAGGCTCCGGACCTCGTGATCACCGACCTCATGATGACCAGCATCGACGCCGGCTTCGCCTTCGCGGCGCAGCTCAAGAACGACCCTCGCACCGCCGCTGTGCCGATCATCATCAGCACCTCCGTCAGCAGCCAACTCGGGCTCAACTTCCGTCCCGACTCCGACGAGGACCTCGCGAAGATGAACGTCGACGCCTACTTCGACAAACCCATCGACGCCCAGGCGCTCGTCGCCAAGGTCGCCGAGCTTCTCGGCCGCGCCGGCTGACGCGCGCAGCCACGGTCACGCAATGAACGAAGACCAAGTCCCCTACCTCCAACTCGTCACCACCATCGGCGAGAAGTGCCGCGGCTGCTACACCTGCGTGCGGGAGTGCCCGGCCAAGGCGATCCAGATCCTCGACGGCCAGGCGAGCGTCATCCAGACGCGCTGCATCGGATGCGGCAACTGCGTGACCGTCTGCAGCCAGAACGCGAAAGAGGTGCTCAGCGGCATCGAGACGACCGAGGGACTCCTCGCTGGGCCGTTGCCCGTAGCGGCGATCGTCGCTCCGAGCTACTCGGCCGAGTTCACGGAATGCGACACGGCCGCCCTGGTCGGCGCACTGCGCGACCTCGGCTTCGACTACGTCCACGAAGTCAGCTTCGGGGCCGACCTGGTCGCCGCCGAATACGCGCGCCTCCTGGCGCAGGACGACGGACGCTACGTGGCGACGTCGTGCCCCGCGGTCGTGAGCTACACCCGCAAGTACCATCCCGACCTGTTGGACCACCTCGCCCCCATCGTCTCGCCGATGCTCGCCATTGCCCGCGTTCTCCGCAAGAAGTATGGGCCCGACATGAAGATCGTCTTCATCGGGCCCTGCATCGCCAAGAAGGGCGAGGCTCGCTACGCACAGTTCGCGGGAGAGGTCGAGGAGGCACTCACCTACGTCGAGCTTCGCACGATGTTCGCTGCCCACGGCGTCAGCCTGCTTGGGCGCGACGGCGCGGACTGCGACTTCGACCCCCCACACGGCAGCCTCGGCGCCCTCTTCCCCATCAGCCGCGGGCTGCTGCAGGCGGCCGATCTCTCTGAGGATCTGCTGACCGGAGACATCGTCAGCGCCGACGGCCGCCAGAACCTCGTCGAGGCCATCTCGGACTTCGAATCCGGCGAGACGGACGCCCGTCTGCTCGACATCCTGTGCTGCGAGGGCTGCATCATGGGCGCCGGCTTCAGCACCGAAGACCCCATCTTCAAGCGCCGCTCCGACGTGAGCGCCGAGACGCGGGCCCGCCAGGTGGGCTTCGACGGGGCCGCCTGGGAAGCGGCGACGGCCGAGTACGCCGACGTCGACCTGTCACGCGACTTCGCGCCCTTCGACCAGCGCTTCGACGACATGCCGACGCCCGATGAGGTCAGCGAGCTCCTCGCGCGCATGAACAAGTTCGCCCCCGAGGACGAGCTCAACTGCGGCGCCTGCGGCTACGAGAGCTGCCGCGACCACGCGGTGGCGATCTGGCAGGGGCTCGCCGAAGTCGAGATGTGCCTGCCGTACTCCGTCGAGGAGTTGCACAAGACGGTCAGCGAACTGCAGGAGTCGCATCTCTCTCTCGAGACCACCAAGGAGGCCCTCGTCAAGAGCGAGAAGCTCGCCAGCATGGGCCAGTTGGCAGCCGGCATCGCGCATGAGGTGAACAACCCGCTCGGCATCCTCCTGCTTCACGCCAACCTGCTGCTCGAGGATTGCGAGGATGATCAGGCGGTGACCGAGGACGTCAAGCTCATCGTCAACCAGGCGAACCGCTGCAAGAAGATCATTTCGGGCCTGCTCAACTTCGCCCGGCAGAGCCGCGTGGTGCGCCAGCCGACTGACGTCACCGACCTGGTCGCCGAGGTGCTGCGCACGAGCCCGATCGAGGACGGCGTCTCGATCGAGGTCGTCGACCACCTGGACGACGCGGTCGCCGAGCTCGACGGCGATCAGGTCGTCCAGGTGCTCACCAACCTGCTCACCAACGCCCAGCACGCGATGCCGGAAGGCGGCACGATCTTGGTGACGCTGGACGGCACGGAAGAGAACGTCGTCGTCTCGGTCAAGGACGAGGGCACGGGCATCGCCAAGGAGCACCTCGACAAGCTGTTCAGCCCCTTCTTCACGACCAAGCAGGTCGGCAAGGGCACCGGCCTCGGGTTGGCGGTCACCCACGGCATCGTGAAGATGCACCGCGGCCAGATCACCGTCGAGTCGAACCCCGACCCGGCCGCCGGGCCCACCGGGACCACATTCACCATCGTACTGCCGCGTTACGAGACCGAGACCACCGCCCCCGCCAGCTTGCAGGAGATCACGGAGGCCTGAGCGATGACCGTCGAGCCGACAGCACGTGAAAGCCTCATGGACCCGCAGCAGGTCACCCTCCGGGTGGTGATGGTCGACGACGAGGAGGCCCTCTGCCTCGGCGTGCGGCGCATCATCCAGAAGTACAAGGTCCACGTCCCGGACGTCCTCGTCGACGCCGACTACGGGTTCCGCTACTTCACGAGCGGCGAGGACTACCTCTCGTACCTGAACGACGGCGGCGCCGTCGACCTGCTGCTCCTCGACCTCAAGCTCCCCGGCGTCGGCGGCATGGACGTCCTCGACGCCATGAGCGCCCAAGGCCGCGAGGTGCTCACGATCATGATCACCGCCTACGCGACCTTCGAGACCGCCGTCAAGGCGACCAAGCTCGGCGCCTATGACTTCCTCGCCAAGCCGTTCACACCCGACGAGCTACGCTACGCGCTGCGCAAGGCGACCAGCCAGCTCATCCTGAGCAAACAGGCGCTCAAACTGGCGGAGGAGAAGCGCGAGATCCGCTTCAACTTCATCTCGGTCCTGGCGCACGAGCTCAAGGCGCCGCTGAACGCGGTGGAGGGCTACCTCAACATCCTGCGCACCACCGAGGCCGACCAGAACCTCCAGATGGTCGAGCGCAGCATCGTGCGTGTCGACGGCATGAAGAAGCTCATCATGGACCTCCTCGACCTCACCCGCATCGAGTCGGGCCAGCGCGAGCGCCAGATCAAGCGGCTCGACCTGCACGAGCTGGCCAAGGCGTCGATGGAGCTGTTCGCGGTCGACGCCGAGCGCCGCGGCATCACCGTCAAGCTCGAAGGCGAGGGTGTCGAGCTCATGGCCGACCCCGGCGAGGCTGAGATCGTCCTCAACAACCTCATCTCCAACGCGGTCAAGTACAACCGTGACGAAGGTGAAGTGACCGTGCGGCTCAGTCGCAAAGGCGACGCCGTCTCGATCGCCGTCACCGACACCGGCATCGGCCTCACAGCGGAAGAGGCCGGCAAGCTCTTCAGCGAGTTCACGCGCATCAAGAACGAGCAGACGGTGAAGATCCTTGGCAGTGGCCTCGGCCTCAGCACGGTGCGCAAGATCGCCAACATGTACGACGGCGAAGCGCGCGTACAGAGCGAGCAAGGCGTGGGCAGCACCTTCACGGTAACGCTCCACGACGCGCCGCCCGCCGGCGGCGCGGCGCCCACCGACGACGCGGCCCTGACGGCCGCGGCGCCGTCCGCCTGACGTCGCCGATACGCTCGCGACGCGTCTCCGGCGCCCGGCTTGCCCAAGCCCCCGGGTGGTGTGCGATACTAACGTCACGTGCTCGTGACCCCTTGCACAAGCGGCCGCGATGCGTTAGAAACGCCGAGTAGCTGAGGCCAGGTCGAACGGGGATTCTGTGAAGTGAACGGCCAGCACTTATCGTCGTATCCCTTGCGCGCTCTCGCCGTGACGGCGCCTGCCGTCATGCCCGGGTCCGCGATACGGAGACGGCGATGACTGGCTGTGTGGGCGTGCCATCCGGCGACGCCAGGGGAACGGTAACCGACAGAGGAGTACGTGGTGCCCAAGATCCTTATCGTTGACGACGACCCGGACATCGTCGATGCCGGCAGACTGGTCCTCGAACGCGAGGGCTACGAGGTCGTAGGCGCGCCCAACCGCGCCGACGGCATGAAGCAACTCGAGGAGAGCAAGCCCGACCTCCTCATCCTGGACGTGATGATGGAGGAGCCGGACGACGGCCTCCGCATGGCGCGCGAGATCCGCAAGAGCGGCAACAACGTGCCGATCATCATGCTCACCAGCGTCAACGCCGCCATGGGCCTCAACATCGACAAGGACGGCGAGATCGTCCCGGTCGACGAGTTCCAGCCCAAGCCGGTGGAGCCACAGACGCTGGTCGCCAAAGTCAAGAAGCTCCTCGAGCAGTGAGAGGACGAGAGATGCCCGTGACCAACCAAGAGCAGCTCCGCACCGACGTTCTCGCCCTGGTCGACAAACTCGGCCCCGGCAGAAGCTCTCTCATCCCGATCCTCCGGGATGTCAAGAGCCACCACCACGAGATCGACAGCGAATCGATGCAGACCATTGCCGACATCCTCGACATCCACCCCGTCGAGGTCTACAGCGTGGCGTCGTTCTACGCATTCCTGCACGGCGCCCCCGAGGGCCGCTTCGTCGTGCGCCTGTGCGGCACCCTGTCGTGCGATTTTGCCGGCAAGGCCGCCGTCGCCGAGGCGCTCACCGATGAGCTCGGCATCGACTTCGACGCGACCACCGAAGACGGCGTCTTCACGCTCGAATGGGCGAGCTGCGTCGGCATGTGCGACCAGGGCCCGGCCCTGCTCGTGAACGACGAGGTCCACACGCGGGTCACGCCGGAGTCGGTGCGCGAGATCGTCGCCGCCTGCCGGTCCGCCGCTGCGACCCAGGAGGGCTGAGCAGTGGCAACGGCGATCGAGACCAAGGGCAACGCCCTCACCTACGAGACCATCGAGGCCGAGGCCGGCCTCAAGGCCGCGCTGGCCATGAGCCGCGCCGACCTCGTCGACTTCGTGCGCGACAGCGACCTCAAGGGCCGCGGCGGCGCCGGATTCCCGACGGGCATGAAGTGGGGCTTCTGCGCGGCGGAGAAGGCCGACCAGAAGTACATCATCTGCAACGCCGACGAGGGCGAGCCCGGCACCTTCAAGGACCGCGTCATCCTCACCCGGTTCGCCGACCTCGTCTTCGAGGGAATGACCATCGGCGGCCGCGCCATCGGCGCGTCGCTCGGCATCATCTACCTGCGCGCCGAGTACACCTACCTGCGCCCGCACCTCAACGAGGTCATCAAGCAGCGCCGTGAGAAGGGCCTTCTCGGCCATGACGTCATGGGCGTCGAAGGTTTCGACTTCGACATCATCACCGCCATCGGCGCCGGCGCCTACGTGTGCGGCGAAGAGACCGCCCTTATCGAGAGCCTCGAGGGCTTCCGCGGTGAGCCGCGCAACCGCCCGCCCTTCCCCGTGGTCGCAGGTCTGCTCAACAACCCGACGGTCGTGAACAACGTGGAGACGCTGGCCTCGGTGGCGGCGATCCTCGCCAAGGGCGCCGACTGGTTCAAGGGGTTCGGCACCGACAAGTCGACCGGCTACAAGCTCTTCAGCATCAGCGGCGACTGCGACAAGCCCGGCGTGTACGAGTTCCCGTGGGGCATCACCGTCGCGGAACTGCTCAAGGAGGTCGGCGGCGAAGGCGCCAAGGCCGTCCAGATCGGCGGCGCGAGCGGCATCTGCGTGCCCGCGAGGGACTTCAGCCGCGCGCTGGCATTCGAAGACATCCCCACCGGCGGCTCGGTGATGGTCATCGGCCCGAGCCGCGACATCCTCGACGTCGCCGAGAACTTCCTCGAGTTCTTCGTCGAGGAGAGCTGCGGCCAGTGCACGCCGTGCCGCCTCGGCAACCCCCAGATGCTCAAGGTCGTCCAGCTGCTCAAGCAGGGCTCCTGCCCGCCTGAGTTCCTGGCCGACGTCAAGGCTCTGGGCGAGACCATGAAGGTCGCCTCGAAGTGCGGCCTCGGGCAGACCAGCCCGAGCGCCTTCCTCTCGATACTCGAGGGCTTCGAAGACGAGATCAGCAACCGCGCCCCGAGCGCCTGACGAGAGCGAGGGAGTGAGCATGAGCAATCCCACCACGCCGATCCATCGCGCGCCGCTCTCGCAGCAGCACCGGCGCGTCATCACCACCACCAGCCCGGACGCCATCGGCGCCCTGGTCAGCGTCACCATCGACGGCGTCGAGGCCAAGGTACCGTTCGGCACCACGATCCTCGAGGCATCCAAGAACGCCGGCGTCAACATCCCGACGCTGTGCGACCACCCGGACCTCAACGTTGCCGGCGTCTGCCGCATGTGCGTCGTCGAAGTCGAGGGCCAGCGAACGCTGCAGCCCGCCTGCACGTTCCCGGTCGTCAACCAGATGAAAATCAAGACGCACACGCGCAAGGTCCGCATGGCCCGCAAGCACGTGCTCGAGCTGCTGCTCAGCGAGCACTGCGGCGAGTGCTACAGCTGCGTGCGCAACGGCAACTGCGAGCTGCAGTCCCTGGCCGAGGAGTACGGCATCACCGAGTTCGCCTTCGGGCACCCGAGCGAGCCGCTCTACGAGCAGGACACGTCCAGTTACTCCGTGATGCGCGACATGAACAAGTGCATCCGCTGCCGCCGCTGCATCCGCACCTGCATCGACGTGCAGGAGGTCGGCGTGCTCGAGGCCATCGGCCGCAGCAACAAAGTCACGATCGAGACCTTCGAAGACATGCCGCTCGGCTCCGTGGTCTGCATCAACTGCGGCCAGTGCGTCAACCGCTGCCCGGTCGGCGCCCTGTACGCCAAGGACGAGACCGACGAAGTCTGGGCCGCGATCGACGATCCCGACAAGCATGTGGTCATCCAGACCGCCCCGGCGCCACGTTCGGCGATGGGGGAGGTCTTCGGCCTCGAGCCCGGCACGCCGGTCACCTTCGAGATGAACACGGCGCTGCGCCGGGCCGGCTTCGACATGGTGTTCGACACCAACTTCACCGCCGACCTCACCATCATCGAGGAGGGCACGGAGCTCATCCTCCGGCTCTACAAGGCGCTGGTGCTGGGTGACAAGGACGTCGCCCTGCCGCAGTTCACCAGCTGCTCGCCCGGCTGGGTCAAGTACCTCGAGCACTTCTACCCCGAGTACCTGCCCAACGCCTCGAGCGCCAAGAGCCCACAGCAGATGTTCGGCGCGCTCATCAAGACGTACTACGCCGAGAAGCTGGGCCTGGACCCGGCGAACATCGTGAGCTGCGCGCTCATGCCCTGCTCGGCCAAGAAGTACGAGTGCAACCGTCCCGAGATGGTCGACTCCGGCTTCCAGGACGTCGACTATGGGCTCACGACGCGCGAGCTTGGCAAGATGTTCAAGGAGGCCGGCCTGCACGTGCCCAGCCTGCCCAAGAGCGACTTCGACGACCCCTTCGGCACCGCCACCGGCTCCGGCGTCATCTTCGGCGCCACCGGCGGCGTCATGGAGAGCGCCCTGCGCACCGTCATCGAGCTCGTCACCGGACTCAAGGTCGAGAGCATCTACGACCACGGCGACATCATCCCGGTGCGTGGCTTCGAGGGCGTCAAGTACGCCGAGCTCACCATCCCCCAGGTCGGCCCGGTGCCCGAGATCCTCGCGCACCTCGTGCCGGATTGGGAGTGGCTGAACGGCGCCACCCTCAAGGTGGCCGTCGCCCACGGCACCGCCAACGCCAAGAAGGTCATGGACGACATCAAGGCCGGCGGCAAGTTCAGCGAGTGCCACTTCATCGAGATCATGGCCTGCCCCGGCGGTTGCCTGGGCGGCGGTGGCCAGCCGATCCCGACCAGCCCCGAGATCCGCGCGGCGCGCGCCAAGGCGATCTACGCCGAGGACCACGCCTACGACGTCCGCAAGTCCTACGAGAACCCGGCGGTCGCCGCTTCCTACGCCGAGTTCCTCACCGACGGCCCGTGCGGGCACAAGAGCCACAAGCTCCTGCACACCGACTACACGGCCCGCGGCAAGCACATCCCGCAGGACGACTGACACCACCCGCGTCCAGGAGGCGCCGCCGCTTCGGCGGCGGCGCCTCCTGCGTGTGTCGCGTCGACAGGTGACCTGATGCGGGATGCCGGGCCGATGAATCCCGAGCGCCGAGGCGTCTGCATCGTTTACACTACGAGCGGGTAGATAATCCGCAGCGGGCAACGAGGTCAATGGGAGCAGACAAACAGCAGCGACGGCCCTCCGTCACGTACGTCGACCCGTTCCGAGACGCCGACGCGCTCAAGCCCATCGGAGCCAAGGAACGTGCTCTTCTCCGCACCGTGAACCAGAAGATCGCGGCGCGCCCCTCCCTGCGAGCAATCGTCGACTATCTCTTCGAAAAGACTCAGGCGCTGATTCCGTGCGACCGCATGGGCCTCGCCTTCGTCGACGAACGCGGGGAGCTCGTTACCAGCTACTACAACCGGGCCTCCTACGAGCCGCTGCGCATCGGCCAAGGCTATCGCGAAGTCCTGCAGGGCAGTTCGCTGCACGAGGTCATGCAGAACGGGTTGCCGCGCATCATCAGTGACCTCGAGGACTACGTGCGGGAGCACCCCCGAAGCCGCTCCTCGAAGCTCCTCATCAAGGAGGGCGTGCGCTCGAGCCTGACGTGCCCCCTCAGCGTCGAGGGGCGCGTCGTCGGCTTCATCTTCCGCAGCTCCCGCGAAGCTCACGCGTACGGCCCCGGCCACATCGAGCTGCAGATGGCGATCACCGAGCGCCTCAGCCAGGCGGTCGAGAAGGCCTGGCGGATCGAGCAGCTCGAGGAGGCCAACTACGCCTACACGCAGATGCTGGGATTCGTCAGTCACGAGCTCAAGAGCCCCGTCGCCTCGATGGTGACGGACGCACAGATCCTCAGCCAGGGCTACCTCGGCGATCTCACCCCCGAACAACTGGCCAAGGTCACCAGCATGGAGCGCAAGGGCCAGTACCTGCTCAGCCTCGTCCGTGAGTACCTGGACCTCGCGCGTGTGGAGGGCGGAGAGCTCACCCTCGCCACGCGCCCGCGAGTGGACGTGATGGAGGCCGTCGTCGACGAGGCCGTCGAGCTCGTTCGGCCGCAGATCGACGCCCACGGGATGCAGCTGATGGCATGCGTGCCGACTCCCCCACTCCCGCTCGTCTGCTGCGACTCGACGCTCCTGCGCATCGTCCTCGTGAATCTTCTCGACAACGCCGTCAAGTACGGCAACGAAGGCGGGGAGATCCACCTGACGGCCGAGGTGTCGCCGAACACCACCAAGAAGGGCGAGAAGCTCCGCGTCAGCGTCTGGAACGCAGGCCCCGGCTTCAGCCAGTCCCAGCAGGACAAGCTCTTCCGTCGCTTCTCGCGGCTTGACGACCCCGCGCTCAAGAGCCGGCGCGGCACGGGCGTCGGGCTCTACAACGCCTGGCGCATCATCCAGCTGCACAAAGGCCGGCTCACCGCCGAGTCAAAGCACGGGGAGTGGGCAGAGTTCGCATTCGAGATCCCGGCGTCGGCCGAGTGCGCCGAGCCGGAAGCTGTCGACCGAGGGAGCAGCGCATGACAGCATTGCCGGAGAAGGGCACGTTCATCGACGAGGCGGCGATCGACGACGCCATGCTCGCCGCCTCTACCAAGGACGCAGGGCGCGTCCGCGAGATCCTCGCCAAAGCCCTGGAGCTCAAGGGACTCGCTATGGACGAGGTGGCGGTGCTCACCTCCGTGAGCGACCCCCAACTGCTGTCTGAGCTCTTTGAGACGGCGCGCGACGCCAAGGACGCGATCTACGGCTCGCGACTGGTGCTCTTCGCCCCGCTCTACATCAGCAACCTCTGCAACAACGACTGCCTCTACTGTGCCTTTCGCGTGCGCAACAAGGCGCTCAAGCGACGCGCCCTCACCCAGGACGAGATCCGCCGCGAGGTCGAGGCGCTGGTCGACCAGGGTCACAAGCGCATCCTGCTCGTCGCAGGCGAGTCGTATCCCAAGCAGGGCGGCTTCCAGTACGTGCTCGACAGCATCGCGACCATCTACGACGTCAAGCGCGGCAACGGCGAGATCCGCCGCATCAACGTCAACGTCGCGCCCTTGAGTGTCGACGATTTCCGCGCTCTCAAGGCGACCGGCATCGGCACCTTCCAGCTCTTCCAGGAAACGTACCATCGCGCGACCTACGCGTCCGTCCACGTCGGCGGCAAGAAGAGGGACTACGACTGGCGCGTCACCGGCATGCACCGCGCCATGGAAGCCGGCATCGACGACGTCGGCATCGGCGTCCTCTTCGGCCTCGCCGACTGGCGCTTCGAGATCCTGGCGATGCTGCAGCACATCCACGAACTCGAGCGCGCCTTCGGCGTCGGCCCGCACACGATCAGCATGCCGCGCCTCGAGCCCGCCAGCGGCTCGGACATGGCGAGCAAACCGCCGCTCCCGGTGAGCGACATCGACTTCCGCAAGCTCGTCGCCATCCTCCGCCTCGCGGTGCCTTACACGGGCATGATCATGAGCACGCGCGAGACGGCCAACCTCCGCCGCGAGACCTTCGCTCTCGGCGTCAGCCAGATCAGCGCCGGCAGCCGTACCAATCCCGGCGGCTACGAAGAGGACGAGGAGTTCGACGCCGCGCAGTTCCAGCTTGGCGACCACCGCTCGCTGGACGAGGTGATCCGTGACGTCGCCGAGCTTGGGTACGTCCCGAGCTTCTGCACCGCCTGCTACCGCCTCGGGCGCACGGGCATGGACTTCATGGATCTCGCCAAGCCGGGCGACATCAAGCACCACTGCGACCCGAACGCTCTGAGCACCTTCGAGGAGTACCTGCTCGACTACGGCAGCGAGGAGACCCGCGCCATCGGCAAGGCGCTCATCACGCGGAAGGTCGCGGAGATGGACGACGTCCGCCGCGCCCACACCCAGAAGATGCTCGACAAAGTGCGCGCCGGCGACCGCGACGTGCTCTGCTGAACACGGCGCCGACGGACGGCCCCCGAGCGCGACCGAAGCGTCATGACCATGACACGAAAGGAAGCACTGTGAACGACGACCACATCATCCTCGGCATCCACATCACCAACCGGCTGAAGAATGCCGCCTCCGTGCAGAAGGTCTTCACCGAGTACGGCTGCAACATCAAGACGCGGATCGGGCTCCACGACGTGGACGAGAACGTCTGCTCGCCCAGCGGCGTCGTCCTCATCGAGTTCTTCGGCTCGGACGACGAGGCCACCGCGATGATGGCGAAGCTGAACGAGGCAGAGGGCGTGCAGGTCCAGAAGATGGTGTTCAACCACTGAGCGCGACGCCCCGGACAGACCGATGAGCAACGGCGTGCGCCTCGAGCGCGACATGCTCGGTGAGATCGCCGTGCCGGCGGGCAGCCTGCACGGCGCGCACACCGAGCGGGCGCTCGAGAACTTCCCGCTCGCCGGGCGGCCGGTGCACCTCGAGCTGGCGCGCGCGTACGGCATGGTCAAGCTGGCCTGCGCGCGCACCAACCGGGCGCTCGGCGTGTGGGCCGGCGACGACGCCAAGGCCGACGCCATCGAGCGCGCCTGCCGTGAGCTGGCCGACGGGCTGCTCGACGACCACATCGTCGTCGACCGCCTGCAGGGCGGCGCCGGGACGAGCACCAACATGAACGTGAACGAAGTGCTGGCCAATCGCGCCCTGCAGATCCTCGGCGAGACGCCCGGCGAGTACGAGCGCGTCTCGCCGCTCGACGACATCAACCTCCACCAGAGCACGAACGACACCTACCCCACCGCGCTCAGGCTGGCGGCCATCGAGCTGCTCCACAAGCTGGAGGAGCAGATCGTCTCGCTGCAGGAGGCCTTCCAGGCCAAGGAGCAGGAATTCGCGCACGTCGTCAAGGTGGGCCGCACGCAGTATCAGGACGCCGTGCTCACGACCCTCGGCCGCGAGATGGGCGCCTACGCCGAGGCGCTGGGCCGCGACCGCTGGCGCATCTACAAGTGCGAGGAGCGCCTGCGCGTCGTGAACCTCGGCGGCACCGCCATCGGCACCGGCTTCGCGGCGCCGCGCCAGTACGTCTTCCGCGTGGTCGACACGCTGCGCGAGCTCACCAGCATCGGCTTCGCCCGCGCCGAGAACCTCACCGAAGCGACGCAGAACGCCGACGTCTTCGTCGAGGTCTCGGGGATCCTCAAGGCGCACGCCGCGACCCTGCTCAAGCTCGCCGGCGACCTGCGGCTGCTGAGCTCCGGGCCGGAGGCGGGGCTCGGCGAGATCCGGCTGCCGCGGCGGCAGGCCGGCTCGAGCATCATGCCGGGCAAGGTCAACCCCGTCGTCCCCGAGGCCGTCAGCCAAGCGGCGCTGCTGGTGTTCGGCTACGACACCACCATCGCCACGGCCGCCGGCCTCGGCAGCCTCGAGCTCAACGCCTTTCTGCCACTCATCGCCGCCTGTCTGCTGCAGAGCCTCGGGCTGCTGGCGCACTCAGACGAAATCCTGCGCCGGTTCTGTGTCGAGGGCATCGAGGCCGACGAGGAGCGCTGCGCGACGCACGTGCGCGTCTCCAGCGCCGCCGCGACGGCGCTCGTCCCCGAACTGGGCTACGACGCGGCCTGCGGCGTCGTCCGCAGGGCCGCTGAGCGTGGGGAGACTATCCGCGACGTCGTCGTCGACGACGGCCTGCTCTCGGCGGACAGGTACGACGAACTGCTCTCGGCCGAAGCCGTCTGCCGTCTGGGCACGCCCCAGACGCGCGGCGCCGGCGTGGAGGACTGAGACGTGATCGCGGCTTCGCGGCGCTCTCACAAGGAGGAGGGCTCATGGGCCTGATGGACGCACCCCGCGGCATGCGCCTGCACATCGGCATCTTTGGCCGGCGCAACGTCGGCAAGAGCAGCCTGCTGAACGCGATCACCCGCCAGGACGTCAGCATCGTGAGCGACTTCGCCGGCACCACGACCGACCCTGTCGAGAAGCCGATGGAGTTGCTGCCGCTCGGCCCCATACTCTTCATCGACACGGCCGGGATAGACGACGTCGGCGTGCTCGGCGAGCTGCGCGCGAAGAAGACCACGCAGGTCTTCGACCGCACCGATCTGGGCGTGCTGGTCACCGAGGCCGGAAGCTGGGGCGAGTACGAAGACGGCATCCTCGACGAGTTCCAGGAGCACAAGACGCCGGTCGTGGTCGTCTTCAACAAGAGCGACCTCGTGAGCAAGCCGGCGCCGGTCAAGCGCCTGCAGGACCTCAAGATCACACCCGTGATGACCGCCGCCAGCGAGGGGCGCGGGGTCCTCGACTTCCGCCAGGCGCTGCTCGACGCGGCGCCGCCGGACTTCATCGACAACCCGTCGATCCTCGGCGACCTCGTCAATTCCGGCGACCTCGCCGTGCTCGTCGTGCCGATCGACAAGGAGGCGCCGCGCGGCCGCCTGATCCTGCCGCAGGTGCAGAGCATCCGCGACCTCATGGACAGTGACGCGATGGCGCTCGTGGTGAAGGAGCGCGAGCTCCGCAACGCCATCGACCGCCTCAACCGGCCGCCGAAGCTGGTGGTCACCGACTCGCAGGCGTTTCTCAAGGTCGCCGCAGACACGCCGCCCGAGGTCCCGATGACGAGTTTCAGCATCCTCTTCGCACGCTTCAAGGGCGACCTCGTCAGCCAGGTCGAGGGCACCCTGGCGGTCGACGACCTGAAGAGCGGCGCCAACATCCTCATCGCCGAGGCCTGCAGCCACCACCCCATCGCCGAGGACATCGGGCGCGTCAAGATCCCCCGCTGGCTGACCCAGTACGTCGGCGGCAAGCTGAACATCGAGCACATGCAGGGCCACGACTTCCCCGACGACCTCTCGCGCTGGGACCTCGTGATCCACTGCGGCGCCTGCACCTTCAATCGCCGGGCGATGCTCGGCCGCATCCTGCGCTGCCGGCAACAGGGCGTGCCGATCACCAACTACGGCCTCGTGATCGCCTTCAGCCTCGGCATCTTCGAGCGCGCGCTCCAGCCCTTCCCCGCCGCCCTCGAGGCGTTGCGGGCGGCCCACGCGCGACGGGCCGGGCACGCACCGGCGGAGCCGGTGACCGCCGGCCTGCCCGACGACGCCGCCGTCGACGACCTGTGCTGATGGCGGCGCCCCGCTTCTCGCTCGCAGCCGGCCGGCACCGGACGCGCACGCCGCGATGACGCCCGCCTCCCCCGCGCTCCCGCCGCTCGGCGTCGCCGACGCCCTGAGCCGCGACGCCATCGAGCACTGGTTGCGCGAGACCGACCAGGCGCGGCTCGAGACGCTCTGGGCGCTCGCGGACGAGACGCGTCATCGCTACGTGGGCGAGGCGGTCCACCTCCGCGGCCTCATCGAGGTGAGCAACTACTGCGTGCGCGGCTGCACGTACTGCGGCATCCGCGCCGCCAATCGAGATGTGGAACGGTATCGCCTCTCCGGCGACACCATCGTCGCGAGCGCCCACAAGGCCGTCGACTTCGGTTACGGCACCATCGTGATGCAGGCCGGCGAGGACTACGGCCTCGAGGCCGAGTGGATGGCCGCCGTGCTACGGCGCATCCGCGCCGAGACGTCCGTGTCTGCGATCACGCTCAGCCTCGGCGAGCGTTCCGATGAAGACCTGGCGCTCTGGCGCGAGGCCGGGGCCGACCGCTACCTGCTGCGCTTCGAGACATCCAACGATGCTCTGTACCGCCACATACATCCCGACCTGCCCGGCAGGGTGAGCGACCGCATGGCGATCCTGCGGCGCCTGCAGGAACTGGGCTACGAGGCGGGGACGGGGATCATGGTCGGCATCCCCGGCCAGACCCAGCACAGCATCGCCGACGACATCGACCTCTTCCGCGGCATGGACATGGACATGATCGGACTGGGACCCTACCTGCCCCATCCGGCGACGCCCCTGGGGCAGGAGTTCGAGCGACGGCAGGCCGAAGGCGACTGGCCGCCGGATCAGGCTCCCAACAGCGAGCTTATGACCTGCAAGGTCCTCGCGCTCACGCGCCTCGCGCGCCCAGACTCCAACCTCCCGGCGACGACGGCGCTCTCGCTGGTCAACAAGGCCGGAGGGCGCGCTCACGGCCTGGAGCGCGGCGGCAACGTGGTGATGCCCAATGTCACGCCGCCGAAGGAGCGCGAGAAGTACGAGATCTACCCCGAGAAGGCAGCCGTGCACGAGACGGCCGAGGCCATCAACGAGAGCATCATGGCCCTCTTGGAGTCGCTCGGCCGCACGGTGGGCACCGGAGCCGGCGGCCGCGGCTCCTGAGCAGCCCGGCCCGGCGAGGCCTCAAGACGGAGCGGCCGGGGCGCTCGCGCGCCCCGGCCGCTCCCGCTCCACTCAGTCTGCTGCGCTAGAGCCTCACTTCGTCAGCTTGAACGCCCTGCCGTCCATCGGAGCCATCTGCGGGATGCCCATTCTCCGGAGCACCGTCGGAAGGACGTCGACGAGACGGAAGGATGCAGTCCGATCCGCGTGCTTCATGCCCATGGCGTAGAACACCATCGGGATGCGCTGGACTTCTTTCTGCGCTCCACCGTGGTCGCCGTACACGCCGTAGCCCGTCCGGTCCTTGAGCAGGCCGATGACGTCGGGCGCCGTCGGAGATGCCATCGTATTGACGAGCTTCTGACCGTTGGCAGTCCACCAGGAGCGCTCGGCCCTGGTCATCTTGCCGGTCGACGCCAGCACATACCGGTCACCCCAGCGCACGTAGGTGGCGATGACGTCGGGCATGGTCTTCATCGCCGCGGCGGCCTCGGCCTTCTTGGCCCAACTGCGATCGATGAGCCAGGCCTCCATGGCTGTGGACTGATAACTGTAGGCCAGGTTACCCGTCGCGTTCAGCGGACCGAGGACGGCCTCGTTGTTGTCACCCGCAAGCCCGTAGTCCGTGTTCGCGCAGGTGTCGTTCGGATCGTAGTACCAGCTCTTCATGCCGCCACCGGCCACGTCGACGTAATGCGCGTTCTTGGCGTGCGTCGCGCCGTGGTCGGCGAGGACGACGAAGAGCGTGCTGCTCCATTGACCCTCATCCCTGAGCGCCTGGATGACGCGGCCGACCTGGTCGTCCGCGTTCTTGGCGATCCAGGGCATGTGGACCTGAGCCATGATCGAGGATGGATCCCAGCCGTACCTGGCGACCGTATCGACGGATCCGCCGCCCCACATGTGGCCGATCTTGTCGATACCGCTGAAGTTCAGGTGCATCGCGGACCAGTCTTCATGCTGCATCACGGCGATGGCCGCGTCGGCCACCCAGTCGTCACCGCTCAGGTTGTCTTGGTAGGGGCCGGGGACCATGCGGCCGTCTTCCGGGTACAGGTAGGCGGGCATGTCCACGTCGGTGTCGTAGTAGTCCCAGGGGCCCTCTGAGCTATGGTTGCCCGTACTGATCTTGAACCGGTTGTCATCGGTGATGTAGCTGGGCACGTTGCCGCCGGAAGAGCCGCGGTACTTGCCGGTCCAGTCCAGTTTCCAGCTCGGGTCGACGTCCTTCTTGCTGCCGAACGTCACCCAGATGTCGGAACTCGAGGCGGCCGTGGATGCCACCTGGTAGTACTTGCCACCGAAGTTGGCGACGACACTGCCGGGGAACTTCTCATGCATGTAGTCGCCGAGCTTGGGGTACCCCTCGGCTTCGACGAGCATCGTGTACTGGTCATAGTTGAGGTCGCCGACGGTGACGATCGCACCCGCGCCGTAGCCGAGGACGTTCTTCGTGTCACGTATCACCTCGTCCGACCAGCCCATATGCTTGGGGAACTGGCCGCTGACGATGGTGTTGTGGCTGACGACCGTCTCCGATGCCATCTGGCCGACGGTGGCCTTCGTGAAGTTCTGGCCGTGCTTCTGCAGCCACAGGACGTTCGTCATGTTGTACTTCTTCGCGTACCCGGGCTTCATCTGGTCCATCGTGATGATGATGACCTTGGTCGGCCGCGCTGCAAGCGCAGCTCCGGCGGCCACGAGTAAGACGAGCAGTGCCGCGATGGCGAGCAGGAGTCCTCTGCGAACGACCGTCATGTGTTCCCCCTTGTGCGAGCATTCTCCGCCCGGAGACCACGACCCAGATGACCGGGCAGTCCTACCATGGCGACCCTACGCTTGTGCGTTCTCGAATGTCAATGAAAGAAAGTGTGCACTTATGGAGAATGTGAGCACCTCGGCGGCGGTAGCGCCACCGGCCATGTTCAGATAGAATCCGTCACCGCGTCGGGGTGTGGCTCAGCTTGGTAGAGCGCTCGGTTCGGGACCGAGAGGTCGGCGGTTCAAATCCGCCCACCCCGACCACCTTCAGCCCTTCTCGGCGTCCTCTTCGATCCCCAGCAGACGCGCGTACGCATCCGGGTTGTACCCCACGATGAAGTCGGCCTCGCCGAATTTCGCGAACGGGAACGCCGACGCACCCCAGGCCCGCATCTCCTCCTGGATGTGCGCCTGCATCTCGCCGTCGGCAAGGTCGTAGTCGACGTAGTCGTACACGACGTGCTTGTCGTCGAGCCACGCCAGCGACTTCTTGCACCACGGGCAGGTGCTCAGCGTGTACAGCTCGACCTTGATACTCTGCTCGGCCACTCGCGTCTCCTCGCTCGGGACGGCGCGCCTCAGCTGCGTTTGAGCAGCCTGTCATACGCCGTCGGGTCGTATCCCTTGACCACCCTCCCGCCGATACGCACGAAGGGAAAGCCGTCGGCGCCGGCGGCCTTCATCTCGGCGGAGATCGTGCGCTGCAGATCGGGGCCTGCGGTGTCGTATTCGATGACCGAGGCCCTGATGCCTCGCTGCTTGAAGTAGTCCTTCGCCTTGCGGCTCCACCCGCAGGTCGTCAGCGAGTAGACCGCCACCGGTGGTGTCCTTCCCATCGTCATCCTCCGCGCGGGTCATGCCGCGCCGTCGTTGACCGTGATGCCGCTCTCGCAGGTATACCCCGGACTGCACGTTCGAAGGCCCGGCCACGCCCCCGACGGCAGCCGCGGTTGAAGCCGCCGCGGCGTGGCGATACTCCATCATGACGCGGCGCCGACCGTGGCGCCGCACCTCTATGCGCAGGAGGGACCACGCCTCAGGGATCGCCACTCCATTCCGGAGAGGCCGCCGCAGCCGCCATCGTCTGGCTGCGGCGCGATTTGCGCATCGCCGACAACCCGGCTCTGCTCGCCGGTCTGGAGCGAGCGTCGCGGAGCAGCGGCGGTCTGCTCCCGGTCTACATCTGGGAAGGCGCCGGAGGGAGAGCATGGGCCCCCGGAGCGGCTGCGCGCTGGTGGCTCTGGCGCTCGCTGCGCGCCCTGGACGCGGACCTGGTCCGGCGCGGCTCGCGGCTCGCCGTCGAGCGCGGGGATCCGGCGAGCATCTTGCCGGGTCTGGCGCGACAGGCCGGAGCCGGCGTGGTCGTGTGGGCCTCCGGCCTCGACCCCGAAGAGCTCGCCGACGACGAGCGCGTGGCGGCGGCGCTGCGCGCCGCCGCCATCGAGTCTCTCGTCGTCCCGCAGGCGAACCTGCTCTTCGATCCGGCCGCGCGACGCACGCGCGAAGGGCGGCCGTACACGGTCTTCACGCCGTTCTGGCGCAGCTGTCTCACCGGCCCCGCGACACCCGAGCCTCACCCGGAGCCCCACGCCTTGCCGCCGGCGCCGGCGCGGCCTGTGGGCCTCCCCCTTGCCGCGCTCGAGCGCGAGGCCGTCCGGCCGTGGTCCGCCGGCCTCGACGAGGTCTGGACCCCGGGCGAGACCGGCGCCCACGCGCGCCTCGCCGGGTTCCTGGACGGACCTCTCGCGGGATACGCCGCCGACCGCGACCGCCCGGACCTCGAGGCGAGCTCGCGTCTCTCACCGCATCTGCGCTGGGGCGAGCTGAGCGCCCGCCAGGTGTGGCACGCCGTCGCCGGCGTGCTCGCCGAGGCGGGCCTCGATCTCGAAGCGGCCGTAGGACCTCCGGGGTGGAGCAAAGAGCAGGCGCCGGGTCTGCGACGTTCCACCGGCGCCTTCCTGCGCCAGCTGGGCTGGCGGGAGTTCGGCCACCACCTGCTGCGGCACTTCCCCGAGACGCCGGAGCGGCCGCTGCACGAGCGCTTCTCCGCCTTCCCCTGGCGCGACGACCCGGACGAGCGCGAGGCGTGGCGGCGCGGGCGCACCGGCTACCCGGTCGTCGACGCGGGGCTGCGCGAGCTGTGGACGACCGGCTGGATGCACAACCGCGCACGGCTGCTCGCCGGCTCGTTCCTCGTCAAGGACCTGCTTCTGCCCTGGCAGGACGGCGCCGCGTGGTTCTGGGACACCCTCGTCGACGCCGACCTCGCAAACAACACACTGGGGTGGCAGTGGGTGGCGGGCTGCGGGGCCGACGCGGCGCCGTACTTCCGCGTCTTCAACCCTGTGACCCAGAGCCGGCGCTTCGACCCGGACGGCGCGTACGTCCGCCGCTGGGCGCCCGAGATCGCGGAGCTCGATACGCCGCACCTGCATGCGCCGTGGGAGGCGCCGCAGGCCGCGCTCGTCGCCGCCGGAGTGCGACTCGATGCGACGTACCCGGAGCCGCTCGTAGAGCACGGCGAGGCTCGCTTGCGCGCGCTCGCCGCCTACGAAGCCGTCCGGGCACACTGACCGGACTGCCGGCGGCGTCGCCAGACGCCGGACCGGCGGACCGCCCCCCGCCGGAGCACGGACCTCAGCCGAGCGTGACGATCCGGGGCTCCGGCCGGCCGGCCGACCCGACGGTGAGCAAGGCGCACGTGCGCGGCCCGCCGAAGCGCGCCCTGCCTGCGGAGCCGGGGTTGAGGAAGAGCGTCTCCCCCCTCCACTCGACGGCGGCCCGGTGGCTGTGGCCGCTGACGACCACGTCGTACCCCTCCGTCACGGGGTCGTGGCGCCCCATGAGACTCGACAAGATGTGGCAGACGATGATGCGCAGGCCGGCGACCTCCGCCTCGGCCTGCAAGGGTAGATCCTCCCACGAAGGCGGATCGGTGTTGCCGGCAACGACGGTGAGCGGCGCCAGCGCCTCAAGACGAGGCAGCACGCCGCTGCCCACATCGCCCGCATGCACGATGTGCAGCGCTCCGGCGAACAGGGCGTCGAGCTGGTCGTCGTAATGGCCGTGCGTGTCGCTGACGACGCCGATGACGGCGGCTTGGCCGGCTGAGGTCTCCACACAGATAGGATACAGGGAGTCGCGGACGACAGCAGGCGGACGAACAGGGAGGACGTCATGGCGGGTCTTGCCGGCAAGCGCGTGGTGATCACCGGCGGCACCAGCGGGATCGGCGCCGCGACGGCGCAGCGGTTTCGCGACGAGGGGTGCGAGGTCGTCATCCTGGCGCGCCGCCCGGGGCCGGACGTCGTCCAGTGTGACGTGAGCGACCGGGAGCAGGTCGAGCGTGCCTTCGCGAGCATCGGCAGCCTCGACGTGCTCATCGACAACGCCGGGACGAGCGTGCGGAGCCCGGCGGTCGACATCGGCGCCGGCCAGTGGGACCAGGTCATCGCGACCAACCTGAGCGGCGCCTTCTGGGTCGCCCAGGCCGCCGGTCGCGCGATGCTCGCCGGCGACGGTGGCGTGATCCTCTTCACCGCCTCGACGAACGCCCTCGTCGGCTACCGGTACTACGCCGACTACAACGCCAGCAAAGCCGGGCTCGTGGCGCTCACCAGGTCGCTGGCGCTGGAGTGGGCGCCCCGGATCCGTGTCAACGCCGTCTGCCCCGGCTACGTGCTCACGCCGATGCAGGAGGCGGAGTACACGCCGGAGATGCTCGACGAGGTGAACCGGCGCATCCCGCTCGGGCGTCACGCGATGCCCGAGGAGCTCGCCGGCCTCTTCGCCTATCTCGCCGGCGACGAAGCCGCGTACTTCACCGGCTCGGTGATCGTGATGGACGGCGGCGAGACCGCCGGCAGCGTCGTGAGCGGCGGCGGGCCCGGCTCCTGACGCCCGGGGGTCGTCACACCGGGTCCTTCGCCGGGGTGCTCACACCGGGCTCCACGTCATCGGCCGTCCGGCCTGATCACGTGGCGGCGCTGAACACCAGCGACTCGGCGCCGTCGGAGCCGAACAGGGTCAGCGTGTTCCCCGCCAGGTGGACGGAGGCCGCATCCTCCAGCAGCCGCAGATAGACCGACTCCGCCTCCATGTCGGCCTCGGGGCCGGCCATCATCGTCACGGCCGGCTTGCCGGCCGAGAAGTCGTTGCCGGGGCCGGTCGTGTACGAGCCGGAGTACGTGTTCACGGCGCTCGTCCCGGATACTTGACCGTCGGCGAAGGCCGCCGTGATCGTGAAGTCGAGGGGGTCGAGTCCACTCTCGCGCCAGCGCACGAGGGTCCACTCGGTGCCCTCCAGGTCGACGGCCTCGGGCTCGCCCGATCCGCCGCCGGTACCGTCGTCCGCCCCGTCGCCCCCGCACCCGCCGAGGCAGAACAGCGCTGCTGCCGCCGCCACGACCGCCGCGATGACGATGGCCATCGTCACACGCCGTCTGAGCCAAGAGAGTGTCATCGCCCCCGCCTTTCGCCATCGACGTCGACGCACCCGGCCGACCGCCATCCCGTTTGGCAGGGAAGATAGCACGGTCGTGCCGTGAGCAGGGATGTCGGAGCGGCGCCGCGGGAGAAAACGCTGGTAGCGGCGGTAGGACTCGAACCTACGACACGCGGATTATGATTCCGCTGCTCTGACCACCTGAGCTACGCCGCCACGGCGGATGCCTACGGTACCACAGGCACATTTGGCGCTCAATCCGCACCCGGAGCGGCCGCTCACCGGCCTTCGGCCAGGGCCGGCGGCCGCGTTCAGCGGCGTCATCCCGACCAGATGACGGCGCTCTCACGCGTCCGCGATGCAGATGCCGGCGCCTGTGTGCGATCAGCCCACCCGCGCACCATGGCGAGCGCCCGTCGCGGTTGAAAGCGCCCCCGCTTTCGCGTAGGATTCCACGGCTCCCGGGGGAGTGCCCGAGTGGTTAAGGGGGCGGACTGTAAATCCGTTGGCGCAGCCTACCCAGGTTCAAATCCTGGCTCCCCCACCAGCTAGCCCGGTTAGCTCAGTCGGCAGAGCACCTCCATGGTAAGGAGGGGGTCCGCGGTTCGAGTCCGCGACCGGGCTCCAAGACTTCCCCGCTCATCGGCACTTTCTACCCGCTGCCTCTTCGCCACCAGCACCAACCGCACCCAATTCCGCACCTTGCGGCGAGCCGTTCGCGGACCGTCCGCAGGCCGCTCGCGCGCTTTGATAGCCCGCCGGCACGAGCTCGGAGGACGACGGCAGCCGCGACCGCGGCATACGTCCTGAAGAAGCCGGCCTGGCCTGGCGCCACCTGGTGAGGATGGCCGGCCGTCGATCGGCCGGCACCGTCGCGGGGTCCACCAGGGTCCGCCCAGCGGCATGAGGCCTCCGGCGCAGATAGCTGCGCCGGAGGCCTCTGCGCGTCAGCGCTTCTCGAGGAGCGTCACGGTCCAGTCGCAGTTGGCCGACTCGACCTGAACGATGTAGTCACCGGCGTCCTTGTCCAGCATGCTCGAATCGGAGCCGGCCTCGTCGGGCCACGCCGCTGGGAAGCCACCATCCTTCTCAAGATCCCAGTCGGCCTGTTCGACGTAGGCGGCCATGACCGGCATCGTCTCGCCTTCCATGGTGAACTCCAGCTTCTGCTCACCGCCCTCGAGCGTGAACGACGGAGACCGCTTGCTCGCAGATCCGTTCATGGACATGACCTCGACCCACCCGCCATCGCCGCCCGACTCATCTGCTGTAGGCTCTGTCGTGGCGCCGTCTGCCGATCCGTTGTCAGCGGGCGTCGTGGTGGTGGTCTCCCCACCGCATGCAGCCACTGAGACCGCCAAGATGAGGATGGTCAGGAGGATGAACAGACGCTTCACCGAATGCCCCTTCCGTTCGCCAAGCGAGCCCCTCCGCCCGCTCGTTGCAGGACGATGGTACACCACGACGGCGACGGAACCACGTGATGTGGCGGCCCGGTGAATACGCGCGTATGTTCGTGTTCAATTGCGCGGGACGACCTGATCGAGGCGCTCGAGGCAGAGCTCGTCGGGCGGGAGTCGTGAAAAGCGCGACAGAGCGACTCTGCATCGTCCCCCCGTGGTCGCCGAGCGTGAACGCGCTGTACGCTTCGGCTCAACGTGCGCGACCACAATGGCGGCGATGTGGCTTCGCGGTGGGGCCTCCGCCGGCAGCGCGACGACGAGCTCATCCACCTGCGCCGCAGAGACCTCCGCCAGGATCTCGACCCCTGCAGAGGTGTTGCGCACCCACCCGGTCACGCCGCACACGCTCAGGCGGACGGCGCGAGGGTCTGTTGTCGACGCGTCGCTCACCGCACCGCCGCGATACCGAAGGGCACGCGCCCGACGCGCCCTTCGCTGGACCGCCGGCGTTGCTCACTCCGGGCAGCGGAACTGCAGATCGTCCTTGTAGTGGAGCTCGCCGCACTCGGGACAGCGCAGCTCGTACCAGAACCCGATGGCGACCTGATGCCGTTCGCAGAACTTGATGCGCGCGGCGAGGACCTCGAGCTCGGGGGCGCCGCACGCCATGCAGGTGAGCAGCACATCGTCGCCCAGGTCGTAGGCTTGCTCCAGTCGCTGCATGGCCCCCGTGGCGCCCTCGTGCGCCGGGAGCTCGTCCTCGTGGCCGCACCCGTCCGTCCCGGGCGGCACCTCCGCAAGCTCGAGCGCCGTCACCAGCCCGGGTAGAAACGCAAGGGTGCGACGGGCGCGGCGCAGATTCTCCTGGAAGCGGCAGCCGCCCGGCTCCTCGCCTATGAGCTCGCACTCGTGACGCTCCACGAGCTTGTGCCGCGTGACGAAGCAGCGCATGTCGATGTGGTCGACCTCGACCGGCTCGATGTGCACCGTGCGCGGGCGGCCACGGCCGCGATGGTAGTCGTGTGGCGGCACCAGCGAAAGACACCCGATCTTCGCGTCCGCCTCAAGCGCGGCAACCGCCTTGTCCAGCCATCCCGGCTGGAACACGAGGGTGTCGTCGACCCTCACCAGATAGTCGCCCTCGACGAGGCGATGCAGGCGGTCGAGGCCGCAGTGCTCGCCGTGGGCGGAGCCGCTGTCGAGCTCGAAGCCGCTGATGCGGCCGCGCAGGTACTGACGCACCAGGTATGTTGCCACCTGCTCAGGCGCGTCATTGGCGAACACGGCGAGCTCCCACGGGTCGTCCACCGTCTCGCGGATGCCGCGAAGGACAGTCCGCAGGGCCGGCACGCCATGACTCGTGAAGACCACGATGCCGGCGCTTGCAGGCGGTGTGCCCGCAGAGCCCCGCTCGCCGGCCAGGCTGCGCCCGCCGGTCACGCCGCCCCGCGTTTCTCGCGGACCATGCCGACGACACGCTCGGCGGTGGCGGCCACCGGAAGCGAGAGCTCCACGCCCGGCTTCTCCATGAGCGCCCTGGTGGAGATGTCGTAGGCCTTGCCGGTCGCTTCGGCGGAGCACCCCGGATAGTACAGATACCTCATCAGGCCTTCTCCTCCTGAGCGTCCAGATAGGCCGAGATCTTGTCCAGCTCGTCGCACCCGCGGATGTTCGTGGCGGCCAGCGGCAGGCGGCCGGCGGTAGAGAGCTGGAGCCCGACCTGCCGGAAGCGGAAGGGCATGCCCCGGTTCCTCGGCGAGCATGTACTTGGTCATGAACTCGACCTCAAGGTTGCGGCCGTGCTCGTGGACGCTGTCCACGAAGTACTTCTTCATCGCCGGGTTCTTGCCGTCCTTGGGCACGAGGCTGCACATCAGGTCCGTGATCTTGATGCCGGTCGGGCAGGAGCCGGTGCAAGTGCCGCACTACTGGCAGATCTCGATCTTCTCACCGCCCGGCATGCCCAAGACGGCTTCGGTGAACTGCCTGTGCAGCTCCCTGGCTTGCGCTGTGGTCGCTGGCTCGGTCATTCCCCTCTCCAGTTCGTCACCTGAATGGCGTATTCGACGGCGCGCCATCCGCCGGATGCCGGAGCACACGGACGTGCCGCAACGTCGCCGACGCTCACTTCTTAGGCTCGGGGGCGGGTCGAACGAACCCGCGTCTCCGGCCACTGCACGCTTGTGAACATCATAACAACTCCGCCCACTTCAGCGCACGTGCCGCGATCCGCGGTTCCCCCACGACTTCTCCGCTCTCGAATCACGTACCACGCCGCCCAGGCTCCCTCCTGTCGCTGTCCTTAATGAGGGCACAACCCCGGGCGACTGAACGGACGGCCCGCCGGCAGCTGCCGCGCATCGAATCAGGTGTTCCCCCCATTGAGGCTGTACGGCGACTCCCCACGCACGGAGCGGTGACGCCGGACGTAGCGCAACGCGTTGTGACTCCCTTGGGCCACGGTTACCCCGGTCTCGCGGCGGAGATCGGCGCAGAAGTGGAGGCGCTGCCGGCACCCTGAACCGCACGCGGAGGCGCACGGGGGTTCAGTCGAGACCGACGAGCCCTTCGCGAATGGCGTATCTGACGAGGTCGGTGACCTTGTGCAGGTCAAGCTTGTCCATGATGTTGCCACGGTGCGTCTCGACCGTCTTGCGGCTGAGGCACAGCAGATCGGCGACATCCTGATTGGTGTTGCCTTCGGCGATGAGCTTGAGCACCTCGCGCTCGCGCGCGGTGAGCTCGCCGGCGGCGCGCAGCGCGGACGGCTCGCGCACCAGGTGTGGGTAGTCCCCGAGCACGGTCTCGAGCCCCTGCGGCTGCAGGACCCGGCCGCCGCTCACGACGGCGCGGACAGCGGCGATCAGGTCCTCCTTGTCGACCGTCTTGAGCAAGTAGCCGCCGGCGCCGGCCCGGACAAGTCGGAGCAGGCAGTCCTGGCGATCGTTGCGCGTGAGGACGACGATCCTGAGGTGGGGGTAGCGCCCCAGCAGCCGATCGGTGAGTTCGAGGCCGTTCATGCGCGGCATGATCGTCTCGGTGACGATGACGTCGGGGTCGCAAGAACCAATGAGGGGCAGCGCCTCGAGACCGTCGGCGGCTTCGGCGACCACGGTGATGTCCGGCTGCGCCTCGAGCAGCGCCCGCACGCCCTGGCGTTCGATGGCATGGTCGTCGACCAGCAGTACCCGGATCTCGGCTGGTGGGCCGCTCACACGCATCCCCTTGCCTCGGTCGCGGGTACAGGCTCCATCCACCCCCGACCTTGGTGGTCTTTGCGAGCGTATTCTAGGGTGTAGACCCGAGGGCGACAATCGCTTGCGCGCGCTGCGGACGCTCCATGCGCGCCGCCGCTTTGCGCGCGCGCTCCCCGTGCCCTAGAATGCCAAGGCTTCACCCGAGCCGACGTAGCTCAGCTGGCAGAGCACTTCACTCGTAATGAAGGGGTCCGCGGTTCGATTCCGCGCGTCGGCTCCACTCCTCTTCCTCTCCGCGCCCGGACGCAGCTTCGGGGCGCCGGCTCCGTCGACGCCGGTGTGCCGGAGCAACAGGCGCAGCGCCGCGGCGGCCAGGTACCCGCGGCCCCGGCGACGTACCAGCACACGACCTACGCAGCGCACCCTGCAGGGAACGCAGATCGAGTCGGGGAGCGCCATCGTCGTCATCCGTTGACGGGCGGACCGGCCCCGTACGCGGCAACGGCCGGTGCGAGCTTGCCTGGCGAGAGGCGAGCGTCACACCGGCCGCGTAAGAGTCTACCACGTGAGGTGCGTTACGGGCTTGGCCCGCCGCGCCCGGCCCCACGCCTACTTGACGCCGTTCAACGCCTCCTGAGCGCCGGGGTCGTCCATCGTGTAGTTGTCATCGCTGGATGAGCCGGGTGTGGGCCACTGCGTCGTCTTCTCGGCGACGTCGTCGACCACCCAGATCATTGAGCTTGCGTCGAGGAACTTGGTCGCCCATACGCCGACCTGCTCGCCCTCGGACGAGTCGAACTTCACGGCCACGAAGTAGCCGCCGGCGACGTTCTTCGACTCGGCGACAGCGGCCGCCACGGGCTTCATGTCGACGCCCTCGAACTGGCCTTCGGCGATGGCGCTCATCATGACTTCCGCCTCCGTCGCGGCGGACGAGGACGGGCTCGGCGAAGCGTCGTCACCAGATGAACCGCAGCCGAGCAGCAGCCCTGAGCCGAGGGCGAGTGCAGCGGCGAACGCGAGGAGACGCAAAGAACGGAGTGTCATGGGGAGATCCTTCCGATCGAGGTCGGAGAAGCTTACCAGCCGGAGCGGCCCACTGCAGCCCGGGCACGGCAGAAGCCGGCGCCACGCGGGTGACACCGGCTTCTGCCGATCTCTGGGTACGACGTGGTCAGCGCGGCCGGCGGGCGGCCGCACCCCCTGCAGCGCGTACGACCCGCCGCGACCTGTGCTTCCCTGAGACTTTTCGGTCAATCGTGTGCATATTCGCAGTCCAGATTCGATAGAATCCCCTATAGTGAATCCATACCCCCCCTGAAGGAGACGTTCATGGCGCACGCAGAGAACTTCGAGAGAGCCCTCCAGGTGGGCCGACCTCCCACCATCAAGGCCCTGTTCCCGAACTCCAAGGCGCTGCTCGTCAGCGGCAAGGTCATCGACCGGGCGATGCGGGCCAAAGGCAACGCCATCGCGATGGCGGCCAACGGACGCAACTCCTTCGTCATCCGTGGGGCGCTGCGGGCCGCGCAGAGGGCCAACGCCGCGCTCATCATCGAGATCGCCAAGTCCGAAGGCGGGCAGAAGGCGTACTGCCCGGTGAACTACTGGAACATGGCGCGCATCGTCGACGCCCTGTGCAACGAGATGGGCATCACGATTCCCGTGGCCATCCACGCCGACCACTACGGCATGAAGAACGACGCGGACCTCGCGCAGGCCATGGTCGAGGTCCCCACCATGTTCGAGGCGGGCATCACGTCCATCGCCATCGACGCCTCCCACCAGCCCAACGACCAGAACCTGCTCGCCAACCTCGCCGTCAGCCCGTGCATCCCGGCCTGGGCCGGTCTGGAGACCGAGATCGGGGAGATCAAGGGCTCCACCGGGCTCTCCACGCCGGACGAGGCGCTGTTCCTCATCCAGGGGCTCAACGCGCACGGCATCTTCGCCGACTGGATCGCGCTCAACAACGGGACCACGCACGGCCTCGAGGCGTCCGACGCCGGCATCCAGGTCGAGCTCACCGCCGCCGTCCATGAGGCCCTCACGCCCTACAACGTCAGCGGCGCCCAGCACGGCACGTCGGGCAACAGCTCAGAGCGGCTTCGCGAGATCGCAGCCAAGACGCACACCACCAAGGCCAACGTGGCCACGGCCCTCCAGATGATCTCCTGGGGCCTCGAGGTCAACGACTACGGCAACGCCCAGCTCAGCCCCGACGGTGAGTTCATCAAGGTGGAAGGCGAGGGCGTGACCGAAGAGATGTGGGCCGAGGTGGTCGCCTACGCCGACGAGAAGGGCTGGAAGAAGGGCAACTACAAGAACCTCAACCTCCCCTTCGAGAACCGGTTCCTGGCGCAGCCCGCGGAGGTCCGCGAGCGGATGGCCAGGCGCGTCGAGGACTTCGCCTACAAGATGATGACCGATGTGCTGGGCACGGGAGACACCGCGCCGCTCGCCGTCGAGGCGATCCTCGAGGCCGGGTCCTACGACCTCGGGGCCAAGGTCGGGCGCATCGAGGATCCGGCCGAGTGGACCGACGCCAAGATCGTGGAGCGGGCGAAGTCGCTGGACGTCGACAAGGGTGCAGAAGGCGACTTCGACGATTGACCGGCGTCGTCTCGTCGCGTTGAGGCGCCCCGCAGGCGCACGCCACAGCGGCGGGGCACTCCCCGAGCGTGGTGCGCGGCGCCGGCGGGCGCCGCTGAAAGAGCAGACGAGCGCGGCGGCCGGCTGAAGCCGGCCGCCGCGCTCACTCCTTGGCCGCCTCTCCCCCGCTCTCCGCCGGCGCGAACACCGTCGTCTCGCCCGGCCGCAGCACGCGTACGTCGACCTCCGGCGCAAGGTGCGCCGCATGCCGGGCGAAGGCGTGTGGCCACTCGGCCCACTTGGCGTTGAACTCCGGCGGCAGCCACGGCGGGTAGATGGTGCCCCAGTGCACGGGCACGCACGCGGCCGGCCGCAGCAACTGCAGCGCTCTGGCCGCCGAAAGCGGGTTCAGGTGGTCGTCGGGCAGCCGCGGGCCCCAGCCACCGACGGGCAGCACTGCGACGTCGATCGGCGCCAGGTCACGCATGCCGTCGTACAGGCCGGTGTCGCCGGCGAAGTAGGCGCTGAGCCCGCCGACGACGACGTAGCCAAGGGCGGCCGACTCCGCGGCAAGCGGGTACCGGATGCCGGCGTGGTCCGCGGGGACGGCCTTCACGCGCACGCGTGCGGAACCGGAAGACCCGACCGCGCCCGCCGGGCCGATCTCCACCTCGTCCCCCACGTCCATCTCGAGCGGCACGAAGCCGAGCCGTCGCAGCAGGTTGCCGAGGCCACGGGGCACCACGACCGGCGTGCGCCGGTCGATGAGCCGCAGCGACGGCACATCCAGGTGGTCGAGGTGGGCGTGCGAGATGAGGACGGCGTCGAGGTCGCGCCGCACATCCGGCGGCGGGACGGGGCTGCGCCGGATCAGGACGCCGATCCTCCGGCGCAGCAGTGGGTCGGTGAGCAACCGCACGCCATCCAGCTCGAGGAGCACCGTCGAGTGCCCCGCGAACGTGAGCGAGAGAGAGGACGTCTCCGTGTGTGTGCCCATGCCGCAACCCTACCCGAGGCGGGCGGCGCTCAGCGGTCGGCGGCGGCCTCCAGCCCGCCGGCGGCGTCGCGCCGCGACAGCCCGAGCAGCGCCGCGATGTTCGCCTTCGCCTCTTGCGGGCTGGGATCGTGCGGGTAGGTCGTCTCCGACTCGAAGAGCCGCCCCAGCCGCCGCTCGCCGCGGACCTCGTGCATGGTGAGCGGGTCGCTGAGGTCGGCGACCGCGACGCCGAGCGCGCCGGCCACCGTCCGCTTCGCGTCTGCCAGTCTCATGCCCTTGGCCATCTCGAGCCGCGCCACCAGATCTCCGGCGGCGCGCAGCCCGTTCATTCCCGAGGCCACGGCATGGGCGACCGGCATCCCGAAGGAGTCGCCCGACCCGACCTACAAACCGTCCAGGTGCAGGATGTCGACGCAGGCACGCGAGCACCGTGAGATCGCGTCGACGGGCGCGAATGCGTTCATGGGCACGCCGCCCACGCCCATGCCGACGTTGGCGTGCACGGGGATCTTCGCGACCGCCATGCACGGCTTCATGAAGGTGAGCGCACGAGCCGTGTTCCACGCGACTGTGCGGCTCGTGTTCACGTTGACGGCCGGCCCGAAGACGGTGGCGCCGGCCTCCTGCACCACTTCGAGCTGGCCGGCGGGCTTGAGCCCGGCCAGCCGCACGCCCTTGTACTCGAGCTGCCCGTGCGTGCCGAGCACGAACTCGCCGGACATGCCGACCATGATGCCCATGTCCGGGTACTTCGCGCGCAGCCGCTCCACGGCGAGCAGCGTCGCGAGGAAGTCGGCGTCACCGCCGGCGCCGGCGGTGTCGAAGTTGATGCCGTCGGCGCCGGCCTCCCACATCTGCCCCGCCACGTACAGCATGTCGTCGACGGCCAGCTCCACCGCGGTTTCCTGAGCGGCGCGCGCCTCGTCGATCCGCATCGCCGGGAGCAGCTCCGACCAGTTGCCGCAGGGGCCGTCGGGCTCGGAGTAGCGCCCAAGGTCCGGCTGCGCACCGTAGTGTACCGGGATAGTGACGCGCTCCTGGGCCTCCTTCATCGCCTGCTGCTCGGAGCCGACGATGGTCTTGACGGCCTTGTACGAGTAGTCGATGTGGTAGAGCTCGCAGGAGTCCGATGCGAAGCATTGCTCGTACTGCAGCAGAGCGTCGACCCGACTGCCCTGCTGCTGCGTGCCGGTGCCGTCGAAGCTGAGGACGACTTCGTCGCCGATGTCCACAGCACTGAAGCGCGCCGAAGTCGCGAAGATATCCAGAAGGTGCTCGAGCTCGGCGTCCTCGAGCGGCGGCGACTTGGCCCGAGCTGGCCGCCGCCTCCGTGCCCTCCTCGACCTCGGCGCGCAGCTGACTGCGCGTCAGCGCCACTCCCGAGCCGTCGCCGAGCCGTGTGATGATCGTCGCTTCCACCGTGTTTCCCCCCTCGCATGTGCGGGCGCGCCGGCGCGGACCGGCCGACCGCGCCGTCCCGGAAGATGCTACGCAGAGATCCCGCATCGGGCAATGGCTGATTGTGCGGCAAACCTCGCGTGCCGGTCGCGCGAACCTGCTCCCCCCGCATGCGAACGGCCAGAGCGACGCCTTGACACTCCGGCGACGCACTCGGTATCGTGCGGGGACCATCGCGTTAGTTATGTGAACAACCAAATCCACTCGTCCAACGCCCGCGGGCGCCCGGGAGGGACCATGGCACAGCGCATCCCGACACGGCTCGGCGACGGCTCGCTCGCCGAGCTCACGCGAGCCGAGATCGAGACCGACCTGCACGCCGGGACTGAGGCGGCGGTCAAGCGAGCGAAGGTCGAGCCGCTCGCCCAGGGTGAACTCGACCACCTGCTCGACATCTTCACCTCCCCGGCCAAGTTCACCTCGGTGGACTACGGCGACGAGGTGATCCTCGGGTTCGACGGCTCGGGCAACGCCGATCTCGGCGCGCCGATCCTCGAGCAGGTCGTCTACCAGAACCATCACGGCGCCGACATGATCGAGCTCTGGCATCACGACTACTCGTACAAGGCCGTGCGCACGGTGCTCTCGTTCCAGACGCAGATGCTCAAGGACGCGCAGTTGCAGACGGTGATCCCGCTCAACTACGGCGCCATGCCCGACCTGGGGCGGTACTCGCAGCCCGACGGCCCCTGCCCCAACTGGTCGGAGCTCATGCCGCTGGGCAAGATCGCGGAGGCGCGGACCGCGCAGGAGGAGGCGGTCGAGCACGCCGAGCGCGACATGTGGTGCGTGGCCGAGGCGATGGTCGCCGCCGGCGCCGACGGCCTCGACTTCGACACGGCCGGCGCGTCCGGCGACGCCGATCTGCTGGCCACACTCAACGTCACTCGGAGGATCCGTGAGACGTGGCCCGACATCGGCGTCGAGATCGGCCAGGCCGCCGAGCTCGTGCTCGGCATGCACGGTCAGCTCGAGTTCGACGGCGACCGGCTGGCCGGCCAGTGGCCGCTCGGGCAGCTCCGCGCCTGCACCGCCGCCGGCGCCACCATCTTCGGGCCGGCGGTCAATGTGAACACGACGAAGTCGCTGGCCTGGAACACCGCTCGCGCCTGCACGCTCGTGAAGCCGGTGACCGCCGAGGCCACCATCCCCGTCCACATGAACGCCGGGATGGGTGTCGGCGGCGTCCCGATGACACCGTATCCTCCGAGCGACGCCACGTCGCGCGCCTCCAAGGCGCTCGTCGACATCCTCAAGCTCGACGGGTTGTAGGTCGGCATCGGAGACCCCCTCGGGATGGCCTCCTCACACGCGCTCGCCTCGGGCATGGGCGGGATGCGGACCGCCGGAGATCTGGTGGCCCGCATGCAGATGACCCGGGGAATGCGCCTTCCGCAGGCCAAGCAGTACGTCGCCGACAAGCTCGGCTGCTCGGTGCTCGACCTCAGCGACACCGTGGCGATGCACGACATCCGCCGCGACCTCGGCCTCGGCCGCATCCAGGTGCAGGACCTGACGTACGCCGACCACCCGGGCGCGATGGAGGCGAAGTTCCACATCGCCGACGTTCTCGGCATCCCGATCAACTCCGTGGAGTGCTTCAAAAGGCACGCCGGCGTGAAATAGCCGGCGTCGAAGGGCCGGCCCGCCGCCGGCCCGCCGCGAGCGCCACTGCGACGAAAGACAGCGAGGACGACGATGGCTTCTCAGCTGGACCTCAGCACACGGCAGCCGCTGCTGCCGCTCGGCTCCGACTTCAAAGTGACGTTCTACGACGCGGCGCGTCTGGACCGCTACCGCGACGCCGTCCTGACGGTGCTCGAGCGCACCGGCGTGCGCTTCGGCTCGCCGAAGGCGCTCGCCGTCCTCGAGGAGCACGGCGCCGAGGTCGACCGCGCGTCCGGAGTCGTGCGCTTCGCGCCCGACCTCGTGGGGCGCGCGCTCGCGAGCGCCCCGCGCGACTTCTGGCTCGGCTCCCGCGACGGCACGCTCGACCTCGACCTCGCCGGCGACGAGACCTTCAACACGACCAACGGCTGCGGCACCGAGGTGATCGACTGGCGGACCGGCGTGCGCCGGCCGCCGACCAAGGACGACCTCTCGGCCATCACGCGGATGGTGGACTACCTGGGCTCGCTCCAGTTCTGGTGGCCCAACGTCGCCGCCGCCGACTGCGGCGACACCCACACCCTGCACGAGCTCGACGCGGCCTGGAACAACACGCAGAAGCACCTCCAGGGCATGGTGCAGGGCGAGCGCAAGGCGCGCTACGCGGTCGAGATGGCGACGGTGATCGCGGGAGGGGCGGAGCAGCTGCGCCGCCGCCCCCCGATGAGCGACCTCATCGGCACGGTCCAGCCGCTCGTCAACGACAAGGAAGGCATCGAGGCCGCGCTCGTGTTCGCCGCGGCCGGCATCCCCGTGTGCTTCGTGACCATGCCCACCTACGGGACGACGGCGCCGGCGACCAAGGCCGGCGCCCTCGTGATGGGCTTCGCCGAGCTCATCAGCGCCGACGGTGTGCGTGCAGCTGGCGCATCCCGGCGCCCCGGTCATCCTCTTCCCCCTGCCGGTCCACGCCGACCCGCGCACGGCCGCGCTGGCGACGGCGCCTCTGAACCACCGCGGCCTCTTCCTGCCCGGCGAGCTCGTCCATCACTTCGGCCTGCCGTCGATGACGGGGTACGCCGGCACCGACGACGACCTGCCCGGCAGCTGGCTGGCCGCGGCGGAGACGGCGCACACGGTCATGCTCGCCGGCATCGTCGGCTCGGAATTGATGACCACCATCGGCCTCACCAACCGGTACCAGCTGTTCACGCCCGAGCACATGATGCTCGACGACGACCTCTACCGGCGCGCGACGAGCGCGTTTCGCGACCTGGAACTGGACGAGGAGACGCTGGCGCTCGACGTCATCGACGCCGTCGGGCCCGGCGGGCACTTCCTGGGACAGCCGCACACCCGCCGTCACATGAAGGAGACCGTGGAGCGCTCGATCGGTCAGGAGATCGGCCCGGACGGCGCGCACCTGCGGGATGCGCTCGAGGTCGCGCGCGAGCGCGGCCTCGACATCCTCGAGAACTACGCGCCGGAGCCGCTGGACGCGGCCAAGGCGGCGGAACTCGCGAGGATCTGCGCCGCCGCGGACGCGGAACTGCGCGGGTAGGGCGGCGGGGCAGGGCGCTGAGCCACAGCCCGCGGTCGGACCGCGAGCTGCTCAGCCGAAGCCCGGGGTCAGTCCGGGTCGCCGCCAGACTCGACGTACCCGAACACCAGACGCCGCCAGAGATCGAAGGCGGGGCCGACGTCGAGGTCGGGGTCGGCCTGCACCTGCAAGGCGACTCCGTCGGCGATGGCCACGGTGAGCATCGCCAGCGGCTCGATGTGAGCGGGCGGCTCCTTGTCCACCGCATCCTTGAGCGCCCAGGCGTCGAGGCGTCGGTACCACTCGAAGAGGTCGCGCAGATGCGGCCGCAGGTGCTCGTCGCGGATGACGTGAGGGATGACCTCGAAGAACATGCGGTACGCATCCCGGTCTTTCGGCAGACCCTCGTGCAGGCGCATGAGCTGCGTCCGCCGCTCGTCCCCCGCCGGCACCGTCGTCAGCTGCTCGATGAGGTCCACGCTCTCCTGGTAGAGCACCGAGTCGACCAGCGCCGTAAGCAGACCCGCCTTGTTGCCGAAGTGGTAGCGGATCAGAGCGGGGTTCTCTCCGGCCTCGCGAGCGATGGTCGAGAACGTCAGCGCGCGAAACCCGTCGCGAAACAGCACGCGCTTGGCGGCGTCCAGGATGCGCACCGCCGTCGGCGGCAGATCCGGCGTTGGATCGCTTATCGGCAGCTCGTACCTTCCCATCGCCCCGCCCCTTTCTGCACGCGCGGCGCCTCCCGGGGCGCCGGCGCCCCGGCCGGCGCCGTGCGCAAGCGCCGACGCTTGACAGCCTCCGGTCGTCTGCTAGTCTACCGCATCAGTTAGTTGTGTGACTAACTAATCATCGCCTTCACCCTGGAGGTACCATTTGGAACGGTCCGTGCGCACACGACTCGGCGACGGCTCGCTCGTCGAGATGACGCCGAGCGAGATCCGCGCCGATCTCGTCGAGGGTATGGAGCTCGGCGCCCGCCGCGCCAAGGCCCCACCGCTGAGCGAGGCCGAGATCGACCACCTGCTCGACATCTTCGCCAGCGAGGCGAAGTTCAGCGCCGTCGACATGGGCGACGAGATCGTGCTCAGCTTCGACGGCACGGGCAATCTCGACTCCGGTGCGCGCGTCGACGAGCTCTACAGCTACCAGAGCCACCGCGGCGCCGACATGCTCGAGCTCTTCTCCATCGACTACTCGTACAAGGCGATCAAGACGATCCTGAGCTACGAGACCCAGGTGATGAAGGTCGCCCAGCTCAACACGCTGGCGCCGCTGCAGTACGGCGCCATGCCCGACCTGGGCCGCTACTCCATGCCCGACGGCCCTATCCCCAACTGGTCGGAGCTCATGCCGCTCGGCCGCATCGAGGAAGCGCGCGACGCGCAGGTGGCGGCCATCGACCATGCCGTCGCCGACATGGTCTTCGTCGCCGAGGGCATGTGGGAGGCCGGCGCCGACGGCATGGACTTCGACACCGCTGCCGCGGCCGGCGACGGCGATCTGCTTGCCACGCTCACCGCGGTCGAGAAGATCAAGCACAGGCACCCCGACTGCGGGATCGAGCTCGGGATGGCCAGCGAGTGCGTCCTCGGGATGCACGGCGAGCTCACCTACAAGGGCCGGCGCCTCGCCGGGATGTGGCCCCAGGACCAGGTCCAGGTCGCCCAGGAGGCCGGCGCCACCATCTTCGGTCCGGCGGTCAACGTCAACACGACGAAGAGCGTGGCCTGGAACGTGGCGCGCGCCTGCACGATCATCAAGCCGGCGATGGCGGTCGCCGAGATCCCCGTGCACCCGAACGTGGGCATGGGCGTCGGCGGCGTGCCGATGAGCCCCTATCCCCCAGCCGACGCCGTGTCTCGCGTCTCGCGCGCACTGGTGGACATCCTCAAGTGCGACGGGTTGTAGGTGGGCGTGGGTGACCCTCTGGGCATGGCGTGCACGCACGCGCTCGCCTCGGGCATGGGTGGAATGCGGACCGCCGGAGATCTGGTGGGCCGCATGCAGATGACCCGGGGCATGCGCCTCAAGCAAGCCAAGACCTACGTGGCCGGCAAGCTCGGCGTCTCCGTCGCCGACCTCGCCGACCCCATCGCCATGCACGACGTGCGCCGGGACCTCGGCCTCGGCCGCATCCCGGTGCAGGAGCTCACGTACTCGACGCACGCCGGCGCCATGGAGGCGAAGTTCCACATCGCCGAGGTGCTGGGCGTCCCGATCAACAGCGTCACGCGCTTCCAGGAGTGCGCCGGGCTGCACACCCGGGCCTGATGAAGCTCACGAGCAAAGGAGGGCCGCTGTGAAGCGGAACCTGCACGCCGGCGGCGCCCGCAGCCGCGGGCTGAGCGTCAACGTGTTCACCGACGCCGAACTGGACGAGATCCACCTCGCCACGCTCGAGGTGCTCGAGCGCACCGGCGTCTTCGTCGAGGACGGCGAGGCGATCGACATCTTCAAGGACGGCGGCTGCCGGGTCGACCGCGAGACGCGGATGGTCCACATCCCCCCGTTCGTCACCGAGGACGCGATCCGGTCGGCGCCCAGCAGGTACACCCTGTACGGGCGCGACCCGAAGAACGACGTCGTCATGGAGCCGGGGCGGGTCGCCTTCACGAACTTCAGCGAAGGCCTCCGCGTGATCGACCCGGAGACGGGCGAGCAGCGCGAGTCCACCAAGCAGGACATCGCCGACATCGCCCGCCTCAACGATTACCTCAGCGAGATGGACACGCACGAGATCTCCGTCGGCGCCGCGGGAGTGCCGCCGTCCACGTGCGCGGTCCACAACAGCGAGATGCAGTTCCTCAACACCACCAAGCCGATCGGCGTCGGTCCGCTCAGCCGGCTCGAGGTCAACGCGATCTTCCGTATGGCCGCGGAGATCGTCGGCGGCGAGGACGAGCTGCGCGAGCGGCCCATCCTGTACAGCGGGGTCTGCCCCGTCAGCCCGCTCAAGCTGCCGCGCGACGTGACCGAGGTGGTCATCGAGTCGTCGCGCTGGTGGATCCCGGACAACATCCTCAGCATGGCCATGGCCGGCGGATCCAGCCCGGTCACCCTGGCCGGCTCGCTCGTCACGCACAACGCCGAGGTGCTGGCCGGCATCACGCTGGCCCAGCTCACCGAGCGCGGCTGCCCCGTCATGTACGGCAGCTCGACCACCGCCATGGACCTCAAGCTCGCAGCCGCATCCGTCGGCTCGCCGGAGATCTCGCTGATCAGCGCCGCGGTGGCGCAGATGGCGCGGCGCTACCTGCTCCCCAGCTTCGTGGCCGGGTTGTAGACGGATTCCAAGCTCGGTGACGCGCAGGCCGGTCACGAGAAGACCCTCACCGGACTCACGGCAGCGTTGGCAGGGGCCAACCTGATCTACGGGGCGGGGATGATCGAATCGGGCGTCACCTTCGACAGTGCGCAGTTCGTGATGGACAACGAGATCGCACGCATGATCAAGCACGTGGTCGGCGGCATTCGCGTGGACGACGAAAGCCTGGCGGTGGAGGACATCGCCAAGGTCGGCGCGTTCGGCGACTTCCTGAGCCTCGACGCGACGCTGACACACATGCGCGAGCTCAGCCAGCCGACGGTGCTCGACAGGCGCGTGCGCGAAGACTGGGAGGCGCGCGGGTCGACCGACCTCTACACCCGGTGCCTCGAGACCGCGCGCGACGTCCTGCATGAGTACCGGCCCGAGCCGGTACCCAACGACGTCGCCGCACGCATCCATGCCATCGTCGAAGAGACCGACCGCGCCGCCGGCGTCGGCTGAAGGAGACCCGTATGAACGACCAGCTCAAGCAGGCCATCATCGCCGGCGACGCCGATGTGGCCACCGCACTCACGACGGCGCTCCTCGCCACCGGGGCCACGGCGCGGGAGATCCTCGACTCCGCCCTGCTCCCCGGCATGGAGGTCGTCGGCACGCGCATGCGTGACGGCGAGTGCTTCATCCCCGAGGTGCTGCTCTCCGCCCGCGTCATGCAGGCCTGCCTCGACCTGCTGCGCCCGCACATGGCCGCCGGCGACGAGGCCGGCGGCGGCGTGGTCGTGATCGGCACCGTCGAGGGCGACCTGCACGACATCGGCAAGAACCTCGTCGGCATGCTCCTGCAGGGGGCCGGCTTCACGGTCGTCAACCTCGGCACCGGGGTGACGGCGGCCGACTTCGTCGCCGCCGTCAAGGAGCACGCGCCGAAGATCATCGGCATGAGCGCCCTGCTCACGACCACCCTGCCGCACATGGCCGAGACGATCGCCGCGCTCAAGGCCGAGGGCCTGCGCGACTCCGTCAAGGTGATGGTCGGCGGCGCCCCGGTGACCGCCGCCTACGCCGACGAGATCGGCGCCGACGGCTACGGCGCCAACGCCGGCATGGCGGTGGAGCGGGCGAAGGAGCTGGTGGGGTAGTGCCCGCGCCGCCACCCGCGGGCGCTCCTGCAGAACAGGCCGGACCGCGGCAGCAGCCGTTGGCGCCCCTGCGGTCCGACTTCCCGTGGCGCTTCCATGACGAGGCGGAAGTGGAGCCGCTACGCGAAGCGACCCTTCGGCTCCTCGAGACGACGGGCGTGCGTTTCGAGTCGCCAAAGGCGCTCGCGATCCTGAAGAGAGCCGGCGCCAGGGTGGACGAGGGTTCCGACCTCGTCCGTCTGCCTCGCCGGCTGGTCGCCGAGGCGCTCGCCCTGGCGCCGCGGCGGTTCACGCTCGGCGCCCGGGACGCCGCCTGCGACCTCGAGCTCGGCTCCAGCGCGACATACGGCACTACCGACGGCTGCGGCGTGGAGGTCGTCGACTGGCACTCAGGCGAGCGTCGCTCGTCCACCAAGGCCGACCTCGAGGCGATCACGCGTATGCAGGACTGCCTCGGCTCCATCTGCTACTGGTGGCCCACGGTGAGCGCCGGCGACTGCGGTGAGACGGCCCAGCTCCACGAGATCGAGGCCGGCTGGAACAACACGAGCAAGCACCTCATGGGCATGGTGCAGGGCGAGGCGCTGGCGAAGGCGGCCGTCGAGATGGCGACCACCGTGGCCGGCGGGGCCGAAGAGCTCCGCCGCCGACCTGTCATGAGCGACCTCATCGGCACGGTCTCGCCGCTCACGCACGACAAGGACGGGATCGAGGCCGGCCTGGTCTTCGCCGAGGCCGGCATCCCCGTCTGCTACGTCACCATGCCGAACCTCGGCACGACGGCGCCGGCGACCAAGGCCGGAGCCTTCGTCGTGGGCGCCGCCGAGATCGTCGCCGCGGCGGTACTCCATGAACTCGCTTCGCCCGGCGCACCGGTGATCGGGTCGATCATGCAGATCTACGCCGACCCGCGCACGGCGCTCACCATGACATCCCCCCTCGACGACCGCTGCCGCTTCCTGGCCACGGAGCTGCTGCACAGCTTCGGCCTCCCGGCGCTCGGGCCGTTCGGCGGCACCGATGCGGCGGCGCCGGGGACATGGCTCGCCGGCGTCGAGACGATGCTCCAGTTGTTGCAGGTGCCGCTCGACGGCTGCGAGCTGTACACCGGTATCGGTCTCACCAACACGTATCAGCTGTTCACGCCCGAGGCCCTGATCCTCGACGACGATCTCTACCACCGCGCGAGGCACGCCTTCCTCGACATCCCCATGGATGAGGAGTCGCTCGCGCTTGACGTGATCGAGGCCGTGGGTCCCGGAGGGCACTTCCTCGCCCAGCCACATACGCGCCGGCACATGCCAGACGCGGTCCTGCGCGCGGTGAGCCAGGAGATCGGCCCCGACGGCCAGCACTACCGCGACCCGGTGGAGGTGGCGCGAGAGCGCGCGCTGGCCATCCTCGAGCGCTACGTCCCGCAACCGCTGGAGGAGAACGCTCAGGCGGAACTGCGAAGGATCGTCGCAGCGGCAGACCGCGCGGTGCGCGGCTAGCGCTCGCAAGCGCCTCGCCGCCCCCGTCTACTCGAGCAGCATGCGGTCGACGGCGAACGCCTCGCCGGCGACCTCGTGGAACTTCTCGACGAGGTCGCTCACCTGGAGCGCCGCCTTCTGCTCCTTGTCGATATCGAGGACGACGCGACCGCCGTGCATCATGACGAGACGGTCGCCGTAGCGCAGCGCCAGCTCCATGTTGTGCGTCACCATGAGCGTCGTGAGGCCGCGCTCGGCGATGATCGCGGCCGTGAGGTCCATGATCGTGGCCGCGACCTTTGGGTCGAGCGCGGCCGTGTGCTCGTCGAGCAGCAGGAGGCTCGGCTCGGCGATGGTCGCCATGAGCAGCGACATCGCCTGCCGCTGGCCGCCGGAGAGCTTGTTGACGCCGGCTTTGAGCCGGTCCTCCAAGCCCATACCGAGTCGTGAGAGCTGCGCGCGCATGACCTCACGGCGGCGGTGCGTCACGCCGCGACGCAGGCCGCTGCGCTTCTGGCGCATCAGCGAGATGGCGAGATTCTCCTCGATGGTCATCGACGGCGCCGTGCCGGCGCGGGGATCCTGGAACACCCTGCCGATCAGGCGACTGCGCACGTGCTCGGCCTGCCGCGTGACGTCGCGGTCACCGAGTTGGACCTTGCCGGCGCTGACGGGGAAGGTGCCGGCGACCGCGTTGAGCAGCGTCGACTTGCCCGAGCCATTGGAGCCGATGATCGTCACGAACTGGTCCGCGGGGACGACCAGATCGATCCCGTTGAGGGCGACGACCTCGTTGGCCGTGCCGGGGAAGAACACCTTGCGCAGCCCGCTTATCTCGAGGGGAGCCGGGGCGCTCACAGCCGCACCACCTTGCGGCGGACGGTGGGTATGGAGAGCGCGATGACGACGAGCAGCGCCGTGAGCAGCTTGAGATCGGTGGGCGCGATGCCGAGGCGCAGGCTGATGGCTATGAGCAGCCTGTACACGATGGAGCCACCGATGACGCTGAAGAGCACCCAGCTGACACTGCGCACGCCGAAGATGACCTCGCCCATGATCACCCCGGCGAGGCCGGCGACGATCGTCCCGATACCCATGCCCACATCGGCGAAGCCCTGCTGCTGGGCGACCAGCGACCCGGTCAGGGCGACGAGCCCGTTGGCGATGGACAGCCCGACGATGCGCGTGAAGTTGGTGTTGGTGCCCATGGCCCGGATCATCTGCTCGTTGTCGCCGGTGGCCAGCAGCGTGAGCCCGAACTCCGTGTGCAGCAGCCAGTCGAGGATGTACTTGACGACGATGGCGAGCGCGGCGACGACGAGGACGACGTTCCACCCGACCATGGTGAGCGAGAACAGCGCCCCGATCTTGTCGAAGATGACCTCGACACCGAGCAGCGGGGTGTTGCTGCGCCCCATGATCCGCAGGTTGACGGTGTACAGCGCCGTCATCGTGAGGATGCCGGCGAGCAGCTTGGGACCGTAGTTGGTCGAGTTGTTGTCCCCGGACTTGAGCAGCAGATGCAGGAAGCCGGTGACGACCCCGGCGCAAAGCCCCGCGCCCACGCCGGCGGCGGTGGCGACGAGCGGCGACTGCCCGCTCACGATGAGCGCTCCCGTGACGGCGGCTCCAAGCGGCAGACTGCCGTCGACGGTGAGGTCGGGAAAATCGAGGACGCGGAAGGTGAGGAAGACGCCGAGCACCATGAAGCAGTAGATGAGGCCCTGCTCGAGGGCGCTGGACATGATCACTTCCACGTGCCGCTCACTTCCGTAGTCGGGGCCGGGACCGCTGTTCGCGGTCCCGGCCCCGACGATTCTATCGTGCCTGCGCCCATTGTGGCCGCCAGACGCCTCAGAACTTGCTGACGGCCTCGCTCACGAGGTCGGCCGGGATGGTGACGCCCTGGTCCGCGGCGGCCGTCTCGTTGATCGAGAGCTGCAGGTTGGCCGCGTACTCCACCGGGATCTCCGCGATCGGCGTGCCGCCGAGGATCATCGCGGCCTGGTAGCCGGCCTGCATGCCGAGATCCTTGTAGTCGAAGCCGTACCCGGCGGCAGCGCCGCGCTTGACGCTGTCGGTGTCGCCGGCGAGCAGCGGGATCTTGGCCTCGTTGCAGACCTTGACGATCGCCTCGAGGGCGGTGACGGCGGTGTTGTCGCCGATCACGGCGATGGCGTCGACGCGGCCGACGAGCGACTTGGCAGCGGCCTGCACCTCGGAGGAGTTGCCTGCCGTGGCGTCGACGATCTCGAGCCCCATGGCGCCTGCGGCCTCTTTGGCGGCCTCCACGATGTAGACCGAGTTGGACTCGCCGGCGTTGTAGACGATGCCGACCGACTTGGCGTCGGGGTTGAACTGCTTCGCCAGTTCAAGGATGGGCTCGACGGGCTGCAGGTCGCTGACGCCCGTGACGTTGGCATCGGGCGACTCGGGGTTCGCGACCAGACCGGCGCCCACGGGGTCGGTCACGGCGGTGAAGACGATCGGCGTCGTCTTGTCGGCCTTCACCACCGCCTGGGTGGTCGGGGTCGCGACGCCGAGAATCAGATCGAGCCCGTCGGCGGCGAACTTCTGGGCGATGCTGGCGGTCGTCGCCATGTCGCCCTCGGCGTTCTGCATGTCGTAGGTGACGTTGCTGAAGCCCTTCTCGGCGAGGGCTTCCTTGAAGCCTTCGACGGCGGCGTCGAGCGCCGGGTGGCTGACGATCTGCGTGATACCGATCTTGTACGCTTTGGTGGTGTCGGCGCTGGCGCTCGGGCTGCTCTCGGTGTCCCCGTCGCCGCCGCAACCGGCGATGACGCCGGCGAGGGCCACGATGGCGAGCAGCGCCATGAGCAGGCTCAGCTTGAATGCGCGAGGCATCGTTCTCCTTTTTCCTGTTGTCCACGGACGAATGCGACATTCTAGTGCGCGGCGCCCGCCGGGCACAACCCCCAGGCTCATGAATATTCATGGTCTACGCGACGACGATGGGGCGACCGAGCCTGCAAGCAGGTCCATTGGACCACAGAATACTCCATTAGTGCATGGACGCTCACCAGTCTCTCACCTCCGAAGGACGCGCGGCGCACCCCCGCTCCGGCACGCCGAAGGGCGGGGCCGCACGCGGCCCCGCCCTTCGGCTCTCTCTCGACGGCACACCTGTCGTCGTGGCCGGCCGCCGCGCGACGGGCGGGCCTCCCGCCCCTCCCCGCGCCGGCTCGTACCTTTACAGGCGCGCCCGCTCCTTGAACCGCTCGACGCAGTTGATCGGGATATCGAGCAGCTGGCTGATGTTGAACTTGGCCTCCATCATGCCCGCCTCGCCGGGGTGCGTGGCGGACGTCACGCTGAGCAGCCCCAGGCCATGCTCCTTGCGGATCAGCTCCATGGCCACGGGGTCGCTGAGGTCGCGCGTCGAACAGCCGAGCTTGCCGGCCACGTATTCCTTGGCTTCCTTGAGACGCATGCGTCTGGTCATCTGCATCCGAGCCACGAGATCTCCCGCTGCCCGCATACCGCCCATGCCGGACGCCTGCGTGTGGGCCGACTCCATACCGAGAGCGTCGCCCGTGCCCACCTAGTAGCCGTCGATCTTGAGGATCTCGACGAAGGCCTTGCTCGCCCGCGAGGTCGCGTCGGCCGGCGGGTAGAGGCACGTGGGGACGCCGCCGACGCCCATGCCCACGTTCACGTGGACGGGGATCGTGGCGACCTCGGCGGCCGGCTTGATGAAGGTGATCGCCCGGGCGATGTTCCAGGCGGTCGACTTGCCTGTGTTGATGTTGACGGCCGGCCCGTAGATGCTGGCGCCGGCCTCGGTGACCATGCGCAGTTGGTCCTTGGGCCACATTCCGGCGAGCCTGCTGCCGTCAAACTCGAGCTGGCCGTGCATGCCGAGCACGAACTCGGCCGCCATGCCGATCTCGATGCCGAGCCACGGGTACTTCGTGCGCAGCTTGCGGCAGGCGGTGAGGGCGGCGAGGAAGTCGGCGTCGCCCGCCGCCCCGGTCGTGTCCATGTCGATGCCGTCGGCGCCGGCCTCGATCATGGCGTCGGCGACGAAGCCGATGTCCTCGACCAGCATCTCGCACGCCTCCACCTGGGCGTCGCGCGCCTCGGCGATCTTGCCCATCGGCAGCAGCTCGGACCAGTTGGGAATGGGGCCGTCCGGCTTGGAATACCGGCCCAGGTCGGGCATGGCGCCGTACTGCACGGGGTTGGTGAGCAGCGCCTGGGCGATCTTCATGGTCTGGCCCTCGTGGGCCACGTTGGTCTTGACGGCCTTGTACGAATAGTCGGCCTGCCACAGCTCGACCATGTCGATGCCGACGACCGTCTCGTAGCTCTGCAGGTCTTGCACGCGGTTGCCGATGTGCTTGGTCCCCGTACCGTCGTTCGACATGACGACTTCGTCGCCGATGTCGACGGCGGTGAACCGCGCCGCCGAGGCGTAGATGTCGAGCAGGTGGTCGAGCTCCTCCTGCGTGAGCTCGGGCACCTTGGCCTTCTTGGCCGCGATCTGGGTACCGGCCTCGAGATCGGCCTTGATCTCGGAACGCGTCAGCTCGACGAGCGACCCGTCACCCATGCGTGTGGGGATCCTGGGCTCCAATGGCATCACCTCCGTGCGTCGTCCGGGTCGACCGCTTACGGCGTGGCGGTCACCAGGGCCTGCGGAGAGCCACGTGTGAGAGAAGCGAATCGACCGCTGGTAAGCAGGCCTCGCGCGCAACTGTACAGCAGCCCGGCGACGGCGCGCCACCGGGTCGCGACGACCCCGAGGCCGGTCTTCAGGCGGCGGCCGGCGAGCGCCGCGGAGGGCGGGGCGGGAGAAACCACGAACGTCGCCAAGGCGATCGTGACGGCCACGCGCGCCGCGTCACGTCACTCCATGCCCCGCATCCGGCGCACCCGCCCCGCGCCGCACGCGCACTCTGGAGCCGGCGGGCGGAATCGAACCGCCGACCTGCCGCTTACAAGGCGGCTGCTCTGCCAGCTGAGCTACGCCGGCCCGGTGCCAAGTCTACCGCAGAGGAGCCATGCCGCGGATCGGGGATGGAGTCGCGGTCGAGGATCCGTCATCCACGCGTGTCCACGGTCGTCAGGAGACGGCAGGACCTCGGCGCGTCCGCTCCGCGAACGCCTCGACCGAGCGCACCGGCAGGTCGAGCACATCCGTGATGGTGAACTTGGCCTCGATCGCCAGCGCGTCGGCGGTCGTCGCCGTGTCCTCGCTGGGGATCGTCCCCAGCCCGAGCTCACGTCGCACGTCCCACATGACCACCGGGTCGCTCAGATCTCCCGGCTCCACGCCGAGCTTGTCCGCCACGGCCGCCTTGGCCTCGGGGAGTCGCATCCTTCGCGTCAGCTGCATGCGGGCCACCAGATCTCCGGCGGTCCGCAGTCCGCCCATACCCGACGCGACACCATGCCCTATCCCTTGGCTGTGGTTGTCGCCGGCTCCTATCTACAAACCGTCCAGCCGCAGGATGTCGACGCAGGCGCGCGAGGCGCGCGAGACGGCATCGACCGGCGGCAGCGCGTGCATGGGCACGCCGCCGACGCCCATGCCGCCGTTCATGTGTACGGGGATCTCGGCGGCGCGGGAACACGGCTTGACGATGGTGCAGGCGCGCGCGACGTTCCAGGCGACCGACTTGCCGGTGTTGACGTTGACGGCCGGACCGAAGACCGAGGCGCCGGCCTGCGCCGCCAGGCGCATCTGCGCCTCGGGCCAGAGCCCGGCCAGCCGTACGCCCTCGTACTCGAGCTCGCCGTGCATGCCGAGGACGAACTCGCTCGCCATGCCGATCTGGATGCCCCAGTCCGGGTATTTCGCGCGGATCCGCTCGATGGCGCGCAGCGCCGCCAGGAAGTCGGCGTCGCCCGCGGCGCCGGCGGTGTCGAGGTTGATGCCGTCGGCGCCCGCCTCGTACATGCCCTCGGCGACGTAGACGATGTCGTCGACGGCCAGCTCGACGGCCGCCTCCTGGGCAGCGCGGGCGTCGTCGATCCTGCCCAGCGGCAGTAGCCGCGACCAGTTGGGCACCGGCCCGTCGGGTTCCGTGTAGCGCCCGAGGTCCGGCATGGCGCCGTAGTTGCACGGAATAGTCAGCAGGAGTTGCGCCCGGCGCATCGTCGCCTGCTCGAAGGGCAGCACCGGCTTGATCGGCTTGAAGGAGTAGTCGTGATGGTAGAGCTCGACGGTGTCGGTGCAGACTGTCTGCTCGTAGTTCTGCAGGTCGTTGATGCGTGAGCCGGCGTCCTGGCTGCCGACGCCGTCCGAGGTGAGCACCACCTCGTCGCCGATGTCGACGGCGGTGAACCGCGCGGGGCTGGCGAAGATGTCGACCAGGTGGCCGAGCTCACCCTCGTCGAGCGGCTCGACCTTGGCTCGCCGGACGGCCGCCTCCGTGCCGTCGCGTACCTCGGCTTCGATGCCGGCACGGCTCATCCGCACCAGCGAGCCGTCGCCCATCCGTGTCGGGATGACGCTGTCCATGACTCCTCCAGTCAACCGCCTTGCCGAAGCCCGTCGGAGCCCCCTCGGGGTCACCGTGAGCTCTCACCCCGGGCCTGTCCGAGGCTACACTCCGCGAGCGCGCCTGTCATGAACGCATCATTCGGCAAAGTTGGCGGCGCGCGTAGCGCAAAGGTGGGTGAAGACCGCGTCGCCGCAAGCCGGGCGCATCTGCGCGTCGCACGGCGCACTCGAACGGTTAAAGGGGCGAGGCCCCGCGGGGAGACGGGGCCTCGTTCAAGGGTCTTGGGGGAGAACCCTCGAGGGGGGTGTGATCGCTTGTCAGCGACTGGAGCCACTACTGATACTGCCCCGCGATTGTTGAGTGCACGTGAAGTGCGCGTGAAGTCGCGGGTAGCCGCTTGAAGCGAGTAGTGCCTGGACGCTACGAGGCGACGAGGCGCCGCGAGACAAGGCTCGAAGCCCGATCCTCGGCCCCACGTCTTCGCTCCCGTTAACAGACCGAGGGCCGACGAGCCCGGTCGCTCCAAAGCGACCGTTCCGCCGGCCCTCAGGCCGTGCGGTTCGCCCGGGGCCGGGGCGAACCAGCAGGAAGATAGGAGGTACCAGCACTTGTCGCTGGCAGCGGGCTTCTCGGAGACGGGAAGCGTCGCACGACGGACGCTAGAAGCGAGATGCGAAGGAAGTATTAATCGATTATTAATGGATATGAAGTGAGCAGCCTATTGTGGCTGCTTCAAGGCGACCGATAGTGATAGGTTCATGACCGATTTGAAGACCTTTGGGGGCCCGCCCCGATCTCAGACGAGCGGCAGTTGGGCACCATCCGGTGAGCGGCCGGCCTCGACAAGAGCCCGGAACCCCGCCTCGTCGATGATGCGCACGCCCAGCGCCTCCGCCCTCGCGAGCTTGGAGCCGGGGTCGTCCCCGGCGACGACGTACCCGGTCGCCCGACTGACGGAGCCGACGACCCTGCCCCCGGCGCTCTCGATCAGCGCCTTGGCCTGGCCGCGCGTCATCCCCGGCAGCTTGCCGGTGAGCACGAAGGTCGTACCCGTCAGGGCGCCCTCCGCCCGGGCGGGCCGGTCCTCCACGAGCGTCAGGCCCGCCTCCCGCAGCTTCTCGATCGTCTCGCGGTTGTGCGGGTCGCCGAGATACTGCTCCACCGCCTCGGCGACCACCGGCCCGACGCCGGGCACTTCGGCGAGCTCGGCGGCGCCGGCCTCCAGGAGTTCGTCGATGCTCGGGTAGCGCTCGACGAGGGCCTGTGCGGTCACCGAGCCGACGTGACGGATCCCGAGTGCGAAGAGAGCGCGCGCGAACGGCCGGCGCCTGGACGCCTCGATGGCGGCGAGGACCTTCTCGGCGCGCTTGGCCTCGACGATCTCGAGCGCGCCGGTCTCCCCCTTGCGGGTCTTGGCGCCGAACAGCGGCAGGTTGACCACCTTGCCGTCCTCGATGCGCACGAAGTGCTCGCGCTGGAGGCCGTACAGGTCGGCGACGTTCTCTATCAGGCCCTGGTCGTGCAGTACCTCCACCGTCTCCTCACCGATACCCTCGATGTCCATCGCGCCCTTGCTCACGAAGTGCTTGATGCTCTCGACGATCTGCGCGGGACACGAGCGGTTGGGGCAGCGCACGGCGACCTCGCCGGTCTCGCGGACGGTGCGCGAACCGCATGCCGGGCACACCGGAGGTATGCTCCACTCGGGCAGAGCGGCATGGCGCGCGGCGCGCGGCACGAGCCGGCCCTCCTCGTCCTCCGTCTCTCCGCGCGTGACCGGCCCGACGACCTGGGGGATGACGTCTCCCGCCCGCTGCAGCACCACGTCGTCACCGGGGCGAATGCCCTTGCGGCGGATGTCGTCCTCATTGTGCAGGGTGGCGCGCTCGACCGTGACCCCGCCGACGAAGACCGGCTCGAGGACGGCGAATGGCGTGAGCACGCCCGTCCGGCCGACGCTGACCTCGATGTTCCGGAGGCGGGTCGTCACCGTCGAGGGAGCGAACTTGAAGGCGATCGCCCAGCGGGGGTCGCGGGCGACGCTGCCGAGCGCCCTCTGCACGTCGAAGGCGTCGACCTTGACGACGGCGCCGTCGATGTCGTAGTCGAGGTCGGCGCGCCGCGCCTCCCAAGCCCCGCAGGCAGCGGCGACCTTATCGATGCTGTCCACGACCGCGATGTGCGGGTTGACGCGAAAGCCGGCCAGACGCAGCCACTCCAGGGCGCTGTGGTGGTCGGGCAGGTCCAGCCGCTCGCGATAGCCGACCGCGTAGCACCACAGGTCGAGCGGGCGTGAGGCTGCCACCGCAGGGTCCAGCTGACGAATCGACCCGGCCGCGGCGTTGCGCGGGTTGACGAAGGGGCTGAGGCTGTCGTCGCGGCGCTGCTGGTTCAGGCGCGCGAACGCGGCGAGCGGCAGGTAGACCTCGCCGCGCACCTCGACGACCGGAGGGGGGTCGTCGACCAGGAGGCGCAACGGGAGCGAGCCGATCGTCCGCAGGTTGGCCGTGACGTCCTCCCCGACCTCCCCATCACCTCGGGTCGCGCCGACCGAGAACACGCCGTCCCTGTACGTCAGAGAGATCGCCAGCCCGTCGATCTTCGGCTCGACCACGTAGCGCAGGGACGCGTGGCCGAGGTCCCTGCTCTCGAGCAGGCGCCGGTTGCGCTGGTCCCAGGCGAGCAGTTCCTCCTCGCTGCGGGCGTTGGCCAGCGACAGCAGCGGTTCGAGATGACGGACCTGCGTGAATGCTTCGACAGGAGGGGCGCCGACACGCCGCGTGGGCGAATCGGCCGTGCGCAGGGCAGGGTGTTCGCGCTCGAGCGCCTCGAGCGCGCGGTACAGGGCGTCGTACTGCGCGTCGTCGATCTCCGGCCGGTCGAGGACGTAGTACAGATGCGCGTGCCTGCTGAGCTGCTCGCGCAACTCGGCCGCTCTGGCCGCCGCCGCTGCCTCGCTCACCTCACCCCCCTTTCGGCGCCGCCCTGCGTCGGGAGCGCCTACTCGCCCGCCGTACCGCCGGCGCCCGGTGGCTCCGCCCTGGATCCCTCGCCGCGCAGGCACAGACCGAGAAGCTCGCGCGGCTCGTCCAGCCAGTACTCCGGCCGGGCGGCGAGCAGCGCCTCCTTGCCGAACAGCCCCCAGGCCACTGCCGCGGTGGCCATGCCGGCGGCTCGACCCGCCTCGATATCGAAGGGGCTGTCGCCCACGTACAGGGAGCCTTTCGCCGTGGCGCCGAGGCGTTCCAGGCAGAGCTGCAGCGGTACCGGCGACGGCTTGTGCTCGGTCGTGTCCGAAGCCGTCACGACGACGTCGAAGTGCTCGCGAAGACCGACGGCGCGAAAGGCCATCGCCGTCGTGTCGCTGCTCTTGCTGGTGACGATGCCGAGGCGGCGGCCGGCGGCCTTCAGGCCGTCCAGCACCTCCGCCACACCATCGTAGCCGCGGATGAGTTCGTCGTGACGCCGGTGGTTGTACTCGCGGTACACGTCGTAGAGCTCGTGCGCGTGCTCGGCGGAGAGGCGCTCCATCTGGCCCAGGAGCGGCTGACCGACACCGGCGGTGATCACCTCGTCCGGCAGCACCTCGCCGAGCACGGTGCGCGTCGCGTAGCGAAACGAAACGACGATGAGCTCGACGGTGTCGACGACGGTGCCGTCGAGGTCGAAGACGACCGGGTCGAATCCGGCGGAGCGGTCAGCCACGGACGCGCTCCAAATCCATCTCCCAGCCGGCCAGGTCGGCGAGGAGCACGGGGTCGAGCAGGTCGTAGCGGAGCGGCGTGACGGCCACGCAGCCCTGCGCCACGACGTCGAAGTCGGTGTCGACCCACTCGCCCGAGGCCGGGTGGTCGCAGGGCAGCAGGAACTCCCGCGGCGGCGCGCCGGGGTCGTCGGCCGCCAGCACGACTCTGTCGTGGCAACTTGCGCCGCCGAGGCGCGCGGGGCGGATGCCCGTGAACTCCGCGAGCGGCCTGTCGGGTAAGTTCACATTGAGGATGCAGTTGCGCGGGAGGCCGCGCTCGATGACGTGCGCGACCATGGCGCGCAGCACCGGCACCGCTTCGTCGAGCCACGCGGCCTCAGGGTTCTCCACCGAGAAGGCGACCGCGGGGTGGCCGCGCAGAGCGGCCTCGAACGCGGCGCCGACGGTACCCGAGTACGTGATGTCGGCGCCCATGTTGCCGCCGGCGTTGACTCCCGAGACGACGAGGTCCGGCGCCGGCCGGTCGACCCCGAGCAGGGCGACCCTGACACAGTCCGACGGCGTACCGTCGCAGGCGAAGCCCTGCCAGCCGTCGCCGAACTCCCTCGGCGCCAGGCGCAGGGCGCGGTGGATGGTGATCCCCCGAGCCACCGCGCTCGTGTTGCGGTCCGGGGCGATGGTGGTGACGTTCCCGAGGCCCTCGAGGGCACGGCGCAGCACGGCGATGCCGGGAGCGCCGATGCCGTCGTCGTTGGTGAGGAGGATCTCGAGGGTCACCACTTCATTGTACCGGAAGGGCCGGGTGACGTTCGCCACGGACCCTCCCAAGGGACGCCGCCATGCTGTAGCCTGTGGAGGCGACGCGCCGCGCGCACGGCCACGGCAGGAAACCCTCGAGCGCCGTCGTAGGAGTCCCGAGCCAAGCTGCAAAGGAGCGTGGTGAGCGAAGCGACCTGCGTTGCGCACGACACCGGCGTCAGGCGCCTGACGGCGCGGCGCGCCGTGGCGCTCCTCGCCTCCCTCCTCGTCGTCTCGGCGCTCGTGTTCGTGGTCGGAGCCGCGTACCTCTGGCCGCTGTTCGTCTTCCCTCTCGTGCTCGCCGCCGTGTTCTTCTTCGAGCTCGGCAGCCTCACCGTGACACTGTGGCTCGGCAACTTCTTCGTGCTGTACTACAGCTTCCGCGCCCCGGCCACGACGGACTCCGTCCGGCAGGCGCTCCTGGGCACCGCCCTCTTCTTCCTCGCCGGCCTCCTGCTCGGACACGTGCAGCGGCGCCACCAGGTGACGCAGGAGGCGCTCGCCGCCTCGTCGCTCAGCGACCGCCTGACCGGCCTGTACAACTACGGCACCTTCGTCGACTACCTCCACACGGAGGCGACCAAGACGGACCGCTACGGCGGCGACATGGCGCTCATCATGCTCGACCTCGACGGCTTCAAGCAGTTCAACGACCGCCACGGCCACCAGACCGGCAACGAACTGCTCCGCCGCGTCGGCACGTCGCTCCGCGGCCTCGTCCGTGACGCCGACATGGCGGCGCGCTACGGCGGTGAGGAGTTCGCCGTGCTCATCCGCGGGGACGAGACCGACGCCTACGAGTTGGCCGAGCGGCTGCGCCGCGCCGTCGAGGGCATCTCCGTGAGCGGCCGAGGCGGCGAGCCGGCGTTCACGACCATCTCCGCGGGCGTCGCCGCCTATCCCGCCGGCGCGCGCGACGAGACCGAGCTCATCGAACGCGCCGACGCGGCGCTCTACGAGTCCAAACGCAGGGGACGCAATCGGGTGACCATCTCGACCGTCGTCGCCCGGGAGCAGCAGATCCCCGCCAGCCTCAGCGCCTGAGGCGCCGGGTCCGGAGTTCGACCCCGGCCGGCGCACGTCGCTTGGGCGACCCTCCGGAAACGCCTTCTACCGGCCGAACGCCACCGAGGGCAGTCTCGTGTCCGGACGCGCGTAGAGGTCGCCGCAGAAGAGCTCGACGCCGTTGCGCTCCAGAAGCCGCTGCTGCCCGGCCTCGCGCACGCCCGTGGCGATGAGGTCGGCGCCGATCCGGTCACCGAAGCGCACCAGCAGCTGCACGACGTCGACCGGCGTCGGCTCGCCCCCGAGGCCGGCGACGAGCACGGGGTCGAGACACAGATACTCCGGCGCGGCCTCGGCGATGAGCTCCAGCGTCGTGAACTGGGCGCCGAGGCCCGAGATGCACAGCAGAAAGCCGAGCTCACGCACATCGGCGAGCGTTCGCAGAGTCGAGGCCGTGTTCGTCCCCAGGTCGTCGGCGTCGATCTCGAAGACGACATGCTGCGGCACGAGCGCACGGTTCAGCGAGTAGAACTCGCTGACGGCGACGACCGCGGCATTGGGAAGCTCGGCGGCGGCACACCCCAGGAAGAGCAGATCGTCGGCCCGCAACCCTGCAGCCGCGGTGACGGTGGCCTCGCGCGCGGCGATGCCGTAGGCCGGCAGGAGACGGGAGCGGCGGGCGACATCGAGCAGTACGTCGGGCAGCCGCAGCGGCGAGTAGAAGGGGCCACGCACGCTGCTTCTGTAGCCGATCACCTCTCGCCCGACAGGATCCACGACCGGCTCGAACAGGGGCTCGAGCTCGGCGCGGGAGACGCACTCCGCGAGCGTCGCCTCGAGGTCCTCGTCGTACGCGTCGGCCTGCTCGTTCGCCGCCTGCATCGCGAGGGCGAGGCCTTGCTGCAGATTCTGCTCGAAGGTGAGGCCGGCATCGACGTCGACGATCGCGGAGCCGACCGACGGGTGCACGCGGTCGTAGACGCCCGGGGCCAGGTCGTTGAGCAGCAGCGACTGCAGACGCTCGTACACGCGCCGCGTCACCGCCGCGAGGTCGTCCTCCGAGATGACAGCAGCCGCGCGCGGCGGCGACAGCAGGACGATGAACGCGTCGTCGGTGAGCGTGAAGTCGCTGACCACGTCGAGGCGGCGCAGGGTGCTTCCCACCATGCCTTCGAGGTTGGCGGCGACGGCGTCGAGGATCTCGGAGACGATCCGCCAGCCGAAGACGGGCTCGAGACGTCCGTAGCGGTCCAGGCTGATGTACAGGAGCGCGACCTGGCCGGACTTCTCGAGCTCGAGACGGACGGAGTCGGCGACGAGGTTGAGGGACGGCAGATGCGACGGACCGTCGCTGACCAGACTGCGCAGCGTGGTGCGGGCCTTGCGCAGCGCATCGTCGCTCGGTCGGTCCACGCTGTTCCCCCTTCCGGCCGCGTCAGGTCGCCTTCTGCTTCTCCTTGGGCTTGTCGCCGCCGGCCGCCGGCTTGTCCGGCGCGGCGGCGGACCCGTCCTTGGCGGTTGCGTCGGACGAGCCGCTCCCGCCGGCGCCCTCGGACGAGGACTCGCCGGACCCGGAGTCGCACCCGCCGGGGCGGCGGCTGGAGCCCTTGCCGTAGTCGGTGGTGTAGAAGCCCGATCCCTTGAAGTGGATGGCGACGGGGTGGAGCACCTTGCGCAGCGGTCCGCCGCACGCCTCGCACTCGACCAGCGGGTCGTCGCTCATCTTCTGGAAGGCCTCGAACGAGGCGCTGCAGTCGTCACACTGATACTCGTAGATGGGCAAGCAGAAATCCCCGGCCGTGGTCAGCGGAATCCGAGTGTAGCACAGGCCGGCCGCGACCCGCTGCGCCGCGCGGCCGGCCTCATGGGGCGAACGGCGGCAGGTGGCCGGCGATCACCTGCACGGGCGCCCAGGCACGGATGCGCCGCCATGACTCGAGCAGTTGGGCCGCCGCAGGTCCCGTGGGCCGCATGGCCGCGAACTCGTCCGGGCAGGGGCCGACGGTGTCGCCGCAGAGCACGACCGTCCCCGCTGCCGTCTCGACGGCAAGGCTGATGTGGCCGTCGCAGTGCCCCGGCGTCAGGGCCCAGCGCACGTCCCCCGCGAGCTCTCCGCCGATACCCGTCAGCCGCTCGAGCGGCCCCCCACCCAGGAGCGCGGCGGCGAGCGCCCAGTAGGGCGCCGCCGTCTCGAGCTCGTGCACGACCACGGGCGCCGGGAGATCGGTACACCCCCCGACGTGATCGAGGTGCGCATGCGTGAGCACGACGAGATCGACGTCCAAAGGGTTCAGGCCGCGGGCCGCGAGCGCTCCGACCACGGGTTCGTTCTGCAGCGGCAACCCAGGGTCGACGACGATCGTCCGGGGGCCACGCAGGAGGACGGTGTTCGGGAAGGTCGTCATGCCGACGACGGACCGTCGCTCGCGAAGTCCCCGATACGCGACGAACGCCTCCGGCGAGCGATGCTCGGGCAGGACCTCGACGGCGTCGCCCTCGACGCTGAACACGAAGCGTGCGGTGGGAATGAGGATGTCGACTTCGTACACGAGGGCTGCCTCGGCCGGTGGCGCTCCAACCGTCTCAGGCCGAGACGGCCGGCCCCCCTTCGTCGTCGCGCGCGTACAGGAAGTCGACCTTGTCCATGTTCATGATGATGAAGGGTGCGGTGTCCAGAAGCTCCTGGGTGCCCTTGTTGAAGATGCGCACCTTGGACAGGGTCAGGCGCACGTCGCTGAACGACCGGATGTAATCACTGGCGCGGCGAGAGCTGGCTCGGTGCCCGACGCCGAAGTGGGCGATGCCGACGATCTTGAACTCGCCCATGTAGGCGACGATCTCGAGCTCCTTGAAGTCGGAGTCGGCGGCAAAGCCGTCGAGTCCGCCGTGTCCCTCAGTCTCCATCGTCTGGCCCTCCCGTCGTCGGCCGGCCTGCCGCGGTGGGACCGGCAGCGGAACACGGCGTGCCGGCGAAGGCGCCGACCGCGCCGCGGCTGGGACGCAGCGCCAGCCGTAGCCGGCCCAGCGCCACGCGCCGTGATTCGCCTCGCCGCGGCGCCAGCACGACGCCCAGAGCCGCACCTGCGGCGCTCCCGATATCCGATCTGCCGATCATCTCCATGATCGACCCACTATAGCGACGCTACTTCTCGAAGACCAGGTGATCGCCGCTCACGCCCACCCGGATGGTATCCCCCTCGGTGAATGAGCCGCTGAGCAGCTCTTTCGAGAGCGGGTTCTCGATCAGCCGCTGGATGGCGCGCTTGAGCGGCCGCGCCCCGAACCGCGGATCGTACCCGGCGTTCGCGACGAAGCTACGCGCCTCCGGGGTCACCTCGAACCGCATGCCCTGGCCCTCCACCAGGCGCCGCACGTGCGTCAGCAGCAGGTCGGCGATCTGCTCGAGCGCGGCGCGGCCGAGGCCGTGGAACACGATCGTGTCGTCGATCCGGTTCAGGAACTCCGGCCGGAAGGTCTGCCCGAGCGCCCCCATGAGCCGGCTCTCGACGGCGTCGTAGTCGCTCTCCATCTCCTCGGCGTCGGGGATGAGATCCGCGCCGACATTGCTGGTCATGATGACGACGGTGTTCTTGAAGTCGACGGTGCGGCCCTTGTTGTCGGTGAGACGGCCGTCGTCGAGCACCTGCAGCAGGATGTTGAACACGTCCGGGTGCGCCTTCTCGATCTCGTCGAAGAGCACGACGCTGTACGGGTGCCGGCGGACAGCCTCGGTGAGCTGGCCGCCCTCCTCGTAGCCCACGTAGCCGGGCGGCGAGCCGACAAGGCGACTCACGGAGAACTTCTCCATGTACTCGCTCATGTCGAGCCGCACCATGGCGCTCTCGTCGTCGAAGAGGAACTCGGCCAGCGCCCGGGCGAGCTCGGTCTTGCCCACTCCCGTCGGGCCGAGGAAGAGGAACGAGCCGATCGGCCGCTTGGGGTCCTTGAGCCCGGCGCGGGCGCGCCGCACGGCCTCGGACACGGCGACGACCGCCTTGTCCTGGCCGATGACGCGCCCGTGCAGTCGCTCTTCCATCTGGAGGAGCTTCTCGGTCTCCTCCTCCTTCATGCGCTGCACCGGGATGCCCGTCCAGGCGCTCACGATGCCGGCGATGTCGTCGCCGCCGATCGTCGCCTCGGCGATGCCCTTGTCGGCCAGCCACGCCTCCTTGGCGGTCACGAAGGTCTGCTGGATCTTGTCGGTCTGCTCCTTGAGCTGGGCGGCACGCTCGTAGTCCTGCGCCTGCACGGCGGCAGCTCCTTCGCGCGTCAACTCCTGGAGGCGACGTTCCATGTCACGCAGATCCGGCGGCAGCATCGTCGCCTCGATGCGCATCTTGCTGGCCGCCTCGTCGAGCAGGTCGATGGCCTTGTCGGGCAGGAAGCGGTCGCTGATGTAGCGGTCGCTGAGCACCGCCGACTCGCGGATCGCCTCGTCGGTGATCTTGACCTTGTGGTGTGCTTCGTACTTGTCGCGCAGCCCCGTGAGGATGGCGATCGTCTCCTCGACCGTCGGCTCGCCGACGAGGACAGGCTGGAAGCGGCGCTCGAGCGCAGCGTCCTTCTCGACGTTCTCGCGGTACTCGTCGAGCGTCGTCGCGCCGACGCACTGAAGCTCGCCGCGAGCCAGCATCGGCTTCATCATGTTGGAGGCGTCCATCGCGCCCTCCGCGGCGCCGGCGCCCACCACGGTGTGGAGCTCGTCGATGAAGAGGATCACATCCTTGGACCGCTGGATCTCGTCGAGGGCTCCCTTGAGACGCTCCTCGAATTCGCCGCGGTACTTGGCGCCGGCGACCATGGCGCCGAGGTCGAGCGCGAGCACGCGCTTACCGCGCAGCGACTCGGGAACGTCGCCGTCCACGACCTTCTGCGCCAGTCCCTCGGCGATGGCGGTCTTGCCGACGCCGGGCTCGCCGATCACGACCGGGTTGTTCTTGGTCCTGCGGCTGAGCACCTGGATGACGCGCTTGATCTCCTCGTCGCGGCCGATGACGGGGTCGAGCTTGTCGTCGGCGGCCAGCGCCGTGAGGTCACGCGTGTACTTGCCGAGCATGCTCTCGCCGGTCGCCTGGCCCTCGTAGTCGACGCCGGTGGCGCGGGTCTGCTGCAGCGCCTTCATCACGCCCTCCTCGGTCAAGCCGAGATCGCGCAGCGTCGCGCCGCCGGGCCCGTCGCCCTCGAGCATGATGCCGAGCAGAAGGTGCTCGGTGCCGATGAAGGCGTCGCCCATGGCCTGCGCCTTCTGGGCCGCGATGTCGAGTGCGGCTTTGGCCCGCGGCGTGAGGTACAGCTGGTCGGCGTCGCCGCCGGGGCCGCCGACGCGGCCCGCCCCGGCGGTCTGCAGGTAGTGGTTGGCGCGCGCCATGGCGACGCCCTTGTCGACGCCCAGCAGGCTGAACACCTGCTCGACGACGCCGCCCGGCAGACTGAGCACGCCTATCAGCAGGTGCTCGGTGCCGAGCTGGTTGCCCGGACCGCGGCGCACGATGCCCTGCGCCGTCTCGAGCGCTTCTCGCGCCCGCTCGGAGAACCTGTTCATATCCATGGGGATCCTCGCTCTGCTCTCGTGCCGCGCGTCATACGCGCCGCCGCCGGCGTCCCAGCCGCACCATCTGGCTGCTCGCGACCGGCACCAGCTCCAGACGGTGCGAACGCTCGACGCGCTCGACCTCGCGACGCATCGCGAGGGCGGCCTCGTCGAGCCTCGTCTGCAGACGCGCCATGTCGCGGCGCAGGCCGGCCAATTGCTGTTCCATCACGAGGACGCGCTCGACACCCGCGAGATTCAAGCCCAGCTCCGTCAGCTCCTGGATGCGCAGCAGCCTCTCCACGTCGCGGCGCGAGTAGCGCCGCGTGTTCTTCGCCGTCCTCTGCGGGTGCACCAGGCCGCGGCGCTCGTAGAGTCGCAGCGTCTGCGGGTGCATCCCGGCGAGCTCGGCCGCGACCGAGATCGAGTAGAGCGGCATATCTCCGTCATCACGTCTCATCGTTCAGCCATCGTCTCCGGGAGGCTTCGCGTCATCCCGCCGTCGAGCGCGGGTCGGGGAAGGTCGCGGCGAGCTTCTCGAACAGTTGCCTCTGCTCCTTGGTCAGCTTGGCCGGCACCTCGACCCGGACCTTGACGAGGAGGTCGCCGTGCCCGCCTTTGAGCTTCGTCATGCCCTTGCCGCGCACGCGCAGCGTGCGCCCGTCCTGGGTGCCGGCGGGGATCTTGAGCGAGACCCCGCCGCCGCCCGGAGTCGGGACCTTGACGCTCGCGCCCAACGCCGCCTCGGCGACGGTGACCGGCACCTCGACGACGAGGTTGTCGCCGCGCCGGTCGAAGAGGTCGTCTGTCTCGACGTGCACGCGCACGTAGAGGTCGCCGGCCGGCCCGCCACGAAGGCCGGCCTCACCCTTGCCCTTGATGCGGATCTTGCTACCGTCCTTGACACCCGCCGGCACTTTGACCTGGTACCGGCGGGTCTTGTGCTGGACGCCGCTGCCGTGACACCCCGGGCACGGGCTCTCGATGATCGTGCCTTGCCCGTGGCAGCGCGGGCACGGCTGCGAGATCGCGAACGGACCCTGATTGCGGGCGACGACGCCGCGGCCCTGGCACTCCGGGCACACCTTGGGCGTCGTCCCCGGCTTGGCGCCGCTCCCGTGACAGGTGGCGCACGTGTCGGGCTTGTCGACCGGCACCCGGACTGTCACGCCGCGGAGGGCGTCGTCGAACGAGATGGTCACGTCGACCTGGAGGTCGGCGCCGCGCTCGGCGGCCCTGCGGCGCCCGCGCCCGGCTCCGGGGCCGCCCGCGGTGCCACCGAACAGGTTGCCGAGGATGTCGCCGAGGTCGCCCATCTCGAACTGCGCGCCGCCCTGGCCGAACGCGCTCGGATCGAACCCCTGGTAGCCCCCGGCGCCCGGCCGGAAGCCGCCCGCACCCGGGCCCCCGCCGAAGGCGCCGAGCCGGCTCATCTCGTCGTAGTGCTTGCGCCGTTCGGGGTCGGAGAGCATCTCGTAGGCCTCGCTGACCTCCTTGAACTTATCCTCGGCCGCCTTGTCACCGGGGTTCTTGTCCGGGTGATGCTGGCGCGCAAGCTTGCGGAACGCCTTCTTGATGTCGTCCTGAGAGGCCCCTTTGGGGACGCCGAGAGTCGTGTAGAAGTCGCTCATCCCGACCGACTCAGCTCACCACGATGACCTTGGCCGGACGAAGCAGCCTGCCGTGCAGCAGGTAGCCACGCTCCAGCACCTGCAGCACCGTGCCCTCGGAGTACTCCGGCGACGCCTGGGTCATGATCGCCTCGTGCAGATTGGGGTCGAAGAGGATTCCCGGCTCCGCCGGTATCTCCTCGAGACCGTGGCCCTCGAGCGTGCCGCGCAGCTGGCCGGAGACCAACTCGAGGCCGGCCAGCAGCTGACCCTCTTCGTGCCGGGCGGCCGCATCGAGCGCCCGGCTCATGTTGTCCATGACCGGCAGCAAGGACTCGACGACGGTCTCGGCGGCCCGCAGGCGCAGCTCCTCGTGGTCGCGCTGGACGCGCTTGCGGTAGTTCTCGAACTCGGCCTTGAGGCGCCGCAGATGGTCGAGGTACTCGTCGCGCTCACGCTCGACCTCGGCCGGCTGCCCGGCCTCGCCGGTCGGCGGTGAGGCCACTCCGGCGCCGGACTCGGCCGCTTCGCCGGCAGCGGCCGGCTCGGCCGCCTCGACGTCGATCTTGACCTCTGCGGCGCCGGCGCGCCCGGGGCGCTTCTCGTCGCGCTTCGTGTGCTTCCTGTCCGTCATGTCCGTTCTCTGTGTCGTCTCATGCGCGGCACGCGGCCGCTCCGTCTCGCCGGGGAGTCCGGGCGGGGCGAAGCGCAGTGCCCCGCCCCGCCGGCGCTCCCGGCGCGTCTCAGCTCTCCGCCTTCTTGGTGTCGACCGCCTTCTTGGCCTTGACCTCGATGCGTTGCGGTTTCTCCTCGTCGGCCTTCGGTACGGTCACCGTGAGGATTCCGTCGTCGTACCCTGCCTGGATCTCGCCGGCCTTGACGCCCTGCGGCAGCGCCAGACTGCGCTGGAAGCTGCCGAAGCGGCGCTCCACGCGGTAGTAGCGCTCGTCCTCGATCTCTTCCTCGAACTTGCGCTCGCCCTTGATGGTGAGCACGTTGTCCTCGACCTCGATCTCGATGTCGTCGGGGTCCATGCCGGCGAGCTCGGCCTTGAGGACGACGGCGCCCTTCCTGTCGAAGACATCGACCGCCGGCAGCCAGCTCTCCTGACGGCCCGACCAGACCTGGTCGACCAGCCGGTTGAACTGGTTCTGGACCTGGGTCATCTCGCGGAACGGATCCCATCTGATGATCGCCATGGTTGACACCTCCCTGTGGTGTGGTGGATGACGGCGGGCGGGCCCGGCGAAAGGCGTCGCCCGCCGTTGGCTCCTGTCTGCTACTTGCTCTCGTCGTCGTCGATGACCTCGTAGTCGGCCTCTTCGACGTGCTCGTCGTTGTCGGCGCCCGCGGAGCCGTCACTGCTCGCGGCCTGCTCCTGCTGCGCCTGCTGGTACACGGCCTCAGCCAGCTTGTGAGAGGCCTGCATGAGCGCCTCGGTCTTGGCCTTGATCAGCTCCTCGTCGTCGCCCTCGAGTGCGCTCTTGACCTCGGCGCCCGCGGCCTCGATCTCGCTCTTCGTGGCGGCGTCGACCTTGTCGCCCATGTCGCGCAGCGACTTCTCGGTGCTGTAGACGAGGTTCTCGGCGTTGTTCTTGACGTCGGCGAGCTCGCGCGCTTTCTTGTCCTCGTCGGAGTGCGCCTCGGCGTCCTTCATCATGCGCTCGATGTCCTGCTCGCTGAGGCCGCTGCTCGCGGTGATCGTGATCTTCTGCTCGTTGCCGGTGCCGAGGTCCTTGGCGCTGACGTGCACGATGCCGTTGGCGTCGATGTCGAAGGTGACCTCGATCTGCGGCATGCCGCGCGGCGCCGGCGGGATGCCGACAAGCTGGAACTTGCCCAATGTCTTGTTGTAGCGGGCCATGTCTCGCTCGCCCTGCAGCACGTGGATCTCGACGCTCGTCTGGTTGTCGTCGGCGGTGCTGAAGGTCTCGCTCTTCTTGGTCGGGATCGTCGTATTGCGCTCGATCAGACGTGTGAAGACGTTGCCCTTGGTCTCGATGCCGAGGCTCAGCGGGGTGACGTCGAGAAGAAGCACGTCTTTGACCTCGCCGGCCAGCACGCCGCCCTGGATGGCCGCGCCGACGGCGACGACCTCGTCCGGGTTGACGCCCTTGTGCGGATCCTTGCCGATGAGTTGCTTGACCCTCTCCTGCACGGCCGGAACACGCGTCATGCCGCCCACGAGGATCACGTGGTGGATGTCGCCCTTGCTCAGGCCGGCGTCCTTGATGGCGCTGTTCACCGGGTTGACGACGCGCTCGAGCAAGGCATGTGTGAGCTCGTCGAACTTGGCCCGCGTCAGAGTCAGGTCGAGGTGCTTGGGCCCGTTCTCGTCGGCGCTGATGAACGGCAGGTTGATATTGCTGCTCTGCGTGGTCGAGAGCTCGATCTTGGCCTTCTCGGCGGCCTCGTAGAGGCGCTGCAGGGCCATCTTGTCGGCGCTCAGGTCGATGCCTTGGCTCTGCTTGAACTCGGCCACCATCCAGTCGACGACGGCCTTGTCGAAGTTGTCGCCGCCGAGGTGCGTGTCGCCGTTGGTCGAGCGCACCTCGAACACGCCCTCGCCGAGGTCGAGGACCGAGACGTCGAAGGTGCCGCCTCCGAGGTCGAACACGAGGATGGTCTGGTCGTGCTCCTTATCGAGGCCGTACGCGAGTGCGGCGGCGGTCGGCTCGTTGATGATGCGCTTGACCTCGAGCCCCGCGATCTTGCCGGCGTCCTTGGTGGCCTGGCGCTGCGAGTCGTTGAAATACGCGGGCACGGTGATGACCGCTTCGCTCACCTTCTCGCCGAGGTATTCCTCAGCGTCGCGCTTGAGCTTCTGCAGGATCATGGCCGAGATCTCCGGCGGCGTGTACGTCTTGCCGCCGATCTCCACGGCGGCGTCACCGTTGCCCGCCGCCTGCACGTGGTACGGCACGATGGTCATCTCTTCGGAGACGTCGCCGAACTTGCGTCCCATGAAGCGCTTGATCGAGAACACCGTGTTCTCGGGGTTCGTGACCGCCTGACGGCGGGCAACACTCCCGACGAGGCGCTCGCCGCTCTTGGAGAACGCGACGACGGACGGCGTCGTGCGCCCGCCCTCGCTGTTGGGGATGACGGTCGGCTCGCCACCCTCGAGTACGGCCATCGCGCTGTTGGTCGTACCCAGGTCGATGCCGATTACCTTGGCCATGAAAGCTCCTCCCTGCAGGATTACTCTGATAGGAATCATAAAAGTTGAGTCAGTACGTGTCAACTTTGTACCCGGGTCGCTCGCTGCCCAAACGCCCCTTTCGGACACCGGGCGGGGTGATCCTCGCGTCCCCGGCCGGCGAGATCGCGGTCCGGGCACTCAAGCGCGCTTGGCGCCGCCGCCGACAGGGACGCAACGCCGGCGGCGATGCAACGCCGAGCGTGCGTTGCGCACAAGCGCGCGGCCGGTACTCTGCGGTTGAGGGAACTGGGGGTGGGGGCTGGAGGAGCGTGCGACGAGCGTCTACGTGACACGACGTCACGTGCGTTGGCACACTCCAGATCCCGTAGACATCCACGGGTAAGCCGGGATACCCCGACGGCCGCCCGGCTTGCGGGCTACGTGCTCACCGGCTACTTCAACACGTGTCGCCCGACAGCGGCATCGCACGGCCGGTCTACGAAGAGAGGGCCGAGACGGCGCGCTCCCGCACCCAGACGCTGGCGATCGCACGCAGCGAGGGTTGCGCCACGTGTCACGTGAGCAACCACTCACCCGTCAAGGTCAACCAGAAGATCAAGCACGAAGGCACCGTCGTGACCAGCTCCATGGTCGCCGGCGCCGAGAAGGTGACCGTGTAGTGCAAGAAGGGCGGCGCCCAACGGGCATGGCGGTTCGGTTGCCGATTCGGCTGCCGAAACCGCCAAGTCGTTGCCGAACCCTACACATCTCGCCGTTCAGCGGTTAGACTGTCGCGCACACGCGCGGCGTGTGTCCGCGCTCAGGCAGTCCGCCGCGTCGTCGCCGGACGCGACGTCCGGGAGCAGATCGCTCCCGAGTCTCAGGCGGACGAGACACGACTGTGAGATGATGCGCAGACTGACGTGACCTCGCCACGCTCTGAACGAGCACACGCCGCGCCGCCCGCCCTACTTCACGGCGGCGCCGCCACCATTCCGTATCCCTGCCTCATCCTCTGGAGACCGAGGCGGGACGACTGCGAAGGAGAGTAACCCACATGGCAGAGTGCGTACCGAACCGCAAGCTCATTGCGGAACTCATGGAGAGAGAAGAGAAGCGGCTCGAGAAGGAGACGCCCAAGTCCTACGAGATCTACCAGCGCGCCATCAAATCGATGCCTATGGGCGTCGCGTCGTCGTATCAGGCCCGCGACCCTTACCCGGTCTACTTCACCCACGGCACGGGCCCGCACATCTGGACCGTCGAAGGCCGGGAGATCGCCGACTTCCACAACGGCTTCGGCTGCATGGTGCAGGGCCATGCGCATCCCGTCATCGTCGAGGCCATCCAGAAGCGCGCGCCGTTGGGCACGCAGTTCGCCCTGCCGACCGAAGACTCCGTCATCATGGCCGAGAACCTCGCCGGCGCCTTCAAGCTCCCCAAGTGGCGCTTCGTCAACTCGGGCTCCGAGGCCACGATGGACGCCATCCGCGTGGCGCGCGCGTTCACCGGCCGTGAACCGATCGTCAAGATGTTCGGCTCCTACCACGGTCACCACGACTACGTCATGGTCAGCATCGGCGCCCTCGACTACGGCAAGATCGGCCCGCGCGACAACTATTGCTCGCTCCCCTACGGCGCCGGCATCCCGCAGAGCTCGATCGACCTCACCGTCGCGGTGCCCTTCAACGACATCGAGAACATCACCAAGCGCATCGAGCGCATGGTCGACGAAGGCAACCCGCCGGCCTGCGTCATCATGGAAGCCGCCATGATGAACCTCGGCGTCGTGCTGCCCGAGCCGGGCTTCCTCGAGGGCATCCGCAAGCTCACCAAGAAGCACGGCATCGTCCTGATCTTCGACGACGTCAAGGTCGGCATCTGCACCGCCCGCGGCGGCTCGGTCGAGCGCTGGGGCGTCCTGCCCGACATGGTCACGCTCGGCAAGGCCCTCGCCGGCGGCACGCCGGCCGGCGCCATCGGCGGCAGCGACGAGGTCATGGCGATGGTCAACGACGGCACCGTCTTCCAGGTCGGTACCTACTCAGGCAACCCGCTCGCCATGGCGGCCGCACGCGCCAGCTTCGAGCAGGTCATGACGGATGACGCCTACAAGCACCTCAACCACCTGAACGACAAGATCATCGCCGGGTGCGACGCGGTCTGCACGAAGTACGACTTCCCCGGCTACACGGTCGGCATCTCGTCCAAGGGCTGCGTCAACTTCGCCCTCGACAAGATCACCGACTACGAGTCGTTCATCAAGACCCAGGACCACGAGCTCGTCGCCTTGGCGTGGCTCTACAACATGAACCGCGGCATCATCATCGCCCCCGGCCGCGAGGAGGAGTGGACGCTCTCCATCACCCACACCGACGCTGACATCGATCTCTACATCAGCGCCTTCGAGGACCTCGTCCGCGACGTCACCGCCTGAGCCGGAGACACAGGGCCGGCCGCCGGGAGCGGGACCGGCTTCGCGCGCGAACGAAGAAGGGGCGGGCGGCCTTTCGGCCGCCCGCCCCTTTGCTTCCTCTCGCTCGCCGCACCCGAACGCCGGTGCGGCACGCGGCTCAACCGGCGGTGTCGGCGCCCCAATCGATCTCCGGCTCCGAGAGCGGTGGGCGCTGCGGCTCACCTGGCCCGTCACCGTCGGCGATATCGTCCAGAAGCTGGCTCACCTCGGCCCAGACGCTGTCGCGGTGAGCCTGCAGTTCGGCGGCGTCGTCGGCGCGGGACTGCCGCTCCGCCTTCACCAGCAGCACGCCGGCTTCAGCCAGCTTGCCGAGGATGCTCACGACGGTGATCTCCTCCAGACGGCTCTCGCGCGTGATCTGCTTGACGGTGCGCTGCCCGTCCACCTGCAGCAGCACCATGAACTCGTCGCGGCCCATCGGCAGCGGGTTGCGGGGCAGCGTGACGTAGTCGCCGTTGCGCACCAGCACCGTCGCCGGCTGCCCGAGCATCTCGACCGCCAGGCAGTATTCGCCGCCCAGCGCCGAAATGTCGAGCAGCACCGAGTGCGTGTCGACGGTGATGAAATCGACGGAATGCGGGTCGGGGTCGACGATGAAGACGAAGGTCCCCGATGTCTCGAGCTTGGCGGCAACGAGCGTGTTCGCGATCTGCCGCGACAGCACGTCGCGGAGCGCGTCCTCGGCGACGGCCCCTCCCTCTACCAGCAAGGACCCCACCGGCCTCGGCCGCGCCTCCTGCACGGTGAGCGCGGCGGCGAGTTGCGCCTCGTTCACAAGTGCGCGCTTGAGCAACTGGCTGCCGATCACGGTGTCGGCGACCACGCGGGTCGAGTCGCGAGTCTCCGCGATCCGCCCCCCGGCGAAGTGCACGTCGACGATGCGCTCCGGGCACTCGATGTGCAGCGTACCGGAGCGGCGCGTCCGCCCAAGCATCTGCAGGATGTCGACGATGCCGAAGGTATCAAGGGTGCCCCGCATGGTGCGCCGAAGTCTATAATCGGAGCCGATGAACGTCGACCTCCACACGCACACGTACCCGGCCTCCGACTGCTCCCGCATCGCCTACCGCGACTACATCGCGTGGTGCGTAGCGCACGAGGTCGAGGCCGTCGCCCTGACCAACCACGGCGACGTGACGGACAACCTCAAGCTCGGTCCGGCCCTGGCCGCCGAGGGCGTGCTGCTGATCGACGGTGTCGAGATCAGCACGCTGTTCGGCGACTTCATCATCTTCTCGCCGGACCTGGACCTGCTGGCGACGTTCAGAGACGTGCAGGACGTCCCTCGCGACGGCGAGCTGCCCGGCGACGCAGCCGTCGTCTGGGTCCACCCCGGAGCCGGCGGAGGGCGCAGCGGCTCAGCCTACTACCCGGGCATCGATCGGATGGTCGCGGGTATCGTCGACGCCGTGGAGGTCTACAACGCCTCCTGGCTCGCCGACCGGTACGTCGCCGCGGCGGAGAGCCTGGCGGCGCAACTCGGGGCCGCGCGCACGGGCGGCAGCGACGCCCACGACGCGGCGCAGATCATGAAGTGCTACACGGAGCTGCCGGACCCCGTGCGATCCACCGCCGACGTCGTCGTCGCCATCAGGGCAGGCCGCACCACCCCTCACCGCAGCGAAGCCCCTGCGCGCAAGCGCCGGTTCGGACTCTTCTAGGAGGCGCCATGTGGACGCTCCAGGTGCGCACGCACCGGCGTGTGACCTTCACCGACATCACCCATGACGTGGCGGCGCTGGTCCGCGACCGCGGCGACGGGCTCGTCACCGTCTTCGTGCCGCACACGACCGCCGGCGTCACCATCAACGAGAACGCCGACCCCTCGGTGCGGGACGACCTGGAGATGGCCCTGGACCGCCTCGTTCCGGCCGGACTGCCTTTCACTCACCTCGAGGGCAACAGCGACGCCCACACGAAGGCCAGCCTGATGGGCAGCAGCGTCTGCGTGCCGGTGCACAACGGGGCCCTGCAACTGGGCACGTGGCAGGGCATCTACTTCGCCGAGTTCGACGGACCGCGGAGCCGGCGGACCCTGGTGACCTTCACGGCGACGGCGTAGTCGCCGGCCGCGACCCTCAGCTCGCGAGCGACTGCTCGAAGAGGTGCCGCAGTGGGTCGGCGTTGAGCCGCCCGCCGTCGTGCCGCAGGAGCAGCCGCTCGGCCGTGAGCTCCTGCCCGCCGGACCACAGCTCGCGCAGCCAGTCGCCCGCCGCCGGTCTCGTGAACCAGGCGAACCCGAAACGGTCCTGGAGCATGAGGCGCAGCGCGCCCTCGAGCATCCAGGCGCGCAGGTAGCTCGCACAGTAGAAGCCGTCGTCGACGTCGACAAGGTAGTTCTGGGGCGGGACTTCCACCAGCGTCGCGTCGCTGAGCCGGCGACTGTACTCGGCAGCCATGGCGTCGAGGTCTCCGGTCTGCGCGTGCAGGGTCGTCTCGTAGGCGAGCTTCGCCGCGTAGCGGCGCATGAAGTACAGGTCGTTGACCGCCGCGAATCTGACGAACTCGTCGCTGTCTTCGTACCCGAGCATCTGCGTGAGCCACTCGCGGTTGAGGATGAGGTGGTCGAAGGTGAACGCGAACCCCTCGGTGACCGCGTTGTCACCGAGATGCCGGTACTCGAACGCGAGCTCGGGCCTGACGTGCGCGAAGTGCTCGGTGTGCCCGGCCTCGTGCAGCAGCGTCGCGTAGTCGTCCTGCCCCCCGCGCGGGAGCACGACAAGGTAGATTTCGCCGGGCACGCGCACGGGCGCGCAGAACGCTCGCGGCGACTTGAGCTCGCGTACCTCGGTGTCGAGGTGGATGTTCGGCTGCGCGGCCAGGTCGATGCCCAGACCGCTGAGGGTCTTGCGCAGGGTCGGCACCAGCCCCTCCGCCGTGAAAGTGGCGTCGAAGCCTTCGGCGCGCCAGAGATAGGGCAGGTCCGCGAACTGGAGGTCCTCGAGACCGACCCCGAGACGCTCGCTCACCAGACGGTCCATCGCCCGCTCATAGAGACCGGCGGTGTCGGAAAGGAATGCCTCGAGCTCGGCGCGCAGATGGTCGTAGTCCAGACCCCGGATCTCGGCGTACAGCTCCTTGTAGTTCTTGTGCCCCAGCTCCGCGGCAAGCTCGTGGCAACGACGCCAGATGCGCTCGAGAAGAGGATTCAGCTTCTCGGCCGTCGCCGCGAGACGCGCCTCCTGGATGCGCCTCCGGCGTGCGGGGTCGTGCTCGTTCCCCTGGGCGACGCCCGCCTGCCGCAGACCGATGGTCTCGCCGCCGACATCGATCTGCGCCGCCCCCTCAGTGTTGGCGAGCTCGTCGGCCAGATGCTTGGTCTGCTCGCCCATGAAGCCGTCGACGGCGAAAGCGAGCAGATACGCGAGGCGCAGCTTTGCGTCGCCGGTGGCCTCGCGGTAGAGGCCCTCGAGGCCTTCGATGCTCTCGCCTGTGAACAGCTCCGGATAGCGATCGTACACTGCCGCCGTGTCGCAGACAGGCTTGCGGCCGGAGAAGTGCTCGTAGTACTCGAGGTCGAGCGCGCCGACGAACTCCTCGGCGCGCCGCCGGTACCGGTGAAGATCGAGAACGCCCAACGGACCCTCCTTCCGTCGGTGACGCCGAAGTGGCGACACCAGCCTCGACTCTACCAGCAGACGTCCCGCCTCACAGCCCGATCGAGGCCTCGCAGGGTGGACGATAGCCGACTCGCAGGCCACCCGGTGAACGAGTACACTCGCGCTTCATGCCACCGCATCCCGGAGACACCGTACGCCTGGACGTGACCTCGCTCGCCTACGGCGGGCAGGGCATCGCGCGCCTGGACGACTTCGTCGTCTTCGTGCGCGGCGGCGTGCCGGGCGACACCGTGCTGGCACGTATCACGCGCCGCAAGAAGTCGCACGCCGAGGCGAGGGCGCTGGAGATCGTCTCGCCCTCGCCCGACCGCGTGCCCCCGCGCTGCGCCCACGCCGCCACCTGCGGCGGCTGCGAGTGGCAGACGCTCGCCTACTCGAAGCAGCTCCAGTTCAAGCAGCAGCAGGTGGTCGACTCGCTGGAGCGACTGGGGCACCTGAGCGGTTTCGAGCTCGACCCCATCCTCGGCATGGACGACCCGTGGCGCTACCGCAACAAGATGGAGTTCTCGTTCGGCGCATCCGAGAGCGGCGATCTCGTGCTTGGCCTGCACAAGCGCGGCTCGTGGCGCGAGGTCGTCGACATCATCGACTGCCGCCTCGCCTCCGAGCGCATGAACGCCGCGCGCCTGGCGGTAGCGCGGGCCTGCCGGTCGCTGGAGCTCGCGCCGCATGGGCGCGACCGCAACGACCCCGCGGGCCTCCTGCGCCACCTCGTGGTGCGCGAAGGGCGCAGCAGCGGTGACCTGCTGGTCAACCTGTTCGTCACCGGGCGCTTCCCCGAAGAGGACGACCTCGTCGAGCGCGTCGTCGCCGAGAGCGGCTGCACCTCGCTCCTCCTCACGGTCAACGACTCCCCGGCGGACGCGGCCGTGGGCGACGAGCCGCTGGCCCTGCACGGCGAACCCTTCCTCCGCGAACGCCTCGCCGGGTGCGACCTGCGCGTGCCGGCGACGGCTTTTCTCCAGACCAACAGCGCGATGTGCGAGACGCTCTACGAGACGGCGCTCCACTACGCGGATGCGGACCCCGGCCGCCCTTCCGTCGACCTGTACTGCGGCATCGGCTCGCTGACCCTTCCGCTGGCGCGCGCGTCCCGGGAAGTCCAGGCCGTGGAGATCCAGGAGGAGGCGATCGCCGCGGCGCGCGTGAACGCGGACCTCAACGCTGTCGCCGGCGTCGGCTTCCACGCCGCCGACGTGCGCCCGCTGCTGCGCTTCCCCCCGCACCCCGTACTGGACCACGAACGCGCGACCGCGGAGGACCGCCCGGCGGTGGTGGTCACCGATCCGCCACGGGCAGGCATGGCCCGCAAGGCGCTGCAACGCTCGGCCGCGCTCGGCGCCGAGCGCTTCGTGTACGTGTCGTGCAACCCCACGACTCTGGCCGGCAACGCCGCCGAGCTGACGGAACTGGGGTACCGACTGACGAAGGTCGCGCCCGTCGACATGTTCCCGCACACCCACCACATCGAGACCGTGGCGCTCTTCACCCAGGACGCGTAGCCCCCGAGAAGGCGATGCAGGCGCCCGGCTCCCGGCGCGAGCGACTCGTCAGCCCCCACCGCGCGGCGTCGTCCTGCGACTCTCACGGATCCGCACCAGCAGCAGATCGGCGTTGACCGCGAGAAACGCCGCGGAGAGCAGAGGCAGAGCGGGCAACGCCGTCCACCACATCGCCACCGCGATCGTCCCGAGGAACGACCCCACCATGGCCACGGCGCTCCACCGCGCGCGCAGGCCGAACCGCTTGGCCGCCCCCAGATACAGGGCAAGGAAGATCACGTCGCTGACGCCGAGCCCCGTGAACGCCTCGGCGTACGTGTAGCCCGCCCACGTCACCACCACGGTGAAGTAGCCGACGACCACAGGGCCCTTTTCGAGGATCGCCTTCGTCGGCCCCGCCGCCACACTGACGATGTCCACCGCCGCGGACACGACGGCGACGATGACCACCCAGCTCAAGCGCTCGAGCTCCTCCGCGATCCAGAGGCCGAGGGCGCCGGCGGCGACGACCTTGGCGACATTGGCCAGGGGGATCCAGCCGAGCCAGACGAAGAGGACGGCCAGCGGAAGCGCCGCCACGGTGATCAGCGGCAGGCGCCGGCCAAGCGCGCGAAGCGGCAGCATCCCCCACACCAGCAGTGCGGCGAGAGACAGGACGACGGCCGCCGAGACCATGATGTCGAGACGCACGGGAAGCGCCGGGAGAGCGCTGCTCCCATACCCCCAGGCGAGGAGGAGCGCCCCGGCCACGAACGCCGGCGCGCCGACCTTCGCTGAGGGGGAACGAGTCACGGCCGGGCCCGCCGATCCCGCGGGCGGAAGCGGCGGGTCGCGCGACTCAGTACGGCGGGATTCCGTCGTACCACTCTCCGAGCCGGCGGAAGGCACGCCAGAAGCCGGCCTTGAGCCGCTGCTCGTCGAGCGAGGCGTCGATGTCCGGAGTGACGAGCACCTCGGTGCCCGGCGTGAACTCCACGAGCTCGCCGGGCGTGTACTGCAGCTCCCTGGCCAGGGGGATCTGCGCCGCGCTCAGGGCGGCGACGGTCTCCTCCCCCATGGCGACGATGAGCTTGGGGTTCACGATGGCGAGCTCGCGACGCAGGTGGTCGATGCACTTGGCCTCCGGGTGCGCCTCGCGGACGTCACCGCACTTCACGACGTTGGTGCCGTACAGCTGCAGAGGGTCGATCTTGAGGCGCTGGCAACTCTTCATGAGCGCCGTGCCGGCGCGGCCGAAGAAGGCCACTCCCTCGTGTTGTTCGGATGGACGCGCCTGGAACTTGAGCAGGAATATGTCGGCCATTGGATGGCCGGAGCCGATCACCGGCATCGTGCGCGCATGACGACACCTGGAACACCTGAGGATCTCGCCGGTCAGCTCGTTGGTCTCGCTGATGGCCCGGGTCAGATACTTGTCGTAGATCTCGTTGGGTTGCGCCACGGGGACCTCGTTCCGGGGGTGCTGGCTAGGTAGTTCGCGCCGTGGCTGCGAACTCCTCGCGACGCCTGGGCAAATGCCGCTCAGGCCGGACCACCACGCTGCTACGCAGGAGGAACACCCTGCCCGGACTCCCTCGCGGAGCCGCTCATCGTCGTCTGGATGAGCTTCAGCGACTGCAGGTAGATGCGGCTTCGGGGCCGGCGCACGATGCGGCTCTCGGCGAGAGCGCGGACGAAGTCGCCCGGGCCGTCGAAGTCGTCCATGCCACACAGAGCCGTGCCGATACCCTGGAGCACGTGCGCGTCACTGCCGGCGGCCGCCGGCAGGCGATACCGCTGGGCGAAGCGCTCAGCCTGTTCGTTGAAGCCGGGGAAGGCCAGCCGCGAGTTGAACACCTCGACGGCGTCGATGTCGGCGACGGCGGCGCGCAGGATCGAGGGACCGGGGATGGTGTGCAGCCGGTCGAAGGGGTGAGGCACGTAGACCACGCCTCCCTGCTCCCTGATCGCGGCAACGGTCTCGGCGAACGTCATCCCGCCGGGTATCGTGCGCTCGAGAAAGAGCCCGATGACTTCGCCCTCGCTGGTCTTGACCTCCTCGCCGACGATGACCCTGACCCCGTAGCGACCGGCGAGTTCGCGCGCCTCCAGCCCTCCGGCGACGCTGTCGTGGTCGGTGATCGCCACCACATCCAGCCCGACCTCCCGGGCGCGCTCGAGGATGTCGGCGACGGGCATCGTGCAGTCCTTGCTGTGATGCGAGTGGATGTGAAAGTCGGCGAAGATCTCGCGCTGCTGGCGGCGGCGGCGCGGCAAAGGGTGACGGCGGCGGCCGGCGACCTCGGTGTAGACGTCCTCGATGTCGCCGGCGACCCGCTCCCAGTCGTAGCGTCGCACCGTCCGCAGCGCCTCCGCCGAGAGCCGCCGCCGCAGGGCGTCGTCGTCGATCAGCCGGGTGAGCGCCGCGGCGAGCGCCCGGACGTCCCGTGGGCGAACGAGAAGGCCGTCGCTCCCGTCGTCGATGACCTCGTCGTAGCCACGGATCCGCGAGGCGACGACCGCGGCTCCGGACGCCATCGCCTCGAGCAGCGCGACACCCGCCGTCTCGGGGCCGAGCGACGGCGAGCAGAAGACGTCGGCGCGGCGCAGGAGGCCGGCCACGTCCTCTTGAGGGAGTCTCCCGTGAAATCGCACCCGGTCCTCCCAGCCCGGCGGCACCAGGCGCGCGTACCGGCGCTCCTGGGCGTCGTTGCCGCACACGTCGAGCGTCACTCCCCCGTGGTCGCTCATGAGCCGCAGGGCGCGCAGCAGGACGCCCAGCCCCTTGCGCCGCTCCTCGCCGCCCGTGAACGCGAGGCGCAGCGGGCCGTCGGTCACGGCGCCGGAAGGCCGGAACCGGTCGAGATCGACGCCGGCGGGGATCACACGGTAGGCGCCGGGGAACGTGGCCGCGGCGATATCTCGCACGGCCGCCGACGACGCGATCGCCGCGTCGAGCGAGTCGAAGAGCCGCTGCAACTGCGGCCGCGTCGACCAGAACGGCCGCATGCGCTCGGGGTTGGCGTGGAACGTCGCGACGAGCGGGCAGCCGGCGTGCCGGAGGGTCGACCAGCCCAGGCCCGGCACGAAGGGCTCGTTCAGGTGCAGAAGGTCGAAGTCCTCGGCGCCGAGCAGGACGTCGATGTTGGCGATGAGGTCCGACGGGGCCGCGATGAGACTCAGCGCGCGGCTCTCGCGCACCGCGTAGGTCGCGCCGGCGAAGAAGAAGCGCGGGTACGGCTCGTCCGGCAGGAACAGCGTGTCACGCTCGCCGGTGAGCACCGCTCTCACCCGGCGCTGCGCCTCCTCGACCGCCAGCCGGTCGGCGTTCGGCGCTATGACCGTGACGCGATGGCCGCGGACGGTGAGCCGCCCGGCCAGCGCCAGGACCTGGCGATTGACCGGAGAGGGCGTCGTCCACAGAAACGGGGTGAGGATGCCCAGCGTGAGTCCCATGCCGGTCACATGCTACCCCAGCCGGGCGCCCGGGAGGGCGCGCGCCGGCAGCGCCACCCGCCCGGCGGTGACGACACGCCGGGGCCGTTGTGATGCGGGAAACCCTCTGCGCGCACGTCGCGCCCGAGGTCAGCCCTGACAGACCGCGGAGGCGCCCTCGCCCTCGCCGGCGATGAACCCCTCGGTCATGCGCCGGCACTGGTCGTCGGGATGCTGCACCGGCGGCGACTTCATGAAGTAGCTGCTGGGGCCCTCGAGCGAGCCGGCGAGGCCGCGGTCGAGGCCGATCTTGGCGCAGCGGACGGCGTCGATGACGATGCCGGCGCTGTTCGGCGAGTCCACCACCTCGAGCTTGAGCTCGATGTTCAGCGGGACGTCGCCGAAGGTGCGGCCTTCCATGCGGATGTACGCCCACTTGCGATCGTCGAGCCACTCGACATAATCGCTGGGGCCGATGTGGACGTTCTTGGCGCCCATGTCGTAGTCGAGCTGGCTGGTGACGGCGTTGGTCTTGCTGATCTTCTTGGACTCGAGGCGCTCGCGCTCAAGCATGTTGAGGAAGTCGGTGTTGCCGCCCACGTTGAGCTGGCTGGTGCGTTCGAGCTTGACGCCGCGCTCACGCATGAGACGCGTGAGCACTCGGTGCACGATGGTCGCGCCGACCTGACTCTTGATGTCGTCGCCGATGACGGGCACGCCGGCCTCGACGAAGCGCTTCTGCCAGTACGGCTCACGCGCGATGAACACAGGGATGCAGTTCACCATCGCGCAGCCCGCGGTGAGGATCTGTTCCGTATACCACTTGGTCGCCTCTTCGCTGCCCACCGGCAGGTAGTTGACGACGACATCGGCTTGCGTCTCCTTGAGGATGCCGACGATGTCGGCGGTGGCGCCCGGCGCCTTCTCGATGATCTGCGAGAGGTACTTGCCGAGGCCGTCGTGCGTCATGCCGCGGGCGACCTTGACGTCCTTCTTGGGGACGTCGGCGAACTTCAGCGTGTTGTTGGGCTTGGTGAAGACGGCCTCGCTGAGGTCCTTGCCCACCTTGTTCTTGTCGATGTCGATGGCCGCCACGAACTCGATGTCGCGGATGTGGTAGCCGCCGACGACGGGGTGCATGAGGCCGGGGACGAAATCTGACTTCCTGGCGTTCTTGTAGAACTCCACGCCCTGCACGAACGACGAGGCGCAGTTGCCGACGCCGATGATCGCGACGCGTACTGGATTGCCCAAGGTCGATCTACCTCCACTGGCTGCGGCCGCAGTGGCGACCGCTCAATCGGGGGCCCGAAGCAGGGCGCACAGGCTGCTCCCGCGGGGCTCAAGATAACGCGCGAGAGTATATCATGCAGCCGCGATGGCAACGTCGGCGCGCCGTGGCGTCGACGGGACGCCGCCTCGCGGCTCCGCTCAGCCGCCACCCTCCACGTGCTGCTCCTCACGCCGCAGCTTGCGCAGCACGTGGACCATGCGGTGACCGACGGTCAGCGTGGTCAGCGCCGCGAGGAGATACAGCATCCACACGAGGAAGCTGCTACCGCCTATCTGCCACCAGGAGAACAGGAAGCCCAAACCGAGCCCGACGAGACGCTCCGGCCGTGACATGAAGCCCACCTTGCAGTCCACGCCGAGCGCTTCGGCGCGAGCGCGGGTGTAGGAGACCATCTGCGAAGCCCCCATGAACACCAGGGCGGCGATCGTGGGTCCCCACTGCTCCTCACGCACGAAGTACACGACGAGAGCCGAGGAGATCATCAACTCCGAGACACGGTCGGTCGTCGAGTCGAGAAAGGCGCCCGCCCGCGTCGACCCGACGCCGGCGCGCGCGACGGCGCCGTCGAGAGCGTCGCAGATCGCCGCCACGGCGCCGACGAGCACCGCCCAGCCGAAGTGGCCTGTCACGATCAGGGGCAGGCCGCCGATCTGCAGCAGCAGGCCGAATACCGTGAGCATGTCGGCGGTCACGCCGGCGTGCGCCAAGACGATCCCGAGCTTGAAGAACCCGCGGCGGGCGCCGTCGGTGTAGCGCGTCTTGAGGTTCGTCACGTCAGCCGTCGCGCTCGCGCACGGTGAGCGGCGAGGACTGGGTGACGGCGCTCGGCTGCACGTTCTCGGCGAACGCCCAGGCAGCCAGCACAACGAGACCCCCGGCCACCGCATCGATGATGAAGTGATTGCCGGTGGCGATGATCGCGACCAGGACGATGAACGCGTACGAGAAGCCGAGGACGCTCAGCCAGCGCTCGCGGCCGAGCGCGCAGAGAGCGATGGCGATGAAGAGCGCGTAGCCGAAGTGCAGGCTCGGCATGGCCGCGAACGGGTTGGCCAGCAGCCCGCCCTCGAGGATCTGCTCACGCACGCCCTGAAGGAAGTTGATGTCGGCGACGCCGGATGTGAAGATCATGCGCGGCGGCGCCGTCGGCAGCAGGGCGAACGCGATCACGGCGATGAAGTTCATGGCGAGAAACCAGTTGCGGTAGAGCGACCAGTGGCTGCGCCGCTGCGTGAAGATCCACACCATGGTGCCGATGATGAGCGGCAGGTGCAGGTTGGCGTAGATCCAGACGAGGGACGTCATGAGCGGCTCGACCGCGCTGATCCGCCCCTGGATCCACGGCTCCCACCAGATGCCAAGGGCCTTCTCCAGATTCATGAAGTAGACACCGTTGGCGATGGCGACGGCCTCGCGCCCCTGGGCGAGAGCCCTGGACACGTCGTAGGCCGCGTAGCAGGCGACCATGATCATGCCTTGGCGGAGCACGTCTTCCCCGCCCCGCGGGGCAAGAGAGAATCTAGCGTCATTGAGAAGACGACCGACCGCAGGCCCGAGGCGCAAACTCACCCTCTCCGTCCTCCCGTCAGGTAGGCGTCTTGAGCAGGCACCCACAACTGAGAAACGATACCAGAGCCATGGGGACGCGGGCAACTGATTCAGAGGAGGCGCGTGTGCGTGTAATGATGGTGGGCCGTGAAGGATTCGAACCTTCGACCTTGGGATTAAGAGTCCCCTGCTCTACCAACTAAGCTAACGGCCCACGCGGGACGAGGCGATATGGTACCAGCCGGCCGCGGTCTTGCCAAACGCCCGACCTCAGCCGCCGAAGACGTGCCGCCCCGCCACCTCGTAGCCCTCGGCGGCCACGGCCGCTTCGATGCTCTCGAGCGGGACTGTGGTGGCATCGAAGTCCACCGCCACGGTCTTCTCGCCCACGTCGACCAGCGCCGCCTCCACCCCGTCCAGGGCGCTCAGAGCCGACTCGATCGCCATCTTGCAGTGGTCGCACGATACCGACGGAACGTTGAGCACGACGCGCGTGGCCATCGTTATCCCTTTCCTTCTGCCGCCGGCGACCCCAGCTCGTCCAGCCGGAAGGTCGCCGAGCGTCCTTCGCCGAAGTCGACGGTGACGCTGTCGACGGGCGCCAGCAGGTCGATGACCTTACCTTCCCCGGAAGGCGTGCGAACGATAGCGCCACGCTTGGGCGCCCGCTTCCGGAACGAGACGTAGACCTGATGCTCGTACTTGAGACAGCACATGAGGCGGCCGCAACAGCCGGAGATCTTGGTCGGGTTGAGCGGCAGGTTCTGGTCTTTCGCCATGCGGATGGATACGGGCTCCTGGTCCCCGGCGAAGGTGGCGCAGCACAAGCTGCGCCCGCAGGGACCGAAGCCGCCGACGATACGCGACTCGTCACGGGCGCTGACCTGCTTGAGTTCCACGCGCCGCCCAAGGCGGTCGCTGAGCTTGCCTACCAGTTCCCTGAAGTCGACGCGTTCCTCCGCGAAGAACGTGATCGTCAGCTTGGGGCTGTCGAAGGCCTGGCGAGCGTCGACGACCTTCATGTCGAGCCGCAACTCGGCGGCCAGGCGGCGGCACTCGGCCTTGGCCTCGAGCTCCGCCCCACGATGTGAGGCGATGGCCTCGAGATCGCCGGCGGTCGCCTTGCGCACGACGCGCTTGAGGCCACGCGGGGCGGCTTCGGAGGCGACGCCGTCCGGCCCCTTGACGAGCCTGCCGAAGTCGGCGCCGCGCGTCGTCTCGACGACGACGCCGTCGCCCACGGCGAGCTCGAGGTCGCCGGCGTTGAACTTGTAGACCCTGCCGCCGCCGCGAAACACGACGCTCGCGATCCTAGGCACTGTCTGAGACCTCCTCGAAGCGCGCGAACACAGCGAGCAGCGCGAGCTTCTGGTCGACGTTCAGGTAAAGATCCTTGCGCGTCCGAGCGGCGATGCCGAGAAGCCGTGCATAGTGCTCCGGCGTCGCCACGGCTGCGGAGACGACTTCATCCCCGCGGTCGCTGTTCCAGAGTACATCGGTTGCCCCGGATGCGACCACCCAGAGGTCCCGGACCCAGGCTGTGAGAAGGTCGAGAGCGTCCAGCGCGGCGAGACGCCGCAACCGTCTCTCGTCCCGCTTCGCGCGCTCTTCGGCCCGACTCGAGTACCACTTCAGATCCTTCGGATCCTGGAACTGCTGCTCCAGGGCCGTGCTGGCCACGGTCAGCTCCTTCGCGACGGCTTCGGAGATCCCGGCCTGCTGGTCGTCGAGAACGCCGATGAAGGCGGCGGCCGGCTCTCGACCCTCACCCGGCCGCGCCCCGGCGAAGAACGCCGCCGCGTGTCTCAGGTACTCCTGGCGACGCCGTGGTCCCTCCGCGTCGGCGACCAGCCTGGAGGCCCGCTCCACGGCGCCGCGGGACAGCCGCGCGAGCGCCTCGGCGGCGGCGTCGTCCAGGCCGTGCCGCCTCTGCAGGTGCGCGCGCAGCACGGCGTCGCTCACCGGGCCGAACTCGACGGTCTGACAGCGCGAGACGATGGTCGACAGCACACGCTCGAGCCGGTCGGTCTCGAGCAGGAAGACGACGTAGGGCGGCGGTTCCTCGATGCTCTTGAGCAGCTTGTTGGCGGCCGCCGGGTGGAGGTGCTCGACCCCGGGAATGACCCAGACACGATGTGCGGCCGCGAACGGCTTGAGGCTGAGGTCGGCGATCAGCGGCTTGATCTGCTCGACGCGATACACGTCGCCCTCGCGCTCCAGCACGTGCAGGTCCGGATGCACCCCGCGCCGCGCCCGCTCGCACTCGGCACAGGCGCCGCAGCCGCCGCACGGCGAGACCAGAGCGGCGCCGAGTTCCGTGGCGAACGCCGTCTTGCCCAGCCCCTCGGGGCCGGCCAGAAGATACGCGTGGCTCAGCGTGCCGTCGCGCAGCACTCGCGCGAAGAACTCCTTCGCGCGCTCCTGCCCGGGCGTGCCCTCGAACATGCCGGACTCCTCAGTCGCCGAGCCGCAGACCGGCGTCGGCTATCGCGTCGAGAGCCGCCGCCTCCACGTCTGCCGCGATCAGGCCCACGTCGCGGAAGCCGTCGACGAGGCGCACGCGCTCGGGGAACCGCCGCGACAGCGCGGCGAAGCCGGCGGCGACGCGCTGCTGGAGTTCCAGCCCCTCGGCCTCGATGCGGTCCGGGGCACCGCCGGCGCGCGCCAGACCCACGACCGGGTCGACGTCGATCACCAGCGTGAGATCAGGGAGCACGCCCTGCAGCCCGGGCCCGTTGGCGGCGAGCACCTCGTCGACGCCCAGCCCGCGGGCGAACCCCTGGTACGCGAGCGATGAGTCGACGTACCGGTCGACGACCAGCACGCGGCCGGCGTCCAGCTCGGGTCGCAGGACCGCCGCGACGAGCTGCGCCCGTGCGGCGGCATACAGGAGGGCCTCCGTCCAGGGCGCAAGCGGCGCCGTGCCGTCCAGAAGGATCCCTCGGATGGCCTCACCGGCCGGGGTGCCTCCGGGTTCGCGGATCACGACGCCCGGGGCGTCCGACGGGCCGACGGGGAGACCGCAGGCGACGAGACGCTCGCAGAGCAGCGCCGCCTGCGTGCTCTTGCCGCAACCGTCGCAGCCTTCGAGGCTGATGAGAACGCCTCTGCGCTCGCGGAAGGATGCGGCCGCGCCGCCCCTCTCGTCGGACCTGCTGCGTCGCTCGCTCATGTCGTTCTCCTCCGCGAGCCGGCGCGAGCGGCGCCGGCGGCGACTACCGCCGGTTCGCTCGCGCTCAGTCTGCCTTCTTCGCCTTGGCGCGGGCGCGGTACTTCTCCTTGCTCGGACAGTCGATGTCCACGCAGAGCACCCAGGGCCGGCCGCGACCGCCGCCGCCGACCACCTTGATCTCGGGCCAGCCGCACTCGCCGCAGGCCTTGCCGGTCGGGACGATGGTCCCGCGCTGCGGCAGCGGGAACGTCTGGCCGCAGCCGCGTCGCGGGCGTTCGCCCTCGGCCGGCGGCGGCGCGGGCGCCTCGCCTTCCTTGCCGACGCACGCGGCGAAGCGCTTGCCCGTCTTGCCGCGCATCACGCGCAACTGGCCGCCGCAGTTCTTGCAGACGCCCAGGGTGAGGTCTTCGCGCACGCCGCTCTTGATGCGGTCGCGGATGTCGTCGATGTGGCCGTTCAGCAGCTTCCACGCCTGCTCGAGCATCTCCTGGCTTTCGGCGACTACCTCCGAGCGGCTGAGCTCACCCTCGCTGATGCGGTCCATCTGGCGCTCGATCTCCGCGGTCATCTCGGTCGAGGAGATGTCGACGGGCGCCTTCTCCATCGCGGCGTCGAACGCGGCGATGAGCGCCATGCCGAGCTCGGTCGGTTCCACGGGGTTGTCGCGCACGTAGTTGCGGTCGTAGAGGTGTTGGATGATATCGGCGCGCGTCGCCTTGGTCCCCAGGCCGAGATCCTCCATCTTCTCGATGAGCTTGCCCTGGCCGTACCGCCCCGGAGGCTGCGTCTCCTTGCTCTCGCTGTGCAGGTCGCGCACCGCGAGCGTGTCGCCCACGGCCAGCTTGGGGAGCGGCCGCTCGCGCTTGGCGGCGAACTTCTCGTAGACCTCGAGGTAGCCGGGCTCGGCCACGCGGCTGCCGCGCGCCAGGAAGGGCTCGACGCCGACGCGGAAGTCGACACGCTGACCCTCGATCACGGCGGCCGGGAGCAGCGTCGCCAGGAAGCGACGCACGACCAGGTCGTAGACCTTGGCCTGGTCGCCGCTGAGCTCCTTCGCGGGCACGCCGACGGGGTAGATCGGCGGGTGGTCGGTGGTGCGCTTCTTGCCTCTGCTTGGCGTGTACCTGTCCTGCCTGGCGAGACGCGCGGCGGTAGCAGCGACGGGCTGCCAGCCGGCGAGAGCCTCGAGGCTGCCGCGCAGGTCGAGCGATGGCGGATAGACCGTGTTGTCGGTACGCGGGTAGCTGACGAGGCCGTCGAGGTACAGCGACTCGGCGGCGCGCATCGCCCGTGCCGGCGTGATGCCGGCGCCGGACGACGCGCTCATGAGCGCGGTCGTGTTGAACGGCGGCGGCGGCGAATCCTTGCGCGGCTTGGCCTCGTACGCCGTCACCTCGGCGGTCTCGGCCGCAGCTCCGGCGAGCGCCGCTTCCATCGTCTCGAGGGTGTCGAAGCGGCCCTTGGCGTGCGCCGCCTCGACGACGTCCTCGCCGTGAGCCAACGTAGCTTTGATCTCCCAATACGGCACCGGCACGAATGCGCGTCGCTCCAGTTCGCGGTCGACGATCAGGCGGAGCGTCGGCGACTGCACGCGGCCCACCGAGAGGTAGTCCGACCCGTAGCGATACGACGCCAGCGACATGAACCGAGTGAGCACGGCCCCCCAGATGAGGTCGATGTCCTGCCGGGAGTGCGCCGCCTCTGCGAGGTTGAAGTCGACGGTCGACGGCTTGGCGAACGCGGCATTCACCTCTTCGGGGGTGAGTGCGGAGTACCGGATGCGGACGTGCCGGTCGACGACCGCCGCAGGAAGCATCGGCTTCACGTGCGGGTCGCCCGGCACGGCCGGCTCGGGAGGCGGCGGCGTAGTGCTGCCCTTCTTCGCCCGTTTCTTCTTCTCCGGCTTGTCCCCGGGGTTGTGCTTGAGGGCGTCGCCGCGCAGGATCTCGATCGCCTCATGGCCGATGAGCTCGCCTTCGCGGTCGTAGTCGGTGGCTATCACCAGGTCGGTGGCGCCCTTGGCCACCGCGCGCAGGGCGGCCAGCGTGCCGGCGGCGCCGCCGTCGACCACCCAGGCCAAGCCGGGGTTCTCGATCATGTCGCCCAGATACTTGAGGCTCCAGCGACGATAGGTGTTCGGGAACACGGTCTCCATGACGTGACCGCGCAGACCGATGGCCACGGCATCGTCGCCCTCGAGGGTGAAGTGGTACGAGCGGACCTTCTGGCGCCCGCGGCCGTGCTCCTTGACGGAGGGCCTGCCGCCGAGGATCTCGGCGATCTTTCTGGCGGCTGAGTCTTTTTCTGTGACGATGAGCTTCACGAGCACCTCATGGAGTCGCGACGGAGTCGACCCGGACTGGGAGGGTTAATACCACCTGACGAACCTGGACGTCGAGATGACGTTTGCCGCTGAACGCCCTCAGGCGATGGCGTCGAGGGCCTCGGCGCGAGTGGCGTACATGGCGAAGACGCGGTCGAGCCCGGTCACGCCGAGCACGCGCTCGACGGGCCGGCTGGTGACGACCAGCGCCATCGTACCGCCGGCGCCGTGTGCGCGCCGCACACTGCCGATGAGCACGCCGAGCGCCGTCGAGTCGAGGAACGTCACGTCGGTCAGGTCGATGACCAGCCGGCGCACGCCGTCGTCGAGCAGCTCGACCATGCACTCCTTGAACTGCGGCGCCGTGAAGATGTCGACCTCGCCGGCGACGATGACGACCCCGAGGTCGTCGGCCGGGCGTTCACTGAAGACGCTGAAGAGGTCGCTCATCAGTCCGAGTCCTTGGTCGGCGCCGGCGAGGGTGCGTTCGCGTCGATCCACTCCTGTACGGCGGCCGCGTCCGGAGACTCGGGCTCGAGCTCCAGGAACTTGGTGAAGGCCAGCAGAGCAGTGTTGATGTCGCCGGCGTTGATGGCGACGGTGGCCATGTCGAAGTACGACTGCGCATCCTTGGGCGTGAGCGCCGTGATCTGGCCGTAAACGCTGGTGGCGAGCTGGTAGTCCTCCAGGAAGAGATAGACGTCGACCAGCCGCTTCAGCGTGTCGAGCCGCTCCTGCTTCGCCACCGCGCCCTTCTGCTTGGCGAGGAGCTTGTCGGCGCGCGCGAACGCGGCAGCGGCTTCTCCCCAGTCCGCATCCTGGGCCTCGGAGCCCACCGGCTGTGTGTTGGCGCGGAGCAGGTAGCTCTCGCCGAGGCCGCGCCAGGCCTCCACGTCCTTATCGTTCGCCGCGATCGTCGCCCGGTACGCGGCGATGTCGGCCTTGAGCTGCTCGGTCGCCGAGTCCTCGGCGCCCATGAAGTCACAGCCGTTCAGCACGCCCGAATAGCCGAAGACGAGAAACCCGGCCATCAACACGGCCATCGCACCGAAAACGATGCGCTGCCAGAACTTGACCCTGCGGCGGTCGAGTAGCACTTAGACCGTCTCCCCTCGGTTGTCTGGTCCGGTGTGCCACCAGCCGGAGCCGGCGGCTCCGACCTGCACCCCGCCCGTCCGGACGCGGTCCTGAAGCTTGGCCCGGACCCCGATCGCCGCGGCCCTGATGGCCTCGTCGTCGAGATCCACGTACGCCCGGTCACGATAGAGCTCCCGGCCACCGATGACCGTGAGTGTAACGTCGTCCTGGTTGGCGCCGTACACCAGCGCCGAATAGGGATCGTCGATGGGCGCGAAGTGCGAACGGGCCACGTCGACGGCGATGAGGTCGGCGAACTTCCCCGGCTCCAGACTACCGACCTCGTCGCCCACGCCGAGCGCCTCGGCGCCGCCGAGAGTGGCAATGCGCACGCACTTGCGCGCGTCGAGAACGCTCACGTCGCGCTCGACGGCGCGGTGCAGGAAGAGCATCGTGCGCATCTCGTCGAACATGTCCATGATGTTGCTGGAAGCCGGGCTATCGGTGCCCAGCCCGACGCGGACTCCCTCGTGGAGCAGGTCGGCGAGCGGGGCGACCCCGCAGCCCAGCTTGGCGTTGCTCTTGGGACAGTGAGCGACGGCGACCTCTTTGGACCGCAGGATGCGGATGTCGTCGCGAGTGAGGTTGACGCAGTGCACCGCCAGGAAGTCGCGGTCGAAGACGTCCCACTGCTGGAGGTACTTGATCGGCGTGACGCCGTACGGCTGCACGAGCATGCGCTCCCAGCCCATCTTCTCCCGGTAGTCGTGCGCGAGCTTGCCGGAGCCCGAGCGGACATAGGTGAGCTCATCCTTGCTCTCTGCGACGTGACTCATGACCTTGAGACCCCGGGACCGCGCCAGCTTGGAGACGGCCTGGTAGAGGCGGCTCGACACCGTGTACGGCGCGTGCGGCGCGAGCCCGACGTCGATCTGCGGAGGAGCGGCGTCCTGGGCCTCGCTCAGCCGGCGCTCGACGTCGGCGAGCGTCTCGTCGAAGCGCGAGTCGTCGACGCCGAACACCTCGAGATACACACGACCGCGGAGGCCGAGGGCGCCGGCGGCCTCGAGCGTCACGGCGCCGTAGCTGGTGTCGGCGATCGTGGTGATGCCCGAAGAGACCGCCTCCATCGCGCCCAGACGGGCGCCGACCAGGTACTCGTCGGGCGTCAGGGACGCCTTGATGTCGACAAGGCTGATGATCCAGTCAGCGAACTGGGCATCGTCGAGGATGCCGCGGAACGACGTGTACTCGATGTGACTGTGGCAATTGACGAACCCGGGCATGACGATGGAACGGCCGAGCTCGACGAGGCGCGCGCCGGGGTGGGCGGCCAACAGCTTGGGAGCCGGACCGACGTCGACGATACGGTCGCCGGCCACCGCGACGCCGCCGTCGGGCAGCACCGGCTTCGCGACCGGGATGACCCAGTCGGCGCGATAGATGGTGATGTCGTGGTCGGAGGTGGTCACGTGGCGTCTCGCAGCGGTCGGGACGGGACGGCGGCCCCATCGTGGCCTGGAGTATAGGGGAGCCTCACGCACACTGGCAAACACCCGCCGCCCAGGCTACCGAGCCGGGCCACCGCGGCAGTATACTCCGGCCAGGCAAGACGGAAGGATCCAACGTGCGCGACCGACAAGGACCGAGCTTCTCAGCCGATGTCGTCACCACCGCCGTCTGGGATGCGATCAAAGAAATACCTGGAGTCCGCGACCTCCACCGCAACCCGCTGCAGACTCTGGGGGAGCGCGTGCACATGGATCGCCACGGGCCGGTCCGCCTCGACGAGGACGACGACGGACCCGTTCTCGAGGTGCACGTGGTCGTCGAAGCCGGAGCCGGCGTCGCCGCGCTCGGCGAGGCCGTGGCACGAGCCGGAGCCACCTATCTGGAGCGCATGACGGGGACGCCGATCACCCGCGTGGAGGTCTACGTGGACGACGTCGCCGCCCCCGACGAGTGAGAGCGCTCGACCTGACGACGGCCAGCCGCGACCTCCTGGCCCCGGTCTGTGCCTCGTGTGTCTGGTGGCTGGCGCGGGCCGGCGCCGACACCCGGCCGGGCCTGCGCGAGAACTGGGAGCGGGAAGCCGAAGCCGACGCCGGCTTCTTCGGTCGCGCCCTTCTCGACGGCGACGCCGTCATCGGGTGGATGCACGCAGCCGCGCCGCGTCTGACGCCTCGGGCGCGCTGTTTGCCCGCCGGCCCTCCCTCCCCGGATGCCTACGTACTCACCTGCTCCTACTTCTACGACGAGGAGTACCTGCACGGATTCCAGTTGCTCCTTCAGGAACTCGAGGCGGCGCTCAAGCATCGCCGGGTGGCGGCGCTCGAGGCCTTTGGCCTGCGGCGCTCGCGTGGCGGCGACGCCTTCCGCGGCTATCTGCGCGAGCTCAACCTCTTCAATCCGGACGTGCTCGAGGGCGGCGGCTTCAGGCGCGTACAGGAGAAGGGCGAGGTCGCGCGCTTCCGCATCGACCTGGCGGCTCTGGTCGAGACACCGCGCCACAGCGTAGCTTGGGAACGCGTCAAGGCGCCCGCGGGAGCGCAGCCCGTCTGAGTAGCCGCCGGGGCGCGCCGTCCACGCCGGCGCCGGAAGCGCTCCGGCGGCCAAGAAGGCGGCGACTAGCGGTAGAGTCGCGGGAGCCGCTGCTTCCAGTCGTCGGGCACCACGGCCTCGAGCGCGTCATCGAGCGTGACGATGCCGAGCAGGTGCAGTTCCTCGTCGACGATCGGTATCGCCAGGAGGTCGTACTTGGTCATGACCCGGCCGACCTCCTCCTCGTCGACGTCGGCCGTCACTCTGATGACGTCGTCCTCCATGAACGCGACCAACTCGTCGTCGGGCGCGGCCAGGACGAGGTCACGGAGGCTCACCACCCCCACGAGCCGCTCTTCGCGGTCGACCACGTAGAGGTAGGTCATCATGTGCTGCTCGGGCCGCTCCCGGCGAATCCAGTCGAGAGCCTTGCCGGCCTTCGCCGTGTGCGGCAGCATGACGAAGTCGGTCGACATCAGCGATCCGGCGGTGTGCTCGGGGTGGCTCGCGAGTCGGCGCAGATCCTGCTCGCGTTTGTCCGGCAGGCGCTCCAGGAGCTCCTGCGCCAGGGAGTCCGGCAGCTCGCTGAGGATGTCCGCCGCCTCGTCGGCCTCGATGCGCTCGAGGACCAGCGCCGCCCTTTCCAGGGGCATCTCCTGCAGGGCCGCCGTGCACAGGTCCTCCTCCATCTCCTGCAGCGTGTCGGCGGCCAGCCCGGCGTTGAGCGCGGCCAGCACGGCCGCGCGTTCGCGCGGCCCGACCTGGCCGATGATGTCGGCGATGTCCGCCGGATGCAGCTCGGCCAGCTCGGCGAACGCCTCCACGAAGTTGAGCCGCGAAAGACGGAGGGCGATGAGATTGACATCGCTCCAGGGCACGAAGTCGCCACTCTTGCTGGGCAGGCGGCGCGAGAGGAAGCGCAGGCCGAAGCGGCGCGCCAGCGCGGCCGGGCTCGTGTCGACGCCGGCCACGACCAGCCGGTCGTCGCGCGTCTCGAGCGCCACATCCTGGACGCGCACGAACGCCCTGCGGCGCATGTCGAGCACCTGGTTGTCGAGCAGCGCGTCAACCAGCGACAGCTCGTCGGAACGCAGGGATGCGGGCTTCACGGCGGCGTGCGGGACGCCCAGCACCAGCCGCTCGCCGTCGACGTTGATCTCCGCCACCTGCGCCCACGAGGCCGCGAGCTGCCCGTCGTCGTGCTCGATGAAGAAGGCCGTCACGACGGGCGGGTCCTCGGCGGTGGTCGCCACCACGTCGAGCAACTCCCCGACCTCGACGCCGTCGGCGTCGACGACCTTCATGTCTTCGAGCTCGGAGAGCGCCAGCGATCCCGGCGTGTCGTCCATGGACGGTCCACTTCCTTTCGCATCGGGACCCGACGAGGATACTCACGCCGCCGGGCGGCAGTCAATCGTGGCCCGCGCAGCAACCTCCCGCGGTGAGATATGCTCTCGCGGTCCGATCCACACCGACCCCGAAGGAGGACGAGGTCTCAATGGAAGCGTCATCTGAAGCCCCTGCCGGCGTGCTGGAGCGCTTCTTCAAGTTCAAGCAGTGGGACACCTCGGTCAAGCGGGACACGCTCGCCGGGCTCACGACATTCATGGTCATGGCCTACATCATCTTCGTGAACCCGAACATCCTGGGACTGGGCGGCGATCCCGCGGGCCTGCCGTTCGCGGCGGCCCTCACGTCGACCTGCCTCGTGGCCGGCGTCATGACCATCATCATGGGGCTCTTCACCAACCGGGCGTACGCCATCGCTCCGGGCATGGGGCTCAACGCCGTCGTCGCCTTCAGTCTGGTACTCGGCCAGGGCCTGACGATGGAGAACGCGATGGGCCTCATCGTGCTCGAGGGCGTCGCCATCACCATCCTCGTCCTGACCGGCTTCAGGGAGAAGATCTTCAAGTCGATCCCGCTCGAGCTCAAGAAGGCGATCGTCGTCGGCATCGGCTTCTTCATCCTGTTCATCGGCCTCGTCGACGGCGGGCTCATCAACGTCGAGGGCGGCACGCCCGTGGGGCTCGTCGAGCTCGGCACGGTGCCGATGGTGCCGCTGGCGGTGACCGTCGTCGCCGTCCTGGCAACGATCGTGATGCTCGCGCTGCGCTGGCGTGCCGCGATCCTTCTCGGCATCGTCTTCGCCACGGTGTTCGCCATCGTCATGAACTACATCTGGGGCCAGAACGCCGGCTTCCTGCCGGGCCAGGCCGTCCTGCCGACAGAGTTCGTCGCGATGCCCGACTTCAGCCTCGTCGGCGCCTTCGACTTCGGCGCCATCGGCAAGCTGGGCGTCACCGCCGCGGTGCTCTGGATCTTCAGCCTCATGCTGAGCGACTTCTTCGACACCATGGGCACCGTCGTCGGGGTCGGCGGCCAGGCCGGCTACCTCGACAAGAAGGGCGACCTCCCGCAGGTCAATCGCCCGCTCCTCGTCGACTCCGTGGCCGCCATCGCCGGTGGCGCCGTGAGCGCCTCGTCGGCGACCACGTACATCGAGTCCGGCGCCGGGGTCGCTCAAGGCGGGCGAACGGGCTGGGTGGCGGTCGTCGTCGGCGTCCTGTTCCTCGCCGCGATGTTCTTCTCGCCGATCGCCGGGATCGTCCCCGGCCAGGCGACCGCGGCGGCGCTGATCATCGTTGGCTACCTCATGATGGCCACGCTCACGAAGGCCGAGAGCGAGGCCGAGCACGACACGACGGAGCCGAAGGCGGGTATCAACTTCGGCAACCTCGCCTTCGGCCTCCCCGCCGTCCTGATCATCACGATCATGCCGCTGACCTACAGCATCACCAACGGCATCGGCGCCGGCTTCATCGCCTACGTCCTCATCCGTGTGGTGCAGGGCAAGGGTCGCGAGGTCAACTGGCTGCTCTGGGTCTCGTCCCTCGCGTTCGTGCTCTACTTCATCTTCCCCTACCTGCAGGCCAAGGGCTGGGTCTGATCACCGCCTCACGCCCGGGCGACCGGGCGGACTGAGAACGACGACGGGGGCGGGAGCCATGCGCCCCCGCCCCCGCCGTCGTGACCCTCACCTGCGCCCGGTCACTGGGACCCGTCGGCGCTGTCCTCAACGTAGATGTGGACGATCGACCCTTCCGGCACCGGCGTCCCGACGGCCGGGACCACCCTGATGACGGCGCCCGGCGACATGCCGGTACCCGGCGACCAGCTCGTCCGCACCTCGAACCCGTGCGCGGTCAGCTTGTTCTGCGCCTGCTTGTAGGGCATGTTCAGCACGTCGGGCACGACGGGCTCGGGCGGGGCGCCGGCGAGCACGACGCTCACCTTGGTCCCGCGCGCGACCTTCACCGTGGCCGGCAGCGACTGGCTGATCACGGTGCCCTGCGCGGCCGTCGTGCTGACCTGGGTCCCGACGGTTCCCAAAGCGAGACCGGATCCGTTCAGGCGACTCGTCGCCTGGGCCTGGGTGAGCCCGGTCAGCGCCGGCACGACCACCGTCGGGCTCGTGTGGCTGTAGTACACGATGACGACGCTACCGCGCGGCACCTCGGTGCCGGCGGCCGGCTCCTCCTCGTAGATCTGCCCGTTCTCGACGGCGGTGCTCGCACCGGCAACGGGCTTGATGCTCAGCCCCTCCGCGGTGAGCGCGGCCTCAGCCTGTTCGAGCGTCTGCCCGCTGACATCCGGCACTGCCACCTTCGCGGCGCCGTCGCTCACCCACAGGACCACCGTAGTCCCCTTGGCGACCTTCTCACCGGAGGCCGGCTGCTGCCTCGTGACCGTCCCCTTCTCGACCTTGTCCGAGTAGGCGTGCTCGATCGAGTGCGCGAGACCGGCGCTCGTCGCCTCGCCCTTGGCGTCGGCGAGCGTCTGGCCCACGAGATCGGGAACGTCGACTCCCGAATCCATCTTCCAGACCGCGTAGCCCGCCAGACCGGCCGCAACGACGGCCACGATGGCCAGGACGATGACTGCCATCTTCATGTCGCGTACCTCCTGCTTCCTCTTCTCGCGCTTGGGGCGCGACGGGCGTCGCGCTCGCCGTGGAGTCTCAGTCTCTATCGGCAGGCGGAGGTGCGGAACTTAGCCTGGAGCACGAGCGCTGAACGACGACGGCCGCGCCCCTTCGAGAGACCCGGCCGTCGTGTCCGGCGTCGACGAGAAGCGTCAGACGGCGATGACGAGGAGCACGGTGTCGCCCACGGAGACGACCGTCCCCGTGTCGGGTACGACCCGGACGACGGTCCCCGGCGGCTGGCCAGTGTTGGGCTTCTCCCTGAACTTGGCGGTGAGCCCGATGTCGTTGAGGGCGCCCTCGGCGACCGCCGAGTCCATGCCGTACACGTTGGGCACGGAGACCCCGCTCGGGCTCGGCGAGGGCGACGGCGTCGGCGAACCGCTGGAGATCACGACGTTCACGGCCGAGCCCTTCGTGACCTTGGTCCCGGCGGCCGGATCCTGCCGGATCACCGAGCCGGAGGGGACGGTGCTGCTCGTCTCAGAGGTGATCGTGCCGAAGATGAGCCCGACGCCCGACAGCAGCGTCTGGGCGTCGGCCTGCGTGCGGTTGGTCAACTCGGGCACGGCCACCTGCGGCTCACCACTGCTGACGAAGTACGTGATCGTGTCGCCGCGCTTGACGTCCGTGCCGGCGGCGGGCTCTTGCTTATAGACCCTGCCCTCGTCGGCCGCGGCCGACCTGCCTTTCTTCTGTGCGCCCTTGAGGTCGTTGTCGGCGAGCCACGCCTTGACCTCCTGGGCGGTCCAGCCACGGAAGTCCGTGAGGGTCACGGTCTCGCTGCCCTTGCTGACCCAGATGTCGACGGTGCCGCCTTCGCGAAGGTCGGTGCCGGCCGCCGGCTCCTGCCGGCTGACGAAGCCGGCGGCGAACTCGTTGGAGAACTCGTCCTGCACGGCCGCTGTGAAGCCCTTCTTCTCGAGCGTGCGCACGGCCGCGGCCTCGGTCTGGCCGACCACTCCCGGCACCGCGACCTTGTCGCCGCTCATGGCCCACCAGAGGCCGAGAGCCGCCGCCGCGATGACGGCGAGCAGGAGGATGAGGAGCACCAGCGGCCAGCGCGAGCGCTTGCGCCGCGCCGCCGACGAGGATGCCGGACCGAGGACCGACGTGGCCTCCGGCGGCGCCGCCATGAGCCGCGTCCGCTCGCCGTCGGCGTCGAACGCCGCCGCCACGATCGGCCCCCCGGCCTTCGCCGACCGCAGGTCACGGGCAAACTCCGCCGCCGTCTGGTACCGGTCGGCGGGGTCCTTGGCCATCGCCTTGAGCACGATCTGGTTGAGCGCGTACGGCATGCCGGGGACCAGCTCGGAGGGCTCCGCCGGAACCTCGTTCACGTGCTTGAGCGCGACCGTGACGGCGCTGTCGCCCTTGAACGGCACGGTGCCGGTCAGCATCTCGTAGAGGACCACGCCGACGGAGTACAGGTCCGAGCGCTCGTCGACCGGATACCCCTTGGCCTGCTCGGGCGCGAGATACTGCGCGGTGCCGAGGATCGAGCCGGCCTCGGTCATGCCGGAGTCCCCAGCGCGCGCGATGCCGAAGTCCATGACCTTGACGATCCCGTCGCGGTCGAGCATCACGTTCTGCGGCTTGATGTCGCGATGGATGATGCCGCTGCGATGCGCGAATTCCACTGCGGCCAGCAGCTGCAGGCCGATTCCGACGGTCTCGTTGCCGCTCAGGCGGCCGCGCCGGCGGATGAGATCCTTGAGCGTCTCGCCCTCGACGTACTCCATGACGATGTAGTAGATACCGTCGACCTCACCCCAGTCGTGGATGCCGACGAGATTAGTGTGGTTGAGCCCGGCCGCCGCCTTGGCCTCGCGGCGGAAGCGCTCGACGAACGTGGGGTCGTCGAGGAACCGGCGGAGCAGTACCTTGAGCGCGACGCGCCGGCCCAGCGTCTGATCCTCGCACAGGTACACGTCGGCCATGCCGCCGCCGCCGAGCTTGCGCAGCACCCGATACCTGCCGCCGACCACCTGCTCTGGCTGAAAGACGTCACTCACGTCTGCCTACCTCGTTCCCTCGTCGACTGGTACGACCCCTGGCGCAGCCTGCCCTGCCGTCACGGCAGGGCAGGCTGCGCCAGGGCGCTCTTGATGACTGCGGCGGCGAGCGGCGCGGACACCTCGCCGCCGGTGGATTGGGAATCCTCGATGACCACGGCCACGGCGATCTGCGGATCGTCGGCCGGGGCGAAGGCGATGAACCAGGCGAGATTCGACCCGTCGCCCTTCTCGGCCGTGCCCGTCTTGCCGGCCACCTGGATGCCCTCGAGTGCGGCGGCCGTGCCCGTGCCCGCGTTGACGACTCGCTGCATCATGATGCTGAGCTCGCTCGCAGCCTGCGGCTTCATGGCGACAAGCCACTGCTCGGGCTTGGCCCGGCGGACGACGCCGCCCGTCGCCGTGACGACCTCTTCAAGGTAATACGGCTTCATGATGCGCCCGCCGTTGGCCACACTGCCGGCGACGAGCGCCATCTGCAGAGGCGTGGCGAGCACTCGTTCCTGGCCGACGGCGGCCCACGCCACATCGAGCGGATCCATGAACGCGCCCGGAGCGAGCAGGCCCTTCTTGCCGTAGCGGCCGCTGGGCAGCACCTCACCGGCCGGCAGCGGCAGCGGCGGCGCCTCGTAGAAGCCGAACTCCTGCATGCCGGCGACGAGACGCTTGCGGCCGATATCGTTGCCGAGCTTGGCGAACGTGGTGTTGATGGAGTACGTCAGCGCCGTCGTGAAGTCGTTGGGGCCGTACACGGCGCCACCGTAGTTCGTCACCTTGCCGCCGAAGACGACGTACGTCCCCGTGTCGACGAACTCCGTGTCGGCCGTCACCTTGCCGATCCCGAGACCGACGGCGGCGGTCACCACCTTGAACGACGAGCCCGGCACGTACAGACCCTGCGTCGGCCGGTTCAGCAGCGGCGCGCCCGAGTCGGTGCTCAGCCGCGACCACTGGTCCTCGACGTCGGCCGGGTCGTAGGTGGGAGCCGACGCGGAGGCGATGAGCGCGCCGGTCGTCGGATCCAGCGCCACGATCGCGCCCTTCTGGCCCTGCAGCGCCTGCTGCGCAGCCTTCTGCACTGCAGGCACAATGGTCAGCTTGACGTTCGCGCCCCTGGGCCGGCGCCCGAGGAGCCTGTCGACCCACGACTGCACGCCGAGGTCGGTGGACTGGCCGGTGAGGTCGGCGTTGAGCTCGGACTCGATACCGCTGCGCCCGTACCGCACCGAGTCGTAGCCGAGCAGTTGCGGGGCCAGGGTGCCCTGAGGGTAGACACGGTGGTAGTACCCGGAGCGCCGTCGCGAGCCGGCCATCACGGAACCGTCGAAGCCGAGGATGTCACCACGCTTGATCTTCATCTCCTTGGCAATGGCGCGCTTGTTCTCGGGCCGCTCCTGGAACCATTGCGCGCGCACGACCATGATCCAGGTGAGGTTCACGATGAGTGCGACGAACAGCACGGCGGTGATGATGAAGACCTTGGTCATGGCCCGGTTCACGGCGCCTACCCTCTCTCGGCCAGACGGCGGCGCTCGAGATCGCTGCCGCCGCGGATGATGTTGCTGCGGTTCGACACCATGAGCAGGAGCGCCATCAGCATCAGGTTCGCGGTGATGGAGCTGCCGCCGTAGCTGACGAAGGGGAGCGTGATGCCGGTGAGCGGGATCAGGCGCGTCACACCGCCGATGATGATGAACGTCTGCAGGGCGAACGCCGTAGCCAGGCCCGCGGCCAGCAGCTTCGAGAAGCCGTCCGGCGCGTTGACCGCGATGCGGAAGCCGCGCCAGACGAAGAGCAAGTATACGAGGATCACCCCGGCCGCGCCGATGAGGCCCATCTCGTTGGCGATCGCCGTGAAGATGAAGTCGGTCTGCAGGTCGGGAACCACGGGCTGGCGGTTCGTGTACAGCAGAAAGCCGCGGCCGAAGCCGGCGCCGGCGATGCCGCCGTCGGCGAGAGTGAACAGCGACTGCAGCAGCTGGTAGCCGGTCGTCGCCGCGTGCGGCCACGGGTCGAGCCAGACGCTGAACCGGTCCTGCACGTGTGGCACGACCGCCACGGCCACGCCCGCGGCGGCGGCGAACAAGCCGAAGCCGGCGACCACGTAGACGATGCGCGCGGTCGCCATGTACATGAGCGCCACGAAGATCGACATGAAGAGCAGCGCCATACCGAAGTCCTTCATGAAGACGAGCGTGGCGAGCGAGAAGATCCACATCACGAGCAGCGGGCCGAAGTACTTCGCCGCCGGCAGCGGCACGCCGAGCACGTGCCGCGTCGGCACGGACAGGAGGACCTTCTTGTCGTCCAGATAGCCCGCGAGGAAGATCACGATCGCCAGCTTTGCGAACTCCGACGGCTGGATGCTGAAGCCGAACGCCTGGATCCAGAGCTTGGCGCCGTTGATCGTCGTTCCCAGGACGATGGTGACCACGAGGAGCGCGAGGCCGACGGCGCCGATGAGGTACCGGTAGCGATCCAGCTTCATGTGGTCGCGCACGACCAGCACCGTGAGGATGAACAGGCCGGCGCCGACCAGCAGCCACTGACCCTGCGTGAGCGCCAGGGCCGGGCGGATACGGAATATCTCGGTGAGACCGATCGCGGCCAGGAGTGCGGTGATCGGCAGCAGATAGGGGTCGGCCTGCGGCAGCAGCACGCGTATGAGCACGTGCAGCAGCAGGAAGATCCCGACGAACACGAGGCCGTAGACGATCGAGACGCTGTTGATCTCGCGAAAGCGCCCCGCATACACGGAGACGTAGGCCATGGTGCTCACCGCGCCGGCCAGCACCAGGAAGGCGAGCTCGAGGTTGCGCCGGCTCACGGCCACATCTCCAGCTGCTCGGACACGTCCATGACCTCGGCGTGACCGCGCAGCGCGCGGGCGTCGACGATCGCCCGCTCCTCGGGCGACAGGGAGTCGTAGGTGCGCACGCTGCGCCGGTACGCGGCGTGCAGCTTGACCGGGCCCACCTTCGCCGGTACGCCGCTGTAGACGGTCAGCCGCCCGTCGTCGACGCCGATGAAGAACACGGTGCTGTAGACCACCGCGCCCGCCGCGACGACTACGGTGAGCGCGGCCAGCAGGCCTGCGAGGATGCCGAGGCGGCGGATGGAGCGGCGACGGTCCGCGGCGGCGGCCGACGGCGGCGCGACGATGACTCCTGCGACGGCGGCCGGGCCGTCCGCCTCGACGGTGAGACCGTCCGGCGCGGGAGCGTCGGGAGAAACGCCGTCCGGCGCGGGAGCATCCGGCGAGTCGCCGGCGGCCGGGGCGGTCACGGCCGTCAGCTCGGCCGTGTCGGCGCCGGCCTCCGGGTCGTCCGCGTCGGCGGCGTCCGGTGTGCCGGCCGGCCGGCCGCCGGACGCCTCCTCGATGATGACGACGACAGCCGTGATGTTGTCGGGGCCGCCGCGCTTGCGCGCCTCCTTGACCAGCTTGCCGACAGCCGCCTGCGGGTCGGGCTGGGCCAGGGCGCCGGCGATCGCCTCAGCCGGCACCGGGCCGCTGAGGCCGTCGCTGCAGAGCAGCAGGGTGTCGCCGGCGCGCAGGTCGACGGCGAACTCGTCGATGCGCGCCACGGCCTCCGTCCCCAGCGCCCGGCTCAGGATGCTCCGGTGCGGGTGGACGGCGGCCTCGGTCTCGGTCAGGCGCCCGTCGCGGACCATCTCGCCGACCAGCGAGTGGTCGTCGCTCACCTGCTCCAGGACGGCGTCGCGGAGCAGGTACGCGCGGCTGTCGCCGATGTGGACGAAGTGCGCCGTGTCGCCCTCGAGCACGAACGCCGTCAGCGTCGTCCCCATACCCGTCTGCTCGACGTTGTCGCTGGCGCGCGCGAAGACGGCGGTGTTGGCGGCCTCCGCGGCCTCGAGCAGCGGCCGGCCGTCGGCGACAGCCGCGGCCAGCGTCTCGGCGGCCAGGCCGCTGGCGACCTCGCCGGCCTGGGCGCCGCCCATGCCGTCGCAGACGCCGAAGAGCGGCGGCTTGACCACGAACGTGTCTTCGTTCGTCTTGCGGTGCAGCCCGATATCGGTGAGGGCGCCTTGGCGGGCGACGAGCGTCACCTGGCGCTCACTCCTCGTAGCGGAACGTGGTCTCGCCGATGCGCAGCCGGCCGTCCAGCCTGAGCTGCGCCTCCGTCACCTGCTTCTCGTTCACGAAGGTGCCGTTCGTGCTGCCGAGATCCTCGACGAAGTAGTACTGCCCCCGGGGGACGAGTCGCGCGTGGGCGCCCGAGACGAACTGCTCGTCGAGCACGATGTCGCTGGTGCCCCCCCTGCCCACGGTGATCCAGCCCTCGAGGGGGAACACGACCCCGGCGGGCACGATGGGGCTCTCCTCGACGATGAGACGGGGGTTGATGTGCTGCGAGAAATCCATCTTCTCGCCGGCCACGGTGCGCTCGACCAGGCGATCCTCGCGGCGCTGCTCGCGGTCCTCCGGCGTGAAGACCGGCGCCAGCCGGTCGCCGGCCGGCAAGGCGACATCCGGCGCCACGACCCCGGCCGCGACCGCGCCCGCGCCGCGGACGTTCGACACCGCCGTCTTCACAATCCGCCAGATGAACAGGTAGAGGAGGACGAGGATGCCGATCTTCAAGACGAGCAGGACGACGTCGATCATGAGACTCTCCCGCACCGCTCCCCGCCGGGGGCTGCCGGCGACGCGCTCACCGGGGCCGCCGGGTCAGGGCTGCCTCTCGAACTGAAGCTCCGTGCTGCCGAACTCGATGCGGTCGCCGTGCTGGAGGACCGCCTGCTTGACCTCGCGCCGGTTGACGCGCGTACCGTTGGTAGAACCGAGATCGCGCAGCAGGAAGCCGTCGTCCTGGCGGCGGATCTCGGCGTGTTCACGCGAGACGTTGGGGTCGGTGAGGACGATGTCGCAGCGCCGGCTGCGGCCGAGCACCGTCACCGTGTCGCCGAGCGTGTGGTCGCCCTGGCGGCCGCGCAGGACGGCGCGTGGCCCGGCGCCGCTCGCCGCAGCGGCCGCGGCCGCTGCGGCCGGCGCCGCCGGCCCCTGGTAGAGCACCGTCTGGTCGACGACCGGGCCGGCCGCCACCGGCGCCATCGGCGGTGGAGCCGCCGCGGGCGCGGCGGCATCCGCGCCGGGAGCCTCAAGCGGCGCGCTGACGGTGCGCGTCGCGATACCGAACTCGCCTACCCGCAGGTCTTCGTCCTCGTGCAGTTCGATGCGTGGTGGCGCGACCAGCGTCCAGCCTTCGCGACGCGCGAACGCGGTGACGTAGTTGGAGAGCTCGCCCTTGAGAGAATCCTCGAACGAGGTGAGGTGCTCGAAGTCGGCTTTGCCGAGATACATGTCAAACTCGTTGGGCACGTAGACGTTGGAGACCCCGACCGTCTTGTGGTCGCCCATCTCCTTGGCCAGCTTGTGCGCCAGTTCCACCGGCTGCACACTGGACTTGAACGCGCGCCCGAAGCCACCCTCGACCAGGCCCTCGAGCTTCTTCTCAGCCTTCCTGAAGATCCCCATCTTCGCGCTCCTCCGGTGCGTCACCGGTCGTCAGGACCAACCAGAAGAATATCACGGCCGCGGGGAGGGCCACACTCCAGACGAGCGGCCACGGCTCGGCCGGGTAGCCCCACACAACCGCGGGCACGACGCGGTACGCGGCGAAGGCAGCCGCGAAGGCGAGCGCCCACACCCAGAGGCGAGTCTCAAGACGTCCCCGCGACAGGGCGAAGCCGATCGCCACCGCGAGCCCGGCCCACAGGGCGGCCTGCAGCAGGCACGGGGCCGCCAGCACGTCCGCGAGCACGCGCCCGGCGGCGGTGAACGGGTCGCCGGCCGCCGTGAACTCCTCGCCGAGCCGCCGGCGCGGCTGGTCGAGCGTGAACGGACCACGCGGCGCCCGCACCAGGAGCAGGTAGACCATGGTGCCAATGCCGGCCCAGGCGGCGGTCAGCGGGCCGCGCACGCGGCCCAGGACCGCCGCCCCCGCCGGCGCCAGCAGCGTCAGATAGACGGGCGTCAGCAGAAGCGCGAGGACGGGCCACAAAGCGGCGATCGGGCGGGTACGGGCGAGCAGGAACACGGCGACCGCGAACGCCAGGTACGCGGCGCCCAAGCTGAGCGAGAGATTGAAGACCGGGAAGGCGAGGATGCCCAGCAGCCAGGCGAGGCCGGCCTGCGGCGCGACCGCCCAGACGGCGGCGCTCAGGGCGATGAGAGGCAGCGTCCAGCTCTGCGGGTAGGCCGGCAGCGCGCCGAGCACGAAGCCGCCGGTCACGGCGGCCAGCGCCGCGCCTCCGGCGCGCTCGATCGCCGCGGCGGCCCGGCCGAGCGGGCGCACGAACCTCTGCGCCTTGCGCAGGCGCCGGGCCTGCAGCGTGCCGCTGCGCAACAGCTCGCCGAAGGCCTCGCTGAGCTCGGCCGCGTTCGGCCGCTCGCCCGGACGGGGGGCGCAGGCGTCGTCGATCAGCGCGACCAGGTCGTCCGGCAGGTCCGAGCGCAGGGCGGACAACGAGGGCAGCCGCGCGCCGGCAACGTTCGAGAGCGTCTCGGCCGGCGTCTCGCCGCGCAGCGGGTGCTCGCCGGCCAGCAGTTCGTACAGCACCATGCCGGCGGAGTACACGTCGCTCGGCGGCCCGGCGCGCCGGCCGGCCGCCTGCTCTGGCGACATGTAGGCGACGGTACCGATAACGTCGCCGTCGCCGGTGAGCGTGTCGGCGTCGAGCAAGCGGGCTATGCCGAAGTCCATGACCTTGACGTGGCCGTCCTCGCTGAGCATCACGTTCTGTGGCTTGACGTCGCGGTGGACGATGCCCTGGCTGTGGGCGAAGGCGAGCGCGTCCAGCAGCTCCGCGCCGACGGCCACGACGTCACCGTCTCCGAGCTCCCCCCCGAGCCGGTCGAGCGACTCCCCCCTCACCAGTTCCCATACGAGGATGCTCCGCTCGCCGTCACCGAACCAGTCGTACAGGGCGACGATGTTCGGGTGCGACAGCGCCGCCGCCGCCTCCACCTCGCGAACGACCCTCCCGGACATCGCGCGGCCGTCGGCCACCACTTTCAGCGCGACGCGCTCGTCGAGCGTCACGTCGCGCGCTTCGTAGACGTCGGCGAACCCGCCGCTGCCGATCCTGCCGATCAGCTCGTAGCGGTCGCGCCAGTCGACGTACAGGGGTGTGGTGCTGTGGGCAGCGACGGACATCGGGAATCGCCTCGCGTCCTTCCTTTGGGTCGATATTCGTTATGGTACAATCCGAACCCTGTAAGAGCTGCTGGGCGAGTGGCGGAATTGGCAGACGCGCTAGGTTCAGGGTCTAGTGCACTTACGTGCGTGCGGGTTCAAGTCCCGCCTCGCCCACCAACCGCTTGACGAACGGGGGTCTGCGGAGTGGATTTCTTCGACGACGACGCGACCAGCCGGGCTCCCGCCGACAGCGGCGGGCCGCCCGCAGCTCCCCCAGCGCCGTCGCCCCGACCGCCGCCGCACTCGTATCCAGCGTCTCGCCATCCTTGCAGTCATCCTGTTCGTGGTCGTGTTCGCCATGGCCTGGTGGGCGCGGAGCTGCCAGCAGAACCGCAAGATCGACACCTACCGCACCTACTTCGACGGCGTGACCGTCGCGGTCAAAGACTCGACCACCCTCGGCAAGCAGTTCAACGCCATCGTCAACAACCCCACGAAGCTCTCGCGCAAGGAGCTCATCGCCAAGCTCGAGGAGCTGACCGCGAAGCAAGATGAGCTCGCGGTACGCTCTGGCCGGCTCGAGCCGCCGGACACCCTCGAAGCCGAGCAGGACGCGTTCGCGACCGGCATGAGGGTCCGCGCCAACGGCTTCAAGCTGCTGCAGGCGGCGATGCTCGGGGCCCTCACCACGAAGAAGGTGGGGCCCGCCAGGATCGCCGCCCTCGACGGCTACTTCGCCGGTCCCGACGCTTACTACATGGATCTCGTGTACCTGCCGGCGCGGACGGTGATGAGCGACGAGGGCGTCGCCGACGTCGCCGTCCCCACGTCCACCTACTTCCTCAACTGGAAAGCCCTCGACCCGGCCCGCCTCGAGTCCATGCTCAGCCGCGTCGGCAGCTCGTCCAAGCTCTCGGGCATCCACGGCGTGGGCCTCCTGAGCGTGACGGCGAAGTCCGGAGAGCAGGAGGTCAAGCTCGTCAAGGGCAAGACTGCCGACGTCCCGGCGGCCGCCGACCTCGCCTTCATCGCCAAGATCGAGAACCAGGGCAGTGTGGTCGAGAACGACGTCCGCGTCACGGCCACGCTCACGCTCCCCGGCGGCAGCAAGCTGAATCAGGAAGCCACGATCGCGAGCATCGAGTCCGGCAAGTCGCAGAACGTCACCATCACGGGCTTCAACATCCCCACGGAGGCACTGAGCAAGGTCCTGACGCTGAAGGTCATGGCGGTTCCCGTCCCGGACGAGCGCGTCGAGACGAACAACAGCGGCCTGTTCAAGCTCGTGCTGCAGCTCCAGTAGGATCCGGGACACCATGCAGATCCTGCGCGACATCGCCCCCTACGTGGCTGCTGTGGCCGCCCTTCTCTCGCTGGCCCTTCTCGTGCTCGTCCTCGTGCTCTGGAGCCGCGTGCGGCGCCTGCGCCGCGCTCAGACTGTGGTGCTGGGGCGCCACGAGGAACGAGACATCGTCGGCCATGTCGAGGATCTCGACTCACAGGTCCGCAACCTGCGCGAGGCCGTCGAGATCCTCACCGATCAGCTCGACGACCAGAAGCGGCACCTCGACCGCGCCCTCACGAACCGCGCCATCGTGCGCTACGACGCGTTTCGTGACGCCGGCGGCGAGCAGAGCGCCTCGTTCGCGCTGCTCGACCAGCACAGGTCGGGCGTCGTCTTCAGCGCCATCGCCGCCCGCGACTTCGCACGCATCTACGTCAAGCACCTGAGCGAGGGCGTCGCCGACCGCGACCTCTCGCCGGAAGAGGCCCGGGTCGTCGCGGCCGCAGTACCGCGGCCCCTCGTCGCCGGCGAAGACGGCCCGCGCGCGGCGCGCGCCCCCCTGCCGGCGGACAAGCCTCCAGCCGGCATCGGCAGCGCGGCCGCCGGCGAGCCGGCCGCGAGCGGTGGTGACGCGGACGCCGAGCCGCGTCCCGTCGCGCTCCCCTCGGCCCCACCGCCCTCCGCGCCGGCGGCCCACGACACCGCCGACATGCCGGCGCCCCCGGCCGGCGGCGCCGCGCCCGGCGAGGCGCGCCCGAGGCCGCACCGCTCCCGACCCGTCGAGGAGCCCCTCCCCGCCGACGCTGCGGAATTCGTCTGGGAGCCTCCGCCCACGCGCCGCCCGGACGACGAGCCGCCCGCGGGCTGACCGTCGAGCGTCGTCTGATAGCCTAGCGGTACCAGCGCAGTACCCAACGAGAAAAGGCGGCGACCGTGGCGGCAGGCGGCAGCGACAGGGTGGCGTTTCTCGGTCCCGAGGGCACCTTCACCGAAGAGGCCCTGCTCACCAACCTGCCGGGCGGCGATTTCCACCCTTTCCCTTACGGATCCATCCGCGACGTCCTCGTCGCGGTGCGCGACGGTGAAGCCGTGCTCGGCGCCGTGCCCATCGAGAACTCACTCGAGGGCTCGGTCGCCGTCACGCTCGACCTGCTGGCCTTCGGCTTCGACGAACTCCGTATCGTGCGCGAGATCATCCACCCCATCCGCCACCAGCTCATCGCGCGAGGCCCTGTCGAACTCGAGCGCCTCACCAAGATCCTCAGTCACCCGCACGCCTACGGACAGTGCCGTCAGTTCCTCGACGCCCACGTGCCTGGGGTCGAACACGAGGCCGCCAACTCCACCGCCGAGGCCGTGCGGAGAGTCAGCCGTGTCGATCGACCGTGGGCGGCGATAGGCACCAGGCTCGCCGCCGAGATGTACGAATGCATCGTCCTTCGCGACGACATCGAGGACTCCGTCGAAAACCGCACCCGGTTCGTCTACCTGAGCAAAGAGCCCGCGCCGCAGGACCTCGAGAGCGACTACAAGACCAGCATCGTCTGCGGCATCGCCCACGACCAGCCTGGCAGCCTGCTGCTGATCCTCAACGAGTTCGCTCACCGCTACATCAACCTCACGAAGATCGAGTCACGGCCCTCGAGGCAGGGACTCGGCGACTACATCTTCTTCATCGACGTCATGGGCCGGCGCGACGACACCGCCATGGAGCAGGCGCTCAAGTGCCTCGCCTGCAAGCTTGCCTGGGTCAAGGTGCTCGGATCGTACCCGGTGTGACAGCCTCGAGGAGCTGACGAATGACGACGGAGACCGACGTCCACGTACCGGAGTCGCGGTCCTTCTTCGTGCGCCGCGTCACCGCTGTACGCGACTTCGAGCTGTTCTTCGTCTCGTCGGTGGCGACGATCCTGCTCGTGCGCGCCATCCTGGCGGCCACGGGCTGGCCACAGCTCGGCGGCGGCAAGATCCACTTCGCCCACCTGCTGTGGGGCGGCGTCGGGATGCTCATCGCCTTCGTCCTCTTCATGGCCATGCAGGGCCGCCTGTGGAACCAGCTCGCGACCCTGTCGGCGGGAATCGGCTTCGGCCTCTTCATCGACGAGCTGGGCAAGTTCATCACGTCGGACAACGACTACTTCTTCCGGCCGACGATCGCCATCATCTACGTGATCTTCGTGGTGCTCTTCTTCCTGTTTCGCTGGCTCGGCAACGTGGAGAACATCTCGCCGCAGGCGGCCCTCGTCAACGCCTTCGACCTCTCAAAGGAAGCCGTCCTGCGCGACATGGACAGTTCCGAGAAGGAGGAGGCGCTGTGGCTGCTGCGCCGCGCCGACCCGGCCAGCCCCATCGCGCTCTCCCTGCGCGTGATGCTCGAGGATATGGAACCGGCGAAGAGGGCGTCGCTCAACCCCCTGCTCCGGGCCAAGCAGGCGGTGCGCCGCGTCTACGGCGGCCTGGTCCGGCGACGCTGGTTCAAGCGCATGGTCTTCGGCTGGTTCGTCTTCACCTCACTGATCGCGCTGCTGGCCCCCTTCATCGGCGACACGAGCCCCGCCCAGCTCACCTTCGCCCAGACCGGCGGCTTGATCTCGGGCGTGCTCACGGGAGCGTGCGTCGCCCTCGGCATCGTGCGCTGGCGACGCTCGAAGCTGCAGGCGTTCGGCTGGTTCGAGCGCGGCGCGCTGGTGAGCATCCTGATCGGCGAGTTCTTCTCCTTCTACCAGAGCCAGGTGCTCGCCGTCTTCGGGCTGCTGTGGCTCTTGCTCACGCTCGGCGTGATCCGCTCTATGATCGCCGCGGAACTGCCCCGAGTGGCGACGGCCGACCAGAACCCACCGGCAGGAGGCTGACCATGGACCGGATCAAGTGCGACATCCAGGCAGCGGGGGACGACGACCACAGCATGCTTGTCCTGCTCGCCGAAGAGACGCTTCACCCGCTGGCCGAGGGCTCCGGGCATCCGGAGCGCTACCACAGCGGTGAGTTCGTCGAACTGCTGGGCCGGGCCGATGTGTACGTCGCCCGGGCCGACGCTGATCTCGCCGGCTTCGTCGCCGTCGAGACCGACGAAGGCGCGCTCGCCGTGCGCTGCATCTGCGTGCACCCGGCCTTCGAGGCCCGCGGCGTCGCCAACCAGCTGCTGGACTGGGCCGAAGGCGTGGCCATCGACAGACGTCTGGAGCGGCTGACGGCCTACGTACCCGCCGCCGACGCACCCTCGCTGCGCCTGTACCGCGGCCACGGCTTCGCCGCCGGCGCCCCGGTCGCCGAGATGCTGGCGCTCGAGAAGCGGCTCCCCATGCTCCCGGAGTGAGCAGCATGCGCATCACCCTCATCAGCGTCCCCTACGACCTCGGCCGCGCCGACGTGGGCAGCGGGCGGGGACCGGCCGCCTACCTCAGGGCCGGCGCCGCCGAGGCGCTGCAGGCCCGAGGCCACGAGGTCGACGTCGTCACCGCTCGCCGCGCCGGGAAGTACGAGAACGAGCTCCAGGCAGTGCTGGCCGTGAACGAGGCCGTGGCCGCGGCGGTCGCCGGAGCGCGCGCACGCGGCTCACTGCCGCTCGTCCTCGCCGGCAACTGCAACGCCGCGCTCGGCGTGCGCGCCGGACTGCAGCGACTCGGCGACGGCGCAGCCGCGCTCGTGTGGCTCGACGCGCACGGCGACTTCAATACTCCGTCGACCACGGAGACGGGCTACCTCGACGGCATGCCGCTCGCAATGCTCTGCGGCCGCGCGTACCGAGATGCCGTGGGCAGGGCGCTCGGCTCCACTCCGGTGGCCGAGCCCGCGGTCCTTCACATCGGCGCCCGCGAGCTGGATCGCGGCGAGGCCGCGTCCCTCGCGGCCTCCGGAGTGCTCGTGGTGAACGGCGCCCAGTTGAGCGAAGGTGATCGCGCACGACTGCTCGGCGAGCGCCTCGACGAACTCGCAGCGAGACCGTCGTCGGATGCCGGCGGACGGGCCGCCGCCCACCTGCACGTCGACCTCGACGTGCTCGATCCGGCGGCGGCTCCGGGCGTCAGCTTCCCCACGCCCGGCGGCTTCACGGCGGCTCAGCTGTTGGAGGTCATAGAGCTCGTCATGGCGCGCTTCGAGATCGTCGCCGTGACGGTCGCCTCGTTCACCCCCGACCGCGACGACGCGGCTGAATCCACGCTGGCCGCGGGCCTCGCCGTGCTGGGTCTGGTGGCCGGCAGCGCCCACGCGAGAGCGGCGGCCGCGCGACGCTGAGGGGGCCGGGCGCGGCTCAGCGCGACTGGCCGCTCGCCGCGACGAGCGGCTCAGCGATAGATGTAGACGCGCTCGCCCACCCACGACTGGCCGTACACCCACTGGGCCACCCACATCGGCTCGCGCACGCAGCCGTGGCTGGCGGGATACGGCGGTACGGACACCCAGCCGTGGATCGCGAAGTTGCCGAGGAATCCCATGGTGCGGAAGAGCACGCCGCCCCCGGTGAAGGTGGAGGTGTACGGATGCTTCTGCTGGATGCGGAAGGCGCCCTCGGGGGTGTTGCCGGTCGCGCCGGTGGAGACGGCGATCAGCCCCGAGACTTGCCCGTTCCGGACGATCATCAGGATCTGGCGCGCCTTGTCCACCTCGATGTGGACGGCGGGCGACGCGTATCGCGGCTTGACCGGCCTGGCGCCGTCGAGCTTGCGCCAGTCGGCGTATGCGAAGGCGTAGGTGCGTGGCAGCCGGTAGGCCTTCTGGAAGGCCACGACCGCGTCGCGGGTGCTGGAGCTGAACCGGGTCCCCATGCCGGGCACGCGGATCTTCAGCCGCACGAGCCCGGTGAGCATGCCCTTGACGTGGGCGCCGCTGGAGCCGACCGAAAGCCGGCGCCACTTGACGTCGACCTTCTTCTGCGCGCTGCGCGCGGCGAGGCCGCCGTCCGACGGCAGGGCGAACGTGACCGTGAACCAATCGATGCCGCGCAGCGGGATGCCGAAGACGGCGCGGCCGTTGCGCACGCGCACCCGGTACGTCCCGGCCGCCGCACCTCGGTGGGAGACCCGAGCGGTGACGACGCCGTCGTAGGCGAGAGGCGCCACCTTGACGACGAACCGCGCCTTCAGGAAGGGCACCGCCGCGCCCCTAGTGACCGTCACTCTGGGCTTGACGGCGAGGGCTCGGGGCGCGGCGGTCGTGCCGTCGGCGACGACGCGCGCCACCACCGAGCCGCCGCGGCGCGGCGTGAAGGCTACGGAGTACGCGCCGGTGTCGTCCGTGACCGCGGTCGCCACATCGGCGCCGCCAAGCGAGACGGCGACCTCGACGTCCTCCACCGCCGGCGTGACCACGCCGCGGACCGTGACCGAGTCGCCGAAGACGACGGACGCGCGATTGAGAAGACAGGTGATCGTCGCCGGCTCGGGAGACGCGGACTCGCCGGTGGCGACCGGCTCGGCAACCGTCTCCTGCGTCTCCGCCACGGCAGCGCCCGCTCCGAGCAGGCTCGCGGCGGCGAGCGCCAGCGCCAGCACGAGAACGACGAGGGGGCGTGGAACGGGGCGGGACGTGGTGTGGCGCATGGACCGGCTCCTCGGTGAGGCGCGCACGAGGCGCGAGCGTGTGCGGTGGCGGCAGCGTAGCACGTGCACGCACGAAAGGTCGACCACGGGCCGGGCCCCGCCCCGTGCGGTACCATGTGAGTCACGACCGAACCGACCGCGAGGAGTGACGATGCTCGACGTCAAGATGGTGCGCGCCGAACCGGACGAGGTCCGCAGGGCCCTGGAGCGGCGGGGCGAGCCCACGTCACCGCTCGACGAGTTCCTCGCGGTCGAGAGCCGGCGCCGCGAGCTGCTCACCGAGGTCGAGAGCCGGCGCGCCGAGCGCAAGCGCGCCAGCGACGAGATCGCCGTCGTCAAGAAGGCCGGCGGCGACGCCGCCGAGGCGATCGCCGCCATGCGCACGCTCGGCGATGCCATCAAGGAGCACGAGGCGGCGCTCGCCGAGACCGAGGAGCGGCTGAACGCCATGCTCCTCGAGCTCCCGAACATCCCGCTCGCCGACGTGCCCGACGGCGGCGAAGAGGACTCCGTGGTGCTGCGCCTCGTCGGCGAGCCGCGCGTCTTCGACTTCGAGCCCAAGGACCACCTCGACCTCGGCCTCGCCCTCGACGTCATCGACATGGAGCGTGGCGCCAAGGTCAGCGGCTCGCGCTTCGCCTACCTCAAGGGCGACCTCGTGATGCTGCAGTTCGCCCTCGTGCGCTACGCGCTCGACGTCATCCAGTCAAAGGGCTTCCGCCCGGTGATCCCCCCCGTGCTGGTCCGTGAGGAGGCCATGTACGGTACCGGTTTCTTCCCCACCGACCGCGCCCAGGTCTACGAGACAGTCGACGGCGACTGCCTCGCCGGTACCAGCGAGGTGCCGCTGGCGGCGATGCACATGGAGGAGTTCCTCGACGAGACCGCCTTCCCGATCCGCTACGCAGGCTATTCGACCTGCTTCCGCCGTGAGGCCGGCGCCGCCGGCCGCGACACGCGCGGCATCCTGCGCGTGCACCAGTTCGACAAGGTCGAGATGTTCAGCTTCTGCACGCCCGAGCAGAGCGCGGCCGAGCACCGGCTCATCCTCTCGGCCGAGGAGGAGATCCTGCAGGGCCTCGGCATCCCCTACCGCGTCGTGAACATCGCCGCCGGCGACCTCGGCGCCCCGGCGGCACAGAAGTTCGACTGCGAGGCGTGGCTGCCCGGCCAGCAGCAGTACCGGGAGCTCACGAGCTGCAGCAACTGCACCGACTACCAGGCACGGCGTCTCAACTGCCGCTTCCGCACCGAGAAGGGCCCGCGCTTCGTGCACACGCTCAACGGCACCGGCGTGGCCGTCGGGCGTACGCTCATCGCGATCATGGAGAACTACCAGCAGGCCGACGGCGCCATCGCCGTGCCGGAGGCGCTGCGGCCGCTGTTCGGCAAGGACGCGATCGGCGTCTGACGGCGAGCGTCAGTCTTCGACCGCGAGCGCCGGCCCGAAGGAGGCGCCCCCGCCGTTCTCGCGCCAGGGGATCACGAAGCAGTGCACGTCGACGCCCGGGAGGTTCGTCTCGAGGAGCGTCCTGACCCGGCGGAGGTCGCGCTCGAGGAGCTCCTGCTGGTCGAAGCCGAACCCGCCGAGCGCGCGCTCGTAGGCCGTGCACTCCTGGTGCGAAACGAGGTAGATCGTGCGCACGTCGTGCGCCTCGACGAGCTCGCTGACGCAGCTCAGGGCGACGCGGCGGTCCATGCCCGGCCGCGTCAGGATCAGCGGGCCGCCGGGCACGATCAAGCGGTGAGCTTCGGCTCCGCCGACCTGGTCCTGCAGTGTCGAGACGGCAGGCGCCACGCAGCCGTCCGAACAGGCGATGATGAGAACGCTCATGGCGACGGAGTATGCCAGACACCGCCCCGACTGGCCAGCGCGATGCCCGGCGGCTGCGGGAGGCCGGGCGCGGCCGCGAAGCCCGCGGCCCGCGTCGCTGTGAGACTCAGCCCCCGGTTGCTACACTGGCGCTTGCCGGAGGGGTGGCCGAGAGGTCGAAGGCAGCGGTCTTGAAAACCGCCAACGGGGCGACTCGTTCGTGGGTTCGAATCCCACCCCCTCCGCCATTTGCAGGAAAAAGCGCCCGCCAACACAATCCCTCTCCCGAAGGCCGCTACGTCCATCGGTCGGCGAGCTCCTGGTCGGCAGAAACCGCGGCGGCGCCCGCGTCGATGTTCCCGCGCGCGGCCTCGCGGTCGCGAAGCTCGGCCACCTCGACCTCGTGCGGCCACGGCCATTGCGCCGCTTCGCCGCGCAAGAGATACTCTGCCGCATCCAGGCCGGACATCAAGGAGGCAGCCACCATGAGAAGGACGATGCACGGGCGCCTGTCGCGGACCCTCACCTCGACCCTTCTGCTGGCGCTGCTCGCCGCCCTGCTGCTCGCCGGCAGCGCCTTGGCCGCCGGCAAGCCCGGCAAGCCCACCGCCAAGGCGCCAAAGGGCACCGTCACCACCGCCAAACCGGTCTTCACATGGAGCAAGGCGCCGCGCGCCGCCAAGTACGAGCTGCGCGTCTCCAAGGGCGGCAAGCTGCTGCTCAAGAAGACCGGCCTCAAGAAGACCACCTGGACGAGCACCAAGGCGCTGCCCAAGAACGTCTCTCTCACCTGGAAGGTGCGGGCGAGCAACGCCCGCGGCGCCGGCGCCTGGAGCAAGCCCCTCGCGTTCAAGGTGGCGTCGTCCGGCCCCTCACTCAAGATCGGTGACGCCTACGGCGGCGGCATCGTCGCCCACATCGACGGGACTGGAGCGCACGGCCTCATCGCTGCCGTGGCCGATCAGACCCCGGCCGACTCGGGGATCCGGTGGGCGACAGAGCCGTACTGGTACACCGACGTGCCGGGTGCGAGAGGAATGGCTATCGGCACCGGCGGCGCCAACACGGATGCGATCATCGCCCAGAACCGCGTCGGCACGACCTACGCGGCCGGCTTGGCACGCGCGTATACCGGCGGCGGCTACAGCGACTGGTACCTGCCCAGCAGGGACGAGCTGAGCAAGCTCTACGTCAACCGCGCGGCAATCGGCGGTTTCACCACTGCTGCGAGCGACTGGCCCTGGTACTGGAGTTCCACCCAGGAAACGGGCTTCCCGGGCCTGGCGTGGTACTTGAGCTTCGGGGACGGCTACCTGTACCGCGGCATCAAGAGCGACACGAACAGGGTGCGCGCCGTCCGAGCCTTCTGACCGTTCGACCAGTGGACTGGTGAGAAGGGGCGGCGGGGAGCCTCTGCGATTCTCTTGAGAGGGGGCCTGTGAGCTCCCACGATGGCCGGCCCGCCCCCTTCCGTACGCGTGACGGCGCAGGCGGGCGGGGCTGCACGTGCCCCGCCCGCCTGCGCCGCTCGAACGCGATACCGTGTCAGGCGCCCGCTGGCGTCTCTTCGGCCGGTGTTTCCTCGGCCGGCGGCGTGTAGCTGCTCCAGGGGTCGCTGGTGTCGCCGCCCCAGCCGCAGCAGCCGCCGTCACCCTTCAGCATCTTCCAGGCGAAGTAGGCGCCGATACCGGCGAGCATGATGAACACGACGAAGATGATCTTCTTCACAGGGGTCCCTCCTCCCATTGCATTGAGACCATGTTACCCCATGACGCGCTTCGTAAGCGCAAGATTCGCGGCTGGCGCCGAGCCGAGCCTTCCCATAGGCTCGCGGCGCCATGTGGGTCAGCACACACGTCCTCGCCGGTCTCGCCATCGCCGCCGCCCTCGGCGGACCGTGGTGGCTCATCCTCGTCCTCGTGATCCTCGCGCACGTCCTCATGGACCTCGTCCCGCACTGGGACTACACCGTCTCGCGCCACCCCGTCGTGTACGGCTGGTGCGACTTCCTCGCCTCGTTCGCCGCCTTCTGGATCGCCTGGCTGCTGCTGGGCTACCCGTGGTGGATCGCTCTCATGGGCCTGGTCTCGGGCGCCCCGGACTGGGATGTGCTCATCTGGATCGTGCGCGGCCAGCGCGGGCGCAAGTACTTCCCGAGCCACTGGGACAGCTTCCCGCACGGCAGATCCGGCCCGGGATGGGGCATCAGCGTCCAGGTGGCGATCATGGTGGTGTCCGTGGGCGTGGTGCTGGCGCTGCGACCCGGTGGGGTCTGACCGATGAGAACCCGAATCCAGGAGGGATGACATGGACTACGAGATCGCCGAGAAGGAACTGGCGCCGCAGCCGGCGCTCACCTACCGCACGCGGGTGACCATGACGACGATCGCGGACCGGATCGGCGCCGGGTTCGGCGTGCTCATGGAGCACGCCGCCAAGACCGGCGTGCAGTGGGCCGGCCCGCCGTTCATCCTCTATCCGGAGAGCTGCGACGACGAGTACGAGATCGTCATCTGCATGCCCGTCGCGCCGGGAGCCACAGGCGGCGGCGAGGTCGCCCTCGAGGAGATCCCGGGCGGGCGCGTCGCGGCGACGACGCACGTCGGGCCGTATCCCGAGGTCGGGAAGGCCTACACGGCCCTGCAGAAGTGGATGACGGACAACGGCTGCCGGCCGGCGGGTCCGCCGCGCGAGATCTACCTGAACGAGCCCGGCGTGGTGCCGGACGCCGAGCTGCTCACCGAGGTGGACTGGCCCATCGCCTGAGCGGCGAGCGGGCCGCGCGCGGGCAGAGGCGCCGCGTCACTGCCCGCGCTTCCACAGCTGGTAGATGAGCATCAGCCCGGCTCCGGCGCCCAGGAGCATGACGAGCCCGAGCGTGGTGCTGCCGCTCAGTAAGAAGTAGGCCGCCGCCGCCAGGTCGATGAAGGTGACGATCACGCCAACGAGCCAGGTCTTCACGTTATACCCCCGCAATCGGGTCGAGGACTGGACGCTCCGGTCATCGTAGCAACTCCAGCGCCACGTGCTCGGCGAACAGCGCCTGACAGGCGAGGTCGCGCACGTGGATGCGCTCGTCGACGTTGTGGTACCGCGGCGTGACTTCCTCGTACGATTCCACGACGTGCGGCGCGAAGTTGTAGGCCACCGTGTCGGGATACGCGGCGCGGAACCAGTTCGAATCGGTGAACCCGACGCAGTGGCTGTTGGCAAGCTCGGCGCCGGGAGCCGTGCGCTCCAGCACCGCGCTGATCGCGTCGGAGAGCGGCGTCGGATACGGCGAGGCGTTACCGCAGACGACGGGGCCGGCCCACTCGAGCTCCCACTCGGCGTCGACGCCGGCCAGCGCCGCGCGCACCTCGGCCGCAACCTCGCGCTCGTCGTGGCCGGCGAGCGTGCGGCAGTCGACGCTGACCTCGACGCGCGTCGGGTAGACGTTCACGGCGACGCTGTTCGAACGGACGATGGTGGGAGAGAACGCGAAGCCGTAGAGCGGCTCGATCAGGTCGGCGAGCTGCGCGTCGCGGCGCTCGAGCTCGGCAAGGGCCGCGCGCGCCGTCTTCGGCTCGCGCAGGCGCGAGCGCAGGTCCGGGTCGTCGACGAGAAGCCGGACCAGCTCCTCGGACGAGCCGTCGATCACCAGCGGGAGCTCGTGCGCGACCAGCGCCTCGACGACCCGCGCCGCGGAGACGACGGCGTTGCCGTGGCGCAGCGGCACCGAGGCGTGGCCGGCCGCGCCGCGCACGACGAGGCGGAATTGCGCGGTGCCCTTCTCCCCGCTCTCGAGCAGGTAGACGCGGCGATCGCCACGGCGGATGAACCCGCCGCCGCCCTCGTTGATGACGTAGTCGGTACGGATGAGGTCCGGGCGGTGCTCGACGAGCCAGCGGGCGCCGCCGACACTCCCCTCCTCCTCGTCGGCGGTGCACGCGTAGACGACCGTCCCGGCGAAGTCCGCGCCGGCGGCCGCCAGACGCGCCGTGGCGACGGCGTGCGCGGCCACCAGGTTCTTGATGTCGAGCGCGCCGCGGCCCCAGACGTAGCCGTCCCTGATCAGCCCGGAGAACGGCGGCATCTGCCAATCCTCGGCGGTCGCCGGCACGACGTCCTCGTGTGCGAGCAGCAGCAGTGAAGGACCGGGGCGCCGGCCCTGCAGGCGCAGCACGAAGCTGCGCCTGTCCGCCGGCTCGCCCACGATCTGCCCCTCGAGGCCGCGCTCCGCGAACCACGCGGCCATGAAGACGGCGACCTCGGTCTCGTTGCCGGGAGGGTTGGTGGTGTCGATGCGGATGAGCCGGCTGAGCAGCTCGCTCGTCTCGCGCTCGACCTCGGCCACCACGGCAGGGTCCACACCGGCGATTTCCACTCCAGCCCCTCCCTCGCGTCGACGCCCGGACTCACGACGAGCATCATAACGGGCCGCCGGCGACCGCGCTCCCCAGCTTTCCGGGCTCCGGGGGGTGCGGTATAGTGTGTCTCCCGCGCGGAGAAGTGGCCGAGTGGCTGAAGGCAACCGCCTGCTAAGCGGTTAAGGGGGCTTAACCTCCTTCCCGGGTTCGAATCCCGGCTTCTCCGCCAGTCTCATCGACCTTCCGGAGCCCGCATGACCCCGCTCATCCAGCTTCGCGACGTCACCGCGGAGAACTGGCGTGCCTGCGCCGACCTGGAAGTCACGGACGACCAGGCGGCCTTCGTCTCTCCGGTGACCCGCTACCTCTGCCTCTGCCAGTACGGCGGCGTGTGGAAGCCGCTGGCCGTATACGCCGGCGAGGACGTCGTGGGCTTCGCGATGTGGGCCGTCGACCCGGACGACTCCAGCGGCTGGATCGGCGGCCTCGCGATCGACGAGTCGCGGCAGCGACAGGGCTACGGCCGCGCCGCCGTGCTCGCCGTGCTCGAGCGGCTGCGCCGCGAGCACGCCTGCCCTTCGGCGGCGCTGAGCTACTCCCCGGACAACGAGGCCGCTCGCGGGCTGTACCGTTCGCTCGGCTTCATCGAGACCGGCGAGCGCGAGGACGACGAGCTCGTCGCGCGCCTCACCTTCGCCGTCGACTGACGACTGCCGGGCCGACGGCGAGCCGAAGGCCCGGCGCCTGACGGCCGTCGGACGCTCCGGCGTTGTTCCCCGCCGGGGCTTTCGGGTATACTCTCGGTTCCTCGTGCGCACGTAGCTCAGTTGGATTAGAGCGTCGGTCTACGGAACCGAAGGCCGCAGGTTCGAGTCCTGCCGTGCGCGCCAGCTTCTTCTTCCCCTCCCCTCCGTCCCATCGACGCCCTTCGGCACGGACTCCCTGCGGCCCGGGATGAAGCGCCGCCCCGTGTGCTCTACCATGGAGCGGGATCAATGAGGCACGAGCTCACAGGCGGGAGACCCTCGACCATCGTGCGTGCGGCCGCGGCCGCGACGCTCGCGCTGTCGCTCGCGGCCGTCGCGACGGCCTGCGGCACCGCGGAGGTCATCAGCCGCCCCACGCCGCCACCCGTGCGCATCGGAGCGCTCTACAACCTCACCGGCTCGCAGGCCGTGCTCGACGCCCCATCGCTCGACGGCGCCCGGCTGGCGGTCGACCGCATCAATGCGAACGGCGGCCTGCTCGGCCGTCGCGTCGAGCTGCTCGAGCGTGACGGCCAGACCCACACCGCCGACGTGCGCCGCGCCGCCCAAAGCCTGGTCGCGGCGGACGTCTCCGCGATCATCGGGCTCTCCGACACCGAGCAGGTGCTGGCGGCCGCGCCCATCGCGGCGGCCGCCGGCATCCCCTTCGTGACCAGCGGAGCCACCTCCCCGCGCCTCCCGGCGCAGGTGCCGGACTGGCTGTTCCTCGCCTGCTTCGGCGACAACACCCAGGCGGCGGCCGGCGCCGAGTACGCCTACCGGCGGCTCGGGGCCCGCACCGCCGTCGTCGTCTACGACCGCGAGATGGAGTACACGCGGCTCCTGGCGCGCTACTTCTCGCAGACGTTCCGCTCCCTGGGCGGCAGCGTAGGCGTCTCGCGCGGGTTCGACGACGGCGACGAGGACGTCACAAGGCTGCTCGCCGCGCCCGGACGCTCCGGCGGCTCCCGCGACGCGGCCTCCGCGGACATGGTGTTCCTTGCAGCAGGGCCGGAGGACGCCGGGCCGGTCGTGCGACGGCTGCGCGCCGCCGGCTACCGGCAGCCGATCATGGGCGGCGACAGCTTCGACAGCGTCGCGCTGGCGAAGGCCGCCAAGGCAACGGGCGGCGGCGTCTACTACACGACGCACGCGGCGCCCGGCCTCCCGTCGGCGAACGCCGCCATGCGGCGCTTCGATGCCTCGTACACCTCCGCCTACGGGCGGCCGCCGCAGAACGCCTTCGCCTGCCTCGGCTACGACGCCGTCGACCTCGTGGCGTCGGCCATCGAGAGCGCCGGCTCGGTGCGGCCGGCGGCCGTGCGCGACGCCTTGCAGGCGACGCGGCGCTTTGTCGGCGTCAGCGGCACGCTGAGCTACGAGGACGACGAACGCGTGCCGCGTAAACGCGTCACGGTCGTCCTCGTGGACCGGAGACCCGAAGTGGTGGCGCAGTTCACGCCACGCTTCGTGCCCGAGCCCTGACGGCGCCGGCCGGGTGAGCCCCGGCCGGCCGGCGCAGCCCCGCCGGCTCAGTCGCGTCCGCCGCCGAACAACAGCAGGAAGTAGAGCAACTGCGAGATCGAGGCGAGGGCGCCGGCGACGTACGTCATGGCGGCAGCCGTCAGTGTCTGCCGCGCCGCCACGGCCTCACCCGCGTTGACCAGGCCGTACTCCCGGATGTTGGCCATGGCTCGCCGCGAGGCGTTGAACTCCACCGGCAGCGTGACGAGCTGGAAGATGATCACCGCTGCGAAGACGATCAGCGCCAGCTGGACGAGCCCGAAGGCGCCGAAGATCATGCCGGCTATGAGGATGAAGAACCAGGCCTGCGAGCCGAAGGCGGCGACCGGCCAGATCGCCGAACGAATGGCCATCGGCGTGTACGCCTTGGCGTGCTGGATGGCGTGCCCGACCTCGTGCGCGGCCACCGCCGTCGCCGCCACCGACCGCCCCGAGTAGACGGCCTCCGAGAGGAACACCCCGCGCGTGCGCGGGTCGTAGTGGTCGCTGAGCGGTCCGGCCTTGGACGGCTGGACGGGCACGTTCTGCAGCCCGTTGCGGTCAAGGATCTCGCGGGCGACGTCGGCGCCGCTCCTGCCGCTGGAGACCGGCACGCGGCTGTTCTTCGAGAACGTGCTGCGCAGCCAGCCTTGGACGGCGAGGCCGAGGATGAGCGGGATTCCGAAGAAGATCAGATACAGAGAAAGGCTGTTCATCGATCGGGTCCACCTCTTGCGTGTAGAAGATCCGGTCAGAAACGTACAGCTACTCTACCCAGAACAGCCGGCGCCCGAGTCGCGGCGCTCGTGAAGAAGTGTGAAGACGGCGGCGCGGGTCGCCGGGGTTCTCACGCAGCCCGGATTCGGGCATGATGCGGCCATGGGTGACCTGCACTTCCCGAGGCACGAGTACTACATGCGCCTGGCGCTGCGCGAGGCGCAGCGCGCGACCACGCACGGCGACGTCCCCATCGGCGCCGTCGTCGTGCTCGACGGCGAGGTCATCGCCGCGGCCGGCAACGAGCGCGAGCTGCGCAAGAGCCCCGTCGCTCACGCCGAGATCATCGCCATCGAGGAGGCCGCCGCCCGCATGGGCAGCTGGCGGCTCCTCAACACCGTCATCTACGTGACCCTCGAGCCCTGCCCCATGTGCGCCGGCGCCATCGTGCAGGCGCGCATCCCCCACCTCGTCTACGGCGCCACCGACGAGAAGGCCGGCGCCGCCGGCACGCTGTACAACGTCTGCCAGGACGACCGGCTCAACCACTGCCTGGAGATCACCAGCGGCGTGCTCGCCGACGACTCGGCGGCGCTGCTGCGGCGGTTCTTCCAGGCGCGTCGCTAGCGCCGAGTACCACCTGCGCGCCTACATCGGCTCCGGTCGCGGCGACGGCAGGTTCCGCGCCGGCCGCCGTGAACATAGCTCAAGGTGCGCCGGCCGCGCACCGAGATGAGGTGGAGAGCCGAGCGAAGGGGGACGCATGGCAAGCACCGAGGCGGCGCTGGACACGGCCGCACGACCGGCGAAGACGAAGGCCCTGCCCTCACCCAGGACGATCACCTGGCTGACGATGTGCTTCATGACGGTGTCGGCCGTGGCGAGCATCCGCAACACACCCAGCATGGCCGTCTACGGCCTCGCCTGCGTCTTCCTCTACGTGCTGCCGGCGCTCGTCTTTCTGCTGCCCACCTCGCTGATCGCTGCCGAGCTGGCCTCCGGCTGGGACGGCGGCGTCTACAACTGGGTCAGCGAAGGCATCGGGCCCCGGGCAGGGTTCATCGCCATCTGGACCCAGTTCGCGATGACGCTCACCTACTACCCGAGCCTCCTCGCTTACGTCGCCAGCACGCTCGCCTACGTCTTCATGCCGAGCCTCGCCAGCAACGGTGTGTACACGGCCGCGGTGATCATCGTCGTCTACTGGGTCTCGACGCTGGTCAGCATGCGCGGTGTGGGGCTCGTCGCCAAGCTCTCGAGCAGTTCGATGCTCCTCGGCACCGCCATCCCCGGCGCGGCGCTCGCGCTCCTCGGCGTCATCTACCTGGTCCAGGGCAACCCGAGCGCCGCGCCCATCGCGGCCTCGGCGCTCCTCCCGCAGATCGCCGGCATCGCCGGCCTCGTGCTCATTGTCAACAACTTCCTGTCGTACGCGGGCATGGAAGTGAACGCCGTCCACGTCAAGAACATGGCGAACCCCGCCAAGGAGTTCCCCAAGGCCATGTTCCTGGCCATGGGGCTCGTCGTCGTGATCTTCGTGGTGCCCGCCCTGGCCATCAGCTGGGTCGTGCCGTCCAGCCAGCTCACGCTCACCGGCGGCGTCATGCAGGCCTTCACCGCCTTCTTCGACCACTTCCGCGTCTCGTGGCTGACCCCGATCCTCGGCATCATGCTCATCACCGCGTCTCTCGGCGGCATGATGGCGTGGCTGGCCGGACCGTCCAAGGGTCTGCTGCTCATCGGGCGCAAGGAGGGCTACCTGCCACCGTTCTTCCAGAAGGTGAACCCGGCGGGGATCCAGGTGAACATCCTGTTCGCGCAGGGCGCGATCGTCACCGTGATCGCCCTGCTCTTCGCCCTGATCCCGAACGTCTCGAGCGTCTACTGGATCTTCTCGGTGATCACGACGCAGGTGTACCTGATCATGTACTTCCTGATGTTCATCTCGGCGATGCGGCTCCGCAAGTCGCAGCCCGACCACCCGCGCGGCTACCGGGCGCCGATCCTGCCGGTGCTCGCCACGGTCGGCCTCGTGAGCGCCGCCGCGGCCTTCCTCATCGGCTTCGTGCCGTCCAGCCAGTTCGGCGGCGGCAGCACCGCCCTCTACATGCTGATCATCGGCGGGGGGCTCCTGGTGATCGGCCTGCTGATCCCGTTCCTGTTCCTGTGGCTGCGCAAGCCGGCCTGGAAGAACGCCGTGCCGGCGCCGGCCGACGATCAAGCATGAGGGGGTGATCGCGATGGAGGAGAAGTCACACAAGTGGGTCTACGTCACGCTCATCGTCGTCATCGTCGCCCTGATGGTCGTGGGGGCCGTGCTCTACCGCGACCAGAAGCAGACCGAGGAGGCGCGTGCCAAGGCGAAGGAGTTCATCGCCAAGCTGAACGCCGCCGGGATGCAAGCCCCGAGCGAAGAGGCCGCCGTCCGGCTCTTCGGCGGCGACGGCGGCCCCTTCGCCCAAGACCCGGACAAGACCCTGCTGCAGTCGCAGTACGCCTGGCAGCTGGGCACGTCCGGGCCGGCGAGCCGGCCCGTGATCCTCGACCCGGACTTCGTCAAGGCGGCCGAGATCTTCGTCTCGGTCTACGCCCCGGACAAGCTGGCCGAGTTCCAGGAGTTCGTGAACGGCCTGGAGCTCGAAGAGACCACCGAATGACGAGGAGGGCACGATGCCCGCTGACGACCTGAAGCAGAAGACCGGCGACCTGATGCCGCAGCTGCGGGCCGAGCTCGAGAAGCTCGTGCGCCTGCCCTCCGTGGCCTTCCCTGACTTCCCTGAAGAGCCGGTGACGCAGGCCGGTGCGGCAGTCGCGCAGCTCCTGAGAGATGCCGGCCTGCCCGAGGTGCGCATGGTAGACGTGGCGCGCGCGCCGCAGGCGGTGTTCGGGCAGCGGCCGGCGCAGCCGGGCGCGCCCACCGTCCTGCTCTACGCGCACTACGACGTGCAGCCGGCGGGTCCGGCCGAAGCCTGGGCGAGCCCGCCCTTCGAGCCCACCGAGCGCGCCGGTCGCCTCTACGGCCGCGGCGCGGCCGACGACAAGAGCGGCGTCGTCATGCACGCCGGCGCGATCCTCGCGCTCGGCCCGGACTGCCCCGTGGGCATCAAGGTCCTGATCGAGGGCCAGGAGGAGAACGGCCAGGGCGGCATGGAGGAATTCGCGAGGGCGAATGCCGAGTTGCTCGCCGCCGACGTGATCGTCATCGCCGACGTCGGCAACTACGCCCTCGGCGTGCCCACGCTGACCACGTCGCTGCGGGGCATGGCCGCCCTCGACGTCGAGGTCGAGACCCTCGAGGGCGCCGTGCACAGCGGCATGTTCGGCGGTCCCGGCCCGGATGCGCTCATCGCCCTCACGCGCATGATCGCGACGCTGCACGACGACGCCGGCAACGCGGTCGTCCCCGGTCTCGACATCATCGAATACGACGGCGCCGACTACGACGAGTCCGCCTACCGCACCGACGCCGGCGTGCTGCCCGGCGTGGATCTCATCGGCAGCGGCACCGTCGCCCAGCGGCTCTACGGCAAGCCGTCGATCAGCGTGATCGGCATCGACACTCCGGCCGTCGACGGCGCCGCCAACGCGCTGATCCCGAAGGCCCGGGCGCGCGTCAGCGTGCGCCTCGCGCCCGGGCAACAGCCAGACGACGCCCAGGCGGCCATGAAGATACACCTTGAGGCGGCCGCCCCGTGGCACGTCCGGGTCAAGGTCACGCCGCAAGGCACCGGCGAGGGCTTCCTGGCTGCGACCGGCGGGCCCGGCTACGCCGCCGCCGGCCGCGCCCTGGAGGCGGCCTTCGGCAGGCCGGTCGTCCACTACGGCCAAGGCGGCTCGATCCCGCTGGTCGCCGCGTTCCTCGAGGGCCAGCCGGGCACCGAGATGATCCTCTGGGGCTGTGAAGAGCCCCAGTGCAGAATCCACGCCCCCGACGAGAGCGTCGACCTCGCCGAGCTCGAGCGCTGCGTGCTCGCCGAGACGCTTTTCATCGCGGGGTTGGCCGAGACAGCTTGACCGGCAAGCGGAAAGACCGGCACGCCGCGCGCGACCGGCAGGCAGACCCGGGAGCTGCGGAGAAGCGACCGGTGGCGAGCGCCGCGGCCGCCGGCTCTCTGCGCTGGTGGTCGCTCGCCGGCCTGACGGCGGCGGCGGCGATCGTCTGGTTCGCCGCCGCCGGCATGCCCGTGGCGACCCCGCTGATCGCCGAGGACCTCGGCGGCTCGGTCACCGCTCTGCAGTGGGCGAACACCGCCTTCACGCTGATGTGCGGTGCGCTGGTCATCGCCGGCGGCCGCTTCGGCGACATCTTCGGCCGGCGGCGCGTGCTCGTCCTGGGGCTCGCCTTCTTCGCCGCCGCGTCGCTGATCGCAGCGCTGGCCCGCAGCCCGGAGATGCTGATCGCCGGCCGCGCCCTCATGGGCGTCGCCGCAGCCGCGATCCTCCCGGCGACGCTCGCCATCATCCCCATCGAGTTCAGCGGCAAGGAGGAGGTGACGGCCTTCAGCGTGTGGATGGCCGTCGCGGGGGCGGGCCAGGCGCTGGCCCCCGCCGTCTCCGGCGCCCTGACCCAGGTCTTCGCCTGGCAGGCGATCTTCTGGGTCAACGTGCCGCTCTGCCTCGCCGCCTTCCTGCTCGTCCGGTCGACGACGCCGGAATCCCGCGACGAGGCCGCTCCGCACTCCATCGACGTGCCCGGCCTCCTGACGGTCGGCGGCGGGCTCATCGCGCTGATCTACGCGCTGAACGAGGGACCGGGCCGCGGATGGGCCTCTCCAGAGGTGCTGGGCGCGCTCGTGCTCGCCGCCGTGCTCCTGACCGCGTGCCTCCTCATCGAGCGCCATGTGCGCAACCCGCTGATCGACTTCGGCCTCTTCCGCCGCCGCTCCTTCAACGGCGCCCTCGCCGACAACTTCGTCTACAACTTCACGCTCGCCGGCACGATGTACGTGCTCGCACTGTATCTCGTGGAGGTGCGCCACTACGCCCCGTTCACCGCCGGTCTGCTCCTGCTGCCCTCCACCGTCGGGATGCTGCTGCTGCTACCCCTCGGCGCCCGGATGCAGTTGCGGACGGGTCCGCGCCTCCCCCTCGCCGCCGGCACGCTGATCATGGGCGCCGGCACCTTCATGGTGGGCTTTCTGACCACCTCGACGCCCTACTGGTGGTTCGCCGCCGGTCTGCTCATCCAGGGCATCGGCATCGGTCTCTTCTCCACGCCGCTCAGCGACACGGCGGTCGGCCTGGCGCCGCCGGCCGAGTCGGGAGCGGCTTCCGGCGTCTTCAAGATGAGCAGTATGGTCGGCGGGGCGTTCGGCATCGCCGTGCTCGCCGCACTCTACCGCGGGCTCCAGATCGCAATCGTGAAGGCCGACGTCGCCGCGGCCCACCTCACGCCGGCCCAGCAGTCGCAGGTGGACGACGCGTTCGGGAGCACCAGCCAGGCCGATGCGCTGTTCGCCAAGCTGCCACCCGACGCTCAGACACGGGTCCTCGAAGCGGTGCGTGATGCCTTGGCCGGCGGCATCGGCGACTCGCTCAAGATCGCTGCCGTCTTCTCGCTGCTGGCGTTCGCCGCGGTGCTGTGGCTCGTGCCCAAGGGCATCCTGCACGCCGATCGCCACCGCTGAGCGGTACCTCGCCGCCCGCGCCCTGTCGTATACTGTTCGTCCGCTTCGGGCGCACGCCCTGAGGCTTCGCGGAGAGGTGTCCGAGTTGGCTTAAGGAGCGCGACTGGAAATCGCGTGGGCGGGGTTACCTGCCTCGAGGGTTCGAATCCCTCCCTCTCCGCCACATCCACCAGCGCAGATGCAGCGGCCCCCACGACGCTTCAGAAGTCCTTCACAACTCCCCCGTATCCTTGCCTGACGGTGATGTCGGCGACCCATGGGTCGCCTCGCGAAGGGAGCGGGCGTGGCATGCGAACGAGCGAACGAGGCGGCGCAGCAGCGCGCGCGCTGGATACGCTGGGGTATCCTGGGCGGCGTCCTCGTCGCCGTCACGGCGATCGTCACCGCCCATCGAATGGCCGTGGGGCCCGGCAAGCCGCCCGGCGTCGACGCCCTCTGCCCGCTCGGCGGCGTGGAGACGCTCTACTCACTGCTGACCGGCGCCGGGTTCATCCGGCAGACGGCCGCCAGCGCCGTGATCCTGCTCGTCGGCATGCTGCTCATGGCCGTCGTCTACCGGCGCTCCTTCTGCGGGCACCTGTGCCCGCTGGGAGCGCTGCAGGGCATCTTCGGGGCGCTCGGGCGCAAGCTGATCAAGCGTCGTCGGACGATCCCGCCAGCCGTCGACCGCGTCGCCCGCTGGCTCAAATACGTCGTGCTCGTCTTCTTCGCCGTCTGGTCGTGGCAGGCGGCCGCGCTCGTGATGCGGCCCTACGACCCGTGGGTGGCCTGGGCGCACCTCACATCCGCCACGCTGTTCACCGAGTTCGGGATCGGGCTCGCGGTGCTGGTCGTGTCGCTCGCCGGCTCGCTGGTCTACGAGCGCTTCTTCTGCAAGTACCTCTGCCCCACCGGCGCCTTGCTCGGGCTGCTGGCCGGGATCAGCCTGTTCCGTATCCGCCGCGACCCCGCAACCTGCATCGACTGCGGTCTCTGCGACCGCGCCTGCCCCATGAACGTCGACGTCGCCACCGCCGCGACCGTCACCTCGTCCGAGTGCATCTCCTGCAACGAGTGCGTCAACGTGTGTCCCGCCGCCGGCGCCCTCGAGGTCGTCACCGCCGGCAGCCGCAAGCCCTCGACCGTTCTGGCCGCCGGCATCGTGGTGGCGCTGATGGCCGGCATCATCGGCCTGACCACCCTGACCGGCGACTTCGAGTGGCAGAAGGAGAGAAACGGCGAAGGTCGCGGCGCAGGGCACGCCGGCCAGGGGGAAGGCCAAGGTCAGGGCGAGGGCCAGGGCCAGGGCGAGGGCCAGGGCGGAAGCGAGTCGGCCGTCAAGGGCTGGATGTCCTTCGCCGACATCGCCGCGATGACGGGCATACCCCTCGCGGACTTCAGCGCCGAGTGGGGCGTGCCGGACGCGGACCTCGGCCTGCCGATGAAGGACATCAAGGACAGGTACGGCTTCACGCCGGAGGCCGTCCGCGCCTGGGTGGAGGAACGCCTTACGGAGTGAGGCGGCGGAGCGGTTGCATGCGGCGGTCTCGGCAATCCTTGATCCGGCCAACCGGGCTCGGAGGCGCATGTTCAAGTCCCGGGGCGGCGCCGTCGGCACGGTAGAGCGGCTGCGCTTACTCGGGTAGTGTAGAGACCGACCCCTTGAGACTACCCCAGGAGTGGACCGTGACTACTCTCATGAACGTCGTCGCCGTCGTTCTCGTCGTGCTGGTCGTCCTCTTGACGGTGCCGAAGCTGATGATGGCATCCAAGGCGCGGAGGATGAGGGGCAAGCCGGCGCCGGCGCCGCACAAAGCATCCGCCAAGAGGATCAAGTCGGGCGCCCGGACGATCCTGTACTTCCACACGACGACGTGCCGTGCGTGCAAGACCCAGGACCCCATCATGCGCAAGGTCCAGAAGCGCTATCCGGATGCCGTGTTCAAGATCGACACGGCGGCGAACCGGCCGGCCGCGTCCGCATACGGCGTCATGGGTGTGCCCTATCTCGCATTCATCGAGGGCGGGAAGCTGGTCTCGGCGCGATCGGGCGTGCAGCGGGAGGACGCGCTCGTCGGCTTTCTCTCCGGCAAGGGGAAGGCATAGGAGCGGTCCACCCGGCGTGCTGCGACCGAGGTCCGCATCGCGTGCGGCGACATCGCCGCGATGACCGGCTTCCCCTCGCCGACTTCGGCCTGCTGATGACGGACAACTGGAACCGGTACGGCTTCACGCGAGAGGTCGACCGCGCCTGGGTGGAGGAGCGCATGGCGGAGTGAGGCGGCGGGGGGCCGCGTGCTACACTACGCGTCCGCGGCCCCTGCCTCGCGCGCACGGCGGCCGCCGCCTCGCGGAGAGGTGGCAGAGCGGTTGAATGCGGCGGTCTCGAAAACCGTTAACCGGGTCCTCTCGGTTCGGGGGTTCGAATCCCCCCCTCTCCGCCATTTGCAGGTAAAAGACCCGCCCGAGCTACTCCTGAGCGGGTCTATCTTCAGCCTGAGCCGGAGCCATCTGGAGCCATCTCCAGAGGTGACGGCGGCCGACGGTGGTCGCCAGACGCGCTGCGAACGGGCGCCGCTATGGGTCCGCGAGTCATAGAGTTTCGGCACTGGTGCCTGATCTCGCCCTGCTTTCGATGAAGCTCGACAGGCCGATCGCTGGCTCGTGCCGCAGCCCTTCCGTCCCCCGCCACCGCCACACTGGTGCGCCGCCCAGCGACCCACGGAGCACCGCAGGTCAGAGCTGCTCACGCAGATGCGCGCCGGCCTCACGGCTCGCCACTACAGCCGCCGCACCGAAGAGGTCTACTGCCACTGGGTGCGCCGGTACGTGCGCTTCCACCAGCTGCGCCACCCGGCGGAGCTCGGCGACGAGGAGATCAACGCCTTCCTCACGCACCTCGCCGTCACCGAGCACGTCAGCGCCTCGACCCAGACGCAGGCGCTCAGCGCGCTGCTCTTCCTCTACCGCCAGGTGCTCGGGCGCGAGGTCGGCGAGCTCGACCTGGTGCGCGCGAACAAGCCGCGGCACCTGCCGGTCGTGCTCACGCGCGAGGAGGTGCGCCGGCTGCTCGCTGGGCTCGAGGGCGACCCGCGGCTGGTGGCCGCGCTGCTCTACGGCTCCGGCCTGCGCCTCATGGAGGCGCTGCGCCTGCGCGTCTGCGACCTCGAGCCGGGGCGCGGCGAGCTCCTCGTGCGCAGCGGCAAGGGCGGCCGCGACCGCGTCACCATGCTGCCACGCTCGCTGCAGCCGGCCCTCGAAGCCCAGCTCGCGCGAGGGCGCGCCCTGCACGAACGCGATCTCGCCGCGGGCTGGGGGCGCGTCGAGCTCCCCGGAGCCCTGGCGCGCAAGTACCCCAAGGCGCCCTGGGAGTGGCGCTGGCAGTGGGTCTTCCCGCAGCAGCGCCGCTGGCGCAACCGGGAGAACGGCGAGGAGGGGCGCCACCACATCCACGAGACCATCGTGCAGCGCGCCGTGACCGCCGCCGTGCGCCGCGCCGAGATCGACAAGCACGCCACCTGCCACACCCTGCGCCACTCGTTCGCGACCCACCTGCTCGAGGACGGCTACGACATCCGCACGATCCAGGAGTTGCTCGGCCACAAGGACGTGCGCACGACGATGATCTACGCGCACGTGCTGAACCGTGGCGGCCAGGGCGTGCGCAGCCCGATCGACGACCTCGTCGGGGAAAGGCGGTCTGCCTTTCGCGCACCTTCAGGCTCGTGATAGCGTCATATACAGAAAGGGAGAGTCTGTGTCGATGACAAACGCAGACTGTCTAATAGTAGTTAGCCCGAACTCCGGGGTGTGATTGCTGTGTACCTCGCCAAACCTGAGATCCCGACCGGCCAGGGAGTCTTGGTCTTGCACTCGTGGTGGGGCTTGAACGGGTTCTTCCGCGACCTGTGCGACCGGCTGGCATCTGACGGCTTCGTCGCACTCGCGGCGGACCTCTACGACGGCAAGACCGCGAGCACGATCGGGGACGCAAAGGCCCTACGTGCCGAGGCCGGCGCCTCCAGGAGGGAGTCCGCCTACCGCTACCTCATCCGCATGATCGGCGAGCTCGAGTCGCAGGCCTCTGGAGACGTTGCCCTGCTCGGCTTCTCGATGGGTGGACACTGGGCCTACTGGCTCTCTCGGCGCCCTGAGCTTCCCATCTCCAAGACGGCGACGTTCTACGCCGCACGCGACGGGGACTACTCGACAAGCCGCTCGGCCTTTCTTGCTCACTTCGCCGAGACCGATGAATGGGTGTCAGACGCCGGCGTGCTGAGACTCGAGCGTAGCTTGGAGAAGGCGGGTCGCGAGCATACGTTCCATACCTACGAAGGCACCGGGCACTGGTTCTTCGAGTCCGACAGGCCGGAGTACGACCCTGAGGCCGCGGCGCTCGCATGGGAGAGGACGGTTGCCTTCCTGCGGCGGTCGGGCTAACAAGCACATCAACCTGATGCGCCGAAGGGCCGAGATGGACTGGGAGCGCACTTCGCACAGGTTATGTGCCGAGCGTTCGGCGTAGCAGGTTCGCAGCGTCTTCCGTAGGCGAGGCGGGGTAGAATCCTTGTCGTGATGTCTCAGGGATGTGAGTGATGTCGGTCGTGTTTCGCATCGAGCTCGAGCGCGAGGCTGACGGGCGCTGGATCGCCGAGGTGGTCGAGTTGCCCGGAGTGCTCGCCTACGGCTCGAGCCAGGACGACGCCATCGCTCGCGTGCAGGCCCTTGCCCTGCGCGTCGTCGCCGACCGGCTCGAGAACGAAGAGGCCGGCCGCGAGTACCTGAACATCTCCTTTGCCGCTGCGTGAGCGACTGGCCCAGCACCCGCACCAAGCTCGTTCTCGCGGCTCTCCTGCGCATCGGCTGGACGGTCGAGCGCCAGACCGGTTCCCACAAGATCCTCTCGCGCCCCGGCTGGCCCAACCTCGTCTTCGCCTTCCACGACCGCGAGGAGATCGGCCCGCGGATGCTCGCGCGCATCGCCAAGCACAGCGGCCTGAGGCCCGAGGACCTGTGATGTTGGGCACGCCGAACAAGCGGATCAAGCTGGCTCGCCGCGGCGCCGGCGACCTCACGGGAGGTCGGCGCGCTCGCAGCTTATCGGCGGTGCGTTGAGCGTACTCGTTGCACGTAGTCGGGGGGCAATGATGAACCAGGCGCTGCTCTATGTTGCATCCGGCCTCACCGGCATATGGGGTGTGGCGCATCTGTTCGCCACCAAAGGGGCGGTTGCGGACTTCGGCGATATCATGCCTGACAACCGTCGCATCATCACCATGGAATGGATCGCTGAGGGCGTAGCCCTGATCTCCACGGCCGCGTTCGTTGCAGTGGCAGCCGCGATCCAGCCGGGATCCGACGTCTCGTCGGCGGTGTTCGCCGTGGCAATCGGCACCCTCACCACACTCGCCGTTGTCTCAATGTTTACGGGATTCCGCGTCCACTTCTTGCCCTATCGGCTCTGCCCGTTCATCTTCGGGCTGTCGGCGGTACTGATTGCATGGGGCGCGTGGTTCTAGGAGTCTAGATCCGCCGCTCGGGAGACGCCCAACAAGCGTTTCGACACTGACAAGACTCGGCGTTCGAGCTACGCTCGACCAGACGAGGCCAAACGCCTCGCCCTGCAGGTCAAACGCAAACACGTTAGGCACAACCCTGCCACCCTCACTGCGGGCCTCGCCCCTTGCCGTCGCGTCGTGGCGCATCCGGATGTAAAGCGTCCTTGACTTCTCTCAATCCCGTGTGCATTATGGTGTCAAGCGAGCTTTACACCAAGGGGTTTCGATGCAGAACCGTGTGCGTGAGCTTCGTCTGGTCGCCAACCTTCGGCAGGAGGATCTCGCCGAACGCGTTGGTGTCAGCCGCCAGACGATCATCTCCATAGAGGGCGGGCGCTACAACCCATCGCTCGAGCTCGCTTGGAAGCTGTCCCGGACTCTGTCGGTGTCCATCGAGGATCTGTTCCAGTTTGGGGAGGTGAAGTAGGTGCGAACTGTGCGCAACACCATGCTCCTTGCGATTGCGCTGGCCGCTCCATACGTCTTGGTCGGTCTTCTCTCGAATGGCCCCTACGCGTCTCGCGTTCTCCAAGGCGGGCTGGTCCTCTTGATAGTGGTTGCCGCGGTCTCGGTTTGGATGTGGCGGCAAGGGCCACGCATCGACCGCGAGCAAGATGAGCGGGAGCGGCTGATCCTCTATCGCTCCGCGAGCTTCACGCTCTTGGTAACGGCCGTTGCACTGCAGACCTACTGGGCTATGCGCTTTGCCGCCGATGGGAACGCTGGAGACGATGTCTTCTGGCTGCTCGTGGTCTTCTGGGGCACCTTCGGGGGTTCGTACGCGTACAACCGGATTCGCGTCAGGTGAGGGGTGAATGTGATGTCTGAGAAGCGCTCGGACGCAGACGAGTCGAAGTCAGCTGACTCGATGGGCAACTGGATCGGCATCGGGGCGGGCTTGGGAGTCGCCATTGGGGTGATCTACGGCAACATTGGCCTTGGTACGGCGCTCGGGGCATGCCTCGGGGCGATCATCGGCGCAGCGGAACAGGCACGCGTCTCGAAGCGCGATCCGGGGGACAAGTAGTAGTGACTGGTGTGCCTGACAATGAGATCAACCCGACTCACTTCGCTCGCGGGTTATCTCAAACACGTTAGCCGGACGCTCAACCAGCCGAAGCGGTCCTCGTCCTCACCCAGGCGGCAAGTTGCTCTTCGCTCAGCTCACCAGCAGCCAGGCCCAGCATCACCGTGACGACCTCGCCCTCGTCTGCCTCCAGTTCCACTCCGTTGAGCTCCAGGAACACGGCCATGGTGATGAAGGCGATGCGCTTGTTGCCGTCTTGGAACAGATGCCCGGTCACGAGGCCGTGACCGTGGGCTGCCGCCAGCTCGGCGAGGTCGGCGTCAGGCCGGTAGGCTCTGCGCTGCAGGGGCCGGGCCAAGGCCGCCTCGAGCCCGTGCTCGTTGCGCAGGCCGGGCATGCCGCCTTGCTCGCGGATGAGGTCGAACTGCACCGCCTCCACGACCAGGCGGTCGATCCAGCGCGGCGCTTCGCCTCGCGGCTCCACCGGCTGCTTGGCCAGTTCTCGCAGGGCGCTGCGGTAGCGCCCTGCCACCTTGCCGGCGATGGCGAGCGCCTCCTCGACCGCAGGGTCGTAGGGCGTGAGCAGGATGCCGCGCTCGGTCTCGGCGGCGAGCACCGTGTCGCCCGCCGCGAGGTGCAGGCGCTCGGCCATGTCCTTGGGGAGCGTGGCGCTGATCGAGCCGCCGGCCTGGCGGAGCTTCAGTCCGCGGGTCATGGTGCTGAACAGGCTCAACATGATCATCGGCGCCTTCTTCAGCGAGTGCGGCACCGACCTCCTCGGACGCATCGCGCAGCTGGACTCGCGACTCGGTGAGGTGAGAGGCGACCTCGTGGCGACGTCCGCGTGGCGGCCCGCTGCCTGCGCGCGCGCCAAACGCGCCTTTCGTGCGCACGCACCGGTCATCGATCTGAGTGCCGACGACCTTACCGGCCTGCGTGACCGCCTCGACGGCGAGAAGTCCTACCTGCTCGGTCTGATCGGCAACCAGGCGTTGCTGGAGCACGAGACGTTCACGGACCTGCTTTGGGCCGTGACCCACGTGGCCGAGGAGCTGGAGGCGCGGGACGACCTCGAGACACTGCCGGCGGCCGATGCCGAACACCTCGCCGGCGACGTCGAACGAGTCTACACGCTGCTCGGCGTGCAGTGGCTCGACTACCTGCGCCACCTGCAGACGCAGTACCCGTTCCTGTTCTCGTTGGCCGTGCGGACCGATCCGCTGGACCCCGATGCCAGCGTGACCGTCTCCGGTGAGGCCGCACTCCCGTAGGGAGGTCCTGCGGTGGTCGGGCTGCTCACACTGCTCGTGATCCCGCCGAAAGCGCCGATGCCCGCCAAGTCGGCGAAGATGAAGGGCAAGCCGGCAGGCCGCGTCCGCCTACGGCGTCATGGGTGTGCCCTATCTCGCAGTCATCGAGGGCGGGAAGCTCGTCTCGGCGACGTCCGGCGTACGGCGCGAAGCGACGATCACGGGCTTCCCGCCCGGGAGCGCTCACGGCGCCTGACCGGTCGCTCGGGTCGCCACGCTCTCACAGCCCGACCTGCAGCCTCCGCTCGCCGTCTGGGGGCGTCGCCGTCGCGGGCCCGCCACCCGGCTTCGCGCGGCCCAGGAGCAACTGCGCCGCGAACGGGAAGATGAGGGCGGAGACCATGCCGGCCGCGATCAGCGCTTCGCCGCCCTTGGGCGTGATCAGCTGGAGGCTGTCACCGACGCTGACCGCGACCACGATGAACGAGAGGTTGGTCGCCTGCAGCAGGCCGGCCGCGAGCAGCTCATGCCGGCTCAGGTACTTGCGGTAGAGCAGAGCCGGCAGCCCGCGGGCCGCGAGCAGTACCAGGACGAGGACGAGGACGGTCCCGATCTCGTACCAGCCGAACAGCCGGCTGACCTGGAAGCTCATGCCGCTGGCGACGAAGAACACCGGGACGAACACACCGAAGCCCACCGCGTCGAGCTTGCTGCGCAGCCCCTCTTCGTCGTGCCACGTACGCACGATGGCGCCCAGGATACCGCCGGCCAGAAAGGCACCGAGCACCGCCTCGAAGCCGACGCCCACGGCGAGCACCACGGAGGCGAAGAGCACGGCGACGGCGAGCCGCACACGTATCTGTGACGACGACCGGTCGAGCCGCGCGAACACATCACGGGCCGAACGGGAGCGGGAGAAGCGGGCGAGGCCGAACAGGAGGCCGACGCTCGCCACCGCGATGAGCAGCAGCGTCGCCGCGTCCGTCCACACCGAGGCGTCGGGCTTGGCGAAGAAGAGGCCGAGCAGCACGATCGTGCCGAACTCGGCCACCGTGCCGCCGGCCACCGCAAAGCGACCGAGCTCGCTCTGCAGACGACCCGAGTCACGCAATATGGGGATTATGATGCCGACGGAGGTGGCCGAGAGCGCCACGGCGACGAGCAGAGGCGTGAGCACCAGGCTCTCGGCGGAGAAGACGAGCTCCACCCCGAGGGCGATGACCAGTGTGAGCCCGAAGCCGATCGCTCCAAGAACCAGCGGCGGTCCCTTGAGCGAGTCGAGGTCGAGTTCCATGCCGGCGAGGAAGAGGAGAAAGACCACACCGATCTCGCTGAGCACCTCCACAGGGGCGTCGATCTTGACCAAGCCAAGTACGAAGGGCCCGAGGACGATGCCGGCGATCAGCTCAGCGACCGCCGGGGGAATGCGCACCTTGGGAAACAGCCCGAGGATGTAGGGGACCGCGAACGCGGCCGCGCCGACGATCGCCAGGTTCACCAGAGTCGTCTGCGTGCCCTCCATCTCAGCCTCCATCGCGATCTCGGCCGCCGCCACGGACACGCTCCGTACTGTCGGCAACGAGCCGGTCTGACTCAAGCGGGCCGATGTCTGCCCTGCGACCCGGCGCCCGTGCTTCCGCCGCAACGGCGCGACTTGCAGCCGGGACAGGATCCATCATAGTATGCAATTGTATTATTTGAACCTTCCGTTTCATGCAATCAACTGAGGTGACTCCATGACGCAGCCGGAGACCGTGCCCGCCTTGCTCGCCGAGCTTGAGGGCGCCTCCGCCGAACATGTGCTCGCCGACGCCGCCAAACGCTTCGCTGGGCGCGTGGCCTTCGCCTCCTCCCTGGGGCTTGAGGATCAGGTCCTCACACACATGATCGCCGAGGCCGAGCTTGAGATCCCGATCTTCACACTCGACACCGGTCGCCTCTACCCCGAGACCTACGACCTCATCGACCGCACCAGCAAGCGGTACGGCCTGCGGATCGACGTGCACTTCCCCGACGCTGCCGAGGTCGAGGAGATGGTGGCGCAGAACGGCATCAACCTCTTCCGAGACAGCATCGAGGCGCGCAAGCTCTGTTGCGGCCTGCGCAAGGTGAAGCCGCTGCGGCGCGCCCAGGCGGAGCTCGACGCCTGGATCTGCGGTCTGCGCAGCGGCCAGGGCGCAACGCGCCAGAAGGTCGAGCCGGCCGAGTGGGACGACGGCGCCGGCATCGTCAAGATCAACCCGCTGGCAGCTTGGGACGAAGCGGGCGTATGGGACTACGTCCGCGCCCACGACGTGCCCTACAACCCGCTGCACGACGCCGGCTTCCCGAGCATCGGCTGCGCGCCCTGCACGCGTGCCGTCCCCGAGGGCGAGGACGCGCGCTCCGGGCGCTGGTGGTGGGAGAGCGCCGAGCACCGCGAGTGCGGACTGCATCACAGGAGCGCCTCATGAACCAGATCGAGACCCTCGAAGCCAAGAGCGTCCACATCCTGCGCGAGGCGTACCGCTCGCTCGGCAACGTCTGCATGCTCTGGTCGATCGGCAAAGACAGCACCGTGCTCCTGCACCTCGCGCGCAAGGCCTTCTTCGGCCACGTGCCGATCCCGCTGGTCCACATCGACACGGCCTACAAGATGCCGGAGATGATCGAGTACCGTGACAGGCTGGCGCTCGAGTGGCGCCTCAACCTGGTGGTCGGCCAGAACCGCAAGGCGCTCGAGGAGAAGGCGACCTTCCCCGACGGCAACGTCGACCGCATCACCTGCTGCCGCAACCTCAAGACGATGGCGCTCAAGCACACCCTCTCAGGCGAGTGGCCGCGGCTGCGCATGGACCACACACTCGGCAAGCTCGTCGAGGACGAGGATCTCTCACCGTACACCGGCGTGATCGTCGGCGTGCGCGCGGACGAAGAGGGTTCGCGCTCCAAGGAGCGCTACTTCTCGCCACGCGACGTGGAGAACGACTGGAACGTCGATGACCAGCCGCCGGAGCTCTGGCGGTACTTCAAGACCGACTTCGAGCCCGGCACGCACGTGCGCGTACACCCGCTGCTCGACTGGACCGAGCTCAACGTGTGGGAGTACATCGAGCGCGAGAGCATCCCGGTGACGTCGCTCTACTTCGACGACGGCACCGGCACCCGCTGCCGCTCCCTGGGCTGCGAGCCGTGCACGACTCCAGTGCAGTCGACGGCGACCAACGTCGCCGAGATCATCGAAGAGCTGCGCACCGGCAAGTTCAGCAACATCGCCGAGCGCAGCGGCCGCGCCCAGGACAAGGACGACGGCGGTGGCCTGGAGTCACTGCGTCGCGGGGGGTACATGTGATCCCGTCAGCCGAGAACATCCCCGCAGGGAAGCCGGCACCGGTCTTCGTCTCTCCCGACCTGGAGCGCATGGACATCGTCGCCGTCGGTCACGTCGACCACGGCAAGAGCACCGTCATCGGCCGGCTCATGGCCGACACCGGGTCGCTGCCCGACGGCAAGCTCGACCAGGTCAAGGCGATGTGCAAGATCAACGCCCGCCCGTTCGAGTACGCCTTCCTGCTCGACGCGCTCAAGAACGAGCAGGCGCAGGGCATCACCATCGACACGGCGCGCTGCTTCTTCAACACACCCAAGCGCCACTACATCATCCACGACGCCCCCGGCCACGTGGAGTTCCTCAAGAACATGATCACCGGCGCCTCGCGCGCCCAGGCCGCGCTGCTCGTGATCGACGCCAAGGAGGGGGTGCGCGAGAACTCCAAGCGCCACGGCTACATCCTCTCGATGCTCGGCATCCGCCAGATCTCGGTGCTGGTCAACAAGATGGACCTGCTGGACTGGGACCAGGCGGCGTTCGATGCGATCAGGCACGAGTACGCCGACTTCCTCGGCCGCCTCGGCGTACACCCGCTCAGCTTCGTCCCGGTCAGCGCGCGCGACGGCGCCAACATCGTGCACAGGGCCGTCGAGGCGCCGTGGTACGACGGCCCCACCGTGCTTGAGCAGGTCGAGGACTTCAAGCGTCTCGACGACGACCTCGACAGGCCGTTCCGCATGCCGCTCCAGGACGTCTACAAGTTCACCGCGGCGGGCGACGACCGGCGCATCTTCGTCGGCACCGTCGAGACCGGCCGCATCCGGCCCGGCGACAACGTCGTCTTCTTGCCGTCGGGCAAACACTCGACGGTGAGGACGATCGAGGCCCTCTCCGGGCCACGACCGGACGAAGCGTATTCCGGCCAGGCAGCGGGCCTGACCCTCGACACGCAGGTCTACGCGAAGCCGGGCGAGATGATGGTCCGCGCCGACGAGCCCGCGCCGTTGATCGCCACACGCCTGCGCGCCAACGTCTTCTGGATGGGGACGGCGCCGCTGATCCGCGGCCGGCGCTACGTGCTGCGCATGGGCGCCGCCCGCGTGCCCGTCGAGCTCGAGTCCGTGATGAGCGTGCTCGACGAGCAGGAACTGCAGTCGGTGACCGGCGCGGCGCAAGTCGAGCGCCACGCCGTCGCCGAGGTGATCTTCCGCGCCACGCGCCCGGTGGCCTTCGACGCCGCCGACACGCTCGAGCCGACCTCGCGCTTCGTGATCGTCCACGGCTGGGACACGGCCGGCTGCGGCATCGCCCTCGAGGCGCTGCCCGAGGCGGCCGCGAGCGGCGAGGGAGAGCGGCGCTTCGGCGGCGGCGATGTGACCGAAGAGCAGCGCGCCGCGCGCTACGGCCACGGCGGCAAGGCGATCGTCTTCGTCGGCGAGTCCGGCGCGGACGCGCGCGACGTCGCCGCGGCACTCGAGCGCCGCGCGTTCGACCGCGGCGTGCACTCGTACTGCCTCACCGCCACGGACCTGGGTGAGGACGAGGACGTCCTCGGCCGCGACGCGCAGCTCGGCCGCCTCGGCGAGATCGCCTGGGCGATGACCGACGCCGGCATCGTCCTGGTGGCGGCCCTCGGCGACATGGACCGCTTCGACCTCGAGCGCCTGCGCACTCTGGCCGCGCCGCACGAGGTCTTCGTGATCGGGCGCGGCGACGGCGGCGACCTCGGCGCGGACCTGGATCTGCCCGCCGGCCTGGGCGTCGAGGCGGCGGCGGAGGAGGCGCTCCGCGCCCTGACCACCGCCGGCGTGCTGCCGCAGCCCGGGCGCTAGAGCGCGACGACTTCACCGTCCGCGTCGAGCGGCCAGCCGGCTGGATACCGCCGGCTGGCCGCAGAACGTGCCCTGACTCAGGTCACCACACGACGTCGTGGCCGGCGGCGAGAGGTGCGCATCGGCGCCCTCTCCCGCTCGCCACGTTATCGTCAGGGACGCATGGCGTCGTACATGATCGTCAGCAGCTCGGGAGTCGTGTACGGCCTCCAGCTATGCCCGCCGTTCGGCCCGTACCAGAACTCCGCGTTCGCGAGGGGGTCTGTTCTCCTCGAAGAAGATGCGAAGGTCCATGGGCCGCCATGCCTCGGCCACGGTCTTGTCGATCTGCCCGGTGACCTTGTCCCAGATCGGAGCAGGGTAGCCGTCCGGCCCCTGCGGGCCGTAGACGGCCTGCCAGATGTCCCACTGGCCCCACCCTGAGCGCCCGTGTGTGCCCAGGGCCAGCTCGAAATGGTTCTCCTGCGCCATCGTCAACCGGACGTCCCCAGATATGTCTCTCGAGGCCGGCCTCGGCACATCCACCCAGTCGCTCTGAGTGAAGTACGCGTTCTCGTCCTCGTACACGTTGATGAGCTGGTGGAACCTGAAGTCCACCGAGTCCGGCGCGAACGCCCACGTCCCCTGGTACATGTCCGGGTAGAACGCCATCTGGGCGAGTGCCTCCCACCCGCCGGTGGAGCCCCCGGTGAGGGTCCGTGCCCAGCGCTCCGGGATGATCCGGAAGGCGGCCTCTATGGCCGGGATCAGCTCCTGCGTGATGGCGTCCCCATACGGCCCCAGGTTCGCCGAGTTCACCGCATAGGAGTCGTCGTAGTACGGGTTCTCGTGGCGGATGGTGATCGCCATCATCCGCGGCGTCTCCTCCGCGACCCACCACGCGGAGAAGCTGTTGCTCAGATCCTCCTTGAACCCGAACGGATTGCTGAACGGGAAGTGGCCGTGAGAGTAGACCACCGGGTAGTTGGTGATGGAGCTGTCGTAGCCCTCGGGCAGGAGGATGTTCGCCCCGATGTACATCGGCGTCCCCCAGAAGGCTGTCAGCAGATCGCTCTGGATCTTGATGTGCTTCACGTGAGCGGAATCGCTCGGGTTGCCCTGCTGGGTCGTGCCACCCGGCGGCACCGGGTCGGCCGGCTCGATGACCTGGTCGAGGAGGAGCTTGACGGTCATCGCACGCGCAGGATTGAGGCGGACCTTGATCACCTTGCTGTACAGGTTGCCCGGCGAGCTGAACGGGTCCTGACCATCGCCGCCCGGCATGTGGAGCCGCACGGTCGAGCCGTCGGAGCGCTCGAACTTCGTGTAGACGTTGAAGAACGCCTGCACGTAGTACACCCCCGCAGGGATCTTGCGGATCGACGTCAGTGGATAGCCATAGACGTTCGCCCCACGTGACATCGTCACCGTACGGCCCGGCCGGACTGTGAAGACGTCCATCCCGAAGAAGGGCACTCCGGTCGTGTCGATCTGGAAGCGCGGCTCGGATTCGCCGTCCTTGGTGATGATGACGTAGGCGCGTCCAGTGACCCGGGCGCTGACAGCGCTCTTCGCAACCTTGATCTGGAACCCCAGGGTCCCCTGCTTCGAATCCTTGAGCCCCGCCGCGGGCTCCGCCGGCCTCCTGGCGCCGGCGCCGCCGGCCAGGCCGGCGAACACGGCGAGGACCGCCGCCACGGCGACGACCACGAACAACCGCCTTCTCATGATGCACTCCCTTCGCTCTCCTGGATGGACGACGCGCCGGTCGTACGCCGGATCGCGGCAGGTGCCCCCCGCGCGAACGTACCACTCGTTCGTTTTCTGTCAGGAGGGTCCAGCTCTGCCAACAGGGCGAGCGACGCGATCTGCCCCCATGTGCGCCCGGTATCTGACCGCCGCAGGCAGCCTGATGGGACCGCCGCCCGGCCGCTCGGCCGCTCGCGCACGTGCGCGCAGGCGGGCGGCGGGGAACACTCTGGTCGGGGCGCGCCGTGCCCACCGCGCCGCACGAACGGGGGATCATGGACGACCGGCTCGTTCACTACAACCGCTACGCCTGGAGAGGCGTCGTCCTGCGCGGCCCCGGCGCCGGCGTCTCGCGCCTGGCGACGACGGCGCTGCGCCGTTGGCTGGTCGGTGCCGAGCAGAGCTGGGCCTTCTCCCCGCCGACGCCGGCCTGGCGGCCGCCGCGGGTCGCCCGCACGTCCCTCTACCTGCACGTCCCCTTCTGCCGCAACGCCTGCCCGTACTGCCCGTACACAAAGCTGCCGTACGACCCCCGCCTCGTCCCGACGTACGAGCGAGCCGCCCTCACGGAGGTCGACTGGTGGGCCGGGGCGATCGGCCCCGCGGAGGTGACCAGCATCTACATCGGCGGCGGGACGCCGACCCTGGCGCTGGAGAGCGTGGCGCGCGTCCTCACGCGGATGCGCGCCCGCTTCCGGGTCACCGGCGACATCTGCGTCGAGACCAGCCCGCCGGAGGTGGACGCCATGCTCGTCACGCGACTCCACGAAGCCGGCGTCGACATGGTGTCGCTCGGCGTGCAATCGTTCCAGGCAGCGCGCCTGTTGGCCGCCGGCCGCCGGTACACCCCCGAAGTCGCAGCCGATGCCCTCGCGCGCCTCGCGGCGGGCGGCTTCGCCGCGGTCAACGCCGATATCATGTTCGCCCTGCCCGGCCAGACCGCCGCCGACGTCGTCGCCGACCTGGAGCGCGCCGACCGCTTGGGTGCCGACCAGGTCACCGCCTACCCCCTCTTCACGTTCCCATACTCGGAGGTGGGCGAGTACCTGCGACTCTCGGGCGTCGGGATGCCCCGCCTCGCGATCCGGCGGGAGCACTATCGGGCGATCACGAGGTGGGCTCGCGAGGCGGGCTTCGAGCGCGTGTCGGTCTGGGGCTTCCGCCGCGGCGACGCACCGCGCTACTCATCCGTCACGCGCGACGGCTACATCGGTATCGGCCCCGGCGCAGGCTCGCACCTGCCGGACGGTTTCACCCTGAACACGTTCGACCTCGACGCCTGGGAGGGCGCCGTCGCCGCCGGCCGTTCGCCGATCGCTCTGCGCCTCCCGTTCGCCGCGCAGATGAGCGGCTGGTGGTGGCTCTACTGGCGCTTCTACGATACGCGCATCCCACTGGCGGTCCTGGACGAGCAACTCGGTCCGGATGCGGCAAAGGCGCGCCGGTGGCTTCGCGGTATCGCCGCCGTCGGCCTCGCCCGGTTAGACGACGGCGACATCACGCTCACCGACGCCGGTGCCTTCTGGCTGCACCTGGCACAGAACCACTTCGCGCTCGCCTCCGTGGACAGGCTGTGGGCCGCCGGCCGCCGGGAGCCGTGGCCGCTCGAGGTACGCGTGTGACCACAGGCGGCGCGGGACTTCCTTGACAAGATGATGTAGACTGCACGCACGGGTCAGAATGAGACCCGAGGTTTGGCGGCGTGACCACTTGCTTCTCCGCCGGCACAAGCAGCGGAATAAGGCAAATGGTCACGCCGCTTTGTTTAAGCCCCCAGGGGCTGGAAAAGGATGCGTCAGATGGCAGAAGGCACAGTCAAGTGGTTCAACGCGGCTAAGGGTTACGGCTTCATCTCCCGTGAAGATGGCGACGATCTGTTCGTCCACTTCCGCGAGATCCAGTCCGAGGGCTTCAAGACCCTCGACGAGGGCGACAAGGTCTCCTTCGACGTGACCGAAGGCCAGAACGGCAAGATGCAGGCGAGCAACGTCCGCAAGGTCTGACGCACGCGCGGGCAGCCGAAGCCGCACCGAGGGCGGTCCCGTTTCGGGGCCGCCCTCGGTGCGTACGGACATCCCTCCTGGCGCACAGGACCCCCACCGCGGATCGGGCGGTGACGCCGGATCCCGCCATGGACCCCCGCTCACGATGCGCTAGGATGCCCGCCGTGAAGCTCCGCCGCCCCCCGATCGAATCGCTCACCGTGGACGGCCTGACCTTCGCCGTGCGCTGGAGCCGGCGCCGGCGTACGGTGGGCATCACCGTGGCGCGCGACGGCCGTCTCGTCGTGGCGGCGCCGGCAGGCGTTCCGGCGCGCAAACTCGAAGGCTTCGTGCGCGCCAAGCTCCCATGGGTACGCCGCAAGCTCGACGAGTTCGAGGCGCTCGGCCCCGCACCCGAGCCGACACGTTTCGTCGCCGGCGAGCACCTCCCCTACCTGGGGCGCGCATACCAGATCGCGCTCGTCGACGATCCACCGGCGCCCGTCGCCCTGCGCCGAGGCCGTTTCGAGATCGCGCACGGGCTCGACGGCGCGGCCCGCACCGAGGTCGTCGGCTGGTACACGTCGCGTGCCCGGCCCCACATCGACCGCTCGGTGGCGCGGTTCACCCCCCTCATCGGCGCCGCTCCGCGCACCGTCGTCGTGCGCGACCTGGGCAAGCGGCGTTGGGGCGTCTGCGACCACCGTGCTGCAAAGGTGAGCTTTCACTGGCAGCTCGTCACCCAGCCGCCGGACCTCGTCGACTACGTGGTCGTGCACGAGCTGGCACATCTCCTCGAACCGCACCACGGCCCGGCGTTCTGGGCCCGCGTCGCCGCCGTACTGCCCGACTGGAAGACTCGGCGACAGCGGCTCAGAGACCGAGGGCAGGGTCTCCTCCTCTGACGAAACGCCCGCGTGAGAGCACGACCCTGCGCGGGTAGCTACAGGACGACATCCCGCGGAGGAGGCCCCATGCAGACACTGCACGCAGACATCGAGATCGACGCGCCCGCCGACCTTGTCTGGCGCGTCGTGAGCGACCTGCCGAACTACGAGGAGTGGAACCCCTTCATCATCCGCGCTGCGGGCGACCTGCGCGTCGGCGCACACCTCGACGTCGCGATCCGGGCGCCCGGCATGAAGCCGGTCGGTTTCAAGCCCCGGGTCCTCGACCTCGAGCCGGGGCGGCTGATCCGCTGGAAGGGGCGGCTCTGGGTACCCGGCCTCTTCGACGGACGTCACGCGCTCAGCGTGGAGCCTCTCGGCGCCGAGCGCTCTCGATTCACGAGCCACGAAGAAGTGAGCGGCGTACTGACGCCCCTCCTCAAGAAGACGATGCGCGCCTCGCAGCAGGGCTTCGAGGAAATGGCCCGCGCGCTGGCAGAGCGTGTGCTGCAGCTGACGACCGACGAGGCGGCGGACGTGACGACGGCGCCATGAGGAACCCCCGTCGCGCCTCGACCGACGGACTGCAGCGCATCCCCGGCGTGGGGCCGTCCATGGCCACCGACCTGCGTCGCGTCGGTGTCGAACGGCTCGAGGACCTGGCCGGGCGCGACCCACGGCAGCTCTACGAACAGCTCGAGGACCTCGCCGGCGAGCACGTCGACCGTTGCGTGCTCTACGTTTTTCGCGCGGCGGTCTACTTCGCGAGCACCGCCGACCTCGAGCCCGAGCTCACGAAATGGTGGAGCTGGAAGGATGGCGGTCTCGCCGAGCGCCGTGGGCTCGTGGCCCCGCCAGACACCCGACCGCGGCGCGAAACCGCGTAGCATGAGGTAGTCCGTGGCCGATTCGACCTGATCGCCCGCGAACCTCCAGATGTGAATGAACGGCACGGGGATGACCTCCCAGGTGCCGCGCGACCGGGGGCGATACCGGCCCCCGACGACGAGCCGGGCGCGGCGCTCGTCGCAGTCCCACGGGCAGAGCTCCACGCCGACGAGCTCGAAGCGAGCGGGCATGGCGCCGAACAGAGCCACGGCGACGATCCTCCCGGAGACGCGCATGCGCCCCGCGTCGACCAGGTCACGGACAACCCCCTGCGGATCTGTTCCAGCACGTCCATACCATCGTTTTCCCCGCTGCAGGGCCTGTGGTATCCTCTGCCTCCCGCGGGGCCGACACGGCGTCCGTCACCCCGCACCCGTGGGCGATTAGCTCAGCGGGAGAGCGCCCGCCTCACACGCGGGAGGTCGTTGGTTCAAATCCAACATCGCCCACCACTCTCGCCATAGCCGCATCGTGGATGCTGCCTCCACGCAGCGGAAATCTTGTCCAGCCTGCACGCTCACGGCCTGCCAGATATCGCCCGCGAAGGGCTTGCTTTTGGCCCGTTGCCGCTCTAGTGTGTGCGATTGGTCAAGCCCGAGGAGCGCGACGCAAGCCGCCGTCGTCCAGCCCGACCGGTCCAGGACCACGGGGCGCGATGGATCGACACCTGCGAACGCCGCGCTGGCTGGTCGCGCCGCGTGGGAACCTGGTAGCCCGCCGGCCGCGGACGAGCCTCCCCCAGGCACGAGCGCAGGAGAAGATCCTGCCGACAATCGAACCAGTGAAAGGTTCATGGGAGGTGAACAGGGTGGCTGACGAGCCCAAGCTGTTCCCAGCGTCGCCCGAGTTCTCGCAGCACGCGTACTTCAAGTCGATGGACGAGTACGAGGCCGCGTACAAGCGGTCTGTCGAGGACCCCGAAGGCTATTGGTCCGAGCGCGCCAAGGATGCGCTGGTCTGGACGAAGGACTGGGACACGACGCTCGACTGGAGCTTCGACCCTACCCCGTACGTCAAGTGGTTCCAGGGCGGCGAGCTCAACGCGTCCTACAACTGCCTCGACCGCCACGTCGAGGCCGGCAGGGGCGACAAGCCGGCGATCATCTTCGAAGGCGACCCCGGCGACACCAGGACGCGCACCTACAAGGAGCTCCTCGACGAGGTCAGCCGGTTCGCCAACGTCCTCAAGAAGCACGGCGTGCAGAAGGGCGACCGCGTCGCCGTCTACCTGCCGATGATCGGCGAGCTGCCGGTCGTGCTCCTCGCCTGCGCGCGTCTGGGCGCCATCCACATGGTCGTCTTCGGCGGCTTCAGCGCCGAGGCCCTCAAGGCGCGCATCGACAACTGCGGCGCCAAGGTCCTCGTCTGCGCGGACAAGGGTCACCGCGGCGCCAAGAACACGCCGTCCAAGACCAACGCCGACGTCGCCATCAGCGGCGAGACGACGGTCGAGACGGTCATCGTCGTCAAGCGCGTCGACGGCGATGTGCCGATGCAGGATGGCCGCGACGTCTGGTACCACGACGAGATCGCGGCTCCCGACATCACCGCCGACTGTCCGCCCGTACCGGTCGATGCCGAGCATCCGCTCTTCATCCTCTATACGTCCGGCTCCACGGGAACGCCCAAGGGCGTGCTCCACAGCACCGGCGGCTATTTGCTCTACGCGCACGACACGGCCAAGTACGTGTTCAACCTGCATGACGACGACATCCACTTCTGCACCGCCGACATCGGCTGGATCACGGGCCACAGCTACATCGTGTACGGTCCCCTGGCCGCCGGCGCCACCAGCATCCTCTTCGAGGGTCTGCCCACCTATCCGAAGCCGGACCGCTACTGGGAGGTCGTCGAGAAGCACAAGGCGACCACGATCTACACGGCGCCGACGGTGATCCGCAGCCTCATCGGCCAGGGCGACGAGTGGCCGGACGCGCACGACATGCCGTCGCTGCGCGTCATGGGCTCGGTCGGCGAGCCGATCGATGCCGGCAGCTGGCTCTGGTACTACGAGAAGATCGGCAAGGGCCGCATCCCGCTCTGCGACACGTGGTGGCAGACCGAGACCGGCGGCCTCATGATCACGCCGCTGCCCGGCGCCTCCACGCTGAAGCCCGCCTCTGCGAACCGCCCCTTCTTCGGCGTGCAGACTGCGGTGCTCACGGACAAGGGCGAGCCCGCCGGTGTCGGTGAGGACGGCCATCTCGTCATCACCGCCCCGTGGCCCGGCATGATCCGCGGCACGTGGGGTGACGTCGACGGCAAACGCTTCAAGGACGTCTACTTCTCGATGTTCAAGGGTTACTTCACCACCGGTGACGGCTGCGCCATCGACGCCGACGGCGACCACTGGCTCAAGGGCCGCATCGACGACGTGCTCAACGTCTCCGGCCACCGCATCGGCACCTCCGACGTCGAGGGCGCGCTGGTCAGCTATCCCAAGGTGGCCGAGGCCGCCGTGGTCGGCTACCCGCACCCCATCAAGGGCACCGGCATCTACGCCTACGTGACCCTCAACGACGGCGTCGAGCCGAGCGACGAACTCAAGAAGGAGCTCGTCGTGCACGTCCGCAAGGTCGTCGGACCCATCGCAACGCCGGACAAGATGCAGTTCTCCTCCGGCCTGCCGAAGACCCGTTCCGGCAAGATCATGCGCCGCATCCTGCGCAAGATCGCCGAGGGCGAGTTCGACTCTCTGGGCGACACCTCCACCCTGGCCGACCCGGCCGTGGTCGAGGAGCTCAAGGAGCACAAGCAGTAGCAGGCGCGTCTTCGAGGGAACGAACGCTCTCAAAGAGGGCGGGCGGCCGAAAAGGCCGCCCGCCCTCTTTGACCTTCTGGTGCGCCGCCGGTCGCCCCGCGGGGCGACCGGCGGCGCTACCGGGTCACGGGCTCGGTGAAGCCGTCGGCGTGGGCGCACCCGTGGAGATGAGGATGCGCACCTTGCTGCCGGTGGCGGCCATGACTCCCTCGGACGGATCCTGCGCGATCACGACACCGGCGGCGACCGTCTCACTCGCCTCGTCGCCGGCAACGACGACGAAGCCGACGGCCGTGAGAGCCGACGTCGCGGCGCTCTCGGACTGCCCGACCACCCCCGGAACGGCCACGCTCGCCGGAGCCGTCGGCGACGGGGTCGCGGCGATGTCCAGATCTACGGCGGATCCCTCGTCCGCCTCGGCGCCAGCGGCGGGAGACTGCTTCACGACCGTGCCCTGCGGCGCCTCGTCACTGGGCACGTCGGTGACCTTGCCGGCCTTGAGTCCGGCCTGCTCGAGCGCCTTGCCCGCCCCGGCGGCGGTCATACCGCTCACGTCTGGCACCTCGACCTGCTTGGTCGACGAGTCCGAGGCGAAGGCGCCGAGCGCCCAGGCGGCGGCCAGCGCCGCGGCCGCGACGATCAGGACGGCGACCACCCAGATCCAGGCCTTGCTGCGCGGCTTCTCGGGTGCCGGCTGCACCTGGGCTGATCCCAGCACGCGTTCGATGGATTCCTGGTACTGCACCGCCGTGCCGCGCGCCCCCGGGTCCTTCTCGAGCGCGCGCATCACGATCTGGGCGAGTGCCGGAGGCACGGCCGGGTTGAGCAACTGTGGCGGCTGCACGACGCCGTCGAGCTGCTCCTGCGCGACGACGCGGCCGTCGGCGCCGTCAAAGGCGTGGCGCCCTGTGAGCAGCAGGTAGGTGACGAGGCCGAGCCGGTACACGTCGGAGGCGGGCGACGCGGCGCGCCCCGCCACCTCTTCCGGACTCAGATAGCGGGCCACGGCGGCGTCGGTGCCCGGCGCCAGGTCCGGTGGCGGGTAGGCGACGCCGAGGCCGGCACCCGTGAGCTTGACGGCACCGTCGCTGCCCCTGACGACGCTCGCCGGATCGACGCCTCCGTGGACGACACCGCGCTCATGCAACGCAGCCAGTCCGGCGGCGGCCTCGGCGGCCACGAGCGCCGCGTCCGCCGGGGTCAACGGGCCGCGAGCGGCGAGCCCCGCCGCGTCGGCGCCACCCGGGTCCTCGGTGACGACGAAGCAGTCGGCCCCGTCGCGCCCCGCTTCGACCACAGGAGCCACATCGAGGTGGCGCACGGCGGCCACGAGGCCCATGGTGCGCAGAAAGCCGTCGGCATCCCGGGGCCGCACCACGGTCACGACGACCGGGCGCCCCTGCTCGTCGCGGCCCCGATACGCGGCCTCGGCTCGGCCTGGCGGAAGACGCTTGAGGTGCCGATACCGCTGGGCGTAGATGGGTTCGGCCATGGGTCCTCCTGCGATCCGGGTGCCGTCGCCCCGATTCCTTCCCACTCCCAGGGTCGCGAAACCGGCCTCGCCGCACATTCTGAGGGTGAACCGCCGGGCCGCACGGTCTAGAGTAGGCGCGGAGTCCCGCGCAGGACCACCATGATGACGGGCAGACGTGCAGCCAGGGCCCGGCATCCATGCGCGGCGACACCCCTCGAGTCAGCGCGATGACTCGTCGTGGAAGCGCACGACGCGGCGGAACAGAGCAACCACGAAAGACGGGAACAACGACATGAGCACACGCAATCTCGACAAGCTCTTCGCGCCCACGAGTATCGCCGTCATCGGCGCCAGCAACAAGAAGGGCTCCGTCGGCTACATCCTGTTGCGCAACCTGATCGGCGCCGAGTATGAGGGGATCGTCTACCCCGTCAACGTCGCGGCGCAGTCGGTCCAGGGCATCCAGGCGTACGCGACCATCAGCCAGGTGCCGCGCAAGATCGACCTCGCCATCATCGCCGTGCCGGCCAAGGTCGTGCCGCAGACGATGCGCGAATGCGGCGAGGCCGGTGTCTCCGGCGCAGTGATCGTGAGCTCCGGCTTCAAGGAGGTCGGCAAAGAGGGCAAGCACCTCGAGGACGAGGTCAAGTCCATCGCCGAGAGCTACGGGGTGCGCATCGTCGGCCCGAACTGCCTTGGCTACATCCGTCCGGCGGTGAACCTCAACGCCACCTTCGCACACGTCATCCCGCCGGCCGGACGCGTCGCGTTCTTCAGCCAGAGCGGCGCGCTGGGCACGGCCATCCTCGACTGGGCGGCGGCGAACAACATCGGCTTCAGCGCCTTCGTCAGCGTCGGATCGATGTGCGACGTCGATTTCGGCGACCTCATCGACTACTTCGGCGCGGACCCGCACACGAGCAGCATCATCCTGTACATCGAGGCGATCACCGACGCACGCAAGTTCATGAGTGCAGCGCGCCACTTCGCCAAGAGCAAGCCGATCATCGTCGTGAAGAGCGGCCGCACGGCGCGCAGTGCGCTTGCGGCTGCCAGCCACACCGGCGCGATTGCCGGCGATGACACGCTCTACAGCGCTGTCTTCCGCCGCGCCGGCGTAGTACGCGTCGACGAGATCGAAGACCTGTTCGACGCCAGCGAGGCGCTCAGTCGCGTCTCGAGTCCGCGCGGTCCGAACCTCGGCATCGTCACCAACGCCGGCGGCCCCGGCGTCATGGCCTGCGACCGGCTGCTCCACCTCGGCGGCGAACTCGCCGAGCTGAGCCCCGAGACCGACGAGAAGCTGCTTGCCACGCTGCCCGGCTTCGCCGCGCGCGGCAATCCCGTCGACGTCGGCGGGGACGCCGATGCACAACGCTACGCCGTGGCGGCACAGGCGCTCATCGACGACCCCAATTGCGACGGCGTACTCGCGATACTCACGCCCCAGGCGATGAGCGATCCCACGGGCTCGGCCAAGGCGCTGATCGAGGTCTCGCGCAGCCACCAGCTCAAGCCGCTGCTCACATCGTTCATGGGCGAGATCAAGGTGGCCGAGGCCCAGCGCATGCTTCGCAACGCTCACGTTCCCACCTTCGACACGCCCGAAGACGCCGTGCGCGCGTACATGTACATGTACCAATACACACGGAACCTGGCGAACCTGTACGAGACACCCGACGACATCCTGCCGGACTTCGAACCCCACCGGGACGCGGTCAAGAAGATCTTCCTGGAGGTAGCGCGCGACGGGCGCAGCATCCTCAGCGAGCCCGAGGCCAAGATGGTGCTCGACGCCTATCGCATCCCAGCCGTGAAGACCGTGGTCGCGACGTCGGCGAAGGAGTGCGCCACGATGGCCGAGGAGATCGGCTTCCCCGTCGCCATCAAGATCCTGAGCCACAACATCACGCACAAGAGCGATGTGGGCGGCATCGCCCTCAACGTGCGCTCCGCCCCCGAGGCCGCCAATCAGTTCGTCAAGATCACCGAGCGCGTACACGAGGCCCAACCCGAAGCGACCATCATCGGCGTCACCGTACAGGCGATGAGCCGCGGCGGCTACGAGGTCATCCTCGGCTCCAAGAAGGACCCCACCTTCGGCCCCGCCATGATGTTCGGCATGGGCGGGACCGGTGTCGAACTCTACCGCGACGTCGCCGTCGACTTCCCGCCCGTCAACCAGGCACTCGCCAAATCGATGATCCAGAGCACCAAGGTCAGCCGACTGCTGGGCGGCTACCGCGGTAAGGCGCCCGTCGACATGATCGCGCTCGAGCAGGCGCTCGTGAAGATGAGCTACCTGCTGGTCGACTTTCCCGAGATCCTCGAGATGGACATCAACCCGCTGCAGGTGCGGCCGGACGGCATCTGCGCGCTGGACGCGCGCATCGTCATCGAGCCCAAAGACGTGCGCAAGATCCAGCTGCCGGGCGCCCATCTGATGATCTCCATGTACCCCAGCAAGTACCGCTGGGAGGTCCCGATGGACGGTGAGACCGTCGTCATGCGCGCCATCAGGCCGGAGGACGAACCGATGTGGAGCGACATGATCGAGTCGCTCTCGCCTGCGACCGCCGAGTACCGCTTCTTCGGGCCTATCAAAGAGGTCACGAAGTCGATGCTCGTGCGCTACTGTCACAACGACTACGACCGCGAGATCGCGCTGGTCGCCATCCGCGAACCCAAGGGCAGGAAGAAGCCCATGATGCTCGGCGTCGCCCGTCTGACGATCGAGACCTCCAACGTGGAGGAAGCGGAATTCGCGATCGTCATCCGCGACGCCTACCAGCGCAAGGGCATCGGCAGCAAGCTCATGGACGCGCTCATCCAGGCGGCCCGCGACCGCCACGTGCGCGAGATCAGAGGCCACGTGCTCACCGCAAACCCGGGGATGCGGCACTTCGCCGAAGACCTCGGGTTCGACATACGCCCGAGCGACGAGCCGAACGTGCGGGAGCTGGTGCTCAGACTCTAGTCGTCCCTGGTGGCCGGCAGGCGGAGGGTCGTCTCCGTCATCGTCCCGTCGCCGATGTGCCCGGGGAGCATGCCGGCCGGCCGGGCCGGGTAGAGCCCGGCGGCGCCGGATGGTAAGCCGTACGTGAAGTCGACGACGCGCAGCAGGACCGACGGGCCGGCGGCGAAGCGCAGCACCACGACGACGCCTTCCGGCGGAGGCGCATAGTAGTCGAACGACCAGCGCACCGTGGTGCCGTCGAGCAGCGTCGTGTCGCGGCCACCCAGGCGCTGCCCCTCGACGGCGGCGGTCAGATTGCCGACCACCGTGTGCACGAGCAGGCTGACGACCGCGGCGCCGCGGAACGAACGCAGCCGCAGGCGCACGGTGCGCCGGTCGCCGTCGGTCGTGTCCGAGAGTACGCGCAGTGAAGGCGAACGGAGTCCGAAGCGAGGCGCGGCGCCGATCAGCGTGTCCTGGGTGCCGAGTTGCGGGAAGTACGCTGCCAGGAACGGCGCCCGCAGCCGCTCGCGGAGAAAGCCGCGCGTGTAGTCGTCGAGCGGGTCGAGCGTCTGCCACACGGTCTCGCCGCCGGGTAGAGCCCGGTAGTAGACGCTGGTGAACTTCGGGTGTTCGCTGTCGAAAGCCACCGCCGACCCCACGGCGAAAAGGACGACGACGCCGGCCAGCGCAAGCGCCGCCGGCAGCCAGAGCCGGAAGGCGCGGACCACCGCCGCGAGCGGCAGCATCAGTAGCCCGGCCACCAGCCAGACGGCGATCACCGTGACCACCTGCTTGAGCCCCGCGGAAAGCAGGAGCAGGTGGGTCGCGGAACCGACGAGCAGCAACCCGGGCACCGCACCCGTCAGCGCGACCAGCACGGCGACATACGCCTGCGTTGCGCGCTCCCCGACCAGCGCGGCGCCGGTCAGGCCGAGCGCGCCGCCGGCAAGCGGCCAGACAAGGAGGTAGCTGGCGCCCGGGACGAGCACGCTCACCGCGACGGCGCCGGCCAGCCACCAGGCCAGCGCCACCGCTGCGAGATCCCAGACGCGCACCCGGCGTAGCAGTACCGCATACGCGGCGAGAACCGCCGCCGAGGCGAGCAGGACCAGACCCAGCCGATAGAGATCGCTGATCACCACGCCGGTATCGCTCCAGGCACGCTCCTCGTACGCCGTCCGGTACATCGCCCACACGACGCCCATCACGCCGAGGGACGCCACCAGCGTGGCCCCGGTGCCGAGAGCCGACCAAGCGACGCCCGTGCGCGTGAGAAGGCGGCGGCGCACCGCGACCACGACCGAAGCGGCGTACAGCACGGCGGCAAGCGCCAGGAGCGGGAGCACCAGTCGGCGCGGATAGACCACTGCCAGTCCGTCGACGATGTCGAAGTACACAACGTCCTCACGTCGCAGCCGCCAGAGGTCGAGGTCGCCGAGCCGGCGGCTGACCGCGAGCGCGGTCTCACCGGTATGCTGGAGTCCCGCCACGTCGAAATTGGCGAGGGAGTCATACGCGGTGTGATTGTGCGCCGGTCCGTCGAGCATCCCGAAGCTCATGCCGGGGATACCGCGCGCCACGAAGGGCCGAAAGTCACTGACGATCGGCTGCCGCCGTGACACTTCGTACATCAGCGACGACGTGTACGGCCTGGCCGCCGTGAGGTACTCACGTACCAACAACCCGTTGCCCGGGCTCGTCTCGTACATGAGTGCCGGCGAGGACGACCCGGCGCTGTCGAAGTTGAGCACGACGCCCGCGGCGAATGCCCAGGAGTCGTCACGGAGAAAAGCCTGCGCGCCCAGGAGCCCGCGCTCTTCGCCATCGGTGAACAGCAAGATGATGTCGTTACGCGGCGGCGGACCCGAGCGGAGGGCGCGCGCCGTCTCGAGAAGTGCGGCCACGCCGCTGCCGTCGTCGGCCGCGCCCGGGGCGGTCGGCACGGAGTCGTAGTGCGCGATCAACAGGACCGCGCGCGAGGGATCACGCCCGGGCAGGCGCCCCGCCACGTTGTGCACGGTGCCGGCCACTCGCGGGTCGCGGGCGGAGACGACGGCCGCCGTCTGGATGTGGGGCCCCAGGCCGAGGCGCGACAGGCGGTCGTAGATCGAGTCCCGCACCTCGGCCGCGTGGGCCGATCCCAGCGGGCGCGGCTCGGCGGCGATCTCCTCGAGCACCTCGAGGGCCCGCTCCGCCGAGAAGTCCGCGGCCGGCGCCGACGCCGGCTGAGGCCGTGGCGCGCCGAACGGCGTGACGGCGACCGCGACGACGCCGGCGACGGATCCCACGACGAGGACCGCGAGCAGGTACTTCCGCGCCTTCATGCTCTCAATGTAGCCGCGAGCGGGCGGTTTGCAACTGCGCCCGGCGGCTCACACTCCCATCATGACTCGCCCGCCCCGCAGTCCGTGGCCAACCGCTCCGCTCGCGCCTCCGGGAGACACGGTCATGGTCAGTGGCATGCGTCTCCACTTCGTGCGCTCGGGCGACGGCCCGCCGGTGGTCTACATCCACGGCGCCAAGAGCTCCGTGTACGACCTCGTGCTCTCGATCGGCGACCGACTGGCCGAACGGTACACGGCGGTCGCCATCGACCGTCCCGGGTCGGGATTCAGCGACCGCGCGCCGACCGGCGACGCCACGCCGCAGGCACAGGCCGCGATCCTCCGCGCCGCCGCCGCGGAACTCGGACTCGAGCGGCCGATCCTCCTGGGGCACTCCTTCGGCGCCGCGGTGGCGCTCGCCTGGGCACTCGACGCGCCGGGCGAGGTCGCCGCGGTCGTGACGCTGGGGGGCTACGTCATCCCTCTCGGGGGCCCACCGCCCTGGGTGGTGGCCATGATGCGCTCGCGCACGACGCTGCGAGCCGTGGGCCGCCTCGGGCGGTCGCGCCTCGGGCGCCCGCTCGTCGACGCGGCGCTGCGACGCGCCTTCTACCCCGGGCCCGTGCCCGAGCGTTACGCCCGCCTTGCCCCGGCGCTCGCCCTCGACGACTCCCGGCTGATCAGCGACGGCGCCGACCGCAAGGGTGCGGAGGCGGGACTGCGCGCCCTCCTTCCGCGCTACGCAACACTGGACGTGCCGGTCGTCGTCGTGGTCGGCGACCAGGACCGCATGGTGCCGCCCTCGAGCTCGCTTGCGCTGAACGACACGCTGCCACGCTCCGAACTGGTCCGGCTCCCCGGCGCCGGGCACATGCCGCAGTTCACCGCGCCGGACGCGGTGCTCGCCGCCGTGGACCGCGCCGCGGAACTCGGCGGCCGCTGACGCGGCCACAGGCGGCGAAGAACCCTGCGGCCGGTCGCCGGGCGGCGGCCGGAGCTGCGCCGCCGCGTTTGCTTCTGGCGACCGCCCGGCGTAGCATCCTAGCCGGTCGCGCTAGGCGGGGAGCCAGCGGTGCCCTGTACCCGCAATCCGCTACAGCGGGGCTGAATCCCCGCCCGAGGGGCCGTTCCGCGAGGCTGTCAGCCGTGTCGCGGCGTTGAAGGTCGGGTCCTACGCAATGGAACCCTGCGAACCCCGTCAGGTCCGGGAGGAAGCAGCGGTAAGCAGGCCATTCCATGTGCCGCAGGGTCGCCTGACCGGAGCTTGCGCACGGCGAGGACGCTCGGAGAACGCGCTTCGACGGCGGGTGCGCGACCGCTACTTTCTCATCTCACACCGGGGTAGACTAGCCGTCCGATGAAGCGCTCCCTCTACCGCGAGTATCGCCCGCAGACCTTCGCCGAACTGGTCGGGCAGGACCACGTGGCGCGCACGCTGCGCAACGCGGTCGAGACCGACCAGGTCGCCCACGCCTACATCTTCGCGGGGCCGCGCGGCACCGGCAAGACGAGCACCGCGCGCATCCTCGCCAAGGCGCTGAACTGTGTGGGCGCGGATGGCTCCCAGGAGCGGCCCACGGCCACCCCCTGCGGCGTCTGCCGCCACTGCGTGGCCATCGCCGACGGCGTCTCGCTCGACGTGGTCGAGATGGACGCCGCCTCTCACAACGGGGTCGAAGACGTGCGCGAGCTGCGCGACACGATCGCCTTCGCGCCCATAGACGGACGCTTCAAGGTCTATATCGTGGACGAGGTCCACATGATGTCGAACGCGGCATTCAATGCGCTGCTGAAGACCCTCGAGGAGCCGCCGCAAAACGTGATCTTCGTGCTCGCCACCACCGAGCCGCACAAGATCCCGGAGACCATCATCTCGCGCTGTCAGATGTTCGACTTCCACCGGCCGCGGGTCACCGACATCGTGCGCCTGCTGGAGAGCATCGTGCAAGGCGAGAACGAGCGGCCGGAAGAGGAGCGTGGCGGCGCGCCCATCGCGATCCAGGACGAGGCGCTGCACATCATCGCGCGCCACTCCCAGGGAGGGTTCCGCGACGCCATCGGCACGCTCGACAAGCTGGTGACCTACTCGGAGGGGACGATCGCCGCCGTGGACGTGCTCGAGGCGCTCGGCGTGACCAGCAGCGAGCTCCTCTTCGAGATCACCGACATCGTCACCGAGCGGCGCACCGCCGAGGCGCTCCAGTTCGTCCAGCGCCTCGCCAACGAGGGCGCCGACTACTCCCAGTTCATCCGCGACCTCCTGCGCCACCTGCGGCAGCTCTTCCTGCTCCAGCACATCGAAGAGGCGGCAGGCGACGCGTCGGCGCTGCGCACGCTGGGCCAGACCGTCGAACTGGACGGCGAGCTGCTCCGCGAGCACGAGCAGCGCGCCAACCAGGTGTCCCCGCGCGAAGTCGTGTTCTTCATCGAAGCACTCGGACAGGCCCAGCGCGAGATCCGCGACGGTCTCGATCCGCGGCTGCAGCTCGAGCTGGCGCTCGTCAAGGTCACGCGCCCCGAGCTCGATCACTCGGCCGCCGCCCTCGAGGAGCGCCTGCGGCGCCTCGAGGCCGGTGGCGTTCCCGCGCCGCCGCGGCCCACGCGCGACGCACCGGCGCGTCCGGCCGGCGCGGCCCCCGAAGAAGCCGCGACGACGCCCGACGACGCGCCGCGGGCGAAGATCCCGGCGCCCGACGCGACTCCGCAGACGGCTCCTTCAGCGGCCGCGGCACAGAGCGCCGCGCCCTCGCCTGCTCCCGACGCTCCCGCGAGCGATGCGCCCCAGGAGCTCACTCTGGAGCGCGTGCGCCGTGCCTGGGAGCTCGTCTTGCAGCGCGTCCAGGCCGCGCGCGTCCCGCTCTACGGCTTTCTTCGCGACGCGCGCCCGGGCGCCCTCGACGGGGAGACGCTCACCGTCGTCTTCCCCTCGGACTTCGCGCTCCGCAACGCGTCCATGGGAGACAACGCCGCCGTGCTCGCCGACGCCGTCCACGGCGTCCTCGGGAGCCGCGTGACGCCGCGCTTCGAGCTCGCCGCGGGCTCGACTGAGCCCTCCGCGCCTCCGGCGCCGGCCGCCGCGTCGCCCGCCCCGGCGGCCCTCCCCGACTTCACCGACCAGATCCGCGCCGCACAGACCAAGCTCGATGCCGAGCTGCTGCCCGACGACTCCTAAGGAGAACGCCTTGGCGAACCCCCAGTACAACAAGATGATGAAGCAGGTCCAGGAGATGCAGCGCAAGATGGCGCAGGCTCAGGAAGAGCTCGCCGACGAGACCGTCGAGGCGAGCGCCGGCGGTGGCATCGTCACCGTCGTCATCACCGGCGCCCTCGAGGTCAAAGAAGTCCGCATCAAGCCCGAGGCCGTCGACCCCGAAGACGTCGAGATGCTGCAGGACCTCGTGGTCGCCGCGACAAACGAGGCGCTGCGCGCCGCGCAGGACGTCGCCAGCACCAAGCTCGGCGGCGCCACCGGCGGCATCGACCTGCCGAACATCCCCGGTCTGTTCTGACACGCGCCGCCGCCGACGAGCCGTGAGAGCGCGTCCCAGCGGCGGGGGTCACATCTCGATGGCAGTGGCCACGTGAAGCCGCTACAATTGGAAGTCGCGCCCGCGGGCTGCGTCACCGCCGGGTGCGCCTATTCATGGCACTGCATATCGACTCACGCTGCCGCGAGGAGAACGAGAGTGTATTCACCGGCCGTCGAGCGTCTGATCACCGAGCTGGCCAAGCTCCCCGGCATCGGGCCCCGCACGGCGCAGCGCCTCGCCTTCCACATGCTGAGGCTGCGGCCTGACGAGATCCTTCCCCTGGCCGATGCGATCATGGAGGTCAAGGAGAAGATCGGCTTCTGCAGCCGCTGCTTCAACCTCGCCGAGGGAGACCTCTGCGTCATCTGTGCCGATACCAGGCGCGACCCGCGGCTCCTCTGCGTGGTCGAGCAGCCGTTCGACATCGTGACCATCGAGCGCACGCGTGAGTTCCGCGGCTACTACCACGTGCTCGGTGGCGCGCTCAGCCCACTCGACGGCGTCGAGCCCGGCGACCTCCGCATCGCGGAGCTGGCCGAGCGCGTCGACGACGACCTCGAAGAAGTCATCCTGGCGACCAACCCCACCATGACCGGTGAGGCGACCGCCATGTACATCGCCGACCTGCTGCCGAGCCGCGTGCGCGTGACCCGCCTCGCAAGCGGCCTGCCGGTCGGCGGCGACCTTGAATACGCGGACGAGCTCACGCTGGGCCGCGCCCTCTCCGGGCGGCGCAGCCTCAGGCGTGGAGAGGAGTGACCATGGCGACCAAGAGTGGGGCCACGAAGCAGCCCAAGGCACCCAGCGGCCTCACGGAGATCCGCTGGCACGGCCGCGGCGGCCAGGGGGCCGTCACGGCGGCCAAGATGGTCGCCGAACTGGCGCTCGGCGAGAAGAAGTACTTCCAGGCGTTCCCCGAGTACGGGCCCGAGCGCTCGGGCGCGCCGATCGTCGCCTTCACGCGCGTCAGCGACGAGCCTATCCAGGTGTACGCCGGCGTCGAGCACCCGCAGATCGTCGTCGTGCTCGACCCGTCGCTGCTCGGCGTCGTCGACGTCACCAAGGGCGCGCCGGACGACGCCATCGTGCTCGTCAACAGCGAGATGACCCCCGCCGAGCTGCGCAAGCACTACAAGCTCGAGGGCTTCCGGTACTGCACGATCGCGGCGACCCGCATCGCCACCGAGACGATCAAGCGGCCCATCCCCAACACCCCCATGGTCGGCGCCCTCACGCGCATCACGGGGCTCTTCCCGATCGACGACGTCGTCGCGTTCCTGCGCGAGGACTTCGGCAAGAAGTTCCCGCCCAAGGTGGTCGAAGGCAACATCAACGCGATCACCCGCAGCTACGAGGAGGTCAAGGCCGAATGACCGTCGACAAGAAGGCCGGGGCCAAGAAGCCGGTCCCCCTCAAGAAGCCCCGCGCCCGCAAGGCCGCGACGAAGAAGCCCGCGTGGGACATCAGCGATGTCGACTCGTGGGGCCCCGAGCGACACGAGCTCGGCGCGACGATCATCGAAGCCGGGAACTCCGTGTACAACGAGACCGGCGGCTGGCGCTCGATGGTCCCCGAGATCGACAGGGCGAAGTGCGACGGCTGCATGCTCTGCTACTTCTACTGCCCCGACGCCTCGATCGTGATCGAGGGCGGCAAGGCCGTCGGCGTCGACCTCGAGCACTGCAAGGGCTGCGGCATCTGCGCCAGGGAGTGCCCCACCGACGCCATCGTCATGAAGATCGACGCGAAGGAGTGAACGTGGCCCCCACCGACACCGAGATCCTCGCGGTCACCGGGAACGAGGCGGCCGCCGAAGCCATGGGTCAGATCGACCCGGACGTGGTGTGCGCCTACCCCATCACCCCGCAGACCGAGGTCGTCCAGCTGTTCGCCCAGATGGTCGCCGACGGCAAGGTCGAGAGCGAGTTCGTCACCGTCGAGAGTGAGCACTCGGCGATGAGCGCCGTGATCGGCTCGGCGGCCGGCGGCGCGCGGACGATGACTGCCACCTCCTCCCAGGGCTACGCCCTCATGTGGGAGGTCCTGTACGTCGCCGCGAGCTACCGGCTCCCGGTCGTCATGACCACCGTCAACCGCGCCCTCTCCGGCCCCATCAACATCCACTGCGACCACAGCGACACCATGGGCGGCCGCGACGCCGGCTGGATCCAGCTCTACGGCGAGAACCACCAGGAGGCCTACGACAACTGCATTCAGGCAGTCCGCATCGGCGAGCACGCCGACGTCCGTCTGCCGGTCACGCACATGTACGACGGCTACGTCATCAGCGGCGCCATCGGCCCGCTGCAGATGCTCACGAAGGAGCAGGTGCAGGAGTTCATCGGCCCGTATCACGCGATCAACCCCATGCTCGACACCGAGCACCCCGGTGACGGTGGGTCCCTTCGACGGCCTGCACGGCTGGTACTTCGAGCATAAGGTGGCGCAGAACCGCGCCATGGACCGAGCCCTCACGGTGATCCAGGACGTCGCCGACGAGTACGCGGAGCTCAGCGGCCGTCAGTACGGCCTGCTCGACCCGTACCGTCTGGAGGACGCCGAGGTCGCCATCGTCGTGGTCGGCTCCACCGCCGGCACGACGCGCATGACGGTCGACAAGTTGCGCGCCCAGGGCGTCAAGGCCGGCATGGTGCGCGTGCGCGCCTTCCGGCCCTTCCCGCACGAGGCATACGCCAAGGCGCTCGAGCACGTCAAGGTCGTGGGCGTCATGGACCGTGCCGATTCGTTCGGCGCCCAGGGCGGCCCCGTCTTCCTCGAGGTCCGCGCGGCCCTGTACGACAGCGACCCGCGGCCCCAGGTCCTCCCGTTGATCTACGGGCTCGGCGGCCGCGACATCTTCCCCAACAACATCGAGCAGGCGTTCGCAGTGCTCCAGAACGCCGCGCAGAGCAAGACGCGGACCTCGACGGAGCGTCGGTACCTCAACCTGCGCAAGGACTGAGGTGACCAGCATGCCCAGAGACAAGGCACGGAACGGCAAGACGAGGATCGAGCCCAAGGGTTCCGCCCTCTACGAAGTCCTCAAGGGCATCGACTTCGAGCGCCGCGAGCTGGTCGACAAGAGCAAGGGCGTCGGCCTGTTCGACCTCGTCAAGGCCAGGGACGGCGGCTACCGCTGCTACTCCTGCACCCTGTGCGAGCGCACTTGCCCCGTCGACTGCATCGAGATCGACTACTGCCCGGAGTTCGAGGAACTGCCCTTCGACGTCGAGGCCGAGCGCGCCGCCGCGCTGGCGACGCTGCCCGGCGAGAGCTGCGGCGCGGGCGCCGCCTGCGTGATGGGCGAGAAGCCGGCCGGCTACATGCCCGAGATCGACATGAAGCTCTTCGACCCCGTGATCGCCGGGCTGCGTGACGGCACCGGCCTCGTCGAGGCGCTGCACGCCACCCAGGACGCCTTCGGCTGGCTGCCGCGCGTGGCGCTCGAGGAGATCGCCGGCGAGATGAACCTGCCGTTCTCGCGGGTCTTCGGCGTGGCCAGCTTCTACGCGCAGTTCCGCCTCCAGCCGGTGGGCAAGCACGTGATCGACGTGTGCATGGGCACCGCCTGCCACGTGGCCGGCGCGCCGCTCGTCGTCGGAGGCCTTCGCCCAGGAGCTCGATACTCCCGTCGGCACCACGACACCCGACGGCTGTTCACGCTGCAGACGGTGAACTGCATCGGCGCCTGCGCCCTGGCCCCGGCCGTGCGCATCGGCGACGACGACACCCACGGGCGCGTCACGCCCCAGCGAGGCGCGAAAGCTCATCCGTCAGCTCCGCAAGAAGGAGGCCTGAGGTGGCGGCCGGCAAGACCAACGGGTCCGCCCGCCAGGCACGCATCGACGAAGCCCTCAAAGCCGCCCACCGGCCCGAGCTCGCGACCGGCGGCGAAGACACCGTCAAGATACGCGTCTGCGCCGGCTCGACCTGCCACGCCTGGGCCGGACGGCGCTGAGCCACGCCCTCACCAAGGCGATCGCGAAGCGTGGCCTCACCGACAGCGTCAGCCGTGGTGCTCACCGGCTGTCACGGCCTGTGCCAGGAGGGCCCCATCGTGGTGGTCCACCCGCAGGGCATCTTCTACCCGAGGCTCAAGGCCAAGGACATCGCCGAGATCGTCGACACGAGCGTCGTCGGCGACGGCGTCGTCGAGCGCCTGCTCTACAAGGACCCCGCGACCGGTGAGGCCGTCCCGCTCGAGAAGGACGTACCCTTCTAGCGCTGGCCAGACACGCGTCGTGCTGCGCCCTCAACGGCTACGATCGACCCCTGTCGATCGACGACTACATCTCGCACGGCGGCTACGCCGCGCTGGCAAGCGTGCTCAAGCAGGCCGACCCCGAAGCCGTGATCGCCGAGGTCGAGAAGAGCGGCCTGCGCGGCCGCGGCGGCGCCGGCTTCCCCGACGGGCAGGAAGTGGCGCTTCTGCCGCGCCAATCCGGGCGAGAAGCACTACGTCATCTGCAACGGCGACGAGGGCGACCCCGGCGCGTTCATGGACCGCGTCGGTGCTCGAGGACGACCCGCACCGCGTGATCGAGGGCATGCTCATCGCCGCCTTCGCGATCGGCGCCGACGAGGGCTACGTGTACGTGCGCCACGAGTACCCGTTCGCCGTCGCGCGCCTGCGCGACGCGCTGGAGCAGGCGCGTGAGCGCGGCCTGCTCGACGACGACATCCTCGGCTACGGGCTTGGAGCTTCGACCTGCGCATCAACCAGGGCGCCGGCGCCTTCGTCTGCGGCGAGTCGACCGCCCTCACCGCCTCCATCGAGGGACATCGCGGCATGCCGCGCGGCAAGCACATCCGCACGGTCGGCCCGCGGCCTCTGGGGTCAGCCGACCAACCTCAACAACGTCGAGAGCTACGCCAACGGTGCCGTGGATCATCAACCACGGCGCCGACGCCTTCGCGGCGATGGGCACGGAGACGTGCAAAGGGCACCAAGATCTTCTCGCTCACCGGCAAGGTACGGAACTCCGGCCTCGTCGAGGTCCCCATGGGCGCCACGCTGCGCGAAGTGATCTTCGACATCGGTGGCGGCATGCAGGAGGGCCACGAGTTCAAGGCCGTGCAGCTCGGCGGCCCGCAGCGGGGGCTGCCTGCCCGCCGAGCTCCTCGACACGCCCATCGACTTCGAGAACCTCATGGCCAAGTACGGCTCGATGATGGGCTCCGGCGGCATGGTCGTCGTCGACGAGACCACCTGTATGGTCGACTTCGCCAAGTTCTTCTTCCGGTTCACCGCGGAGGAGAGCTGCGGCAAGTGCGTGCCGTGCCGCGTCGGCACCCAGCGCATGCTGGAGATCCTCGAGCGCATCACCGCGGGCATGGGCACCGTCGACGACATCGACCTGCTCGAACGGCTCAGCGGCGACATCGTCGAGGGTTCGCTCTGCCAGCTCGGCGGCAGCGCTCCCAACCCCGTGCTCACCATGCTGCGGTACTTCCGCGACGAGGTCATGGCTCACGTGGTCGACCACCGCTGCCCGGCCAAGGTGTGCCGGCCGCTGATCCGCTACACCATCGACGCCGACGCCTGCACCGGCTGCCACGTCTGCGTTGACGCCTGCCCGACCAACGCCATCAGCGGCGAGCGCAAGCAGCTGCACCTCATCGACCAGAAGCTCTGCATCCAGTGCGACACCTGCCGCCAGGTCTGCAAATTCGACGCCATCCCCGTCGTCGACGCGGAACCGGCGCTGATCGAAGGGAGGCGGCAGTGAGCACGCGTACCAAAGCCGCCGTGAGACTCACCATCAACGGCACGACGCTGAACGCCCGCGAGGGCGAGACCGTCCTGCAGGTCGCGCGCCGCGAAGGCATCGAGATCCCGGCGCTGTGCCACGAAGAGGGCACAGCGGCGTGGGGCGCCTGCCGCCTCTGCATGGTCGAGGTCGAAGGCCTCGACAAGCTGCAAGCGGCCTGCACCACATGGGTCAAGGACGGCCAGGTGGTCAAGACCGACACGCCGCGTGTCCGCGCCCGGCGCGAGAGCTACCTCAAGATGTACCTCTCGGACCACAACGCCTACTGCGAGGCGCCCTGCTCGGACGCCTGCCCGACGCACATCGACATCCCCGCGTACATGGCGGCGCTGGCCGGCGGCGACGCATCCGCGGCCGCCGCGATCGTGCGCGAGGAGCTGCCGTTCCCCGGCATCCTCGGGCGCGTCTGCCCGCGCTACTGCGAGCCGGTGTGCCGGCGCGGCGACATCGACGAGCCGATCGCCATCTGCGCCCTGCACCGGGCGGCCGCAGACCACAGCGACACGCTGCTCGTGCCCGGCATCCCGACCGGCAGACGCGTCGCCGTCATCGGCGCCGGCCCGGCCGGCCTCGCCGCAGCCTGGTTCCTGACCGAACGCGGCAACCAGGTCACGGTCTACGACGCGAACGAGAAGGCCGGCGGCTCGCTCCGCTACAGCATTCCCGAGTTCCGTCTCCCGGAGAAGGTCGTCGACAAGGAGCTCGCGCCGTTGTGGCAGGCGGGCGTGCGCTTCGCCGGCGAGTCGGAGCTCGGCTACGAGGTCGATCCCGACGGGCTCTTCGACGCCGGCTTCGACGCCGTCGTGATCAGCGTCGGCACGTGGGAGGAGCCCGAGCACATCCTCCCCGGCGACGACGTCGCGCTCCGCGGCCTCGAGCTGCTGCGCCGCGCCCGCGAGGGCCGCGCGGTCAAGTTCACACAGAAGGTCGCCGTGATCGGCGACGGCATCACCGCCCTCGACGTGGCGCGCACGGCGCGGCGCAAGGGGGCCAAGCAGGTCGTCGTCATCGCCCAGCACGACGCCGAGAGCATCCCGGCCGGCGCGCGCGAGCTCGCGGCCGCACTCGAGGAGGGCGTCAAGTTCGAGTTCGGCACCCTCGCCAAGAAGGTCAAGACCAGGTCCGGCAAGGCCCAAGGCGTGGAGTGCGTGCGCGTGGTGCGCGAAAAGGGCCGCACCAAGGAGGTCCGCGGCTCGCGCTTCGAGATGGCCGCCACGACCGTGGTGCTGGCCACCGGGTACGCACCCAAGCTCGGAGACAGCGCCGACTACCTACCGCTCTCGGACGGCGTCCGGCTGATGGCGAACCACTACACCGGGCGCACGCCCGAAGACGGCGTGTTCGCGGCCGGCGACGCCAGCACCGGCCCCCGGTCCGTCATCCACGCCGTCGCCGGCGGCAAGCGCACGGCGCTCGCCGTGGACGCCTGGCTCCGCGGCGAGGACCTCGAGGAGCTCGAGGAGAACCTCGCCGTGTTCGCCGGCCTCCCCTACCTCGAGCAGCTCAAAGACGAGGAGCGGCTGGGCGAGCTCGGCCTGCGCCTCGCCGAGCGCAGCCCCGTGTGGCTCAAGATGGGCGCGAGCGCCGAACCTGCGGCTCGCGCCACCATGCCCAAGGTCGGCAAGGTCAAGCGCCTCTCGGCGACCGACGTCGAGGTCGAAAAGGGGTACAGCCTCGCCGCCGCCCGCTCCGAAGCCATGCGCTGCCTGCAGTGCGAGTGCCCGAGCAACGGCGCCTGCGACCTGCAGAGGCTCGGGGTGGAGTACGGCGTCTCCGACAACGAGCTCATCGTCAAGGGCGGCCTCGTGCGCAAGGTCGAGGCGCAGTACGAGCACCCCTTCATCCGCCGCGACATGGATCGCTGCATCGCCTGCGGCAAGTGCGTGCGCGTGTGCCGGGACGTGGCCGGCCCGGCCTGCTACGACTTCACCGGGCGAGGCTTCGCGATCAACGTCGACACACCGTACGGCGAGGCCCTCCAGCTCGCCGATTGCATCTCCTGCGGGCGCTGCGTCACCTCGTGCCCGACCGGCGCGCTCACCTACAACGAGCGTGAGCTCAGCTCGTTCCGCGTCGACGAGAGCCGCTGCATCATGTGCCACGAGTGCGTGGACGTCTGCCCCGTCGACGCTCTCAAGGAGACCAATCACTTCGAGAACGCGCGCACGAAGTGGCTCGAGCTCGTGGCTCAGGGCAGCCAGCTCGCCGGCGGGCACCGCATGTGCGCCGGCTGCGGCGCGCCGATCGTCGTCCGCCAGGTCCTCATGGGCACGAGCGACCCGGTGGTCGTGAGCGCGGCGACCGGCTGCCTGGAGGTGAGCACGACGATCTATCCGTACACATCGTGGAAAGGCAGCTACATCCACACCGCCTTCGAGAACGCGGCCGCCACGCTGAGCGGCGTTGAGACCGCCTACCGCGCCCTCAAGAAGAAGGGCAAGCTGGAGGAGAACGTCAAGTTCATCGCCTTCGGCGGCGACGGCGGCACCTACGACATCGGCCTGCAGTCGCTGTCGGGCGCCATGGAGCGCGGCCACGACATGCTCTACGTCTGCTACGACAACGGCGCCTACATGAACACCGGTTTCCAGCGCTCCGGCGCCACCCCACATGGCGCCTGGACGACGACGAGCCCCGTGGGCAAGGAGACGGCGGGCAAACTCCAGAACCGCAAGAACCTCACCGACATCATGATCGCTCACGAGCTAGGCTACGTGGCTCAGGCCTCGCCGCACGACCCGCGCGATCTCGTGCGCAAGGCGTCCAAGGCACTGGCGACTCCGGGCGCCTCGTTCCTCAACGTCCTGGCGCCCTGCCCCCGCGGCTGGCGCGCAGACGGAGCCGAGACCATCGACCTCGCCCGCGAGGCCGTCAACACCTGCTACTGGCCGCTTTTCGAGGTGGTGGACGGCGAGTACCGCCTCACCTATCGGCCGCACCACAAGATGCCGCTCATCCCCTGGCTCAAGCGCCAGGGCCGCTTCGCCCACCTGTTCAAGCCCGGGAACGAGGAGACGCTCCTCAACCTCGAGGCCTGGGTGGACAAGGAATGGGAGAAGCTGCTGCGCAAGTGCGACGAGCCCAGCGAGGCCGACTGGCAAGACTACCTGCAGTCCAACGGCTGCCTGCTGCGCTGAAGGAACGGCCGAGTCCACCGCGACCCTCACCCGGGTGGCGGTGGACTCGGCGCCTATGACCTTCTGTTCGACGGAAGAGACCAGGGTGCATCCTGCGCCCTGGTCTCCTCCTTTGTCAGCTCGATGCGATGTTGCGCGTGCCTCGCAGGCCCGACGGCGAGCGTCACGTGTCACCGCTCGCGGAGCCAGTGGACCGTGAAAGGGAGGAAGCATGTCAGAACTCACAGGCGAGGTCTGGTATCCGCCGTCGAGCGCACTGACCGGTGTGACCGGCGACGATCGCGAGGCGCTGCTGCGCCTCGCGGCGACCGATCCGCAGGCCTTCTGGGTGGCGTGGGCGGAGAAGCTCGACTGGTACGAGCCCTGGTCGCAGGTGCTTGACGCAAGCGAGGCGCCGTTCTATCGCTGGTTCTGCGACGGCAAGACCAACATCGTGCTCAACGCCCTGGACCGCCACCAGACGACCGCCACCCGCAACAAGCTTGCCCTGATCTGGCAGGGCGAGGCCGGAGAGGAGCGGACCTTCTCCTATCACGACCTGCACCGGAAAGTCGGTCAGTTCGCGACCATCCTGAGGAGCATGGGGGTCGGCAAGGGAGACCGCGTCACGATCTACCTCCCGCGCATACCGGAGCTCGTCATCGCCATGCTCGCCTGCGCCAAGATAGGCGCCGTGCACTCGGCGGTCTACGGAGGGTTCTCGGTGGAGGCGCTGCACAGCCGGATCGAGCTCTCCGAGTCGCGTGTGATCGTGACCGCCGACGGCGGCTTCATACGAGGCAAGCTCGTGCCACTCAAGGCCATCGCCGACGAAGCCGTGAAGCGTGCCGGCGTTGTCGAGCACGTGATCGTCATCCGCCACACCGGCGAGACCGTCCCCATGGAGCCCGACCGCGACTACTACTACGACGAGCTCAAAGCCCTCCCCATGGCCCGCACCCCCATCGAGACGGTGGTCATGGATGCCGAGGACCCGCTGTTCCTGCTGTTCACCTCGGGCACCACGGGCCAACCCAAGGCGATCCTGCACACCCACGGCGGGTATCAGGTCGGCATCACGGCGACGCTCCAGCTGGCCTTCGACCTGCGCCCCGAAGACCGCTGGTGGTGCACCGCCGATCCAGGCTGGATCACCGGTCACAGCTACGCTGTCTACGGCCCGCTCATCCTCGGCGCCACGTCGATCATGTACGAAGGCGCGCTCACCCATCCGTACCCCGACCGCTGGTGGCGCATCGTCGAGAAGTACGGCGTCAACATCCTCTACACGGCGCCCACGGCCGTGCGTGCCCTGATGCGGTTCGGCGATGCCTGGCCCAAACGCCGGGACCTGAGCTCGCTGCGCCTTCTGGGATCCGTGGGAGAGCCCATCAACCCGGACGCCTGGCGCTGGCTCAGCCACATAGTCGGAGGTGATCGCTGCTCCATCATCGACACATGGTGGCAGACGGAGACGGGGATGTTCATGATCACCCCACTGCCCGGCCAGCCGCTCAAGCCCGGGTCGGCAGGCAAACCGTTCCCGGGCATCACGATCGAGATCCTCGACGATGACGGTCAGCCCGTGAACGCCGGTGAGGAAGGCAATCTGGTGGTCACCTCTCCATGGCCTGCCATGATGCGCACCGTGTACGGCGATCCCGAGCGCTATAAGTCGCAGTACTGGGAGAAGTACCCCGGCAAGTACCAGTCCGGTGACTCGGCGCGTATGGACGAAGACGGCAATGTGTGGATCATCGGACGCACAGACGAGGTCATCAAGGTCTCCGGCTACCGGCTGGGCACTGCCGAGATCGAAGCCGCTCTGGGCAGCCACCCGCTGGTCGGCGAGGCGGCCGCCATCGGCATCCCCGATGAGTTGCGCGGCAACGTGATCTACTGCTACGTCGTCTTGCGCGCGAGCGCCGAACCGACGCCGACTCTCGTGGAAGAGCTGATCCAGCATGTCGGCAAGGAGGTCGGCCCCATCGCGCGGCCGGCGCGGCTGGAGATCGTCGACGAGCTGCCGCGCACACGCTCCGGCAAGATCGTGAGGCGGCTCTTGAAGGCGCGCGCACTCGGCCTGCCGGATGGTGACGTCTCTACCCTCGAGGACTGAGCGGCACCTCGCCGTCGTGGCTCGGGTCGAGACCGAACGTGACGGATGCTGCGTGCTGGCGAGTGTGCGACAAACCGAGCCAGGCCGACTGGCGGGGGTGATGCCGGTCGAGTACAGCCGCAGCGATCGCCCCGGGCGACGTCAGTCGAACACGGCCTCGAGGTAGTACACCCAGAAGGCCGGGATCTCGCGGGCCACCAGATAAGGCGTCTCCCGTACCGGCGACGATGGCGCCGCCGGTACGGTGAGCACGTCCCAGCCGAAACGCTGGTACGCCAGCTTGATACGCGGCAGGTGGTAGAACTGGCTCACGGCCAGGACGCGCTTCCAGCCGGCACCGCCGAAGAACGGCACCGTGTCGGTGACCGTCGCGGTGGTGCTGACTCCATTGGAGTCGATCGCGATCGCCTCAGTGGGCACACCGGCCTCGACTGCCATGTCACGCATCACCAGCGCCTCGTTATAGCCGCTCTCCCCCACCCCGCCGGAGACGAACACGTACTTGACGAGCCCGTCCTTGTGGAGCCGCACGGCTGTGTCCACCCTGTCGCGCAGGGAGGTCGACGGCCGACCGTCGTCATGGACCTGGGCGCCGAACACGACAACGACGTCGGCGGGCCGCCGGTAGTCCGTCGTCCCGAAGAAGAAGATCTGCGCGAGCGGGAAGAGAAGCACGCACGCCGCCGTGGTCGCGAAGAGGACGCCGGCCGCGGCCCAGCGCCGGCGCCGTTGCGCCGGCCCCCGCAGCGCGGCCCAGGCGATGAAGACGAAGAGGGCACAGAACACGAATGACAACGGAACGGGCATACCGGGATCGATGTCGCCGGCGCGCCAGGTAAGGTAGAAGTCGGCTCCATTCCAGACGGTGACGGCCGCGAAGAACAGGCAGAGACCGACGGTGGGCCAGCGCCGCCAGGCGGGCATGTGGGGGAGAAAGGCGTACGCAAGCAGCGCGACGGCGAGAGCCGTGAGAAGCGTCACGGCGAGGAAGCCGCGGCGCGAAGCGCAGATCGACCCACCAGAGATTCTCGTCGAAAGCCGGGGTGCGCAGAGCGCCGGCCGCGTTGACGAGCGTGAAAGCACCGATGAAGAGGGCCAGTCCGCGGGCCACCGCGGCGGCGAGCCAGTGGCGGCGCTTCGGTCTGCCGGCCGGCCGGCCGGCAGACGGCGACGGCGCCGTCAGCGACTCAGCCGCTGGGGACGAAGCGGCCGCGCCTCCTGCCACCGGAGGCTCGGGGAGTGCCGCGTCGGCATTCATGCGCGGGACTGTATCACGCGCCTCCGCTCGCGCGGGCGTGCGATCGGGCGCGAATACCTGACCGGCCGCGGGCCGTCCGCCGCCCCCCGCCGGCCCATAGTGGCGCCGGCGGGACAGCTGAGTGATGGAGCAGCACCGAGGCTCGGCCTCCCACGCGGCGAATTGAGAGACATGACACGAGCGACGCCAGACGCCGCACGCCGCGCACCGGTGCGCGCCACCATCCGCGGCGTCCTCGCCGCAGCCTTCGGCACCTATCGTCGCCGCTTCGGCCGCATCGTCATCGCCGCCGTCGCCGTCTTCGCGCCGATCGACATCGTGGTCACGCTGGCGACCCTGGCAGCGAAGCGGGTCGCCGAGAACGCCGATGCGCTGAGCCTGGCGGTGTGGCTCTCGAGCACGGCCGTCGGCGTCGCCGGCACCACGCTCTCCCTGGTCTTCTTCTCCGGAGTGATCGACCGCATCGTCGCCGTGGACCAGCACGGACACGACGATCTGCCGCTGCTGCACATCGTGAGGCGCCTGCCGACGGCGCGGCTCATCCTGGCGAGCGCACTCGCCACGGTCCTCATCATCCTCGGCCTGCTGCTCCTGCTCGTCCCCGGCTTCATCCTCATGGTGCTGTTCGCCGTCGTGGGACCAGTGATCGTGATCGAGGACCTCCGGGTGTGGGCCGGCTTGCGCCGCTCCGCCGCGCTCGTCCGGCGGCACTTCTTCCTCACGTTCGTGGTCGTTCTGATACCGACCATGCTCGAGGAGGAGTGGACGTCGTGGCTTGAGCGATTCGTCCTTTATGACAACCCGGTCGCCCATCTGGCGATCGACGTGGCGTCGACGGTCTTCGTCGGAGGCCTGATCGGCGTCATCGAGGTGACCCTGGCACACGCCCTCATCCGCGACCATCGCCGACGCCGAGAGACGTCCGCCTGACGGCCCGCGGTGCTCGCGACGGGGCGTCGAGACACACGTGACCGGGTCCGGGCGCGACCCCGCGCCTCCGCGAGCAAGCCGTGGCATCATCGCCGCTCAAGAACAGGATTCCGCGCGCCGATTATGAATCAAGTAGTCGGAGGGCACGGGGGACTCGAACGGGAGGGACCATGGCGAAGGCAGCGCGTTCCACGACGGCCGCAGCCGGGACGGTCGCCGCAGGCGCGCCGGAGCTCCCCTTCAAGCTGATCCTGGTGGCCCTCTGCATGGCCCAGTTCATCAACGCCTATGACACCACGGCGATGAACGTCGCGGTGACGTCGGTGGTCAAGAGCCTCGACACCACCGTGTCCGGCGTGCAGTCGGCGCTGGTGCTCTACTCCCTCGTCATGGCGTCGTTCATGCTGATCGGCGGCAAGCTCGGCGACGTGTGGGGCCGCCGCGCGACCTTCACCATCGGCATCTCGATGTACGGCCTGGGCGCCCTGATCACCGCGTTCAGCGCCGCGCTGCCGATGATGATCGTCGGCTGGTCGCTGCTGGAGGGCCTGGGGTCGGCGCTCATGATCCCGGCGATCTTCGCCATCGTCGGCACCATCTTCCCCGCCGGCAAGCCGCGCGTCTCGGCGTTCGCCGCCGTCGGCGCCATGGCCGCCATGGGCGCGGCCCTCGGCCCGCTCGTCTGCGGGTTCCTGACCACCTACCTCACCTGGCGCGTGTCGTTCCTGATGGAGGTCGCCATCGTCCTCATCACGCTGGCGCTCACGACGCGCATCAAGGTGCCCAGGCAGCCGCGGCCCAAGGCAAGGCTCGACTACCTCGGCGCCTTCCTCTCGGCGCTCGGCCTGGCGCTCGTCGTCCTCGGCGTCCTGCAGGCCGGCAGGTACGGCTGGACGGCCGCCCGGGTGCCGATGGTCGGATGGGGACGGACACTGGTTCCCGAAGGCGGCATTTCGCCGGTGATCCCGTTCGTCGTCGCCGGCGTCGTCGTGCTGATCTGCTTCGGGCTCTGGCAGCGCCACATGATCCGCGCCGGCAAGGACGCGCTGCTCAACATCGGCATGCTGAAGAACCGCGCCGTCCTGTTCGGGTTGCTGGCCATCATCGCGTTCATGTTCATGCAGGCAGGCTTCCTGTTCGTCACGCCGGTCTTCATGCAGATGGCTCTCGGCTACACTGCCTTCCACAGCGGCCTGCTCATCCTGCCGATGACGATCGCAATCATCCTCGTGGCCACGCGCGTGAGCAAGCTCACGCAGATCATCGCCCCCAAGCTGATCGTGCAGATCGGCATGCTCGTCGTCGTCGGCGGCATCTTCCTGATCGCGCTCGAACTGAAGGCCGACGCCGACCAGTGGGCCTTTCTCCCCGGCATGATCATCACCGGCATCGGCATCGGCCTGATCAACGCACCCCTGATGAACATCACCCAGGGCGCCGTGCCGGCGAAGGAGCAGAGCGAGATCTCCGGCCTCTCGCGCGCGATGAGCAACCTCGGCGGCGCCTTCGGCACCGCCGTGGCCGGCGCGGTGCTCATGAGCACCCTGATCGCGACCTTCTCGCGGCGCCGTCGAGCAGTACACCGGCATCCCGGCGAGCGAGAAGGCGCGGGTCGTCCACGACCTGCGCAAGGACGCCCAGACCGTGAGCAACGCCCAGGTCACGGTCTACCTCAAGGGCAAGAGCGAGCCGGCGCCGTTGGTCCAGAAGTTCGTCGAGTTCAATCAGGACGCGCGCAACAAGGGCCTGCAGAACGCGCTGATCGCCATCGGCGTCCTCGGCCTGTTCGGCTTCGCGACGAGCTGCTTCCTTCCCGGAGGCAAGACGAAGAAGCCGGCGGCCGAGCAGAAGGCGGACGCGCCGCCGGCGTCGGCGTAGCCGCACCGGACGCGGCTCAGGCCGCCTCTCCGCCGTCCGCGGCCGGCCCGGCGCAGTCGGGGCCGAGACAGCCGGCGGCCATCGCCTCGGGGCCGGGCGCCCCGATCGCGACCGCCTCCCCCGCACGGCCCACGCCCGCGGCCGGCGCGGCGGGCTCCGCCCGCTCCGCGCGCCGCGCCGCCGCCAGCAGCGGCACGCCGGCGAGCTGGACGGCGCCGCCGACCAGCCAGGCGAACGGGATCGACACGGCCCGCGACAGGTAGCCCAGGCCGAGCTGCCCGGCGGTCATGCCGCCGTCTCCGAACAGCGCGTCCAGCGAGATGATCGTCGCGCGCTGTGCAGAAGGAATGCGCGCGTTCAGCCAGCCCTGTTTGACAGGCATGGAGATCCCGAAGGCCGCGGTGGAGACGAGGTAGAGCGGCACCGCCACCCAGAACTGCTGCACCAGCGCGGCGCCGACGACGGCGGCGGTCGAGACCGCCGTGCACGCCATCAGGATCCTGCCCCGGTCGGGGAACCGATTGGTGATCCGCCCGACCAGCGAGTTGCCGAGGATCTGCGTGAGGCCGACCAGAGCGGCGATGACACCCGTGACCCACACGAGGTCGCTGCCGAGCAGGTCCAGGAAGTACTTCTGCCACGAGTAGAAGCCGTAGATGAAGAAGACGCCCTGGACGAGTGTGGCCAGCATGATGAAGCGCACGACGCGGTCGCGCAGTCCGTACGTGATGCCGGCGGTCGCGATGCGCCGGGTCTCGTGGCCGAAGCTCCCCACGGTCAGCGCCCGGCCCTTGAACCCCAGGTCGCGCATAAGGAAGACGCCTATCAGGAACGCCGGCACCAGCACGACGGCGCGAACGACGTACGGTATCCAGAGATCGAGTTGCCCCAGCACCCCTCCCAGCGTGGTGCCGATGAGCATGGACGCGCCGAACGTCATCCCGTACCGCGCGAACACCGGCTCGAGTCGCCCCTCGTAGCCCACCGAGTCCAGAGCGTCGACCATCCAGGCGTCGACCGCACCGGTGTAGAACGTGTAGCCCAGGCCGAGCAGCGCCGAGGCGGCTGCGAACGGCCATACGCCGAGGCCGGCGAGCCCGAACCACACGTAGAGCAGCGTCGACAAGAGGATGATGGCGACCGCCAGCAGATAGGAGGCGCGGCGGCCGACCGTGTCCGCGACCACCCCGGTCGGCACCTCGAAGACCATCTGGGCGACGGTGTAGGCGGCGTTCACGAGCATCACCTGGAAGATGTCCAGCCCGACCGACAGCAGGAACAGCGTGTTGACGCCCCAGATCAGGGACTGCGCCAGCGTCGTGCTGGCGGCGACCCCAAGATACGTGCGGATGATGCGCTGCGCCGTCATAGGCGGGCTGTTCCCGCATACGGACGATGCGATGCGCGAGACCCTCGACCGGACGCGGGAGCGCCGGCCGCCACTTGACGGCGGTCAATCACCGCGCATTGCCGCCGGAGTATGATGGTCAAACCGACCAGCGGCGGCAAGACTCACCCGCGCCTCGGCCGACCGTCGTCGCGACCACGCCCGTGAAACGACGTACCCAGACACCCGGCACGTGCTCAGCCCGCCGCCCCGTCCACCGGGCCGCCGCCCTCGTCCTGGCGTTGCTGCTCGGCGTTCTGGCCGGCGCCGGCCTCTTCACGCTCGCCTATGCCGAGGGCCTCTCCTACATGAGCAACGATCCCGAGGCCTGCATCAACTGTCACATCATGAACGAGCAGTACGACGGCTGGGTCAAGGGAACGCACAAGGACGTGGCCACGTGCAACGACTGCCACGTCCCCCACCGCCTGCTCTCCAAGTACCTCGGCAAGGCGCGCAACGGCTGGCACCACTCGTCGGCCTTCACGCTGCAGAACTTCGACGAACCCATCCGCATCAAACCCGGCAACGCCGCCACGCTCGAGCACAACTGCCGCGCCTGCCACCAGGAACTGACCGCCGACATCAGCGGCCACTACGGCAGCGACGGGGAAGGTCCGAGCTGCACCCACTGCCACCGCGACGTGGGCCACGGGCCCACACGGTAGGAGGAGTCCCCGATGAAGCAGACCTTGAGCCGCCTGCAGGCCAGCCCCTGGTTCTACGTCGTCACGATCGTCGTCGTCGCGCTGGCGACGGCCGGCGTCATGGCGCTGGGGCAGAACATCGTGGAGCGCAAGGCGGAGGGCGAGCGCGCCTACTACGAGATCGAGGAGCTCACCGAGAACTCCATCGACCCGGCGCTGTGGGGACGCAACTTCCCCCGGCAGTACGACGGCTACCTGCGCACGGTGGACACCGAGCGCACGCGCTACGGGGGAAGCGAGGCGATCAGCAGGCTGGACGCCGATCCGCGCCTGCGCACGATCTTCGACGGCTACGCCTTCGCCATCGAGTACGACGAGGAGCGCGGCCACTTCTACAGTCTCCAGGACCAGCGCGAGACGAAGCGGGTGACCGAGAAGGAGCAGCCCGGCGCCTGTCTGCACTGCCACGGTGCCATCACCAAGGCCTACTACGACGCCGGCGTCGCCGCGGGTGCCCACCGGCAGACGACGAGCCGCTGACCGACCCAACCCGTCGGGCGGCGGTGCAGAAGGGCTTCGAGATCGTCAACGCCATGCCGTACCTCGAGGCCACCGAACTCGTGGAGCACCCCGTGGCGTGCATCGACTGCCACGACCCCGAGACGATGGACCTGCGCGTCACGCGACCCGGGTTCCTCGAGCGGCATCCAGCGGCTGGCCGAATCCGGCGAGGCCCTCCCGCATCTGCCGAGCATCGAGCGGTGGCGCGAGGGCGACCGCGACGAGCCGTACGACCCCAACACGCGAGGCCTCGCGCCAGGAGATGCGCACGTTCGTCTGCGGGCAGTGCCACGTGGAGTACTACTTCAAGGGCGAGCAGAAGCTGCTCACCTACCCCTGGCACGAACGGCCTGCAAGGGCGAGGAGATCGAGACCTACTACGACGAGGTGGGCTGGTCGGACTGGACGCACGCGCAGAGCCGGCGCCGCGGTGCTCAAGGCGCAGCACCCCGAGTTCGAGATGTGGAGCCAGGGCGTCCACGCGCGCAGCCGGCGTGGCCTGCGCCGACTGCCACATGCCGTACACACGCGAGGGCGCGATCAAGGTCAGCGACCACCACGTGCGCAGCCCGCTGCTCAACGTCGCGCCGCGCCTGCGGCAGCTGCCACCGCTGCGACCGGAGGAGATCGTGCGCGCGCGCCGAGACGATCCAGGACCGCACGCAGCGAACTGCTCGACGCGCGCCGAGACGCGCGACGGTCGACCTCATCGAGGCGATCACGGCCGCCAAGACCGCCGGGGCCACCGACGAGCAGCTTGGCGACCGCCCGCGAGCTTCCAGCGCAAGGCGCAGTGGCGCACGGACTTCGTCAACGCGGAGAACTCCATGGGCTTCCACGCGCCGCAGGAGACGGCGCGCATCCTCGGCGAGGCCATCGACTACGCACGGCAGGGCATGATCTCGCTGGCCGAGCTGAAGTAGGGGCAGGGAGGCAGCTCCTCGTCGAGCAGGCCTTCGGCACCACTGGAGATGCCGGCACTGGTGCCGGCACTGGTGCCGCCAATGGGACCGCGGGTGGCGCCGCGTCACCGGCCACGTCCGGCCGTTGGACCGCCGGCCACGGCGCTGATACCGTGCGGGGGCATGACGACCGCCCCCGACACTCTCCCGCCCGCCCTGCACGGCCTGAGCACCGCTGAGGCCGACCGCCGGCGTGCAGCCGGCCAGGGCAACGACGTCGAGATCAAGGCCGGGCGCACCTACGGGCGCATCGTCCGCGACAACGTCTTCAACTTCATCAACAACCTCTTCTACTTCCTCGGCATCCTCCTGCTCATCCTGGGCAAGCCGCTCGACGCGTTCGCGGTGGTCTTCGTCATCGCCGCGAACACGATCATCAGCCTCGTACAGGAGATCCGCGCCAAGCGCGTGATGGACCGGATCGGCGATCCTGCCGCGGCCCAAGGCCGACGTGGTACGCGACGGCGAGGTGCGCGAGCTCGACCCGTCGCAGGTGGTGCTCGGCGACATCCTGTACGTGCAGCCGGGCGACCAGGTCGTGGTCGACGGGCCGATGGTCGGCGAGCGGCCGCATGGAGATGGACGAGTCGCTGCTCACCGGCGAGTCCGACCTCGTGACCAAGCACCCCGGCGACGAACTCATGTCGGGCAGCTTCTGCGTGACGGGCGGCGGCTACTACGAGGCCGCCAAGGTGGGTCTCGACAGCTTCGCCAACAAGCTCACCGCCAAGGCCAAGGTCTTCAAGCGCGAGCTGACGCCGCTGCAGCGCCAGGTCGTGCAGATCGTCCGCGTTCTGCTGATCGTCGTGGTCGTCTTCGAGACCCTCGTCTGGATCCGCAACATCGTCGGCGGCGTGCCCTTCGTCGAGAGCGTGCGCATGTCCACGGTGATCCTCGCGCTCATCCCCAACGGACTCGTGCTCTCGATCGCCCTGACCTACGCGCTCGGCGCCGTGCGCCTGCTGGGCAAGGACATGCTGGTGCAGCAGTTCAACGCCGTCGAGTCCTCAGCAACGTCGACGTGCTGTGCACCGACAAGACGGGCACGCTCACCTCGGGCGTGATCGCGTTCGAGGAGCTGGACGCGCTCGGGCGCCGACGAGGCGCGCGCAGCGCGCCTGCTCGGCGCCTTCGCCGCCGGCACGACCGACGCCAACCGCACCATCGAGGCGCTGCGCGCGGCGTTCCCGGCGGCCGCGGCGAGCCGGCGGCGCACGAAGCCTTCTTCTCGTCGGCAGCGCAAGTGGAGCGGCCTCGCCTTCGACGACGGCGAGCTCGCGCGGCACGTACGTGCTCGGCGCGCCCGAGATGCTGGCGCCGGCGCTTGCGCGCCGGCGCCGACTGGCGGCGGGCGCGCCGACGAGTGGGCCACGCGCGGCCTGCGCGTGGTGCTGTTCGCCGGGCTGGCCGAGCCGGTCTCCTTCGGCGACCCCGACGGCCGCGCCCGAGCTGCCGCCCGGCCTGGAGGCGCTGGCGCTCATCTGCTTCAGCGACGAGCTGCGCCCGGGCGTGCGCGCAGACGCTGGAGGAGTTCTCCGACGCCGGCATCGACGTCAAGATCATCTCGGGCGACAACCCGCGCACGGTCACCGCCCTGGCGACCCAGGCCGGCCTGCAGACGCTCCGCCGGCCCGAGGGCGTCGACTCCTACTGCGCGATGATCCTGGGCCACGAGCGGCGTGACGCGCTCCGCCGCTGACGAACGCGAGATCGTCGCCACCTCCGGCGCGGAGCTGGCCGAGCTCTCGGCCGAGCAGTTCGCCGCGACGGCCGACGAGGCCAGCGTGTTCGGCCGGGTGACCCCCGAGCAGAAGCAGGACCTGGTCGACGCCCTGCGCGACCACGGCCGCTACGTGGCGATGATCGGCGACGGCGTCAACGACGTCATCGCCCTCAAGCAGGCCAACGTCGCCGTCGCCATGCAGGGCGGCAGCCAGGCGGCGCGCGGCGTCGGCGACCTCATCCTGCATGAAGGACACCTTCCAGCCGCTCCCCTTCGCGTTCCGCGAGGGCCAGCGCATCATCAACGGGATGAACGACATCCTGCGCATCTTCATGGTGCGCATCTTCTTCAAGGCGATCATGATCGCCGTCGTGACCACGCTCGGCGGCTTCCCCTTCGCGCCCGCGGCAGTCGGCTCTTCTCTCGTTCGTCGGCGCCACCGTCCCGGCCATCGCCTTCGCGCTGTGGGCGCAACCCGGGCCGACGCCCAAGGTGGGCCTCTTCAAGCTGCTGGCGCGATTCGTGCTACCCACGACGCTCCTGATGTCGGGCATGGCGACCGCCATCTATCTCGCCTGGGCGATCCCGGCCAAGAACAGCTACCTGGCCACGCATCCCGGCGCCGGCTCCAAGGAGCTCATCGAGTTCGCCTACCCGCCGGCGATGACGGCGCTCACGCTCTTCGCCTGCTTCGCCGCCATCCTCCTGATCCTGCTCATCGTGCCGCCGAGCCCGTGGTGGGCCGGCGGCGCCCCGGTCGTGCGCAACGACTGGCGCATGGTGGGCGTCGTGGTGTTCCTGCTCGCCTGGATGGCCGCCGTCCTGGCCGTACCCCTGGGCCGCCTGCTCTTCGAGATCACGGCGTTGCCGGTGTGGCAGTACTTCGTGCTGTTCGGCCTGGCGGTGGTGTGGACACTGCTCTGCCGCCTCGTGTGGCGCAGCCGGGTCCTTGACCGCTGGCTCGGCACGGCGGAAGACCCGGGCAATCTGTGCGCGAAGGCCGCCGCCAAGGCGGCGACGGAGGCCGAGGCCGGCGCGGGAGCGATCAAGACCGCCTGACGGAGGGCGACGCGGCCGGACGCCGCTAGGCGATCCCGGCCGACGGGCACATTCCCGCCAGCGGGCACTCGCCGCACTTCGGTCGCCGGGCGTGGCAGATGCGGCGGCCGTGCCGCACGAAGTCCACGTGCACGGCGTAGACCTGGGCCGCGTCGTCCGGCCCCGCCAGCTCGGTGAGCAGCGGGTGCGCCTGCTCGGCGCTCACCTTCTCAGCGATGATCCCGAGCCGCCGCGCGACACGGTGCACGTGCGTGTCGACCGGCATGACCGGACGCTCCAGAGCGAAGAGCAGCACGCAGGCGGCCGTCTTGGGGCCCACGCCGGGCAGCGCCACAAGGTACGCCTGCGCCTCGCCGTCGGTCATCCCGTCGAGCACGCTCAGGTCAGGCGCGCCGGTACGTTCGCTGATCGCCTCGAGGATGCGCTTGATGCGCGGCGCCTTGGTGTGCGCGAGGCCGCCGAGGGCGATGGCCTCCTCGATCACCTCGACCGCAGCGTCGCGAGCAGCGGTCCACTCGGGAAACCGCTCCTTGAGCGACGCAAACGTGCGCTCGGTGTTGACGTCGGCGGTGTTCTGCGAGAGGACGGTGAAGACGAGCTCGTCGACCGGCGGGTAGCGCGGCGAGAGCACAGGGCGGCCGTAGAAGTCGTCCAGCAGGTCGGCCGCCTCACGCAGCCGCGATCCGGGTGACGATGCGTTCACGGCGAGAGAGTATACCAATGCTCGGCCGGGCCCCGACCCGTCGCCGAAGCAGGGCCGCCCCGTCTGATGGCGATGATCATGCGTCACTCCGGGGTCGGCTCTCCACCTCTCCACCCGCGAGCGCGTGAGCCCAGCCGCACGCGTCGCCGATGGCGCGCGTGGTAGCCTCGCCGGATGATGGGCGACGAGGAGCGAATGCGACGCGCGAACCAAGCCGAGGGCTGGCGCTTCTGGGTCGACCGCGGCGGCACATTCACCGATGTCGTCGCACGGCGGCCCGACGGCGGCCTGGTCACGCGTAAGCTGCTCTCGGAGGACCCGGCGCGGTACGCGGACGCCGCCGTCCAGGGGGTGCGCGAGCTGCTCGGGCTGAGCGACGATGAACTGGTGCCGGCGGAGCTCGTCGCCGAGGTGCGCATGGGCACGACGGTGGCGACCAACGCGCTGCTCGAGCGCGCCGGGACGCCGACGCTGTACGTGACCACACGCGGCTTCGGCGACGCCCTGCGCATCGGCTACCAGGACCGGCCGGACATCTTCGCACTCGACATCCGGCTGCCGGAGCCGGTGTACGCGCGAGTCCTCGAGGTGGACGAGCGCGTCGGCGCCGACGGCGACGTCGTACGCGCGCTCGACGAGGAGGGCGCGGCGCGCGGCCTTCGCGAGGCCCGCGGCGCCGGCTACGAAGCGGTCGCCATCGCCTTCATGCACGGCTACGCCCACCCGGAACACGAACGGCGCGTGGCGGAGCTGGCGCGCGCCGCCGGCTTCACCCAGGTCTCCGTCTCTCACGAGACGAGCCCGCTGATCAAGCTCGTCGGGCGCGGCGAGACGACCGTGGTCGACGCCTACCTCTCCCCCATCCTGCGCCGCTACGTCGACGCCCTCGCGGCGCAGTTGGGCGACGTGCGCCTGCGTTTCATGCAGTCGCACGGAGGACTCACCGACGCCGGCCTGTTCCGCGGCAAGGACAGCATCCTCTCGGGCCCCGCCGGCGGTGTGGTCGGCGCGGTCGCCACCTGCCGCCGCGCCGGGTACGACCGGATCATCACCTTCGACATGGGCGGCACCTCGACCGACGTCGCGCACTACTCGGGAGAGCTGGAGCGCAGCTTCGAGAGCATGGTCGGCGGCGTGCAGCTGCGTGCGCCGATGCTGCGCGTCCACACCGTCGCCGCCGGAGGCGGCTCGGTCTGCGCCTTCGAGGACGGTCGCTACCGCGTCGGGCCGCGCAGCGCCGGGGCCGACCCCGGGCCGGCGTGCTACGGCAAGGGCGGCCCGCTGACCGTCACGGACTGCAATCTCTCGACCGGCAAGCTGCGGCCGTCCTTCTTCCCCCGCGTGTTCGGGCCGGACGGCGCCGGGGCCCTCGACGAGAAGGCGGCGCGCGAGGCGCTCGCGGCCGTGGCCGCGAGCATGCGCGCCGCCGGCGTCGAGCCTCCGGCGCCCGAGCAGCTCGCCGACGACTTCGTGCGGGTGGCCTGCGAGACCATGGCGCGAGCGATCAAACGCGTCAGCACCCAGCGGGGTCACGACATCGGCGACCACATCCTGTGCGGCTTCGGCGGCGCCGCCGGGCAGCACACCTGCCTGGTGGCCGACGCCCTCGGCATGCGTGGCGTGCTCCTCCACCCGCTCGCCGGCGTGCTCAGCGCCTACGGCATGGGCCTCGCCGACGTGCGCGCCCTGCGGGAGCGCACGCTCGAGACGCCACTCGACCGGGCGGGCGGCGAGCCCGCGGCAGCGGCCCTGGCCGAGCTCGAGGCGGCAGCCGTCGCAGAACTCGCGGACCAGGGCTTCGCCGCGGAGGACCTCCTCGTCGAGCGCCGCGGCCACGTCAAGTACCAGGGCACGGACGTCTCGCTGCCCGTCGTGTGGGGCGAGCCCGCCGAAGATGGGCCCCGCCTTCATCGCACTCCACCGGCGTCGCTACGGCTTCGTCATGCCGGGCAGAGCGCTGACGCTCGAGGCGGTAGCCGTCGAGGCCGTCGGACCGGGAGCGGCGGCCGACGAGGACGAGGCCGGGGGTGCGACCGGCGAGAGCGCAGGCCGGCGCGCCCCCGGCTCCCAGCTGAGCGCGTGCGCATGTTCACCGGCCGACGCCGGCACGAGGCGCCCGTGTACGAGCGCGCCGCCCTGCCGCCGGGGACGCAGGCTCGACGGCCCGGCGATCGTCTGCGAGCCGACCAGCACGACCGTGGTCGAGCCGGGCTGGTCGGCCGAAGCGCTGGCCGGCGGCGAGCTGCTGCTTCGCAGCGAGCCGCGCCGCCGGCCCGGCCCTCGGCCGACCCGGCTCAGCGCTCGCCGCTGCTCCTGGAGATCTTCAACGACCTCTTCATGTCCATCGCCGAGCAGATGGGCGCGACGCTCGCCAACACGGCCTGCTCCGTCAACATCAAGGAGCGCCTCGACTTCAGCTGCGCCGTGTTCGACGCGGAGGGCGGCCTCGTCGCCAACGCCCCCCATCTGCCCGTCCACCTCGGGTCGATGGGCGCCTCAGTCCGGGCGGTCATCGAGCGACACCGCGGTGACATGACCGCCCGGCGACGCCTGGCTCCTCAACTCGCCCTACGCCGGCGGCACGCACCTGCCCGACCTCACGGTGGTGACCCCCGTCTTCCCCGGCGAGGCGGCGGCCGGCGACCGGACTCCGCGCGACCCGCTCTTCTTCGTCGCCTCGCGAGCCCACCACGCCGACGTCGGCGGCGTCACACCGGGATCGATGCCGCCCGGCAGCCGGACGATCGACGAGGAGGGCGTGCTGATCGAGGACTTCCTGCTCGTCGAGGCCGGCCGGCTGCGCGAGGCGGAGGCCACGGGACTGCTGACCTCCGCCACGTACCCGGTGCGCGACGTCGCCCAGAACCTCGCCGACCTGCGTGCCCAGGTCGCGGCCAACGCCCGCGGCGCCGCCGAACTGGAGCGCATGGTGGCCGAGTTCGGCCTGCCCGTGGTCGCCGCCTACATGCGACACGTGCAGGACAACGCCGCGGAGGCGGTGCGCCGCGTGCTGGACAGGTTCGCCGGCGACGCGACCGCGCCCCGCCGCTTCCGCCAGGAGATGGACGACGGCAGCGAGATCCGCGTCAGCGTCACGTTCGACGGCGCCGCGAGGACGGCCACCGTCGACTTCACCGGGACGTCGCCGCAGCGACCCGACAACTTCAACGCGCCGGAGGCCGTCACGACCGCCGCGGTCCTCTACGTCTTCCGCACGCTCGTGGACGCCGACATCCCGCTCAACGCCGGCTGCCTCGAGCCGATCGAGATCGTGATCCCTCCGGGCAGCATGCTCTCGCCCGTGCGGCCGGCCGCGGTGGCTGCCGGGAACGTCGAGACGTCGCAGGCGGTGACGGCCGCGCTCCTCGGCGCGCTCGGCGCAGCCGCGGCGAGCCAGGGGACGATGAACAACCTCACCTTCGGCGATGACCGCTATCAGCACTACGAGACACTCTGCGGCGGCGCCGGCGCCGGCCCCTCATGGGACGGCTGCAGCGCCGTGCACACGCACATGACGAACTCGCGACTCACCGACCCGGAGGTCCTTGAGTGGCGCTACCCGGTGCGCGTGGAGGAGTTCCGCGTGCGTCGCGGCAGCGGAGGAGAGGGCGAGCGTCGCGGCGGGGACGGCGTGGTCCGCCGCCTGCGCTTTCTGGAGCCGCTCACGGCGGCGATCGTCTCGAGCAGCCGCCGGGTGGCGCCCTACGGGCTCGCCGGCGGCCTCCCCGGCGCCTGCGGCCGCAACGCCGTCGAACGCGCCGGCGGCGAGGTGGAAGAACTGCCCGGCGTAGCCCAAGCCCTCATGGCGCCGGGCGATGTGCTGGTCGTGGAGACGCCGGGCGGCGGCGGCTACGGCGCGCCGCCCGTCTGACGCCCCGGCTCACGCCGCGTTGGCGCGGCGCCGCATCTCTCTCTTCTTGCGGCGCCTCAGCAGAGCGCTCACCAGGAAGCCGATGACGAAGCCGATGAGCAGCGTGATCACCAGCATCAGCCACGCCGGCCAGGTGAAGTCCCAGAAAAGGAATGAGAACTGCAGGTCCCGCGTGTTCTGCAGGATGAAGATCAGGATGATGATCGCGACCACGGCGGCGGCGATGAGCTTGCCGTACCCCTGTGAGGCCGGCCCCCTGTCGCGCTGCACCTGGATCTGCGGTGGATCCTGCGTCGAGCTCATGCGTACCCCCTCGTGTCCGTCGGGGACTTGGTTCGCCACGTCTGCGCTGTACCCTTGGCGCCGCGGATCCATGCCGTCGTGCCGCCGGCACACCGAGATACCCGTGGTGGGCTCCCGGGCGCCGGGATCCGTCGGCAGCGGCGCCCGCGCCCGGCGTGCGCGCGAGGGGCGGTAAGCCTCCCGGCTCCCCGCCCCTCGCCGCTGGCGCGGCGCCGGGCCTCGGAGGCCCGTCGCAGACGTCACTGCTTGGCGTAGGCCTCCAGAGCGTCGGCCACGGTCGCGAACACGGTGTCGATCTGGGCGTCGTCGATGACGAGCGGTGGCTGCACACGCAGCACGCTGCCGAAGTTGCCGCCGACACCGATGAGCACGTTGTGGTCGAGGCAGTACTGGCGCACGAAGCCGGCGGCGGTGGTGCCGTAGGCCTTCGTCTTGGGATCGGCGATGAGCTCGACGCCGATCATGAGGCCCTTGCCGCGCACGTCGCCGATCAGCGGCTGCGTCGTGGCCAGCTCCTCGAAGCGGCGCTTGAGCGCGGCGCCCTTGACTGCCGACGCCTCGATGACGCCGTCCATCAGGAACTCGATGTTGGCGAGCGACGCGGCGCAGCTCACGGGGTTGCCGCCGAAGGTGCTCAGGTGGTCGCCGATCTGGAAGGCGTCGGCGATGTCCGGCTTGGCGATGAAGGCGCTGAGCGGCCAGCCGTCGGCGATACCCTTGGCCATCGTCATGATGTCGGGCACGACGCCGTAGTGCTCGATGGCGAACATCTTGCCGGTGCGTCCGAAGCCGCTCTGGACCTCGTCGGCGATGAAGAGGATGCCGTCCTCGTCGAGGAACTCCTTGACGCGCTTGAAGTAGTCGTCCGGCGGCACGATGATGCCGCCCTCGCCCATCACCGGCTCGGCGATGAAGGCGCAGACGGAGCCGGAGAGGTGCAGGCGGGCGATCTCGGCGACGCGGCGCGCACAGAGCAGGTCGCAGGTGTCCGGGGTCTTCTCGAAGGAGCAGCGGTAGCAGTAGGGCGTGGGCACGAAGGCGACGCCCGGCATGTAGGGGCCGCCGCCCTTTTTGCGGCCCGAGTTGCCGGTCACCGAGAGGGTCGCGTACGCAGCGGCCGTGGAAGCTCGACTCGATGGCGAGGAACTCGTTCTTGCCGGTCGCGCGCTTGGCGAGGCGGAAGGCGCCCTCGATGGCCTCGGCGCCGCCGTTGCCGAAGAAGCTCTTCTGCAGCGTGCCGGGGGTGATCTCTGCGAGCTTCTCGGCGAGCGCGCCGACCGACTCGACGTGGTAGACGTAGCTGCAGGCGTGGACGAGCTTCTCGGCCTGCGCCTTGGCGGCGTCCAGCACCTTCGTGTTGTGGTGCCCGGCGTTGGTGACGCTGATGCCGGCGAAGCAGTCGATGTACTCGGTGCCGTCGGCGTCGTAGAGGAGGGCGCCGTCGCCGCGGTCGGCGACCACCGGCTCCACGCGCTTGACGAACCCGGTCATGACGTAGTCGCGGTACTGTTCCTTCACGCCCATGCTATCGACTCCCCTTCGGCGAACGCTTGGTTAATCACTTGATTGACTCGTGGCCACTAGGTTATCAGATGCGGGCCCGCGCGCGTGACGCATGCGCGCGACGCCGAGGCCAACGCACACCGCGACGGGCACGACGCGCGGGCCGACGGGGGCTTCGCCGTTCACCTGCGCGGACACACGAGGCACGGCTGCGCCGCGCCTCGCGGAGACGACAAACTGTGTCAAGCCCCCCCCCGACGGATATAGTGCTGCAAGGAAGTCTGTAGTCGCAGCCTAGCGATCGGGGACAGGGCGTTGACGACCAGAAAGCGCAAGGGGACTTCGCGCAAAGACACTTCGCATGAAGCTCCGTCGGCATCGGCGTTCCCCGTCGTCGGGATCGGCGCGTCCGCCGGCGGCCTCGCCGCCATCGAGGAGCTCCTCGCCGCCCTGCCGGCCGACGAACCGCTCGGCATTGCCCTCGTGCTCGTGCAGCACCTGGACCCCGACCACAAGAGCCTGCTGCTCGATCTCGTGCAGAAGTACACGCACGTCGAGGTCGCATGGGCCGAGGACGGCATGGAGGTGCGCCCCGGCTGCGCCTACGTCATTCCGCCCAACAAGGACATGGCGCTCGAGGGCGGTCGGCTGCGCCTCGTGGAGCCCGAGGCGCCCCGCGGCATGCGCCTGCCCATCGACCACTTCTTCCGCTCGCTGGCCGCCGACCAGCACGAACGTGCGGTGTGCATCGTGCTCTCGGGCACCGGCAGTGACGGCACCCTGGGCGTGCGCGCCGTGAAGGGCGAGGGCGGCATGGCGATCGCCCAGACCCCCGAGTCGGCCGCCTACGACGGCATGCCGCGCAGCGCCATCGCCACCGGCCTCGTCGACTACGTGCTGCCTCCCGCCGAGATGCCCGAGCAACTCCTCGGCTACGTGGGCCGCGCCTTCGAGCAAGCGCCGCAGGCGGCTCGCGCCACGGCGCCCGACACCGCCGATCTTCTGCCCGAGGTGCTGCGCCTGCTGCGCGACCGCAGCGGCCACGACTTCACCCAGTACAAGGCCACCACCTTGCGCCGCCGCGTGGAGCGTCGCATGGCCGTGACGAGGATCGAGCGCATGGAGGACTATCTCGCCCTCCTGAAGCACGATTCACTCGAGGGCGAGACGCTGTTTCGCGAGCTCCTCATCGGCGTCACCAGCTTCTTTCGCGACGCGCCGGCCTTCGAGACGCTGGCCGCCGAGGTGCTCCCCGCGCTGACCGCCGCAAGCTCCCCCGACGACCCCGTGCGCGTCTGGGTGCCCGGCTGCTCCACGGGCGAGGAGGCCTACTCGATCGCCATCCTCCTCCAGGAGCAGGCGGCGAGCTCACCGCGCAGCGTTCCCGCCCAGGTGTTCGCCACCGACATCGACACCGAGGCCATCGAACGGGCGCGCGCCGGCGTGTACCCGGCCAGCATCAGCGCCGACGTGTCGCCCGATCGGCTCGCACGCTTCTTCGTGCAGGACGGCGATACGTACCGTGTCGTCAAGACGGTGCGCGACTGCCTGGTGTTCGCCAAGTCAGGACGTCGACCAAGGATCCGCCCTTCTCCAGGGTCGATCTCATCAGCTGCCGCAACCTGCTCATCTACATGGACGGCGAGCTTGCAGCAACGGCTCATGCCGCTGTTCCACTACGCGCTCGACCCGGACGGCTACCTGTTCCTCGGCAGCTCGGAGACGATCGGCGACGCCGGCGACCTGTTCGCCCCGGTCGACAAGAAGTGGAAGCTGTACAAGCGCCGCGCCGCCGTCACGCCACGGCGGCAACTGCTGACCTCCACGATGCCGCCGCCGGCGCCCACGCCGACGGCCGCCCGGCGCTCCCCAGGCCGCCGCTGCCGCCTGCGCGTCCGCGACCTGGCCGAGAAGACCCTGCTCGCCAAGCACACGCCCGCCTGCGCGGTGGTCAATGCCGAAGGCGATGTGCTCTACATCCACGGACACACCGGCCGCTACCTCGAGCCGCCACCGGGCGAGCCGAGCGGCAGCGTCCTCAAGATGGCTCGCGAGGGTCTGAAGCTCGAGCTCTCTTCCGGCGTGCGCAGGGTCCTTGCGAACAAGGAGGCGGTCCGGTACGAGCGCCTGCGCGTCACCAGCGACGGCGGCGTGTCCCTCGTCAATCTGATGATCGAACCCATGCCCGGACCGGACGCCGTCAAGGGCGTGCTGCTGATCCTGTTTGAAGACGTGCCAGAGGCCGACGAGACGGCTCGCGCATCCGATCCGGAGCCCATCGCCGACCGCGAGCAGCGCATCGCCGACCTCGACCGCGAGCTCTCGGCCAAGGAGGAGTACCTGCGCACGACCGTCGAGGAGCTGGAGACCTCGAACGAGGAGCTCAAGTCGACCAACGAGGAGATGCAGTCCTCCAACGAGGAACTGCAGTCCACCAACGAGGAGCTGGAGACCTCCCGCGAGGAACTGCAGTCGATCAACGAAGAACTCGTGACCGTCAACAGCGAGTTGCAGCAGAAGATCGAGGAGCTCTCGCGCGCCAACGACGACATGAGCAACATGTTCGCCGGCACCGGTATCGGCACGTTGTTCGTCGACCGGAAGCTCCGCATCCAGCGCTTCACCCCCGCCGTCACCGAGATCATGAACCTGATCGCCACGGACGTGGGCCGTCCTCTCGGCGACATCGCCGCACGCCTTTCCGGAGACACGGACGTGGTCGCCGCCGCGACCAGCGTGCTCGACACCCTGGACACCATCGAGATGCAGGTCGAGGCCAGTGACGGGCGCTTCTTCCAGATGCGCGTGCGTCCGTATCGCACCCTCGAGAACGTGATCGAGGGCGCGGTGCTCACGTTCGTCGACGTCACCGAGCAGCGCCTGCTCCAGATGCGGCTCGACGAGGCGGCCCGAGCCGCCGCCCAGGCCGGCGAGCTCGCCCAAAGCGTGCTCGACGCCGGGCAGGAGCCGCAACTCGTGCTCGACGCGGACCTCACCGTCGTCACCGCCAACAAGGCGTATCTGACGACCTTCGGAGAGGAGCCGGAGGCGGTGCTCGGCCGTTCGCTGAGCGAGCTCGGCGGCGGGGCGTGGGACCGGACCGGTCTTCTCGATCAGCTCCTGACGATCCTGCCCGAGAAGAGACGGCTCGACGGCTACAAGATCACCCTGGTCGAAGGCGCGATGGAGCCGTGCGCCGTGACGCTCAACGCACTCGAGCTTCTGCCCACGCCCGGCAAGCAGCGCCTCGTGCTGCTCGTGGTCACCGGCATCGACAGGATCGCCCCATGACCGACTCGAGACGACCGCGCACCAAGAATGACGTGCAGGACGCTGCCGACGAACTGCGCCGGCAGGCCGAGAAGCGCCTCGACGAACTCTCGACCGCCGTCGAGGCCGCGGACGTCCCCGAAGGCGTCGCCGAGGTCGTTCATGAGTTGCGCGTGCATCAGATCGAGCTCGAGATGCAGAACGAGGAGCTACGCCGCGCGCAGCTCGAGCTCGACGACCAGCGCCAGAAGTATTTCGAGCTCTTCGACCTCGCGCCGGTCGGCTACCTCACCCTGAGCACTGAGGGCATCGTCGGCGACGCGAACTTCACCGCGGCACGGCTTCTGGGCGTGGAGCGAAGCCGGCTCGTCGGGCAGCCTTTCAGCCGCTTCATCGTCGCGCCGGACCAGGACGTCTACTACCGCCACATCAAGCGGTTCGACCAGACCGAGCAGCCGCAGACGTGCGAGCTGCGGCTGCGGCGCGCCGAAGACACGGCGAAAGGCGACGCGACTCCCCGCTCCTTCTGGGCGCACCTTGATGGTCATCCACGGCGCATCGCCGACGACGACGCGCTGTGGTGCTGGCTGACCTTCTCCGACATCGACGAGCGCGTCGCGGCGGAGGAGGAGATCCGCCGCCTCAATGAGGTCCTCGAACTACGCGTCCTCGAACGCACCCGTGATCTCGAAGCGAGCAACCGGGAACTCGAGGCGTTCGTCTACTCGGCCGCGCACGACCTGCGGTCTCCGCTGCGCGCGATCGACGGGTTCAGCCAGATCGTCGTCGAGGACGCCTCCGAGCGCCTCAACGAGCCGGACAAGGAGAATCTCCAACGGGTACGCGTCGCCGCGGAGCGCATGGGCAAACTCATCGACCATCTGATCGAGCTGTCGCGGACCGCCCTTGGCGACATGCTGACCGGCGAAGTCGATCTCAGTGCGATGGCCACAGAGGTGCTCGCCGACCTTCAGAGCGCCGCGCCCGAGCGCTGCGTCGAGACCGTCGTCGAGCCAAGCCTGACGGTCACAGCCGACCCCGCGCTGTTGCAGGTCGTTCTCATGAACCTCCTCGGGAACGCGTGGAAGTTCACGTCCAGGCACGGGACGGCGCGCATCGAGGTCGGCGCCGCCGACCTCGACGGAGAGCGCGTCTTCTACGTGCGCGACGACGGAGCCGGCTTCGAGGCCGGTAAGGCCGAGCACCTCTTCGACGCCTTCCAGCGTCTCCACACCGCCGATGAGTTCCCCGGTGACGGCATCGGCCTGGCCACCGTGAGGCGGCTCATCACGAGGCACGGCGGCCGTGTCTGGGCCGAGGCTGAGGTCGAGAAGGGCGCCACCTTCTTCTTCACTTTGCCGGTCTCGGCCGGCGCCTGACTCTCGCCCAGCGGCACGCGACCGCCGCCGCGCCATCGGAGTATCATTGCGGCCGCAGGCGCCCGCCGAAGGGGCGGCGCCGCACCGAGGGAGTCGCTTGGACCACAGCGACACACCCAGCGTCGAGCAGCTCGCCGCCGAGCTCGAAGAGGCGCGGCGGCGCATCGCGGCGCTCGAATCCGCAACGGCCGAGCACGACTTCTCCCTCATGGCCGAGTGCATGATCGACGGGCTCTCGATGCTCGACGCAGAGGGCGTCCACCTTGACGTGAACCCGGCGCTCTGTGAGATGACGGGGTTCTCGCGCGAGGAACTCGTCGGCACTGGACCCCCGCATCCGTACTGGCCACCGGAGGACTACGCGACGATCGAGGCGGACCTCTCCAAGACCCTGAGCGGCGACGCGGAGACCGTATCGCTGACCTTCATGCGCAAGAGCGGTGAGCGATTCCCGGTCCTCGTGACCCCTTCGGTGCTCCGGGATGCCTCGGGGGCGATGATCAGGGCATACGCGACAGTGAAGGACGTGACCCCCCAGCGCCGGGCGGAAGAGGCGCTGCGTAGCAGCGAGGAGCGCTTCGCGGCGCTGTTTCAACAGGCACCGCTGGGCTACCAGTCACTCGACGAGGACGGCAGGTTCCTGGAGGTGAACTCAGCCTGGCTCGAGATGCTGGGCCATACGCGCGACGAGGTCATCGGCACGTGGTTCGGCGACTTCCTTGCGCCCGAGCAGGTCGACGCCTTCCGGGAGCGGTTCCCGGTCTTCAAGGCACGTGGACAGATCCGCACGGAGTTCCGCATGCTCCACAAATCGGGTGAGGAGCGCACCATCGAGTTCGAGGGGCGAATCGGCCGCGACCCCGACGGCGGCTTCCGGCAGACCCACTGCATCCTCTCGGACGTCACGGAGAGAAAGCAGGCCGAGCAAGCGTTGCTCGAGAGCGACCGCATACGCACCACTGCCGAGCGGGTCGCGCGCGTCGGCAGCTGGAGGTGGGAGCTCGCCACAGAGAGAGTCACCTGGTCGCCCGGCATGTTCGGGCTCTTCGACGTCGACCCCGAGGAGTTCGATGGCGACTTCACCCCCGTCCTCGAGACGCGCGTCCACCCCGACGACCGGGAGGCTTTGAGGCGGACCACCGCGACGGTGACCGAGTCCGGCGACCCGCTGCCCGTCGAGTACAGGATCGTGCACCGCGACGGGAGCATCCACATCGTGCACGGTGAGGGCGCGGCGGAGCACGACGACGAGGGGCGGGTGACGGCGGTCACGGGGTACTACCAGGACGTCACCGAGCGGCGCCGCGCCGAGACCGAGATCCGGCGCCTCAACTCCGAGCTCGAGGCACGGGTCGCCAGCCGCACCGAGCAGCTCGATGCCGCGACCCACGAACTCGAGGCATTCGCCTACTCCATCGCGCATGACGTGCGCGCCCCGCTGCGCGCCATCGACGGATTCAGCGCCATGCTGATGGAGGACGAGCAGGACCGGCTCAGCCCCGAGGGGATCGCCGAGCTGGGTCGCGTCCGCTCGGCGGCGCAGCACTTGGGACGCCTGCTCGACGAGCTGATGGGGCTCTCCAGCGTCTCGCGCCGCGACGTGCTGCGCCAGACGGTCGACCTCAGCGCACTGGCCGGGAGGATCGGCGAGGAACTGAGGGCCGAGACGCCGTCGCGCACTGTCACGCTGAACGTGCAGCCGGGTCTCGTCACCGAGGCCGACCCGGCGCTCCTGCGCCTCGTCCTGCGCGAGTTGCTCGGCAACGCCTGGAAGTTCACCGCCGGGCACGCGACGGCGCTGGTCGAGGTCGGCGCGCTCGACGCCGAAGACGACGATCGCCCGGCCTTCTTCGTGCGCGACGACGGCGCCGGCTTCGACATGCGCTACGCCGAGCACCTCTTCGGCCCCTTCCAGCGCATGCACCCGCGGGAGCAGTTCGAGGGCACCGGCATCGGTCTCGCCACCGTACAGCGCCTGGTGCGGCGCCACGGCGGTCGTGTCTGGGCCGAGGCCGAGACCGAGAAGGGCGCGACCTTCTACTTCACAGTGCCGCCGGCGACCGTACCGGCGAGAACGGAGACCGGCGATGGCTGACGGCAGGCGGCTCGACCGCGAGGCCGTGATGGGCCTGGATCCCCTCGGCTACCTTCCGGTCGCCGCCTACGTGGAAGAGGTGGACACCGCCGGCACCGTGCTTGTCACGTACATCAGCCCACGATACGAGGAGATCACCGGCATCCCGGCCAGTCGTCTCACGGAGGATGTGAGATGGTGGGACGATCGGGTCCACCCTCATGACCGGCCCGCGTACCTGGCATCGTATGAACGACTCGCACACGAACTGATCGAACAGGACGTCGAGTACCGATTCCGGCGCCCCGACGGCACGACGATCTGGCTGCACGACCGCGCCTCCGCCGTGCGCGATGAGGAGCGCGGCGTCACCGTGATCAGCGGGATACTCACGAACGTCACGCGCCGTCGCGAGGCGGAAGAAGAGGCGGCCCGTGTCGGGGCGGAACTCCAGGCGACGGTCGAATCCCGGACCGCTCAGCTACGGCAGAGCCTGGCGGAACTCGAAGTCGCGCGCGCCAATCTGGCGGCGGCCCAGGCCCTCTCGCACGTCGGCAGCTACGAGCTCGAGCCGGCGACCGGGCGGACGTGGACCTCCGCCGAGATGCGCCGCATCTGGGGCGTGCCCGCGGAAGCGGAGTTCAGCATCGACGAGCTGCTCCCGGCGATCCACCCCGACGACCGCGGCGCCATCGATGAGGCTTTCGCTGTCGCGCTCCACGGCACGCTGCCGGAGTCCGCCACGTTCCGGATCATCCGCGACGACGGAGAGACGCGCGTGATCGAGACTCGCGCGCAGGCCGAGCGTGATGACGCGGGAAACGTGACACTCATGCGTGGCTCGGCTCAGGACATCACCGAGCGGCGGCGGGCCGAAGACGAGATCCGCCGCCTGAACGCGGAGCTCGCCGAGCGCATCGAGCTGAGCACGGCGCAGCGAGACGCGGCGACCCACGAGCTCGAGGCGTTCGCCTACTCGGTCGCGCACGACGTGCGCGCCCCGCTGCGCACCATCGACGGATTCAGCACCATGGTGATCGAGGATGCCGCGGAGCGGCTGACGCCCGACGACCTCGCACACCTGGACCGGGTGTGCGCCGCAGCCCGGCGCATGGACGACCTCCTCGTCGATCTGCTGGGGTTGTCGCGCGTCTCGCGGCGCGATATGACCCGCGGCCCGTGCGACCTCAGCGCACTGGCAGAGGAAGTCGGTGACGAACTGCGCGCGGAGCAGCCGGACCGGGCGGTGACGCTGTCGGTGGAGCCCGGCCTGGTCGCGGACGCCGACGCCGCGCTGCTGCGGGTGATCGTTCGCGACCTGCTCGAGAACGCCTGGAAGTTCACGGTCCACCGCCCGGAGGCTCATGTGGAGGTCGGCGCGGTGGAGGCCGGGGACGAGTCGGCCTTCTACGTGCGCGACGACGGCGTCGGTTTCGACATGCGCTGCGCCGAGCACCTGTTCGGCGCCTTCCAGCGCATGCATCCGCCCGAGCAGTTCGAGGGCACGGGCATCGGCCTCGCCACCGTGCAGCGTCTCGTGCGCCGCCACGGCGGCCGTGTGTGGGCCGAGGCCCAGCCGGACATGGGTGCCACCATCTTCTTCACGCTCCCCGCAGCGGCACGGTGAGGGCGGCGGGCGGGACGCCCGCCGCCACGCACCCCTTGACGAAACCCCGCGCACGCGTCCTGCCCGTGTGGACGAGTGCACAAGCGGGTCGCTATAATCGAACTACCCAAGTGGGCCGTTGAGTCTGTGGTCACCCACTGTCGTTGGGCCTGCCGCGTATCGCAAAGGAGTGCGTATGTCGGGTACACCACCCAAGTCCACCGGTGCTGCGCTGGTCGTCGGCGGCGGCATCGCGGGAATCCAGTGTTCCCTCGATCTGGCCGAGGGGGGGTACAAAGTCCATCTCGTCGAGAAGGCGCCGGCCCTCGGAGGCCACATGGCGCAGCTCGACAAGACCTTCCCTACCAACGACTGTTCGATGTGTACGCTGTCGCCCAAGCTGGTCGAGGCCGGCCGACACCTCAACATCGATGTCATCACCAACTCGGAGCTCATCGGCCTCGAGGGCGAGCCCGGTCACTTCCAGGCCAAGGTCTACCACCACGCCCGCTTCGTCGACCCGGACGTCTGTACGAGCTGCGGTGAGTGCGTGCCCGTGTGCCCCATCACCGTCGCCGATCGGTACAACGAAGACCTCGGCGAACGCAAGGCCATCTACAAGCTCTACCCGCAGGCCATCCCCAGCACCTATGTGGTCGACAAGAAGGGCTACGCCCCCTGCAAGAGCAACTGTCCGGTCGAGACCTCCGCGCAGGGCTACATCGCCCTCATCGCCGAAGGCCGCTTCGAGGCCGCATACACCGTTGCGGCCGAGCCCAACCCCTTCCCGTCGGTCTGCGGCCGCGTCTGCGCACACCCGTGCGAGACGGCGTGCACGCGCGGCTCAGTCGACGAGGCCATCTCCATCGCCAGTCTCAAGCGCTACGCCTGCGATCATGGCGCTCCTGCCGACCTGCCCGAGAAGCTGCCCGTCACTTTCGACGAGAAGGTCGCCATCATCGGCGGCGGCCCGGCCGGTCTGAGCTGCGCCCGCGACCTGGCCCAGTACGGCTACGCCACGACCGTCTTCGAGGCGCTGCCCGTGGCCGGCGGCATGTTGCGCGTCGGCATCCCCGACCACCGCATGCCGCCAGACGTCCTGCAGCGCGAGATCGACCAGATCTGCGCCCTGGGCGTCGACCTGCGACTCAACCAGCGCTGCGGCGTCGACTTCACCGTCGACGGTCTGATGGCCGACGGGTACAAGGCCGTCTTCCTGGCCGCCGGCCTGCACGCCAGCGCGCCGGCGCCCGCCAAGGGCGACGACCTCGACGGCTGCCTGACGGCGGTCGAGTTCCTGCGCGAGCTCAACCTCGGCCGGCCGATGCCGGTCGGTGACCGTGTGGTGGTCATCGGTGGCGGCGACGTCGCCTTCGACACCGCTCGCGGGGCCTCGAGGCTCACCTCCACCGGCGGCAACGCCCCGGAGGTCACCATCGCCTATCGTCGCACCAGCGAAGAGATGCCGGCCTCGCGCGAGGAGATCGAAGAGGGCCTGGACGAGCAGGTCAAGATCGAGTACCTCGTCGCGCCGGTCGAGATCATCGGCAGCGGCGGCAAGGTCAGCGCGATCAAGCTTCAGCACATGCGGCTCGGCGAACCCGACGAGCAAGGCCGCCGGCGTCCCGAGCCCATCGACGGCGACTTCGTCGAGATCCCGTGTGAGACGGTCATCTTCGCCATCGGTCAGGCGATCGTCGAGGACTTCGCCAAGGGTCTCGACGACGTCGAGATCGAGTGGAACACGGTCAAGACCGACCCCGATTCGCTGGCCACCGCGCATCCCGGCGTCTTCGCCGGCGGCGACGTCGCCCCCACCGGGCCGCTGACCGCCATCGAGGCGATCGCCGCCGGCCGCAAGGGCGCCGCCAGCATCCACAACCACCTGCGCGGCGAGCAGCTCGTCTCGCTGTGGTCAGACTCGCTCGAAGAGGCCCGGCCGGACGATGCCGACCTCGCCAAGATCACGCCCGAGCCGCGCGTCGCGATGCCCGAATGGCCGGGCTCGGAGCGCCGGCGGAACTGGACCGAGGTGCGCAAGGGCTTCACCGAAGAACAGGCGATCGCCGAGGCGAAGCGCTGCCTTCAGTGCGCCGTCTGCTCCGAGTGCATGGAGTGTGTGCGCGCCTGCGGGCCCGGCGCACTGCTGCACGGCGAGCGCGACAAGGAGATCGCCCTCGACGTCGGCGCCGTCGTCATGGCGACCGGCTTCGACCTCTACGATCCCGGTGCCAAGAGCGAGTATGGCTACCAGCGATACCCCAACATCCTCTCGGCGCTCGAGTACGAGCGCATGCTGAGCGCCTCCGGCCCGACCATCGGCGACGTCCAGCGTCCGTCGGATGGAGTGCACCCGAAGAAGATCGCCTTCATCCAGTGCGTCGGCTCGCGCGACCAGGACCACGAGTACTGTTCGAGCGTGTGCTGCATGTACGCCAACAAGCAGGCGATGCTCACGGTCGATCACGAGCCCGACTGCGAGCCCACCATCTTCCTCATGGACATGCGCGCCCAGGGCAAGGGCTTCGACGCCTTCTACCAGCGCGCCCAGGACAAGGGCGTGCAGTTCATCCGCTCGCGGCCCAGCTACATCAAGGAGGACCCGCGCTCGAACGACCTCCTCATCAGCTGGGAGGACGAGGGCGGCAAGCTGCACGAGACCCGCTACGACATGGTGGTGCTCTCTGCCGGCCTGGAGCCTGCGCGCAAGGCGCAGGAGGCGGCCGGCCACCTCGGCGTCGCCCTCAATCGCCACGGCTTCTGCCGGCTGCACGAGTTCAACCCGCTCGAGACCAGCCGCAAGGGCGTCTTCGTGGCCGGCCCGTTCGGCGAGCCCAAGGACATCCCCGACAGCGTCGCTCAGGCCTCGGCCGCCGCGGCCCAGGTGATGACTGGTCTCGCCGACTCCCGTGGCACGCTCACCGTGGACAAGGAGTACCCGACCGAGAGAGATGTGGTCGGCGAGGAGCCACGCGTCGGCGTGTTCGTCTGCCACTGCGGCAACAACATCGCCGGCGTGATCGGCGTGGAGAGCGTCGCCGAATACGCCCAGCAGCTCCCGGGCGTCGCCTTCGCCACCGACACCATGTACTCGTGCTCCAGCGACAGCCTCAGTCTCATCCGCGAGGCGATCGAAGAACACGACCTCAACCGCGTCGTGGTCGCCAGCTGCACGCCGCGCACCCATGAGCCCATCTTCCAGGACACGTTGCGTGATGCGGGGCTCAACCCGTTCCTCTTCGAGATGGCCAACATCCGGGACCAGGCGAGCTGGGTCCACGCGGACGAGCCGGCGAAGGCCACGCAGAAGGCCAAAGAGCTGGTGCAGATGAGCGTCGCCCGGGCACGCATGCTCGAGCCGCTCTACAAGGTCGATGTGCCGCTCACTCACGCCGCCCTCGTGCTCGGCGGCGGCGTGGCCGGCATGACCAGCGCCCTCGCCCTGGGCGAGATGGGCCACGAGGTACACCTCGTGGAGCGCTCGCCCAAGCTTGGCGGGCACGTGCTCGAGCTTCGCGAGACCATCAAGGGCAACGACCCCACCAAGTACGTCGAGGACCTCGAACAGCGCCTCGTCGACAACCCCAACGTCAAGATACACCTCGAGGCCGAGCTCGCCGACTTCCACGGCTTCATCGGCAACTTCTCGAGCATCGTCACCGAGAAGGACGGCAAGCGCATCCCCGTCGACCACGGCGTCGTGATCGTCGCCACGGGCTCGCACGAGGAACGCCCCGACCTCTACGGCCTGGGCGAGAGCCAGAAGGTCGTCACCGGTATGGACCTCGAGCGGATGCTCAAGGATGACGACCCGGCCCTCGCCGACATCGGGTCGGTCGGATTCATTCTCTGCGCCGGCTCGCTCGACGAGAGCCATCCGTACTGCTCGCGCACCTGCTGCCAGCAGAGCATCAAGAACGCGATCGCGCTCAAGGAACAAGACCCCAGCCGGCCCGTCTACGTGTGGTTCAAGGAGATCCGCACCTACGGCCTGCTCGAGGAGTACTACACGAAGGCGCGTGAGCTCGGTGTCATCTTCACGCGCTACGACAACGACAGCCTGCCGCAGGTCAGCGCCAACGGCAGCCTCAGCGTCTCGGCCCGCGACCCGTACCTGCGCCGCGACGTCGAGCTGCCGCTCGACCTTCTGGTGCTCGCCACCCCGGCGGTCGCCGCCGACGGCAGCCTCGAGCTGAGCAAGATGATCAAGGTGCCGCTGCAGAGCGACGGCTTCTTCCTCGAGGCGCACGTCAAGCTGCGCCCCGTGGACTTCTCCAGCGAAGGCATCTTCCTCTGTGGCTCGGCGCACTACCCCAAGAGCATCGAGGAGACGATCTCGCAGGCCTACGCCGCCGCGGGTCGCGCCGCGGGCGTCCTCGCCAAGCCGGCGCTCAAGGCCGGCGGCGTCGTCGCCGAGGTCGACCAGGACAAGTGCGCCGCCTGTCTCACCTGCATCCGCATCTGCCCCTACGAGGTCCCGGTCATCGACGTCGAGGCCAAGAAGGCCAAGATCGAGGCGGCCGCCTGCCAGGGCTGCGGCGTGTGCGTCAGTGAGTGCCCTGTGAAAGCGATCACCCTGCACCACTACACCGACGCGCAGATCTTCGCCAAAGAAGAGGCGCTCTTCATGGAGGTGAGCTGACATGGCCGACGCCGACGTGAAGGCGGCCGTGGCCGAGGGCGGCGCAGCCGCTCCCGAGGCCGCGGACGAGACCCCGGCGAAGCCGGTCGACCCGGATTTCGAGCCCGAGATCATCGTGTTCGCGTGTCACTACTGCGCCTATGCCGCCGCCGACCTGGCGGGCAGCATGCGCCTGCAGTACCCGAGCAACATCCGCATGATCAAGCTGCCGTGCACCGGCAAGCTCGAGATCATCCACCTGCTCAAGGCGATCGAGGCCGGCGCCGACGGCGTGTACGCCGCCGGCTGCCTCGAGGGCGAGTGCCACTACCTCAAGGGCAACCTCTGGGCGCGCAAGCGCGTGGAGCACGTCAAAGGACTGCTCGAAGAGCTGGGCATCGATCCCGCACGCATCGAGATGTACAACATGTCGTCGGCCGAGGGCGCCAAGTTCGCGGCCGCGGCCACCGAGTTCACCGCGCGCATCAAGGCGCTCGGCCCCAGCCCGATAAGACGCGACGGCGTGAACGCGCATGCCGCCGCCCGAGAAGCGCTCGGCGGCACGGCCATGCCCGATGACCCCACCCCGTCCGGCGCGGCAACTGCCCAGGAAGGACACGCAGAATGATCACCGCCGAACGCAAACCCCTCGACGAGATCATCGAGCTCGTCGGCGACAAGAAGAAGATCCTCGTGGCCGGCTGCGACACCTGTGTCGCGATCTGCCTCACCGGCGGTGAGAAAGAAGCCGAGATCCTGGCCAGTGAGCTGCGCATCAAGGCGCAGGCGGAAGGCCGCGACGTGGAGATCGAGCACACGGCCGCGATCCGCCAGTGTGAGTGGGAGTACCTCGACCTGATCGCCGAGAAGGTGGAGCAGGCCGACGTGGTGCTCAGCATGGCCTGCGGCATCGGCATCCAGAGCATGGCCGAGAAGTTCGAGCCCAGGCTTGTCGTGCCGGCCGTCAACACCAACATGCTCGGCATGCCGCAGGAGCACGCCGTGTGGCTCGAGCGGTGCGTCGCCTGCGGCGAATGCCGCATCGGTCTCACCGGCGGCATCTGCCCCGTGGTGCGCTGCAGCAAGAGCCTCATGAACGGCCCGTGCGGCGGCTCGCACGACGGCCTCTGCGAAGTCACCGGGCCGAACAAGGAAGAGATCGAGTGCGCCTGGGCCCTCATCTGGGAGCGTCTCAAGGCCCAGGGCCGCGAAGAGTTGATGTTCATGGAACGGCCGCCGAAGGACTGGAGCAAGAGCAGCTCCGGCGGCCCGCGGAAGATGGTGCGCGAGGAGGCGAAGCCGGTATGACCGCGACTGAGTACAAAGCCGGCAGCAACCTCGAGAAGATCCTCAGCGAGGGCAAGTTCGCGGTGACCGGCGAGTGCGGCCCGCCCAAGGGCGCCGACGTCACCGTCATCGAAGAGAAGGCCAGGATCCTCAAAGGCTACGTCGACGCCGTCAACATCACCGACAACCAGACCGCCGTGGTCCGCGTCTGCTCCATGGCGTCGGGCTTCACCGCCCAGCAGAACGGCGTCGAGGCGATCATGCAGATGACCTGCCGCGACCGGAACCGCCTCGCGATGCAGGCGGATATCCTCGGCGCCTCCACGCTGGGCCTCAAGAACATCCTCTGCCTCACCGGCGACCACCTGAGCTTCGGCAACCACCCTGAGGCCAAGGGCGTGCACGACCTCGACGCCATCAACCTGATCAAGATGTACAAGGACATGCGTGACGAGAACAAGTTCCAGTGCGGCGAGGAGATGACGGTGGCGCCGCCACTGTTCATCGGCTGTGCTGAGAACCCGTTCGCCGACCCGTTCGAGCTTCGCGCCCTGCGCCTCAAGAAGAAGATCGAGGCCGGAGCGGACTTCATCCAGACCCAGTGCATCTTCAACGTGCCCAAGTTCAAGCAGTGGATGGAAGAGGTGCGGGCGATGGGCCTGCACAAGGAGATCAAGATCCTCGCCGGCATCACGCCGCTCAAGGGCGTGGGCGGCGCGCGCTACATGCAGAAGTTCGTGCCCGGCATCGATGTGCCGCAGGACATCGTCGACCGCATGGCCGCGGTCGAGAAGGGACCCGCGTCGCACGCCGAGGGCAAGAAGATCGCCGTCGAGATGATCAAGGAGTTCACCGAGATCGAGGGCGTCGCCGGCGTGCACATCATGGCCATCGAGTGGGAGATCGCCGTGCCCGAGATCGTCGAGGCCGCCGGCCTGATGCCACGGCCGGCCGTGGCCTAGGAGGCTCGCATGACGACCTGCACCGTGAGCCCGCTCCTGGCCGAGAACGTCGGCACAGGCTGCGGGGAGAACGCCTACAAGTGCTATCAGTGCAAGAAGTGCACGTCCGGCTGCCCCGTGGCGAGGTACTCCGATATGCATCCGGCGATGATCATGCGTGCCGTGCAGCTCGGCCAGCTCGATCTGGTCTTCAACGACCGGTTCATCTGGCTGTGTACCGGCTGCGAGACGTGTACGACGCGGTGCCCGCAAGGCATCGACATCGCCGCGATCATCGACGAGCTCAAGATCATCGCCCGCCGCGAAGGCCGCATCCCGGCGAACACGCCTTCCGCGGACATGCTCAAGCTCAACTACGACTCGTTCGTGCGCTGGGGCCGCATGTGGGAGGTCGAGCTGCTCACGCGCGACATCCTCAAGCGGCCGGCAAGCGTCAAGTCGTGGCTGTCGCTCGGACCCAAGATGATGCTCAAGGGCAAGATCAACCCGACGCTCAAGAAGGGTGACACCGCCGCCATGAAGCGCATGGTCGAGGCCGCCGAGAGCATCACCAAGGCCAAGATGGAGCAGCAGGCCGAGGGAGCCGTGAGCGCCACCGCCGCCTCAGCCGACGCCGGACCCGCCGACACCGGAGGTGAGTCGTGAGCAAGACCCTCGCCTACTACCCCGGCTGCTCGCTGCACGGTACCTCCGGCGAGTTCGACTCGAGCTTCAAGGCCTCGGCTCGGGCGCTCGGCCTGACACTGCAGGAGATCCCGGACTGGGAGTGCTGCGGCAACACCGCGGCGCACTCGATCAACCGCCTGCTCGCGACCGCTCTGCCGGTGAACGAGCTGGCCAAGGTCGAGCAGGACATGAAGCTCGACGCGGTGGCCGTCCCCTGCGCCGCCTGCTACAGCCGCTTCAAGACCGGCGCGCACGACGTGGAAGACCCCGAGACGGCCCACGACGTCAAAGCTGTCGTCGGACGCCCGTATGGCGGCGGTGTGGACGTGCAGAACCTCATCGATGTGTACCACGACGGCGTCGGCCTCGAGGAGCTGGCCGCCAAGGTGATCAGGCCGTTCGACGGCCTCAAGATCGCCTGCTACTACGGCTGCCTGCTCACCCGGCCGCCCAAGATCACGCTGGCCGACGACCCCGAGTACCCGACGCACATGGACGAGGTCGTCCGCGCGCTAGGCTGCGAACCGGTCGACTGGAACTACAAGACCGACTGCTGCGGCGCCGCGCTGGCGCTCACCGAGCAGGGCATCGTCGACGATCTCGTGACGACCATCCTCAAGGACGCCAAGGCATGCGGCGCCCAGGCGATCTCCGTCGCCTGCCCGCTCTGCCAGGTCAACCTCGACGGCCGCCAGAGCGAGATCATGCGCAAGCAGAGCGAGTGGCAGCCCATCCCGGTGATCTTCCTCAGCCAGCTCGTCGGCCGCGCCGTCGGTGTTAGCGACAAGGAGCTCGGCATCAAGAAGCACCTGATCGACATCACCGGGGTGATGGCGTAGCCCATCGTAACCTCACGGCGCGTCACTGACTCGGGCGCCGACCCGCACCAAGCCGTGAAGAGGGCGGCGGGCCATCCGGCCCGCCGCCCCTTTCGAATCCAGCGACTCCGGGACGGAGTCGTCGACGGAATCGGCGCCGATTCGGACGATGGACGCAGTCTTGCAGGGTGGTTTCGAGACAGAGATGAGGACATTCCAGGCGGCGTCCACACGAAGAACCGCCGGCCTCCCAGCCGGCGGCCCTGAACTTCGGCTCCACGTACAGGCGACAGGTGTCGGCTTCGTTGTGGCTCACGCGACTCCCACGTGTACGCCCCACTCCAGCGGACGACCCCTCCGGTCGCGCGGCATGGTCAACTCACCTTATCGCGGTAGTCGGTCGGATGTGAGATAAGTGGAGGGGAGTACAGTCTCACCGACAGCGGCATCGAAGGAGGAGCGATGAGCGGAAACGCAGATCGGGAAGCGTCCAGAGCCGTCTCGGCCACCGAGGCGGCGGCCGCAGGCCCTCCGCCCTCCCGCACCGCCACCTCGACCGGCACCCGCATCCTCCTCGTCTACGCCACGCGTCACGGTTCCACCCAGGAGGTGGCCGACACGGTCGCCGAAGAGCTCCGCGCGGGAGGCACGAAGGTCGATGTCCGCGTGACCGACAACGCGCCGGGGCCCGGCGGCTACGACGCCGTCGTCGTCGGCGGCCCGATGATCATGGGCTGGCACCGTCAAGCGGCGAAGTACGTCAAGACACACCGCCGTGAACTGGCGCAGGTCCCGACCGCGCTCTTCATCACCGCGGCGTCACTCACCGAGGATGGCGCCGAAGAGGTCCAGGGCGTGCCCGTCGTCAAAGACCCCTGGCTGGTGAAGGCGCCGCGCGACGCCGCCAAGCTGAGCCGCAAGGAGCGCTACGCTCTGCCGAGCCACTACCTCGGCGGCATCCTCAAGAAGTGCGCGCCGCTCAAGCCGCGGACGGTCGCCTTCTTCGCCGGGTCGCTCGACCTGACCGGCATGAACGCCATCGAGAAGCTCTTCGTCCTCCTGGTGATCGGTGCGACGCCGGGTGACGGCCGCAACTTCAAGATGATCCGCGAGTGGGCCGCCGGTCTGGGCGAGGTGCTCGGACGCTAGACGGGCGCGGCGCTCGCACTCCTACACGCGCTCCTGGACGACGCCGGGACTGCCGGCATCTCACGACGTCCGAGGCGCAGGTGTCTCAGCCGCGGCGCAGGCGTGACGGGAGGGCGACTCTCCCGGATGGGAAGGGCGACGGATCTCACCCGCCGATTCCGGCCGAGTCGCGCGGCGGGCCCGGCGTGACAAGTGCCGTGCCGCGCGGGGCCGCGCCGGTCGACGGTTCAGCTCTGCTTCGCCGGCGCGTGCACCCCGATGCGATTGCCCTCGCTGTCCAGGAAGAACCCGATGAAACCGACCATCTCGCCCATATCGGTGACCGGCATCACCTCCGTACCGCCGGCGGCGACGGCACGCGCCAGCATGCCCTCGGGGTCGCCCTTGCTGTCGAAGTAGACAGTGGTCCCCTGGGCGCTCGGCTTCTCGTCTTCACCAATGACGAGGTCACCGGCGGTGCCTCCCGGCTCCATGGGCAGGAGAGCGACGCTCTCCGCGCCCGGCATGAGCTCGATATCCGCCTGCAGCACCGCGGCGTAGAACTTCCTCGCTCGATCCAGATCCGTGACTGGGATGTCCGCCCAGACGATGGTGTTGGCCATGATGCACCTCGGTCGAAGTGATTGTTCGTATGGGGAAACCATCGCCGCGGCGCCGTGCGTCGAAACCCCCGGGCGCAGGACACTGCGACGCGCCGGGCATCCAGACCCGCCGGGGCCGTAGCGAAGGTCACGGCGCGTTCCCAGCGAACTTCCAGACAGCACCAATGCCGGGAGCGGCCGCCACTGGGGCGCCGTCGACGGCCGCAACGGGAGGGACGATGCACATGAAGAAGAGGAGCCCGCGCTCGACAGGCCTTGCCGGCAGGGCGCTCGCGCTGCTGATCATCGTGGCGCTCGGCGCGCTGATCGTCGCAGGGCTGAGCGCCTGCGGCGGCGGCGACGACGGTGTCGCCGGCGCTTACAAGTTCGACTCGGGCAGCGAGGAGGGCATGGAGGGCTTCACGCTCACGCTGAACGACGACGACACGTTCGCGCTGGCGCAGGCCGACCCCGAGGGCGGCGAGGACGTCAGCATCAACGGCACCTACACGCTGGACGGCGAAAAGATCACCCTCGAGGTCGAGGACGGCTCCGACTCCGAGGTGGGGACGGTCGAGGGCGACAAGCTCGTGTTCGAGACGATCACCTGGGTCAAGCAGTAGCCACGAGCAGCGGAGGGCCTGCCTCCCCGCTCGTTGAAGGAACGGCCGAAGGGCCCGGGTGGCGTGCCACCCGGGCCCTTCGGCCGTTCCGGCGCACGGATACGGCAGAAGTGAACCGGCACAGAGGGACACTACTGGAGTAGGATAAGGCGGAGGGAAGGAATGACGTGGAGGAACTCGCGACAGACATCCACAGCTGGACGGCGTCCCACCCCGAGTGGAGGCCGGCAACGGAGCAGGTCCGGTCGTACGCACTGGTGGTCGGCGACGTTCTGCTGATCGTCGATCCCCAACTGCCCGGTGACGACGACGCCCGGCGGCGGCCGCTGCTCGCCGGCCTCGACCTTTTCGTCGGCGCCGCCGAACGCCTCGAGATCCTCGTCACCAACCCGTATCACACACGCAGCGCCGAGACGCTCTACGAGCGGTACTCGCGCACGCTGCCGACGCTCATCTGGGGACACCCCGGCGTGAAGAAGCGGCTCACGCGCCTCGCACCGCTCGAGGTGATCCCCCTGGGCGCCACCGGCACGGCGGCGCCTATCGCCGACGGAGCGGCCGCGGCCTACACCATCGGCAAGCCGCGGCGCAGCGACCACCCCATCTACGTGCCCGCCCTGCGCGCCGTCGCCTTCGGTGACGCCGTCGTCGGCACCGAGGACGGCCCCCGGTTCTGGAACCAGAGCAGCGGCACGGACGCGGCGTGGTACCGCGACGTGTTCGCGCCCACGGTGGCGCCGCTCGCGGAGCTCGACCTCGCCCACGTGCTGGTCACGCACGGCCCACCGGTGATCGGCGAGGGACGGCGAGCGCTCGCGGAGTGCCTCGCCGCTCCCCCCGTACACGCGTACTGAGAGGGAGCGGCCGCGAGGGCAGCCGGCCGCTCTCCCGCTCTCCCGCTCTCCCGCTCTCCCGCGCTCCCCGCCGTCAGTCTGTCGGGTGCTTCTCTTCGCGCCGCTTTCGCAGCTCCACGCGCGCCAGGCTGATCAGGAACCACGCCACGCTGGCGAGCGCCGTGAACAGCACGACACGGTAGCCGACCTGCTCCGCCCTCGAGAGATCCGGCCGGCTGACCAGGAACGAGAAGCCGATGATCAGCGCCGCGACGATCAGCGCGTAGGCGAGTCGCGTGAACCCGGCCTCGAGCCGGTCCATGATCGGCTTGAACTCAGTCGGCCGGATCGAGATGCGGAACTCGCCCTCGCTCGCCCGGCGAAGCACCCTGGTGAGCTGCAGCGGGAGCTGGTCGAAGAAGCGGGCGTAGGCGCGCCCCGAGCGCAGCGTCGCCTTGAAGATCTTCTCCGGCCCGAACTGCTGCGGGATCATCTTCTTGGCGAACGGCTTGGCGGCGTCTTCGAGCCTGAAGTCCGGGTCGATCTGCCTCGCCGTCCCGTCGACCATGCCGAGCGTCGTCAGCAGCACGGTGAGCTCCGTCGGGAGGTGCAGACCGTGCTCGCGCAGCATCGCGAGCAGGCGCTGCACCATGTCGTCGAGCCCGCCGCCGCTCGCCTGCGCGCGTCGGTACTGGTTCATGATCGCCGCGAGCTCCACCTCGAGCGCCGCGATGTTCACGTGAGGCGGCGTCCCGGTCATGGCGAGCACGGCCTCCGTCGCCGCGGAAGGGTCGTCGTCGAACACCGCGAGCAGCATGTCGAAGACCGCGTCGCGATTGCGCGCCGAGATGGTGGCCACGCGGCCGAAATCGACGAACTCGATGCGGCCCTCCTCGAGAGCGAAGAGGTTACCCGCGTGAGGATCGGCATGGTAGTAGCCCATCTCGAAGATCTGGCGGAAGTAGCACGCCACTCCCGTCTCGCAGACGCGGGCGCGGTCGATTCCCGGATGGTCGCCCTCGTCAAGATGCGTCGCCGGCACGCCGTCGACGAAGTCCATGGTGAGCACGCGCCCCGAGGTGTGATCCCAGTACACGACCGGAAACAGGACCTCCGGTGTGTCCGCGAAGGCGGCGTTGAAGCGGTCGAGAGCGCGTCCCTCGTGCGTGTAGTCGAGCTCGGAGCGGAGCACCGTCGCGAACTCCTCGGCGAGACCGGCGACGTCGAAGTCCTTGCCCCACTGGGTGTGCGCCTGGACGCGATGCGCCTGCTCCACGAGGATCTCGAGGTCGAGCTCCATGGTCTCACTCACCCCGGGTCGCTGGACCTTGACGGCCACCCGCGTGCCGTCGGGCAGCGTCGCCCGGTAGACCTGCCCGATGCTCGCGGCGGCCAGCGGCGTCTCGTCGAACGAGGCGAAGAGTTCCTCGACGCTGCCGCCGAGCTCTTCCTCGATGCGCACGCGCATCTCGGGCCACGGCACGGTCGGCACGTCGTCCTGCAGCCTGGCCAGCTCCGCGGCGAGATCCGGCGGCACGAGATCCCGGCGCGTGGCCAGGATCTGGCCGATCTTGATGAACGCCGGACCCAGGCGCTCGAGCGCGTGACGGATGCGCACCGCGCTCGGCAGGTCCTTCTCGCGGGCGGCGGGCTCGCGCCCGGCACGCGCCGCCTCCGGCGGCGCGTGCTCCTCGAGCCCGCTCCCCCTCACGGCGCTCAGGATACGCTCGTCCCAGAGCACCTTGGCGATCTCACGGTACCGCGCTCTGCGCCGGGCGCCCCGGCTCGGCGGCGCAGCAGCCTCGTCTGGATCCATCGACCCTCCCTCTCGCCGGCGGCCCCCGGCCGCCGGTCCTCTGCTCCCGATCCTCCGGCCCTATTCCCCGCCGGGGGCCCTTGCCCTGCCGTTCGCGGACTGCGGCTGTGGGGCCGGCCGCGGCGATGCCGGCCGCGGCGATGCCGGCCGCGGACGCACGTCCCATCGCCCCGGCTCATCCGCGGCTCAGTCGGCCCGGCGACTCACCACACGGTTGCAGCCCTGCTCGCGCGCCTGCCTCAGCGCCCACTCCGCCGGCGCGAGGAGGTCGGTGAGATACTCCGTCTCGGCGCGCTCGGTGCCGGCGACGCCCACGCTCGCCGTCACGCTCACCAGCTGGTCGTCCTTCCAGACGGCGAGCCCTTCGACGGCCTGGCGCAGCCGCTCGGCGCGTCTCCTCCGCCTCGGTGCGCGTGAGGTGCGGCAACAGCAGCGCGAACTCCTCCCCGGCGATGCGCCCCACCTCGTCGAACGCCCGAACGACGCGGCGGCAGACGCGGGCGACGGCGCGCAGCACCTCGTCGCCGGCGTCGCTTCCGTAGAGACTGTTGACGAGCGCGAAGTCATCCAGATCGAGAAGGACGACCCAGACGGGGAACCCCTGCCGCCGCGCGCGCGTCATCTCCCGCTCCCCCACGTCGAGGAAGGCCTTTCGCGTGAGGACCTCCGTCAGGGGATCGGTGGTCGCGAGGCGCTCCACCTGGCGCAGGAGCTCTGCGCTGCGAGTGACGTCGTGGAACATGACGGAGTGCCCGAGCAGACGGCCGTGACGGCCGCGCACCGTCGAGAGCGCGAGCGTGAAATGGCGCGACTCGGGAGGCGCCCCGCCCGCCGGCCAGTCGCCGGGGAGCGACATCGACAACTCGGCGACCACGGTGTCGGGCGCCGGCTCGCCGGCGGTTGCCTGCCTGATGCTCTCGAGCAGGCCGGGGTGGAAGGCCAGCACCTCCGAGACGGGCCTCCCCGGGGCGCCGCGCCCGAGATCGGTGAAGAGCCGGGCCGCCGCCGGGTTGAAGTCGACGATGCGGTCGTACGCATCGAGCACGATCACGCCGTCCGCCATGCCTTCGACCACGGCGTCGCGCGCCAGGGGTGCGATGTCGAACAGCCGGTACCTGAAAAGGGCGTACGCCATGATCGCGCCGGAGACACTGACCACCGCCGTCGTCGGGTTCAGCCCCGGCGCCGGCTCGACGCCGAGCACGTAGAGGGTCCCGGCGAGCAGCGGCAGCACGACGGCGACGATGAGGAGCGCATACTGACGCCGGTACAGTGACTGCCGATCGCGCCAGATGCTCTGCGCGAGCAGCGCGATGCTGGCGCAGAGCAGGACGTAGAGCACGAGGAGCGAGAAGAGCCAGAACGTGCCGTAATCGGGCACGAGCACCGTCGGTGACGTGGACACGTCCAGAGTGGGAGCGCCCCGGAAGATGCTGCCGGGGTTCGCGTAGATCACCGCCACGGTGACCGCGACGTAGGCGCCGAGCAGCCAGTTGGCCATCCTGGGCAGCGGCGGCCGCCCGGTGTAGCGCCACACGACCTCGAACCACATCACCGGCAGCACCGTGATGCCGACGAACTGCACGTCTGCCCACCAGAGCTTGCCGTCGAGCGTCGGGCTGAGGATCTCGAAGACGTACCCGACCGTCCAGACCAGGAAGGCGAAGAGCGTGGCCGCGAACCACGGGGCGATGGCGTCGGCGCGGTTGCGCCAGGTGATCACCAACAGGGCGACCAGCACGGCGGCCGACACGACGAGGGGCGACACGTACAGAATCATGCTCGTGCTCACGAACTGGTCCTTCCCGATTCCAGAGGCTCTCTCCTTCTCTCTGTCGGCCGGGCGAGCGCAGAAGTGAAGCAGGAGGGGCGGAGACAGGGCGCGCGGGCGGTAAGCGCCCGCGCGCGCCCGTCACCGAGGAGTCGCCGCTAGCTCACCGCCACCGGCGGGGCGGGCTCGAGCAGGAGCGCAGCATCGAGCTCGTCGTCGGCCGCGCGGACGCTGGATGGCGCGCCCTCCAGCTCCTTGATGCGTCCGCGGTCGAGCCAGATCCGGCGCGACGCGCGGCTCGCGACCCACGTATCGTGCGTCACGACGATCAGCGTCTGGCCGCGTTCGCGCCAGAGCTGCTCGAGCAGCCCGACGATGTCGTCACGTGTGCGCTCATCCAAGTTCCCGGTGGGCTCGTCGGCGAAGATCACGCGGGGGGCTCTGACGACCGCCCGCGCGATCGCCACGCGCTGCTGCTCGCCGCCGCTCAGCTCGGCCGGGATGTGTCGGGCGCGGTCTGCCAACCCGACCCCTTCCAGCGCCTCGGCGGCGCGCCGGCGGCGCTCCTCGCCGCCGACATGCCACGGCACGAGCGCCGTCTCCACGTTCTCTTGGGCGTTCAAGGTCGGAATGAGGTTGAAGGCCTGGAAGATGAAGCCGAAGGCGTGGCTCCTGAGCTCCGAGAGGTCGCCCTCGCCCATCTTGGCGAGGTCGCGACCCTCGAACAGCAGCTTGCCACCCGAAGGCCGGTCCATGGCGCCGAGCATCTGCAGAAGCGTCGTCTTGCCCGATCCGGTCGAGCCTTGGATCGCGAGGAACTCGCCCTCGTCGATGGTCAGGTCGATCCCCGCCAGAGCGTCGATCCGCTTGCGGCGCTGGGTGTAGCGCTTGGTCACGTCGGTCAGGTCGTACAACATCGCGTTTCCTTTCGCGTGAGTGATCAGGGTCTGGCCGGTCGACTCGCTGGCGTCAGTCGACCCGGCGCAGGGCGTCGGCCGGACGCAGCCGTGAGGCACGCCAGCCGCCCAGTGCACCGGCGACCAGAGCGCCGGCCAGAGCCAGAGCCACGGCGATGCCGACGAGCTGCAGGCTCACGGGGGCCGTCAGGGCAACGCTGACGCTCTGGGCGGCTTCGGCAGCCCCTTCCGCGCCGGGCCCGCGCATGCCTTGAGCGGCGGACTCCACGGTCGCCTCCAGCGCGGGAGAAAGCGCGGCGATGAGCCGAGCTCCCAGGACGCCGAGAACCACGCCGAGCACGGCGCCGATGACGCCCTGCACCATGGACTCGCCGAGCACTTGGCCGACGATGCGGCGACCCTTCCAGCCGAGAGCCTTGAGGGTGCCGAACTCACGCACCCGCCGGGAGACCGCGGACACGGTCAGCAGGCTGGCCACGGCGAAGGAGGCGACCAAGGCTGCGACGGTGAGCCACTTGCCGAGCGTATCCGCGAGGCCGGAGGCACTCGAGAGCGAGCCACTCACCTGGTCGGCGAGATCGGCCGACGTGGTGACGGTCGCCTTGGGAAGGACCTTCTCGATCTCGGCCTTCACACTCGCGATCTGGTCGGCGCTGCCCGCCTGCACATAGATCTGATTGACCTTGTCCGCGTTGTCGCTGAGTTTCTGGGCACGCGCCAAGGGGATGTAGACGTCCGACGACGTGCTTCCGCTGGGCAGGGCGACGATGCCGACGATCTCGAACTTGGTCGTGTCGATCTTCATCGTGTCGCCGACCGCCAGGGAGTTCTGCTTCGCGTAGGCCTTCGTGACCAGCGCCACCTTCGCGTTGGTCTCATCGCTGGTAAGCGTGCGACCGGAAGTGATCTGCCCGGCACTGAGAGGGCCCAACTTGAGATCCGTGACTTCCACGCCGGTGATCGAGAACGTTGAGACGTCGATGGCCGACACGCCGGACGCGCCGCCCGCCTGTTCCTCGGCGCCGCCAGCGCCCCCGCCGCCGCCCCCGCCGCCTTCCTGGCTCGGGTCGAACTCGCCGGATACGTGGATGGAGTTCAAGCTCAGGCTGCCGGTGACGGCATTCACGCCATCGAGCGCGGAAATGGTCGCCACCCTCTTCTCCGCGATGGCCTGCTGGCCCGGGCTGCTGGTGATCCTGGTGCGGTCGATGGTGCCGCCCTCTGTCGCGTCTCTGGGCGGCCGCATGCCCAATCGCTGGGGGCCGCCCTCATCGAGTTTGCGCTCCTGCGAGACGGTGATGTCGGTGCCGACACCGTAGAGCGATTGCAGCACCTCGTCTTGAGCGTTGCTGACACCGCCAGCGTAGGCAGTCACCGCCACGACCAGGGCCACGCCGACGGCGAGCCCCAGAGCAGTGAGCAGCGCCTGCCGATGTCGGCGGCGCAGCTCACGGAACACGTAGGTGAAGAACATCGTCCCTCCTCGTTCGCTGACGGGCGGCACGGTACGCTCCGCTCCGCCGCCACATGGCGTCCTGCCCCAGTTCTAGCGGGCGGGGCTTGGAACCGACTGAAGCCACGCTGTGAGTCGCCTGAGACCCGTCGGCGCGGCCGCCCGGCGTGAGCTTCAGGCGGCCTTCAGGCTCTTCTCAGGAAACGCACAGAAAAGGCGCGTACAATCGTCGCGGGGAAGAAAACGGACGGACCACCGCGGGAGGGCCACCATGATCGAGACACCGGCCGGGGCGACACGGGTGCTCGTCGTCGACGACGAGGACAGCATCACCGACCTCGTCTCGATGGCTCTGCGCTACGAGCAGTTCGCCGTGCAGGTGGCTCACAACGGCCGTGAGGCTCTCGATGCCGCGGAGGCGTTCGCGCCGGACCTGATCGTGCTCGACATCATGATGCCGGGAATCGACGGCTTCGAGGTCGCCCGGCGCCTGCGCAACAGCGGCGCCGGCACGCCCGTCCTCTTCCTCACCGCCCGTGACGCGACGGACGACAAGGTGCGCGGGCTCACGCTCGGCGGGGACGACTACATGACCAAGCCGTTCAGCGTCGAGGAGCTGGTGGCGCGCATCCGCGCGATCCTGCGGCGCGTGCAGCCGGCCTCCGCTTCGCCCGGCCGGCTCGCCTTCTCCGATCTCGAGCTCGACGAGGACACGCACGAGGTCTGGCGCGCGGGGCGCGAGATCGAGCTCACGGCGACCGAGTTCAAGCTTCTCCGCTACCTGCTCCTCAACGCGCGCCGCGTGCTGAGCAAGGACCAGATCCTCGACCACGTCTGGAACTACGACTTCGGCGGCAACGCCAACATCGTCGAGACCTACATCAGCTACCTGCGGCGCAAAGTCGACGCCGGGGGCGCCCCGCTGATCCACACCGTCCGCGGCGTGGGCTACAGCCTGCGCCTTCCCAAAGAGTGACGACGACGCCGTGAGCCTGCGCACCCGCCTGCTGCTGGCCGTCCTTGCCCTGGTGGCCACCGGCTTCGTCGTGGCCGGCGCGGCCACGTACCTGTCGCTGCGCTCGTTCCTGCTGGAGCGCGTCGACCAGCAGCTGCGCGACGCGCGCGTGCCCGTCGCCAGAGCGCTCTCCAGCGGGCCCGGCAGCGCCCTGCCGTTCGACCCTACGAGGGACGGTCGCGACGGCAACCTGCCCCCCGGGACGTACGGTCAGGTCCGTGACGCGAACGGTTCCATCCTCAACACGGTGACCTTCTCCTACGGCGGCGACGAGCCGGCGCCGGTGCTGCCCGACCCGCTGCCGTCAGCGGCACGCGCCCGCGGCGGGACGATCTTCTCCGCCGGCAGCACCGCCGGCAGCGCGGCTCCGGGCTTCCGCGTGCTTGTCCAGGACGTGCCCGGCGTGCAGCGGGTGCTGGTCGTCGCGGTGCCTCTCACGGAGACCCGCCAGACGCTCACGCAGCTCATCGGCGTGGAGGTCGTGGTGCTGCTCGGCGTGCTCGCCGCGCTCGCCGTCGCCACCTGGCTCATCATCAAGCGCGACCTTCGGCCGCTCGAGACCATGGCCGTGACCGCCGACGCCATCGCCGCCGGCGATCTGACGCGGCGCGTGCAGCCGGCCGAGCCGCGCACGGAAGTAGGGCGTCTCGGCCTCAGCCTGAACACGATGCTAGCGCGCATCGAGGAGGCGTTCGCCGAACGCGCCGCCACCGAGGACAAGCTGCGGCGCTTCCTCGCCGACGCGTCACACGAGCTGCGCACCCCGCTCACCAGCATCCGCGGGTACTCGGAGATGTTCGAGCGCGCCAAGGACGACCCCGAGGATCTCGACCTCGCGATGCGCCGCATCGAGGAGGAGAGCAAACGCATGGGCCTCATGGTCGAGGAGCTCCTCGTGCTCGCGCGGCTCGGGGAGAGTCGTGAGCCCGAGCGGGCGCCAGTGGACTTCGCGTGCGTCGTCAGCGACGCCGTGAGCGATGCGCGCGCCGCGTCGCCGCGGCGCGACATCGGGCTTGAGACCGTTGAGACGGCCGACGTGCTCGGCGACGACCACCAACTCCGCCAGGTCGCCGCCAACCTGCTGAGCAACGCCGTGCGCCACACACCCGAGGAGGCGGCGATCCGCGTGCGCCTGACGGCCGGCGACGGGCACGCTGCGCTCGCCGTCGCCGACGACGGCCCCGGCCTTGAGCCCGCCGTCGCCGCCAAGGTGTTCGAGCCCTTCTTCCGCGCCGACGAATCGCGCGCCCGCGAGACCGGCGGCGCCGGCCTCGGTCTCGCCATCGTCGCCGCCATCGTCGAGGCGCACGGCGGCGCCGTCCGGCTCGACACGTCACCCGGCGCCGGCGCGACGTTCACGGTCACGCTGCCGCTGCTGAGCGACCAGGCCTGAGCGCCGCTCAGCCGACGAACGCGAAACCCCTGTCTCCGAAGAGACTGACGCAGGCCGCGGACGCGTCCGCGTCGTACCGAGTGTCGGCTCCGCCCTCGATCTCGGTGACGGCCTCTTCCAGCGGCAGAGCGGGCCGGTAGGGCCTGTGGGAGAGCATCGCCTCGCACACGTCGGCGACGGCCAGCACCCGCGCCTCCGGCAGGATCTCCTCGCCGCCCAGACCGGCCGGGTATCCCGAGCCGTCCAGGCGCTCGTGATGCTGCCGAATCGTCTCCGCGATCACACCTTGGAAGATGTCGGCGACGGTGTCGGCGCTTGCGGTCGCGTGCTGGCGAACGAGCAGCATCTCGGTGTCGGTGAGCCGGCCGGGCCGGCTGAGGATCTCGGCCGGCACGACGATCTTGCCGATGTCGTGCAGCAGCGCGGCGGTGCGCAGCGACTCGACCCGCTCCTTCGGCCAGTCGAGCTCGACGGAGATCGCGCAGGCCAGCTCCGCGACCCGGCGCTGGTGACCGGCGGTATACGGGTCGCGCAACTCAGTGGTGGCTGCGAGGGCGGCGATCGCCGCATCCAGGGTTCGCTGCAGCTGCGCGGCGCTCGCGGCGAGATCCTCCTCGGCCCGGCGGATCGCGGTCACATCGAGTTTGACGCCGACGATGCCGATCGGCTTGCCGTCGATGTCCGAGAAGACGGCCTTGTGCGTCACCACCGATCGCACTCGCTGGTCGGGGCCGGGCACCTCCATCTCGCTCTGGAGCGGCGTGTCCGGGTGCGCCAGTAGCGCACGGTCCGAGGCTTCGAAGCGCGTGGCCAATTCGGCTGGATAGACATCGATGGCGCTCTTCCCGACGACCTCGTCCCGGGGATGGCCCACGAACCTCGCGAAGGCCTCGTTGCAGCCCACGTACCGCAGAGCCGCATCCTTGTAGAACACCGGTGCCGGGATCGACTCGAGAAGCTCTCCGAGGAAGTGTGCGTGCTCGGCGTGGTCGCGGCTCAGCCGATCGAGGTCAAGCATCTTGTCTTCCAGCTTGCGGACGAGGGCGTCGCTGTACATCCGGTAGAACTCCGTCTCTTCTTCCGGAGGAGCCGGTGGCGCCGACGAATGGTCGCCGGGCCCCTCGCTAAGCACTTCGCTCACGACGGCGTGGAACTCCTCGCTCTCGACGGGCTTGACGATGAAGCGCGCCGCACCCATCTGCAGCGCCAGGGCCTCGTCGCGCGCATCCGTGTAGGTGGCCGTGTAGAACACGAAGGGGACGTCGCGCAGTCGTTCGTCGCGCTTGCACTCGCGGCACAGGGCGTAGCCGTCCATCTGAGGCATGAGGATGTCGGAGATGATCAAGTCGGGGCGCGTGCGGCGTGCCAGCGCCAGCGCTTCGGCGCCGTTGGCGGCCTCGAGCACCTCAGCACCGATCGCGGTCAGCATGGCGCGGAGCAGATAGAGATTCTCCTCGTGATCATCGACGATGAGGATCTTGCTCATACGCGGGTCACTTCTCGCCCGGCGCGGCCGGCGGATCGTCGGGCAGGAAGGACGATACTTCGGCGAGGAAGGTTTCGGGATTGATCGGCTTCTCCATGTAGCCGTTGCACCCGGCTGAGAGGATCCGCTCGCGGTCGCCGGCCATGGCGTATGAGGTGACAGCGACGATGGGCGTGCCTGCGAGTGCGGGATTGCGCCGCAGTTCGTCGGCGACCGCGTAGCCATCCATGACCGGCAGTTGGATATCCAGCAGGATCAATGCCGGCCGCAGGTCCTCGGCCAGGCGGATGCCCTGCGCACCATCGAGCGCCGCCGTCACCACATGGCCGCCCTTCTCCAGGATGAACGCTTCCAGGTAGAGGTTCTGCTCGTTGTCTTCAATGATCAGGATGTCCGCCACCGGGCCCTCCTTGTATCGACAGGGGCAAGGTGAAGGTGAAGGTGCTCCCCGCACCCCATTCGCTCTCGACACGGATTTCCCCCCCAAGCAGGCCTATGAGGTTCTTGCAGATGGCCAGGCCCAGCCCGGTGCCCTCGTGGCTCCGGTTCAGCCCGGTCTCCAGTTGCTGAAAGGGTTCGAAGAGTCGCCGGAGATCATCCGAGCGGATGCCGATGCCGGTGTCGTGCACGCCGGTCTCGAGCCACCCGTCCTGAGTCCAGCACGCCAGCCGGATCTCGCCCCGCTCGGTGAACTTGATGGCGTTGCTCAAGAGGTTGAGCAGGACTTGCTCCACCCGTCGCCGGTCGCCGGTGACGACTCCGACGTTTGGAGCGATGGCAGCGCTGAGCGTCAGGCCCTTCTTCTGCGCCTGCGGCGAGACCGCGCCCAGCGTGTCTTCAATGGCGGCGCGCATCTCGAAGGGCTCGTGCGCCACCTCCAGCTCCCCCGCCTCGATCCTGGAGATGTCGAGCACGTCTGTGATCAGCGCAAGCAGGTGCCGGGCGCTGTCGCGCGCCATGGCCAGCTGCTTCGTCTGCTCGTCGTTGAGCGGGCCTGCCAGTCCTTGGAGCAGCACGCCGGTGAAGCCGATGATTGAGTTGAGCGGGGTCCGCAGCTCATGGGACATGGTCGCGAGAAACACCGACTTGAGGCGATCGGACTCCAGCGCCCGCAACATGGCTGCGTTCAACTCCTCCGTGCGCTGCGCCACGCGCGCCTCGAGATCGGTGTTCAGGCGACGAAGCTCCGCGTCCGTCTCGACGCGCTCCGTGATGTCGTGCACGGTGCCGATGAGATGGCGGCAGACGCCGTCCGCGTCGAGCACCGGCGTGACGGCGACCTCGCCGTACTTCTTGCCGGCCGGATACGGTGTGACTTCCTCCCAGCCGACGGTCATTCCCGTACGGATCGCTTCACGGTAGCGCCCAAGGACCAGGGCGCATGCCGGCTCCGGGATGACATCCTGGACCAGGCTGCCGACGACCTGACCCTCCGCGAGGCCGGTCGCCGTGAGAAACGCCGGGTTGACCGAGACGAAGCGAAACCGGCCGCCCGGTTCGACCGCCAGGTAGAAGACGCCATCGGAGATGTTGGCGTAGATCAGAGAGCGCTGGCGCTCGCTCGCCTGGAGCGCTGCCTCCAGTCGCTTGCGCCCCGTGATGTCGGTGATCGTGCCCACGTAGCCGACGACCCGACGCTCGTGATCCAGCTCCGGAACCACCTGCCCCATTACCCACACAACCGTTCCGTCCGGGTGTACGAAGCGATAGTCCGCAACTGAAGCCTGTCGCAGCCGGGCGGCCTCCAGCCAGGCCTCGCGCAAGGCATCCCTGTCGTCAGGATGCACCGCGTCAAGCCATGCATCACTCCAGGCCTCGCTGGCACGAAGCCCCGAGATCTCGCACCATTTCGGGTTGACGTAATCGATGGCGCCGTCGGCGTCCGTGTGGAAGATCCCGACCGGCGTGATCCTTGTGAGGGTCTGGAGCGCTGCCTTCGTGAGAGCCATCGGGAGTCCCCCTTTCGGTTGAGGCGTCGGCTGCATCTGGGCGCGCCCCGGACGCTCCCCTACGCGAGAGTGAAGAAGAAGGTTGCGCCCTCTTCGGGCCTGCCTTCTGCCCAGATGCGTCCGCCGTGCTTCTCGATGATCCGCTTCACCGTTGCGAGCCCGATGCCGGTTCCCGCGAATTCCTCGTCGGAGTGGAGGCGCTGGAACGCGCGGAACATGTGCGACGCAAACTGCATGTCGAAACCTGCTCCATCATCACGGACGAAGATCGCCCGTTCGCCCTCGACGGCGACCGTCCCGACCTCAATCGTCGCGCGGGGGTGCTTCGAGGTGAACTTCCAGGCGTTCCCAAGCAGATTCGCGAGCACGCTTTGCAGCAAGACGACATCGGCTGAGACGATGATGTCGGGTTCGATCCGCCACTCGGCCTCCCGCTCGGGCGCACCCGCGCTCAGGCCCCCGGCGACGCGCCTCGCCACCTCGGATAGGTCGACATCCGTTTGCCGCACCTCCGCCTGCGCAACGCGTGACAACGCAAGCAGAGCATCGATCAGGCCGGCCATCATCTGGCTCGCCCTGCGGATGCGGACCAAGTGTCCCTTGCACGTCTCGTCGAGCGCGTCCCCGCAGTCCTCGAGGAGTGCGGCCGAGAAGCCGTCCAGTGCGCGCAGCGGAGCGCGCAAATCGTGGCTGACGGAGTAGGAGAAGGCTGTCAGATCCTGGTTCGCCGCCTCGAGCTGGGCCGTGCGCTCGGCGACGCGCCTCTCCAGCGTCTCGTTCAAACGGCACACCTCGGCCTCCGCCTGCTCGCGCGCGGCGATGTCCAGCTCGAGATCGCGGTTGAGGCGCTCCAGTTGCTCCATCTTGGACTCAAGCTTGCGGATGAGTGTCTCACTGTACTGCTTCAGATAGGCGTGCTCCCCTTCACCGCCTGGCTCTGCCGTGAGCGGCTCCGGCTCGCCGACCCCTGTCGCGGCCGGCACGACGAGGGGCTTCCCGACCTCCTGGATGGTCTCCCGGACGATCGCCATGAAGTCATCCGGCTCCTGCGGCTTGACAATGAAGCGCTGGGCGCCGAGGCTGAGGGCGAACTCCCGGTCCCGCTCGTCGGTGTACGTCGCAGTGTAGAAGACGAGCGGTATCGATCCCAGGTGCGCGTCCCGCTTCCACTCGCGGCATAGGGCGAACCCGTCCATGACCGGCATGAGGATGTCGGTGATGATCATGTCCGGAGGCCGCTGCCGCGCGGCTTTGAGCGCCTCGACGCCATTGGCGGCTTCGACCACCTCGTAGCCGCTGGCCTCCAACAGGACACGCAGGAGATAGAGATTCTCCTCCCTGTCGTCCACGATCAGGATGCATTGTGCCGTCATGGAAGATTCACCTCTGGCGCGTCGTTCGTATCCATGGGAAGCGTCAGCGTGAACACGCTGCCCCTGCCCCATTCACTTTCCGCGGTCACCGCTCCGCCGAGCAGCTCGGCCAGGCGGCGACAGATCGCCAGGCCGAGTCCAGTCCCTTCGTGCTGCCGCGCGAGCCCCGTGTCGACCTGCCGGAAGGGCTGGAACAGCTCGGCCAAGTCCTCCGGCCTGATACCGATGCCGGTGTCGGTGACGGAGATACGGATCGTCGCGTGTGGGGCGTCCATTCCAGGCGGCGTGATCTCCGCCCCGACCGTGACCGCGCCTTCGTCCGTGAACTTGATCGCGTTGTTGAGGAGATTGATCAGCACCTGCTCGACGCGTCGCGGGTCACTGACCAGCGTGCCGATCCCCGAAGCGAGCATCGTGCCCAGCACGAGTTGCTTCTTCTCGGCCAACGGCCGCACGAGGCCGACGGCGTTCTCGATCGAGACTCTCAGATCGAACGGCTCGCTGCCGACGGTCATCTGCCCGGCCTCGATCTTGGAGATGTCGAGCACATCGTTGATCAGCGCCAGGAGGTGCCGCGAGCTGTCGCGGACCATCTCGAGCTGCTTGCGCTGCTCCGCGCCCAACGGACCGGCCATCTCCTGGAGCAGGATGCCGGTGAAGCCGATGATCGAGTTGAGGGGCGTGCGCAGTTCGTGCGACATGGTAGCCAGGAAGGCGGACTTCAGGCGGTCGGCCGCCTCCGCCCGGTCTCTGGCCACCGCCAGCTCGGCGGTCCGCAGAGCGACGCGCCGCTCAAGCGTCGTGTTGAGCTCCCGGATCTCCTTCTCCGCCTGCTTGAGCCTCGTGATGTCCGTGCCGACGCTCAGGATCTCGGCCACCTCGCCCTCCGCGTCAAGCACGGTCTTGTTGGTCCACGCGATCCAGACTCGCTCCCCGCTGCGGAGCATGTTCTCGTTCACGCTCTGTTCGAAGGCGACAGGGTCGGCCAAGATCCTCTCCATAAGGTCACCAAGGTCACGTCCGTAGGTGTCACTCATGGGGACGATGGTACCCATGACCGGACGGCCCTCGATCTCTTCTGCGCCGTAGCCGAAGAACCGCTGTCCGAACTCGTTGAGGAAGGTGATCCGCCCGTCGCGCGTCCAGCGCAGGATGATGCTGTTGGCGTGTTCCACGAGCTCGCGGTACTTCCGCTCGTTGTCGAACAACGCCATCTCGACGCGCCGTTGCTCGGTCACATCGCGCAGGACCTCGATGGCGCCGGAACGCCGCCCGTCCCCGTCGAAGAGCGGCGCCGCTGCACACCAGAGACGAGCGCCCTCGCCACCCCGCAGCTCAGGATTCCAGGCCTCGCCAGTGATGGTGTCCCCAGCCCGCTCGACATGGTCGTACCCGGCGCCCAGCTCCGCCGCCGGCGCGTCCAACAGGTCGATGAGGACAGGCCGCCGCTCACCGTAGAACGGCACGGCATACGCGAAGTCGTCGCGGCCCATGACGGCATCCTTCTTCACGCCGGTCATCGTCTCGCAGGCCCGGTTCCACGCCACGACCCGTTTGGCCTCGTCAATGACGATGGTGGCATCCGGCAGGAACTCGATGATGTTCTCGAGCTGCTGATGCGCGACGCTCAGAGCCTCATTGGCCTCGGTGAGATGCCTCGTCTGGGCCTTCACCTGCCGGCGCGAGAGCACGACCCCAACGGTCGTGGCAAAGAGGAGCACGGCGATGATGCCCAGCGTCCAGGTCAGCCACCGCGACACACGATATTCCGTGGACGTCGTGCTCGGCTGTTCGAGCCAGCGCGTCAGCGCCGCGTAGTACGGCGAATCGGGCTGGTCCTTCCATGCCCGCAGGTGACGGTCGATGGCCGTGAGGAGATCCTCATGCTGGCCCTTGCCCGTGGCGAAGTAGAGGCTGGTGAGATTGAAGACGACATCGGACCTCGTCAGCCCATAGCTCCGGTAGAAGTGATCGCCGAAGAACCGGTTGGCGATGGCCGCGTCCACGGAGCCGTCGCGCGTCATCTCGAAGGCGCGCTGGTACGACTCCACAGGGACGAGCGTGACTCGGATGCCCAGGCCGCTGACGATCTGCGCGAACTCTTCCTGCTGCACGGACCCGTCGAGCACCGCCACGCGCTTGCCGTGCAGCGACTGGAATCCGCCCAAGGGAAGGTCGCGATCGACGTAGAGCTGCGACCAGCTCTCGATCACCGGCGTCTTGTTGAAGTCGAGGACGGCGGTGCGCTCCTCCGTGATGGCGACGTCCGGCATGAGGTCGAGTCGCCCGTTCTCGAGCGCCTCGAGGCCAGCCTCCCACTCGGCCGGCACCCAGACGACCCGCCAGCCCTCCGCCCGGCCGATCGCGTCGAACAGGTCGACAAAGAAGCCGGCGGGCCGGCCGGCGGCATCGGTGAACACCTTCGGTTCGTTCTGATACAGGCCGATGCGGACCGTTCGCGAGGGCGCGGCCGGTGACGACGCAGCTGGTGTGCTCGACGACGAACTCGCCGCGGATGCTACCGCGGGCGCACTCTCCCCGGCGTCGGCGCGCTGACCCGCAACGCCGAGCGTCGCGCAGCCCAAGGCGAGCAGCGCGACGAGGATCAGCGAACGCATGATGCGCCGGGTTGCCGCAGGGGACCGTGGAACCGTTGGACGGGCATCCGTCCGCGCCCCCTTCCAAGGCGGAACGATTGGCCTGCGCAAACCGCGCACTTCCTGCTCAGGCGACCACACCCTCAGACCATTGCTCTACAGCATCTACCCCCGAGAGCGCCGAGACAACGTTGGACCTTAGATCGCCAGGGAGGCGACACGCCGTGCCCAGGCGACGAACGGCCGCCGCCAGTGTCGCCATGTAGCACAAGGCGTACCTTGATGCTCATGCCGTGACGGCCGCGCGTCTCGCCCGGCCGCGGGTGCCGAAGGGGGGCATGATGAAGCGCCGCGGTTTGACCGTCCTGTACATGCTGACCGCCCTCGCCCTGTGGACGACGGCCTTCGCCGTCGAGGCGCACGCCGCGACCGGCTCCATCTCCGGGACGGTGACCGACGCCGTGACTCATGCGGGAGTAGCGGACATCCAGATGTACGCGTCTCTCGTGGACCAAGACGGTCAGCCCACGGGCGACGCCGTCACTGCGGCAGACGGCGCCTACGTCATGAGTGGGCTGGCGCCGGGAGACTACATCGACTGGTTCAACGACCAGGACGGCGACACGAACGGCGCCTACGCCGACGAGTAGTACGACGACAACGCATCGCAGGACTTCAGCGACCCAATCGTCGTTGACGACGGCGCATCGGTGACCGGCATCGACGCCGCCCTCTCGGGCTGCGGCACGATCTACGGCTGGGTCGAGGGCGACGGCTCACACCGCCTGAACGCCTGGGCGCAGGCATACTGCTGGACCCCGGCCAAGCAGGCGTGGGAGCAGTATCCGCTCGAGTTCCAGGACGTCGACCCAGTCGGCGGCGAGTACGTGCTCGAGCGCGTGCGTGCTGGCCAGTGGGCCCTCCGCTTCAGTGACCACGGTGACGACGCTGGGACGTACGCGGTCGAATACCACCCGGACGCCCATTTCGTCTGGGACGCACAGACGGTGCTCGTCACGCCGGGCTCATCAGTCTTCGTGAAGGGAGACCTCGATCTTGGCGCCGCGATCAGCGGTCACGTCTACGATAGCGCCGGGGGCCCGCTCGAGGGAGGAATGGTCGTCTGGTATGACTGGGACCCGGACGCGCAGGAGTGGATCCGGGGCGGAGAGACGCCCGTCTTCGAGGAAGGCCGCTGGGGCATGGACGGCTTCGACACGTGGACCTACCGCTTCCAGTTCTACCCGCCGGAAGGGCCGCTGCTGGCCGACGAGTACTGGGACAACTCGGCCGGGCTCGCCGGAGGCAGCAGCATCACGTTCGGCGTCGGCCAGATCCTAGAGGGCTACGACGCGTGGCTGGGCACAGACGAGTCCGTAGCGCCGGTCACGAGCCTCGTCGGCTTGCCGGCGTCGGGCTGGTCGCGACTCCCGCTCACCCTCACCTTGACGGCGAGCGACGCCGACTCGGGAGTCGAGGTCACCCGGTACCGTCTCGACGGCGGTTCCTGGATGGAGGGCACGTCGATCGACGTGCCGGCGCCGTCAACGCACGCGAGCGACGGCCTGCACACGATCGACTATCGTTCCGCCGACCACCGGGGCAACTGGGAGCAGTCACGCACGAGCGAGGTGCAGATCGACACGCTGGGGCCCACGACCAGCGCGCTCGGCGGCGTCAGCGTCAGGAAGGGCGCACGGGAGAGCTTCCGGTACAAGGTGAGCGACCGCTCACCCTCCGCCACCCTCGCCATCGCGATCTACCGTGGCGCCAAGCCGGTGAAGACACTCAGGCTCGGCGCCAAGGCGACCGGGCGCGCCCTGACCCACCGCTGGCGGTGTACGCTCGCGCGGGGTCGGCACACGTGGAAGTTCCAAGCCACGGACAAGGCCGTCAACCCGCAATCCAAGATGGGCTCCCGAGCGCTGGTCGTGAACTGACGGTGCTCGGCGCCGTCGCCCTCCGTCACGGTGCCGCGGCTCGGCGCGCAGGTACAGCATCGCCGGCGCCAGAAGCCTTGCTTCTCCAGCGGGAAGCAGCGGCATCCGCGCCGTAACCCACGGGCAAGACATCCGCGAGGGATGCCGCGCGACTGCATCTGGGTCCGCGGGGGCAGGCGAGCGAACTCCGAGGAGGCGCGTGATGACACAGGTCTCAGGATCACAGCAGTCGAGCGGCGGCAACGGCTTTCTGATCGGCGGTGGCATCCTGCTTGTGCTTCTGCTGGTCTTCATCTTCCAGAACACGGCGGACACCACGTTCAAGTACCTGTTCTGGGAGTTCACGCTGCCGCTCTGGCTCGGATTGCTGATCACCGCCGTCGTGGCGTTCGTGGTCGGGCAGTTCGCGCTGATGTGGCGGCGCCACAAGCGTCGCCAGGCGCGGCGCGCCTCGAGGTAGTCCGGCGGCAGGCGCCCCGCCTGCAGACAGCGGACGGCGCGGAGCGCCGGCGTTTGCCGGTGGTGCCATCCGCTCAGAGATAATCCCAACCTTTGGAGTCGGGTATGACCACAGCGCCGCTCACCCTCACCCCCAAGACCACGGTCCACACTCTGCTCAAGGAGTACCCGTTCCTGCTGGACTTCCTGGCGGAGTACCACCCGGAGTTCAAGAAGCTGACCAACCCGGTACTGCGCCGAACCGTGGGCCGCATGGCGCCGCTGGACACGGTGGCGGAGCAGGGCAACGTACCCCTCAACCGGCTCACCGACGACATCGCGACGGAGATCGAGAAGCAGACCGGCACGCGGCCGCCGATCGCCGACGTCGCCGACGCGAAGACCATCGACCCCGCCCGCCTCCAGGCGCTGCACGACATCGTCAAGGACCTGCACGCCGGCAAGACGGTCGAGGAGGTCAAGCCGGCCGTCGAGGAACTCATCGCCGACGTCGAGGCCACCGAGATCGCCGCCATGGAGCAGAAGCTCATCGAGGGCGGCGTGCCCGACAGCAAGGTCAAGCGCCTCTGCGACGTGCACGTGCAGGTGTTCGCCGACGCACTGGAGGGCCACGAGGCGGTCACCGCGCCGGCCGGTCACCCGCTGGACACCTTTCAGCGCGAGAACCAGGCGCTGCTGCAGGTCACGGCGTCACTGCGCAAGGTCGCCGAGGCGATCGGCTAGCCGCCGGACGGCGCCACTTGGGCGCGCCTCAAGAGCGCGCTGGGCGACACCGTGGAGCGGCTCTCCAACGTCGACAAGCACTACCTGCGCAAGGAGAACCAGCTCTTCCCCTTCCTCGAGGACCATGGGGTGGAGGGCCCCAGCAGCGTGATGTGGGCGATCCACGACGACATTCGCGCGCTCGTCAAGCAGGCGCGGCAGACGATCGCCGACGACGACGCCGGACTCGCCGTGAGCACCTGCCTCGCACTCGCCAAGATGGCCGACGACATGGTGACCAAAGAGGAGCAGGTCCTGCACCCGATGGCGATCGGCACGCTGGCCGACGCGGAGTGGGCGCAGATCCGCGCCGGCGAAGGCGACATCGGCTACGCCTTCATCGACGGCGTGCCCGAGTGGCACGGCCGCGGCGGGCGCGGCCGCGGCGGGCGGCGCGGCCGCGGCGAGTCTGCCGGGCGCGGGAGAGGCCGCCGAAGCGGTGGCGGGCCAGGCCGGGGCGGCTGCGCCCGGCGGCCTTCCCGCCCTCAGCACCGGCAGCCTCAGCCTGGAGGAGCTCAACCTCGTGCTCGGCGTCCTCCCCATCGACTTCCAGTACGTCGACGAGCACGACCGCGTGCGCTTCTACAGCGAGGGCCACCGGATCTTCCCGCGCAGCCCCGGGGTGATCGGCCGCAAGGTGCAGAACTGCCACCCGCCGCGAGCGTGCACAAGGTGCAGCAGCTCATCGACGCCTTCCTCGCCGGTGAGCAGAGCACCGCCGAGTTCTGGATCGAGGTCGGCGGTACGTTCCTGCACATCCGCCACTTCGCCGTGCGCGACGACGCCGGCGCCTACCGGGGCGTCGTCGAGACGGTGCAAGACGTCACGGCCATCCGTGCGCTCGAGGGCCAGCGCCGGCTGCTCGACTGGTAGCCGCCGCGGCGTCCGGCGCCGCAGCCCGAGCCGGCCGCCTCACGCGTCCGCGCTCGGGACCTCCGTGCCGAGCGTGAACGAGAAGGTCGCGCCGTGGTCGGTGCCTTCGGCCCACACGCGCCCACGGTGCCGGGCCACGATTCGAGCGACACTGGCCAGGCCGATGCCGGTGCCCTCGTATTCGCTCTCGAGATGCAGCCGCTCGAACGGCCTGAACAGCTTGTCGACGTACTGCTGATCGAAGCCGACGCCGTTGTCGCGGACGTAGTAGACCGCCTGCCCGTCGCGAAGATCCCTGCCGACCTCGATGCGCGCGTCCGGCGTCTCCCGGGTGAACTTCCAGGCGTTGCCCAGCAGGTTGTCGAGCGCCGCCCTCAGCAGCTCCCGATCGCCGGAAGCGACCAGTCCGGGCTCGACCCTGACCTCGACGCGACGCCCGGGATCCAGCCGGGCCAGGTCGGCGGCCGCCTCGACCGCCAGTGCGGAGAGGTCGACAGTCGTCATCTTCGCCTGCGACCGCGACAGGCGAGAGAGCCGCAGCAGGCCGTCGATCAGCGTCCCCATCTTGCCGACCGCGGCACGCACGCGCACGAGGTACCCGCGGCATTCCTCGTTCAGGACGGCCGCTCCCTCTTCCTCGATCAGGGTCGCGAACCCGTCCACGGCGCGGAGCGGCGCGCGCAGGTCGTGGGCGACGGAGTAGGCGAAGGACTCCAGCTCCTCGTTGGCGTGCCGCAGCTGGGCCGTGCGTTCGTCGATGCGCCGCGCCAGGTCCGCGTTGAGGCGCCGGACCTCGTCCTCCGCGTGCCGGCGATCGGTGATGTCCACCGACAGCGTGAGGATGTGCGCGATCTCCCCATCCAGGCCCCGAAGCGGAGCCGAGGTCACGAGAAACGCGTGCTCGTTGAAGACGCCCTCGAAGCGCACCGTCTCGCCTTCGAGGACGCGGCGGTAGTTGGTCTCCACTGTGGCGGCGGTGTCCGCATCCAGCACCTCGTCGATGCGCTTGCCCGCGAGCATCTCGTTGGTGAGGCCGACCGCAGCCATACCTTCCCCCGCAGTGAACACGTAGCGAAGGTCGCGGTCGATGATGTGCACCAGCCCCCCCGGCAGTGTGGCCATGATCGTCCGGTTCCGCTCCTCGCTCTCGCGCAGGGCGGCCTCGGAGCGCCGCCGGCGCCGCTCGTCGATCATGAGCAGACCGAGCAGCACGGCGGCGAGCGGGTAGATGACGATCACCGGCGCGGCGATACTGCGGAGCGTGGTCAGCGGGTCCGGCAGCGTGGACGTGAGCGCCAGCATCAGCACGTGCACCGTGAGCCCGAACAGGTAGAGTTCGAGGATGCTCGGATCTCGTTTCGCCGTGCGGCGCCAGCGCCGCCAGAGCGCCCCGACGATCACCGACATGGCGATGACCGACACCCCCATGACGGCTCCGGGCCCACCCAAGCCGATGCGGTAGACGGCGGAGATGGCTCCGGCGATCATCCCCGGGACCGTGCCGTAGAACAGCGTGCCCACGCTGAGGACCACGGATCGCGTGTCGAAGATCACCCCGTCGGGCAGGCGCACGCTGGCGATCATCACGGCGACGGCGATCACCCCGAGCAGAAGGCCGGTGAGCAGCTTGAAGAGCAGCGTCTGGTGACGAAGGAAGCGTGCGACGAGGTCGTAGAGAAAGACGAGGACCAACAGCAGGGCCGCGTTGTAGATAAGGCTGATGAACACGTCGCTGTTCAGAGTCCCCCGCCTTCTCGCAGATGCGCCTCGTCAAAGACCATTCCCCTTGCGTTCGCGCCGAAGCCGTTGAGACCTGCGAACCGCCCGCCGGCGCCCCGCCCGAGTCGCCGCCGAAGTCGCCCGATGCGATACGATGGAGACCGGCAGGCAGCTACAACGAGAGGCGGTTCGCCCATGTTCTGGCAACGCGGCAGTCTCACCCCCGAGCTGGCGGACCTGGTGTTTCGCTTCCTCCCCGTCGACGTCAGCGTCGCCGACGAACACGACGTGCTGGTGTACTGGAAGGGCGACACCTACCAGGACCTGCGACGCGCGCTACATCGGCCGCGACGTGCGCGACTGCCACCCCGAGCACACGCTCGAGTGCCTGGAGGAGATCCTGCGCGCCTTCAAGATCCGGAGCCAAGGACGTAGCGGAGGGCTGGGAGCAGCAGGGTGAGCGCATGAAGCGCACGCGGTACATCGCCCTGCGCGACGACTCCGGCGCCTACAAGGGCATCCTCGAAGTCAACGAAGACGTGACCGGCGCACGCGCCCTGCAGGGCCGCCAGAGCCTGCCCGGCTGGTGACGCGGCGGTCGCCGCAAAGGAGATGACGACACGATGACCACAATGGTCGCGGTGAGCGGCATCAGCGCCTGGGTCCTGCTGATCGGCGCCGCCATCGGCGGTCTCGCGTTCGGCATGTGGCTGAACGCGAGGTTCGCGGGGCGCCGCCGAAAGTAGCCCGCCGGCGCGGCCGGACGGCGGCGCCCGGCGCCCGACCCTCGCCTCAGCGGCGCCGCACGAACGTGCCGTCGCGCCCGTCGAAGGTCAGCAGCGCCAGCCGCAGCCTCGTCGCCCGTCCGTCGCGCACCGTGAACACCGCCGTCGTACTCGATCCCACCTCTCGCCAGGTGTCCCCGTCCCACGGCACGTAGCGCAACGTCAGGCCACGCCCAAGGCGCACGCGCAGTCCATCGCCCAGCCCCTTGCCGACGGTCACGTCCCCATAGTACCGGTCGCGATACACGCCCTCGTACGCGGACCGCTGCCGCGGGGCTGCGGCGCCGGCCCGAGGCTGCGGCGCCGGCCCGCACGGGCCGGACCCGCGCGGGTCCGCCAGGGCCTGCGCTTCGGCTTCGGCTTCCGTGAGCTCCCTCTCCCGGACCAGCCAGTCGTCCCGCGGCGCCCCGGGCCCGTACAGGTCGAGCAGCGTGCGGCTGAGCGCCCGCGCGAGCATGCCTCCCTCGGGCGCCGAGTTGGCGAGAACGATGATCGCGACGCCGTCCGCCGGCACCAGGCCGAGAAGCGCCGCCGAGCCGCGCTCGAGGTCGCCCTCCGCCTGGGCAACGAGGCGATCGGCGGCGGCGAACGTCCGCCAGCCCAGCGCGAACGTCTCCGGCCCTGCGTCGCCCGCGGAGACGACCGTGGTCGGAGCGAGCGTCTCTGCCAGAGCGGCGGCGGGCGCGACGCGCACGCCGCCGAGAGCGCCCCCGTTCAGCAGCATGCGCACGTAGGGCACGAGTTCGGCGACGCTGGCGCCGACGCCGCGGGCCGGCGCGAAGACCGCGCCTTCCGCCGGCCGCTGCGGCTGCAGAGACCCGTTCAGGATCCGGTGCGGCGTCGCCCGGTTCGTCGCCGTCATGAACTCCCGGTAGGTGAGCGCCGTCGCCGTGGCGCCGAGCGGCTCCAGCACCCGCGTGCGCACCAGACGCACCCACGGAAGCCCAGTCGCCTTCTCCGCAGCGACCGCGGCTGCGGTGACGGCCGTGTCCTGGGGCGTGTGCACGGTGCGGAACCCGGCGGCCGGAGGCAGATACCTCAGCCGGCGCAGGACCTCGGCGCGGCCGTAGCCGAAGTCGAGAAGCTCGTTGCCGGCGCCCGCCGGCAGCCCGGTGCGCTGGGCCATGAGGTCGCGGAAGGTCGCCTCGCGGCTCGCCCAGGGATCCTGGAGCCGGAACCCCGGCCAGACGCGCCGCACCGGCTCGTCCCAGCCCACCTCACCCTCACCTGCCAGCGCCGCCAGCATGGTCGCCGTGTACGTCTGTGAGACCGATCCGAGCGGGAACAGCGTGTCCTTGTCGACGACCTCGGGTCGGCCTATGGCGCGCAGGCCGAAGCAGCGCACGTACACCGCCCTGTCGCCCGCCACGACGGCGATGACTGCTCCCGGTACGCCGCTGCGCGCGACCATACCGGTCGCAAGCTGGTCGAACTGCGGGAGCATGAGCCTCACCCGTGCCGCCGCCTCGACGCGGCGGATCGCCGCCGCCAGAGCCTCCGGATCCCGCGCACCCGTCGGCTGCGGGACCGGCGTCCCATCCGGGGATGGGGAAAGTGACGGGGCGGGGCTCGCCGGTGGAGCAGAGCTCTTCGCCGGCTCCGGCGAGACGGCGGTGGGCGACGCCGTGGACGCGGCCGAAGGCCGCGCGGACGGCGTCGCCTCCGGGCTCACGCTCACGCCACAGCCGCCGAGCACGGCCGCGGCAAGAGCCACCACCGACATGACCACCGTCCATCTGTGCGTCACGCCCGCCTCCTTGTGGCCGCGGCCGGATGCGGCCACCGGCCTCCCGGACTACTTCGCCGCCACGAACAGCATACCCTCGCCCGCCTCCACGCTGGTATACACTGCCCTGCACGGAGTCCGGGAGACGGAGATCGGATGCACCACGGCACAGTCCGACAGGGGGCCGACGGCGCCGCGCGCGCCGACCTCAGCGCATGCCTCGCCGCGATCCGGGAGGCGCTCACCGACCTGCTCGAGGCTCAAGGCGTCCACAGCGTGCCCGAAGCCTCCTGCCCGCCGGAGGCGCAGCCGCTGGTACGCACCGTCAACCGGATGATGCGCCAGATCAAGGAGGTCGCGGCCTTCGTGAAGCCGCTCGCCGCCGGAGATCTGACGGCGCCGCGGCCTTCCCCGGACAATCTCATGGCGGCTCCGCTCGTCGAGATGCACGAGCGCCTCAGCCGCCTCACCAGGCAGACGCAGGCGATCGCCCACGGTGACTACAGCCAGCGCATCGACTTCATGGGCGAGTTCTCCGCGGCGTTCAATTCCATGGTCGCGCTGCTGGAAGGACGCGAGCAGAGCCTCAAGGAGGAGATTGCGCGGCGGCGAGAAGCCGAGGCCGACCTGGAGCGCGAGCGCGACCTCCTGGTGTCCGGTCCGGTGGTCACGTTTCGCTGGGGCATCGACGACGACGGCGCCGTCGAGTACGTGTCGCCGAACATATCCGAGTACGGCTTCAGCGCGGAGGAGTTCACAAGTGGCCGTCGCACGTATTCGAGCCTCATCGACCCCGACGACTACGACTGGGTGGTGGAGGACGGCAACGACAAGTCGCGCACGGGGCTGGACGGCTGGACGCAGGAGTACCGGCTGAGGGACGCGGCCGGCGTCACGCGCTGGATCCGTGACTTCACCCACGCGGTGCGAGGGCCCGACGGCGAAGTGACCGCCTACGAGGGCTACATCATCGACATCACCGCGCAGAAGGAGACGGAGCGAGCTCTGCGCCAGCGCGAGGAGCAGCTGCGCATGCTCTCGCTGACCGACGACCTCACCGGCCTGTACAACCGTCGCGGGCTCTACGCCATCGGAGAGTACGTCATGCGCGCCGCGCGCCGTAGCGGCACGGGTCTCGGGGTGATCTACGTCGACGTCGCCGGCCTCAAGGACATCAATGACCGCTTCGGTCACAGCGAGGGCGACAAGACCCTGTGCTCCCTGGCCGGCATCATCCGCGGCACGGTCCGCGAGTCGGACGTGGCCGGCCGCGTCGGCGGTGACGAGTTCGTCATCCTCGCCGCCGACGGCCCGGCGATCATCGGCGACCTCGTGCGGCGCCTTGAGCGGCGGGTGGCGGCGCACAACAAGACGAGCGCACGCTCGTTCCGCCTCGCCGTCGGCAGCGGCGCCGCCGCATGGTACGGCGACGAACAGGTGACGCTGCAGCAACTCATCGAGCGCGCCGACACAGACCGGCACGACACCGGGCGCGCGACAGAGGACCCGGCCACCGACCTGAGCGTCCGAACGAGGGGGAGACGATGACCAACGCGATGCCGGCGCCCGAGGCGGCGGCTGCGAGCGTCGGGGTGAGGCCGCGCAACGCCGAACGACAGTGGTCGCCACGGGTGAGTGCGGCGATGCTCGCTCGCCTGGCGGCGCGGGCGGCCGTCCCCGGAGGTGGATCCCGCACGACGATCGAGGCGCCGTTCACCGGCGAGACGCTCGGCGAAGTGCCGCAAGGCGCGCCGGCCGATGTCGCCGCCGCCTGCGCGGCTGCGCGTGAGGCGCAGACGGCGTGGGCGCGGCGACCGATCGCCGAGCGCGCCGCCGTACTCCTGCGCTACCACGATCTCGTGATCGCCAACGCGCAGGAGATCCTCGACCTGATCCAGGTCGAGAGCGGCAAGGCGCGGATCCACGCCTTCGAGGAGGTCCTCGACGTCGCCATCCAGGCGCGCTACTACGCGCACGCCGGGCCGGGCTTCCTCCGCGAGCAGCGCCGGCAGGGCGCGCTGCCCGTGCTCACGCAGACACGCGTCCACCACCGGCCGCGCGGGGTCATCGGCATCATCGCCCCCTGGAACTACCCGTTCACCCTGGCCATCGGCGACGCCCTCCCGGCGCTGCTCGCCGGCAACGGGGTCGTCCTCAAGCCGGACGCGCAGACGCCGTTCACGGCGCTCTGGGCGGCCGGGCTACTCGAAGAGGCGGGGCTGCCCGCCGGCCTCCTCCAGGTGGTCACCGGACGCGGCGCCGAGCTCGGCGAGCCGCTCATCGACGGCGCCGACTACCTCATGTTCACCGGCTCGACCGCCACCGGCCGCACGGTCGCGGCGCAGTGCGGCGAGCGTCTGAAGAGCTGCGCCATGGAGCTCGGCGGCAAGAACGCGCTGCTCGTGCTGCCCGACGCCCCACTGTCGCGCGCCGTACCCGGCGCGGTCCAGGGGATCACCTCCAACAGCGGCCAGCTCTGCATCAGCATCGAGCGCGTCTACGTCCACGACGCGGTGTACGACACCTTCGTGCCGCGCCTCACCGAGGCCTTGAAGGCCGTGCGGGTCGGCGCGAGCCTGACCTTCGCCGACGACATGGGCTCACTGGTGAGCGCCGGCCAGTTCGCGAAGGTCACGGGGCACGTCGACGACGCCGTCGCCGCCGGAGCCGAGGTGCTCGCCGGCGGCAGAGCTCGCACCGACCTCGGCCCCTACTTCTACGAGCCGACGCTGCTCGGCGGCGTCACCGACGAGATGGAACTCTGCCGTACCGAGACCTTCGGCCCCGTGGCCGCCGTCTACCGCTGCGCCTCCGTCGACGAGATGGTCGAGCGCGCGAACGACAGCGACTACGGGCTCAACGCGAGCGTCTGGACGCGCGACGCGACGGCCGGCCGCAGGGTCGCGACCCGTATCGAGACCGGCACCGTCAACGTGAACGAAGCCTACGCCGCGACCTGGGCGTCGGCCGCCCCGATGGGCGGCTGGAAGCAGTCCGGGCTGGGGCGCCGGCACGGGCGCCACGGCATGGTGAAATACACGCAGACGCAGACCGTGTCGGTGCAGCGGGTGCTGAGTATCGGCACGCCGCCGTTCCTGGACCACGGCCGGTATGCGGCGGTCATGACCGCCGCCGTCCGGCTGCTCAAGCACGTGCCCGGCATCAAGTGAGCGCGCAAGGAGACGACCAGTGACCGCGATCCACAACAAGCACGTGCTCGTCACCGGCGGCGCGTCCGGCATCGGGCGGCTGCTCGCGCTGCGCTGCGCCGAGCTGGGAGCCACAGTCACGATCTGGGACCTGGACGCCGCCGGCGCCGAAGCGGCGGCCGCCGAGGCGGCCGCCCGGGGCGCCGCCGGCGCACACGCCTTCGCCTGCGACGTGAGCGACCGCGAGCGGGTCTACGCGCGCGCCGCGGAGGTGCGGGCGGCGGCGGGCGACGTCGACGTGCTCGTGAACAACGCCGGCATCGTCAGCGGGCAGCCGCTGCTCGAGCTGCCCGACGAGAAGATCGAGCGCACCTTCGCCGTCAACACACTGGCCCTCTACTGGACGACCAAGGCGTTCCTGCCGGCGATGATGCAACGCGGCAGCGGCCACCTCGTGACCGTGGCCTCGGCCGCAGGCCTCATCGGCTCGCCGCGAGAGACCGACTACGCGGCCAGCAAGTTCGCCGCCGTGGGCTTCAATGAGGCGCTACGGCAGGAACTGCGACGCAGCGCCCCCGGCGTGCGCACGACGGTCGTCTGCCCCTTCTACGTCGACACCGGCATGTTCGCCGGCGTCAAGACGCGCTTTCCGCTGTTGCTGCCGATCCTCAAGGAGGACGCCGTGGCCGGGGCCATCCTGGGCGCCATCCAGCGCGACCGCCCGGTGCTGGAGATGCCGTTCATGGTCCGCACCCTGCCGGCCATGCGCCTGCTGCCGGTGTGGGCCTTCGACAGGCTCGCCGACTTCTTCGGCGTGAGCGGGGCGATGGACGGGTTCACGGGGCGCGCCCCCAAGGGCGCGGACGAACGGGAGGCTCCGCCTACAGCCTGAACTCGTGCCGGCAGAAGTCGTCGCCCTCGATGAGGGTGTGCGTCTGCCGGTGCGCGGAAGGATCGACGCCGAGCAGGCCGCAGAACACACCCTTGTCGAAGCCGCAGACGATGCCGGGATACTCGTGCGCGAGTTCCCGGTACACGCAGTTGTGGACCTCGAACACGGTCGCGTCGCCGGAGTCGGCGTCCAGCTTCGCGCCGTAGCCGGCCGCATCCATCCAATCCAGGACGGCGGGCGGGGACAGCCTGACCGGCGACTGCACGCCGTCGTCGGCGATCCCGGCTGCGGTCTCCTCGCCATAGGCGAGACCGAAGGCCAGCGCCGCGGCGGCCGCGGCTTCGGCGTCGAGTGATGAGTCGAGAACGCGCAGGAGCAGGCGCGCGAGTCGCTCGTAGCGGCGCGGAGGCAGCATGACCTCCAGCCGCGCCTCAGTCAGAGCGTACGTCTTGGCCGGGCGCCCGCCTCCGGCGCGCCGACGCAAGGCCGTCTCGACGAGACCCATCTCCGTGAGCTTCTCGAGGTGCGCGCGGGCGACCGTGCGGTGCAGCCCGAAGACGCCCGCGACCTCGCTCGCGGACTGCGGATCGTCACACTCTCGAAGGTGCCGGTGGATGCCGCGGCGGGTGGGGTCGCCGAAGACGTCGGCAAGACGGCCGAGGTAGACGCCGTCCTTGTCGTACGAAGTCTCCATCTCACGGACTCTATCGCAGGACGGGTTGTCCACCAAGGCTTGTGATGCTCAGTAAGCACAAATCGCTCCGCCGCGCGGAGCCATCGGATCCAATCGCCTCCCCGGCCCACTCCACCGGCGCGGGCTTCGCGGTCGGCCGCGCGGGGGAAGGTGACTGTGACCGGCCGTCACCAGGCCGCCGGAGAAGGGAGTGTCATGATCAAGGTCAAGACCTTTGCGACGCCGATCAAGATCTTCGCGACCATCAGAGAGCTTCAGGATCTCGACACGCAGCTCACCGCGTTCCTGAGCGAGGAGGGCGCGACGGAGGTGTTCTCCATCAGCGACTCGACGACCGCCGGCGAGAACGGCGAGACGATCGGCCTCGTCCGCGCCGTCGCCTACCGGACGCCGGACTGAAGGGGAGCCCGCGGCGGCGGCGCATCCTGGCAGCGCCGCCGCCCGTCCCTGCGGCGCCGCCGTTGAGGGCCCGCCCTGAGGCGTGGTACTCTCCTGCCGCCCGTCGCTTGCGGCGGTCACTTGTGTGCCGAGTGGCTCCCGCGGCGGCGCCCTGTCCACCATCCGGAGAGGCCGGCGCATCGACATGGACAACGAGACGACCCACCGCGAGCGAGCCGAGAGAGGCCCGCTCCCCGCCGAGGCGCGCGCCGCCAACCTTCAGCTCTGGAACCACTGGACGAACGTCCATGCGCGGAGCGCGTACTACGACGTCGACGGGTTCAAGGCCGGCAAGACCTCGCTGTGGCCGCTGGAGCTCGCAGAGCTCGGCCCGCTGATCCGGGAAGGCACGACGCTCCTGCACCTGCAGTGCCACTTCGGCCTCGACACACTCAGCTGGGCGCGGATGGGCGCCGAGGTCGTCGGGCTCGACCTCAGCGACGAGGCGATCGAGTTGGCGCGGCGCCTGGCCGCCGACACCGGGCTCTCCGGCCGCGCCGATTTCGTCTGCTCCGACGTATACGATGCCGGCGCCCACCTCGGCGAGCGCCTCTTCGATATCGTCTTCGTCAGCTGGGGGGCGCTCGAGTGGCTCCCCGACCTCGAGCGCTGGGCCGCCGTCGTCGCCCGCCACCTCCGCCCCGGCGGCGTCTTCTACCTGGCCGAGATCCACCCGTTCGCCTACGGCCTCGAAGAAGTCGCCGGCGAGCACGACGTCCGCGTCGCCTACCCGCTTCTGCCGGCGCCCGAGCGCCCTGCCGTCGAGCCCGTCGAGGGCAGCTACGCCGACCCCGATGCCGACACGACCGGCCTCGTCTCGTACGGCTGGGCACACAGCTTCGCCGAGATCATCGCGGCCCTCACCGGCGCCGGTCTCCGGCTCGACCACCTGCATGAGTTCCCCTGCTCCCCTGCTCCCATTCTGGGACTGGATGGTCCAGGATGACGACCGCTGGTGGTGGCTCCCGGACGGCGACGGCGGCCACCGCCGCGACCTGCCCTTCAGCTACTCGCTGCGCGCCACGCGCCAGGCGACCTGACGAGGGGCGGCCATGCTCGACAACTACCTCAAAGCCAATCTCGCCAGCTGGGATGAGGCCGTAGCCCTGCACGTCGGCTCGGAGCTTTACGACGTGGCCGGGTTCAAGGCGGGCGCCACGTCGCTCGGCCCCATCGAACTCGAAGAGCTCGGGCCGCTGGTCGGCGAGGGCACCACGCTGCTGCACCTGCAGTGCCACTTCGGGCTCGATACGCTGAGCTGGGCGCGGCAGGGCGCCGATGTGACCGGCGTCGACTTCTCCGGCGAAGGCATCGCGACGGCGCGCTCCCTGGCCGACGAAGTCGGCCTCTCCCAGCGCGCGACCTTCATCCAGAGCGACGTCGAAGGGCTGCCGGACAGGCTGTCCGGCGAGTTCGACGTCGTGTTCAGCTCCTGGGGAGCCCTCATCTGGCTGGGCGACCTGGAGCGCTGGGCGCAGGTGGTCGCCCGCTTCCTCAAGCCGGGCGGGACCTTCTATATCGCCGAGTTCCACCCCTATGCGTTCCTCATCGCCGACGACGCCACGCCGGAGGCCATGCGCGTGGGCTATCCCTACTTCCAGCACGGGACCCCCCAGCGCTTCGACGAGCCCGGCGACTACGCCGACCCCGATGCCTCGCAGCGCAACACCGTGACGTTCGAGTGGAATCACGGCTTCGGCGAGATCATCGACTCACTGCTGCAAAGCGGCCTGAGCCTGGACTTCCTGCACGAGTTCCCGTACACGGTCCCCGGCCTGCCCTTCGACTTCCTCGAGATCTGCGAGGACGGGCTGCAGCGCGTCAAGGGGCGCCACGACGACTTCCCGCTCACCTTCTCGCTGAGGATGACGAAGAGCGCACGCTGAGCGGCTTTGGACCGGCGCCTGAGGACCGCCACTGTGGAGCCGCGGCGCCGCAACATTTCTTCACACGCGGACGATCCGGTGAGCCTTGACCAGAATCCTGGTCGAGCGTATTCTTTTGGTGCGCCTTCACAATCAAAACCTGAGAAGGCGCGTCCCGTCAGGGGGACAAGACCGGTGCTGGCCCACCCGCACCGAAGCCCCTCGAAGGCGGCGCCTCCCCTCCAGGCGCCGCCTTCATTTTGGGGGACCGTCCACACCTCGCGCCGCACCGCCCCGAGGGCGAGCGGCAGGCGGACGACCGCACGCCGCTTCAGGCACCGGCGTGCGCCTGCGCGGCGAGCGCCTCGAGAAACGCCGGGAGGCCGGCGCGCGGCACCACGAGATCGGCGGCTGCGCGTACCGGCGCGGCGGCCTCGGCCACCGCCACGCCCAGCCCGGCCCAGCGGAGCATCTCGACGTCGTTCATACCGTCGCCCAGTGCGACGACCCGCTCGCGGCGCAGACCGAGACGGCCGCGGACCCACTCGAGGGCGACGCTCTTGCGCACCGACGCGTCGGCGAACTCGATGTACTCCGCCTGCGAACGGGTCACATACATGCGGTCGTCCCAGCACGCGTGCAGCTCCGGCGCCAGGCGCTCGACATCGTCGGCGGCGGCGACGAGGACGAGCTTCGTCGGCGGCCTGGCCGCGACCTCCGCCGCGAGGTCGGGGACCCTGTGGATGCTCACCTCGACGTGCTCGGCGTACCGGCGCGCCCACTCGTTCACCCGCTCGACGTACAGGCGATCGTCGATGTAGGCGTTGAGGTGCCGGCCGAGACCGGCCACGTGGCGCACCACCTCCGCGGCGAGCTCGCCGTCCATACGCACGTGACGCAGTTCCTCGCCCGAGGCGAGATCCGCCACCACGGCCCCCTGATAGCACACGATGAGTCCCTCGTCGACGCCCAGCCGCGCCGCGACCAGCCGCGCGCTGCGGAACATGCGGCCGGTGCAGATGACGGTCGGCACCCCGGCCGCGCGAAGCCGCGCCAGCGCCTCGGGGATCCCCGGCGTTATGCGGTGCCCGAAGTCGAGGAGTGTGCCGTCGAGGTCGGCGGCAACGAGATCGGCGCGAAACCCCGCGGGCGGAAACGGCTCAGCGGTCAACGATTGCCGACCGCCGCGTTCTGGGTACAGTGAAGGTGTATCCATCGATACGAGGAGAAGCACAGACCCCGGCGCCCACGGGGCGGCTTCTCATGAAGGCCTGGCGATTCCCAGGCCTTCCTTCTGCCCTCACGAGCGCTTGCCGGTGGCGCGGCGCAGCGACGTGACGACGAGATCGAGACGGGCGAGGTCAACCCCGCCGAGACGGCGCAGGTCGTCGCGCAGCGTCGCGAACGCGCGCTCGCGAGCTCCGGCGACGTCGTCCGGCGGCACAGCGGCCTCGAAGCGCGCCCGCCACCCCGCCGGCTCGTGGCGCAGCGACACGCTGCTGACCCGTGAGCCGGGCACCACACTCTGAAAGCGGCTCGCCATCCCTCGCTCGAGGCCCGCCACGCTGACCCGCGCCTGGGTATCGCCGTCGGAGAACGAGATCGTCTCGGATCCTTGCCGGCCGTCGCCGAGCTGGCGTACCGCCAGCACGATGAGGAAGACGGTGGCGGCGGCGAAGACGGCCGCCGCCACTCCGGTGGTGGCCCACGACGGGTCGTCGGTGAGCGCGGTCCACCAGCTTGACTCCGGCCACCGCAGTGTCCCGTCGGCAGCGAGCGACGCCTGGCGTACCAGCGCGGCGCCGGCCAGCACCAGACAGGCGATGCCGGCGATGACGGCCGCGACCCGGGCGAGCGCCGTCACGGCAGGTACCTCCCCAGCTGTGACACCGTGAGCACGCGCACGCGTACGTCGACCCGGTCGATATCGCGTCCGGCGAGGCGCGCGAACCTCGCGCGCACGGCCGGCTCGACCGCCTCCTTGACGGTCGCGGCATCCGCGAGCGGTCGCGCCAGTACGTGGGCGCGGGCCCGCAGGGCCCCGCCGCGCCCGGTCAGCGAGACCTCGGCACGGACGACGTCGGGGTGGGAGGCGGTCGCGGCCGCGGCCGCCGGCTGCTCCAGGGCGGCGGCCGGGACGAGCGCCCCGCCGGTGGCGGAGGCCAGCCACAGCGTCTCCTCCCCGTGACGGAGCACGAGCCAGATCAGGACGGCGAGGATCACCAGCGCCGCACCGAGGAGCCACGCCAGCACGACCGCGTCGTCCGAGAGGGACAGGTAGGCGAACGGCGAGAAGCCGCAGCCGAACGCCGCAGCCGTGAGGCGCGTGGCGAAGAGCATCGCCACGAGACCGCCGGCGAGGAGCAGGCAGAAGGCGGCGAGCCGGGTGGTGGCGCCCGCCGAGAGGCCGGCGGGCCGCCGCGCGTCAGTCGGCGGAGTCAGTCTGCTCCTCCGGGAAGACGACGTCGGTGACGAGGACGTTGACGGCCCGCACCGGCAGGCCGGTGGTCGCCTCGATCTGCTCCGTGACGGCCTTGCGGCACTGCTCGGCGACGGCCGGGACGCTGGTGCCGAACGTGATGCTCATCGTGATGTCGATGTCGACGCTGCCCTCGTGCAGGTCGACGGAGATGCCGGGCGTGCCCTTGTCGCCGCGCAGCCCGGCCAGGGCGCGAGAGCTGGTGCCGCCGAGCGCGTTGATGCCGTCGATGCCGCTGATGGCCTTGAAGGCGATCTTGGCCACGACGCTGTCGGAGATGGTGACGCCGCCGGTACCGGCGGCCTCAGGCTTGGGGGCTTCACTCATGGCTTTCCTCCCGTCGTCGGTCGTCTGCGCTCCCCGTGCGTGACTGCCGGGGTCTGCTCTGCCTACTGTACCCGATGAGGGCGCGACTGCTTCAGCCGCAGCCGGTGTCGCGGCGCAGACGCCGCCCGGCGTCGGTCACGGGTACCGCCATTACTACCCGCACTTCGAGTAGCCGCACGTGCGACACACGACGCAGCCGCCCTCGTGCTCGATGGCGCCGCCGCAGTCCGGGCAGGCGCCCTGAGCGACCTCGACCAGCGAGAGCTGGGGCTCCGGCGCGGAGCCGGCCTTGGCCGCCGCGCCGGTGACATACCGGCGCTCGAGCGCCTTGCCGATGGCGTCGGCGCAGCTGAGCGTCGCGTTGGGGCCGATGCCGTAGGGCACGTGACAGCGGATGCCCTTGAGCTGCTCGACGATCTCCGCGGCCGAGGCGCCCTTCTTGAGCGCCAGCGAGATCAGCCGGCCCAGCGCCTCGGTGTTGCTCGAGGCGCAGCCGCCGGCCTTGCCCATGTTGGCGAAGACCTCGCGTGGGCCGTGCTCGTCGTCGTTCATGATCACGAACAGCTTGCCGCAGCCCGTGTCCATGCGCTGCGTCTCGCCGGTGAGCAGCTGCGGCCGCGAGGGACGCGTGGTGGCGATGCCGCCGGTGGCCGCGTCGCGGTCGCGCGTCTTCTTGCTCTGGCCGACGTTGAGCACCTGCTCCTCACGGCTGCCGTCGCGGTAGGTCGTGACGCCCTTGCAGCCGCTGCGGAACGCCGCGAGGTAGACGCCTTCGACGTCGTCGGCGGTCGCGTCGTTCGAGAAGTTGACCGTCTTGGAGACGGCGTTGTCGGTGCTCTTCTGGAACGCCGCCTGCAGCTTGATGTGCCACTCGGGCGTGATGTCGTGCGCCGTCGCGAAGACCTCCTGCACGTCCGGCGGCACGCCGTCGAGGTGACGCACGGACCCGACCTCGGCGAGACGCTTCATGAAGTCGTCGCTGAAGAAGCCGCGGTCGCGGGCCACCTGCTCGAAGTAGGGGTGGCCCTCGACCATACGGTCGTCGTCGAGGACGTTGGCGCGCACGTAGCTGAGCGCGAACACCGGCTCGATGCCGCTCGAGCAGCCGGCGATGATGCTGATGGTGCCGGTGGGTGCGATGGTCGTCACCGTCGCGTTGCGCACGCGAGCGCCGCCCGCCGTGTCGAAGATCGAGCCCTCGAAGTTCGGGAAGACGCCGCGCTCACGGGCCAGGTCTTCGCTGGCGGCGCGCCCCTCGTCGTGGACGAAGCTCATGATCTCGCCGGCGATGCGGCAGGCCTCGTCCGAGTCGTAGGGCACCTGCAGGCGCAGAAGCATGTCGGCGAAGCCCATGACGCCGAGGCCGATCTTGCGGTTGCCCTTGGTCATCTGCTCGATCTCGGGCAGCGGGTAGCGGTTGACGTCGATGACGTCGTCGAGAAAGCGCACGGCGGTGCGCACGATGCGCCCCAGAGCGCCGTAGTCGACGTGACCGTCCGGCACCACCTTCGAGAGGTTGATCGAGCCCAGATTACAAGATTCGTACGGCAATAAGGGTTGCTCACCGCATGGATTTGTGCTCTCGATCTCACCGAGCTGCGGCGTGGGATTGTCCTCGTTGATGCGGTCGATGAAGACGATGCCGGGGTCGCCGTTCTTCCAGGCGAGGGTGACCATGCTCTTGAACACCTTGCGCGCGTTCAGCGTGCGCACGGTGTCGCCGGAGCGCGGATTGACGAGCGGGTACTCCTCGTCGGCCTCGACGGCGCGCATGAAGGAGTCGGTGACCGCCACCGAGATGTTGAAGTTGTTCAGGCGGTCGTCGTCCTGTTTCGCCATGATGAAGTCGAGGATGTCCGGGTGATCGACGCGCATGATGCCCATGTTGGCGCCGCGTCGCGTGCCGCCCTGCTTGATCGTCTCGGTGGCCGCGTCGAACACGCTCATGAATGAGAGCGGGCCGCTCGAGACTCCCTTGGTGCTGAGCACGACGTCGTTGTGCGGGCGCACGCGCGAGAAGGAGAAACCGGTGCCGCCACCGCTCTTGTGGATGAGCGCAGTGTTCTTGATCGCCTCGAAGATGGACTCCATGGAGTCGCCGACGGGGAGCACGAAGCAGGCGGAGAGCTGGCCGAGCTCACGGCCGGCATTCATGAGCGTGGGGCTGTTGGGGAGGAACTCGAGGCTCGTCATGAGCTCGTAGAACGTCGTCTCCCACTCCTCGACGGGGGCGGCGGGGTTGTAGAGCCGCTCGGCCTGGGCGATGGCGCTCGCGACGCGCCGGAACATCTCCTCCGGGGTCTCCAACACCTCGCCGTCGTCGCCCTTCTTGAGATACCGGCGCTGCAGCACCTTGAGTGCGTTGGCCGAAAGCTCGATCACTGCCTTCCCCGTGTCAGTCATGCCCCGTGCTCCCCTGTGTGACCACCGCGCGCGGCGGTGTGATCAAGACGCTCTCCCGGTAGACGCGCTCGGTGTCGATGCCCGGCAACGGCTCCTCGCCGGGCAGCGGATCGGCGCCGGCGACCTCGAGCCGCGCCAGCTCCTGCTCGAACTCCTCGATGTCGTCGAACTGCCTGTAGACGGAGGCGAACCGGATGTACGCCACCTTGTCGATGTCGCGCAGCTGCCGCAGGGCGCGCTCGCCCACCATCTGCGTGGTGACCGGCGGCGCCGGCGCGCGACGCAGGTCGTTCTCGATGTCGTCGACGGCCCGCTCCAGGCGCTCGAGCGGGATGTCGCGCTTCTCGCAGGCGCGCAGCAAGCCGTTGAGCACCTTGTGACGTGTGAACAGTTCGTCTCTGCCGTCGCTCTTGAGCACCACCAGCGGCACCTCTTCAATGCGTTCGTAGGTCGTGTACCGGCGCTCGCAGACCAGGCACTCACGCCGGCGCCGGATAGCGTCGCCGGCCTCGGAATCGCGAGAATCGACGACTTTGCTCTCATCGCTTGTACAGAACGGACAGCGCAAGGAATCCCACCTCACCACAAGATGTAGTGCCCCCGGTCAGCGAGAACACCACTATAGTGTATTCCCTCAGGGTGGCAAGCTTTCCTGCCCCGGACTTCGTGCCCAGATCTGACAGCGATGTCTAAGGCTCTACTCAAGGGTAAGACTATCGCGAGCGGCGTCCCTTCGCCGCGCCGGCCGGAACGCTACCAGAACCACCGGACGGCAGGCCGCGCCCACGGCAGCGTCGCGCCGACGCGGGCGGCCCCGCGGCGGTATACTTGGTGGGCCGTGAACGTCATCGTCCTCCCCACCTACAACGAACGCGAGAACCTGCGCCACGCCGTGGCGCGCATCCGCGAGGTCGCGGACGGGCACGACGTGCGGCTGCACACGCTCGTCGTGGACGACGACTCGCCCGACGGCACCGGCGACCTCGCCGACGAACTGGCGCACGAGGTGCCAGACGTCTCGGTGCTGCACCGCGCCGCCAAGGAGGGTCTGGGCAGAGCGTACATCGCCGGATTCCGCGAGGCCCTCGCCATGGGCGCCGAGCGCATCTTCGAGATGGACGCCGACCTCAGCCACGACGCGACCTACCTCCCCCACTTCCTGCGGCTCATCGACCAGGGCGCCGACCTCGTGCTCGGCTCGCGCTACGTCAAGGGCGGCGGAGTCGAGAACTGGGGCCTCTCGCGCAAGATCATCAGCCGCGGCGGCTGCCTCTACGCGCAGACCATCCTCGGACTGCCCTTTCGCGACCTTACCGGCGGGTACAAGTGCTTCCGCAGGAGCGTCCTCGAGGCGATCGACCTCGACGCGATCGACACCGCCGGCTACGGCTTCCAGATCGAGATGACCTACCGCGCCTACAAGATGGGCTTCGAGGTCGTGGAACTGCCGATCATCTTCGTCGATCGCAAGGTCGGCGAGAGCAAGATGTGCAACGACATCGTCGTCGAGGCGATGAAGAACGTCTGGAAGCTCCGCTTCAGCGGCGTTCCGGCGCGCCGGCCCGGCTGAGCCCGCGGCGGCATGCAGCACGACGACCAGTCCTTCAGGATCCTCGCCGTCGATGTAGGCGCCGGGACCAGCGACATCCTGCTCACGCGCCCGGGCGAGCCGCTCGAGAACGCCGTGAAGCTCGTCGTGCCCTCGCCGACGCGGGTCGCCGGCGCGCGCATCGCGGCGGCCACGGCCCGCGGTCAGACGGTGGTCTTCCGCGGGCCGGTGATGGGCGGCGGCGCGGTCGGGGCGGCGATGAAGGCGCATCTCGCCGCCGGCTTCTCGTTCGTCGCCACCGAGACGGCGGCCTCCACGTTCGCCGACGACCTGGATGAGGTGCGCGCCATGGGCGCGCGTGTCGTGGGCGAGGGCGCCGCCGCCGAAGTGCTGCGGCGCCTCCCCCCGGACGCGGCCGCGGACGTGCGCAGCGGCGACGTCGACGCGGCCGCGCTCCGCGAGGCCCTGGCGCTCCTGGGGGCGGACCCGGCGTTCGACGCCGTCGCCGTCGCCGTCCAGGATCACGGCTTCTGCCCGGGCGGCTCCAACCGCGTCTTCCGCTTCGCCCTCTGGGAGCGCGCCGTCACCGAGCGGCAGCCCATCGGCGACCTCTTCTACGACGTCCCGGCGATACCCCCCGCGCTCACGCGCCTGTCCGCGGCAGCCGAGGCCGCGGCGAGCCTCGCCGGCGACGGGCCGGCGCTCGTCGCCGACACCGGCCCGGCGGCGCTCTACGGCGCGCTGCCGGAGGGCGCCGGCGACGCCGTGCTCGTGAACGTCGGCAACGGCCACACCGTCTGCCTGCTCGCCTTCGACGGACGCGTGGCCGGCGTCTTCGAACACCACACGCGCTGCCTGGACGGCCCCGGGCTCGAAGACCGGCTCCGGCGCTGGCTGGCCGGCGACCTGGACGGTGACGAGGTGCGCGCCGATCACGGCCACGGGGCCGTGCTCGCCGCCGGCGCGGCGAAGTGCGACCCGCTGAGCCTGCCGATGTACGTGACCGGGCCGCGCCGTGAGCTGCTCGCCGACAGCGGGCTGCCGCTCGAGTTCCCGGCGCCGCACGGCGATATGATGCTCACCGGCTGCTTCGGCCTGCTGCGCGCCCTGCGCGAGCACGGTGCGGCGCCGCACGCGGAGACCGCCACGTGAGCGCCGGCAACACACCTCCCGGTGCCGACGCGTGACCCGCCATCGCTCGACCGGCCTCATCGTCCCCGTCGAGACGGCGCGACCGCTCACGAACGCCTGGGCCGCCCTGGCGCCGCTCGCGAACCGCGCCCTTCCGCCGCACGTCACGGCGCTCTGGCCGTTCCTGCCCGCCGAAGCGCTCGACGGCGACGTCGAGCGGGAACTCGAGGCGCTCGTCGCCGGCGCCGCTGCCTTCGACTTCACACTGGCGCGGCTCTCCGAGTTCTCCGACGTCGTGTTTCTCTCGCCCGAGCCGGCCGAGCCCTTCGCCGCGCTCACCCGCCTGCTCTGGCGACGCTGGCCGGAGTGCCCCCCGTTCGGCGGCGCCTACCCCGAGATCGTCCCCCACCTGACGGTGGCGCTCGACCCGGACCCGGCGACGCGCCAGGCGATCGCGCGCGCGCTGGCCGGCCGCCTCCCCGTGGCGACCAGGGCGGAGAGCGTCCTCCTCATCGAGGAGGGCGAAGACGGCACGCTGAGGGAACGGCGGCGCTTCGCCCTGGGCGACGCGCCCGGGAGACGCCCCGGCCGCTGACACGGTCCCGGTTCGACGAGGCCGCGGCAAGGCGCGGGCGCCCCGCGAGAGCGCCGGCTCAGCCGGCCTCGCCGGCGACGGGCACATCGCGGGCCGCCGGCAGCCCGGCCAGCCCCGTCGCCGCGCGCACCGCGCGCACCACCGCCCGCGCCAGTACGGTCGCCGCCGCCGACCCGACCGCGCTCACGTCCGCCGTCACGCCGGCCGCACCCGTCGCCAGCGCGAAGACGGTGTCACCGTCCAGCATCGTGTGCACGGGGTCGATGGCGCGGGCAAGGCCGTCGTGGGCCATCTGCGCCACCTTCGCGGCCTCCGGTTTGGAGAGCAGCGCGTCGGTGGCGACCACCGCGAGCGTGGTGTTCGCGCCGATCCCGACCCCGGGTGGGTGCTCGCGAAGCCACTCGGCGGTACGCGCGAAGCCGCCGCCGGGCAGCCGCGGCCCGGCGAGGACGGCGCCGCTCGCCGGGTCGACGACGTCGCCGGCGGCGTTGACGGCGACCAGCGCGCCGACGGTGACGCCGCCGGCAAGGGCAAGGCTCGCGGACCCGAGCCCGGACTTGGTGGCGCGCTCGAGGCCCAGCAGCTTGCCGACGGTCGCGCCCGTGCCGGCACCGACGGAGCCTTGAGGGACGGCCGCCGCGGAGGCGGCCTCGCAGGCCGCCGCGCCGGCGGCCGCGTCCGGGCGCACGTCGGTACGGCCCACCGGCAGATCGAAGAGGACGGCGGCGCAGACGAGCGGCACCCGCACCGGGCCGACCTCGACACCGCGACCCTTCTCCTCGAGCCAGCGCATGACGCCTGAGGCGGCGTCGAGCCCGAAGGCGCTGCCGCCGGCGATCACGACGGCGTGGATGCGCTGGACCGCGTTCACCGGGTCGAGCAGGTCGGTCTCCCGGGTGCCCGGCGCCGAGCCGCGCACGTCGACACCGGCCACCGCGCCCTCGGCGCCGCAGAGCACCACGGTGCACCCCGTGGCCGCCTCGCCGTCGGTCCAGTGGCCGACGGCGAGGCCGCCGACGTCGGTCAGCGTCCCGTTCATCGCCGGCATTGCGTCTTCACCCGATCCCTCCTCCGCTCACGAGCCGCGCCGACTGCAGGTGCGGTCCCCACCAGTCTTGACTATACTGCAGCGATTCATGGAGGACACGACCAGGATCCTGCTCGAGATCTTTCTGGCCTTCGCCGGGGCGCGGCTGCTGGGGAGGCTCCTCGTGGCCGTACGGCAGCCGGCCGTCATCGGCGAACTGCTCGCCGGCGCCATCCTCGGCCCCGCCCTGCTCAACCTCGTGCACCACACCGAGTTCCTCGAGGCTCTCGGAGAGCTGGGCGTGATGCTCCTGCTCTTCACCGCCGGCCTCGACACGCACCTCGGCGAGCTGGCCCGAGCCAGAAAGACGGCGGCCAAGGTGGCTGTCCTGGGTGCGGTGCTGCCCTTCGCCGGAGGCCTCGCAGGAGGGCTCGCTTTCCACTACGCGACCGGCGAGAGCCTGTTCGTGGCGACGGCGCTCATGGCGACGTCCGTCGGCATCACCGTGCGCGTCCTGCGCGACCTGGGCTTCCACCGGCGGCGTTCGGTGACCATCGTCCTCGGGGCGGCCGTCCTGGACGACGTGCTCGGCCTTCTCGTGCTCGGGCTCGTCACCGCGATCGCCCTCGGCAAGGCGAACACACTCGAGCTTGCGCTGCTCGCCGTCGAGGCGGTGATCTTCGTCGTCGGCTTCGGGATCGCCGGACCGTGGATCATCGCCCGGTTCGGCGAGCGGCTCGCGCGGCTCTCCCCCAACGCCATCTTCGAGGTCGGCATCATCCTGATGCTCGCGCTCTCGCTGCTCGCCAACTACATCGGCCTCGCGGCGATCATCGGAGCATTCCTCGCCGGTCTCGCCATCGCGGAGCTCAAGCAGCACACCCAGGTCGAGGAGAAGTTCACACCGCTGGCCTGGTTCTTCGTCCCCTTCTTCTTCGTGCTCATGGGCACGTACATCGATCTCACCTCGTTCATCAAGCCGTCCGTCGTGCTGGCGATCGTCGTGTTCACGGCGATCGCGGTCGTCACGAAGTACCTGGGCGCCATCTGGGGCGCCCGGAGCGAAGGACGTCGCATCGCCCGCGAGGTCGGCGTGGGTATGGTGCCGCGAGGGGAGGTCGGCATCGTCGTCGCCGGCATCGCCTTGGCCGCCGGCGCGGTGAGCGAGGATGTGTACGCCGCCGTCCTCGGCATGGTGCTGGCGACGACCATCGTCAGTCCCTACCTGATCAAGGCGGTGTTCACCGGCGGGCGATCAGCGACCCCCAAGGCAGACGCGCTGCTCGAGCCGCACTCCCCTGCGCCCGAGACGACGGCCGAGACGGCGCAGCCACCGGCCGACGACGACTGACGCGGAAGTGGCCCGGAGGGGTCTCGCCGGCGGGGAGACGGCCCGGCCTCCGGAACGTGGCGGCCGGCTCAGATGAAGAAGACCAGCGTCACCAGCACGAACACCGGCAGGAGCACGACCACCGAGTACCCCATGTAGGCGAAGAAGTGCGGCATCTTGACGCCGTGGTGCTCCGCGATCGACCTCACCATGAAGTTGGGTGCGTTGCCGATGTACGAGAGCGCGCCCATCATCACCGCACCGCAGGAGACGGCGGCGAGAAAGGCTGCGGGGCTCCAGCCCGCCGCGCCGTCCACAGACGAGCTCATGAGCCCGGCGAACTCGGGCAGACCGAGGAAACCCTGCGCCGCGGAGCCCATGGTCAGGTACGAGGGCGCGTTATCCAGGAAGGCCGACAAGCCTCCGGTCGCCCAGAAGAACTGCCACGGCGCGCTGAGTCCGAGCTCGGACCCCCGGGCGCGCAGGATCTCGAGGACAGGGAGCATGGAGGCGAAGATCCCGGCGAAAAGGATCGCCACCTCAAGGATCGGCTTCCACGCGAACTCGTTGCGACGGCGAGCCTCGCGTGGGCCGAAACGCAGCGACACGACGGCGAGCGCCACGAGCAGCAGATCGCGCAAGAAGGGTACGTGCACCGCCTCGCCGAGATGAGCCAGCTGCGGCGAGAGGGCGACGCACGCGACGACGCCGCCGAGCAGCAGCAGGTTGACCTTGCCGATGATCCGCAGCGGGACGTAGTCGAGCGCGTCTTCCAGCAAGGCGGTGGGCGGCTCACGGCGGTAGTGATAGCGGTCGACCGCGTAGAAGATGCCGAGCACGAGCGCGTTGACGAGCAGCCACTGCGGCAACAGCCGGAACGTCCACGTGAAGCTGATGCCGTTCAGGAAGCCGAGGAACAGCGGCGGGTCCCCGAGGGGCGTCAGCAGACCGCCGAGGTTACAGACGATGAAGATCAGGAAGACGACGACGTGAGCGCGCCGCGTGCGCTCCGAGTTCGCTCGCAACACCGGGCGCACGAGGATCATGGCGGCCCCCGTCGTGCCGATGAAATTGGCGAGCACCGCGCCGACAACCAGAAAGGTGGCATTGGATCGCGGCGTCCCCAGCAGGTTCCCGGTGAGGTAGATGCCGCCGGCGATCGTGAAGAGGGATCCGAGGAGGATGATGAACGAGACGTAGTCCTCGGCGGTCGTCAGCACGCTCTCCAGCCCGGCCTCGCCCCACACCGCAAGGAGGTAGACGACGACGGGTGCGCCGAAGATGGCCGCGACGATGGCCTGGCTGCGGTGGCGCGAGAACCACTCGTCGGCGACGAGCGGCAGGATGGCGACGCTGAGCAGCATCCCGGCGAACGGGAGGGCCAGCCAGAGACCCAGGTGATGGCCGAGATCCCCCTCAGCCACGATCAAGCCCCCGGCGCATTAGAAGCGGCCTACGCCGGCCAGGGCGTTCTTGAAGGCCGCCCGGCCGGCATCGTCGTACGCCGAGAACATCACGTGCCGCAAGGGCGTACGCGGGTGCTCCTTGAGGTAGGCCACGGTCTCGGTGACCATGATGCTGGCGCACTGGTAGAGCGGCACGCCGGCGGCGCCGGTGCCGTATGCGGGCATGGCGATCGATCGGGTGCTGCAGCGCACCGCGCAGTCGAGCGTAGCTCGTGTAGCCCCGGCGATCGCGTTGGCGCTGGTCGTCATCTCCGGACCCATGACCGCCGCGTGGATGACCCACCGTGCCTTGAGGTCGTGGCCGGTGGTGGCGATGGCCTCCCCGACCTCGATCGGCCCTTGCAGCATGGCCTCCTGCTCGACGGCCTCGCCGCCCACGCGCTTGATGGCGCCGGCGACGCCGGCGCCCATCCATAGTTCGGTGTTGCCTGCGGTCGCGACGGCATCCACCTCGAGGGCTGTGATGTCGCCGGAGGCGAGCTCAAGCTTGGTCTTGCCTACCGAGGTCTTCGTGGATCCTCCATTCAGCGCCGTGCGCGAGGTCCCGCAGGGTTCGCGATTCCCGGCATTATACACACGGGAGCAGCAGATGAAAGCGGCGGCCAACGGCAACCGTGCGATAGACTCCCTTGGGGTCTCTGGGGGTCATCACGAGCACGTACACGATCTGGATCGCCGCCGCGTTCGGCATGACCGCGCTCTGGGCGCTGGTCGTGATCGTCAACAAGCGCGTCCTCGCGTACGTGGACCCCACCGCGGTCAACTTCTTCGTGCGTATCGTCGCCGTCGCGGGACTGCTCCTGATCACCGTGCCTCTCACCGTCCTGCGACTCTGGGACAACGGGTTCGGCATCAACGCCGCAGCGGCTGGCTGGATGTCGCTTGCGGCGATCGCGACCTGGCTGATCGCCTTCACCGCCTACTACTATGCCCTGCGCGGCGGACGGGTGGCGGTGGTGATGCCGATCTGCGGCACCGACCCGCTGTGGACGGCGCTCTTCGCCTGGCTGATGCTGGGAGCGGCGTTCGGCGGGCTCACGCTCGCCGGGATGGCCGTCGCCATGTCGGGCGTCGTGCTCATCACACGCTGGATGAAGGGCGGCGAGGAGCCGGCCGAACGGCTGGCGGAAGCCGGAACGCTCGCCGGCGCCACACACGGCGACGTGCTGCCGGGCCCGGCGGGTTCGCCGGGCGCCGGGGCCACGCAGCCCGGGCGCCTCCGCCTCGTCACGCTCGCCGTCGTCGCCGCCGCCGGCTGGGGCATCGGCCCCGTGTTCATCGACCTCGCCTCGACATCCTACGGCAAGCCGACGGCGTCGATGATGCTACTCAGCCAGCTGCTCGGCATGCTCATGCTCGGCGCCGTGCTCCTGGTACGCCGGCGGCCGCTCACGACGCGCCGCCTGACGGCGCCGGAGCGGCGGTGCGCCGTCCGGCTCCTCGTGGCCGCCGGCCTGCTCGAGGCGATGGTCACGGTGCTCTTCTTCCTCTCGATCGCCGAGATCGGGCCGGTGCTCACGATGCTGATCATGGCGACGACGCCGATCTTCACGATCGTCTTCGGCGTCGCCCTCCTGCGCGAGCGCGTCGCGCCGCGGCTCGTGCTCGCCGCTGTGGTCACCGTCTGCGGCGTGATGCTGGCGGCGCTGGACGGGCTGAGCTGAAGCGGCCGACCGGCCGGCGGCTACTTGCCGCGACCGAACAGCCTCCGCCGCACGGCCGCCATCTTGAGCCACTGGATGCCCTCGGTGGGATTGAGCTCCTTGGGGCACGCCTCCACGCAGTTGGTGACCGTGTGGCAGCGATACGCGCCGCGCTCGTTGTCCCAGCGGGGCATGCGCTCCTTGCGAGCTTCGTCACGTGAGTCGACCTCGAAGCGGTACGCCTTGAGCAGCGCCGCCGGGCCGAGGTAGTTCTTCTCAGTCCACACCGACGGGCAGCTGCTGTAGCAGGCTCCGCACAGGATGCAGTCGATGGGCATGTCGAGCTTCCTGCGCTCCTCCGGCGACTGTGGGAGCTCCTTCTCCGGCGTCTTCGAATTGCGCATCAGCCACGGCTGCACGTACTCGTACTTGGCAAAGAAGTCGTCCATGTCGCAGACCAGATCCTTGACCAGCGGCAGGTGAGGCATCGGCTCGACCGTGACCTCGTCGGTGTGCAGGTGCAGCACGTTGGTCTGGCAGGCGAGCCGGTAGCGGCCGTTGATGTACATCGCGCACGAGCCGCAGATGGAGGCGCGGCAGCAGTAGCGGAAGGCGAGCGAGCCGTCGAGGCTCTCCTGGATGTGGAAGAGACCATCGAGCACGGTGAGGCTGGTCTCGTAGCGGACGACGAAGTCGTCGTAGCGCGAGACCCCCTTGTCGTCGCGGGCGGGGTCGTACCGCTTGATGTGAAAGGTGATGGAAGGCATCAGTACTTCCGCTCCTGTGGCTCGAAAGCGCCGAGGCTGACCGGCTCGTACTCAAGGCGGGGCCCCTCGGGCGTGCAGTACGCCATCGTGTGCTTGAGCCAGCGCTCGTCGTCGCGCTCAGGGTGGTCGATGCGAGAGTGGGAGCCGCGCGATTCGGTGCGCGCGACGGCGCCGGCCGCGACCGTCAGGGCCAGGTCGACCATGCCCTCGAGCTCTACGGTCCGCATCATGTCGAGATTGAAGACCCCGCCGGAGTCGCGCAACCCGATGTGGGCGCAGCGCTCCTTGAGATGCGCGAGCTTCTCGAGGCCCTCGCGCATGACGGACTCCTCGCGGAAGACGCCGAAGTGGTCGCGCGTGGTCGCGATCATCTCGGCGCGGATGGCGTAGGGATCGGCGCCGTCGGCGCCGCGCGCCACGAGGTCGGCCACGCGGCGCTCCATGTCGGCGACCGCCTTGAGGCCGGCGGCGGAGGCGTCGCCCCCGCCGGCCCCGCCCCCCGCAAAGTCGGCGACCGCGGCCGCACCCGAGCGACGGCCGAAGACGATCGTCTCGAGCAGCGAGTTGCCGCCCAGCCGGTTGGCGCCGTGCACGCTGACGCAGGCACACTCGCCGGCGGCGTAGAAGCCGGGCAGCCGGGTGCGCCCATCGACATCGGTGTCGATGCCGCCCATGGTGTAGTGCTGGCAGGGCTTGATCGGGATGGGCGCCTCGATGGGGTCGACGCCCTCGAAGTGGATGGCGAGGTCGCGGATGCCCGGCAGCTTCTCGAGGATCTTCTCGGCGCCCAGGTGACGCAGGTCGAGGTACACGTAGTCCTTGCCTCCGATGCCCCTGCCCTCGAGGATCTCCGTGGTGATCGAGCGCGAGGTGATGTCGCGCGGCGCGAGCTCCATCGCCTTGGGAGCGTAGCGGGCCATGAAGCGCTCGCCCTCGTCGTTGATGAGGTAGCCGCCTTCGCCGCGGGCGCCCTCGGTCATGAGGATGTTGGTGGTGCGCAGGCCCGTCGGGTGGAACTGGATGAACTCCATGTCCTCGACCGCGACGCCGGCGTGGTAGGCGATTGCCGCCCCACCGCCGGTGCTGATGATGGCGTTGGTGGTATTGCCGTAGATGCGGCCGGCGCCGCCGGTGGCCATGATCACGGCGTCGGCGGTGAAGGCCTCGAAGCCGCCGCGGATCATGTCGTAGGCGACGACGCCGCGGCAGCGCCCGTCGTCGACGATCAGCTCGGTGACGAACACCTCGATGTACATCTTGACCTGCCGCTCGTAGGCACGCTCGACGAGCGTGTGCAGCAGGTAGTGGCCGGTCTTGTCGGCGCCGTAGCAGGTGCGCGGGTAGCCGGCGCCGCCGAACGGCCGCTGCGCGATGCGCCCGTCGTCGTAGCGGCTGAAGGGGCAGCCCCAGTGCTCCATCTCGAAGATCACGCCGGGGGCGTCCTTGGTCATCTGGATGGCGGCGTCCTGGTCGGCGAGATAGTCCGAGCCTTTGACGGTGTCGAAGGCGTGCTTCTGGGGGGAGTCGTCGTGACCCTCGGGGTGGTTGGCGAGCGCCGCGTTGATGCCGCCCTGCGCGGCGCCCGAGTGGCTGCGGCCGGGGTGGACCTGGCTGAGGATCGCCACGTCGACGCCGGCCGCTTTGGCCTCCACGGCGGCGCGGAGCCCCGCGAGCCCGCCGCCGACGACGATCAGCTGATGGTGAGGCATGCCGCGCCCCCTCAGCTCACCCAGACCCAGAGGGCCCAGATGCCGTAGATGACCGCGACGACGCCGACTACCCAGAGGAAGGCGTCGAACCCGCGGCGGACGCCCTGCCCGGAGAGCCCCCAGTCGAGCACGACCATGCGGACTCCATTGAGGGCGTGGAAGACGACGGCGAGCAGGAGCAGGACGTCGTTGACGAGCACCGCGCCTCCGGCGAGCCGCTCGCCGATGTTGTCGAAGCTGAGCTGGCCGATCGAGATGTAGTGCGTCAGCACCAGGTGGACCATGATGGTGACGAGGACGATGACCGCGGTGACGCGCTGGCCCAGCCAAGGCCACATCCCGCCGCGGCTGTGATCGAGTGTCTCGGTTCTCACAGGGACGCCTCCGCGCCTAGAGGATGAGTGGGATGGCCTTGTAGGCGAACGCCCACAGGATCCCGGCCGCCACGACCATGCAGGCCCAGAAGACGGCCTTGTGCCGACGGATGCCGACGCCGAGATCCATGAGGATGATGCGTACCCCGTTCAGGGCGTGATACAGCACCGCCGCCACGAGCATGAAGTCAAGGAAGACGAGGATGGGATGGTCGAACAGCTCGAACAGCTTGTCGAGCGATTCGGCGCCGCCGGTGCGACCTTGGGAGATCACCCAGATGTGAGCGAACAGGTAGGCGACCAGGATCAGCCCGCTGATGCGGAAGAGGATCCAGGCCCACATGCCGATACCCTTCCACAGACCAGCGCCGACGTTGGCCGTCTCGCGCTCCTTCGCGCTCACGTTGCGCACCCCCCTTGGCGATAGCAGACTCCGCCCCCCCCGAGAGGACGGGCCCCCACTGGGCGTTCATCGTAGAACGTACGCGAGAAGCGAGGCAACAGGGCGGCCCTGCCCCGGTGGCAGAAGGGCCCGCTCCGGGCGCGCCGCCGCGGCAGGTCCGGCCGGGCGTCGCTCAACGCTGATGCCGGCCGCCACGGCCGCTTCGAGCGTGGTCACGTCACCGGAGGCGAGCGCGATTCCAGTCTCCCGATAGACGCCTTCATGTGGCCGCCACTCTACGGGCTGCGCGGGGATCCGCGTTGGCGGCACGACACCGTGCGCCGCTCGCGCCCATCCGGTCCTCTTGTGCCCGCCACGCTTCTGCATAGACAATACCCAGATCATGAATCGGAACCACAGCAGCGTCATCGATGCCCTGATGATCGCCATCGTCGTACTGCTCGGCATCATGGTCTTCTCGTCGCTCGTCCTGCCGGGTCTGCCCCGATGGGGGCTCTACCTCTCTCTGGGGGGGCTGGCCGGCGTCGCCATGGCACTCGCCCTGGCGCGCTGGATCACCCGCCCCGACCAGCTGCGTGCCCAGCAGAGCCACGGCATACTCGAGATCGCCGACGAGAGCCTCGCACATCTTCGCCGCGGCCTCGGAGAGGAGACGGCACAGGCGGTCTGCCACATCGTCCTCGAGCGAACGGACGCGGCGGCAGTCGCCATCACGGACACGACACGGATCCTCGGATTCTCGGGAGTCGGCGAAGGCCACCACCTCGTGGGCAGCCGCATCCTGACCGAGGCGACTCGCGCGGCGGTCGACTGCGACGAGATGCGCGTGCTGCGCACGCGTGACGAGATCAACTGCTCGCACGACAAGTGTCTGCTTCGAGCCGGGATCGTGGTCCCGCTGCACGTACGCAAGCGACCGGTGGGAAGCCTCAAGTTCTACTACACGACGCCGCGCCTGCTGAACGAGACACAGCTTGCCATGGCCGAAGGCCTCGCCCACCTGCTCTCCACCCAACTCGAGCTCTCCGAGCTCGACCACCAGACGGCCCTTGCCTGCCGCATGGAGCTCAAGGCGCTTCAGGCTCAGATCAATCCGCACTTCCTCTTCAATACGATCAACACGATCGCCAGCCTCATTCGCACTGACCCCCCGCATGCGCGCGAGCTGCTGCGTGAGTTCGCGGCCTTCTACCGGAGCTCACTTGAGATGAGCGAAGATCTGATAACGCTCGAGCAGGAGATCGGCTACGTGCGCGCCTACTTCCTCTTCGAGGAGGCGCGCTTCGGCGACCGTGTGGACCTCTCTGTCGATGTCCACCCGGCGCACCTCGATCTTCTCCTGCCCGCCTTCGCCCTGCAGCCGCTCGTCGAGAACTCGATCCAGCACGGCATGCGCGCGGACGCCGCGTTGCACATCGCGGTGACCTCCGGTTTCGACGGTGATCTCGCGACACTGAGCGTCACCGATGACGGCGTGGGCATGGGAGCTGAGGACCTGGAGCGCATCCTCGAACCGGGGTTCGGCAAGGGCAGCGGCATCGCCCTCAAGAACGTGCACGAGCGTCTCCGTGGCCACTTCGGGCCGGGCTCCGGAGTCTCCGCGACCAGCAGCGCCGGCTCCGGGACCCGCATCACCCTCGTGATCGTCGGCCCGTCCATGGCCGAGACGCGATCTCGCGTCGATCTGGCCGCTCACGGAACCGTACGCTGAGGAGGACCACGGCATGGCATCGGTCTCCTCTGCTGAAGGCGCTGATCGTCGACGACGAAGCCCCCGCACGCTCCGAACTCCGCTTCCTTCTTGCGGAGGCGGGCGGCGTCGAGGTCGTCGGCGAGGCCGGCAGCGCGTCCGAAGCACTGCAACTGATCGCCGCCATCGAGTACGACGTCATCTTCCTCGACATCGAGATGCCCGGCCTCAGCGGATTGGATCTCGCCAAGACGCTACCCACCACCAAGCCATCGCCGGCCGTCATCTTCGTGACCGCCTACAGCGAACATGCGCTCGAGGCGTTCGAGGTGGCGGCCACCGACTACATCGTCAAGCCGGTGAGCCTTGCCCGCCTGCGTCTTGCGCTCGCCCGGATCGCCGCGGCCTGCAGCGGCGTCGAGGCGATCGCGCCTGCCGGGGCGCCCGATGCCGCTCTGGGCGATCCCCGCCGTGCGGAGCCCGAGCCGAGCGGACCGGAAGCGCGGACGGCCACGGAGGGCGCCGTCCGCATCGAGCGCGTCGCCGTGGGGAAAGGCAGCCGCACCCTGCTCATCGCCGCCGAGGACATCCTCTACGTAGAAGCGGAGGACGACTACTCGCGCGTCTACACCACCGATGGCCGCTACCTCTCGGGCGTGCCGCTGACCATACTCGAGACACGCCTTGAGCCCCTCGGCTTCTTCCGCGTGCATCGCAGCTACCTTGTCGACCTCGCGCGCGTGCGCGAGGTCCTGCCGATGTACGGCGGAACGCTGACGCTTCTGCTGAGTGACGACGCGGGAACCCAGATACCCGTATCGCGTCGTCGCGCGGCGGCCGTCAAGCTCGCCCTCGGAATCTGAGTTCCACGGGCTGCGGCGAGCGGCCGACGGCCGCTCCGCTGCGGCAAGCGGCTGGCGCACGCCGGTAAGTGGCGGGTGCGGCGCGCGGGCCACGATCCCGCCGTCCGCCTTGTGTGGATCGCCGCCCACCAGCCGCCACTCCCCACTGGCCGAGTCGACCTCGCCCCCCCTCCCCGCCTTGGCTATGGTCCAGTGCACTCGTGATCTGGTCCAGCGACCGACTGAACCGCAGTCGGAGGAGAGGGGTGACAGGCATGGTCAAGCTCGTTGTCACAGGCGCCGCGGAGGATGTGAACCTGGCCGATCTCGGAGAGATCCAGCACTCCGTACAGCGCATCCTGCTGGCGACGGACGGTTCCGAGCCGGCCGTGCGCGCCACGCAGTACGCAGTCATGCTCGCCAAGCTGTTCAGCGCGGGCATTACGGCGATCTACGTCGACACCGGCACGGAAGACATAGAGCTGCCCACCGAGACCATGGCGGACGACGTCTTCGAGGGCGTGCATCCCTCGGCAAAGGGGCTCGTCATCGCGCACATGCTCGCCCGGGCCAACGACGTGGACTGCACCGTCGAGATCGTGCGCGGCGGCATCGCGAAGCGCATCGTGCACACGGCCGAGGATCTCGGCGTCGGCCTCATCGTTCTCGGCGACACCGGCCGCACCGGCCTCCGGCGTATCGCTCTGGGGTCGGTCGCGGAGGCCGTCGTCAAGGGGTCGTCGATCCCCGTACTTGTCGTCAAGGGCGAATGAGGGAGGAGGCGAGAATGGAACCCAAAGTGGAAAGCCAAGGGGCAGTCATGGCGGGAGATGCTCCCAGCGATCCGTCACAGCACACCAGACACGGCGACCACGTCGACACGGTCGAGAGTGTCGACCGGGTCTTCCTGCGGCAGCGTCGCCTGAGCTTCTCATTCGGCGCGGTGTTCTTCGCAGTCACACTGCTGATCCCCGCGTTCACCGTCTGGTGGCCGTGGTGGTGGTCAGTCAAGATCTGGGGCGGATTCACAGCGAACTACCTCTTCGTGTCCCTCCTCTACTTCGTCTTCCTCTGGGTGATGGCGTGGACCTACGCAGCACGTGCGGACAAGCTCGACAGCGAACTCGGCTGGATGAACGCGGAAGAGATGCAGGAGCTCGAGATCGAGCAAATCAGGGCGACTGCTGCGGAGCTTGAAGGGGAGACCACATGAACACCACTGCAATCGTCCTGGTCGCCGCCCTGGTGATCGTCACCATCAGCTTGTCGATCTTCTCGCAGCGGTTCACCCGCACGACCAGCGATTTCTATCTTGCCGGCCGCAAGGTGGGGTCGTTCACCAACGCGTCGGCCATCTCGGGCGACTATCTGTCGGCCGCCTCGTTCCTGGGAGTGGCCGCCGCAGTCTATGCGTCCGGTCTCGACGGCGTGTGGTACGCGGCCGGCTTCGCCGGCGGCTTCATGGTCGTCGTCCTGTTCATCGCGAGCGCCTTGCGGCGTTTCGGCGAATACACCGTGGCGGACTTCTCCTTTGGCCGCTTCAGGTCCAACCGCATCAGGCTGATCACGGTACTGGCCGTCCTCATGGTGTCGCTCTTCTACATGGCGCCACAGATGTACGGCGCCGGCGCGACCTGGAAGATCCTCGTCGGCAAGGGTTTCTTCCCCGCCAACGAAGCCGGGCTCTTCCTCGGCGTCGACCCCGCCTACCTCTCAGGCGTCACGGTCGTCGCCGTGATCATGATGTTCTACGTGGCCGTGGGTGGCATGAAGGGCACTACGCTGAACCAGGTGATCCAGTTCTGGTGGCTGTGGCTCGCCATGTTCATTCTCGTCGCCTTCGCCGTCGGCGGTGGGTTCAACTACGCGTCCAACCTGCGCACGGCCAGCGACGGTCGACTCGTCGAGGTCAAGACGCTGACGATCGAGCAGGCGACGACACCGAACCCGGCGACGGGGAAGACGCCGCTCGAGATGGCCGAGTCATCCATGAAGCCGGAGTCGTTTGCGGCCGTCCAGGCGACCATCGATTCCGGAGACACCGCGGCCACGGTCAGCCTCCTCATCCCGGCCGCCAACAAGCTGCACGAGACGAAGCAGGTGTTCAATCAGCCCGGTCACCGCTACAACGCCTTCGACCAGTTCTCCATGGTGCTGGCGCTGGTGCTCGGGACCGCCGGTCTGCCGCACATCCTCAATCGCTACTACACCAACCCGTCGGGTAGGGCAGCGCGCCGCTCGACGTTCTGGGTGCTCATCCTCATCGGCACCTTCTACATCATGGCACCGATCATCGGTCTCTTCGGTCGCCTCGAGATCTTCACGAGGTACTTCGAGGGCACCGCGCCGACGAACGCCGCATATGTGGACGGCTACCTGGCCAAGTCAGATGCCCTGATGCCGACGCTGGCGCAGATCCTCGGCGGCCAAGGACTGCTCGGCATCGTGGCTGCAGGCGCCTTCGCCGCGATGTTCTCCACCATCGGCGGTCTGCTCATCGCTTCCGCTTCGGCCGTCGGCCACGATGTGTACGAGAAATACATCAACCCCAATGCATCACAGCGACGCCGTGTGTGGGTCGGTAAGATCTCGGTCATCTGCTTCTCGCTTCTGGCGTGGTTCCTGGGCTGGTGGATCGCCTACGCCGGCCTTGCGAACGTGTACCCGGCTCTCATCGCCATGATGGTCACGTGGGCCTTCGCCATCGGCGCGTCGACCTTCGTCCCCATGCTGCTCACGGGCATCTGGTGGAAGGGCACGACCGAGCGCGGCGCCCTCACGGGCATGATCATAGGCCTTCTCGGCTCGGTCGGGATCATCGTCCTCAACGTCTTGCAGCAGACTGAAGTGATCGGGAAGACAGGCGTGGTGGGGTTCTTCGGCGCTCTCACCTTCCCGGTGCTGGTCACGTTCCCGTTGGCGCTCATCGCCACCATCGTCGTGAGCAAGATCGACGGGAAGGTGCCGGACAACATCGACTCGATCTGGATGCGCATCCACGGCACGGCATCCGAACGCCATGAGAAGCAGCTCGGCCTCGACAAGGTCGGCAGCCTGTTGGGCACGAAGAAGTCGTGACTACTGACATGTAGAGTCGTCTGTCAAGTGCCCCAAGACCACGAGCCCCTGCCAAGGGGCTCGTGGTCTTTCCTCGGCCGAAGCTCGGGTGAGCGCGCACGACCTGTGGCGACGTGCGGTCAACGCTGATACGTGCGTGTTCGGGTATTCGCATGACCGTGTGCGTCGGGAGCCGGCCGCTGGTCTGAGATCGGGCGTCGCCCACCGGGGCGGCCCAAAGCGCAGTCGCGGATGCTCCGCGCGCCGAGCGTGCGCGCTCGCTCGAGTGCGCCGGGTCTGTCGTGCCAGGCTTTCCGACCTCCATGACGGCCGGGCTCCAGCACCAGCCGGCGAGCTCGCAGGCCACGGCCACGGCGCTCACCGTGGGACGCTTGCCGCGGCCATCGAGCGCCGCCCAGGGACGGTGCAGGTGCCGGCTCGCCCGTGGCACAGGACGGATGCAGGTGCGCCATCCCGGCGGGGCGGGGGCGCCGGGCGCGGCCTTGCCGCGACGGTCAGCGCTTGCGGCGTTTGCGCCCGCCGCGCGGTGCGGAGGCGCGCTTCTCGGCCGGCCGGGGCTCCACGGTGATGCCGACCGCGACCGCCGCCTTGATGCGCGCCACGCGGAGCCGCTCGAGCACGGCGAGGGCGAGGTCGATCGCCGTCTTGGCGACGAGGATCACAGCGAGCCCGGCGACCGCCGAGCCGAAGAACCAGTAGACGAGGAGACCGCCGACGAGCACGCCGAACTGCAGGACGAAGAGCCGGCGCAACGGCTCGGACACGGTGGCCGCCGGCGGCACCACGGCCGCCTCGCGGCCGCGCACGAAGTCGAGGTAGTAGACGGCGGCGCGCGCCAGGATGAGGCCGGCGGCGACCGCCCAGAATTGCCAGGTCGCGAAGGGGCCGCCGGGGTCGGCCGGCGCCTCGCCCCCCGGCTTGAGCAGGCGGCCGCTGAAGACCATGTACGCGATGAGGACCATCGCCGCCATCACGACGAGGTAGGTGCGCAGGAACTCGCGCACGAGCACCTGGTCGCGCTGGTCGGCGGCCGCCCCGGCAGCCCATGAGGCTCGTGCCCGCAGCCAGGCGAAGACACCGTCGGCGAGCCCGTCGATGACGCAGATGACGACGACGGCCAGGACCGTCCAGGCACCGGTGACCGCGGCCCACACCGCGGCGACATCGGCCGCGACGATGAGCGCGAAGCCGGGCAGCGCCCGGGCGAGCGTCGAGGCGCTGCGCACCGGCGCCTCCGGCGCAGCGCCGTCCGCGCTCGCCGGGAGCCCGGATGCCGCTTCGTTCCCGGTCGAGCGATCGGTCATGCGTCTCCCCTGCAAAGACCGCGCCGGAGAAACCGGCGCGGGCTGCGCTCAGGGTATGCGGGCGCGGCGCGAAAGGCAACGCGGGCTCCCGCCCGTCCGTCCCCGCGCCCACCGGGACAACCGTCCTCGGACCGCCGCTCCAGCACGACGACTCCGCGACCGATACTATCTCCGCGTAGGCCGACGCGCAGAGGCGTGGCCGCAGGCGAGAGCGGAGGGCAGATGGCGCAGTCCGAGAGCGGGCCCGACCCGAGACGGTGCACGCTCAGCGTGCCCAACGACCTCGCGTTCATCCCCATGGTCCAGGGATTCGTGAGCGCGTACGCGGCGGGGGCGGGCTTCGGCGCCGCCGACCGGGCACGCCTCGACCTCCTCATGGAAGAGGCGGCGACGAACGTCATCCAGGGGGCCTTCGCCGCCGACGAACGCGCCGGCTTCGACATCACCTGCGAGCGCGTGCCCGCCGGGATGCAGATCACCGTGCACGACGAGGGCATGCCGTACGACCCGTCGCTGACGCCCGAGTACGACCCCGGCGCCGACCTCCACAGCCAGACCGGCGCCGGCCTGGGCAGCTTCCTGATGAAGCAGATCGCCGACACCGTCGCGTTCCACAACCTCGGCAGCCGCGGCAAGGAGACGGTGTTCATCAAGTACCTGGACAGCGAAGCGGTCACCGGCGCCCCGCCCGCGGAAGAGGCGCCGGTGGAGCCACCGGAGCCGGTGCCGGCGACCGAGCGCGCGCAGTTCGAGCTCGGCCCGCTGCGTCCCGAGCAGGCGATCGAAGTGTGCCGCTGCATCTACGACGCCTACCGGTACACCTACGTGAACGAGCACCTCTACTACCCCGACCGCGTCGTCGCGCTCAACGAGAGCGGCGACATGGTCTCCGCGGTCGCCAGCACCGGCGAGGGTGAGGTCGCGGGGCACGCCGCCCTCGTCTTCCCCGCGGACACCCACGAGGTCGCCGATCTCGCGGTCGTGGCCACCAAGGCGAAGTTCCGCGGCCAGTCCATCGCACGGCGTCTCGGCGAGTACCTCGACCAGGAGGCTCTCACGCGGGGGCTCCACGGCCTCTTCATAGAGGAAGTCACGGTGCACACCTACACGCAGAAGTTCTGCCATCACCTGGGGTTCGCCGACTGCGGCTTCCTGCTCGCCTACTCCCCGGCGACGATGGCGTTCACGGGCATCGCCGCGGAAGCGGCCGCGCGCCGCTCCGTGATCCTGGGGTTCAAGTATCTCGACGCGCCGCCGGGCGGGACGGTGTACGCTCCGCAGCGCCACCGAGACATGATCGCCGGCATCTACGCGCGGCTCGGCGCGCCGGTGACCCTGGCCGGCGACACCGGCGCCGACCCCGACGGCCTCCCCATCCTGCACGTCAACGTGAACCCGAAGCGCTCGGTCGCGACCATCCGCATCCCCACGTACGGGCGCCACCTGAGGCAGCGCATCCGCGCCGAGCTGCTGCGGCTGCTGCGCGAGAACGTGAGCGTCGTCAACGTGTTCCTCGACCTAAGCACGGCCGGCACGGAGAAGGTGGCCGCCGATCTCGAGGACGCCGGCTTCATCTTCACCGGCGTCCTCCCCGGTGGCCGCTCCGGCGACTGGCTGATCATGCAGTACTTCAACGGGGTCGTCGTAGACTACGACGCGATCCAGGTCGAGGATGCCTTCACCCGCGACCTGCTCGGCTACATCCGCGGCAACGACCCGCGCGAGGGGTGAGGCGGGCGAGGCCGGCCTGGCGCGGGCGGCAGGAAGGCGGAGGCCCGCGCCCCGCGCGCGCAGCCGCACACCCACGCCACACGGCCACGCGAGCTACGCGAGAAGCGCCAGCGCCTCCACGCGCCCGGGCGCGATCGCGAACAACTCCGAGAACCCCGAGATCGTGAAGACGTCTTCGACGAAGGGCTGCATGGCGCAGAGCACGATACGCCCTTCGTTCTTCTCGAGGAACTTGAGCACGGTCAGAAAGACACGCAGACCGGCGCTCGACACATACTCGGTGCCGCCGAAGTCGGCTGCGATCCGGCGCGCGCCGGCGTCGAGCAACTCCTTGAACCCGGCCTCGATGTCGCTGGCGCTGGTAGTGTCGATCCTCGCGGGGAGCGTCACCACCGTGACGTTCTCGACGACCTCTACGTCCATTCGTCCTCCCATCGCTGCGTGCCCGCCTCCACCGTCTCGGCAGCGGCGCCCACTCGGTCGTCTATCTTCCCTGAGGGCTGCGAGGGCGGCAAGCGTGTCGCATCCGCGCCCCCATCAATCCGTGCCGCCATCCCCGACCGGCGGCCGCGTCTTGCCCTCGCCCCGACCCGCTCGTGGGCCCAGGTACCGGAACGCGACCATGGTGATGTCGTCGGACTGCTCGACGCCCTCCGCGTAGCGGGTGAGATCCGCGAGGAGCCCCGTCAGCATGTCGCCACAGGAGCGGTCGCGCAGCCGGCCCAGCGTCTCGCCGAGACGGTCTTCGCCGTAGACCTGATCGACGGCGTCCATGGCCTCGCTGACCCCGTCGGTGTAGAGGAACAGCGTGTCGCCCGGCACCATGTCGAGCGTTCCCTCAGCGTAGACGAGATCCGCCTTCGCGCCAAGGGCGACGCCCCTCACGCGAGGCAGCTGACAGGCCGCACCGCCGCCCGCGGCCACAACGAACGGGCGGTTGTGCCCGGCGCTGGCGTAGGTCATCGCGCCGATCCGCAGATCGACCACTGCGAGGAACATGGTGACGAACATGCACTCGTCGTTGTCGGCCGCAAGCTCGTCGTTCACCTTCGCGAGCGTCTCCCCGGGCCCGTCGCCCTCTCGCGCGAGCGAACGCAGGAACGAGCGCGTGACCGCCATGAGCAGCGCCGCCGGCACGCCCTTGCCGGAGACGTCGGCGATCGCCAGACAGAGGTGGTCGTCGTCGAGCAGGAAGAAGTCGTAGAAGTCGCCGCCGACTTCGCGCGCCGGGTCGAGCAGCGCGTACAGCTCCAGGTCGTCGCGCTCCGGATACGGCGGGAACGTCCGTGGCACGAGGCTCGTCTGGATGGACGCGGCGATGCGCAGCTCGCTCTCGATGCGTTCGCGCGCCGCGGTCGTCAAGCGCAGCTGCTCGATGTGCGCCTGCAGGTCGTCGCGCATGTGCGCGAACGAGGCCGTGAGTTGGGCGACCTCGTTGCGCCCCTTCGCCTGCGGCAGGGGGGCGTCCAGGTCGCCCTGGGCGAGCGTGCGCGTCGCCGCATCCAGACTGTGCAGCGGCCGAGTGATCGACTTGGCGACGAGCAGGGCGATGATCAGCAGCGCCGCGATGCCGGTGAGCGAGATGCCCCACTGGATGCGGCTCAACGCGATCACGTCGCCCTCGATCTCACTGTCGGCGTAGACGATGCCCAGCGACCAGCCGGTCGAAGGGATGGGCATGTAGGCCAGATACGATGGCTCCCCGGGCGTGATAGCTCCCAGCCCGGCGAAATCGGCGGAGCCGCTGCCGCCGTCCACCATCCGCCGACCGATGCCCCGCAGCACCGGGTCGTCCCGCTCCTCGGCGACGCTGAAGACCGACTCGTTCATGATGAACTCGCGGCGTGGATGGGCGATGAAGGTGCCGTTCCTGCTGACGAGGAAGGCGTAGCCGGTCTCGCCGAGGTCGAGACCCTCCAGCAACGCCGTGAGCCACGTCAGCGAGACGTCGCCGGTGACCACCGCCGAGACGGGCTCCGGATCGCCCTCCAGGCGTACCGGGATCGCGTACGTCGCCATCACCATGTCGGCGCCGCCCTCGTCGTAGTACGGCTCCGTCCAAACGGCCTCGTCCATCTGGTACGGCAACTGGAACCAGTCGCCGGCTTCGAAAGCGCGGCCGCCGGCGGCCAGGTCCTTCACGACCACGCTGCCGTCGCGCTTGAAGGCGTAGGGCGCGAACCGCGCCGAAGCGGTCGGCCGGTACCCGATCGCCGAGCCGGTCAGCTCGTCGTTCCCGGCCACGGCGCGACGCAGCAGCGCCTCGGCGCGCCCGGCTCCGGGGTCGAGATCGTCGACCGACAGGGCGAGGCCCTGGATGATCTTCTCGACGTTGCTCTCGACCGTCTCGATACGGTTGGCGGTGGCCTTGAGCGTCTGCCGGATCTCGGCCTGCTGGCGCTTCTCCAGGAGGTCGCGCGCCGACAGGTACGTGTACAGGCTGACCGCGGCGAGTACGAGTCCGGCGCCGAGCACCACGAGCACCGTGATGCGCCAGGCGATGCTCAGATCACGGAGCACCGCGAGCCTCCGGCGCAACGAAGCGCTCATAGGACGGCGCGTCGGCTATCTGCCCCTCGCCGATCATGATCGCCCGGGTGCGCTCGTAATCGACACGCGAGAGCACGCCCGGCTGCCAGGAGTCGTTCTCGCCGGGGTAGACGGCCCTGAGCACATGCTCGAGCATCCAGCTCTGGTGTGCACGGTTGGTGGGCACGTGCTCCGCCTGCGCCCGGCGCATGACCATCGTCACGGCCTTCTCGGGGTGGTCCCGGCAGTACCGCCAGCCCTCGAGCGTCGCCGCGGCGAACTCGCGGCACAGGCCGGGACTCCGCCGCTGCGTCGACGCCAGCGCGTACACGCCGTCCTCGGGGAAGTCGAAGCCGGCCTCGCGCAGGCTGAATGCCGTGAGCTCGTCGGGGTCGACCCCGGCCTGCAGGATGGTGTGGTACTCGTTGTACTCCATCGCCGCGCACGCCGTGACTCCTCCGCGCAGGAACAGGTTCACGGTGTAGTACTGCGGCACGAGTTCGGGCTCGACGTCCGCCGTGCTGAAGTAGCCGAGGTAGGCGGCCTGGAAGCTCGTTCCCCAGAGGCTGACCCGCTCGCCGTCAAGCGCCTCGCGGCCCGCCACCGCTCCACGCCGGGCCACCAGCAGGAGGTTCGAGCGGTTCACGATCTGGCTCACGCACACCAGCGGCTCACCCTCCTCCGCTGCCGCCATGGCGCCGCTGAGGAATGATGTCGCGAACTCAGCGCGGCCGCTCCTGAGCTCGGCGATCGGGTCGATGCCGGGGCCGCCGGAAAGGATCTCGACGTCGAGCCCGTGGTCGCGATAGAAGCCCTGCTCCGCGGCGGCGTAGTAGCCCGCGAACTGGGTTTGGGGCTCCCACTGCAGGACGAGCCGGACCTGCTCGGGGCGAGACGCGCCCTCGGCCGGCCCACCGCGCGTCCCCGCGGCGACGAGAGCGGCGCCGCAAAGGCAGAGCGCCGCGACGGCGGCGAGGATCCGGCGGATCATGTCCGTCTGATGACGAGCCGGAGCACGTTGCGCGAGCCGTCACGCACATAGGCGACTTCGTCCATCACGCGACGCACCAGGAAGATCCCAAGTCCGCCGACGGGGCGGTCCTCGACGCCGCCGAGCACGTCGGGCTCTTCGGCCTCGAGCGGGTCGAAGGGCACGCCCTCGTCGACCAGTTCGACGACGAAGCGCTCGTCCTCCGGCGCGACCCGGACCAGCAGTTCGCCTGGCGGCACCTCGTACGCGTAGAGGCAGATGTTGACGACGGCTTCTTCCACAGCCAGCTCGAGTTGCATCAGACGACGCGGGTGAAGGCCCCACACGGAGGCTTCACCGGCGATCAGCGCGATGATGTCCGGGACGGCCTCGGTGCGCGCCGCGAACACCCTCTCCACTCCGGCCGGGCCCACGTCGCTCTCTCCGCCTGCCACTCCCTCACCCCCTGGCTACGAACCGGCCGACCGCGCATCTTGGCGGCCGGCCCGGGCACGCTCACTTCGTGCCGGACGGCGCCGGCTAGCGGGCGGCCGGCTTCTTTGCGGCCGGCTTCTTCGCGGTGTGCTTCCTGGCCGCGGGCTTCTTCGCAGCCGGCTTTGTCGGGGCGGCCTTCTTGGCCGCGGCCTTCTTCGCCGCGGCCTCGTCCGCCGCCGCCCCGCCGGACCCCGCGAGACGCGAGCCGGCCTTGCGGCGCGCCTTGTCGAGCAGCTCGCCGGCCTCCTCTATGAGGTCGCTGGCCTCGATGAGGTCGGCGGCGCGCACGTCCAGCCGCAGCCCCATCGCCGCCTCCCACACCTGCTCGACCCGGTCGACCGGGATGAACGACATACCCTTGCGCAGCTCCTCGGGCACGTCCTCGAGATCGGCCTCGTTGCGGCTCGGGAGGATCACCGTGGTGATACCGGCGCGCTGAGCCGCCAGGGTCTTCTCCTTGAGCCCGCCGATCGGCAGCACCTGGCCGGTCAGTGTGACCTCGCCGGTCATGGCGACGTCGCTGTTCACAGCCGTGTCGGTGACCAGAGAGCAGATCGCCGTGGCCATGGTCACACCGGCGCTCGGACCGTCCTTGGGAATCGCCCCGGCAGGCACGTGGATGTGGATGTCGTGCTGGGCGAAGTAGTCATCCTCGAGGCCGAGCTCGCGCGAGTGCGTGCGCACGTAGCTCATCGCCGCCATCGCCGACTCCCTCATCACGTCGCCGAGCTGGCCGGTGACGGTGAGGTGGCCGCTGCCGGGCATCGCCGTCGCCTCGATGAAGAGGATGTCGCCGCCGACCGGCGTCCAGGCGAGGCCGGTGGCCACGCCGGGGTCGCTGGTGCGGCGCTTGACCTCGCTGAAGAGGCGCGGCCGGCCGAGCAGGTCGTGGACCCGCTTGACGTTCACGGTGAAGCGCTTGCGCGCTCCGTTCTTCGCCTCCGCCACCTCACGGGCCAGCTTGCGGCAGACGGTGCCGATCTCACGCTCGAGGTTGCGCACCCCGGCTTCGCGCGTGTAGCTCGTGATGATCTCGACCACGGCCTCGTCCTTGAACACGACCTGGTGGGGCTTCAGCCCATTGGCCTCCAGCTGCCGGGCGACGAGGTAGTTGCGCGCGATGTGGAGCTTCTCCTCGATCGTGTAACCGGCGAGGTTGATGATCTCCATGCGGTCGCGGAGCGGCCCGGGGACGGGCTCGAGCTGGTTGGCCGTGGTGATGAACAGGACCTTGCTGAGGTCGAACGGCAGATCGAGGTAGTGGTCACGGAACGTGACGTTCTGCTCGGGGTCGAGGACCTCGAGCATCGCGCTCGAGGGGTCGCCGCGCCAGTCGGCGCCCATCTTGTCGATCTCGTCGATCATGAACAGCGGGTTGTCGGTGCCGGCGTCGCGCATCGCGCGGATGATGATGCCGGGCATCGCGCCTACGTACGTGCGGCGATGCCCGCGGATCTCGGCCTCGTCGCGCACGCCGCCGACGCTGATGCGCTCGAACTTGCGGCCCATCGCGTTGGCGATCGAGTGGCCGAGGCTGGTCTTGCCGACGCCGGGCGGGCCGACGAAGCAGAGGATCGGCCCGTGCAGGTCGGCTTTGAGCTTGCGCACCGCAAGGAACTCGAGGATGCGGTCTTTGACCTTCTCGAGGTCGTAGTGGTCGCGGTCGAGGATCTCGCGCGCGTGCGCCACGTCGAGGTTGTCCTCGCTGCTCGCGTTCCACGGCAGCGTGATGATCCAGTCGAGGTAGGTGCGGATCACCGGGTACTCCGCGCTCTGCGGCGAGATGTTGGCGAGGCGATCGAGCTCCCGGTGGGCGGCCTTCCCGGCCTCTTCGGGGAGATCGAGCTCGTCGACCTTGCGGCGCAGTTCGACGATCTCCGCTTCCTGCTCGTCGGTCTCTCCCAGCTCCTGCTGGATCGCCCGGAGTTGCTGGCGGAGGAAGTACTCGCGCTGGTTCTTGTCGATCTCGCTGCGCACGTCGCTCTGGATCTTGGAGCCGAGCTCGAGCACCTCGAGCTCCCGCGTGAGGATCCCGATCAGCGCGCGCATGCGCTTCTCGACGTCGCTCTCCTCGAGCAGCGCCTGCTTGTCCTCCGCCTTGATGCGCATCGTGCTGGCGATGAGGAAGGCGAGCGGCCCCGCGTCTTCGACGTTGGCGGCCGCCATCTCGAGCTCTTCGGGCAGGTACGGCACCAGCGCGACGATCTTGCTGAACACGCTCAGCAGGCTGGCGCGCAGGGCCTCGGCCTCCTTGGTCTCGACGACGATGTCGTCGACCTTGGTCGTGCGCGCCACCAGGTACGGCTCTTCGCTCACGTACTCGTCGACGTGCACGCGCTGCAGGCCCTGCACGAGGATGCGCATCGTCCCGTCGGGCAGCTTGATCATCTTGTGGGCGAGGCCCACAGTGCCGACCGGGTGCAGGAGCTCGGGCCCGGGAGTCTCGATCTCGGCGTCGCGGCTGGTGACGAGCGCGAGCAGGCGATCGCCGGCGAGGACATCGTCGATCAGCTTGATGCTGCGCTCCTGGCCGATGGTGAGCGGGATCATCGTGTCGGGGAACACGACCGTGTCGCGCAGCGGCAGCACGGGCAGGACGGACGGGATCTCCTGCGCACCGCTGTCCACCTGGGTCTCCTGAAGGTCGCTCATGCCTCGACCTCCCCGTTCTGGATGTCGATCTTGCGCGCGCCCGACTCGTGCGGCTTGAGGATGAGCCGCACCTCGAGCACGCCCGCCTCGTACGTCGCCGTCGTCACCTCCGGATCGACGTCGACCATCAGGCGCACGCGGCGCTCGAAGGGGCCGTAGTCCATCTCCACCTGCTGATAGACCCTGCCTTCGCGGGTCGGGAACGAGCGTTCGCCGCGCACCACGAGCTCGCGCCGGTCGACCAGCAGTTCGATGTCTTCCATCGCCAGGCCGGCCAGCTCGAAGCGCACCACGATCTCCTGGGTGTCCTCCTCGAAGTAGGCGTCGGCCGCGGGGCGAAAGCCGCGCCCCCGGTACTGCTGTCTGGTCGCGACCACACACGAATCATTGAAGGCGCGCAGCACCTCGTTGTGCAGCTTCTCGACATCCACGGGGTGACTCCTTGCGCCAGGCCCCGGCCGGACGGCGAAGCCGCGGGTCCGGGGCGCGTTGCGGGAACTCTGCGATGCTCCTACCCGCTCCGTGGGGGAGCGTAACGACGAGCGCGAACGGCACGCAAGCGGCGGGCGGTCTGCGCTGGCCCGTGCATCCGTCGCCCCGCGGGTTTACGATTGTCGCGTGCAACTGGCGTTCACCACCGTCGACGAATTCCACGGGCTGCTCGAGCAGGCCGGCGAAGCCGTCGACTACCGCGAGGTGTGGCCGCACCTCTTCCCGGTCGCCAACTGCCCTCCCGAGCTCATGCACACGCTTGTCGACGACATCGTCAAGAGCGACGAGCGCTTCGCCTGGGAGAGCGACGTCCACGTCGGGCTCGCCGCCTGGAAGGCCCGGCGGCGCGACCTCGCCGACGTCGCCTTCACCGTCGTCGACCTCGAGACCACGGGCGCGACGCCGGGGTTCGCGAAGATCACCGAGATCGGCGCCGTGCGCGTCGAGGGCGGGCGCGAGGTCGACTCGTTCTCGACGCTCGTCGACCCCGGCATGCCCATCCCGGCGATGATCACCGGCATCACCGGCATCGACGACGCGACGGTCGCCGGGGCGCCGCCGATCGAGGTCGCGCTACCGCGCTTCGTCGATTTCGCCGCGCACTCGGTGCTGGTCGCGCACAACGCACCGTTCGACCTCGGCTTCCTCGACTACGAGCTCACGCGGCTCCGCCGCCAGACCTTCCCCCGGCCGGCGCTCGACACCCTGCGTCTGGCACGCAAGCTGTGCCCCCAGCAGCGCTGCTCGCTGAGCGCGCTGAGCTACCGCTTCGACACCCGGGTCAAGCCCGTGCACCGCGCCCTCCAGGACGCGCAGGCCACGGCTGAGCTGCTCCTGCTCTTTCTCTCCCGGCTGCAGGAGCAGGGCATGAACACGCTGGAGGAGGTGGCGCGCTTCTGCGAGCCGGGAGCGCGCCGCAACTACCACAAGATCGCGCTGACGGAGAACATCCCGACCACTCCGGGCGTCTACCTCATGCGCGACGAGAAGGGCGCCGCGCTGTACATCGGCAAGGCCGAGAACCTGCGGCGCCGGACGCGCGACCACTTCCTCCAGCGCCAGGCCTACCACGCGCGCCAGGCGCTGGAGCTCCTCGACCGCATCGACGTCGTCGAGACGGGGTCGGAGTTCGCCGCCCTGCTTCTCGAGGGGCGACTCATCGCGAAGCATCGGCCGCCCTGCAACTCACACGGCACCCGGGCGGGCAGCTACCACTACGTCAAGCTCAGCGCCGACGAGTACCCGCGTCTGTACGCGACGCCCAATCTGCGCGAAGACGGCTCCTACTACGCCGGGCCGTTCCGCAAGGCGAGCCTGGCCCGGCGTTTCGTCGAGTGCGTCAACGGCGTGTACCCGCTGCGCACCTGCGCGCACCTGCCGGCGGCGAAGCGGCGCGGCGCGGCGCCGGACCACGCCTGCCCCCGCGCCGGCACCGGCGCCTGCCTGGCGCCGTGCACGCGACCGCTGAACGGCGAGTACGCGGCCGTGGTCACCGCCGTGCGCCGCGTCCTCGAAGGCGACGCCGGCGAGCTGGACCACCGCCTCCAGGAGCGCCAGGCGACGCTGGTCAAGGCGCTGGCGTTCGAGCAGGCGGCGCGCCTGCAGAACCAACGTGAGGCGGTGGATCGGGCGCTGCGCAGCGTGCGCCGCCTGCGCGCCGCACGGCGGGACGACGTCGTCCTCGCCTACCCGGCGAAGCGCCGCGGCTGGCTCGCCCTCTGGGGAGTGCGCGGGGGGCGCATCGTCGTTGAGCACGAGGTGGGCCGCGGGGCGTTCGGCGAGGCGGCGGCGAGCAGCTTCCTCGCCGAGCTCGCCGCCGCCGACCCGCCGCGCCCGCCCCTGCCCGCCGCGGTCATCGACGAGATGCTGCTCGTACACTCCTGGGCCGCCGCCCACCGCGAGGCCGCGAACGTGCTGGACATGGGCGGCTTCGTCCGCGGCGAGGAGCCGCGCGCCGCCGCGGCGGCGCGCCTTCTCGAGCGCGTCCGCCTGTGCGCCGGCGCCGAGACCGCCGCAGCTGCCGGCACAAGCCGCCGCTAGACGCAGGCCCGCCGCCCGGCGCCTACCGTCCGGCCCGCCACTTGACCCGGGCCGAACACGCCCTCACTCGTCGGGCTCCCACACCGGCACGATGCGGAAGTGGAGGCCCGGCAACTCGTCGGCGAGAGCCTTCTCCATGTGACGGCTGAGCACGTGCACGTGCTCCACGCTCTTCTCCCCGTCGAAGCCCAGCTCGATCTCCACGAACCGCCGCTTGCCGCTGGAGCGTGTGTAAAGGGTGCCCACGAGGTCGTAGTCGGCGTAGTGCGCGGCGAGCACACGCGTGATCGTGAGCTGCTCCTCCTCGGCGAGCGGCAGGTCCATGAGGGCGCGGAAGTTGTGGCGCACCAGCGACACGCCCACCCACAGCATGTAGAGGGCGATCACGAGGGCCACGGTGGGGTCGACACGGTCGCCGATGGCCGGCAGGCCGAGACCGATAAGCACCGTCGCCAGCACGAAGGCGATGATGACACCGCCGTCGGTGAGCATGCCGATGAGATAGTCGGCGCGGTACGAGACGAGCAGCGGCGAGGGATTCCGCGTGCCTCGCCTCAGGCGCGACGCGAAGACGAAGAGCACGGTGCCGGTCAGGCATGTGATCGACACGGGGATCAGGCCCAAGAGGTAGCCCACCTCGGGTGCGTGGATCAACCGCTCGACGGAGTCGAAGAGGACGTACGCACCGGACGGTATGTAGAGCACACCGCAGAGAAAGGCGGAGAAGTTCTCGAGCTTGCCGGCGCCGTACGGGTGGGTATACGCGTTCTCGCGCAGCACCTGGCGCATGGCGTAGACGGCGAAGGCGTTGATGACCAGAGCGATCCCCGACTGGGCGGCCATGGCGATGAGCGCGGCGGAGCCGGTCAGCATGGCGCTGGTGACCATCATGACCACGATCGGCACCTCGATGGCCAGCCCCCAGCGGAGCAGCTTGTAGAGGCTCACCGACTCCTGATCGACCAGCGCCTGCTCGTTCTTCATTCTGCGGCTCCCAGGTCGCGGGTCGCGAGCCTGCGGGCGGGCGCTCCTGCGCCCTCCCGCCCTGCTCCCCGCCTCACTCCTCTGTCGCCCGTGTACGCCGGCCGCGCAGCAGCAACACGACCAGCGCCGGTCGGATGCGTCTCGAGTGAGCCATGATCTCCCCCCGGCAGATGACGCGCGCACCGCTGCCGGTCCCCATGTCGTTGGATCGCAGCCGCGTTCCCGCACCATCGTCTCACGTGGAGCGCACCGGTCAAGGCAGCGGACCCGGCACGCGGCGGAGGGACTATCATGGGCCGCGGACCACCACGCGCACGAAGGGAACCGGTACGCCCATGCACGCCAGCATCTCGACCAGCCGCCACGACGCCGTCATCTTCGACCTCGACGGCGTCGTCACCCAGACGGCCGCCGTCCATGCGGCCGCCTGGAAGCAGCTCTTCGACACGTATCTCGCGGAGCGCGCCGCGCGGACGGGCGCCACCGGCGGCGAAGCGCCCGACCCGACGATGCGGCCCTTCGACGCCGGGTCCGACTACGGCCTCTACGTCGACGGCAAGCCGCGCTACGACGGCGTGCGCGACTTCCTCGCCTCGCGGGGTATCGAGCTGCCGTGGGGCGACCCCGCCGACCCGCCGGAGCGCGAGACGGTGTGCGGGCTCGGCAACGGCAAGAACGCATTCTTCAACGCCGAGGTCGAGGAGCACGGCGTCAAGACCTTCCCTTCCACTGTGGAGCTAATCCACCACCTGCGCGACGCCGGCATCAAGGTCGGCCTCATGTCGTCGAGCAAGAACACCGCCATGGTGCTCGACGTGACCGGCACGACCGACCTCTTCGAGGTGCGCATCGACGGCGTCGTCGCGGCCGAGCTGGGCCTGCCCGGCAAGCCGGACCCGGCCATGTACCTCGAGACGGCGCGCCGGCTCGAGGTGGAGCCGGGGCGCGCCGTGGTCGTCGAGGACGCCCTCTCCGGCGTGGAGGCCGGACGTCGGGGCGGCTTCGCCCTCGTGATCGGCGTCGACCGGCTCGGCCAGGCGGCGGAGCTGGCCGCGCACGGCGCCGATGTCGTCGTCGACGATCTCGCCGAGGTGGGCGTCACCGCCTGAGCGAGTGACGTCTTGAGCGCCGGTCGCTCGGATCTACTCCTCGACGGCGCGGCCCTTGCCGCGACGCATGAGCACCACGACCAGCACGATCACGACCAGCACGGCGACCACGCCGAGGATGATCCACGTGGTCGAGGACGATGCGCTGGTGCTCTCGGCGGCGACCTTCGGCTTGAGGTTCACGTAGGTGTCGATGTTGAAGGCGTTGAGGAACGAGAGGCCGCCCAGGAACGGCACCCAGCCGTCCCACCTGGCCGTGTTGGCTATCTCGAGGGTGTCGGGATACGTCATGGCGATCTGCGGGCTCTCGTCGTAGAAGATCTGCTGCAGACGGTGGATCGTGTCGAGGCGCGTCGCCTTGTCGATCTGGCTGAACTGCTCTTCGCACAGCCGGTCGTACTCGGCGTTCGACCAGCAGGGATCGTTCCACCACTCGATCTGGGCGGTGGTGAACGATGCCAGCGTGTCACCCGGGTCGGCGTAGCCGGCGTAGCTCCACAGATAGACGTCGTAGTCGGGTGCGTAGGCGCCGGACTTGTCGTAGTTGTAGAGGGCGTCGGAGAGGGCACCGTCCTCCACCACGCTGTACTTGATGTCGAGACCGCACTCCTTGAACCAGCCGGCGATCAGCTTGCCCTGTGACTGGCTCTCGGCCGACTGTGTGCGCGCCGCGAGACGCAGCCTGATGTTCTTGCCTTTGTACTCGCGGATGCCGTCGCCGTCCGCGTCGACGTAGCCGGCGGCGTCGAGCAGCTGGTTGGCCTTGGCGATGTCGAAACCGTAGGCCTCCTCGGCCGTGGGCTCGTAGTGGGCGTCGAAGTCGTCCGGCCACTCGCCGGGCGGCATGATCGAGGTGGCCGGTCGCGCGTACCCGTTCCAGCCGATGGCGACGAGTCGCTCCTTGTCCACGGCCCAGTTGAGCGCTTGCCGGAACTTCACGTCCCTGAGGATAGGGTGGCCGAGGGAGCTGGGCTGGTCGTAGCAGTTGAAGCAGATGTAATCCCACGTGTACAGGTTGCCCTTGAAGCCCTGGAAGCCCTCCAGGTTCGCGACCTGGTCGTACTGAGCCGGCGGGACGCCGTAGGCGGCGTCGATGGCGCCCATCTTGAGGTCCTGTGTCATCGTGTCGGCGTTCGTGTAGAACTCGAAGAGGATCTCGTCGACGGCCGGCGCAGCGCCCCAGTAGCTGGGATTCCTGGTCATGCGGATGTAGCTGCCGCGCTTCCACTCGTCGATCACGAAGGGTCCCGAGCCGACGAACGGGTAGGTCACCTTCTCCTTCTCCGGCTTGGCGACCTTGGACCAGATGTGCTCGGGGAAGCAGTAGATGTACAGCCTCTCCATGTTGGCCTTGGGCTTGCTGCACCTCACCTCGCAGGTGGTGTCGTCGATCGCCACGGCCTCTTCGATGAGCTTGGTGTACGAACTGTAGGCGGCAAGGTTGTTCTCGATGATGTAGTTGTAGCTGAAGGCCACGTCCCCGGCGGTCACGGGCTCGCCGTCGCTCCACACGGCCCCCTCGCGGATCTTGAACGTCCACGTCTTGCCGTCCGGCGAGACGCTCCAGCTCTCCGCGATACCCGGCACCGGGCTGCCGTCCTCGGCGCCGTACCCGATGACGAAGTCGTAGTTGAGGCACCACGTCTCGAAGCCGATGGTGCCGTAGCCGACGAACGGATTGAGGCTGTCGGGCTGCTCCATCGTGCCGATCTTGAGAACGACCTTCTCGCTGCCGGACGCCGGCGAGGCGCTCTCGGCCGACGATGAAGCGCCGCCCCAGACGAGCCCTGCGGAGAGCAGGACCGCCACCACCAGAACAATGGTCGTGAGCCCCTTGCGAGTACGCCTCATGGTGTCCCCCTTGGTTGCGCCCGACGGAGCCGAGCGAGCCTGGTTCCCCCGCGAGGTGCGAACCCATGTGCCTCCCCTCGCGCTCCCCAACCGTCTCTCAGTAGGTTACCGTCCGGGTCCGGTGCTGTCAGCAGGCGATACTTGGGCAAACTTGGCCGCGAGCGTCTTGTGTGTGGTGCCCGGGCTCGCGTGGCTGAGACCAAGGCCGGCCACGGCGGCCGCGGCGCGTCTTTCCGTCCGACGTTTACACGAACATATGTTCGTGTTACGCTCACTACCCCCGCAGCATCGTCCACCCGCACGTCAGGAGCCCCACATGCCGAGCGGCGGAGCCACCTCCGACGACAGACCCCGGCGCCCCACCGGCGCCGCCCGGGCCCGCGCCGGCCGCCCGGGTCCGGGCGGCGAGGCCGTACTCGTCGCCGTCACCTGGGACGAGCGGCAGCGGCGCCCGGTCGCCTTCGTCTGGCGCCGCCGCCGCTATCAGGTCGAACGCGTGCTCGAGACGTGGGTCCTCGAGACGGGCTGGTGGAAGGACGAGGGCCACGTCAGCCGCTCGTACTGGCGGGTGCGCGCCGGCGGCCGTGTCGTCGACCTGCGCTACGACCGCATCGGCAAGGCATGGGCGATCGAGAAGGTACTCAGTTGAGCAGGCGCCGGCACGGCGGCGGGGGGCACGGGTGAGCTTCGTCCACCTGCACACGCACACGAACTTCTCGTTCGGCGATGGCGCCTGTCGCATCCCCGAGCTGGTCGCGCGAGCAGCCGAGTTGGGTATGCCGGCCCTGGCGGTCACCGACCACGAGGGGCTGTACGGCGCCGTGCGGTTCTACCAGGCGTGCAAGGCGGCCGGCATCAAGCCCATCGTCGGAGTCGAGCTCACGGTCGAGCCGGCGGTCGGCCCCGGCGGTCGGGTCTGGGAGCCGGGGGCGGACGCCCCGCCGCCCGCGTCGGCTCCGGCCGATCCGGCCGCAGCGGCCGCGCTCGGCGAGCCGCGGGCAGGCGAGACCGGCGCCGCGCAGGCGAGTGGCGCCGCAGCGGCCGCGCTCGCCCCGGACGGCCGCATCGCCCACCTCAAGGCGGCGGCCACGGTGCCGCCCTCGGCCGCCCGCGCCTCCGGCGCCGGCGGGCACCACCTGGTGCTCCTCGCCAGGGACTACGCCGGCTGGAGCAACCTCTGCCGCATCATCAGCGCCGCCCACCTCGAGCACCCGGGCGAGCCTCCGCTGGCCCGGCTCGCCACGCTCGCCGAGCACGCCGGCCACCTCGTCGCGCTCAGCGGCTGCCGCCGCAGCGAGGTCTGGTCGCGGCTGCTCGCCGGCGACAAGGCCGGCGCCCGCGCCGCGGCCGCCGTCTTCCACCGCATCTTCGGCCGCGAGTTCTTCATCGAGCTGCAGCACGAATTGCTGCCCGACTCCAACGTCTCGCTGCGCGCCCTGGACCTCCTCGCCCACAAGCTGCGCATCCCCACCGTCGCCACCGGCGACGTCCACTACACGGTCAAGGGCGACGCCGGCCTGCACGACGTGCTCGCCGCCGAAGCCGCCAATCAGCCGCTGCCCAACCCGCTGGGGCGCAAGAACGCCGAGCTCTATCTCAAGAGCCCGGCCCAGATGCGCCGCCTCTTCCAGCGCTACCCGGAAGCCTACGCGAACGCCGCGCGCATCGCCGCGCGCTGCAACCTCGATCTCGGCCTCGGGCGGCTCCTCTTCCCCGCCTACCCGCTGCCGCCGGGCGAGACCGCTTTCTCGCTGCTCTGGAAGCGCTGCTTCGAGGGAGCGGCCGAGCGCTACAAGCCGCTCACCGCCGAGGTCACGGCGCGACTCGAGCACGAGCTCAAGGTCGTCGAGGAGCTCGGCTTCGCCGAGTACTTCCTCGCTGTACGCGACATCGTCGAGTTCGCCCGCGGCCGCGGCATCTACTACTCGGGCCGCGGCAGCGCCGGCAACAGCATCGTCAGCTACGTGCTGCGCGTCACCGACGCCGACCCCATCGCGCACGAGCTGCTCTTCGAGCGCTTCCTCAACCCGGCGCGCCGCGAGATGCCGGACGTCGACATCGACTTCTGCTCGGCGCGCCGCGACGAGGTCATCCAGTACATCTACGAGCGCTTCGGCCACGACAAGGTCGCTATGGTCGCCACCGTGAGCACCGTACGCGCGCCCTCGGCGGTGCGCATCGCCAGCCGCGCCTTCGGCTTCACGCCGGACGAGATCAACGGCCTCTCCCGGCGCGTCCCGTGGGGCAGCGCCGCCAAGCTCGGGGAGATGCTCGCCGAGCGCCCCGAGCTCGAGAACCACGAGTTCCAACACCCGCATTACCGCCGCCTCGTCGACGTCGCCGAGCGGCTCGACGGCTTTCCGGCCCACCTCGGCACGCACCTCGGCGGATTCATCCTCTCGCGCGACCCGCTCACCGACCGCGTGCCGCTGCAGTGGGCGGCCAAGGGTGTCGTGGTGGCCCAATTCGACAAGGACGACGTCGAGACGCTGGGCCTCGTCAAGATGGACATCCTCGCCCTCAAGATGCACTCGGCCATCGCCGAGGCCGTGCGCCGCATCGAGGCGCGCACCGGCGAGCGCGTCAGCGCCTGGGAGCTCCCGCGCGACGACCCCAAGGTCTACGAGCTCATCAGGTCGGCGCGCACCGTCGGCCTGTTCCAGCTCGAGAGCTCGGGGCAGCGCAACCTGGCGACGCGACTGCAGGAGCGCGACTTCGAGGACGTCATCGCGGCCATCTCGCTCTTCCGCCCGGGGCCGCTGCAGGCCGACATGATCGCACCGTTCATCAGACGACGGCACGGCAAGGAGCCGGTCACCGTGCCGCACCCGGCCATGGAGCGCATCCTGCGGCGCACCTACGGGGTCATCGTCTACCAGGAGCAGGTCATCGAGGTGGCCTCGGCGGTCGCGGGCTTCAGCCTCGCCGAGGCCGACCTGCTCCGCCGCACCATGACCCACGAGCGCTCCATGGAGGAGATGGACGCCATCGGCCGCAACTTCGTGGAGCAGGCGATGGCGCGCGGCGCCACGCAGGAGGTCGCCGACGAGGTCTTCCGCCAGCTCCGCGGGTTCGCCGCATACGGCTTCAACAAAGCGCACGCCGCCTGCTTCGCCATCGTCTGTAACGCCTCGGCCTGGCTCAAGGCGCACTACCCGGCCGAGTTCTACGCCGGCATCCTCAACAACCAGCCCATGGGCTTCTACTCGCCGCGCGTGGTGCTCAACGACGCGCGTCGCTTCGGGCTGCGCGTGCTCCCGCTCGACGTCAACCTGAGCGGCGAGCGGTTCGAGGTCGAACGAGACGGGACCGCCCTGCGCGTCGGACTTGCCTGCGTCAAAGAGATGAGCGCGGCCGCGCGGCGGGCGATCGTCGCGGCGCGCGAAGACGGGCACGACAGCGAGCCCTCGGCCGGTCCGGTCCGGTCGTTCACTTCGCTCCCGGACTTCGTCGCGCGCACTCGCGTCAGCCGCGAGATCACCGAGAACCTCGCGCGGCTCGGCGCCTTCGACGCGCTCGGCGTACGCCGCGAAGAGCTGGTCGCGCAGGTGCCGCTGCTGTACGCCGGCGCCAGGCCGGCGAGGCGAGCGGCATCCGGCGCGATCGCGTCCGGCAGCCCGGCGGACGCCGGCGCCGGCCTCGACCAGCCGCGCCTCGCCCTCGACGAGCAGCTCGGGCCACTCACCTTTCTGCCGGACTGGTCCCCGCAGCGGCGGGTGAGCCTCGAGCTCGAGCTGCTCGGTCTCAACGTCAGCGCCCACCCCTTACGCTTCGTGCGCGACGAGGTCAAAGCCCTCGGAGTCACGCCCATGTCGCGCCTCCCCGAGGTGCTCCACGGCCGGCGCGTGCGCCTCGCCGGCGTGCTCGAGCGCGCCCAGATGCCCTGGGTCCGCAGCGGCCACCGCACCATGTTCCTCACCATCGAGGACGAGACCGAGCTGGGCCAGGTGGTCATCTTCAACGACGTCTACCTCAAGTACGGGCGCGTGCTCAAAGACGCGATCTACCTGCTGGTCGACGGCGAGCTGCAGAACGACGAGGAGCACGGACTCGCGGTGGTCGCACACCGCATCACCGACCTCACCCGGGTGTTGGCCCGCAACGAAACACTGCCGCAGGGCGAGCGCCGCGCCGGCTCCGCCGGCCGGCCGCTCGCCCGTGAGCTCCCCGCCGTCGAGCCGCGCACGCGGCCGGGCCGCACCGGCTGACGCCCGCCGGCCGACGACGGCCGGCCGCATCTCCGGAGCCGGCGGCCGCCCGGCCGTCAGAACACGGCCACCTCGATCAGGACCTCGTCCCCTGGGCGGGCGCGGGCGCCGGCGGCCGGATCCTGCGCCACGACGTCGCCGGGAAACACGCCCCAGCCGAGCACGAGGTCGGTCTGGACGATGAACCCCTCCTCCTCGAGCAAGGCGGAGGCCTCGCCCTGCGACAGACCCACGACGTCCGGCACCGCGACCTCCGGCGGGCCGCTGCTCACCCAGAACGTGACGGTGTCGCCACGCTCGACCGTTGCGCCCGCAGCCGGCTTCTGCTTGAAGATCTCCCCCTTCGGCGCCGATTCCGAAGCGGCGCGACGACTCCGGCCGTTCAGAGATGCGGCCTCCAGGCGCTCACGCGCCACGCTCGCGGCCAGGCCCCCCAGATCCGGCGCCGGGATGTGCAGCGGGCCGCGACTCACCCAGAGGTCCACCTTGACGCCGTCCTCGACGGCGGTCCCGCCACGCGGCTTCTGGCGGACCACCGCGCCGGTCGCGTGCTTGTCCGACCAGACGAAGTGGACCGCGGGGCGGAGTCCCTCGTCGCGGACCGCGGCGGCAGCCTCGGCACGATCCACGCCGACCACCACCGGAACGGTCGGCCCGGCCGCCAGCACGATCACGTACACCACGGCGGCCAGCGCGGCGAGCGCGCCGGCGGCGAGCGCCGTCAGGAGCAGCCGGCGCATGCGGCGCCGGCGTGGACGCCCGGCCTCCGCCGTCCCGGCCGGGACGCGATAGCGCGTCGGCGCCTCAGACGCGAGTCGCGTGGAGCCCCCGGCGGCCTCCGCCGAGGCGGCGAGCGCCGTTGCGGCCCGGCTCGGCTCGGCGGCCGGTCCTTCGCCCGGTCCGGCCGGCGCGTCCCCGGCCGATGCGGGCGCCTGCAGGTGCGGCGCCGGAGACGGCGGAGCGACGACGGCGCCGGCGCGTACCCGGCGAAGCGCCTCGGCGAACTCCGCGGCCGTCTGGTACCGGTCCGCCGGATCCTTGCTCAGCGCCTGCATGACGGCGGCGGCCAGCGCCTCGGACACGGCCGGCGAGAGCGACCGCGGGTTCGGCGGCGCCGCGGAGACGTGCTGCATGGCCACGACGACGTCCGTCTCCCCGCGGAACGGCACCCGGCCCGTCAACATCTCGAACAGGACGACCCCGAGGCTGTACACGTCGGAGCGCTCGTCGGCCGTCCTGCCCTGCGCCTGTTCCGGAGACAGATACGACGACGTGCCGAGCATCACCCCCGTGCGCGTGAGCGCCGATGCGCCGACCCGGGCGATGCCGAAGTCGGCGACCTTGACGCGGCCGTTCGCCTCCAGGAGAACGTTGTACGCGGTGACGTCACGATGCACGATCTCGCGCTCATGCGCAGCGCCCAGCGCCGCGAGAACGGCGAGCGCTATCGCGAGCGCGTCGTTCGGCGCCAGGGCGCCGTCACGCCGCAGGCGCTCCTTGAGCGACTCGCCGCACACGTACTCCATGGCGATGTACGCGGTGCCGGCGACGCTGCCGCGGTCGTAGACCGCGACGATGTTGGGATGATTGAGGCTCGCGGCCGCCCGCGCCTCGATGCGGAACCGCTCCACGAACTCGGCGTCCGCGGCGAGGCTCTTCTTGAGCACCTTGACGGCGACGCGGCGACCCAGAGTCTCGTCCTCGGCGAGGTAGACGTCAGCCATGCCGCCGCTGCCCAGCCGCGAAATGACGCGGTAGCGGCCGTCGAGGAGCCCGCGCCGGGAGCCGGCGCTTCGGCTGTCGTCGGTGCCTGCGCCTTCGCTCTGATCGGGAGCGGCGCCTCGGCCACGGTCGTGATCGTTCATCGGAACATCCGGCTCGGTCGCTGCTCGGGACGGCGCCGGCAGGCGCCGGCGAGGGGACGACGAGGAGACGCGGCGGCCTCGGGCCGGGATCGCGACGCCCGCCGCTCCAGTCCGGCAGGCTCGCGGCACGCCCGCCATGGAGCGCCAACGAGTGTAAACGACGGCGCGAGCCCTGTCGCCCGGCGGCGCCCAGCGCCGCCGGCTCCGGGGAGCGCCGCCGGCCGTGGAGTGCTCAGTCCGCCTGCCGTTCGACGAGCAACTGCAGCGCCTCGATCTCGTCCTTCTCAAACCAGAAGAGGTCGCAGATGCTGCAATAGTCGACCTCGACGGCGTGCTCGTAGCTGTAGTGGCGGCGCATCATCAGCTTCGCGCAGCGCGGGCATGGGACGAGCGGCACCTCGTAGCGACCGCGCGCGGCGAGCGCGGCCTGCCGCAGCTGGTCGCCGCTCGCCGTCAGCCAGTCGGCCAGCCGACGCTGGTCGTCGGTGAAGGCGATCTCGCGACGCGCAAGCAGCTTGCCGACCTGCGCGGTCCCGACGAGGCGGCCGCCGCAGGTGGAGCAGACGATGACCTGAAGACCTTCGTACGACGCCGTGACCAGGCCGGCGCCGCAGCTCGGGCATCCCCTGACGCCCGCCGGCGCACGGGAGACGGACGGCGGGTGGGATCCGGACGCCGCCGGAGCGCTTTGCGCCCGGGGCACGCCGCCCGGCACCCGAGCGGCGGGCGTAGCGGCCGTCGCGCTCGCGGCGCCGGGCACGATGGGAACGATGTGGCGCCCGGCCCCACCGGCGACGGGGCCTGGCGACCAGTGCTCGCGCCGCGAGAATGTCGTGGCCGCCTGCTCCGCCTGGCGCTCGAAGTCGTCCGGAGGGACGTTGGCCAGCGTCAGCAGCGCCGCGACACGCTCGGCCAGAGGCGGATGCGTGTCGTGCCACGACCCCGCCAACCACCCTCGGCGACCACCGGTGGCTGTTATGCAGAGCGGCGCCAGGCCTTCCGGGATGTAGCCGGCGCCTCCGGGATGCCTGCCGATGATTCGGAGCGCTTCGGCAAGACTGAGTGGATCGCGCGTGTACCGCGCCGCCGCGAGGTCGGCCTGACGCTCACGTTCGCGGCTGAGGGCGGCGTTCGTCACCGACGAGGCGAGCTGCAGCGCCCACAACCACCCGCGCAGCGTCACGGCGGCCACCACCAGTGGCACGCCGCGCATCCCGACACCGGCGTATGCGGCCTCCTCGAGCCGGTCGGACAGCGCCGAGTAGACGCCGAAGAGCAGGCAGGAGACCGTTACGGTGACGTAGCTGCCCGACAGCACGTGCGCGAACTCGTGGGCCACCACGGCCGTGAGTTGCTGCCGCGAGAGCCGCGCCAGCGCCCCCTCCGTCACCCCGATCACACCGCCGCCGTGCAGGTCGCTGAACGCGAAGGCGTTGAGCCCGATCGTGCGCACCGTGAAGCACTCGATCCGCGGCGCGCCGGTGGCGATGCGCATCTCCTCCACGATGTTGGCGAGCCGCTCGTGGTAGCGGTCGCCGCGGTCGAGCGGCCGGCAGTGCATCGCCCTGATCAGGCGGTCGCGGGCGCCGATCTGCGCGGCGCCCCAGTAGAGCAGCGCGACGACCAGCGCGACGGCGAGAATGGCGCCGACACCGCGCAGGGTGAACACCCAGGTGAACGTGTCGATGATCGGGAAGCTCGCGTACAGACTCAGCGAGACGATGAGGCAGGCCACCCACGCCGCGGCGAAGACCATCCCCAGAAGGAGCGCGAACAGCAGCCAGATGCGCCAGCGCTTCTCGCGCTCGATCTCGAACAGACTGCGCCTCGTCCCCGCCGTCACGCGTGCCCGAGCCACCCGCCGCTCCTCACTCCCGTGAGCCCTTCACACTGCTTAACACTGTGGTAGTGGTTTCAACCGTCGTGCTAGTGGCAATATACCTTCTGCGCGGCGGAGTCCCCCCTCCACACACCCTCCCCGCGCAGGGTACCTCCAGGTACCACCCCATGGCTCCTTTCACAAGCCCCTCTCCCCGAGGGGCTGCCCGGAAACGGGCGCACGAAGGCGACGCGCAAGCGTCGCCTTCGTGCGTACGACCCCGTGGCCGTGGATCTCAAGCGACGGGCAGAAGCCCGCACGCGAGCAGGAAGTTCTTCGTGATATGCCGGCAGAACGCCGGGTAGGCCGGGAGCCGCCGCTCCGTCTCCGCGCGCAGCTCCCGGGCGAACTCCACCCCGAAGTGCTTGTACTCGCTCAGAGCATCGCGGACCCAGTGCGGCGCCATCGCTTCGTCGACCTCGGGGTGGAACTGCGTGGCCCATGCCTTGCCCCCGGCGCGGAACACCTGGACGCCGTCCCCGCACGTGGCGACGAGGTGGGACGTGGACGGCACGCGGCACGAGTATTCGTGCCAGTTGAACGCGACGAACGGCGAGGAGATGCCGCGCAGGAGCGGATCCTCGGCGACCTTCTCGATCGTGACCCAGCCCACCTCAGGATGCGTGCGCCTGTACACGTCGCCCCCCGCCGCAAGGGTGAGCAACTGCGCGCCGAGGCAGATGCCCCAGACGGGCCCGCCCTCGTGCACGATGTGGCGCATGAGCTTGATCTCGTCGGCGAGGAAGGGGTACGTGCGCGTGTCGGTGACGTGCATGGCGCCGCCAAGGCTGATGAGCCCCGACATCTCGTGCGGCCACTGCGGGAGGGCGTCGCCTTCGTGAAGGCGACGCACCTCGAAGGGGACGCCGAGGTCGGTGAGCGCCACGCCGACGCTGCCGGGAGGGTCGTCGGTCTCGTGCTGAACGATGATCAGAGGCTTCATCTGGGCTCCTGTCCGCTGCTCTGAGTATACCCGAGGCCGGGCCGGCGACGGTGTCGGGGCTTCACGTCGCGCCCGCGCCTTGCCCGACCGGACGCCCATCTGCGAGACTGGGCATCATGAGCGGCTCGATCCCCACCCACGGCGGCGCCGACCCGCACACCGCGGCGCCCATCGTCGAGGTGGTCTCCGCCGGCAACGAAGTACTCATCGGCGACGTGCTCGACACCAACACCAACTGGCTGTGCACGCGCGTCACCGGCCTCGGCGGCCTCGTGCGCCGCACGGTGATGGCGCGCGACGACATCGAGGCGATCGCCGCCGAGATCCGCGGCTGCATCGACCGGCGGCCGGCCCTCGTCTTCACCGTGGGCGGCCTTGGTCCCACGAGCGACGACCGCACGCTCCAGGGCGTCGCGCTCGGTCTCGGCGTGGGACTCGTACTGCACCCCGAGGCGGAGCGCCTCGTGGCCGAGAAGTACGCCGAGTTCCACGCTCGCGGCTTCGTCCCCTTCGCCGGGATGAACGAGAGCCGCCGCAAGATGGCGCGGCTGCCGGCCGGGGCGGAACCGATCGTGAACCCGATCGGCGGCGCCCCGGCCGTCCTCTGCCGCGCCGGCGAGACGCGCTTCGTGTCGCTGCCCGGCGTGCCCGGCGAGCTCATGGCGATCGTCGACGAAACGCTCGGCGGCGTGCTCGCCGAGGTGTTCGGAGCAGCGTACTACGAGGAGCGCTCGCTCGAGGTGGAACTCCAGGACGAGTCGGCGATCGCGGACATCCTCCTCGCCGCCGAGGAGGCGCACCCGTCCGTCTACGTGAAGTCCCGCGCGAAGGTCCTCGGGAGCACGAGCGTCATCCGCGTCACGCTGAGCGCGCGCGGACGAAGTGACACCGTCGTCGCCGAGCTCCTCGCGCCGGCGGCGGAGCAGCTGCTCGCGCAGGTCGCCGCCGCCGGTTACTGCATCAAGGCCGTCGCCGCCTCGCCCTGAGGGCCTCCGCCTGAGACAGACGCTGCGGCCGTCCCGGGCGCTGCTGAGGCGGCTCGGCGCCCGTCTCCCGCGCCGGACCCCGCTCAGCTCGGCGTCGTCGTGAGCGTCGTGATGTCGATGCGGTTGGCGGGGTCGATGGTGCGGTAGTACCAGTTGCCGCTCGCCGCATCGTAGACGAGGTTCCAGTTGAGCTGGTTCGTCAGTACGCGGACCTGCCCCAGCGACTCGGTGACGGTCATGACGTAGCCGGCCGACGGACGCCCCTGCAGCGTCGCGCCGACCGGCTTGTAGAGGACGCGGTCGATGGGCTCCGAGTACTCCGCCGGGTCCAGCCCGAGATCGGTGTAGCAGTAAGGCGCCCACACGCGAGGCCACCTGCCGTCGGTGGCGCAGTAGTCGCGCATGAGCGCGATGAGGTCGCCGCTCACGGTGGCGAAGCCGGAGGAGGGAGACGCGGGATCGCCCGGGATCGCGAAACCGCCGTCGCTCAGCCGGCCGATGAGGCAGTACGCCGGCGCCGCCGCGACGTAGCTGGAGGAGCCGGGGCTCGCCGCCGCCGAGTACTCCATGAGTCCTGCGCCGAACGGATCGCGTGGCCACACGTCGACGTAGGTGCCCCTCAGGACGTCGAGGCTGCCTCTGGGCGGGTACGTGTCGTCGTCGACCGCGTAGGTCCTCACCCCGACCCGGATGGCATGGACGCCCTCCTTGACGGCGGCGTCCTTGGCCTTGTCTCTCTGCGTGAGGTACATGGGTGTCGCGATCGCCGCGAGAATCCCCACGACGATGACGACGATGAACATCTCGATGAGAGTGAAGCCGTCTCGCCGTCTCGCCGCTCTCGACATCACCTCCCCCCCATGGTCCTGGGTCTTCAAGCCTCCTGGACCAGGCATCGACAGATGACCGGCCTTCTTGCCGGCCCGACTGTCTGGGGCGACGTACCCGGCCGCAACGGGAAGGCCGGCGGGTGACCGGGCGTGCCGGGCGCCGAGTCGCCCGGGCGCGTCGGAGCGCCGGGCCCCAACCGCGCCGGGGCGCCCGTCAGCTCAGGTGATCTTCGATGAAGTGCGTGTTCACGTCGCCGGCCATGAACAGCGGGTGATCGAGCACCACGCGGTGGAACGGGATCACGGTCTTGACGCCGTCGACGAGGAACTGGTCGAGCGCCCAGCGCGAGCGCGCGAGACACTCCTCGCGGTCGCGCCCCCAGACGATGAGCTTGCCGAGCAGGCTGTCGTAGAACGGAGGGACCATGTAGCCCTGATACACGTGGCTGTCGAGGCGCACCCACGGACCGCCGGGCGGGATCCACTGCGTGACGACACCCGGCGACGGCATGAAGCCCTGCGCCGGGTCCTCGGCGTTGATGCGGAACTCGATGGCGTGGCCCTCGAGCGCGATCTCTTCCTGTCGCAACGGCAGCCCCTCGCCGGCGGCGATGCGGATGCCCGTCTTGACGATATCGACGCCGCTGACCATCTCGGTGACGCAGTGCTCGACCTGCACACGCGTGTTCATCTCCATGAAGTAGAAGCTGCCGTCGCCGTCGAGCAGGAACTCGACGGTGCCGGCGCCCTCGTAGTGCGCCGCCACCGCGGCGGCGACGGCGGCGTCGCCCATCTGCCGACGCAGCTCCGGCGTCACCGCCGGCGACGGCGCCTCTTCGATGAGCTTCTGGTGGCGCCGCTGGATGCTGCAGTCGCGCTCGCCGAGGTGCACGCCGTGGCCCTTGCCGTCGGCGAGCACCTGGATCTCGATGTGGCGCGGCGCGCCGATGTACTTCTCGACGTACACGGCGCCGTTCCCGAACGCGGCCTCCGCCTCAGCTTGCGCCTGACGCACGGCGCCGGCCAGCTCGGATTCCTCCTTGACGATGCGGATGCCCTTGCCGCCGCCGCCGGCGGACGCCTTGACCATGACCGGCAGCCCGATGTCACGGGCGACGACCTCAGCCTCGGCGGCGGTCTCGATGGTGCCCTCCGAGCCCGGCGTGACGCGCACGCCGGCGGCGGTCATCGTCGCGCGCGCCGCCGCCTTGTCGCCCATGAGGTCGATGCTCTCCGGCGACGGACCGATGAACTTGACACCCTGCTCGCGGCACAGGCGGCTGAACTCGGCGCGCTCGGCGAGGAACCCGTAGCCGGGGTGGATCGCCTCGGCGCCCGTCTGCAGGGCCGCCTGGACGAGCACCGGCATCACGAGATAGCTCTGCGCGGCCGGCGCCGGGCCGATGCACACCGCCTCGTCGGCGTACCTGACGTGCAGACACTCCTCGTCGGCCTCGCTGTAGACGGCGACGGTGGCCACGCCGAGCTCACGACAGGCGCGGATGACGCGGATGGCTATCTCGCCACGGTTGGCGATGAGGACCTTGGTGAACATGCACACTCCTTGCCGACGGTCGCCGGATTATAGCAATGACCGAGGTCGCCGCCCGACCTGCCGCCGGCGCGCCCGCGGCCGCAGGCGCCGGGCGTTGCCAGGAAGCGTAACGCTTTGGCCCGGCGGACCCTCATGCGCCGGCCCCCGCTGCCGATACCCAAGTCGAGACCGGGTAGGACAACTCACCGGGCTACGGCCCGGCATCTCATCCTCTCTCTCAGCCGGGCCGGTCTCCTTCGATAGACACACGGACAGCCCGCATCCGAGTGAAGGCCCCCGCCGGCCCGGCGCTCTTCTCTTCCTCTTCTCCTCACGGCAGACGCCACGGCGTCGCGACGTCCACCCGCAACCCGCCGGCGGCCCTCGCAGACGAAGGTCGATGCGCTACACTAGCTCCGCGACCCGGCGGGAGGTACGAGTGCCCAGCGCGACCAAGAAGACTCTGGCGATCATCGACGACGACACCGAACTGCTCGACGAGCTGTCCCGGGCGTTCGCTCTCAAGTACAGGATCGTCGCCGATCCCGGCGACCCGGGCACACTGCGCCTGCTGCAGGACAAGGCGCCGGCGGCGATCATCCTCGACCTCGACCTCGGTACCTTCGACCCGTTCGAACTGCTCCGCCTCATCTCCGGCGACTCCGGCCTTCGCGGCACGCCGATCCTCGTGCTCGCCTCGGACGGCGACTTCTCGACCTTTGAGCACGCGCACCGCATCGGCGCCTCCGAGTTCGTCACCAAGCCGTTCGCTCCCGACGAGCTCGGCCACAAGCTCGACGCACTCATCAGCGGCCGCACGCAGCGCGCCGCCGGGCGCCTCAAGCTGGGCGCGCTCCTCGTCGCCAGCGGCCTGGTCACCCAGGGGCAGCTCGACGGCGCCCTCGAGCGCCAGCACGACGGCGGCGGACGCCTCGGCGAGGTGCTGGTGGCCGAGGGGCTCGTCGACGAGCAGGACATCGTCAGCGCCGTCGCCGGCCAGATGCGCATCGGCGTCATCGATCTCGCCCACACCAGCCCCCAGCCGGCCGCACTCGGCCTGCTGCCGCGCGACTTCATCGTGCGCCGCCGACTGATGCCGGTCAGCATCGACGACGACAGCCTCGTACTGGCGATGACCAACCCGCTGGACGTGATCTCCATCGACGAGGTGGGCATGCGCACCAAGAAGCGCATCGTGCCCGCCATCTGCTCCGAATCCGGCTTCGACGAAGCGGTCGCGATCTACTTCAGCTCGCGCGGCAAGCTCAAGGACGCGCGCGACGAAGACGAGGAGGGGGCGCCGTCCGGCGACCTCGACGCCGACACCATCGAGCTCGTCGACAGTCTGCTCACCGACGCGGCCAGCATGGGCGCCTCGGACATCCACCTCGAGCCGCGCGAGGACTCCTTCGTCGTGCGCTGCCGCATCGACGGCGTGCTCCACGAGCTGCGCGAGTTCCCCAAGGACTGGCAGGCCGGCATCACGAGTCGCCTGAAGATCCTGGGCAACCTCAACATCGCCGAACGCCGGCTGCCCCAGGACGGCCGCGCGTCGTTCGAGCTGTCGAGCGGCGAGGCGGTCGACCTGCGCCTCGCCTGCATCCCGAGCATGTACGGTGAGAACATCACGATCCGCATCCTCGAGGTGTCGGCGCTGCCGCCGACGCTGGCGTCACTAGGACTCGTCGGCGACAATCTCGCGCGCTTCGAGAAGGCCTTGAAGGCGCCGGAGGGCGGCATCGTCATCGTCGGCCCCACCGGGTCGGGCAAGTCAACCACGCTGTACACGACGCTCGAGCTCATCAAGTCGCCCGAGCGCAAGATCTACACCGTCGAGGACCCGGTCGAGCGCAAGATCGACGGCATCATCCAGACGGAGATCAAGCCGGCGATCGGCCTCACCTTCGCCCAGGCGCTCCGGGCGCTCGTGCGTGCCGACCCGGATGTGATCATGGTCGGCGAGATCCGCGACCTCGAGACCGCCAAGATGGCCGCCGACTCGGCCGTCACCGGTCACCAGGTGTTCAGCACCCTGCACACCAACGACGCCTCGGCAGCGGTCAACCGCCTCGTCGAGATGGGCGTCCCGCGCTATCTCGTCGCCGCGGCCTGGCGCTGCTTCGTCGCCCAGCGGCTCGTGCGCCGCCTCTGCCCTCACTGCCGGGAGGCGGCCACGCTCACCGACCGGAAGTGGGAGGATCTCGGCCTGGGGCCGGCGCCGCGAAAGCGGCTCAAGATCTACAACCCGGTCGGCTGCGCCAAGTGCTTCGGCACCGGCTACCGCGGGCGCGTCGGCCTCTACGAGGTCCTGGTGGTCGACGACGACCTGCGCGACCTCATCGCCACCGGCGGGAGCGTGCTCGAGATCCAGCGTCTGGCGCGCGGCATGGGCGTCGCTTCGCTCCGCGATGACGGCGTGGCCAAGGTCCTCGACGGGGCGACGAGCTACCTCGAGTTGCTGCGCGTCACCGTGTAACGCCGAGCGCGACGCCGTCGCCCGCGCCGGCTACGCTCCCACGGTCTCCCTAGACGCCTGTACCATACGTGCCCGGCACGGCCGGTCGATGCCATGAACAGGAGACCGGAAGTGGCCTGAGAGAGGACCTTCCCAGTCCACCACAAGACTGGTCGGCGGCGCAAAGCGGGGGCTTGCACCGCCGGCCGTTCCACGTACGTAGGCCGGCGCCCGCGGCCGGCCTCCGCGCCCGACGATGCAGGATACCCCCGGTGGGTATACTCGATATGGGTGCAACGTCGACACGCCCAAGAAGTGATGGACGACCACGAGATCACGATAGAACTGCCGATCACCGGCATGACGTGCGCCAGTTGCGTGGCGAGGACCGAACGCGCCATCGCCAAGGTCGACGGCGTCGGCACGACCGCCGTCAACCTCGCCACCGAGAAGGCGACCGTCAAGTTCGACCCGCACGCAGCCTCCACCGGCGACCTGGTCGCAGCCGTCGAGGGCGCAGGCTACGGCGTCGTCACGGCCCGAGCGACCATCCCGATCATCGGCATGACCTGCGCCAGCTGCGTCGCCCGCGTCGAGCGCGCCCTGAGCAAGCCTCCGGGCGTGCTCTCGGCAGACGTCAATCTGGCGACCGAGAAGGCGACCGTCACCTACGTCGCCGGGCAGGCGACCTACGACGATCTCGTCTCCGCGGTGCGCGGCGCCGGGTATGAGGTCGCCCCGGCGGAGGCGGGCGAGGGCGGCGCCGCGACGGCGGTGACCGCCGAAGAGGCGGCTCGAGCCGCCGCCTACCGGCGGCTGAAACAGAAGGTCGTCGTCGGCTTCGTGCTCAGCGTCGTGATCTTCGTCGGCACCATGCAGCCGCACTGGTTCCCCTTCCTGCCGGAGTGGCTGCACAACGGCTACCTGCTCTGGGCCCTGGCCAGCATCGTCCAGTTCTGGGTCGGACGGCAGTTCTACACGACCGCCTGGTCGGCGCTGAAGCACGGCACCACGACCATGAACACCCTCGTGGCCATGGGGTCGTCGGCGGCCTACCTGTACAGCGTCCTGGGCGTCCTCTTCCCCGCCTTTTTCGCGCATCAGGGCCTCGGCGAGCCGATGTACTTCGACTCCTCGGCGTTCATCATCACCCTGATCCTGCTCGGCCGGCTGCTCGAGGCGCGTGCCAAGGGGCAGACCGGCGCCGCGATCAAGGCGCTGATCGGGCTGCAGCCGCGCACGGCGCGCGTGGTGCGCGACGGAGCCGAGGTCGACGTCCCGGTCGCGGAGGTGCTCGTGGGGGACCACGTGGTCGTGCGCCCCGGTGAGCGCGTGCCGGTCGACGGCATCGTCGAGCACGGGGCGTCGCCGGTCGACGAGTCCATGCTCACCGGCGAGTCCATCCCGGTGGCCAAGGGCGCCGGCGACGAAGTCATCGGCGCCACCATGAACACGACCGGTTCCTTCACCTTCACGGCGACGCGCGTCGGCTCCGAGACGGCGCTGGCGCAGATCATCAGGCTGGTCGAGCAGGCGCAGGGCTCCAAACCGCCGATCGCGCGGCTCGCCGACGTCATCGCCGCGTACTTCGTGCCGGCGGTGATCGTCATCGCCACCGTCACGCTCGTCGTCTGGCTGCTGCTCGGACCCCCGCCCGCGCTCAACTACGCCCTGCTGAACTTCGTCGCGGTCCTCGTCATCGCCTGCCCCTGCGCCCTCGGCCTGGCGACGCCGACGGCGATCATGGTCGGCACCGGCAAGGGCGCCGAGAACGGTGTGCTGATCCGAGACGGCGGCGCGCTGGAGACGGCCCACAAGCTCGACGCCGTCGTGCTCGACAAGACCGGGACGATCACCGAGGGCAAGCCCCGTGTGACCGACGTCGTCCTGTTCGGCGCCGAGGACGGCGACGCGCCCCCCGGCGGCCTGGACGACGACGGTCTACTGCGCCTGGTGGCGGCCGCCGAACGCGGCAGTGAGCATCCACTGGCGGCGGCGATCCTCGCCGCCGCCGCCGAGCGCGGGGTCGACGTGCCCGCGGCGAGCGGCTTCGAGGCGATCGCCGGCCACGGCATCCGCGCCGAGGTCGACGGCCACACCGTCGTGGCCGGCAACGAGCGGCTCGCGGGAACCGCCGCGGCGGGATTCGTGCAGCGTCTTGCGTCCGACGGCAAGACCGTCGTGACCGTCGTCGTCGACGACGAACCGGTCGGAGCCATCGCCATCGCCGACACGGTCAAGCCGAGCTCGGCGGCTGCCATCGGCCGCCTCAGGCGGCTCGGCCTCGAGGTCGTGATGCTGACCGGCGACCACCGCCGCACGGCGGAGGCGATAGCCGGTCAGGTCGGTATCGACCGCGTGGTGGCCGAGGTCCTGCCCGGGCAGAAGGCGGCCGTAGTCGCCGAGCTGCAGGGCGAGGGCAGGCGGGTGGCCATGGTGGGCGACGGCATCAACGACGCTCCGGCGCTGGCGCAGGCCGACGTCGGCATCGCCATCGGCACGGGCACCGACGTCGCCATGGAGGCCAGCGACGTCACGCTCATGTCGGGCGACCTTGGCGGAGTCGCGACGGCCATCGAGTTGTCGCGAGCGACGATCCGCACCGTGAAGCAGAACCTCTTCTGGGCGTTCGCCTACAACGTCGCCTTGATACCGCTGGCGGCGGGCGTCTTCTACCCGTCGTTCGGTATCCTGCTCAATCCCATCTATGCGGCGGCCGCAATGGGCCTGAGCAGCGTCACCGTGGTCACCAACAGCCTCCGGCTGCGGCGCTTTCGCGCCGACTGAGGCGCGGCCTCGGCCCGGGACGGAGGAGCGACCTAGACCCGTACGTGAAGAGAGGGACGATCCGCGCCTTGCGAACCGTCCCTCAAGGCGGCGACGATGGCTTGTCTGCTCGTCCGTTCATCTTCCACCACGATCACTTGCGGCGCTTGCCGTAGCGATCCTCCTGCTTGATGCGCTGTCTGGTGAAGTGCACAGGTCCCATGGTCTCACCTCCTCGAGTGACGTGGTTCGCACTAAGAGTCTATCCGCCGGCACGCCGTAAATAAACCTTGATTGTGAACTACGTCACATAATTCTCGGTCACCACTCCTTCGTGCCGGTGTCCAGAACGGCCAAGGAAGGTCCCAAATGTCAGTTCGCCCGTCCATTGTCACCCTCGGGGACCTGATGCGAGGATGAATGGAGCAGCGGCCGGCGGCGCCCTCCGTCACGCCGGCCGCCAGGCAGAAGGGGTCTCATGCTCAGCGTTCTCGACCGGCACGCCATCGGACAACTGCTCCGCACCAAGGAGGTCGACGCCTGGGGCGTCGCCGCCAACGAGCCGCAGCTGCCCCTCGCGCCGGCGCATCCCCGAGCGATCGCGATCCTCATGCGCCTCGATCCTCTGGTCGTCCGCGGCCTGCGCCACGGTCCGACCCTCGACTACCAGCAGGAGTACTCACGCGTCAACCAGGCGCTCGACGACGCGACCGGGACCCTGGTCGACGTCCTTCGCGCCCACCACCACGCGGCGAAGCTCGTCCCCGCCACGGAGAACCAGGGCAACGGCCACCGGCCCTTCCCACACAAGACGGCGGCCACGAGCGCGGGCCTCGGCTGGATCGGCAAGACGGCGCTCTTCGTCTCGCCCGACTTCGGACCGGCCGTCCGGCTCGCCACCGTCTTCACCGACCTCGAACTGCCGCCGAGCGAGCCCATCCGTGAAGGCCGCTGCGGCGACTGCCGCGCCTGCGTGGACGCCTGCCCGGCTGGCTGTGGCAGGGACGTCCGCTGGAAGGCGGGCGTGGCCCGCGACCTGCTCTTCGATGCCGCCGCCTGCCGGCACCACATGACGAGCTTCAGCGGACTCGACGTCGAGATCTGCGGGATCTGCATAGCGGCCTGCCCGTACTCGCTGCGGCACTGACGCCGCGCCGCGGCCGCCTGCCGCGGGCACCCGGCTTCGCTGAGAGACACCTTGTTCCTCCGCCTCCGCGGTGCTACTCTCACACCTTATTGAAAGCGGTTTTCACTTGCAGAAAGGCTCCATGTGACGCTCCACACCGACGACATCGCGAGGACGATGGCGGACCACGGGCTGCGCCTCACGCGCCAGCGCCGCGCCGTCCTCGACGCGGTCACCCACGCCTCCTCAAGCGTGAGTGCGCTGCAGGTCTTCGACGCGGCCAGAGAGACCTGCCCTGAGCTCGGGCTGACGACCGTGTATCGGACGCTGGACGTCCTCAGCGAGCTCGGCGCCCTGCGCCGCGTCCACGGTCTCGACAACTGCGAGGCGTTCGTCCCCGCCGGCGCCGCGCACGGCCACACCGTCGTCTGCAGCTCGTGCGGCAGCACCACCGAGTTCACCGACTGCGACATGCATGCGGTCGTCGCCGCCGCGACGCGGCAGACCGGGTACCGGATCACGGAGCACTTCCTGCAGCTCACCGGCATCTGCTCCGCCTGCGCTGCCCGAGACACCTGCGCGGGGAGAGCCCAGTGACGCGCCGCTCCAGCCTGCGGGCCGTCCTCGCGCTCCTGCTCGTCTCCCTGTCGGTCACAGCCCTTCTCGTGGCGGCCGGCTGCGGCAAGGACAAGACGTCGGCGGAGACGGGCTCACTCGCGGTCTTCGCCACGGGCACGGTCCTCGCCGACGTCGCGCAGAACGTGGCCGGGGACCGCTTCACGGTCGAGTCGCTCGTCCCTCGCGACGCCGACATGCACGCCTACGAGCCCACCACCCGCGACCTCGCGCGCGTCAGCGAAGCCGATCTCTTCATCCTGAACGGCGGCGGCCTCGAACAGACGCTTGAGCCTACCTTGCGGAGCGTCGCCCCCGACACCACGTTCGTCGTGGCTGCCGAAGGACTGCCGCCGAGGACGCCGCAACCCAGCGAACCGCTTCGCGATCACGAGGGCGAGGACGCCGGCCACGAAGACGAGCATGCACACGAGACCGACCCGCACTTCTGGCTCGACCCGATGCGCGTGGTCAAGTACGTTGAGAACATCCGCGACGCGTACTCCGAGGCCGACCCGGGCGGCGCCGAGCAGTACCGCGCGAATGCCGTGGCCTACATCGCCGAGCTGGAAGGCCTCGACGCCTGGATAGAGAATGAAGTGGCCACCCTGCCCGAGGAACGGCGCGTACTGATCATGAACCACGTGAGCCACGGCTACTTCGCCGACCGCTACGGATTCCGCATCGCCGGGGCCGTCATCCCCAGCGTGTCGACCGGCGCGTCACCGACGGCCAAGCAACTCGCCGTACTGACCACGACGATTCGCGAGCAGGGCGTGCCGGTCATCTTCGTCCAGGGTATCGAGAACCCGCAGCTCGCGGAGCAGATCGCCGCCGAGACCGGCATCACCGTGGTCGACGACCTGCGCGCCGGCTCGCTGACCGAGGCGGACGGCGACGCGCCGACCTACATCGACATGATGAAGGTCGACGCCCGGAAGATCGTCTCGGCGCTGCGGCAGTAGAGGCTCCCTTGTCCGAGCCGTACCTGGCCATCGACGACGCGACCGCCGGCTATGACGGGCGCCCGGCTCTGTCCGGCGTGACGATGCACGTCCCCCACGGCGCACAGGTGGCGATCGTCGGCCCGAACGGCGCCGGCAAGTCCACCCTCTTCAAGGCCCTGGTCGGTTTGCTCCCTCTGCGCTCCGGGCGAATACTCGCTTCACGGCCGGCAACCCGGCGGCCAGACGGATCCCATCGCCTACGTGCCGCAGCGCGAGGAGATCGACTGGGGCTTCCCAGTGACGGTGCACGACGTCGTCATGATGGGTCGGTACGGTCGTCTGGGATGGTTCTCGCGGCCGCGGACGGCCGACCGCGAGGTGGTCGGGCGCTGCCTGGACGAGCTCGGCATCGCCGAGCTCGCGGGGCGCGCCATCGGCGAGCTGTCCGGCGGCCAGCAGCAGCGCGTGTTCCTGGCGCGAGCGCTCGCGCAGGAGCCGCACGTCCTGTTGCTCGACGAACCCTTCACCGGGGTGGACGTCGGCGCCCGCGAGGCGCTCCTCGACCTGCTCGCCAAGCTGCACGGGCAACAGATCACCGTGCTCGTCAGCACCCACGATATGGACATCGCCGCGCGGCGCTTCGAGCTGGTCGCGCTCCTGAACGGCCGGCTGGTCGCCTACGGCGCGCCGGCCGAGGTCTTCACCCCAGAGCACCTGACCGAGGCCTTTGGCGGCCAGGCTCTCTTCCTCGACGGCATGGTCGTGATCGACCAGTGCTGTCCCGGCCACGTCGGCGACGGCGAAGCCCACCGCCACAGTCACGAGCCGCACGCGGGGCCGCGATGATCACCTGGCTCACCGAGCCGTTCGCGCTCGAGTTCATGCAGCGTGCCCTGGCCGCATCGCTGATCGTCGGCGTGCTGTGCTCGGTGATCGGCTGCTTCGTCGTCCTGCGCTCCATGGCTTTTCTCGGCGACGCGCTCGCACACGCGATCCTGCCCGGCGTCGCGATCGCCTACCTGCTCGGCGCGAACCTGCTGCTCGGGGCGCTCGTCGCGGCCGTCCTCGTGGCGCTGGGGATCGGCCTCTTCTCGCGCCGCGGCGGCATGAAGGAGGACACGGCGATCGGAATCCTCTTCGCGGCCGCCCTCGCCCTCGGCGTCGTGCTCATCAGCACCGTGCGCTCCTATGCCACCGACCTCACGCACATCCTCTTCGGCAACGTCCTCGGCGTCACAGCCGGCGACCTCTGGCTCACCGGCCTGCTGGCGCTCGTCGTACTGGCCGTGCTGCTGCTCTTCTTCAAGGAGTTCCAGCTCGCGTCCTTCGACCCCGTGCTCGCCCACATGCTCGGCAAGCGCCCCGAGACGCTGCGCTTCGTGATGCTGATCCTGCTGGCGCTGACCATCGTGGTGGGGCTGCAGACCGTGGGCGTCGGCCTGGTCGCCGCCATGCTGGTCACTCCCGCGGCGACCGCCTACCTGCTCACCCGGCGGCTGGCGACGATGATGCTGGTCTCGGCCGTCATCGGCGCCGCGGCGAGCGTCACCGGCCTCTACGTGAGCTACTACATCGACGTCGCCTCCGGGGCGGCGGTCGTGCTCGCCGCCACCGCCGCCTTCCTCGTCGCCTACGTCGCCGCGCCGCGGCGAGGGCTCATCGCCCGGCGGACGGCGCGGCGGCGGCCCGCGTAGCGCCCCCCGCGAGACCGGAGTGAGGCCGCCCTTCGGCTGCCGGCGGAGCGTCTCCGCCGTTTCGCCGCGCCCGCCGGCGTGCATAGTGCCTTCAGGACCCCCACACGAGGAGGATTCGACATGCCCACCACGCTCGTCCTGGGTTACGACGGTTCAGACTGCGCCAAGAACGCACTGGAGCACACCGCGGCGCTCGCGGCGCACATCGACGACGTCGAGGTGCTCGTCGTGTACGCCTTCGAGTTCTCCGTCGGCTACGTCCCGATGGGCATGGCGGACTCTCCACTCCTGATGAGCGCCGAGTACGACAACCACGTCCAACTCATCCGCGAGTTCGGCGAGCAGCAGGTCGCGGAGGCCACCGCGCAGCTCACCGCGGCGGGCGTGCGGACGACCGGCGCCGTGACGGAGGGCCGGTCGGTCGACGTCCTGCTGGAGACCGCCCGGGAGAAGAGCGCAACCGCGATCGTCGTCGGCAGCCACGGACAGGGCGCCGTCTCGGCCGCCTTCCTCGGCTCGACGGCGCTCAAGCTGTTGCACCACAGCGACACCCCCGTCCTCGTCGTCCCCCAGCACGAGAAGAAGTGACGGCGACCCGCGACCCGGCGGCGGCGGCCGGCGGCGTCACGCGACGCGACACGCATCCGAGGGAGGTGCGGTGAGCCCCTGGCAGAGACCGAATGAGACGCTGGTCGAGCTCCTGAGCGAGATCGTCGCCGGCATCGAGTTCGAGCAGCCGACCGGGCACCGGCTGATGTTCGGCTGCCCCTCGTACTTCACCGGCGGAAACATGTTCGCCGGCGTCTGGCAGGACACGGTGATGCTGCGCCTGCCCGAGGACGATCGGGCCGCCGTCGTCGCGGCCGGCGGCCACCCGTTCGAGCCGATGCCGGGCCGGGTCATGAAGCAGTACGTGAGCCTGCCCGCTGCTCTGGCCGGGGACCGCGCGACCACGGCCGCCTGGGTGCGGAAGGCGGCGGCATACGCCGCAAGCCTGCCGCCCAAAGAGAAGTCGCGGCGAACGAAGAAGCGGTAGGCGCGGGCGCCGGGTTCTTCCGGCTCCCGCGCTTTCCGCAAGGTCAGCGCCTCTGCTGCGACTGCCCCGGCGTCGGGTTGGGCTGCGTCGGCTTGGCGGGGATTGGAGCGATGCCCGCCAGGTCGCCGATCACGTTGACGAGGCTGCCGTCGGCCGGCACGACGATCTTGGCGTTCTGCCAGAAGGCCTTCTCGACCGTCTCGAGCTTGCGCAGCACCTGGGCGTTGCCCACGAAGAACTGCTCGGCCGCCTCGTTGACCAGCTTGATCGCCTGGGCCTCGCCCTCAGCTGCGAGGATCTTGCCCTGCCGCACGCCCTCCGCCTTCTTGATCTCGGCGCGGCGCTGGCCGTCGGCCTGCGTCTCGGTGGCGGTGGCATAGTCGATCGCGGAGATCTTCTCGTTCTCGGCCTTGACGACCTTGTTCATCGTCTCCTGGACGTCCGCCGGCGGGTCGATCTCCTTGAGCTCGGTGCGCAGGATCTCGAGGCCCCAGTTCGCGGTCTCGGTGCGGAGCGTCGTGCGCAGCTCCTCGTTGATGCGGCCGCGCTCGCTGTTCGCCGACTTGAGACTCAAGGTGCCGATGATGTTACGCAGCGTGGTGCGCGCGAGCTGCACGATCTGGATCTGGTAGTTGGCCACGTTGTACTGCGAGGCCTTCACGCTCTCTTCGTCGAGCTTCACCTTGAGATAGACCTGCGCGTCGACCCGGGCGTTCAGGTTGTCGTTGGTGATGATCGTCTGCGGCGTGGCGTCGACGAGGGTCTCGCGGATGTCGACCTGGTACATCTTCTCTATGCCGTACGGGATCGTGAGGTGGATCCCCGGTCCGGCGAACCGGTTGTACTTGCCGAGACGCTCGACGAGCCCACGGTGCGTGGGGCGCACGATGCGGATCCCGGACAGGATGGTGATCACGATGAAGACGACGACCACCGCGATGACGACGAGAGCTACCCAGCCCATATCGACCCCTTTCGAGCGAGCGCGGGCACGGCCGGCGGCCGTCGCACTCACGATGATGTTCACAGATCATGCTAGGGCCGGGCGGGCTGAAAGACAAGGGCCGGGGCCGAGGCGGGGGCGTCGGGCAGGCACGCGACGCGCCGGGCTCCGCCCTCAGAGCCCGAGCAGCCCCGGCAGATCGGCGACCGAGCCGATGATGTGATCCGGCGTGCCGCCGGCGCGGGCAAGCGCCTCCGGGCGGAACTTGCCCGTGCGCACCAGCACGCCGGTGATGCCGACGGCCTGGGCCGCAAGGACGTCGCCGCGCACGTCGTCGCCGATCATCGCGACGCGCTCGGCAGGCAGGCCGAGGTCGCGGACGGCGGCGAGAAACGCCTCGGGCGCCGGCTTGCCGAGCACGACGGCCTCGACGCCGGCGGCGAGCTCCAGGCCGGCGAGATAGGCGCCGGCGTCGAGGTTCTCGCCGTCCGTCGTCATCCAGATGAGGTTGCGGTGCATCGCGACCAGGCGGGCGCCGCCGTGCAGGGCGCGCAGCACGCGGTTGAAAGTGGCGAACGTGTAGGAGTCGTCGGCGCCTGACACGAGGATCACCTCCGGATCCTCGTCGACGCCGACGAGCCGGACGCCCTGCAGATCCTCGGCCTGCGCGTCTCCGAGCAAGAACACCCGTGCCCCCGGGTGTCGCTCGCGGAGGTAGGCCGCGGCCGCGACGGGCGTGGTCATGATGTGGTCGTCGGGGACCTCGAAGCCGCCGACGCGCAGGGACTCGCCCATCCGCGGCCGGCTGCGCCCCGTCGTGTTGGTGACGAGGCGCAGCGGCAGCCCGGCGGCCCTGATCCGCGCGAAGGCCGCGACGGCTCCCGGAAGCGGCCGCCACGACACGGTGAGCACGCCGTCCATGTCGAAGAGCAGGCCCTCGATATGCGCCGGCGTCATGTGCGTCGTCCTCGTCGTCATGCGCGTCGTCCCTTCTCCGCGAGTCCACCCCGCATGCCGGCGCCGTCCGAACGGCGCCCGCCGAGATGGCGGCACGGCAGCAGGGTCACAGTGGTGCCGGAGCCGGGACTCGAACCCGGACGCCGCACATGGCGACAGAGGATTTTAAGTCCCCGGCGTCTACCAGTTCCGCCACTCCGGCACGGCAGCAGTATATGACGAGGCGAAGAGCGCGGCGGAGCGGTCGGCTGGACGGGGCAGGCTCAAGGATGAGAACCGGGACCGGGAGCGAGGTCGCGCCGGCGGCCGGCGCCGCATGCGAAGGCGGGAGCGGCTCCGGCTCAGCCGGTGGCCGGGCCGAGCGCCCCGGTCACTATGAGCCAGGCGGCGAAGACGAAGAGCGGCGTGCGACGGTGCGAGCCGCGAGACGACGAACGCACACAAGCGACCTCCGGGGAGTGCACGGACCCTTGCACCCGACGGTACTGACGCCGCGCGCGGTGGTCAACCCGGACGCCCGGTGACCGGCGACACCGTCGGGCGCGCTGCTGCCGCGTCGCGCGAATCAGGCGGCCGGCCCGAGCGCACCTTCGGCGAGCGCGAGGGCGGCGCCCTCGAGGATGTCGGCCTCGCTGACGCAAACGGCGTCGAGCCCGAAGGCGGCGCATGCTTCGCGCGCGATGAGCGCGCCGGCCAGGATGACATCCTCGCGGCCGGGCTGGATTCCCGGCAGCCGGCCGCGCTCGGCGCTGGTGAAGCGGGCGAACAGCGCCACGGCCGCCTCGATGTCGGCGAGCGTGAGCACGTGGCCCTGGACGAGCTGGGCGTCGTACTCGCGCATGCCCAGCTTGTGGGCGACCAGCGTCGTGTAGGTGCCGGCCACGCCGACCGCGCCGCCGACGGCGGCGCGCAGGTCGGCCGGCACGCCGCGGGCGACGGCGGCGGCGACGTGGCCCGACAGGGCCGCGACCTCCGTGGTGGTCGGCGGGTCGGCACCGAAGAACCGCTCGGTGAGGCGCACGACGCCGACATCGAGACTGCGCACGAACGCCGGCGCTCGCCCGGCCAAGCCGATCGCGAACTCGGTGCTGCCGCCGCCGATGTCGACGAGCAGCAGGGGATCGGGAACGGCGTCGGATCCCCCGCCCGACCCGGCGCCCGGGACGCCGGCAGGCGCGGCGAGCCACGATGTTCCGCCGCGGAAGGCGAGGGCTCCCTCCTCCTCCCCGCTGACGACCCGCCACGGCAACGCGAAGTCACGCTCGAGGGCTTCCAGGAACTCACGCCCGTCGGCGGCGTCGCGGAGGACGCTGGTGGCGACCAGCAGGCGCCGCGCCGGGCCGTAGGCCTCGAGGCGTGGCGCATAGCCCGCGATGCAGGCCCGCGTGCGGGCCACGGCGTCGGGGTGGAGCCGGCCCGTGCGGTCCACGCCCTGCCCCAGGCGGACAACGGTCGTGACTCGGGCGGTGGGCCGTACGGCGGCGACCTCGTCCACCTCGGCGAGAAACAGCCGGCAGGTGTTCGTGCCCAGGTCGACGACCGCGACCTTCACGCGACGCCGTCCGGCAGCCGGGCGGCGCACCGCCGGTCGTCGCACCACAGGGCGTCCAGCTCGGCTATCACGGCCTCGCCGAAGAGGTAGCCGGGGCTCGCGAGAGCGTGTGCGACGTGCGCGTGCAGGCACTTGACGGCGCGCACGTCGCGCACCCCTCCCACCCCGGTCTCGAGCGAGGCTCCACCGTCGAGCATCAGTCGTGGGTACAGACCCACGAGCTCCCGGCGGCGAGCCGTCTCGGCCGTGGCCGCACCGAGGACGGAGTGCGTGAGCGCGGCGTCTGCCGCGAGGCGCCTCGTCCAGGCTGTGACGCCGCCGGCGCTCTCGAGCCGCGCCACCTCGACGACGAGCGTCGGGCAGGTGCAGTAGTACAGGGTCGGGAAGGGTCGCCCCTCGAGATCGTACGGCAGATCCTCGACGACGGCGGGGAACCCGAAGGGGCACCGCGCGGCGACGGCGCTCATGGCCTGTGGCCGGCGTCCGAGCTGGCCGGCGACGACCGCAAGGTCGCCGCCGGAGACGAGCCCGGGCGCAGCGCTCACGGGCGCCTCAGCGACGCAGCGTACGCCACAGGTCCTCGATGCGGTCGAGGACGGAGATGGAGCTCTCGGTGGGCACGGTGGCGAGGATCTCGGCGTCGGCATCACTGCCCGGCAGCCCCTTGACGACGAACACCTGGGTGCCGGGCGGGACGAGCATGGAGTCGGTGCGCGCACGCTGGGCGATGTACGCCTTGGTGGTCAGAAGCTCCACCTGCCGCGCGAGCGCCGCATTGTCGGTGCGCGCCGCCTCGAGCGAGGCCGAAGCCTTCTGATACCGGTCCTGCTGCGCGAAGAAGTCGCGCAGCGGCGCGACGTAGAGGGCTGCGGCGATGAGGATGAGCGCCAGCGCGGCGAGGCGCCCCAGGCGCAGCTGCGGCGCAGTACCGCGACGCGCACCGGGAGGCGCACGTCGTCCCCGCTTCACTCCGGAGGACCCGGCTGTGGTCGCGTGCGCCACGCTGTCTCGCTCCCTGCTCGCCGCTGCCGGCCGCCCGCGTTCCGCAGGCCGGCCGCTTCCCACCCATAGGATTCGCGACCCCCGGCGCGACTCCCTGCCCGCGTGCCGTGACGGCGAGAGAAGCGCCTACTTCGGCAGCTGCTCGAGACTCGCTTCGGCCTGCTGGCCGGCCTCCGACGCCGGGTCGATGGCAGCGGCGCGCGTGAAGGCGGTGCGTGCCTGGTCGAAGAGCTTCTGCGCCTGCTTCTCGTCACCCTCCTGCTCGGCGAGACGCGCCCCATGACTCAGGAAGACGGCCTTGTTGAGCCAGGCCTTCTGGAAGTCGGGGTTCGCCTCGATGACCACGTCGATGCGCTCGAGCGCGCCGGGGATGTCGCCGCTGTAGAAGAGCGCGACGCTGTAGTCGGTGCCGAGCGCCGGGTCGCCCGGCTGTTTCTTCCACGCCGCCGCGTACACCTCGGCCGCAGCCGAGAAGAACGCGCTGCCCTGCTCGAAGTCCTGATTGCGGAACGCGGCGCCACCCTGATCGTAGAGGCCGTCGCCCCGATCGACGAGCTCGCGGTAGCTCCCGCTCGTGTCGGCGGTCACGGCCGTCGCCTCCGCCGGACTCTCCGCCATGCCCCCACCGTCGCCGGAGGAGTCGCCGCCGAAGCCCCCGGAGGCCATGACGACGATGATGACGATGACTGCGAGAGCGCCGAAGCCGCCCCAGATGACCGCCGGCGAGAGACGGCCGGACGGCTCGTTCGAGGCAGCCGGCGTCGCCGCGCCGCCCTTGTCGCCGGACCGGCCGGCCTTGCCGCCCTGCCGTACGGTCGATCTGTCGCGCAAGGCGCTCTTCACGCCGCTCAGGTCCGCCCCGCACTCGGAGCAGAACTTGGCGTCGCCGGCGTCGTTTCCGCATTCGGGACAGTACATGCTCGCGATTCCTCCGCGTCGTCCGATGGGCCTTCCGGCAGGGTCGCCACCCTGCGACCCGCATCCTCCTGCCCGGAGCAGGCGCCGCGGGGACGCCCTCAGTGGTAGGCTCGGCGGCGAGCCGTCGCCGATGTGTGAAGGGATACTGTGCGCGAGGGAGCACCCGATCTGCAACTCGTGGGCCGGCTCTTCCCCCCCGAGCGCGGATGTGAACGTCGCGGCTGAGGTGGCCGCTGGGCTGTCCCACCTGCCGACCGGCGCCGCGATCCGGCCGGGGCAGCGCATCGCGATCAGCGCCGGCAGCCGCGGCGTCGCCGAGGTCGTCTCGTCAATGAACGTCGTCGCCGTCGCCGAGAGCGCCTTCGGCGGACCCGTCTGGGTGAGTCGCGACCTCGCCGAGGCCGACGGCGTGCTCGTCGTCAACCGCGTGAAGCCGCACACCGACTTCCACGGCGAGGTCGAGAGCGGCCTGGTCAAGATGCTGGTGATCGGCGCCGGCAAGCACGCCGGCGCCCTCGCGGCGCTCCCCGTAGTCGCCGGCATCGCGGTCGTCGAGGATCAGCGTGAGCGCACGGCCCGCGTCGAGGTGGTCGCGCCGGAAGCGTTCTTCACGCGCGAGGCCAAGCTATTGGAGACGGCGCGTCGGCTGCTGCCCCGCCTGCCGTTCGACGAGCTCGACGTGCTCGTCGTCGACGAACTCGGCAAGGATGTGAGCGGCACCGGCATGGATACGAACGTGATCGGCCGCATGTCCTTCTGGGGCGGCGGTGAGCCGCCGAGCCGTCCGCGCATCACGAGGATCCTCGTGCGCGGCCTCCGAAGCGCTCCTGGACGAGGTGCGGGCCGGCGAGGCGTGCGCCCCGCCGGCCCGCTCTTCCCGCTGCCCTACGACGAGAACGGCGACCTCAGGTCGCCGTTCTCGAGATGCATCTGCCCGCCCCTCGGCTAGCGAAGGTTGTAGAACGCGCTCATCCCCGGGTAGTACGCGACCTCGCCGAGCATCTCCTCGATGCGCAGCAGCTGGTTGTACTTGGCGACGCGGTCGGTACGCGCAGGCGCGCCGCTCTTGATCTGGCCCGCGTTGGTGGCCACGGCGAGATCGGCGAGCGTCGTGTCCTCGGTCTCGCCGGAGCGGTGTGAGCACACGGCGGTCCAGCCGGCCCGGGTCGCCATCTGGATGGCGTCGAGCGTCTCGCTCAGCGTGCCGATCTGGTTGAGCTTGATGAGGATACTGTTGGCCGAGCCCTTGGCGATACCCTGGGAGAGACGCTCCACGTTGGTGACGAAGAGGTCGTCGCCGACGATCTGCACGCGGTCGCCGAGCTTCTCGGTCATGAGCTTGAAGCCGTCCCAGTCGTTCTCGTCGAGGCCGTCCTCGATGCTGATGATGGGGTACTTGTTGCAGAGCACCGCGTAGTAGTCGACCATCTCGGCGCTGGTCAGCTCGCGGCCTTCGCCCTCGAGGACGTAGAGGCCCTTCTCCTTGTCGAAGAAGCTCGCCGCGGCCGGGTCGAGAGCGATGCGCACGTCGGCCCCGGGCTCATAGCCGGCGGCGTCGATCGCCTCCATGATGACCTGGATGGCCTCTTCGTTGCTGGCGAGATCCGGGGCGAAGCCGCCCTCGTCGCCGACCGCGGTACTCAGCTTCTTCGCCTTGAGCACCGCCTTGAGGCCGTGGTAGACCTCGGCGCAGATGCGCAGCGCCTCCTCGAAGCTGGCGGCGCCGACCGGCATGACCATGAACTCCTGCAGGTCGACGTTGTTGTCGGCGTGCTTGCCGCCGTTCATGATGTTCATCATCGGTACCGGCAGCGTGTACGCATTCACACCGCCGACGTACTGATAGAGCGGCAGTTCGAGCGCGGCCGCGGCAGCGTAAGCCGTCGCCAGCGAGACGCCGAGGATCGCGTTGGCCCCGAGCTTCGCCTTGTTCGGCGTTCCGTCAAGCTCGATGAGCATGCGGTCGACGAGGCGCTGGTCGGTGGCGTCGAAGCCGACGATCTCTTCGGCGATCAGGTTGTTGACGTTGTCGACCGCGATGCGGACGCCCTTGCCGAGGTACTCGCCACCGTCGTCGCGGAGCTCGACGGCCTCGTACTCACCGGTGGAGGCGCCCGACGGCACGTCGGCACGGCCGACCGCCCCGGACTCGAGCTCGACCTCCACCTCCACAGTGGGATTGCCGCGCGAATCGAGGATCTGACGTGCGGAGACGTCGATGATGGTGGTCATGGGAGCGCATCCTCCTGCATTGACTTGCCGGGAGCTGCCGGCCGCGGTCGCCGGCGGCGCCCGCGTCTGCCGCGCCGGGCGCTGGAGGGCACCGTATCACAGACTCCGACAAGAGGACGGAGCTCATGCCCGACATCGAGGAAGAACTGATGACGTGTCCCGAATGCGGCGGGCTCGACATCGAGCTCGTCGAGGCGCCGGCGGCCTGAGGCCGGCCGCCGGCCTCAGCCAGCCTCGGCGGCCTTGGCGCGCTGGTAGTACTCCTCCTGATGCGCCGTCTCGAGAGCCGTCCACTCGACGCCATCGGCGGCGGCCAAGGCCGCCGCGCCGGTCACGCGACGCTCGAAGCGTCGGCCGGCCTCGCGCAGCGCCAGTTCCGGGTCGACGTGCAGGAGGCGGGCGACGTTGACCGTGGCGAAGAGCAGGTCGCCGACCTCGTGAGCGACCCGCGGGTCGCTGCGGTGCGGGTCCGGTCCGGCGTGGGTCCCGGCCTCCGCCTCGGCGAAGAGCTCGGCCAGCTCGGCGTGCTCTTCGGCGACCTTGGGGAATGCCTCGGCCGCCGAGGACCAGTCGAACCCGACGCTCGCGACGCGCTGCTGCAGCTTCTTCACGTACAGCAGCGCCGGAAAGCCGGCCGGGACGTCGTGGAAGATGCCCTCGCGACCTTCCTGCTCGACCTTGATGCGCTCCCAGCGGCTCTTGACCTCGGCCGGAGTGTCGGCCACGGCGTCGGCGAAGACGTGCGGATGCCGGCGGATGAGCTTGACCTCGATGTCGCGGGCGACGCTGGCGAGATCGCCAGCGCCCTCTTCGCTGAGCATGAGGGCGAGCAGCACGACCTGCAGCAGCAGGTCGCCGAGCTCGCCGTGCTCTGCCGCCAGATCGCCGGCGGCGATGGCGTCGGCAAGTTCGTGCACCTCTTCGACGGTGTAGCCGACGATGTCGCGCGGCGTCTGCTCGCGGTCCCAGGGGCACTCGGCGCGCAGCACGTCGACGATGCGCTTGAGCGAGACCAGTTCCTGGCCGAGCAGGGCGTCGTCGAAGGACTGGGCGTCCGGGATGGTGACGATCGGCACGGCGTGTGGAGCGGCGCCCGGCGCTCCGACAGCTGCCCGCCGGCGCAGCGCCCGCGCCAGCTGCGGGCCCTGAGGACCGGCGAGCGCCACCACGACCTCGCCGTCCGACGCGCTGCGCACCACGTCGTCGAGCCCGTCGCCGTCCGAGGGGTCGAGCTCGAGCAGCCGGCCGTAGCCGGGGTCGGCGGCCTCGGCGACGAGTTCGCGCAGATCCCCGTTGAGGCCGACCGGCACGAAGACGGCGCCACCGGCGGCGAGCGCCCGCAGTGAGCCTGCGGGCGCCAAGCCGGCGGCGGCGCCGATGTATACGAGCCTGAGACTCATCGTCGTGTCACGACGCCCCGAAGGGCAGGTGTCGTTACTCCGACGGCGAGGGAGACGGCTCCGTCGAGGCGGCCGCGCTCGGTGACGCGGTCAGCATCGCGGGATCGTAGCCGGGAGCGTAGACCACGTCTGCGTCTTTCGTGGCCTGCTTCAGCCAGTCCTCCCACGACGTCGACTGCTTCTGGAACTTGAGCTGCTGCTCGATCGTCGCCTTGGCCTCTTCGAAGGTCTGCTCGGAGCCCGGAGTCTTCTTCGTGACCTCGATGACGTGCCAGCCGAACTGGCTCTTGACGGGAGCGGAGACCTCGCCGATCGCGAGCGCGAAGGCGGCCTCCTCGAACTCCGGCACCATGCGTCCCTTGGGGAAGTTGCCGAGAGCACCACCGCTGTTCTTGGAGCCGGGGTCGGTGGAGTACTCCTTGGCGACTTTCTTCCAGTTGGCGTCGCTGTTGTCGGCATCGAGAAGCTTCTGGACCTTCTCGGCGTCGGCCTTGGACTTGACGAGCACGTGCCGGGCGTCGACCGACTCGGCGACGACGAACTGCTCCTTGTTCTTCGGGTCCTCGAAGTAGGTCTTCATGTCTGCTTCAGTGACCTCGACCGACTCGTTGACCTTCTTCTGCACGGCCTCCTGGAGCATCTGCGACTCGAGTTGCACCTCGAGCTCCGCCATTGTCACGGCCTGCTCGCCGAGCAGCTCTTCGAGCTTCTTCTTGCCGCCGACCTGCTTGGTGATCTCGTCCATGCGCTCGGCGATCTGCTTGTCGGTCACCGACACGTCCATCTCGGCGGCCTGCTGCTTGATGATCTCGTTCTGGACCAGGTAGTTGACGATGCTCGCTTTGAGCTGGTTGTACTGCTCGCTGCCGTCTTTGGGGAACGGCGGCGCGCCCTCTTGCGATGTGTACTGCGCCTCGGCCTGCTTCCAGATCTGGTCGAACTGATCTTGGGTGACGACGCCGTCACCGACGGCGGCGATGGCGCCGGCGGGGACCTTGTTGCCTCCGCACGCAGCCAGTGCGAGCACAGGCACGAGCAGGGCGAGCAACGCCACGCCCATGATGAGCTTCTTCATAGATTCTCTCTCCCAGGAGTTGCCGACCGGTCGTGAGACACGCGGGTCTCGAGTATAGCATCGAGCAAAGATTCGACCCACCGGAGCAGCGGGGGCTCGGACCCTTCGCGATGCGCGCCGAGCGACGCCCGCTGTTTGAAGTAGACGATGCGCGAGTCGGCGGCGCGCAGGCGCGTGGCGGCGTCGTCGCCGAGCTCGAGTCCCTCGACCTGCAGGCGACTGCCGCGGTAGGCGACGGCGCTCGCGCCGAGCTCCGCCGCCTTCAGCCGGATCGCCTGCAGGCTCAGAAGGCTCTCGACCGGCTCGGGCGGCGCGCCGAAGCGGTCGGCGAGCTCGGCGCGCACGTCCCCGAGATCGCCGAGCGTGCGAGCGCGCGCGATGCGCCGGTGCGCGTCGATCTTGCTGGCCTCGTAAGCGATGTACTCCGGCGGCACGTAGGCAGTGACGGGAAGGTCGACGCGCACCGGGGCCACGGCGGCCGCCTGCTCGCCCTGCAGCTCGTGCACCGCCTCCTCGAGCATCTGCGCGTACATCTCGAAGCCGACGGCGGCGACGTGGCCGCTCTGCTCGTCGCCGAGCAGGTTGCCGGCGCCGCGGATCTCGAGGTCGGCCATGGCGATCTTGAAGCCCGCGCCCAGGTCGGTGTGGTCGCTGAGCGTCGTCAAGCGCGCGGCGGCTTCGCTGGTGAGCAGGTCCTCGCTCGGGTACAGCAGGTAGGCGTAGGCGTGCACGTCGCTGCGCCCGATGCGGCCGCGGATCTGGTAGAGCTGCGCCAGGCCCAGCATGTCGGCGCGCTCGACGATCAGCGTGTTGGCGGTCGGGATGTCGATGCCGCTCTCGATGATCGACGTCGTGACGAGGATGTCGGCCTCGCCGGCGAGAAAGGCGAGCATGACCTTCTCCAGGGAGCGTTCGGCCATCTGCCCATGGGCGACGAGGATGCGCGCGTCCGGCGCCAGCTCGCGCACGTGCTCCGCCGCCTGGTCGATGGTCTCGACGCGGTTGTGCAGGTAGAACGCCTGGCCGTCGCGCGCCAGCTCCTTCTCGACGGCGATGCGCACGAGCTCGTCGCGGTACTCGCCGATGTAGGTGCGGATCTCGTGCCGGCCGCGTGGCGGCGTCTCGATCACGGAGATGTCGCGAATGCCGCTCAAGCTCATCTGCAGCGTGCGGGGGATCGGCGTCGCAGAGAGGCTCATCACGTCCACCTGGAGCTTGAGGTTGCGCAGGAGCTCCTTCTGGCGCACGCCGAAGCGCTGCTCCTCGTCGACCACGACGAGGCCGAGATCCTTGGGACGGACATCGGTGCTCAGCAGCCGGTGCGTCCCGACCAGCACGTCGAGGCGCCCCGCGGCGAACTCGGCGAGGGACTTGCGCTGCTCCGCCCCCGTGCGGAAGCGCGACACCATGCCTACCTTGACCGGCAGGTCGGCGAACCTCTCCTCGAACGTCATCCAGTGCTGCTCGGCGAGGATCGTCGTCGGGACGAGGACGAGCGCCTGCTTGCCGGCCTCCACGGCCTTGAACGCGGCGCGCAGGGCCACCTCCGTCTTGCCGTAGCCCACGTCCCCGCAGATCAGGCGGTCCATGGGATGCGGCGCCTCCATGTCGTTCTTGACCTCGTCGATGGCCGCGGCCTGGTCGTCGGTCTCGCCGAAGGCGAAAGTGTCCTCGAGACGACGCATGAGCTCGCCGTCGGGCGGGAAGGCGTAGCCGGGGATCGCCTGGCGGGAGGCGTAGATCTGCAGCAGTTCACCGGCCATCTCGACGACGGCCGTGCGCGCCCGCGTCTTCACGGTCTGCCAGTGCGTCCCGCCCAGCTTGTCGAGCGACGGGTTCGCCCCCGACGCGCCGATGTAGCGGCTCACCTTGCCGATCTGGTCGTGCGGCACGAAGACGCGGTCGTCGCCGCGGAACTCGAGCAGCAGGTAGTCGCGCGTGACGCCGCCGACCGTGCGCGTCTCGATGCCGGCGAAGCGGGCGATGCCGTGGTCCTCGTGCACCACGTAGTCGCCGAGGCGCACGTCGAAGAAGGTCGTGAGGCGCGTGCCGGCCGCGAAGCGCCGCTCACGCGGCGCCGCGCGGATCAGCGCACGCTCGTTGATGACCGCGAGCTTGAGCTGCGACGAGACGAAACCCTCACGCAGCGGCGCCGCGACGAAGTACAGCCCCGGAGCCGCTTCTCCGCCGCGGTCGAGCTGCTCCGGCGTCACGACCTCGGCCGAAAGGTTGCGCAGCCGGTACGTGGCGCGCTCGGCCTCGCCGGCGTGACGGAAGACGATGAACACCCGGTAGTCGTCGCGCACGAGGCGCTGCAGGTCGCGCTCCGCGCCGGCGACGTCACGGGCCGCGAACTGCGGCCGTGAGGCCGCGAACTGGAGCGGCTGGTCGCGCTTGACGATGTCGAGGTGCGGCGCGCGGACGAGAGCGGCGCGGATGTCGGCGAGCGGCACGTAGAGACGCCGGCGCAGGGCATCCCCCGGCACCGCCGTCGCGACCTCGGCCTCGAAATCGGCGAGAGCGCGATACGTCTCGTCGGCGTTGTACACCAGCCACGGGATCCCGGCCGCCTCGGCGGCTTCGCCAAGCGTGGTGAAGCCGCCGGCGAGCGCCGCGAGCGCACGCACGGCGGCGCGGCGCTCGAGCTCCTCCGGAGTCTCGTCGCGGCCGTCGCGTTCCCAGTCAGACACCGCCTGCCGCAGGCCGGTGATGTAGTCCGGCTGCGCCGTGTCGGCCTCGAAGGCCGCGTACACCGTCACTCCGGGCAGGGTCCCCGTCGTCCGCTGCGAGTAGATCGAGAAGGTGCGCAGGCTCTCGACGTCGTCCCCCCAGAACTCGATGCGCAGCGGGTCGCCGAGCGCGGGGTATGCGTCGATCAGGCCGCCGCGCACGGCGAACTCGCCGCGGCCGCGTACCTGCTCGACGCGCTCGTAGCCGAGCTCCGCGAGGCGTGTCACCGCCGCGTCGAACGCCAGTTCCTCCCCCGGAGCGAGCCGTAGAGGCCTTGGCTGCAGCTCGAGCGGCAAGAAGCGCTCGAGCAGGGCCACGGCCTCACACACCACCACCGTGCCGGCCGCCAGAGAGGCGAGGGCCTGCTGGCGCTCGCCGACCACGTGAGGCGAGGGCGCAACGTCCGCTCCGTAGAGCACGCCGCGCGCCGGCAGCACCGGCACGTCGCCGTCGAGGTACAGTGAGAGGTCGGCCGCCAGCCGCGTGGCGGTCTCGCCGTCCGGTGCGACCACGACTCGGCTGCCGCCGTCGCGCAGCGCCGCCGCGAGCAGGTACGGCGCGAAGAAGCTCGGCGCGCACGCAGCCGCGCCGCGCGCCAGGCGCGGCGCGGCTGCGGCGAACGCCTCGTCGTTCAGCAGGTAGTCGAGGAACACGCGTGCCTCCTTCGGCAGCCCTCGGCGGGAGCGGCGGGGCCCGCGCTGCTACCGACGGGCACGCCGAACGCCCCGCGCGCCGGTTCTTTGGCATCCGAGCCGGTCTCCCGGCTCGTCGGGCGGCAGGGTTGAGAGCACATTCTAGCGGATGCGGCGTCCGGCGGCGTGACTGCCGTCAGCGGCCGGCACCCGACTCCGGCGCGGCGGCGTCGCGGATCACGACGACAGCTCTCGCCGGCGCCGTCTGGCGATTCCCCGCCACGTCGTAGGCGCGTCCGGTGACGGTGTAGGCGCCCTCCGGCCAGCCTGCCGGGAGCATCCAGACGCCACGCTCCCCGACGGCGACCGCCGGGATGCGGCGCTTCAGCAGCAGATCTCCCTCCTCGTCGCGCGCGTCCAGGACGACGACGGCGCTGGCGCTGGAGAACGCGGGGTCGCTCAGCGTCCAGCGCACGGACGCCCTTCCCACCCCGCCGGCGTCCGACGCCACGAGGCTCACCCTCGGTGGCCGCGTGTCGCCTTCGCCGGGAGCGTCGACGAGCGCCTTGAGGCAGACGTTCGAGTGCGCGTCGCCGGCGCGCGTCACGAGGTCGGTCCAGTCGAGGCCGTCGGCGCTCACGTACGACTGGCCGCGCCCCGCCCGTGGCGCGATGAGCGCCGAGCGGCGCTCCACGGGGACGGGCTGCACCCAGCCGGGAGTCGCGACGCGCACAGCGACCACGAACGGACGGCCCGTCTTCACGGCCACCGGCCGCTCGAGCCGCACCGTGTGATACCCCGGCACGGCCACCGTGCCCGCGGCGGCGACGGGTGCGCGGGCGACGCCGGCGACCGACCCGGCGACCCGGACCTCGTACGCGGTGCCCGGGACGGGTGTGTAGAAGGCGACCGCGGTGACCGCGCCCGAGCCGGCACAGCGGAAGCGGCTCGCGAACCACGCCCGGTCCTCGCCGAGACCGGTCCAGCTCGAGCGCCCCAGAGCGTCGTACTGGTAGATCGCATCGAAGTCGTCCGCGGCCGCAACGCGACTGAAGACCGCGAGCGCGTCCCCGAAGCCGGCATCGTGATACGAGATCCAGAAGTAGCCGTCGTCGCCCCAGTCCGTACCCCAGCTGTTCTTGACGAGGAAGGCGCCGTCGCCGGGTGGCCGGGTCGCGAACCGGGAGGCAGGGTACGCGTCGTCCCAGCCGACACACGAAACGTGATGGTCGAGCTCGTCGCGGGTCGAGTAGTAGGAGCGCGTGTCGACGTTCCAGAACCGGAGTTCCTCGTCGGCGTTGTAGTCCATCGCGGCGTCGACCGCGCCGAAGGTGCACACCGCCCACTTCACGGCGTCGTTGTCGTACGGCCCTTCGCGCGTCGGCAGGAACAGGATCTCCTGGACGTGTCGGACGGCGCGCAGGTACTCGGGCGACTCGCCGGGGCGCGGATACGGGTCGTCCCGCTCCAGCACCGGCCCCTCCCAGCGAGCGTAGTACGCCGCCGACAGCTCGCTCGGCGCCATGCCCTCGTACTGCAGCAGCGAGCCGGTCTGGTTGGCGAGGTTGTTGACGGAGAAGCCGGGAGCTACTCCCTCAGAACGCAGCAGCGACGACTCGAGCGCGCCCGTCGCGGCCATGAAGGCGCAGGTGCTGAACCCCTCCTGCTCGCGCACCGCGGTCACGAGGCCCACGTCGCGCAGGTCGTACCGCGCGGGGAACGGGCCGGCCGGACCCCACGGCGGCACGCCGGCCCGCCCGGCCGTCGGCAGACCGCCGGAGAGCCCGGCGCACAGAGCGACGGCCAGGATGAGAGGCAGCGCCATGCGCGCGGAGCGCTTCACACAGCCCTTCGTTTGGAGTCCGGCGGAGTCACGCCACCACTTATGGTCGGCGCCGCCGGCGAAGTCAAGCGCAGGCTTTCGAACGGCCGCGGCGCATCATAGGATGGCGAGCAAGATGGGAGAGACACACAGCGCACATCGACTGGCCGCGCGGGCCGGCGCCCGGACGTTCCGGGTCCGGTCCGCGCTTTTCGCACTCCTGCTCCTCGCCGCGGCTGCGGCCGGCGGCCTCTTCCCGGCCCGCGCGGCCGCCGGTCTCACCGACAGCATCGACGCCGCTCTGGCGAAGAGCGGCGTCTCCGCCTCCGGCACCGGCGTCTACATCTGGGATCTCGACGCGGCCCGGCTCGTGTACTCGCGCAACTCCGCCGCGGAGCTCACCCCAGCCTCGAACATGAAGCTGGTGACCAGCGCCGCGGCGCTCATCGACTGGGGAGGCGTGCACCGCATCCCCACGGACCTGTACACGCCGGACGTACCGGTGTACGAGGGCGTGCTCTACGGCGACGTGTACCTGCGCGGGCTCGGCGACCCCAGCCTGTCCACTCGCGCCTACCAGCGCCGGGAACTCGACATGACCACGGCGTCGTTCGAGACCTTCAGCTGGCGGCTCAAGAAGGATGGCGTCAGAAGGATCCGCGGGCGCGTTCTCGGCGACGCCTCGTGGTTCGACAAGCAGAAGACCGTCTCGACCTGGAAGACCCGGCCTGCACCTCGAGTGCGGCCCGCTCTCGGCGCTCTCCGGCAACCAGGGCCTGGACAACGGCAACCGCGTCAGCGTGCCGGCGACCTGGGCAGCCGGCCTCCTCACGACGTCGCTCCGCGCCGCCGGCGTCAAGGTCACCGGCGACCCCGGCAGCGGCAGGGTGCCCGTCGCGCTGCGCCTCGCCAAGCGCCAGTACTCGGCGCCGCTCAGCGTCCTCCTCAAGCACATGAACAAGGAGAGCGACAACTTCTTCGCCGAGATGCTCCTCAAGGGCCTCGGCAAGGACTTCCACGGTGAGGGGAGCACCGCTGCCGGCGCCGAGGCGAGCAGAGAGACGCTGCGAGTCTGCGGCGTCCAGGACGGCACGTACGTCGTGGAGGACGGCTCGGGCCTGAGCTACGGGAACCGCCTCACCGCGAGGGGGATCGTCACGCTGCTCGGCGCCATGCGCCGGCGGGACGACTTCAAGACCTACTACGACTCGCTGGCGATCGCCGGCAAGGACGGGAGTCTGCGCCGGCGGATGCGCGGCACGGCCGCCGCCGGCAACGCCCGCGCCAAGACCGGCACGCTCAACATCGCCTCGTGCCTCTCGGGCTACGTCAAGAGCAAGAACGAGCACCGCGTCGCCTTCGCGATACTCCTGAACAGCGACTCGGTGGACGCGGACGCGGCGTGGAAGGCGCAGGACGCGATCGTCGTGGCCCTCGCCAAGGCGACCCTGACGGGGAGGCGACTGCTGGTGGCCACGCCCAGCCGCCGTCAGCAGGTCGCCTCAGCGCTGGAGGCGGTTCACGTCGTTGGCGGCGGCCTCCAGCCCGGCGTCAACCCATAGCTCGACGGCGTCGGCCGCCGCCGCCACGACCGTGTCGACGTCCGCCCGGCTCTCGCGAAACGGGCTGAGCACGTAGTCGGCGACCACGTCCGGATCGGTGCTCGGCGGCCGGTCGACGCCGACGCGCAGCCGCGCGTACCCGGCTCCGACCAGCCCCGTGATGCTCTTGAGGCCGTTGTGACCGCCGCTGCCGCCGCCCTCGAGCAGTCGCAGCCGACCGAACGACAGGTCGATGTGGTCGTGCACGACGAGCACCGCGCCGAGCGGAACTCTGAGCGCGCGGGCAGCGGCGGCCACGCTGCGGCCCGAGTCGTTCATGAAGGTCGTGGGCTGCAGCAGCAGGGTCGGCCGGCCGGCGATGGAGCCCTCGGCGCAGCGCCCGTCGAACCCCCGCTTCGCGCGCGGGAAGCCGTGACGCCGCGCCAGTTCCTCGACGACGCGGTACCCGATGTTGTGCGGCGTGCCCTCGTACGTCGGCCCGGGATTCCCCAGGCCGACGACGAGGCGATCCACGCTCGATGCAGGGCGGAACAGCGCCACGACGCCTCGCAGTCAGGCGGCCCGGCGACTGATCAGGCCTCCGACTCGCCTTCCGCGTCGGCCTTGCCGACGATCTCCGGCTCGGCCTGGCCGGCCTCTGCTGCCTTCGAGGGCCTCTTCGCCCTCGACGCCCTCTTCCTCCTCGACCTTGCGCGGCGGAAGCACCGAGCAGAGCACTTCGTCCGGGTCGTTGAGGACTTCGACGCCGTCGGGCACCACGAGGTCCGAGACCTTGGCCGTCTCGTTGACGTCGAGCCCGCTGATGTCGAGCACGAGGTGCTCGGGGATGGCGGTGACGAGAACCTTGATCGTGACCTCGCGCCTGGACTCGTCGAGCATGCCGCCTTCCTTGACGCCGACCGACTCGCCCTCGAAGCTCACCGCGACCGCCGTCTCGATGGTCTCGTCGAGGCGGATCTCCTGGAGGTCGACGTGAGTGACCGTCTGCTTGACGCGGTCGAGCTCAAGCTCCTTCACAATGGTCTTGTGGCCGGTCTTCTCACCCTCGACGGTGACGTCGAGGACGGCGCGCGTGCCGGCGCTCGTGCCCAGCGCGTCGCGCAGGGCGTGCGGCTCGATGGAGATGAGGACGGCGTCGTGGCCGTGCCCGTAGATGACGCCGGGGATGAGCCCCGACTTGCGCAACCGCCTGGTGGCGCGAGAACCGGTGACGTCGCGCTTGTGCACGACGATGCTGACGTTGTCCATGCGTAGTCTCCTGCTAGAAGAGCTGATTCTCGCCGGCGAACAATTCGCTCACCGACTCGTCCTCGAACACGTTCTTGATGGTGCGCGCCAAGATGTTGGCCACGCTGAGTACCTTGATCTTGGTGTCGTCCGGGGTGAGTTCGACGTGGAGCGTGTCGGTCACCACGACCTCCTTGACGGGCGACCGCCGGATGAGCCCGAACGCCGGCCCGCTGAAGATGCCGTGCGTCGCCGTCACGTAGACCTCTTTGGCGCCGTTCTCGTAGAGCGTGTCGACGGCGGCGGTGATGGAGCCGCCGGTGTCGATCATGTCGTCGACGATGATCGCGATCTTGTCCTGCACGTTGCCGATGAAGTGCATGGTCTCGGCGCGGTTGTGTTCGGGGCGCATCTTGGTGAGCACGGCGAGGTCGGTGGAGGGCAGGCGGTTGATGAACCGCTTCGCCAGCTTGACGCCGCCGGCGTCGGCGGAGACGGCCACCAGCGGTGTGCCGCCGAAATCCTTGAAGCGGAAGTAGTCGGCCAGCATGGGCACCGCCGTCATGTGGTCGACAGGCTTCTCGAAGAACCCTTGGATCTGACCCTGGTGGAGGTCCATCGAGAGGACACGGTCGACGCCTGAGGCCTCGAGCAGCGCGGCGATGAGCCGCGCCGTGATGGGCTCGCGGGCGGCGCTCTTCTTGTCCTGCCGCGAGTACGGGTAGTAGGGCATCACGGCCGTGATGCGGCGCGCCGAGGCGAGCCGAGCCGCCTGGATCATGATGAGCAGTTCCATCACCTCATCGTTGAGGCGGTCTTTGGGAGACTGCACGATGAAGGCGTCGGCGCCACGGATGCTCTCGTCGAAGCGGGCGTAGATCTCCCCGTTCGCGAACGTCTTGAGGAGGATCCCGCCGAGATTGATGCCCAGCTTCTCGGCGATGCGTTCGCCGAGCTCAGGGTTGCTGCGCCCCGAGAACAGCATGAGTCGCTTCTGCGACGTGGTCACGCAGCAGGAGCTGTCCGCCACCTCGTCCTCACTTCCGTGTTGGCTGCCGGCCGATTCACGATTGTACCAAAGTAGGCGCGACGCCCGAGCCGGGAGGGCTCACGAGAGGGACGCCGCTTCGACGCCCCGCCCGCCGGCCCGCCTGCGGCGGCTACCGGGCGTCCTCTTTCTGCTCGCGCAGACGCCGCGCGGCACGGCGCTCGGCGTAGCCCTCGATGTTCTTCTGCTGGTCGCGAGCGACGGCGAGCGCGCCGGCCGGGACGTCGCGGGTGATCACCGAGCCGGCCGCCGTGAAGGCGCCGTCGCCGATGGTGACCGGCGCCACGATGGTCGTGTCGCTGCCAGTGCGCACGCCGTCGCCGATGGTCGTGGCGTGCTTGTCGTAGCCGTCGTAGTTGGCGGTGATGTTGCCGGCGGCGATATTGCTGCCCCGCCCCACGACGGCGTCGCCGACGTAGCTCAGGTGCGGCACCTTGCTGCCCTCGCCGATGCGGCTGTTCTTGATCTCGACGAAGGTCCCCGCCTTGGCGCCCTCGGCGAGGACGGTGTTCGGCCGGATGTAGGCGAACGGGCCGACGTTGCATCCCGAGCCGATCACGCACTCGAGCAGGTGCGAACTGACCACCCGGGCGCGGTCGCCGACGAAGACGTCGCGCAAGAAGCTGCCGGGCCCGATCTCGCCGGCGGCGCCCACAGTGGTGCGCCCGAGCAGGTGGGTGTTGGCGCGGATGAGCGTGTCGCGGCCGACCTCGACACCCCAGTCGACGAAGGTAGTGCCCGGGTCCTCGACGGTGACCCCGGCGAGCATCAGGCGCTCGACCAGCCGCCGGCGCATCGCGGCGTTGACCGTGGCGAGCTCGACTCGGGAGTTGACGCCCATGCACATCTCCTCGTCGTCGCTCTCGAACGAGGCGACCGTGTGCTCGGCGTCGAGGAGCAGGTGGACGACGTCGGTGAGGTACAGCTCACCCTGGGCGTTGTCGCTGCCCAGACGGTCCAGCGCCGGACGCAGGGCGTCGTCGCGAAAGACGTAGAGGCCCACGTTGATCTCGTCGATGCCGAGCTCGTCGCCGGCGGCGTCCTTGTGCTCGACGATCCGCGCGACGCCCCCGGCCGCGTCGCGGACGACGCGGCCGTACTGAGCCGGGTCCTCGAGACGCACAGAGGTGAGCGTCGCGGCCGCGTCGGCGTGGACGTGCCGCTGGTGAAGGGCGGCGACGAAGGCGCCGTGGACCAGCGGCACGTCCCCGTAGAGGACCATGACGTCGCCGCGGAAGTCGTGCAGCGGCGCCAGTCCCGCGCGCACGGCGTCGCCGGTGCCGCGCCGCTCCTGCTGGAGGGCGCGCTCGCAGCCCACGGGGAGGATGTCGGCGATCGTCTCCTGATCAGGGCCCGTGACCACGACGATGCGCTCCGGAGACGCGCTCAGCGCCGCGTCGATGACGTAGGCGAGCATGGGGCGCCCGCAGACCTCGTGGAGCACCTTGGGGACGTCGGACTTCATGCGCGTGCCGAGACCGGCCGCGAGGATGACGACGGCCAGAGGCGGGCGCTTGGCTGCTGCTGTGCTCATGTGGCTCACCTTGTGGGAGTGACTGTGACCTCGTGCCGGCGCGGCGAGCCGCGCCTCCTCGTTCTGGCTGGGGCGGGAGGATTCGAACCTCCGGATGCCGGGACCAAAACCCGGTGCCTTACCACTTGGCTACGCCCCAGCGCCCGGCGACCCGGACGCCGTGAGACGACCGGCCGCCCGCCGCGAAGCGGCAGGGCATTCTATCACTCCGCGCCGGGGCCGCGCCGGGGCGCAGCCGGCTGCAGGTCGGTGACGTACCAGGCGCGGGTGGGCGCCAGCGCCGCCCGCGCCGCCAGCGCCGCCTCCTCGCCGGCGAAGATCCCGAAGGCCGCGGCGCCGCTCCCAGTCATCGCCGCGGCCGCGGCTCCGGCGCCGCGGAGCCGCTCGATGAGCTCGCCCACCTGCGGCTTTCGGGACACCACACTCGCCTCGAGGTCGTTGGCGACCAGCGCCGCGACGTCGGCGGCCGTCTCCGCCGAGCGAACGGCGCCCGACAGCCCTCGCACTCTGGGCACGAAATCGCGCACGGTCACCTCGGCGTCCTCGTCGCGCCAGCGATACACGGCCGCCGTGCTCAGCCCGAGATCGGGGATCGCGACGACGAGGTGCAGCGCCGGGAGCTCCACCGGCTTGAGGACCTGGCCGCGGCCCATCGCCAGCTGCGGCCCCGGCCAGAGGAAGAACGGCACGTCGCTGCCCACCGCGACGGCGACCTCGTAGCGGACCCTGAGCGAGAGATCGAGTGCGAAGAGCTGCTCGACGGCGAGGAGGGTAGCGGCCGCATCCGAGCTGCCGCCGCCCAGCCCGGCGCCCGGCGGCACGCGCTTGTCGATGGTCACCCGGACCTCGAAGACGCGGTCGAGGCGCGTCTCGAGCTCGCGGACGAGCTTGGCCGCAAGGTTGTCGGCGCCGGGGGCGACGTCGCAGACGACGTCCAGCCCGGCGCCCGGCGTGCGCTCGACCGTGACGTGGTCGGCGAGTGTCACCGGCAGCATCAGCGAGGCGATCTCGTGAAAACCGTCCGGCCGCACCGGCCCCACGAGCAACGCCAGGTTGAGCTTGGCCGGAGCGGCGATCTCGACGTGAGAGGGCCGCTCGGTCACGACCCAAGACCTCGAAGCGCGCGGCGGCCGGCCGGCAGGGCCGCGCCCTGATGGGCTTCAGCCGTCGTCATGTGCCCGTCCCCGGCCAGCGGAGCTCCCGGGCGAAGACGAGCCACTGCGGCGGCGTGAGCTCTTCTGGGCGCGCCGCCTCCGAAAGCCCGAGCTCAACCAGCGCGCGGCGCACGTCGTCGCGAGTGAGGGTGACGCCGGCTCGCGCCGCACCGCCGAGCGAGTTGCCCAGCGTCTTGCGGCGCTGTCCGAAGCCGAGCCGCACGAGCTGCGCGACCGCGACGTACTCCGAGAGGGCCGGGGGGGCTTCGCCGGCCGGATCTCCCGCCACGTCGCCCACCGGCGCGACACGCCGCACGAACGTGACGAAGCTCGACTCGACGCGGGGCTTGGGCCGGAAGGCGGTGGCGGGCACCGGCCTGACCTTCTCGAGCCGGCAGGCGAGCTGCGTGAGTACCGAAACGGCGGCATAGGCTTTGGTCGACGGCCGCGCGAACAGCCGCTCCCCAAGCTCGCGCTGCACCATGACCGCCCAGCGCCGCACCGACGGCAGGTCGAAGAGACTGGTCATGACGAGCGGGATGGCGATGTTGTAGGCGAGGTTGGCGACCAGCGCAGTCGGCGGCGGATCGAGCCCGGCGAGGTCCGCCTTGAGCGCGTCGCCGGCGTGCAGCCGCAGCCGCGGGTCGGCGGCGGAGAGCGCCTCGAGCCGCGGCAGCCAGCGGCGGTCGATCTCGAAGGCGTGCACAAGCCGGGCCCGCTCGAGCAGCGGCCGGGTGAGCATGCCGCCGGCCGCGCCCACCTCGAGGACGACGTCCTCGGGGCCGACCGCGGCCTGGTCGACGATGGCGCGCAGGACGTTGGCGTCGACCAGGTGGTTCTGGCCGTACCGCTTCATGGCGTGCGGCCGCGGGGGGCGACTACGGTCGCCCGCGGCCGGGCCTCCGCCCGGCGCCGCGTGCCTGCGGCCGAAGTCGCTCATACCGGCTCGCCGCCGGCGTTCACGTCAACCCGCCGCCTCGAGCCCGAAGACCCGGCGCGCGTTGGCGGTCGTCAGCGCGGCCAGCTCGTCGTGGCCGGCGTGGCGCACCTCGGCGAGCAGCACGGCCGTGTGCGCCACCCAGGCGGGCACATTGCTGTTGCCGCGGTGGGGCACAGGCGTGAGGAACGGAGCGTCGGTCTCGACCAGCAGCCGGTCGTCACGCACGCGGGCGGCCGCAGCGCGGAGGTCGCCGGCGTTCTTGTAGGTCACGTTGCCGGCGAAACTGCAGTAGTACCCGCGCTCGTTGCACTCGTCGACGTGCCGCGGCAGGGAGAAGCAGTGCATGACGACGGTCAAGCCGGAGGCCTCGTCGGCCAGCTGCGCCATGGCCTCGTCGCCGGCCTCCCGCACGTGGACGACGAGCGGCAGGTCCACGCGGCGGGCCAGTTCGATCTGGGCGCTGAAGGCGCGTCGTTGCGCGTCGCGCGGCGACAGGTCGCGGTAGAAGTCGAGACCGCACTCACCGACGGCGACGACGCGGGGCCTGCGCGCGAGTCTCTCCAGTTCGGCGAGCAGCGCGTCGTCGAGCAGGTGGGCCTCGTGCGGGTGCAGCCCGGCGGTCGCGTACACGTCGCCGTGCGCGGCGGCGAGAGCCGCCGCCGTGCGGGAACTGGCCGCGTCGATACCGATGGTGACGACGGCGGCCAGGCCGGCGGCCCGCGCTTCTTCGAGCGCCCCCTCGGGGTCGCCGAGCATCTCCAGGTGGCAGTGGGAGTCGACGAGCATCATACGAGGTCCGGGCGGCGCGGCGGGCGGCGAAGGCACCGCAGCCGCCTCAGCCGGCGCCCTCGAGCCGCGGGAAGAGCGACGGGCCGGCAACGACCGTCGCGGGCTTGAGCGCCGCCCAGGTGGCATCCGCGAGCGCCGGGTCGGCGCCGGCCGGCGGCTGCCCCAGACGCCTGAGGATCTCGACCGCCGTGACGGGGATCACGGGGTACACGGCGAAAGCGACCAGGCGCAGGCCGGCGGCAAGGCCGTTGAGCGCGGCGTCCAGGCGCGCCGCCTGTGCCTCGTCCTTGGCGAGCTTCCACGGCGCCTCTTCCTCGACGAACCGGTTGAGGCGCCGCACGTACTCCCATACGACGTCGAGCGCCGCCGTGACGGCGGTGGCCTCGTAGTGCGCGCAGGCGGCGGCCACCATGGCTTCGCCCTCGCGAGCCACGGCAGTCAAAGCCTCACCCTCAGGTCCAACCTTAGGGATGACGCCGGCACGGTACTTCCCGATCATGCTGACGCTCCGGCTGACGAGGTTGCCGAGCTCGTTGGCCAGCTCGTTGTTGTAGCGGGCGCGCAGGCCCTCGAGGCTGACGTCGCCGTCCTGTCCCAGAGTCACTTCGCGCATGAGGTAGTACCTGAGCGGCTCGGCGCCGAGCTCCTCGATCACGGCGAACGGGTCGAGCACGTTGCCGCGCGTCTTGCTCATCTTCTCGCCGCCGACGAGCAGGTAGCCGTGGATGAGCTCGCCCGCGGGTAGCTCGTAGCCGGCGCTCATGAGAAGGGCCGGCCAGATCACCGCGTGGAACTTGAGGATGTCCTTGGCCAGGAAGTGGATCGCCGGCCAGTAGCGCGCCGTGAGGTCCTCACCGGGGCGCGCGTACGTGAGCGCCGAGAGGTAGTTGATGAGCGCGTCGACCCAGACGTAGATGACCTGCTCGTCGTCCCACGGCACCGGCACGCCCCACGTGATGCTGGAGCGGCTGATGCTGATGTCCTCAAGGCCCTGCTCGATGAAGGAGAGGGCCTCGTTGTAGCGCGACCTGGGCTTGACGAAGCCCGGGTTCGCGCGGAAGAAGTCGGCCAGGCGGTCCTGGTACTTGCTGAGCAGGAAGTAGTAGTTCTCCTCCTCGAGCCAGACCGGCTTGCTGCCGTGGTCCGGGCAGAGGCCCTCCGGCGTCAGGTCGCGCTCGTACCAGAAGCCCTCACAGGCGGTGCAGTACAGACCGCCGTACGTGCGCTTCTCGATGTCGCCGGCGGCCTTGAGCTTTTCGACAAAGCCCTGCACGAACGCCTCGTGCTCCGGGTCGGTGGTGCGGATGAAGAAGTCGTTGGAGGCGCCGACGGCCGCGGCGAGCGCGCGGTACCTCGGCGCCAGTTCGTCCACGTGCTGCTGCGGCGTGAGGCCGCGCTCCTCGGCCGCCTGGGCGACCTTGGTGCCATGCTCGTCGGTGCCGGTGAGGAAGAAGACGTCCTCGCCCTTCTGGCGGTGGTACCGCGCCAGCACGTCGGCGGCGATCGTCGTGTAGGCGTGGCCGTGATGCGGCTCGCCGTTGACGTAGTAGATGGGCGTGGTGATGTAGGTGCTCATGGAGGCTAGTCTATCGCAGGCTCCGGGCGAACGGAGCCTGCGGCCGGTTCAGGCGCGGCGCCCGGCCGCCTTCGCCGCCGCGCCGTACGTCCCGATGCGCTCGCCCAGCGACCAGTACTCGCCCTCGACGTACGCGATCGGCTCGAGGGCGCCGGTCTTGACGCGGCCCTTGGCGTCGAGCACCTCCTCGTCGTACTGCACCGCCACGATCTCCGCCAGGTACAGATCGTGTGCGCCGAGGTCGAGCTGGTGACGCACGACGCACTCGATGTTGATCGGGCACTCCTCGATGAGCGGCGCGGCGACCTGCTTCGCCGGCCGCGCCGTGAGACCGAGCTCGGCGAACTTGTCGTGCTCGGCGCCGGACCAGACGCCGGCGAGGTCGACCTGCTCCAGCTGCCCGGCGCGCGGGATGTTGACGACGAACTCGCGCGCCGCGTCGACCAGACGATGTGAGTGGCGCGACGGTCGGATGGCGACGCTCAGCATCGGCGGCTCCGAGCAGACGGTGCCCGCCCAGGCCAGCGTGATGATGTTGTCCTTCTCCTTGCCGTGCCCGGCGACGCTGAGCAGCACCACCGGTGCCGGCAGCAGCGCCGTCGACGGCTTGCGTTCGATCTTCACTGAAAGCCTCCTCCGCCGTGCGGTGTGGACGCTCGCTATCGTATCGCAGGATGAAAATCGCAGAATCACTGGCGTATCGGTGACGGCATTCGTACAATGGCCCGGTCGAAAGGAGCGTCATGCGCAGGCAATCGCTGGACAAGACCGACATCGCCATAATCGGCCACCTGCAGGTCGACGGTCGCCGGGCCTTCACCACCATCGCCAAGGACCTCGGCATCTCCGAGGCGAGCGTGCGCCAGCGGGTCGCCCGGCTTCTGCGCACCAACGCGATGCAGATCGTCGCCGTCAGCAGCCCTCTCGACCTCGGGCTCATGTGGGCGCAGGTGCACCTGCGCGTCGCGGGCGACCGCATCGAGGCCGTGGCCGAAGCGGTCGCCGAACTCCCGCAGGTCGACTACGTGAGCGTCTGCGCCGGCGACGTCGACGTCATCGTCGGCGTCGTCGCCCGCGACCGGGACGAACTGCACGACGTGCTCGTGAACCACATCCGCACCATCCCCGGCATCGAGCAGGCCGACTTCCTGCTGCACCTCAAGATCCTCAAGGACAACTACGAGTGGTCGCCGGGCGAGGCTCCGGCGACAGCCTAGGGAGGCGAGAGCCATGGGCGACCAGACACGCCCGAACGTGCACACTCCACCGCCGGGACCGAGGAGCCAGGCGCTGATGAAGCGCGGCGACGAGATCCTGCTCGGCGTGTCGCTCATCGGCGGCTGGCCGCCGAGCCACTTCGTCAGCAGGTACCGCGACGGCTGGTTCGTCGAGGACGTCGACGGCAACCGCTACATCGACTGGATCAACGGCTGGGCCAGCGCGCCGCTCGGGGGCAACCACCCCGAGTTGGTCGAGGCCGCCTGCCAGGGCCTCAAGGACTACGGCACCGAGTGCCTCTCGGCCCTGCGCGTGGAGCACCAGTGGCTGCTCGCCGAGAAGCTCCACGAGCTCGCCCCGGCGCCGCTCACCAAAGTCGTGTACGACACCACCGGCAGCGAAGTGGTGGAGAACGCCGTGCGCATCATGCGTGAGGCCGCCGGCCCTGCTCGCCCCTTCGTCATCACCTTCCTGGGCAGCTTCCACGGCGGCAACTACGGCACCGGCGCCATGGGCCCGCACAACGCCCACTACAATCACGCCATCGAGCCGTTCATGAGCGGCTGGATCAACGTGCCCTTCCCCACCTGCTACCGCTGCCCGTACCACCTCGAGCACCCGGCCTGCAAACTCGCCTGCCTCGACTACATCGAGGAGATGATCCTCAAGTACAAGGCGACGCCCGACAGCATCGCGGGCGTCAACGTCGAGTTCATCCAGGGCGAGAACGGCGTGCAGATCCCGCCGCCCGAGTGGCCCAAGGCGCTCTCCGACCTGTGCAGGAAGTACGGCTGGATCCTCTACAACGACGAGGTCCAGGAGGGCGTCGGCCGTACCGGCAAGTGGTTCGCGATCGAGCACTGGCCCGGCGTCGAGGCCGAGCTGCTCAGCCTGGGCAAGGGCATCAGCGGCGGGCTCATGCCGCTCGCCTGCACGCTCGGCAGCGACCGCATGAGCGAGCCGGCCGGCGAGTTGTACACAGGCGGGACGTTCGCCGGCAATCCCGCCGCCTGCCTCATGGCGACCAAGCTGCTCGAGATCATCGAGCGCGACAAGGTGCTCGACAACGTCGCCGAACTCGAGAAGGTCGCCAAGGCCAAGTTCGGCGCGATGAGGGAGAAGTACGAGATCGTCGGCGACGTGCGCGTGATCGGCGCCTACATGTGCGTCGAGTTCGTCGAGGACAAGGACACGAAGGAGCCGGCGCACGACCTCACCCGCGAGATCGTCTACGCCATGGAGCGCAAGGGCGTGGTGCCGATCTACGAGCCGGCGTTCAACTACTTCCGTCCGACGCCGGCGCTCAACCAGCCGCCCGAGCTGTTCGCGCTCGGCTGCGACATCGTGGAAGAATGCGTGGCGGAAGTGAGCAAAGCGCACGCCAAGGGCGTGGCGTAACGCCGGAGGAGAGGAACCGATGACCAGCGAGGAGATGCCGTTCAGCGGCATTGCAACCTTCTTCAAGGCCACGCATGTGGCGGCGCCTTCGACGGCTGAGGCCGATGTCGCCGTCATCGGCATCCCCTGGGACCTTGGTACGACCTATCGATCGGGCGCGCGCATGGGCCCGCGCGCCCTGCGCGAGGCCTCCTCGCTCTGGGGCTTCCAGCGCGACCGGGAGCCTCTTCTGGACGGTGACGCCGGCGTGGAACTGCTCGGCGGCGTTCGCTGGGCCGACTGCGGCGACGTCGTGATCGGTCCCATGTGGTCGCCGGAGCGCTTCCACAACGCAGTCGTCGAGCGGCTCCTGCCCATCATGCGGGAGGGGCTCTTCCCCGTCATACTCGGTGGTGACCACTCGATCACGTACCCTGCGCTCAAGGCAGTGTCGCAGTCTCGTGACGGCGCTCCCTTCCAGCTCGTCCAGTTCGACACTCATATGGACTATTGGGAAGAGGAGGGTGGCCATCGATTCTCGCACGCGAGTCCGATCATCCGCTCGCACGAGGCCGGCTGGCTCGCCGGGCTGACGCAGTACGGCATCCGCAACCTCCACACGACCGACGACAACATCGCCTTGGCCAGAAGCCGCGGAGCGCACATCTTCTGGTGCGAACAGGCGAAGGACATGCGCGTCGACGAGCTCGTCGAGCATCTCCCCGTGGGCGGCGACGTCTACATCACGTTCGACATCGACGCCCTCGATCCATCGATCGCGCCGGCCACCGGAACGCCCGAGCCTGGCGGCTTCAGCTACTACGAAGCCAAGGCGATCCTGCTCGCCGTCTGCGCGCGCTGCAACGTGATCGGCCTGGACCTCGTCGAGGTGGCGCCGATGTACGACGGTCCCGGCCAGGTCACGTCGCTGCACGGCGCCCGGCTGATCCTCGACACGGTGGGCGCCGTCTTTCGCCGACGCGCCGAGCTGCGCCGGTAGGGAACTCCTCGTCGGCCGCGCCGCCGGCCCCGGCAGCGCCGATCGTCGTGCGACGCAAGAGGGTCAAGCTGGCGCAACGGCAGCCGGCGACGCTTTCGGGCAGCGACCAGGGCAAGATCAGCCGTCTGGCGCGCCGGCTCGAATCCAACGCTCCAGACGATCGGCACTCTCGCCCATGCGCTGGGCATCGAGGTGTACCTGAGGCCGTGTGGGATCGCGCGGCGAGCAGCTGAGCCGGATCAGTCCGGCAGCAGCACGCTGAACGTCGAGCCCTCGCCTTCCACGCTGCGTACCTCGAAGCGGCCGCCGACGCGCTCGACGAGGCGCTTGACGATCGAGAGTCCGAGACCATTGCCCTCGAGCTCCCGCGTCTCGGCGCGCTTCTCGCGAAAGAACTCCTCGAAGAGGCGCGCCAGGTTGTCCGGCTTGATGCCGATGCCGGTGTCGACGACATCGAGACGCAGCCAGCCGTCGTCGACGGCGCCGCGGATCGTCACAGCCCCGTCGTCACGATTGTACTTGACGGCGTTGCCGACGAGGTTGCTGAGGAGGAGCTGCAGATCGTCGGCCCGGATCAGTGCCGGGGGCAGGTCGGCGGCCAGTTCGGTCGTGACCGTCACGCCTCTCTGGGCGCCGCGCTCGCGAGCGAGCTCCACGACCTCCTCCAGGACGGGAGCGACCGGGACGAGTTCGGGCTCCTCGCCCTCCGGGGCCTGCTCGCTTCGCGCCAGGGTGAGCAGGTCGCGGATGAGCTCGACCAGATTGTCGATGCGGTGATCGGCGCGCGCGACCATCGGGAGGTAGGGATCGAGGTCCTCGCCCAGGCTCTTGTCGGTCACGACCTCGAGCAATCCCTTGATCGATCCGAGTGGGCTCTTGAGCTCGTGCACCATGGTGCGGATGAAGCGCTGCTTCTCCATCGCGAGGCGCCGGACTTCGCTGATGTCGCTGAGCGTCACGATGCGGCCGCGCGCCGCGCCGTTTTCGTCGCGGAAGGTGACGATGCTCGCCATCCACGCCTGCTCGCCGATCTCGAGCTGGCGCACGGTGCGGTCTTTCGCCGGCGCCTCAAGGTGCTCGCAGAGCGGCGCCAGGGCGCCGCCGCCAAGCAGTTCCCGCGCCGGCCGCATGAGCACCTCGTCGTCGCTCGACTCGAGCAGCTCCAGCATCGGCGGGTTGGCGAGCACGACGTCGCCGTCGCGGTTGACCACGAGCACCGCGTCGCGCAGCGAACTCACCAGGGAGTGCGTCTGCGTCTTCTCCTCGGCCAGAGCGAGCAGGCTGGCCTCGTGCTCGACGCGCAGGCGCTCCGCGTCGGCGCGCGCCTGCTTGTGCCGCAGCAACGTCGCCACGACTCCGAGAAGGTCGTCTGGGTTGAACGGCTTGGGCAGGAAGAAGTCCACACCCTGCCGCGTCGCCGCGATCGCCGTGTCGATGTTCGCGTACGCGGTGATCATGCAGATCATGGCGTCGCAGCCGCGCTGCTTCATCGTCTGCAGCAGGCTGAGGCCGTCGGTGTCCGGCAGACGGTAGTCGAGCAGCGCGACATCGTAGTCGCGTTCCTCCAGACGCGCAAGCGCGCCGGCGCCGTCTTCGGCCTCGCCGACCTCGTACCCCTCCATCTCGAGGATGACGCGGATGCCGCTGCGCACGCCGTACTCATCGTCGACGATGAGGATGCTGCCTTCGGGCATCGTGATCCCTTCTCTCGTCGTCCCGGCCCTCAGGCCTTGGCGGGGTCGCTGGTCGGGTCAGCCTCGCCGAGGACCGCCAGCTCTTCGATGATCGTGAGCACCTGCTTGCCGGTCACCGGCTTGTCCAGAAAACGTGTGAGGCCCGACCACTCGCGCAGGCCGGCCGCCTCACCGTCGAATCGTGTCCCCGTCTCGGCCGCCACCCCGCTGAGCATGACTCGCGGGATATGGCGGAGCCGCGCGTCCTTGCCGATCTGGTAGCCCAGCCGGAAGCCATCGTCCACCTTCTCCATCATGAGGTCGAGGAAGATGATGCTCGGGGTCTCGTCCTCGAGCAGCGCGAGCGCAGCCTCCGGCGACTCCGCCGTGAGGACCCGATAGCCTCGGGCCTCGAGGTAGACCTTCTTGCCGTTCAGGAAGTCCCGGTCGTCGTCGACGAAGAGGACGGTCATGGCTTCAGTCATGGCTCACTCTCCTTGCGGGGCCTCAGGGCCTTTCGGCCCGGCCCCGGCGTCATTGGGATCGCCGATCATCGTCTTCTGCCCGGTGGCATGCGTACGGGGCAGCTCCACATGGAACGTCGTACCGCGATCGGTCTCGCTGTCGAACCAGATGGTCCCGTTGTGCATCTTGACGATCCCGTAGCTTATGGGCAGGCCGAGGCCGGTACCCTTGCCGATGCTCTTGGTGGTGAAGAAGGGCTGGAAGACCTTGTCGCGGGCGCTCTGCGGGATGCCCGCGCCCTCGTCCCGCACCGACAGGCGGATGCGCCCGGTCTCGGGCACCTCGCAGGCACTGACGGACACGGCGCCGTCGCGGCCCTCCATCGCCTCGACGCCGTTCTTCACGAGATTGATGAGGACCTGCGTCATCTGATCGCGGTCGAGGTCTGCCCGCAGACCCGGGGCCACGTCGACGATCAGCTCGACCGCGTGTCCACTCGGCTCGATGGTCGCGATCGCAGAATCGACCGCCTGACGGACGACGGCGAGCACGTCTTCGGTCTGCAGGTGCACGCGGCTCTGGCGGGCGAAGTCGAGCAGGTTACCGACGATCTTCTTGCAGCGCTCGCCCTCTTCCGCGACGAGCTTCAGGTCGTGGTCGAGGTCGTCGCGGTCGTTCAGTTTCTTCCCGAGAATGTGGATGTAGAGCAGGATCGTGCTCAGCGGGTTGTTGAGCTCGTGGGCGACGCCGGCCGCCATCTGGCCCATGCTGGCCAGCTTCTCGGTGTTGATGATGTGCCGGTGCACGTCGCGCAGGTCGCTCCAGGGCACGTTCAGCTCGGTGCAGACGCGCTCCGCCTGGTCGATCATGAAGGGCAGGCACATCGCGTCCTCCGCCATGCCGCAGTGCACGGCGACGGCCTTGGCCCGGCAGGTCTGGTAGCCGCACGCGCCGCAGTTGAGCTCGTCTTCGGGGAAGAACTTGTTGGTGCGCGCGAGGATCTCGCGGATCTCGTCCTCGGTCGGCTCGGTGAGGCGCTGGTCGTCGCTCACGTAGGCGCGGCCGAGCGGCAGGCCGGCGAAGCCCGCACGTGCGTCGTCGATCGGCTCGTCCGCGGCGGCGTCCGCGGCTTCCTGCTCCCGCCGGCACTCCGCGACGTAGTCGCTCACGCGGCGCTTGCGCAAGAGGCCGGGTTCTGAGGAGTTGATGCCCGGCCCACAGTAGCACCCGCGACACATGAGAGCCTCGACGAGCAGAGCACGGTCGGTCTCGAGCTCGCCGAGGCTGTCGAGCACCGCGACGGTCTCGTCGTGACCGCTGACCACCAGCACGTCGGGGTCGAGGATGCCGCGGTCCATGTTGGCGGTCTCGAGCAGGCCGCCGGGCAGCGGGAAGACCCGCGCCCGCCCCGCAGCCGGCTCGTCCCACACGGCCGCCGCGGCCATCTCCGGGACGACACCCCGTTCGGCCAGCAGGCGGTGTGCCTCCTGGAGCGTCAGGACCTCGTCGATGACGTCCGGCAGCAGCTCGTCGTGGGCCTCGGCCTTCTTGGCGACGCACGGACCGACGAACACGCAGTTGACCTCGTCGCCGTGAAGACCCTTGACGGCCAGAGCCGCGGCGATCATCGGCGAGACGATCGGCACCAGCCGGTCGACGAACTCGGGACGATACTTGCGCACGTACTCCGCCACGGCCGGGCAAGCGGTGGCGATATGGATCCCGGTCGGGTTGGCGGCGAGATACTCTTCGTAGGCGCGACTCACCAGGTCGGCGCCTTGAGCGACCTCGACGACGTAGTCGAAGCCCGCGGCCTTGAAGGCGCCGACGACCTGCTCCGGCGGCGCATCGAAGCCGGCGGGGAACGACGGCGCCAGCAGTGCCGCGACCGGTACGTCCTCCTCGAGGAGCCAGGATGCGCGTTCGAGGCCGCTCGCATACGTCTTGGCGTTCTGCGAGCACACCAGCGTGCAGTTGCCGCAGGAGATGCAGCGCTCGTGGACCACGACAGCCTGCCCGTCCTCCACGCGGATCGCCTGGGCCGGGCAGTCGCGGACGCATGTGTAGCAGCGCCGGCAGTTCTGCTTGATCGTCCTGATGACGCCTTCCATGGGAGCCTCCGTCACACTGCCGCCGTATCGTGCCCGCGGCGGCGGCTCGTGTAGCTGCGATGCAGGAGGCGATGCGAGACCTCGCTCAGCGGGCGCCCGAGGAGGCCCTCGTACAGCGCCCGCAGCTCGGCGTTCTCGTGCGAGCGCCGAGCCCGGGAGCGCCTGTCCACTTCGTAGAGGCGCTGCAGCCGCTCCTTGATCGCCGCGGCGTCGGTGTCGTAGGGCTGGCCGCCGCCGCCGATGCAGCCGCCGGGGCAGCTCATCACTTCGACGAAGTGCACCGGCGGATCGGCGCTCAACAGCTCGTCGAGGACGTCCTTGACGCGGCCGAGACCGTTGACGACGGCGAGGCCGAGCTCGGCCTCACCGGCGCTCACCGCGAACCGGCGCACGCCCTCGGAGCCGCGAGCCTCGCTCACCTTGGGGCCGCCGGCGAGCTCCTCGCCGGCGGCGAGCAGGTAGGCGGTCCGCAGCGCAGCCTCCATGACGCCGCCGCTGCCGGCGAAGAGGCGACCGGCGCCGCTCGCCTCGGAGAAGGGCGGGTCGAGCGGCTCCAGCTCGGTCGCGTGCGCGAAATCCACGCCGAACCGGCCCCAGAGGTGCTCCAGTTCACGCGTGGTGAGCACGTAGTCCACGTCACCGAGGTCTTGTGCCTCGAACTTCTTCGCCGTGCAGGGCATGATCGAGACGACCACGAGCTTGTCCCGGTCGACCCCCGCCCGATCGGGGTAGATCTCCTTGATCAGCGCGCCGGCCATCTGCTGCGGGCTCTTGCAGGTCGAGAGGTGCGGGATCAACTCCGGGTGGTGTGTCTCGACGAAGTGTACCCACGCCGGCGAGCAGCTCGTGAACATCGGCAGCACGCCGCCGTTCTCGATGCGGTCCAGCAGCTCGCTGCCCTCTTCCATGATCGTGAGGTCGGCGGCGAAGCCGGTGTCGAAGACGGCGTCGAAGCCGACCCGCTTGAGGGAGGAGGCGAGGCGCTCCAGCATTGTGCGCACGCCCTCGCTCTTGCTGTGGCCTTCGAGAAGCGTCGCCGGCACGGCGGGCGCCACCTGGGCGACGACCACGGTGTCGGGATCCGCGAGCGCGTCGACCACCTCGTCGACCTGGTCGCGTTCGACGATGGCGCCGGTCGGGCAGACCCGGGCGCACTGACCGCAGAACACGCAGTCGCTGACGTTGAGTCCAAGGCTGAAGCCCGGCGCGACCCTGGTCTGGAAGCCACGCCCGACGTAGTCGATGGCGCCCACACCCTGGATGTCGTGGCAGACGGTGACGCAGCGGCCACAGAGGACGCACTTGTCGGGGTCGCGCCAGAGTGCCGGCGAGCTGATGTCCATGGGGTGATGCTTGACCGCCCCGACGTACCGGCGCCGGCGCACGCCGAGGTCGGCGGCGAGATCCGCGAGCTCGCAGTCGCCGCCTCGCGCGCAGGAGAGGCAGTCCTGCGGATGACTCGCGACCAGCAGTTCCAGGATCGCGCGCCGCGCCTTGAGCACGCGCGGCGTGTGCGTCTGGACGCTGAGGCCGTCGCGCGCCTCGAGGGTGCAGCTCGTCTGCAGGCGCGGAACGCCCTCGACCTCGACGATGCACAGGCGGCACGAGGCCGACGGTGACGGCGCCCAGTCAAGGGAACACAGGTGCGGGATCTCGATACCGGCGCGGCGGGCCACCTGCAGGACGGTCTCGCCCTCCGTCACCTCGATCTCTCTGCCGTTGATGGTGATGCTCATGGTCATTCCTCTCAGGCGACGGCCAGCACGGCCTGTTTGGGGCAGGCGTCGGCGCAGGCGCCGCAGCCGGTGCACCGGTCGACGATGATGGAGTGCGCGAACGTGCGCTTGCCGATGATCGCCCCCGACGGGCAGTTCCTGGCGCAAAGGGTGCAGCCGGTGCAGAGTTCGGGGTCGATGTCGTACACGCGCAGACCCTGGCAGGCGCCGGCCGGGCAGACACCCTCCATGATGTGCGCCTCGTACTCGTCGCGGAAGAAGCGCAGCGTGCTGAGCACGGGGTTCGCGGCCGACTGGCCGAGGCCGCAGAGCGACGTCTCCCTGACGACCTCCGCCAGCTCCTCCAGATGGAGGATGCCGCGGAAGCGCTCCAGCCGGCGCAGATCGTCGCCGACGGGGCGCTCGGTGATCTCGGTGAGGATCTCGAGCATGCGCGTCGTACCCTCGCGACACGGGGTGCACTTGCCACAGCTCTCGTTGCGGATGAACCCAATGAAGAACTTCGCAACGTCGACCATGCAGGAACGCTCGTCCATGACGACCATGCCGCCGGAGCCCATCATCGCGCCGAGCTCCTGGAGTGTCCCGTAGTCGGTGGCGACGTCGAGCAGATCGTCGGGGATGCAGCCGCCGCTCGGGCCGCCGATCTGGACGGCCTTGATGTGGTGGCCGGCGGGAGCGCCGCCGCCGATGTCGTAGACGACCTCGCGCAGCGGGACGCCGACCGGGACCTCGACGAGGCCCGTGTTGCGCACGCGGCCGCTGAGCGCGAAGACCTTGGTGCCGGCCGCGTCGCCGCGGCCGAGGCCCGCGAACCACTCGGCGCCGCCGTTCAGGACGGCCGGGATGTTGGCCAGCGTCTCGACGTTGTTGAGCACGGTCGGGCAGCCGTGCAGACCGGAGACCGCCGGGTAGGGCGGGCGGGGACGGGGCATGCCGCGCCCACCCTCGATGCTCGCCAGGATCGCCGTCTCCTCGCCGCAGACGAAGGCACCGGCGCCCATCTTGATGGTGATGTCGAAGTCGACGAGGCTGCCGAGGATGTTCTTGCCGAGCAGCCCGGCGGCGCGGCACTGCTCGATCGCGTCGCGCAGCCGCTCTACCGCGAGTGGGTACTCGGCGCGACAGTACACATAGCCCCTGGTCGCGTTGATCGCGTAGGCGGCGACGATCATGCCCTCGACCACCCGGAACGGGTCGCTCTCGAGTACGGCGCGGTCCATGAATGCGCCGGGATCGCCCTCGTCGGCGTTGCAGATCAGGTACTTCTGCGCCTTCGGCTGGTCGAGCGCGACCTGCCACTTCCGCCCGGTCGGGAAGCCGGCGCCGCCACGCCCGCGGAGGCCGGAGGCGGTGACCTCGTCGCAGACCTCCTGCGGGGTCATCGTCGCCAGCGCCTTGGCGGCGGCGCGGAAGCCGCCGGCCGCGAGCGCTGCGTCGAGGCTCGCCGGGTCGACGACGCCGCAGTTCTCGAGCACCACCTTCGTCTGGCGCGCGAAGAACGGGGTCTCGGCGATGGGCGGTACGTCACGGTAGAGCCCGTCGGGATCGTCGTAGCGCCCGAGAAGGAAGCGGTTGCGCAGCTCCCCCCGCCCGAACACGGCCTCCAGGAACTCGTCGGCGGAGTCGGGACCGAGGTCGCAGTAGCTCAGTCGCACGCCTTCCTCGGTGACCACGTCGACGAAGACCTCGCGCTGACAGTAGCCGACGCAGCCGGTCTCGAGGATCGGCACGCTGAGCCCGCAGCGCTCGAAGTAGGCCTTCATCTTCGCGATCACCGTGGTCGCGCCGTTGGCGCGCCCGCAGGTGCCGGCACCGACGAAGACGACCATGCCGTCGCCGCCGAGCCGGGCGCGTGCGAGGCGCCGGGCGCGCTTCGAAGCACATGCCTCGTCGTCGTGACAGACGGGGCCGCGCTCGATGCAGGCGACCAGGTCGGAGCACGGCGTGGACGGCGCGTGCGTGCAACGGTCGCAGCAGGGCTCCGTGAGCAGGCTCTCGTTCATGCCGCCTCCTCGGCGTCCGTCGTCACCGCGTCCAGCAGGTCGTCCAGCTTCTGCGCTGTCAGGTGGCCGTAGAACTCGCCGTCCAGCTTGATCACCGGCGCGATGGAGCAGGCGCCGAGGCAGGCGACCTCGACGACGGTGAAGCGGCCGTCGCCCGAGTTGCCGTCGTCGCGCAGCTTGAGACGCCGCTTCAGGTGCTGCGCCAGCACCAGACTCTGCTTCACGTGGCAAGCGGTGCCGCGGCAGACCTCGATCACGTGCTCACCGAGCGGCGCGAAGCGGAACTGGTTGTAGAAGGTGGCCACTCCGAACACCCGGCTCACCGGCGTGCCCAGAGCGCTCGCGACCTTCGCCATCGCCTCGACCGAGACGAAGCCCTCCGCTCCCTGGATCTCCTGCAGCAGCGGGATCAACTGGTCGCGGGTCAGCTCGTCACCGCGGGTGGCGATGATCATGTCGACCGCGGTCATGGGTCACGCTTCCTTGGTCGCCGCGGGCGTGTCGGCGTCGGCGAGCAGCGCGGCGATGGCGTCGGCGAGGTCGGCCAGCTTGACCGGCTTCTCGAAGAACTTGGCGGCCGGCCACTCGCGGTACATCATCGGCTCGAAGATGTGGGTCTTGGTCTCGAGTTCCTTGGTGAAACCGCTCATGATGATCACCGGGATAGCCTCGGTCTCGGGGTCGTCGCGGAGCTTGTAGGCGACGTTGAAGCCGTCGGTGTCGTAGTCCATCATGATGTCGAGCACGACGAGGTCGGGCCGCTGCTTCTTCAGTTGCTCTCGCGCCTCGATGCCGCTGTGGGCCGTGTCCACGGTGTAGCCGCGGGCCTCCAGGAACGCCTTGACGGACGTCACCAGGTCGCGGTCGTCGTCGACCATCAGGATGCGCTTGGCCTTCACGTCTCTCCTCCTTGGTTGGGCGGCTCCGCCGGTGTCCGCCGGCGCGAGCCGAGTAGTCCCTCTGCTCACAGTGAAACTGTTCACAGTCGCCTCGAAAAAAACGCCTTCCTTCTCGCCCGCGCCCGCCCGAGTCATGACCGAATCCCCTGCCCCGCCGGCCGGACCGGCGCGGCCTCGGAGTCGGCGCCCCCCCGAACGCCGGCCACTTCGTCGCCGGCGACCGGGCCGTGCACCAGAAACGAGAGCAACTCGAGCTTGGATGCGATATCCGTGTGTTCTACGTAGCAGCCCTCGGGCGGCGTGACCCGCTTGGGCACGAAGTTCAGGATCGCGCGCGCGCCGGCCGCGGCGACTCGGTCGACCAACGCCTGGAGACCTTCCGGCCGGGTGGCGACGACCGCCATGTGGATGTCGAGCTCGCGCAGGACGGTCTCGAGATGGTCGACGTGATAGCAGCGCCGGCCGGCGTACATGCGGCCGACCTTCTCGGCGTCGACGTCGAAGGCGGCGGCGATATGGAAGCCGCGCTCCTCGAAGCCGCGGTAGGAGAGCAGGGCGCGTCCGAGATCACCGACCCCGAAGAGCGCGATGGACTGGGTCTCGTCGGTGCCCATGATGCGGCTGATCGTGCGGCTCATCTGGAAGACGTTGTAGCCGCGGGAGATGTGCCCGAAGGTCCCGAAGGAGGCGAGGTCACGGCGAAGCTGCGCCGGCGTGACGCCGACGAGCTCGGCAAGCTGCTGGGAGTGGATGTCCTCGACACCGTCAGTGTGGAGCTCCTCCAACACCTTCCGATAGACGCTGAGACGCTCGACCGTCTGCAGGGAAACCCGCTTCTCCGGGCGATGCAACTGCTTCGGTGCGGTGCCGCCGGTCTGTTCGCTCATGCTCAACGGTCCTCCCACGTCTCCTCCAGCTGTGACTCTATTCACAGCTCTACGCGCTGTCAAGCGCCTCTGGGGAATCCGCTGGGCAGTCGGGCGCCGGCGAAGCGAGTGGCGCGCGGAGGGGCTGGTCCGCTAGCGGCCGAGAGCCGCCGCCAGAGCGGCGATGGACTCCGGCGGCGTGCCACAGCAACCGCCGACGATGCCGGCGCCCAAAGCGGGGTAGCCGGAGACGATCGCGGCGAAGTGCTCGGGGGTTTCCCGGTAGACCGTCTCCCCACCCTCCAGCCGTGGCTGACCGGCATTCGGCTGGGCGCAGGTGACGCCGCCGTTGAGCTCGGCGAGCACCGGCACGAGCGCCGTCATCGGCTCGGCGGTGATCTCGCAGTTGCAGCCGACGACGGCGGCGCCCGCGTCCTTGAGCTCGCGCACAGCCGCCGCGGGGTCGACGCCCATCATGGTGCGAAAGCCCTGGGCGGCCGGCTTGAAGGCCATGCTGGCCAGAACCGGACGGCCGGCCGCGGCGGCCACCGCCTCCTGGACGGCGATGCGCGCCTCCGTGAGGTCGAACATGGTCTCGACGTTCAGCAGGTCGACACCGCCGGCGACGAGGGCTTCCGCCTGCTCGGCGAACGTGGCGCGCAGCGCCTCCGGGTCGGCGGCGCCCATCGGCTTGAGCATGTGCCCGCACGGCCCGATGTCGCCGGCGACGTAGCGGCCCGGGAACTCCCGGTCGCGGACGCCGGTGGCGAGACGCGCGCCGGCTTCGTTGAGCTCCACGGCGCGGGCGGAGAGGCCGTGCGCCTCGAGACGCATGCCAGTACCGCCGAAGGTGTTGGTATTCACGATGTCGGAGCCGGCGGCGAAGAAACCGCGGTGGATGTCGGCGACCTCGTCGGGGTGCGAGACGTTCCACTCCTCGGGGCACTCGCCGGCGGCGAAGCCGCGCTCCATGAGCGCGCGCCCGAGGCCACCGTCCAGCAGCAGCGGTCGCTCGGCGATCAGTGCGAAGAGGTCCATGCCCGGCAGTCTACCAGACCGGGGGCCGTGGCTCAGGGGCGCGGCCTCAAGAGCGCGCCGCCACCTCGCGCGTGAGGCGCTCGGCCTCGCGGCGCGGCAGGCCGAGGCAGACGTGCAGGGCCGCGGCGGCGTCCCGGCGCGACAAGCCGCGGCCGAGCAGGGTCTCCGCCGCGGCCACCGCGGCGGGGCGGCGGGCGACGTCCGGGTCGAGTGGCGCTCCGACGTCGATCACCAGGGTGATCTCGCCGCGCACGGCCGCCGTCGGGCCGGCGTCGGGCCCAGGCACAGGGTTGCGCTCGCTCAGGTCGAGCAGCGAGCCCCGCACGACCTGCTCGTGCACTTTCGTGAGCTCCCTGCAGATGGCGGCGCGCCCCTCCGGCAGCGCCGCCGCCAGCACGGCCAGGCTGCGCGCGAGCCGCCGGCCGGTCTCGAACGCGATCACGAGGCCGCCGGAGCGGCGCCACTCGGTGAAGGCGACCTCGAGCTCGCGCGCGCGGCGCGGAAGATAGCCGACGAAGCGAAAGCCGTCGCCGCCGATGCCGGCGGCGACGAGCGCCGTGAGCACCGCCGACGGCCCCGGAAGCACCGTCATCTCCAGGTCTTCAGCAACGACGCGCTCGATGAGGCGCATGCCGGGATCCTGCACGCCGGGCATCCCGGCGTCGGTGACGAGCGCGACCGTGGATCCGCCTCGCAGCAGGCGGAGGACCGCGTCGGTCTTCTGCAGTTCGTTGTGCTGGAAGAAGCTGGTAAGCGGGGTGTGGATGGCGAAGTGGCTGAGCAGCTTCCGCGTCCGCCGCGTGTCTTCGGCGGCGACCAGCTCGGCGTCGCGCAGCGCCTCGAGGACGCGCGGCGACACGTCCCCGAGATTGCCGATGGGGGTGGCGCATACGTAGAGCATGGTCATCCCTCCCGCAGAAAGCGTTCGATGAAGAGGACGTCGACCTCGCGGCCGCCGACCCGCGCGTGGCGCCGCGCGGTGCCGACGACCATGAAGCCGAGCGCAAGGTGATACGCGAGCGAGTCGAGGTTGTCGGCGCGCAGGTCGGTGAACACCTTGTCGTAGCCGAGGTCGAGGGCGGCGGCGAAGGAGGCTCGCGCCAGCGCCGCCCCCACGCCCCGGCGACGGTGAGCAGCGTCGACGTACGTGCCCATGGTCGAGACGTGGTCGAACTCGTGGGTCACGAACGTGTTCCACGGGATCACCGTCTGGACGCCGACGACCCCGGCCGCGGGGTCCGTGGCGACGTGCATGAACGCGCGCTCGGGAAGTGCCTCGATGTAGGCGCGCTCCTCGGCGACGGTGAACGGCGTATCGAGCAGGCTGTGGCGGCCGCCGAGGATGATCGCGTTCAGCACGGCGCCGACTCCGGCGGCGTCGTCCGGGCCGGCGCGCCTGATCGAGATCCCGGCCGCGGAGCTCACGCCGGCGGCCTGCGAATGACCACCATGATCTCCAGCTCGTCGAACTCGATCGGCCGACGCCCCCGGACGCCGGCCGCGCCGCCCCAGACGTACGCGATGGGGAACCCGGCCGCTCCCCAAAGCAGGGCGAGCTCGCTGGGCACGTAGCCACACTTGCGCAGCGGAAGGCTGCGCGGCTCATCCTCGGTCTGCCGCTCCATGTCGCACGCCTCGGTCAGCGTCGCAGAGTCGAAAGCGCCGTGCTCGCTCCCGTCCAGCCTCGCGGCGTGGGTCATGGGCAGGCCGTGGAGGGCGGTGAGCAAGGACCGCGGCCACGGCGCAACGCCCAGCTCTTCCACGAGGCACTCAGCCTCGCGCACGCTGTCGGTGGTGAACGCCTCGTTCGCATACGGAGACGCGCAGCCGTCGAAGGACTCGCGCCAGACACTGTCGGTCATGCTGCTCCAGTCGGAGATCGGCTCCATTCTTTCAGGAGTGAGCCTGGGGAGCGAGTGGGCGTGCCCTGCCGGGGTGATGAAGACGCGCCCGGCCGGCGCAGGAGGACAACCGCGGCCTGCGCAGGGAGGGATGCGTCCATGTTCCGACCATCGGCTCTGGGCGCCACGGCCACAACCCCCCTGGGCAGGCGGTGGGGCCGTTGGCGGTAGACTTGCGACCATGATGGACTGGCCCGCACGCATCGGTACGGCGCGCCCGTCGGACGCCCCCGCCCTGGCCGGCCTCTGCACGGAGCTCGGCTGTCGGTCGCCGGAGGCACAGTTCCGCGACCGGCTGTGCCTGCTCGCCGATCCCGAGCGGACGCTCCCCGGCTGCCGGACCGTCAAGGACCAGCGCGTCTACGAGTACCTGCCGTGAAGCGCATCGTCCTCGGCGACTGCCTCGACGTGCTGTCCGGGCTGCCCGACGGCTGCGCCCGGCTGATCTACGTCGACCCGCCGTTCAACACCGGCAAGGACGCAGCGACGCACGCAGTCTCGCACCGTGCGCGACGCACGCGGTGACCGCACCGGCTTCAAGGGCGAACGCTACCGCAGCGAAGTGCTCGGCACGCACGTCGTGGCCCGACGCCTTCGACGACTACCTCGGCTTCCTGAGGCCGCGGCTCGCGGAGGCGCGGCGCGTCCTTGCCCGGGACGGCTCGCCTCTTCTTCCACATCGACCCGCGCGAGGGCCACTACTGCAAGGTGCTGCTCGACGAGGTCTTCGGACGCGACTCGTTCCTCAACGAGATCGTCTGGGCCTACGACTACGGCGGGCGCACGCAAGAAGCGCTGGCCGGCCAAGCACGACATGCATCTTCTGGTACGCCCGCGACCCCGCCCGCTACGTCTTCCGCCACGACGACATCGATCGCGTCCCCTACATGGCGCCCGGCCTCGTCGGCCCCGAGAAGGCCGCCCGCGGCAAGACGCCGACGGACGTGTGGTGGCAGACCATCGTCAGCCCCACCGGCACCGAGAAGACCGGCTACCCGACGCAGAAGCCTCTCAAGGTCCTCGAGCGCATCGTGCGCGTCCACTCGGATCCCGGCGACCTCGTGCTCGACTTCTTCGCCGGGAGTGGCACGACCGGCGAGGCGGCGGCGCGTCTCGGCAGGCACTACCTGCTCGTCGACTCCAACCCCGAGGCGGTCCGGGTCATGAGCTCACGGCTGGCGTGGGACGCTCCCGAGGTCTTCTCGGGTGAGAGACGCGCGATCGACTCCACGGCCTGCGCAGCCGGAGGCCCGGGAAGCCGCGCGATCGCGCACGGCAGCCCGACCCGCGAACGACAGGCGACCCGAGACGGCGAAGGGGCCGGCTCCTCACGGAACCGGCCCCTTCGCCGTCGGTCTCTGCCGGTTCAGATCACGCCGGGACGATCGCGTCGCTCGGGCACGACTCGACGCAGGTGCCGCAGTCGTCGCACTTGTCGGCGTCGATGACGTAGATCTCGTCGCCCTCGGAGATAGCCTCATTGGGGCACTCGTCGACGCAGGCTCCGCAGGCGAGGCATTCGTCAGTGATCTTGTAGGCCATGTGGTTCTCGTCACCTCCTGTAAGCGCGCCGCACGAGCGGCGCGCGTGGGACTTCACTTTCCATTTAGCGATACGGGCAGAGCGAAGTCAAGACGACGAGGAGCCCGGGCCGGGAACCCGGCACCGGTCACGTCGTGGAATGAGGACCCGGCGACCGTCCGTCGCCCGGGAAGAGCTCCGTGAGCGCCAGCGCGGCGGCGCCGATGAAGCCGGCATCGGCGCCCAGCGCGGCCGGGACGATGCGCACGCGGTCGCGCGCCGGAGGCAGGCCGCGGGCGGCGAGGACGCGCCGGGCGGGAGCCAGCAGGAGCTCGCCCGCCGCCGCCGCGCCGCCGCCGATGACGACCAGCTCGGGGTCGAAGATGTTGACCAGCGTCACGAGTCCCGCGCCCAGATACTCGCCGGCGCGCTCGACGAGAGCGGCGGCGCCGGCGTCGCCGCCCAGCGCCAGTTCCGTGAGCAGGCGGCTGTCGACCGCGCTCGCCGGCGGCCAGGGCGCGGCCCAGCGCCGAGTCCGGGTGGGCGCGGGCATGCGCCGCAGCCGCCGCGCCCATCGCGGTACCGGAAGCGTACGCCTCGAGACACCCCCTGCCGGGACACCCGCCCGGGCAGTCGGGGCCGTCGATGTCCAGGATGATGTGGCCGAGCTCCGCGGCCGCACCGCTCGCGCCGCGGTACGGACGGCCCCGGCAGATGATGCCGCCGCCGACGCCGGTCCCAAGGGTGAGCATGAGCATCTCGCTCGTCCCCGCACCGGCGCCGAAGACGTGCTCCCCGACCGTAGCCGCCGTGGCGTCGTTGTCGAGAGCGACGGGCAGCCCGGTGTGGGCGCGCAGGATGTCGCGCAACGGCACGTCGGCGAGCGGCAGGTTGACCGACTCGATGACGGCGCCGGCGTCGAAGTCGACCATGGAGGCCACCCCGACGCCGATCGCGTCGGCGTCGCCCGCCGCTGCGAGCCGGTCGACGCAGGCGAGAATGCCGGCCAGACACTCCGCCGACGAAGACTGGCTCGTCGGCGCCACGAACCGTTCGCCCACGAGCGGCGTCTCCAGCCCGGGAGACGGATGCGCGCCGCGAGCGGGCAGACTCCCGCGCACGAGCGCTCCGGCGACCTTGGTGCCGCCGATGTCGACGCCGATGATCGTGTGCTCCGGGCCCATGACGACCCGCAGCTTACCATGGTGTAGACTCGGCACCAGAGGAAGCGCCCGCTCTCGGGCGTGATCAGCTGAAACGCCGGCGCCCCGCCCCCCGCGACCACCAACGCACCAGGCGTTGCCTCGCGCGCGCGAGGCGCACTCGCATGACGAGACAGGACGACAGAGAAGGGCCGAAGGCCTACCGGACGTACAAGGCGCGCCGCACCCGGCGCAGCCACGTCGACGACGAGCTCGCCGGAGCACGCCGCGCGCGCGAGCCTCGCCCTCGCAGCCACGAGGCGAAGGTCGGCCGAGCCTCCGCCGACTACCCGGAGCGCAGCGACAAGGCGTACCACACCTACGGGCCCGCCCCGTCCGGGGGCAAGGGCGGCGGCAAGAAGAGCAGGCACGGAGGAGGCGGCCGACCGGCCAGACGGCGGCGGCGCTTCCGCTGGTGGTACGTACCCGTGGGCGTCTTCGCGGCCCTGGCGATCGCCGGCGTCGTCCTCACCGTCCTCGCCTGGCCCGGCTACCAGACCTTCGACCGCGCCGTCGACAAGTCCAACAAGCGCCTCGACAAGAAGACCAAGGCGCGGCTCGACCCCGACGCCGGCTGGATCTGGCGCAACGGGACCACACTGCTGCTGCTGGGCGTCGACAGCAAGGCGGGTGAGCCCGCCCGCTCGGACACGATCATGCTGATGCGCTTCAACCCGAAGACTCGCACGATCAACCAGCTCTCCATCCCGCGCGACACGAAGGTCGAGATCCCCGGCCGCGGCACCGGCAAGATCAACACCGCGATGTTCTGGGGCGGCCCGTCACTCGCCCTCCAGACCGTGCAGGAGTTCACCGGCATCCCCATCAACCACGTGATGGTCGTCGACTTCAAGGGCTTCCCCCGCCTCGTCAACGCGGTGGGCGGCGTCGACATGAGGATCCCGAAGACGGTCACGACGACCGCCGGCAGCAACGCCCGGACGGTCGTCTTCAAGAAGGGCATGCACCACTTCGACGGCAAGTACGCGATGCTCTACGTACGCATCCGTTACGCCGACGACGACTTCCACCGCGCCTCCCGCCAGCAGGCGTTCATCCAGGCGCTCCAGAAGAAGATCGCGCAGCCGTCAAACGTCACCCGGCTTCCCGAGATCGGCAAGCGGTTCATGAGCGGCGTCGCCACAGATCTGACGACCAACCAGATCCTCGAGCTCGCCTACCTCAAGTGGCGCTCCGGCGACGGCAAGAAGATGGTCATGACCGGCACTCCCGGCTGGGAAGGCGGAGTCTCATACGTCTTCCCGCCCGACGAGGCCACCCGCACCCGCCAGCTCGAGCGCTTCCTCGGCGACTGAGTCGCGCTCAGTACTCCACGGCGACCAGAGCGAGGCCGCGCGCCGGAGCAGTCTGACCCATGCGCCGGCGCTCCCCGGTCGCCAGGGCTGCGGCGAAGTCGTCGCACGTCGTGCGCCCCTGGCCCACGTCGACCATCGAGCCCACGGCCACTCGCACCATGTTGTGCAGGAAGCTGCCGGCGGTGATCTCGAAGCGCCACTCGCCGCCCTCTCCGTCCGGCGTGGGACCCACGCGGCGCCACTCCGCCGAGAGCACCTCGCGCACGCAGGTGTGGTACATGTGCGCCGACGGGGTGAGAGCGGCGAAGTCGCGGTGGCCGGGCAGCAGCCGCGCCGCCGCCGCCAGCGCCGCCCCGTCGAGCGCGCCGCGCAGATTCCAGACGAAGGTGCGCTCGGCGACGGGCTTCACCGGAGACGCCCACAGCCGGTAGACGTAGGTGCGCGAGCGCGCCGCCCTGGCGCTGAAACCGGGCGCCGCCGGTGACACCTTCACAACCGCGACGGCCGGCGGCAGCAGAGCGTTGAGCGACATCCGCAGGCGCTCCGGCCGGACGTCTCGACGGGCGCAGGAGAACGAAGCCACCTGCGCCCACGCGTGGACGCCGGCGTCCGTCCGGCCGGCGACGCTGAGGCGGACGCTCTCACGAAGCACGGTGGCGAGCGCCTCTTCCAGCACGCCTTCGACGGTCCGCTGCCCGGGCTGCTTCGCCCAGCCCCGGAAACCGGTGCCCTCGTACGTCAGATCCAGACGCCAGACCGGCGGCGCGTCGCCGCCCCGTGTCGCCTCGCTCACGTGGCCTCCTTGCGGCGTCTCGAGTACAGGATCCCCGGCATCCTATACGAGGAGCCCCACGGCGATGACCGCCGCAGTGAGGGCCAGAAGGACGGCGTCGGCCACTCCGGCGCGCAGCGGGTGCAGCCTCGTCCGGACGATCCCCGGCCGGTAGCAGCGCGCCTCCATGGCCAGCGCCAGCTCGTCCGCGCGGCGAAAGCTGAGCACGAACAGCGGGACGAGCACGGGCACAAGAGCGCGGGCGCGCCTGCCGATGCCGCCGCTGCGAAAGTCGGCGCCACGGGCGCGCTGGGCACGCATGATCTGGTCGAGTTCGACGAGCAACGTCGGGATGAAGCGCAGGGCGATCGTGACCATGAGCGCCAGTTCGTCGGTCGGCACGCGCAGGCGACGGAGCGGCCTGCCCAGCCAGGCGAGACCGTCGGTGAGCGCGATCGGCGGCGTCGTGAGGGTGAGCACGGAGCCGATCAGGACGAGGACGATGAGCCGTAGACTGAGGAAGGCCGCGAGGTCGAGACCGGCCCACGAGAGCTCAAAGATCCAGAAGCTGAAGAAGGGCACCCCGGGAGCGAAGAGCACCTGGGCGAGAAAGGTGAAGCCGACCAGCCACAGGAGCGGCCGCACGGCGCGCCAGAACCAGGCCGCAGGGACACCGCTGAGCGCGAAGGCAGCCGCGCCGGCGCCGGCGAACACGAGCAGCCCCGCGTAGGAGTCGCGCACGAACAGCGCCACCGCGAGCACGCTGACGGCGACGAACTTGGTGCGAGGGTCGAGACGGTGGATCGGCGACGTGCCCGGGTAGTATTGGGCGATGGTCGCCTTCACGACAGGAGTTCGGCGGCCGCGGCGGCCGTTCGGGGAGCTTCACGAGGGTCGCGCCCGAGGCGCCGCCACAGCGTGACCAACAAGGGCTCGCGCAGGCGGTTCGCAGCGAGCAGACGGGCGCCGGCGTCACCGAAGTCCCAGGCGCCGACGCTCACCACGCGCCCCTCGTCGAGGAGGAGCAGCTCGTCGCAAAGCGCCCAGGCGAGGTCGATGTCGTGCGTCGCGAGCACCAGCGTCACCCCGCCGTCCTTGAGCCGCCGCAGGATGTGCACAAGCTCGCGCCGCGTCTGAGGGTCGAGGCTCACGAAAGGCTCGTCGAGCAAGAGCAGACGAGGCTTCATCGCGAGCACGCCGGCCAGGGCGAGCCGCCGCTGTTCGCCCCCGGAAAGCGTGTACGGGTGGCGGTCGCCGAAGTCCGCCGGCGGCAGCCCCGACAGATCCATCGCCGCATCGACCGCAGCCGTGACATCGGCGTCGGACCAGCCCAGACGACGCGGACCAAAGGCCACGTCCTCCTTCGCCGTCGCCGCGAAGAGCTGCAGCTCGGGCGCCTGGAACACGAGGCCGACCTCACGGCGCAGCTCCGCGTGGCCCGACTCACCAGAGGCACACCCGTCGAGGAAGACGACGCCGGACTCGGCCTCGTCGAGTCCGCGCACGACCTGCAGAAGCGTCGACTTGCCGGAGCCTGACGCCCCCAGCAACGCCAGCGACCCGCCGGCGGCCAGCTCGAAGCTCACGTCGCGAAGGGCGGGTATCGCACGCCGCCCCTCGCTGTAGGAGAAGCCGACACCGCGGCAAGCGACGGCTATGCCGGGCGGCGAGCCTCCCCGGCCGGCCGGTGCCGAGGACCTCTGGCTCACGACGGCCCCTGCAGAGCGCCGACGAGATCGTCCAGCGTCAGCGGCAACGGGCCGTCGAGACGGCGCCCGCGGCCGGCGAGCTCGAGCGCGACCTCACCGGCCGCGGGCAGCCCGAGACCCAGACGCCGCACCAGAGCGCCGTCGCCGAAGAGACCGGCGGCGGCGCCCGCGTACACGACAGACCCGCGTTCGAGCGCCAGCGCGCGGTCGGCGCCGGGCACCTCGTCCATCTCCTGCGTGACGAAGACGATCGCGAGGCCGCCGTCCCGCAGCGCCGCGACGGCCTCGAGCACCTCTTCGCGGCCCGCCGGGTCGAGCATCGCCGTCGGCTCGTCCAGCACCAGCACCTTCCGCGGCACGGCCAGGACGCCCGCCAGCGCCGTGCGCTGCTTCTGGCCGCCGGAGAGCAGGTGCGGCTCGCGGCGGCGCAGGTCGCCCAGCCCGAACCTCTCAAGCATCTCGTCGACCCGGGCCCGCATGTCGGCCGGCGGCCAGCCGAGGTTCTCGAGGCCGAAGGCTATGTCGTCCTCCACGCAGTCGGCGACCAGCTGGTTCTCGGGATTCTGGAAAAGGACGCCCACGTCTCGCCGCGCCCCGAACCTGCCATCCTCGCTCAGCAGGTCGTGCCCGACGGCGACGGCGCGACGCGCGAAGGCGGCCTTCTCGAGGCCGCCCAGGATACGCGCCAGCGTGGACTTGCCGGAGCCGTTGGCGCCCACGACGGCGAGTGTCCGCCCGGCCTCGACCACCAGGGAGAGGTCGGCGAGCGCGTCGGCGCGCGCGCCGGCGTACCGGTAGTGCAGACCGGCGATGTCGACGAGCGGAGGTGAGCTGGGCAGAGGCGGGATCATACGAGCCGAAGCTTATCGCATCGTCCACGGCGGCCCGGCCGTCCCGGCCGGCATGGCCACCGGATGCCTCGCCGGCCGCTGCGATGGGAGCGGAACCATGAGCGACGGGGCGGGCCCTTCGAGCCCGCCCCGTCGCTCATGGTCATTGGGTACTGCCGACGGACGGCGCGACCGCGCCGCGAGATCGTCAGCCTCAGCCGAACCCGCTGCTGCGCTGCGGAGCGCCGCACGACGGATCCGAGAGGGCGCCGTTGCGGAAGAAGCTCGCGAGCGTCTGCCGCACATGCTGCGAGCGACACTCGGGACAGCGCTTCTGTTTGTCGCGTATCGCGACCCGCGTCAGAACCTCGAACGTGTGGCCGCAGTCCTTGCAGATGAGATCGATGTGCGCCATGGGCGGTGCCTGCTCCTTGGGTGAGTCGGGGGCGTCAGATGAACAGGTTGACGTTGGCCTCGTCGGCCTTTCCGAGGTAGGCCGCCACGCCCTCGAACTCGATGTCGTCGATGAGCTCCTCCTTCGTGAAGCCCAGGATGTCCATCGAGAGCGTGCAAGCGACGAACTCCACGCCCATCTCGCGGGCGCTGTCGAAGAGCTCCTCGAGCGACATTCCGCCGGCGTCCTTTGTGGCCTTCCTCATCATGGGACTGCCGGCTCCGGCGAAGTTCATCTTGGAGAGTCCGAGCTTCTTCGTGCCCTTGGGCATCATCCGGCCGAACATCGACTGAAGCGTAGACTTCTTGGCCTCGGTCGGGACCTTCTCCGGCTTGCGGAGGATGTTCAGACCCCAGAAGGTGCAGAAGATCGTGACGTCGTCGCCCATAGCGGCGGCGCCGTTGGCGATGATGAGTGCCGCCATCACCTTGTCGAAGTCGCCACTGAACAGGATGATCGTCTTCTTGGTCGTGTCCACTCCAGCACCTCCAGTGCTGTCCGTTTGTTGCCTTTCGAGACCGGGGGCCTGCGCGGGCCCTGCCTCAGGAGGCGGATGCCTCGCGCAGGTACTCGGAGATATCCTTGAACCGCATGGTGTCGCCGGCGGCGGTACTCAGGTTGACGAAGCACATGGGGCACATCGTGACGCACTCGGGCGCGGCGGCTCGCAGCTGCTCGACGCGCTTCTGCGCGTTGGCGGCCGCCTTCTGCGGGTAGAGTGACTCGACGGGGCCGCCGCAGCACCAGGTCTGGCGACCCGCGTACTCCGGGTCGAGGACGGTGACGCCGGCGGCCGCAAGCAGCTCGCGCGGCTCGTCGACGACGCCCTCGTAGCGGGCGAAGACGCAGGAGTCGTGCAGCACGACTTCAGCGGGGGAGATGCCGGCGCGTTTGCCGCCGCTTCCGTTGCCGCCGAAGTCCCTCTCCGCCAGCACCTCGAGGTAGCTCTTCACCTCGACGTCGTACCCCTTGAGGATCTTGGGATACACGGTGCGAAGCATCGTCGTGGTGTGCGGGTCGACGGTGATCACGGTCTTCACGGCGTGCTTCTTGAACACCGCGTGGACCTTCTTGGCGTGCTCGACGACGACCTCGTCGAGCCCGAGATCGTAGGCCAGGGCGCCCGAGTACAGGTCGTCCTCGTAGAGAGCGCCGAACTCGACGCCGGCGTCGCGGAGCAGATGCACGACATTGATCGGCACCTGATCGTAGCGGGCGCGCTCCTTCGCCGAGGGGCGCGCCATGAACGCCGAGATGTTGACGAACCGGTTCACCTTTCGACCGAGGCCGGTGTACTTGGCCAGCCATGAGTCGCCGAACTTCACCTCGGCCTTGACGAGGCCTTCGATGTACGGGATGAGCTGGTACATCATCCCCGTGTAGAGCACGGTCGCGCCGCCGCGCGGGAGGCCGAGGCCCTCGGTCCACTTGGTCGCCACCTTGGGGGACAGCGGCAGCACCGACTTGCGCAGGCGCAGGTTGTCGCCGAGGATGCCGATCACGTCGCCGGTCGGGAGAGGCATCGTCATCCCTCCCCGTGGCCGAACGTCGTACGGACGATGTGATGCCGGAGCGTGCGCACGTTCTCGGCGATGTGTACGCCGGACGGGCAGTTCTCCTCGCACATCTTGCACAGCAGACAGGAGAAGACGCTCTCCGTCTCCTCCCGAACCTTGTCCTCCATGCCGAGAAGCACGTGGCGGAACAGCTTGCGCACCTCGACGTCGACACCCATCGGGCAGATGGCGGAGCACACCCCGCAGTTCATGCAGGCGTCGGCGTTGAACTCATCAGAGCACGCCAGTTCCGTCGCCAGCCCGGGGTTCACGAGAGCAGTCATTTGCCCTCCCTCTCCACCACTTGATAGCGGTAGTAGCCGTCGTCGGTGACTTCTTTGATCTCGGCGAGCCAGCCGTACTTGCGCAGGCCCATGACCCAGAACATCACCTCATGGGTCGGGCGCTCGACGGCGGCCGCGATCTCGGGCACCGTGAGCGGTCCGTCTTCAAGCGCTGCGAGGATGCGGCGGCGCATGACCTGCTCGTCGCGGACGACCTCACGGACGTCGCGTTGTCCTGGAGCGGCGTCCCGGATCACGGGTCGCCGGCCTGACCCGGTGGTCTGCGTCATGAGCAGCTCACCTCCATCATGCCGTCGATCATCGATCTGATCTGGGCGTCGGTGTAGCCCTGCAGGTCGGTCGCGTCCACGGGGCAGACGGGCACGCAGCCGCCGCAGCCCTTGCACGCCGTCTTGATGACCTGCGCCACCTGTTTGCCGTCCATCTCGACCTGCTCGATGGCGTCGTAGGGACACGCCTCAAGACACTTGCCGCACCAGGTGCAGGCGGCGGTGTCGACGATGGCGACCATCGGGTCGAGCTCGGCGTAACCGCGCTTGAGCATGGCGCCACTGTGCGTGACGGCGGCGAGGCCGCTGGCGACCGCCTCGGCCGAGTTCTTCGGCGACTGGCAGGAGCCACAGATGGTGACGCCGTCCACGATGGTCTCCACCGGGCGCAGCTTGGGGTGGATCTCGTTGTAGAAGCCGTCGTTGCCGACCGGCAGCTTGAGTACGCTGACGAGCTCGCCGTTCTCGCGCGGTACCATGCCGGTGACGAGCACGACGAGGTCGGCGGGTATGGCGACTTCTTCGCCCCCGGTGAGCAGGTCCTTCGTGGTGACCTTGAGACCGCCGGACGGGAGCTTCTCCACCTCCGGCGGTTCGTCGTCCGGCATGCGCAGATACAGCGAGCCCTTCTCACGCGACTCGTTCCAGAGCAGCTCGTACTTGCCGTAGGTGCGGATGTCGCGGTAGAGGTGGTACTGGCGCAGTCCGGCGAGGCCCTTCTCGGCCGCCTTGAGCGCAGCGTGCACGGCGGCTGTGCAGCAGTAGCGCGAGCAGTAGGTGTGAGCGCCTTCGACGCTCTCGTCCTGGCGACTGCCGACGCAGTAGATGTAGGCGATGGTCTTGACGGGCCGGCCGTTGTACTCGAGCGAACCGGCCGCTTCATCCACCATCTTCTTGAACTCCGGCAGAGTGACGACACCGTCCAGGCCGTAGCCGAACTCGCCGGCCGCCGGCTCGTAGGTGTCCGCGCCGGTGGCGACGATGATCGAGCCCACGTCGACCTGGACGGTCTCGAGCTGCTCGCCGTGGATGGCGATCGTCACCTGGTTGTTGCCGAAGCTGCCGCTCTTGGCCATCAGCTCGGCGTTCGTGTACACGGTGATCGCCGGATGAGCGCGCACCTTCTCTTCGAGGGTCGCGATCAGCTCGGCGCCCTTGCGCTCGTTCGGGTACATCTCGGCGAATCCGGCGACGCGGCCGCCGAGCTGCGGCTCCTTCTCGACGAGGAATACGCCGAGGCCGATCTCGGCCAAGCCGAGGGCGGCGCGCAGGCCGGCCACCCCGCCGCCCACCACAAGGCTTCTCGGCGTCGTCTCGACGACGATCGGCTCGAGCGGCTCGGTGAGGCGCGTCCGGTTGATTCCGGCGCGGACGAGCCGCACCGCCTTCTCGGTCGCGCCCGTATGGTCGTCGGTGTGCGTCCACGAGCACTGCTCGCGGACGTTGACCTGCGTGTACTGGAACGGGTTCATGCCGGCGCGCTTGGCCACGTCACGGAAGGTGACCGTGTGCAGCTTGGGCGAGCACGAGGCGACGACGAGCGCGTCGAGGCCCTGCTCCTCCGCGTCCTGCACGATCTCCTGCTGGGTCGCGTCGGAACAGGTGAACATGGCGGAGCGGGCGACGACGACGTCGTCGTCTCCCTTGATCTCCTCGACGACCTTGTCGACGTCGACGTAGTCGCCGATGTTGCCGCCGCACTGACAGACGTACACGCCGATCTTGCGGCCGCTCATGCCTTCACCTTCACTTTCGACTCTTCCGCGACTTTCGCTCTCTCCAGATGAGCAGCGGCCTGTGCGACCGCGGCGCCCGCGTGGAGAATGGAGTCGGGGATGTCCTTGGCCCCGGCGGCCGCGCCCGCGACGAACACGCCGGGGAGGTTGGTGCGGCCGGGGTCCATGTCTTCGTCGGCTTCGCCGACGTAGTAGTAGTCGTCGAGCGCCAGGGCCTCGCCGGCGCCGTCGAAAAGCTCGGCGACGCCGCGACCGGGCTGGACGCCGACCGCGAGCACGACCATGTCGTGCTCCGTCTCGACGAGCGCGCTGCCGTTCTCGATGTCCTCGTAGCGGAGCGTGAGGTTGCCTTCGTCGGTCTCGGTGATACCCGAGACGCGGCCCTTCACGAAGTTGGCGCCCATGTCTTTGGCCTGCTCGTAGAACTCGTCGTACCCCTTGCCCACGGAGCGTACGTCGATGTAGTAGACGGTGACGTCGGCGAGCGGCAGGGCGCCCATGATGAGCTGGTTCTGCTTGACCGAGTACATGCAGCAGATCTTGGAGCACAGCGGGTTGTCCACGGTGTCGTCGCGGGACCCGGTGCACAGGATGTAGGCGATGTTGTCCGGCACCTTGCCGTCGCTGGGGCGAAGCACGGCGTTGTACGGCCGGGTCGGCGCCAGCAGGCGGTCCATCTGCATGCCGGTGACGACGTTCTTGTAGCGGCCGAATCCGTACTGCGGCTTCGCGTCGGCCGGGAAGAGGTTGAAGCCCGTGGCCAGGACCACGCTGCCGAACTCCGCCTCGATCTCCTTCTCGCGCATGCTGAAGTCGATGCAGTCGGCGGGGCAGATGTCCACGCACGCGTGGCACTCGGAGCAGACACCGCAGTCGAGGCAGCGGCTCGCGCTGTGCAGCGCCTCTTCCTCGGTCATCGTCTGCTCGTCCTCGTAGAACTCGCCCGGCGCAAGTGTCACGGTCTCCCGCGGGTTGAGAGGCTCGATGCGGCTGTACGTCGCCTGCCGCCTCAGAACGGCCTCCTTGTCCACCATCGGCAGAGGGCCGTCGAATGCCGCGGGATCCAGCTCCAGGCCCTGGAGGAAGCGGTCGATCATGAAGGCCGCCCGCCAGCCCTGGCCGGCGGCGGAAGTGATCATCGAGGGGCCGGAGACGACGTCGCCGGCGGCAAACACGCGAGGCACGCTGGTCTGCAGGGTGCCCGGATCCGCCTTGATCGTCCCGGTGCTGTTGATGGGGAGACCGAAGGCGCCCGCGTCGGGTCTCATGCCCGCGGCGACGACCACGAGGTCGCACTCAAGGCTTCCGAGGGTCTCGTCCTCATACTGCGGGCTGAAGCTGCCCTCCTCGTCGAACACCGAGACGCAACGCAGGAGCTCGACGCTGCGCACGGCGTCGCCGCCGCTGAACTGACGCACCCCGCACGAGTTCTGGAAGGCGACGCCCTCCTGGCGAGCCTCCTCGACCTCCCAGGCATGCGCGGGCATCTGCTCGTGGGCTTCGAGGCTCGCCACCTGTACCGATGCGGCCTTCAGCCGCAGCGCGGTGCGCGCCGCATCGAGGGCGACGTTGCCGCCTCCGACCACAACGACACGCTTGCCCTCGACGTCCAGCTCTTCGCCAAGCTTGGCGGCGCGGAGGAAGTCGGCGGAGCGCATGACGCCGCGAAGATCCTCGCCGGGCACGCCGAGCTTCGTGCCGAGGTGCGTACCCACAGCCACGAGCACGGCGTCGTAGCCTGCCTCCTTCAACTCGTCCAGATCCTCGACGCGCGAGTCCGTCTCTATCACCACGCCGGCCGCCGTCACATTCGCGAGGTCCTGGTCGACGACTTCGTTCGGGAGGCGGTACGGCGGGAGCGCCAGACGCAGCAGACCACCCGGCTGAGACGCGGCTTCGAAGACCTTCACCCCGTAGCCCTTGCGGGCCAGATGCCAGGCCGCGGTCACACCGGCCGGGCCGGAGCCGATCACCGCCACCTTCTTACCGTTGGGATCCGCGATCTTGACGCTCGTCTCGCCCTTGGCGTAGTGAGTGTCTGCGATGAAGCGCTTGAGGCGGCGGATGGAGAGGGATCCCTCCAGATCGCCCCGCATGCACTCAGCCTCGCACGGGGCGTAGCACGCCCGGCCGAGGCTGCCGACCAGCGGCGTCGCCTCGCAGACAAGGTCGAACGCCTTCTCGTACTCGCCGCTGCGTATGAGCGCGACATAGCCGTGCGCCTTGATGCCCGCAGGGCACTCGTAGCTGCACGGCGAGACGCCCTCGCGGCTGATCACGGCCTTCTTCGGCACCGCCTGGGGGAAGGCGATGTACGCCGCCCGCCGCGACACCATGTCGGCGTTGAACTCGTCGGGGACGGCGACGCTGCAGGCCATCTCGCACTGGCGACAGCCGGTGCAGGCGACCTCGTCGACGTATTTCGGCTTCTGCAGGATCCGGGCGTGATAGGTGCCGTCGCCGTTGGCGCGGATGCCCTCGACCTCGGCGTACGTGAGTACGTCGATGTTGGGGTGGTGGATGGTCGCGGCCATCTTGGGGGTGGAGATGCAGCTGGCGCAGTCGAGCGTCGGGAACACCTTGCTGAGCAGGATCATCTTGCCGCCGACGCTGGCGTCCTTCTCGACGACGAGGACCTTGTAGCCCATGTCGCCGAGCTTGAGCGCCGACTCCATACCGCCGATGCCGCTGCCGACCACCAGAGCGTCGTACTTGAGCGCTGCACCTTCGGCGCCCCGCTCGATAGCTTCGCTTCGTTGGCTGTTCATGCGGTCGCCTTCCGGGTCGTCGGTCCCAAGCCGGAGAGGGACTCCGAGTATTCGTGCATGTAGTTGGTGAAGGGCTCCGCGCAGACGGAACAGATCGCGGCCATGCGCACTCTCTGCGGCTCGTAGCCCCTCTCGACCAGCAGTGCCTGCGCGTCCATCATGATCTTGGCGGTGCGCTGGCTGCAGTCGGGCAGGAACGCGCACTCCTCGCCGTCGGCGGCGATGAAGACTCCGTCGAAACCCTGCTCCATGGCGTAGAGGATCCAGCTCGGCTTGATACCACTGGTGCACGGAACGCTGATCACCATGACCTTGGGCGAGTAGTGCATGTGCGAACTGCCGGCCAGGTCGATGCCCGGGTCGGAGATGTTGTTGGTGCTGAAGACCAGGATGCGCGGGGAATATGCCTGATCGTCGAGTGCGGCAGTCTCGGCCATCGTCACTTCATCTTCTTCACGAAGAGGCGCATGAAGCCCGGCTCCTCGACCACGCCCAGATACTCGTGACCCATCTTCTTGGACCACGCCGGGAGGTCCTTGGTCGTGCCGCTGTCGGTCGCCTGGACCTCCATCACGCCGCCTACGGAGACGCTGGGAATGCCCTTCTTGGCGGCCAGGATGGGACCAGGGCACGAGGTGCCTCGCGCGTCGACGACTTTCTCTACCTGGATGTTGGCGAGGTCTTCGGACATGATGGTCTCCTTCGTGCTTGCTAGACTGGATTCGACGCTTGTGCTTGTGATTTCTTTCTCAATCCAAGGGCCGGTGAGCCCCTCTTCAATGTGCTGACGGAGCGGTGTCCTGCCGCGTGGCCGGCGGCTTCGGTGTCTCACACCTGAGGCGCCACCGGCGCATCCGGCGCCCCAGTCCCATCCGGCCGGGCACGCGCGGCATCGAGGAACTCGGCGACCTGCAGCGATTCACCCTGTGCGACGTGCTGCTCCACCAGCGCCTCGCGGATGAGGGCGCACGCCTCCATGAATTTGCGGTTCGTGACGCGGTAGTACACGGTCTGAGCCTCTTTGCGCGACGCCACGAGCCGGCGCTCTTTGAGCACGCGCAGGTGCTGCGAGACGTTGTGGACCGAGATACCGACCTCCTCGGCGAGGTCGCCCACGCACTTCTCCTCGTCGCAGATGGCGTGCAGGATCGCCTGACGATGCTCGTTCGCGAGAGCCCGACAGAGGTCTGCATGCATCCGAAAGAGCGGCTTGAGATCCGGCGCGGCGGGCGTGTCACTGTCGTTGCATACTTGCATACTTACATATATACGCTATAGATGTCGCGCCGTCAAGTGCAGTCATTCACAAGCCTGGCGCGCGCGTATTCTCGCCCGCCGGGCGGCGAGCTCGGTGTGCGTCCTGGGCGCCTTCTCCCACAGGCGCTCCCGCATCCGGCGCCGTGGCCGGCCCGGCAACGCAAGAGGGGCGGGCGGCCCTTCCGGCCGCCCGCCCCCCAAACAAGGGACGTCTGTCTGCTGCGCGCTACACCAGCTCGATGTACGCCTGCTCGCTGCCGTCGCCGGGGCGCGGGCCGAGCTTGATGATGCGCGTGTACCCGCCGTGACGGTCGGCGTAGCGAGGCGCCACGTCGTTGAACAGCTTGTACACGATCTTCTTGTTGCGCAGCATGGCGATCGCCTGACGGCGCGCGTGCAGATCGCCGCGCTTGCCCAGCGTGATGGCCTCTTCGACCATCGGGCGGACTTCCTTGGCGCGCGCTACGCCGGTCTTGACCTTCTCGTGCTCGAGGACCTGGCAGGCGAGACCCGACAGCAGCGACCGCCGCTGGTCGGGAGCCATGTTGAACTTGCGGCCTGAGTTCTGATGGCGCATGTTACTCGTCACCCCGCAAAGAGAGCCCGCGCTCGATGAGCTTTTCCTTGACCTCGTCGATGCTCTTCTTGCCGAAGTTCGGGATGTTGAGCAGCTCGGCCTCTGTCTTGGAGACCAGGTCGCCGACGGTCTGGATACCCTCGCGCTTGAGGCAATTGTAGGAACGGACGCCGAGCTCGAGCTCCTCGATGAGCACGTCGTCCATGCCGCCTCCGACCTGCATGGAGTCAAGCCCCTCGATCGGGAGCTCCTCGCTGGAACGCGTGCGGTCGGGGTCGGTGAAGATCGACATCCGGTCGACGAGGATCTCGGCGGCTTCCCTCAGCGCCTCTTCGGGCAGGAGAGCACCGTTGGTCGTGATGTCGAGTATGAGCTTGTCGTAGTCTGTACGCTGGCCGACACGGGCGCTCTCGACGTGGTACGAGACACGCTTGATGGGGCTGAAGATCGAATCCATCGGAATGACCCCGATGACCGTCTCCGGCGTCTTGTTGCCCTCAGCCTGCACGTAGCCCGTACCGCGCCTGACGGTGATCAGCATCTCGATGGCGCCGCCGTCGGAGAGCGTCGCGATCTGATGATCCGGGTTGAGGATCTCCAGCTCCGCCGGGATGTCGACGTCGGCGGCCACGACCTTGCCGGGCTTGTCCTTGTACAAGCGGACCTGGACCTCGTCGAGCTCACCATGCAGGCGGCAGACGAGCTCCTTGAGGTTCAGGATGACGTCGGTGACGTCTTCCTTGACGCCCTTGACGGTGGTGAACTCGTGGGCGACGCCTTCGATCTTGACTGAACTGACGGCTGCGCCCTCGAGCGACGACAGCAGGACCCGGCGCAGCGCGTTGCCGAACGTATGCCCGAAACCGCGATCGAGAGGCTCGACCTCAAAGCGCGCGCGGTTGCCGGCGAGCTGCTCGCGGGTGATGTTGGGCATCTGAAACTGTAGCAACTGGCCTCCTGTAGACTCTTCGCCGCGGGTTAGCTGCTGCAGCGGATTATTTGGAGTACAGCTCGACGATGAGCTGCTCCTGCACCGGGGCGTCGATCTCGTCGCGCTCGGGAGCGCGCAGGACCTTGCCGGTGAGGTTGTCATGGTCGACCAGGAGCCACGGCGAGACCGACGACGTGAGATCGGTCGCGGCGCGCACGGTCTCGACGGCCTTGCTGTTGGAGCGCATCGCCACCACGTCGTCAGGGCGGACCTGGTACGACGGGATGTCGACCTTCTTGCCGTTGACGGTGAAGTGGGCGTGGCACACCAGCTGACGCGCCTGGCGCCTCGATGCGCCGAAGCCGAGGCGGTACACGACATTGTCGAGCCGCATCTCAAGGATGCGCAGAAGGTTCTCGCCGGTGATGCCGTCCTTGCGGCTGGCCATCACGTAATACCGGTGGAACTGCTTCTCGAGCACCTGGTAGTAGCGGCGCGCCTTCTGCTTCTCACGCAACTGCAGAAGGTACTCACTCTGCTTGATGCGGCCGCGGCCGTGCTCCCCCGGCGGGTACGAGCGCCGCTCTACCGCGCACTTGTCCGTGAGGCACCGCTCGCCCTTGAGAAAGAGCTTCTCAGCCTCGCGGCGACACTGCTTGCACTGTGCTGACGTATCTTTCGCCACGTAGACCTTCCTAGACCCTGCGACGCTTGCGCGGGCGGCAGCCGTTGTGCGGCACCGGCGTCACGTCTTTGACACTGATGATCTCGAGGCCGGCGGCCTGCAGCGACCGCACGGCGGTCTCGCGGCCCGAACCCGGGCCACGCACGAAGACCTCGACCTTCTGGAGACCCTGCTCCATGCCCTTCTTGGCGCATGACTCCGCCGTCACCTGTGCGGCGAACGGCGTGCTCTTGCGCGAACCCTTGAAGCCGACCGATCCGGCGCTCTCCCACGCGATGACGTTGCCCTCTTTGTCGGTGAGCGTCACCAGCGTGTTGTTGAACGACGTCTTGATGTGCGCCTGGCCGACGGCGATGTTCTTGCGGACCTTGCGCCGCTGACGACCCTTGGCTCTCTGAGGCTTAGCCACTCTGCTCTACTCCTCCGCTACTGGTGCGGTCACTTCTTGCGCTTGCCGCTGATCGTCCTCTTCGGACCCTTGCGAGAGCGCGCGTTGGTGCGCGTGCGCTGCCCGTTCACCGGCATGCCGCGACGGTGGCGGATGCCCCGGTAGCAGCCGATGTCCATGAGCCGCTTGATGTTCTGGGAGCGCTCGCGGCGCAGGTCGCCCTCGACCGTGACTTCACGGTCGATGGCGTCGCGGAGCCGGATGATCTCCTCTTCGGTGAGATCACGCACCTTGGTGTTCGGGTCGATGCCCACGACACCGAGGACCTTGTTGGACGTCGACCGCCCGACACCGTAGATGTACGTGAGACCGATCTCGACCCGCTTCTGCGGCGGGATGTTGACGCCTGAGATACGTGCCATGCGGACTTACCCCTGCCTCTGACGATGACGCGGGTTCGAGCAGATCACCTGCACGGTACCGCGCCGGCGGATGATCTTGCACTTCTCGCACATCTGCTTGACTGAAGCTCTTACCTTCATCGGTGATCCTCGCTTGTGCACGCGGTGCGCCTGAGGCCCCGCGCGCCGCCTCCGGGCGACCGCGCGCGGCCGCTACTTGAACCGGTACGTGATCCTGCCCCTGCTGAGGTCGTAGGGCGACAGTTCCACCTTGACCCTGTCTCCGGGCAGGATGCGGATGTAGTTCATGCGCATCTTGCCGGAGATGTGGGCGAGCACTTCGTGGTTGTTGTCGAGGTGAACGCGGAACATCGTGTTCGGCAACGCCTCGACAACCTCGCCCTCGATCTCGATGGCTTCTTCTTTGTTCGCCATGCTCCCTACTCGTCGACAGACAGCGGCCTGACATACTACCATAAACCATGGGGCCCACAAACCCCACCATCCACGGCGGCGCGGCGGCCGAGGCCCGCGCCGTTCCCACGACGCTACACCGCTGCGCCACCATTCTCCGACCGGCGGCGCGTGAACACCCGCGGCGCCTTCTTGCCGACGCCCACCGTGTGCTCGAAGTGCGCCGAGAGCGAACCGTCGGCGGTGTGGATGGCCCACCCGTCGTCCGCGACGACCACCTCGTGCCCGCCGGCGTCGACCATCGGCTCGATGGCGAAGACCATGCCCTCCTCGAGTCGCGGGCCGCGCCCGGGATCCCCGTAGTTGGGGATCTGCGGGTCTTCGTGCATCTCCTTGCCCACACCGTGCCCGACCAGCGAGCGCACCACGCTGAAGCCCGCGGCCTCGACCACTTCCTGGATCGCATGCGAGATGTCACCCAACCGGCGGCCGTCTCGACACTCCGCGAGTCCGGCCTCCAGCGACTCCGCCGTCACCTCGGCCAGGCGGCGCGCCTCGGCTTCGACGAAGCCGATGAGGAGCGTTTGAGCCGAGTCGGCGATGTAACCGTCGAGCGTCACCCCGACGTCCAGGCTGAGCAGGTCTCCCTCCGCCACGCGATAGTCGCCGGGGATCCCGTGCACGACCATGTCGTTCGGCGAGGCGCAGATCGAGCCCGGAAAGCCCTGGTAGCCGAGGAACGTCGGGGTCCCGCCGCGCTCCCTGATGAAACGCTCGGCGAGCGCGTCCAGTTCCCCGGTCGTCATGCCCGGCCGAGCCGCGTCCGCAAGCGCGTCGAGGCAGTCGGCGAGGATCGCACCGGCAGCTGCGATCTTAGCGAGCTCGGTTGCCGACCTGCGGACGATCACGCGGTGTCAGTCACCGGAGAGGATGCGCTCGACGTGCGCGTAAACGTCATCCGGCATCTTCCCGCCGCCGAACACGCTGTCGAGCACGTGGCGCTCCGTGTAGTACTCGACGAGAGGGGCGGTCTGCCGCTCGTACACCTCGAGCCGGTTGCGTACGGTCTCCTCGTTGTCATCGGCGCGCTGGACGAGGGTGCCGCCGCAGGCGTCGCAGATGCCGTCCGCTTCCGGCGGATCGAAGGTCACGTTGTAGGGCTTGCCGCAGGCGCCGCACGACCGTCGGCCGGCGAGTCGCTCCACCAGTTCATCGGCGGGAACGTCGATGAGCACGACGTGAGTGATGGCCCTGCCGGCCTCCGCGAGTATCCCGTCGAGGCGCTCGGCCTGGGCGATGGTGCGCGGGAAGCCGTCGAGCAGAAAGCCCTCGCGAGCGTCCGGCTCGGCCAGCCGCTCCCGGACCACACCGATCACGACTTCGTCGGGGACGAGAGAGCCGGAGTCAATGTGCTTCTGCGCTTCACGACCCATGTCGGTGCCATTGGCAACGGCGTCACGCAGCATCTCACCGGTCGAGATGTGCGGAAGTCCGTATGCCGCCACGATACGCTCGGCCTGCGTCCCCTTTCCGGCGCCGGGGGCGCCGAGGAGGACGATGTTGCGTGCTGTCGGCCGTGTCATCGCACTCCTACTTGAGGAAGCCCTCGTAGTGCCGCATGAGGAGTTGAGCTTCCATCTGCCGCATGGTGTCGAGCGCCACGCCGACGACGATCAGGAGCGAGGTGCCGCCGAAGTAGAACGGCACATTGACCGGCGGGCGCGACAGCAGCCAGGGCAGCACCGCCAGGGAGGCCAGGAAGAGGGCCCCTGGGAAGGTGAGCCGCGTCAGGATACGGTCGAGGAACTCGGCCGTGGGCCGGCCGGGGCGCACACCAGGGATGAACCCGCCGTACTTCTTGAGATTGTCGGCCTGGTCGATCGGGTTGAACGTCACGGCCGTGTAGAAGTACGTGAAGATGATGATGAGGATGGCCTCGCCGATGATGTACAGGACCGTGCTCGGCCCGAACATCCGCGTGAACCACCCACCGATGCCGTCGGTGCCCAGGAACTGCGCGAACGTGGGCACGATCATCATCACCGACGAGGCGAAGATGACGGGGATCACGCCAGCCATGTTCACCTTGAGCGGGATGAACGTGCTGGTACCGCCCATCATGCGGCGCCCCACGACGCGCTTGGCGTACTGCACCGGGACGCGGCGCTCACCGGTCGTGATCCAGATGACCCCGACGACGACGGCCAGGGCGATGATGCCGAAGAGAAGGATCGGGAGCAGGCTCATCGTGAACAACTGCGCGGCGCCCGACGGGATGCTCGAGACGATACTGATGAAGATGATGATCGACATGCCGTTGCCGATGCCCCGCGCAGTGATGAGCTCGCCGAGCCACATGACCATCACGGCGCCGGCGACCAGGCTCGTGATGATGAGCGCCGCCCGCCACCAGTTGAGGTCCGGCAGGGCATTGTACTGGCGGAACAGGGCGATGTAGCCCACCGACTGTACGAGCGAGAGGGCCACGGTGAGCCAGCGCGTGTACTTGGTGATCTGCTTCTGGCCCTGCTCGCCCTCTTTGGCCAGCTCCTCGAGCTTGGGAATCACGACGGTGAGGAGCTGCATGATGATCGACGCGGTGATGTACGGCATGATGCCGAGCGCAAAGACGGCGACGCGCGCGAGCGCGCCGCCTGAGAACAGGTCAAGGAACCCGACGACCCCGGCTCCACCCTCCTCGAAGAACTGCTTGAGCGCGCCGATGTCGATACCCGGGACGGGCACGTACGCGCCGAACCTGTAGATCGCCACCATCCCCGCCGTGAAGAGGAGCTTCGTGCGAAGCTCCGGGATCATCCAGGCGTTGGTGAGCGACTGCCACAGCTTGTTGTTCACAGCCCCATCCCCCCGACGCGTTTCAGAGGAGCTCGGCCTTGCCGCCGGCCGCCTCGATCTTCTCGACGGCGCTGCGAGAGTACATGTGGACGCGGACGTTCAGCGCCACAGGGAGCTCTCCACCGCCGAGCACCTTGATCGGCGTGCGCGTGTTCTTGACTATGCCCTTGGCGACGAGCGCTTCCGGGGTGACCTCGTCACCGGCCGAGAAGGCGTTCGCCAGCCGGCCGACGTTGACCGGCACCGCAAAGGTCCGGAACGGGCCGATCGGCATGCTCTTCTTCATGTGGGGCCCGCGAAGTTTGCCGAGACGCATGTAGAGCGGCATCTGGCCGCCTTCGTAGCCCGGGCGCACACCTCCGCCGGAGCGGGCATTGTATCCCTTGTGCCCCTTGCCCGACGTCTTGCCCTGGCCGGAGCCCTTGCCGCGACCGAGACGCTTGGTCGCTTTGGTCGAGCCGGGGTTGGGGCGCAGGTTATGGAGTCCTAGTTCAGCCATGTCACGACTTCTTCGCTGCCGGGCGCACCTCGAGGAGGTACGCGACCTTGTTCACCATGCCGCGGATCACGGGGGTGTCCTCGTGGACCACGGTGTGACGGATCCTCTTCAGGCCGAGGGCGCGAAGCGTGCCGCGGTGATCGGGCTTGCGACCGATCGCGCTCTTGACCTGGGTGATCTCGAGGTAGCTCGTCATACGCCTCAGGCCTCCTTGGCGGGAGCGGCGGCCTCTGCGGCCTCCGGCACACGCTGGTCGAGGCCGAGCACCTGGGCCACCGAGATGCCGCGCAGGCGCGCCTGGCCCTCGGGCGTCTTCAGGGACTGGAGCCCCGCGACGGTGGCACGCACCAGGTTGATCGGGTTCGTCGTGCCGAGCGACTTGGTCAGGATGTCGCGCACGCCGGCGAGCTCGAGCACGGCGCGAACGCCGCCGGCGGCGATGACGCCGGTACCCGGCGCGGCCGGCTTGAGCAGCACGCGCGCCGCACCGAAGCGGCCCGTCACCTGATGGGTGGTCGTCGTGCCGTTGTAGCGGGGCACGGTGAACAGGTTCTTCTTCGCGTCTTCGATCGCCTTCTGGATCGCCAGCGGCACTTCGCGCGCCTTGCCGTAGCCGGCGCCCACATGACCGTTCTCGTCACCGACGACGACCAGAGCCGTGAAGGAGAACCGCCGGCCGCCTTTGACGACTTTGGCGACGCGGTTGATGTCGACGACGCGCTCTTTGAGCTCGTTGCCTTCGCTGAATGATCCTCTAGCCACGGGGTCCTATTCTCCTTGTCAGAAAACCAGGCCGCCCTCGCGGGCGCCCTCGGCGAGAGCCTTGACTCGGCCGTGATACAGATAGCCTGAGCGATCGAACACGACGCGCTCGACGCCCTTGTCTTTGGCCCTCTGCGCCAGAAGCTCGCCGACTCTCTTGGCGACCTCGGCCTTCTTGAGCCCGGCGCCGTCGATCTCGGCGGAGCGGGCGGCGACGATCGTCGCCGCGGCGCCGTCGTCGACGAGCTGGGCGTAGATCGCGCGGTTCGAGCGGAACACCGAGACGCGCGGGCGCTCGGTCGTACCCTCGATGCGCCCGCGGATGCGGCGCTTGCGCCGGGTGCGGGCTTCTCTGATGCTTTGTACGCTCATCTTCTGGTCGTTCCTCTTCTCTCAGGCAGCGCCTAGGCGCGCTTGCCGACCTTGCGCTGGACGTACTCGCCGGAGTACCGGATGCCCTTGCCCTTGTACGGCTCGGGCGGCCGGACGGACCGCACCTTGGCGGCGATCTCGCCGACGACCTGCTTGTCGATACCCTTCACGACGACCACGGTGGCCTGCGGCGTCTCGAAGACGATGTGCTCCGGCGGCTCGATGAGCACCGGGTGACTGTAGCCGACCAGCAGCTCGAGGTCGTTGCCCTTGAGGCTGGCGCGGTAGCCGACGCCCACGATCTCGAGACGCTTCTCGAAACCGTCGGTGACGCCGGTCACCATATTGGCTATCAGCGTGCGCGTGAGTCCGTGCAGCGAGCGATGCTGACCGCTGTCGGTGGGTCGCTTGACCGCGATGACGCCGTCGGCGACCTCGACGATCATCTCGCGCGGGACCCTCTGGGTGAGTTCACCCTTCGGGCCTTTCACTGTGACGACGGCGTTGTCGTACTTGAAGTCCACGCCGTCGGGCAGCGGGATGGGTGCTCTTCCGATCCTCGACATGTGCCGTCCTTACCAGATGAAGCAGATCACTTCGCCGCCCAAGCCGAGCTTCCGCGCCTCAGCGCTGGTCACCAGGCCCCGGGAGGTGGAGATGATCGCTGTGCCGAGTCCGCCGAGCACCTTGGGCAACGACTCCTTCTTGGCGTACACACGACGCCCGGGCTTGGAGACGCGCTTGATGCCGGAGATGACCCGTTCTCTGTTCTTGCCGTACTTGAGCTCGACGATGATGACCTGGCCGTGCTCACCCGGCTTGGTGTCGTAGCCGACGATGTAGCCCTGCTCGGTCATCAGACGCGCGATCTCAGCCTTCATCTTCGATGCCGGGATCTCGACGGTGCTGTGCCGCGCGGTGCTGCCGTTGCGGATGCGCGTGAGCATGTCGGCGATGGGGTCTGTCATTGACATGATCCTCGCCTCCTCACCAGCTCGACTTGGTCAGACCGGGGATGACGCCCTGGTGCGCGACCTCGCGCAGGCAGATGCGGCAGAGCCCGAACTTGCGGTAGTACGCACGCGGCCGACCGCATCGCTGGCAGCGGTTGTACTCGCGCGTCTTGTAGCGCTGCTTGCGCCCGGCTTTCACCACGAGGGATGTCTTGGCCATGCTTCAGATGCTCCTAGTTCGAACGGAACGGCATGCCGAGCTTGGTCAGCAGAGCACGCCCCTCCTCGTCCGTCTTGGCGGTCGTCGTGATCACGATGTTGAGACCGCGGAACTCCTCCACCGAGTCGTAGTCGATCTCGGGGAAGATCGTCTGCTCGCGCACGCCCATGGCGAAGTTGCCACGACCGTCGAACTGGTCCGGCGAGATGCCGCGGAAGTCGCGGATGCGCGGCAGCGCGATGGACACGAGACGGTCGATCATCTCGTACATACGCTCACCGCGCAGCGTCACGCGACAGCCGATGGACATGCCCTCGCGGAGCTTGAAGCTGGCGATCGACCGGCGCGCCTTGGTGATGGCCGGCCGCTGGCCGGCGATCAGAGCGAGCTCCTCGACGGCTTCGTCCAGCAGCTTCGCATTGGTCTTCGCCTCACCGACACCCATGTTGAGGGTCACCTTGGTGACGCGAGGGACCTCCATCACGTTGTGATAGCCGAGCTCCTCTTTGAGCTCGGGCACGATCTCGCTGAAATACTTTTCCTTGAGCCTGGCCATCGTCACTTACGCCTTGTCGATGTCTTTGCCGCAATTCTCGCGACGGCACTTGCGGACCTTGCCGCCACCCTCGAGCAGCCGGTACCCCACGCGGGTGGGCTGGCCGCAGGCGGGGCAGACGACCATCACGTTCGACACATCGATGGGCGCCTCGCGCTCGATGACTCCGCCTTGCGGGTTCTTCTTCGGGTTGGGCTTGGTGTGCTTCTTGACCATGTTGAGCCGCTCGAGGAAGACGCGACCCTTCTCGGTGTCGACGCGCATCACCTTGCCGGTCTTGCCGGATTCCTTGCCGCTGACGACCTTGACCTGGTCGCCCTTCTTCACCTTGATCTTGCTCATCACAGCACCTCAGGAGCGAGCGACACGATCTTCATGAAGTTCTTCTCGCGCAGCTCGCGAGCGACGGGACCGAAGATGCGGGTCCCTCGCGGGTTGTTCTGGTTGTCGATGAGGACGGCGGCGTTCTCGTCGAACGCGATGTAGGTGCCGTCTTTGCGACCGTATTCCTTCTTGGTACGCACGATGACCGCGCGCACGACTTCGCCCTTCTTCACGCTGCCGCCGGGCGTGGCGACCTTGACGGTACCGACGATGATGTCGCCGACCGTGCCGTAGCGCCGCCTGGAGCCGCCACGGATCCGGATACAGAGGATCTCGCGCGCGCCCGTGTTGTCGGCGACTCGTAGTCTGGACTCAACCTGGATCATTTGCTTCCTCTGCCGGCTTTCTTACTTGGCCTTCTCGAGTATCTCGAGGAGGCGCCAACGCTTCATCGCGCTCAGCGGACGCGTCTCGACGACTCTCACGAGATCGCCGACGCCGGCCGCGTTCTGCTCATCATGGGCGTGGAGCTTGCTCGAGCGGCGAACGACCTTGCCGTACCGCTTGTGCGTCTGCGCCACGTCGATGCGTACCACGATCGTCTTGTCCATGCCGTCGCCGACGACGATGCCGCGACGTTCCTTGCGACCCGGCACCTTCTCGGGCGCCTTGCGCTCGGCCTTCGCCTTGCCACGCGCCGCCGAGACCTTCTTCGCCGGCTTGACGGCGGGAGCGGCGGTCTTCTTGGCGGCGGTCTTCTTGGGGGCCGCCTTCTTCGCTGTGGCCTTCTTGGCCGCCGGCTTGCGCGCCGCGGACTGCTTCTGAGCGGGCTTGCCGCTGTCTGTCTTCTTCGTCGTTGCCATCAGGCTTCACCACCGGCTGCCTTGCGTACACGCTCGCGTTCGGCCTGCATGGTGAGCAGGCGAGCGATCTCGCGGCGCGTCGCGTTCAATTGATGCGGGTTGTCGAGCTGCCCGGTGGCGTGCTGGAAGCGCAGGTTGAAGAGCTCCTTACGCGTATCCTTGAGGCGCACGACGAGCTCGTCGTCGGAGAGCTCCCGGAGCTTGCTAGCCTTCAAAGAGACTGCCCTCCCTCGTCACGAACTTACACTTGATGGGCAGCTTGTGCGCCGCCAGGCGCATGGCCTCGCGAGCCACCGGCTCGCTCACGCCGGCCAGCTCGAACATGACTTTGCCCGGCTTGACCACGGCCACCCACGACTCAGGCGATCCCTTGCCGCCGCCCATACGCGTCTCGGCGGCCTTGCGGGTGATCGGCTTGTGCGGGAAGACGTTGATCCAGACCTTGCCGCCACGCTTGATATGGCGCGTCATGGCGATACGAGCGGCCTCGATCTGGCGGTTCGTTATCCAGCCGCGGTCCATCGCCTTGAGTCCGAACTGCCCGAACTCGACGCTGGTGCCGCCCTTGGCGGTGCCGGCCATACGACCGCGCATCTGTTTTCTATGCTTGACTCTCTTCGGCAGGAGCATCGTCTACGTCCTCTCCCGTCAGCTCTGCTCGGTCTTGGGCGCGTCGGGCTTGGTCTCAGGCTTTGGCGCGTCGGCCGGCTTGGCCGAGCGGTTCGGGGCCTGACGACCCATCGGTGCCTTGGGGCCCACGGACGGCCGCTGGCCGCCGGGACCGCGATTCTGGCCGCCGGGACCACGCCCGGGACCGCCGGGACCACGACCCGGGCCGCCGGGACCACGCCCGGGACCGCCGGGACGACCGCCGCCAGCTCCGCCGGGGCGCCCCCCGCCGGGGCCGTCGCGGCGAGGACCGCGCCGGTCGCGGCCGCGGTCGTCGCGGCGCTGGTCGTCGCGCTCCTGGCGGGCCTTGGCCTCGTCCATCGGGTAACCTTCGGGCAGGATCTCGCCCTTGTTGATCCAGACCTTCACGCCGATGCGGCCGAACGTCGTTCGAGCCTCACGGAACCCGTAGTCGATGTCGGCGCGAAGTGTGTGCAGCGGTACGCGGCCTTCACTGTAGTGCTCGTTGCGCGCCATCTCCGCGCCGCCCAGACGACCGCCGCAACGGACGCGCATGCCGGCGGCCCCGGAGCGCATGGCGCTCGTGAGGGCGCGCTTCATGGCGCGACGGAAGCTGACGCGGTTCTCGAGCTGCTCGGCGATGGACTGGGCGACCAGCACCGCGTCGAGCTCAGGACGCTTGACCTCGATGATGTTCACCTGGACGTTCTTGTGCGTCATGCCGTGAATCTCTTTGCGCAAGGCGTCGACCTCCGACCCGCTCTTGCCGATCACGATGCCCGGCCGAGCGGTGTGGATGTCGATGGTGATGTTGTTCTTGTCCTTACGGATGATGATCCGCGAGAGACCGGCGTGAGAGAGCTTCCCCAGGATGTGCTCGCGGATGTGCTCGTCCTCGGCCAGGAACTCCTTGAACTCTTTCTCCGTGTACCAGTGCGACTTCCAGTCGTGGATGATGCCGACGCGGAAGCCGCCCGGATGCACCTTCTGGCCCATTAGGAACGGCCCTCCCTCTGATCGACCGCGACGGTGATATGACTGCTGCGCTTGCGGATGCGATTGACGCGGCCCATCGCGCGGAACTGCCACCGCTTGAGGGTAGGACCCTCATCGACGCGAATTTCCTTGACGTACAGGTCATCAGCCGAGAGGGCATTGTTGTGCTCGGCGTTCGCGACGGCGGAATCGAGCACCGCGGCGACGACACGAGCGGAGTTACGGTTGGCGAAGAAGAGCGTGCTGCGGGCCTCGGCCACGGACTTGCCGCGGATGAGGTCGGCCGCCTCGCGCGCCTTGCGCGGGGCCACCCTGACGTACTTCGCCTGTGCTCTGACTGCCATTCCTGCTTACCTTCTCGCCGAGCGGTCGCCCTTGATGTGACCGCGGAACGTCCGGGTGAGCGCGAACTCTCCCAGTTTGTGACCGACCATCGATTCGCTGATGAAGATGGGCACGTGCTTGCGCCCGTCGTGAACGGCGATGGTGTGACCGACCATGTCGGGGAAGACTGTGGATGCCCGCGACCAGGTCTTGATCATCTTCTTCTGGCCGGCGGCGTTCATCTGCTCGATGCGCTTGATGAGGCGCTCGTCGACGAACGGACCCTTCTTTGCTGACCTGCTCAAAAGGTGCCTCCTGCCTTACCCGCGCTTGCCGCGTTTGCGGCCGCGGATTATGAACTTGTCGGACTGCTTGTGATTGGCGCGCGTGCGGTACCCCAGTGTGGGGACTCCCCACGGGGTGACCGGGTGGCGGCCGGCCGTCGTCTTGCCCTCGCCGCCGCCGTGCGGGTGGTCGACGGGGTTCATGGCGGTGCCTCGAACGGTCGGGCGCACACCGCGCCAACGGGTACGACCAGCCTTGCCGCCGGTGAGGTTCGAGTGATCGGGGTTGCTGAGCTCGCCCACCGTCGCGCGACAGGCCAGACGGATGCGGCGAAGCTCGCCGGAGGGGAGACGGACGACGCCGTAGCCCTTCTCCTTGGCCTGCAACTGGGCGCTCGTGCCGGCGCTGCGGACCAACTGGCCGCCGCGGCCAGGCTGAAGCTCGATGTTGTGGATGGTGGTACCCGACGGGATGTTCTCGAGCGGCAGCGCGTTGCCGGCCTTGATGTCGGCGGCGGCGCCGGACTCGACCGTGTCGCCTACCGCCAGGTTTCTGGGCGCCAGGATGTAGCGCTTCTCGCCGTCGGAGTAGTGCAGCAAAGCGATGCGCGCCGAGCGGTTGGGGTCGTACTCGATGTGCGCGACCTTGGCCGGCACGCCGTCCTTGTCGCGCTTGAAGTCGATGATGCGGTACCGCCGCTTGTGGCCACCGCCCTTGTGGCGCGTCGTGATGCGCCCGTAGCTGTTGCGGCCGCCGTGCTTCTTGAGCGGCGCGACCAGCGAGCGCTCCGGCTCGCTGCGCGTCACGTCCTCGAACGTGTCGACCGTCATGAAGCGACGGCCGGGCGAGGTCGGCCTGAATCTCTTGATGCCCATTACCTGCCCTCGAAGAATTCGATCTTGTCGCCGGGCGCCAGCTGCACAACGGCCTTCTTCCAGGCCGAGGTACGCCCCTTGGTGACTCCGCGGCGCTTCGGCTTGGGACGGATGTTCGCGGTGGCGACGCCCACGACCGTGACGCCGAACAGCTGCTGGACAGCCTGTGCGATCATCGTCTTGTGCGCGTCGGGATGCACCTCGAACGTGTACCGGCCGTGGTCTATCTGCGCGTAGCTCTTCTCGCTGATGATCGGCCGGATGATGATCTTCTCTGCTTCAACCATGACTCACGCCTCGTTCAGGGCGGCGAACGCCTTCTCGGTGAAGACCAGCGAGCGGGCACGAAGCACCTGCTCGGTGGACAGGGCGGCCACCTCCGACGCCTCGGCGTACGGGAGGTTGCGGACCGACTTCGCGACTGTAGGCTCGTCGTGCGTGACGATGAGCACCGGCGCCGCGATGTCGAGGTTGACGAGGAACTCGTCGACGGTGCGGGTGCTCGGCTCCGCCAGATCCAGGCCGGCGGCCACGAACACGCGCCCGTTCTCCGCCCGGTCGCTGAGAGCCATGGCGAGAGCCTGGCGCACGACCTTGCGATTGACCTTGATGGCGAAGCTGCGCGGCTGCGGCCCGAAGGCGATGCCACCGCCCACGCGCACGGGGGACTTGACGCTGCCGGCGCGCGCACGGCCGGTGCCCTTCTGGCGGTAGAGCTTGGCGGTGGAGCCACTGACCTGGCCGCGCGTCTTGCTCGACGCCGTGCCCCGGCGACGTGCGGCCTGCTCGGCGCGCACGACGAGGTGAAGCGTGTTGACGTCGGCGGGCACGCCGAAGCGATCTTCCGCCAGCTTGCGCGTCTCCAGTTCCTTGCCCGAGAGATCCACCACAGTCGCGACCCCGGCGGCGCCGCGGCGCGGCTCCGGCGTGGTCTTCTCGGCGGCGGCGGGCTTCGGCGGGCGCTCGGCCACGAGCTTCTCGGCCGGCGGCGCGGCCTTCCCGGCGGCCGGTTTCTTGGCGGCGGCCTTCTTGGCGGCGGGCTTCGCAGCCGTGGCCTTCTTGGCAGCGGGCTTCTTCGCCGGCTTCGCAGCGGCTGCCGACTTATCGGCGGCCGGCTCGGCCTTCTCGGCCGCGGGCTTGGCGGCCGGCTTCTTCGCGGCCGGCTTCTTCGCGGCCGGCTTCTTCGCGGCCGGCTTCTTCGCGGCCGGCTTGTCGACGGCCTTGTCGGAGGCGCCCGTCTCGGCCTGAGCCTTCTTTGCCGCGGGCTTGCGCGCGGCAGACTTCGCGGCGGCCGGCTCGGTCTCGGTCTTCTCGGGCGCGGCGGCGGCCTCGACGTCTGATGTGTTCTTGATCTCGTCGGCGGTCACTGCTACCTACCCTTGATGACGACGACGGAGTTCTTGGCGCCCGGAACGGAGCCCTTGATGAGGAGCAGGTTGTTCTCGACGTCACGGCGGACGATCTTGAGTCCCTGCTGCGTGACGCGTTCCGCTCCCATGTGCCCACTCATGCGCATGCCCTTGAAGACACGGGCCGGATACGCGCTGGCGCCGATAGAACCCGGCTGGCGGACGTTGTGCGAACCGTGAGTCTCAGGGCCGCGGGAGAAGTTGTGCCGCTTGATGGTGCCCTGGAACCCCTTGCCCTTGCTCACGCCGGCGACGGTGACGGCTTGGCCATCCTCAAACGCCTCTACAGTGACGGTGTCGCCGACCTTGAGGTCGCCGGCGCCGTCGAACTCCGCGAGGTGACGCATGCCGTGCTTGAGGCCGGCCTTCTTGAGATGGCCGAGCTCGGGCTTGCTGATGTGCTTGTCCTTACACTCCTCGAAGGCGAGCTGGACGGCCTCGTAGCCGTCGCAATCGAGAGTGCGCACCTGTGTGACAGGGCACGGCCCAGCCTGCACGACAGTCACGGCGATCACATTGCCGTCGTCGTCGAACAGCTGGGTCATCCCCATCTTTTTGCCGATGATACCTGTCATCGCTCTACAGCTTGATCTCGATGTGGACACCGGCCGGCAGATCGAGACGCATCAACTGGTCGACGGTCTTGGGCGTCGGCTGATGGATGTCGATGAGCCGTTTGTGCGTGCGGATCTCGAAGTGCTCGCGGGAGTCCTTGTCCTTGAACGGGCTCTTGATCACGCAATACACGTTCTTCTCTGTCGGGAGCGGCACGGGACCAGAGATGGTCGCGCCACTGCGCTGCGCCGTTTCCACGATGGACTGCGCGCTGCGCTCGATCTGCTCCGGATCGTAAGACTTCAACCTTATGCGAATCTTCTGCTGAGCCACTCTAGCCTTCTCTGTCCTGTTCACGTGGCCGGGCGTGTCGCGCACGCAGGCGTGCTGGGAGCACGCCCGACCCAATCTGATCCTGTGCCTATTCGATGATCTTGGTGATAGCGCCGGCGCCCACAGTGCGGCCGCCTTCACGGATGGCGAAACGCAGACCCTCGTCCATGGCGATCGGCGTGATGAGTTTGACTTCCATCACCGTGTTGTCGCCCGGCATGACCATCTCGACACCCTCCTCGAGGGTGATGACGCCGGTCACGTCGGTCGTGCGGAAGTAGAACTGCGGACGATAGCCGTTGAAGAACGGCGTGTGGCGGCCGCCCTCGTCCTTGGAGAGGACGTACACCTGGGTCAGGAAGTGCGTGTGACCAGTGATGCTGCCGGGCTTGCAACAGACCATGCCGCGCTCGACCTCTTCGCGCTTGGTGCCGCGCAGCAGCACACCGACGTTGTCGCCGGCACGTCCCTCGTCGAGCAGCTTACGGAACATCTCGACGCCGGTGACTGTGGTCTTCATGGGCTTTTCGCGCATACCGACGATCTCGATCTCCTCGCCGACCTTGACGATGCCGCGCTCGACACGGCCGGTGGCGACGGTGCCGCGACCGGTGATCGTGAAGACGTCCTCGACAGGCATGAGGAACGGCTTGTCGACGTCGCGCTCGGGCTGGGGAAGATACGAGTCCAGAGCGTCGGTGAGCTCCAGGATGCTCTTGCACCACTCGCAGTCTTCCTTGCCGCAGCCGCACTCGAGGGCCTTGAGGGCCGAGCCCTTGATGACCGGCAGATCGTCGCCCGGGAACTCATACTCGCTGAGCAACTCGCGGACTTCCATCTCGACGAGTTCGATGAGCTCGGGGTCGTCGACCAGGTCGACCTTGTTCATGTAGACGATGATGTTCGGCACGTTGACCTGATGCGCCAGGAGGATGTGCTCGCGGGTCTGCGGCATGGGGCCGTCGTCCGCGCCCACCACGAGGATCGCCGCATCCATCTGGGCGGCGCCGGTGATCATGTTCTTGATGTAGTCGGCGTGGCCCGGGCAGTCGACGTGAGCGTAGTGGCGCTTCTCGGTCTCGTACTCGACGTGCGCGGTAGCGATGGTGATGCCGCGCTCGCGCTCTTCCGGCGCCTTGTCGATCATGTCGAACGCGGTGAACTCCGTGTTGCCACCGCGGTTGTGCAGCACGAGCGTGATCGCAGCGGTGAGTGTGGTCTTGCCATGGTCGACGTGACCGATGGTGCCCACGTTCATATGGGGCTTGCTGCGGTCAAACTTCTGCTTGGCCATGTCTGCTACTCCTTTTCCCGAAACCCGGAGGTTGAGGTCACACAAAAAGCGGTACGGCAGCCTGCCGCACCAAAGGTCGGCAGTATACACGACGCCGGCATGCTTGGGCAAACACCCCGGGGTTCACACCGGGTCATCAGCCACGCACCTTCGCGACGATCTCCGTGGCGATGGAGGCGGGTACCTCGGCGTAGTGCTTGAACTGCATGGTGTACGTGGCCCTGCCCTGGGTCGCCGAGCGCAGATCGGTGGCGTACCCGAACATCGTCGATAGCGGCACCGTTGCGTTGATGACCTGAGCGTTGCCGCGCGGCTCCATGCCGTCGATGTGGCCGCGCCGGGAGTTGATGTCGCCCATCACGTCGCCCATGAAGTCAGACGGGGTCACGACCTCGACCGCCATCATCGGCTCGAGCAGCACGGGCTTCGCCTTCTGGGCCGCGTTCTTGAACGCCAGCGAGCCGGCGATCTTGAAGGCCATGTCCGAGGAGTCGACCTCGTGGTAGCTGCCGTCGATGAGCGACACCTTGATGTCGACCATCGGATACCCGGCGAGGACGCCGGTGTTCATGGCCTCCTGGATCCCGTCGTCGACCGACGGGATGTATTCGCGCGGCACGACCCCGCCCATGATGCGGCTCTCGAACTCGTAGCCGCCGCCGGGGACGTTGGGCTCCATGTTGATGCGCACGTGGCCGTACTGGCCGCGACCGCCGCTCTGACGCACGAAGCGGCCTTCCACCTTCTCGACCTTGTTGCGCACGGTCTCGCGATAGGCGACCTGCGGCCTGCCCACGTTGGCGTCGACGCCGAACTCGCGCACGAGACGGTCGACGATGATCTCGAGGTGCAGTTCTCCCATGCCGGCGATGATGGTCTGCCCGGTCTCCTCGTCGGTGTGGACGCGGAAGGTGGGATCCTCCTCGGCCAGGCGCTGCAACGAGTTGCCGAGCTTCTCCTCGTCGGCCTTCGTCTTGGGCTCGATGGCGACCATGATGACCGGCTCCGGGAACTCCATGGACTCGAGGATCACCGGTTTGGACTGGTCGCAGAGGGTGTCACCGGTGCCGGTGCTCTTGAGACCGACGGCGGCCGCGAGCTCGCCGGCGTAGATCTCGTCGCGGTCCTCGCGGTGGTTCGCGTGCATCTGCAGGATGCGACTGATGCGCTCCCTCTTGTCCTTGCTCGAGTTGAGCACGTAGGACCCGGCCTTGAGCGTGCCGGAGTAGACGCGGAAGTACGTGAGCTTGCCCACGTACGGGTCGACGGCGACCTTGAAAGCGAGCGCCGAGAAGGGCGCGTCGTCGTCGGTCTTTCGAGTCACCTCTTCGCCCTTCGGCTTGACGCCCGTCACCGCGGGCACGTCGATCGGCGACGGCAAGAAGTCGACGACGGCATCCATGAGCGGCTGCACGCCCTTGTTCTTGAAGGCCGAGCCGCACAGGACCGGGGTGATGCTGATGTCGAGCGTGGCCTGGCGGATGACCTCGCGCATGTGCGCGGGCGTGATCTCGCCGCCCTCGAGATAGGTCTCGAGCAGGTGGTCGTCGTGGTCGGCGACCGACTCGATGAGCTTGAGGCGGTACTCGTCGGCCAGCGCGCGATGCTCATCGGGGATGTCGACGACCTCGAAGTCGGTGCCGAGCTCGTCGGCGTAGATCACAGCGTTCATCTCGACGAGGTCGATGATGCCGCGGAACTCGGCCTCGCAGCCGATCGGCACCTGCAGGGCCACGGGGTTGGCCCCGAGCCGGTCGACCATCATCTCGAGGCCGCGGAAGAAGTCGGCGCCGATACGGTCCATCTTGTTGACGAACGCGATGCGGGGGATGCCATATTTGTCGGCCTGGCGCCACACGGTCTCGGACTGCGGCTCCACGCCGCCCACCGAACAGAACAGCGCGATGGCGCCGTCGAGCACGCGGAGACTGCGCTCGACCTCCATGGTGAAGTCCACGTGGCCGGGCGTGTCGATGATGTTGATCTGCGTGTCGCGCCAAGCGACAGTCGTCGCGGCCGAGGTGATGGTGATGCCGCGTTCCTGCTCCTGCGCCATCCAGTCCATCACGGCCGCGCCTTCGTGGACCTCGCCGATCTTGTGCGTCTTTCCCGTGTAGTACAGGATGCGCTCGGTCGTCGTGGTCTTGCCGGCGTCGATGTGCGCCATGATCCCGATGTTGCGCGTGTTGTCCAGCGAGTACTGTCGCATGCCTCTTCCGTGTTCCTTCCATGCGAAAGCCCCTCACCGACGAAGGTCAGTGAGGGGCCTCCGGGGATTACCAGCGGTAGTGTGCGAACGCCTTGTTTGCCTGTGCCATGCGGAAGATGTCGTCCTTCTTCTTGAAGGCGCCGCCCTGACCGGCCAGCGCATCGAGCATCTCACCGGCCAGGCGCTCAGCCATGACCTTCTCGCGCCGGTCGCGGGAGAACGTGACCAGCCAGCGGATAGCCAGGGTGCGGGCGCGCCGCCCGGGCACCTCGACCGGCACCTGGTAGGTCGCGCCGCCGACCCGGCGGCTGCGCACCTCGAGGTGCGGCGTGAGCGCCTGGATGGAATCCTGCAGCACCTCGACGGGGTCGCGCCCCGTCTTCTCGCGGACGATCTCGAGGGCGCCGTAGACGATCTGCTCGGCGGTGCTCTTCTTGCCGCCGAGCAGGACCTTGTTGATGACCTGCGTGACGAGCTTGCTGTTGTAGACGGGGTCCGGGAGCACTTCCCGGCGCGTGATGGTACCTCTGCGCGGCATGGTCTACCTCACCCCTTCGCCTTGGACCCGTAACGCGAGCGGGCCTGCTTGCGGTCGGCAACGCCCGAGGCGTCGAGCGACCCGCGGATGACCTTGTAGCGCACGCCCGGAAGGTCCTTGACCCGGCCGCCACGCACGAGCACCACGGAGTGCTCCTGCAGATTGTGGCCGATGCCGGGGATGTAGGTGGTGACCTCCATGCCGTTCACGAGCCTGACGCGGGCGACCTTGCGCAGGGCGGAGTTCGGCTTCTTGGGAGTAACGGTGTACACGCGCGTGCAGACACCGCGCTTCTGGGGCGAACCCTTGAGCGCGGGGGTCTTGGAGCGCTTCGACTTGCTCTCACGCCCTTTGCGGACGAGCTGGCTGATGGTTGTCATCTGACCTCTCTGGTTACTCTGGCCTGCCGCTGAGGACAGCGGCCACGTAGTCTAACGAAACGAGGCTGCGGCCGCAACATGTGATGCTCGCGACCGCAGCCTTGCAGTCTCCTGGTGACGGTCCGGCTGCTACTCGACCTCCCGGTCGCCGGGCCAGATGGGATCGCTCGACATCATGCGGTCGGCCTCGGCCAGAGCCTCGGCCTCGCCCGCCGGGTGGATGTCGATGCCGCGATACTGCCGCAGGCCCGTACCCGCCGGGATCAGCTTGCCGATGATGATGTTCTCCTTGAGGCCGGCGAGGATGTCGACCTTGCCCTCGATGGCGGCGTCGGTGAGCACCTTGGTCGTCTCCTGGAAGGAGGCGGCGCTAAGGAAGCTCTCGGTGGCGAGCGAAGCCTTGGTGATGCCGAGGATGAGCTCCTCGGCCTCGGCCGGCTCGCCGCCCTCCTCGCCGACCCGATGGTTCTCCTTCACCAGGAGGTACCGATCGACGAGTTGCCCGGGCAGGAACTGCGTGTCCCCGGCGGTGACCACGCGCACCTTGCGCATCATGCGGCGCACGATGAGCTCGATGTGCTTGTCGTTGATCTCGACGCCCTGGGAGCGGTAGACCTCCTGGACCTCGTTGACCAGGTAGCGCTCCGTAGCGGTGTCACCGGCGTGCTTGAGCACGTCGGCCGGGTAGAGCGAGCCGGGCGAGATCTGCGTGCCCTCCTCGACCCAGTCGCCGTCCTCGACGAGCACGTGCGTGCGGCGGGCGGCGAACGCGTACTCCTTCGCCGCTCCGTCCTCGGGCGTGACGGTCACCTTGCAGCCGCGCTCAGTGTCCTCGATCGCGACCGTGCCCGAGACCTCGGCGATGCGGCCCACTCCCTTGGGCTTGCGCGCCTCGAACAGCTCGACCACGCGCGGGAGGCCGTGAGTGATGTCGGCGCCGGCGACACCGCCGGTGTGGAAGGTGCGCATGGTGAGCTGCGTGCCCGGCTCGCCGATGGACTGCGCCGCGATATGGCCGACGGCGTCGCCGATCTCGGCGGGGGCGTTGTTGGCGAGCGCGTACCCGTAGCACTTCTGGCAGACGCCGATCTCGGCGTCGCACTTGAGCACGCTGCGCACGGGGACCATGGGGTCGGTCTGCGAGCTGCGTGCCAGGATGTCGAGGATCAGTTCGCGGGTCTCGACGTTGATATGCGTGTCGCGTTCGAACACGACCTCGCCGGTCGACTCCTCGACGACGACGTCACCGAGATGCCGGCCGAGCAGGTTCTCGTTGGGCTCGTGCGTCCAGACCGCCATGAGCGCCCCCGCGGCCTTGCCCTTCTTGACCTTGACCTTGGCGTTCGGCAGGGCCGAGTAGACCTCGCGGAGGAGGCCGATCTGCGCCGGGCCGATCTTGTCGCCCTTCTTGAGGACCACGCGGTCGCTGCGCGGGCGCCTCACGTCTTCGGCGAGGGTGGTGCCCTCGAGCTGCGGGTTCTCCTCGCGACGCCGCGACCACGGCGACATGGGCACCCACTCCCTGGTGCCGCAGTCGAGATCGCTGACCGTCACGTCCTGGCACACGTCGACGAGACGGCGCGTGAGGTACCCGGAGTCGGCGGTGCGGAGTGCGGTGTCGGCGAGACCCTTGCGGGCGCCGTGCGTCGAGATGAAGAACTCGAGGACGGAGAGACCCTCGATGAAGCTCGACTTCACGGGCTGCTCGACGATCTCGCCCTTCGGGTTGGCCATCTGGCCGCGCCACCCGGCGAGCTGGCGGATCTGCTTGATGTCGCCGCGGGCGCCGGAGGTGGCCATCATGTAGATGGGGTTGAGGTCCTTGAAGTTGGCCTTGGTGGCCGCCGTGATCTGCACGTCGGCCTCGCGCCAGATCTCCTGGACCTTGCCGCGACGCTCCTCCTCGGAGAGGAAGCCGTTGTTGTACTCATCGCGGAGCTGGTCGACCATGGCCTCGTGCGCTCCGAGGATCTCGGCCTTCTCCTTGGCGGGGACGACGACGTCGTTCTTGGACACGGTGACGGCGGCGCGGGTCGCGAAGTGGAAGCCGACCTCCTTGAAGACGTCGAGGATGCGCGCCACCTTGTTGGCGCCGTAGCGCGCGACCAGCTTGTTGATGAAGGCCGCGAGCCCCTTCTTCGTCATCGTGTAGTTGATGTACGTGTAGTCGCCCTCGTACTCGGGGCCGAGCACGTCGCGCAGCCCCTCCTCGACACGCATGTTGAAGAGGGCGCGGCCGACGGTCGTGACGACGCGCTCGCCGCCGGCCAGGCGGAGCAGGATCGGCCGGCGCGTGAACTCGGCGATGCCGTCCTCACGCTTCTCAGGCACCTCGCGCTGATCGAGGACGCGCTGTTCCCAGGCGCGCTGCACTTCGTAGTAGCCGCTGTAGGCGTGCAACTGCTTGCCGAAGTGGTCCGGCGCGGCCTCGCTCAGGTCGTCCTCGGCGTGATAGGTGAGGTAGTACATGCCGATGACCATGTCCTGGCTGGGCACGGCGATGGGCTTGCCGTGCGCCGGCGAGAGGATGTTGTTGGTGCTGAGCATGAGCACGCGGGCCTCGGCCTGCGCCTCCCAGCTCAGGGGCAGGTGGACGGCCATCTGGTCGCCGTCGAAGTCGGCGTTGAACGCCGCGCAGACGAGCGGGTGGATCTGGATGGCCTTGCCCTCGACGAGCAGCGGCTCAAACGCCTGGATGCCCAGACGGTGCAGCGTGGGCGCGCGGTTCAGCATCACGGGATGCTCGGTGATGACCTCTTCGAGGATGTCCCAGACCTCGGGCACCATCGACTCGACCATCTTCTTGGCCGCCTTGATGTTCTGGACCATCTTGCGGCCCACGAGGCGGCTCATGATGAACGGCTTGAAGAGCTCGAGCGCCATCATCTTGGGGAGGCCGCACTGGTGCATCTTGAGGTGCGGCCCGGCGACGATGACCGAGCGGCCGGAGTAGTCGACGCGCTTGCCGAGCAGGTTCTGGCGGAAGCGGCCCTGCTTGCCCTTGAGCATGTCGCTCAGCGACTTGAGCGGGCGGTTGCCCGGGCCCGTCACGGCGCGGCCGCGGCGGCCGTTGTCGAAGAGCGCGTCAACGGCCTCCTGGAGCATGCGCTTCTCGTTGTTGACGATGATGTCCGGCGCCTGCAGGTCGAGCAGCCGCTTGAGGCGGTTGTTGCGGTTGATCACGCGCCGGTAGAGGTCGTTGAGGTCGCTCGTGGCGAAGCGGCCGCCGTCAAGCTGGACCATCGGGCGCAGCTCCGGCGGGATCACCGGGATGACGTCGAGGACCATCCACTCCGGGTGGTTGCCGCTGCGCAGGAAGGCCGAGACGACCTTGAGGCGCTTGACGGCGCGCGCCTGGCGCTGGCCCTTGGCGGTCTGGATCGTCTCGCGGAGCTCGGTCGCCTCGGCCTCGAGGTCGACGCGCTTGAGCAGTTCGCGCACGGCCTCGGCGCCGGTGCCGCCGGTGAAGTACACGCCGAAGCTCTCCGGCTCGTAGCCGGACTCGCGCCCGAACATGCGCTCCATCTGCTGGTAGAGGGCTTCGTCGCCGATCACCTCACGCGGGGCGATGGTCTTGAACTGCTCCCACGCCTTGTCGATCTGCTCTTTGGCGTGCTCCACGTTCTTGAAACCGCGATCGACGTAGTCGTCGCGCAGCTTGACCACCTTGGTACGCTGCGGCTTGAGCTCGTCCGGGCCCAGCGAGGCGGCGTTGACGGCCACCCGGCGGTACGACTCGAAGATGTCGAAGTAGTTGAAGTACCCGAACTCGTCCTCAGGGTCGCTGTCCACGTGAAAGGCGTCGGCTTCGCGCGCGCCGTCCAGGATCTCGACGACCTCGTCGTGCATGGCCTCGATAGCGGTGCGGCGCGCCTCGGCGTAGAGGTCGTAGCGCGACTTGATCTCGTCGATCTTCTCCTGCAGCATCAGGAGGTCGTTGTCGCGACGCTCGGCATCGACACTGATCACCACGTAGCTGCCGCCGAAGTAGAGCACCTTCTCGAGCTCCTTCGGGGCGATGTCGAGCAGGTAGCCCATGCGCGACGGCACGCCCTTGAAGAACCAGATGTGGCTCACCGGCGCGGCAAGCCTGATGTGGCCCATGCGCTCGCGACGGACCTTGGCGCGAGTGACCTCGACGCCGCAGCGCTCGCAGATGATGCCCTTGTAGCGCACGCGCTTGTACTTGCCGCAGTAGCACTCCCAGTCCTTGGTCGGACCGAAGATGCGCTCACAGAACAGGCCGTCACGCTCGGGCTTGAGCGTGCGGTAGTTGATCGTCTCGGGCTTCGTGACCTCGCCCTTCGACCACGCCTCGATCTGCTTGGGTGACGCGAGCCCGATGCGGATCGAGTCGAAGTTGTTGATGTCGATCACTGTCGCTCCCTCTGCCTTGGCGGGGTCAGTCTTTGTCGGCGTCGTCGGACTCGAGGTCCGCGACGTCGAGTTCCAGGATGTCGTCGAGGTCCGGCGCGAGTACGCCGTCGCCGACGAGAGCCTCGGCCTCGCCGGCGAGAGCGGCGGCGGCGGTGAGCAGATCCTGCTTCGCCGCCGCGACGTCGTCGTCGGGCGCGACCGTCTCCTCAGTCTCCACGTCCGGCTCCTTGCCGGCGCCGATGACGTCCTGGAGAGCGGATGAGGCGACCCCTGCCTGCTCGAGCTCGCCGACCTCGGCCTGCTGCCGGCGCAGGCCGGCGGTGAGGTCGATGCCGAGCTCCTCGGCGGCCCGCAGGAGATCGTCGTCCTCCTCGCGCACCTCGAGCACGTCGCCCTCGACACTCTGCACGCTCATGTCGAGAGCCAGGCTCTGGATCTCCTTCATGAGTACCTTGAACGACTCGGGAATGTTGGGCTTGGCGATGTTCTCGCCCTTGACGATGGCCTCGTAGGCCTTGACTCGGCCCACGGTGTCGTCCGACTTGATGGTGAGCATCTCCTGCAGCACGTAGGCGGCGCCGTACGCCTCGAGCGCCCAGACCTCCATCTCGCCGAAGCGCTGGCCGCCGAACTGGGCCTTGCCGCCCAGCGGCTGCTGTGTGACCAGGGAGTACGGACCGGTGCTGCGCGCGTGGATCTTGTCGTCCACGAGATGCAGCAGCTTGAGGATATACATGTACCCGATGGTCACCTTGTTGTCGAAGCGCTCGCCGGTGCGACCGTCGTACAGCCAGACCTTGCCGGAGCACTGCCGGCCCGCGGGTTCCTTCTTGTTGACCTTGAACTCGACAGGACTCTCGGAGCTCTCCTCGCTGCAGCGGATGAGCAGATCGTCGATCTCTTCGATGGTGGCGCCGTCGAACACTGGAGACGCCACGCGGGCGGGCAGGTTGCCGGGTGGGGCATCCTTCTCGGCGGTATACCCCGCGTGCGCCGCCCAGCCGAGGTGCGTCTCGAGCACCTGGCCGATGTTCATGCGGCTCGGCACGCCGAGCGGGTTGAGGATGATCTCGACGGGCGTGCCGTCCTCGAGGTGCGGCATGTCCTCCTCGGGCACGATCTTGGAGATGACGCCCTTGTTGCCGTGCCGGCCGGCGAGCTTGTCGCCCTCGGCGATCTTGCGCTTCTTGGCGACGTAGACGCGCACCAGCTCGTTGACGCTGGGCGGCAACTCGTCGTTGTTCTCGCGGGAAAAGATCTTGACGTCGATGACCTTGCCGCCCTCGCCGTGCGGGACCTTGAGGCTGGTGTCGCGCACCTCGCGCGCCTTCTCCTTGAAGATGGCGCGGATGAGCTTCTCCTCGGCCGTGAGCTCGGTCTCGCCCTTGGGCGTGACCTTGCCGACCAGCAGGTCGCCCGAGTTGACCTCGGCGCCGATGCGCACGATGCCGCGCTCGTCCAAGTCCTTGAGCGACTCCTCCGAGCGGTTCGGGATGTCGCGCGTGATCTCCTCGTCGCCGAGCTTGGTCGTACGCGCGTCGACCTCGTACTCCTCGATGTGGATGGAGGAGAGGAGGTCGTTCTTGACGACCTTCTCGCTGAGGATGATGGCGTCCTCGAAGTTGTACCCTTCCCAACTCATGAAGGCGACCAGGAGGTTGCGGCCGAGGGCCAGCTCGCCGTGGTCCGTGGACGACCCGTCGGCGAGCACAGCACCCATCGGGATCTTGTCGCCCGGGAACACGAGCGGCTTCTGGTGGATCAGCGTGCCCTGGTTGGAACGCATGAACTTGACGAGATCGTAGGTGTCGACCTGACCCTTGCCGGCGTCGACCTCGATGTGGTCGGCGTCGACGTAGGCGACCTTGCCGCCGCGCTCGCAGACGACCACGTCGCCGGTGTCGACGGCGGCCCGGAACTCCATGCCGGTACCGACGAACGGCGCCTCGGAGCCCATCAGCGGGACTGCCTGCCGCTGCATGTTCGAGCCCATGAGGGCGCGGTTGGCGTCGTCGTTCTCGAGGAACGGGATGAGCGCGGTGGCCACCGACACCAGCTGGGTCGGGCTGACGTCCATGTAGTCGATGTCGACCGGCGGCACCTGGACGATGTCGGCGCCGGCGCGCGTGCGCGCCAGCACGAGATCGTCCTCGAACCTGCCGGTCTTCGCGTCGAACGGCGTGTTCGCCTGGGCGATCGTCGCGTAGCGGATCTCGCCCGTCTTCGCGTCGACGAACTCCTGCTCTTCCTCGGACGCGTCGAGGTAGACGATCTCGTCGGTGACCTTGCCCTTGACGACCTTGCGGTACGGAGCGCGGATGAAGCCGAACTCGTCGACGGTGGCCATGGACGCGAGCGAGCCTATGAGGCCGATGTTCGGGCCTTCAGGGGTCTCGATGGGGCACATGCGGCCGTAGTGGGTCGGGTGGACGTCGCGGACCTCGATCGGCGCGCGCTCGCGGGTCAGCCCGCCGGCGCCGAGGGCGCTCAGGCGACGCCTGTGCGTGAGGCCGGACAGCGAGTTCGTCTGGTCCATGAACTGCGACAGCTGCGACGAGCCGAAGAACTCCTTGAGCGCCGCGACCACGGGACGGATGTTCACGAGCGTCGCCGGCACGATGGTGTCGGGATCCTCCGTGGTCAGCCGCTCGCGGATCACGCGCTCCATGCGCGCGAGCCCGATGCGGAACGCGTCCTGCACCAGCTCGCCGACGGTGCGGAGCCGGCGGTTGCCGAAGTGCTCGTACTCGTCGATCTCGTGGGCGATCTCCTCGCGGCGCGTGGGCAGCAGGGACACGGCCTCGGCGGCGAAGTCCTTGGCGTCCTCGGGCACACCGAGCTTGCCGGGCAGCGAGATGAGCCGGTTGATGAGCTCGATGATGTCTTCGTTCACGAGCACGCGCACATCGGCGTCGGGGCGATCGGCCGGTTTGATGTGGTTGTGCAGGCGCACGTTCAGCTTGTGACGGCCGACGCGGGAGAGGTCGTAGCGCTTGGGGTCGAAGAAGAGGCCCTTGAGCATCGCCGTGGCGCCGTCGAGGGTCGGCGGCTCGCCGGGGCGCTGCTTGCGGAAGAGCTCGACCAGCGCCTCCTCCTGCGAGTTGGTGGCGTCCTTTTCGACGGTGTTGCGGATGTAGATGGAGTCTTTGAACAGGGCGAGGAGCTCGTCGTTGCTGCCGTAGCCCATGGCCCGCAGGAGCACCGTGACCGGGAACTTGCGCTTGCGGTCGATGCGCACGTTCACCGTGCCCTTCTTGTCGATCTCGAGCTCGAGCCACGATCCGCGCTGGGGCATGAGGTTCGCGACGAGGACCTGCTTCTCGCGCTCGGCCTGCTTGGGCTCCATGATGTACGCGCCGGGCGAACGCACGAGCTGCGTGACGACGACTCGCTCGGTGCCGTGGATGATGAAGGTGCCGCGGTCGGTCATCATGGGGAAGTCGCCCATGAACACCGACTGCTCGCGGATCTCGCCGGTCTCCTCGTTGATGAACGAGACCTTCATCGTCAGAGGTGCCGAGAACGTCATGTCCTTGTTGCGGCACTCGGCCAGCGACTTGGACGGCTCCCCGAACTGGTGCTCCCCGAAATGGACGAGCAGCTTCTCGGAGTAATCCTTGATGGGGTTGATGTCGGCGATGGTCTCACTCAGGCCATCGCTCAGGAACCACTCCCACGACTTCCGCTGGATGTCGATGAGATTGGGGAGCGGGAGCGGCTGGTCGAGCTTGGCGAACGACGTACGCACGCGAGGCGCCTGGGGCTCGTTCAAGCGAGTCTCCTCTGTCTACGCGGTGACCAGGGAAAAAGAGCACACCACACCAGAGGAAGTTCGGTATGGCCGCAGATAGCGCACGACCGAAAAAGTTACCACAACGCAAGACGCGATGCAAGAGCGAGGTTCGCGGCTCGTGTCTGTCACCCCCGAGCCTTCCTGCGGCCGCTCGGCACGAACGACGGATGACGACACCAGGTCGCAAAGAAGGAGGGCCGGGGCGCCTGACGGCGCCCCGGCCCTCCGGGTCTTCACGCAGGAGAAAACGCTCTACTTGATCTCGACGCTCGCGCCGGCGTCCTCGAGCTGCTTCTTCGCGTCCTCGGCCTCGTCCTTGGTGACGCCCTCTTTGATCGCCTTCGGGGCACCTTCGACGACGTCCTTGGCCTCCTTGAGGCCCAGGCCGGTCAGAGCACGCACGACCTTGATGACCTGGATCTTCTGGTCGCCGAAGGCGGTGAGCACGACATCGAACTGGGTCTGCTCCTCGACCGGAGCGGCCTCGGCGCCGGCGGCGGGAGCCGCGGCGACGGCGACGGGCGCGGCGGCGCTGACGCCGAACTCTTCCTCGAGCGCCTTCACCATCTCGCTGAGCTCGAGCACGGTCATGCCCTTGATGGCCTCGATGAGCTGGTCCTTGGTAAGTGTCTTGTCTGCCATTGTCAATTCACCTCACGTGGGGCTTGAAAGCCTTGCTGGACAGGATGGAGCGGCGAAGGCTCAAGCCTCGCCGGCGGCGGCCCTCTGCTCGGCCACCTGATTGAGAGCACGCACGAAGCCGCTGACCGTGCCCTGGAGCACGGTGACCAGACCCGTCATCGGCGCGGCCATGGTACCGACCACCTGGGCGATGAGGACATCGCGCGTCGGGAGGCTGGCCAGCATCTTGACGCCGTCCGGGTCGATCAGGCTCGTGGCGAGCAGTCCGCCGCGCACCTCAAGCTGCGGGTGCTTCTTGGCGAAATCGGCGAGCGCCTTCGCGGCGCCGACCAAGTCGTCGCCACAGAAGGTGACCGCGGTGGGGCCGCTCAGCAGTTCCTTGATCGTCTCACGACCCGACTTGTCGGCGGCGATGCCACCGAGGGTGTTCTTCACGACCTTGAGGGTCGCGCCGCTCTCGCGGAGCTTGCCGCGGAGCTCGGCGAGCTCCGCCACCGTGAGCCCGCGGTAGTCGCTGACGAACAGGTTCTCGGTGTCCGTCAGCAGCTGCGCCACGTCGGCGATCACAGCGTCTTTCTCGTTTCTCAGCATCTCGACCTCACAGTCGCAAGCAAAAAACCCGCTCCCCGAAGCGGGAAGCGGGCGCGGGCGCGAACACCGGCTCGTCTCGCCTCGGGTGGCGGACCCGTGTGGATCCATTCTGCTCCCGGAGGAGCACCGACCTTCATCGGCCGCGGCGCGCGAAGCACCGCGAAGCGGCAGTATAGAGCAGCAAAGGGGCGCCGGCAACTGCCGCCGTCGCCGGCGCCCCCGAGTGGCCTCAGCTCTCCATGAGGTCGCGCACGCGCGCCGGGTCCAGCTCGATACCGGGACTCATCGTCGCGGCGATGCTGACGCTCTTGATGTACTTGCCCTTGGCGGAGGCCGGCTTGGCGCGGACGATCTCGTCCAGAACGGCGCCGTAGTTCTCGACCAGCATCTCCTCGGTGAAGGACTTCTTGCCGATACTCAGATGGATGATGCCGGAGCGGTCGGTCCGGTACTCGACCTTGCCGCCCTTGGCGTCGGCGACCGCCTTGCCGACGTCGAAGGTGACCGTGCCGGACTTGGGATTCGGCATGAGGCCGCGCGGGCCGAGGATGCGGCCGAGCTTGCCGACCGTGCCCATCATGTCGGGCGCGGCGATGGCGATGTCGAAGTCGAAGACGCCCGCCTGGATCTGCTTGGCGAGGTCGTCGCTGCCGACGATGTCGGCCCCGGCCTCCTGCGCCTCGCGCGCCTTGTCGCCCTCGGCGAAGACGGCGACGCGCATCTCCTTGCCGGTGCCGTGCGGGAGCACGGTCGTGCCGCGCACGATCTGGTCGGCGTGGCGCACGTCGACGCCGAGACGGAAGTGGACCTCGACGGTCTCGTCGAACTTGGCGCCCTCGAGCGTCTTGAGCAGGCGCACACCCTCGAGCGGCGAGTATAGACGGCCGGGCTCGATGGTACGCTGGGAAGCGGTGTATTTGCGGCCATGCTTGGCCATTCGCGCTACCTCCTGTGGTACAAGCGGCGACCTGGTCGCCTCCCACGTCGGCGGCCGGGCGGCGGAGCCTCCCCGGCCTTCAGGCTGACGGACTACCGGCACGCCGCCCGCGGCGGTCGCGACGATAGGTGGACTGCTTCTCTTAGCCTTCGACCTCGATGCCCATGTTGCGGGCGGTGCCCTCGATGATCTTCATCGCAGCGTCGATGTCGTTGGCGTTGAGGTCGGGCATCTTGGTCTCGGCGATGGTGCGCACCTGCTCGCGCGTCACGGTGCCGACCTTGATCCGGTTGGGCTCGCCCGAGCCCTTGTCGATGCCGAGGGCCTCGCGCAGCAGCACGGCGGCCGGCGGCGTCTTGGTGATGAAGGTGAACGTGCGGTCTTCGAACACGGTGATCTCGACCGGCACGATGGTGCTGCCCGACGCCTGCGTCTGGGCGTTGAACGACTTGCAGAACTCCATGATGTTGACGCCGTGCTGGCCGAGCGCCGGGCCTACGGGCGGCGCGGGGCTGGCGGCGCCGGCGGGGATCTGCAACTTGATCTTGGTGAGGACCTTCTTGGCCACTGCTTGCCTCGCTTACTTCCTGGTTAGGACGTCTTCTTGACCTGGTCGAAGGCGAGCTCGACCGGGGTCTCCCGGCCGAAGATCGACACCATGACCTTGAGCCGGCTCTGGTCGAGGTTGACCTCGACGACTTCGCCGGAGAAATCGCTGAGCGGGCCGGAGGTGACGCGCACGTCTTCGCCGACGCTGAACTCGGCTTTCTGCTTGGGGCGCTCGACCGAAGCCGTGTGCATGATGCGGTCGACCTCGGCGCGCGAGAGCGCGACGGGCTTGTTCTGGGCGCCGACGAAGCCGGTGACGCCCGGTGTGTTCTTGACCAGCGACCACGTGTCGTCGGTGAGCTCCATCTGCACGAGCACGTAGCCGGGGAACACGCGGCGTTCGCTCGTGACCTTCTCGCCGTCTTTGGTCTCGACGATCTGCTCGGTGGGCACGACGATCTGGTGGATGCGCTCCTCCTGGTTCATCGATTGACGACGATGTTCCAGGTTGGCCTTGACCTTGTTCTCGTGACCCGAATAGGTGTTGACGACGTACCAGCTGTACACGTGTGGGCCCCGATCAGGTAAGAACGTTGACGACCGTGTTGACGATTCTGGAGAAGACGAAGTCGAGCACGCCCGTATAGGCGGTGGCGATGGCGACGGCGACGAGCACGACGACGGTGGACTGCAGGAGGTCCTTGCGCGTGGGCCAGGTGACCTTGCCCAGCTCGATGCGGACGTCGCGCAGGAACTTCATGAGACCCTTCTTCTCGGCGGGCCGTGACGACCGCGCCGGGGCCTTCTGCTTCTGCTGCGACTGCTTCTGCTGCGACTTGCCGCGCGCGGGCTTGGCGTCGGCGCGCTTGGCCACGGACTTCTTGCCCTGGGCCTGCTTGCCGGTGGGCTTGCCCTTGCCGGATCCACTCTTGCTGTTGCCTGCAGACTTCGCCACTCAACCGCTCCGATGGTCATTGGCAGGGCTGGAGGGGCTCGAACCCCCGACCCCCGGTTTTGGAGACCGGTGCTCTACCAATTGAGCTACAGCCCTAAAGAGGCGCACGGTAGACGCTTAGCGCGTCTCCTTGTGCGCAGTGTGCGTCCCGCACCAGCGACAGTACTTCTTGAGCTCGATGCGGTCCGGGTCGTTCTTCTTGTTCTTGTTCGTATGGTAGTTGCGACGCTTGCATTCCTGGCAAGCGAGCGTGACGAGTTGACGCACGTCGTCATCCTTTCAAGCTGGAGCACGTAAGGATACCAAGCACCACGCGGGAGGGTCAACGCGCCTCCCGGCGGCCCCTGAGCGCGGGCGTCAGCCCGAGCCGTCCACGGCGGCGCAGTATAGCAGGCCGGGAGGTACCGGGCAAAACCGCGCTGTTCCGGCAACGCTCCGTGGCTTCGCCGGCCGGGTCCCGGGGCAAGGCGAACCGGGGAGGATCACTTCTCCGCCGTCGCTCGGGTATGCTGTGCGACCGGCAGCCGGCTGGCGATCGCCGCCGCAGCGGCCGATACTCTGCGCAGACAGGCGAGAGGAGCGAGCATCGACGAGCGGTGGCCGGCCGGCGACGCGGCGCCGGACGAGAGAGCGCCCCAGGAGCGCGGCGGGACCGGCGTGCCGGTCGCCGGCAGACGCGTGCCGCCGCCGGTCGTGCCGGGGCTCGGCGGTGCGGAGACGGCGCCGGCGGAGCGTGCCTGGACGGCCGCAGCAGTGCCGCCCGCGCCCCGGCCCGGGGAGCGGCCGGCAGTGGAGTCGCCCGGCGCGCTGCCGGCGGCGCCGCCGCTCGGAGCTCCGAGCGGCGACCGGCCGCGGGCGGCCGACCCGTTCCACGAGCCGGCGGCCGACTGGCGCTGGGGCCGAGCCCTCGCCGGTCTGGCCGTGGCTACGGCGCCGGAGGCGCTCCTGTACACGGCCGCACTGCTCGCCGGCGCCTCGACGCAGGCAAGCGACGAGGTGACCGCCGGCAGCGCCGCCGCCCTGGCCGTCGGCTCGCTCATCCTGTACGGCTGGCAGACGCTGGCGGCGTGGCTCTTCTCGCTGCGCACCGCCGGGCGCCGGTTCGCCCTGTGGGGCTTCCGGCGCCCGACGCTCGCCTTCTTCTGGACCATCCCCCTCGCGCTCGCCGTCGTCTATGCCGTCAGCATCGTGCACGAGCTCATCGTGCAGCCGGAGCAGCAGGACATCATCAGCGAGTTCCCGCGGAGCACGCTGGGAGTCGGCCTGTTCATCCTGGTCGCGGTCGTCATGGCGCCGCTCTTCGAGGAGATCGTCTTTCGCGGCTTTCTCTTCCGTGGCTTCGCCAACTCGTGGGGATGGAAGTGGGGGGCGCTCGCGTCGGGCGCGGTGTTCGCGCTCGCGCATCTGCAGCTCGATATCTTCGTGCCGCTGGCCGTCCTCGGCGTGGCGCTGGCCTGGGTGTACCGGCGCACCGGCTCGCTGTGGACCTGCATCGTCATGCACGCCCTGTTCAACAGCATCGCCGTGGCCGCCTGGGCCTTCACGGGCTGACGCCGCGACGGGACGACGCGACACGCAACGGCTCGGCGCGCCGGTCCGCGGTGGAGCGGCGGCCGTCAGCCCAGCAGCGTCGGCTTGCGCAGCTCGCGGCAGGAGCAGGCGTCGTCCGCCGGCAGCGCCGCCAGCGCCTCGAGCAGGATGCGACCCATCAGGCCGGCGTCTTCGTGGAAGATCTGCGCGAGCACGTCGTGCTCCCACTCCCGAACGACCCCTTCGCCGTAGTTGACGATGAGGTAGATGCCCGCGTAGCAGGCGCCGATGTCGCGAGCCAGCCAAACCTCGGGGCAGAAGCTCTGGCCGACCACGTCGCCGAGCGTCTGCAGAAAGCGGATCTCGGCCGGAGACTCGAAGCGCGGACCCTCCGTGACCACGTAGGTGCCGCGCGTGAACAGACGGCGCTCCGGGGCCAGGCGACGCGCCGCGCCGACCAGCGCCTCTCGTCCCGCGGCGCACACCGCGTCGCGCATGATCAGCAGGTGGTCACCCGCGACGACCCCGTACCGGTCGCGGTCGGTGGTCATGTCGACGAAGTCGTCGACGACCACGAGGTCGCCGGGATCAAGCAGGTGGTCGAGACTGCCGACGCCGGCGTCCGAGAGGATGCGCCTGACGCCGGCGCGGTGCAGGACGCTGAAGACCTGGCGCGAGGCGCGCCCCCGCGAGACGCCTTTGCGCCAACCGTGCATGCGCACGTGCAACGCGCGCTGCCCGCCGAGCTCGAAGAGGGCGAACGGCGGGCTGTCCCCCCATGGCGTGTCGAAGACGAGGTCGCGCTCGAGCACCCGGGCGCCGGCGCGCCCGGGCGTGAGGATGTCGGCGGCGAAGGTTCCGGAGCCGCCGATCAGAGCACGGGTTGCGGCCGGGACGGCGCCGGGCGCGCTCACAGGCCCGCCAGTTCGGGTGTGACACGCAGCAGAACGAACTGCACGTGATCACCGTTGTCCGAGGTGTACTGGCTGAGCGCCTGATCGAGCCCCGCCGGGAAGCCGCGGACCGCCCCGAGCACAGTCGTCCCGCGCTTCACGATCTGCCCGATCTCGACCTTGGGCTTCTGGATGTGGGTGATCACGAGGAGCAGCGACGGGTCGCTCGCGAGACGGATGTCGATCTGCGTGTCGGCGTAGCGCCCCAGGATGCTGTACTCCTTGATCGCCGTGACCTTGCCGTCGACGGGAGATGCCACCGGTGAGCCGGGAACGGCGCCGACATCGAGTCCCGCGGTCGAGGAGGACGCGTCGTCGTCGCCGTCCATGAGGAAGTACTGCATCCCGCCGCCGGCGGCGAAGATGTCGGCGAGACGCTGCCGCAGGCCGCCGCCGCCCATCCGCTCCCCGACCGGGGAGAACGCCACCGTGTCGGGAGTGTCGACGGGGTGGAAGGCGACGGCCGTGGTCACTTCGCGCGCGACCGGGAGCAGGATGTCGATGCTGTCGACCCGCGCGACTACGACGGCCTCGTCGGGGTCGGCACTGCGACCGAACGTCGGTACGGCGGCGCCGGCGGGCACGCGGGCCGGCGTCTGGCCGGGAATGGCGTACGCGACCCATATCGCAAGCAAGATGAGGGTCACGAGAACGACCAGCGCGACCACACGCCGGCGGCGAATCTGGTTGCGCCGGCGAACGTGGTGCCGCCGACGCTGATTGGCCGGGCTTGTGTGCATATCGGGCTTCAAGCTACAACGGCGGCCCGCCGGCCGCAAGCCGTCGTGGCCGCGCCGCTGCGCTCAGCCTCGCGATAGCCTCCGGTTCTGGTCAAGCCGCGACATGCCGATGCGATAGTCGTATGGCGACCATCGCTCCCCTCATCCTCGGCCCTGGTCAGACTCAGCTAGGCGGAGGCCGGTCGGACGCCGACCTCGTCGCCGGTCTGAGATCCGGACGCAGTCGCCGCCGCGGCCGGCGGCACCCTGGCCACAGCAGAGCGCCGGCGCGTCGTCGCCCGAGCGGCCCACTGCCCAGTCTGCCGCAAGACCGTCGAGACCTGGAGCCTGGGCGCGATGGGGCCGAGCATCGCCCTTGGGTCGGCGCCTCTGCCTGCGGCGCTCCAGGGGCGCTTCCCGCTCGGCCTCACCGAGCCGGGGCGGCGGTGGCGCCGCAGGAGTGGGCGCCGCAGGAGTGGGCGTCTCAGGTGCGGGCGCGGGAGGCGCCGCCGGAGCAACGCAGGGTCTCACACTCATGGCCGGCGGTCTCATCGCCAATGCCGGCGGTCTCGCCGCCGCCAAGATCGCGACCGTCGCCTACGAGGGGGCCCGCGCGGCGCAGGGGCACGGACGGCCAGATCCGTCCGCGCCGGCGACGGTGGCCGCGGACGGCGGACCTCAGGGCGACTCCCCGGAAGTCGCGCACGGCCGCCCGGCGGCGACGCCTCACGGCAATGGGCCCGGCGGCGACTGGGACAGAGGCAACGGGAACGCCGACGAGTGCGAATCGGCTTCATCCAAGGGTGAACCGGAGAAGCCGGACAAGGCGGGCCGACGTCGCGGCGGCCGGCGCGGCCGGCCTGCCGGGCACGCCGACACGCCAAGTCGGGTCTCGGAGCTCCGCACGCCGATTCACGGTCCACCTGCCCGCGGCGTACCGCGCACCGAATCGGCAGCGCGGCTGCACGCGTAGCCCCTCCTCGACTCGCCCACCTCAGGCTCGACCCCGCCCGGAGACCGCCCCGGCCGTTGTCCGAATTGGCTAAGGAAGAGGGCCCGTGGGGCCTCAACCGATCCCCTGTCACGCCGATACCAGCAAGTGTCAGGGACCGACCCACAGGCGGTCCGACGTGCGTGAGAGCGCGACGCTGGGCTCGGAGGTGAGCCATGAAGACTCGGTGCGGCATGGTAGCCATGATCGCGGCGCTGGCCGTGATGCTTCTCATGACCGTCCCGGCAGCCGCACCCGCCGCGGTCACGCTGAACTCCTACGAGCGACAGGTCGTGAAGCTCGTCAACAAGGAGAGGGCCAAGCGCGGTCTCTGCGCGCTGCGCGTCAACGCCAGTCTCGTCCGGTCCGCCCGTAGCCACTCAGCCGAGATGGGTACCGAGAAGTACTTCGACCATTCGTCGCTGAGCGGCGAGACCTGCTTCAAGCGCATGATCCGCCACGGCTACAAGCGCTCCGGCTACCGCTACTGGAAGGCCGGCGAGAACATCTACTACGGCGCCGGCATCTATTCGAGTCCCTGCGTCGTCGTGAGCGGGTGGATGAAGTCGCAGTCGCACCGTGCCGTCATCCTCACCAAGGCATTCCGCAACATCGGCGTCGGGGCGGTCGAGACCAAGGATGGATTCCGCGCCTGCGGCGGCTCCGTATGGTTCTTCACACTCGACGTCGGGCGTCGCATCGCCAAGTGACCCCGGAGACAGAGCCGACCGGTTGAAAGGGCGCGTAAGCGCCCTTTCGCGTGGGATGAAGGGGAAGCGCGCACGGGCCGATGGGCGGCGCCGTCCACCGGAGTAGGATGGTGGCGTGGACGCCGACCGCAGAATGACCCCCGAAGCGTCGCGCCGCCTGCGCGCCCTCTTCACCGGTGGCGGGCACGAGCAGGTCGTGACGGTGGCGCACGAGGCGGCGCGGCGCGGGCACGCCGCCGACCTGCCCCCCGACCTCCCGGCCGAGCTGCGCGAAGCGCTGCTCGCGGCCGGCGTGCACTCGCTCTACGGCCATCAGGCCGCCGCTCGGGAGCGGCTGGCGGCCGGCGACAACGTCGTCATCAGCACCGGCACGGCGAGCGGCAAGAGCCTCTGCTATCAGCTCGCCGTGCTCGAGACCTTCGCGGCCGAGCCACAGAGCCGCGCCCTCTTCCTCTTCCCCACCAAAGCGCTTGCGCAGGATCAGGCGCGCAAGCTCACGCGGCTCCACGTCCCCGGCGCCGTGCCCGGCGATCTACGACGGTGACACGCCGCAGGACCAGCGGGCCCTGCTGCGGCGCAGCGCGACGATCCTCCTCAGCAACCCCGACATGCTGCACGTCGGCATCCTGCCGGCGCACGAGCGCTGGGCCGAGTACCTGCACCAGCTCCGCTACGTGATCCTCGACGAGGCGCACGTGTACCGCGGCGTCTTCGGCAGCCACGTCGCCCAGGTCGTGCGCCGTCTGCGGCGGCTCTGCGCGCAGTACGGCGGACACCCGCAGTTTGTGCTCACCTCCGCGACCATCGCCAACCCGCGGGCCTTCGCGGAGAAACTCACCGGGCTGCCGTTCGCCGTCGTCGACGGGGACGAGGCGCCGCGGCCGGAACGCACGGTCGTATTCTGGAACCCGCCGATCGAGGACCCGGCCGCCGGCACGCGGCGCAGCGCTCTCGCGGAGGCCGCGTACATCACCGCCGAGTGCGTGCTCGCAGGTGCGCGCGTGATCGCGTTCGCGCCCACTCGCAAGGCGGCCGAGCTGGTGTACGGCCACGTGAAGCGGCGCCTCGACGACCGGGCGCCGGGCGCGGCGGAGCGGGTACAGCCGTACCGCGCCGGCTACACGCCGGAGCAGCGCCGCGACATCGAGCGGCGCCTCTTCGCGCACGAACTGGACGCCGTGGTGGCAACGCAGGCACTGGAGCTGGGAATCGACGTCGGCAGCCTCGATGTCTCGCTCGTGACCGGGTTTCCCGGCACGGTCACGAGCCTGCGACAGCGCTGGGGCAGAGCGGGCCGGGCCGGGCACGGCTACGCCGTGCTGGTCGCCGGCCAGGACGCCTTGGACCAGTACTTCATGCGCGAGCCCGAGCGCCTCCTGAGCCGCAGCGTGGAGGAGGCGATCATCGACCTGCACAACCCGCAGATCAGTGCGCCGCACCTGGAGGCGGCCGCCTACGAGCAGCCGCTCACGCCGGCCGACGCCGCGTACTTCGGCGAGCAAGGCCTGCTGCAGGCCGAGCGGCTGGAGCAGGCCGGCAGGCTGCGGCGGCGCGGCGACGGTCTCGTGTGGGCGCGGCCATACTCGCCCGCCGCCGAGACCGGCCTGCGCACCGCGAGCAACGAGCAGTTCGTCATCGTCGAGGGACGCCAGGGCGAGGTCATCGGCAGCGTCGAGCGCGAGCGTGTGCTGCGCTTCTGCCACCCCGGCGCCGTGTACCTGCACCTCGGGCGCAGCTACCTCGTGGCACACCTCGACCTCGACCACCGCACCGTCATGGTCGACGACTTCGACGGCAGCTACTACACGCAGGCCAAGACCGACAAGAACGTGCAGATCGCCGGGCAGGCAGGCATGCGCCCGCTGCCCGGCGCCTCCCTCTTCCTCGGTGACCTCGAGGTGACCGAGCAGGTGGTCGCCTACCAGCGCCGCGACATGACCGACGGTCACGTGCTCGACACCACCAGCCTCGACCTGCCCGAGCAGACCTTCTCCACACAGGCCTTCTGGCTGGCGATCGCACAGCCGGTGCTGGAGCGCACCCTCGCCGGCCTGAGCGAGACCGACGAGCTCGCCGCCCCCGGCTCGCTGCACGCCGCCGAACATGCGCTGATCGCCCTGCTGCCGCTGTATGCGATGTGCGACCGCTGGGACATCGGCGGCCTGAGCACCGCGTGGCACTGGCAGACCGACGCAGCGAGCATCTTCGTCTACGACGCCTACCCCGGCGGCATCGGCCTCTCGCGCCGAGGCTACGAGGCCTTCGAGAGCCTCGCCGCCGACGCCCGCACCCTCGTTGCCGAGTGCCCCTGCGAGAGCGGCTGCCCGAGTTGCGTGCAGAGCCCCAAGTGCGGCAACCTCAACGAGCCGCTGTGCAAGGCCGGGGCGGTCGCGCTGCTGAGGGCCGTCCTCGGATGACCGCGGCAGAGCGGTGGGGTCAAGGTTACGAGCCCTCGGTCCGATGTACAGAGGGAGGAACTCGATTCCCGGACCGGCACGCCGCGGGCCGGTGACAGTCGTCGCGAGGGAGGCGCCATGAGCATCCGCAGGACAAGCAGATGGACACCGGCGGCGAGGGCGTTCGTACTCCTTGCTCTCGCAACGCTGCTCCTGCTGATCGCGGCGCCGGCCGTGCCCGCGGCTCAGCCGGCGCAGACCGAGAAGCCGACGGCGGCGCGAGTGCGGGCAGCGCCTCTGAACCCCGACTTCGTGCTCTGGCAGGCCAGACGGGAGCTCAGCGCCGCACTCCGGAGTGCCGACGGGCTCGGGCTCGGCGAGCGGCCGGCGCCGCAGGCACTCGCCGCCGACGACGCCGCCGAGGCCGCACGCACGCTCGACGCCTACGCTCCCGACTACGACCTGCGCAGCCTGGGCAAGCTGTCTCCCGTCAAGAACCAAGGCAGCTACGGCACCTGCTGGGCATTCGCCACCTACGGATCCATGGAGTCGAGCCTGCTGCCCGGTGAGCTCGCCGACTTCTCCGAGGACAACCTGGTGCTGCAGAGCGGCTTCGACACCGGCGCCACAGCGACGGAGAAGTACAACCACGGCGGCCACATCTGGTTCTCCACCGCCTACCTCGCCCGCTGGGGCGGCCCCGTCTGGCAATCCGAGGACGCCTACGGCGACGGCGTGACGCCCGGCGGCCTCTCGGCGCGCAAACACGTGCAGGACATCTCGTGGTACGCCCCGCGCGCCTCAGCCACCGACAACGACCGCATCAAGTACGCTGTCTCCACCCACGGCGCCACCTACATATCGATGTCGTGGCAGGGCAGCTCAAGCGGCTCGTCCTACTACAACGCGACCACGCACGCCTACTACTACAACGGCGGATCCGACACGAATCACGCAGTCCTCGTCGTCGGCTGGGACGACGGCTACGCGGCAAGCAACTTCGCGACCACGCCGCCGGGCAACGGCGCCTTCATCGTCAGGAACAGCTGGGGCACGGGCTTCGGCGAGAGCGGGTTCTTCTACGTCTCGTACTACGACACCAAGTTCGCGCGCACCAGCTACGCCGCCACCTTCGAGGGCGTCGCCCCGACGACCAACTACGACGCTGTCTACCAGTACGACCCGCTCGGGGACGTCAACTCCTTCGGATCGGGCAGCTCGACGACGCTGTGGGGCGCGAACAGGTACACCGCCACAGCCGCCTCGACGCTGAAGGCAATCGGCTTCTACGCCGAGGTGCCGAATACGGCATACGAGATCTGGCAGGGCCCGACGACCGCCGCCCTCACCAAGGTCACCCAGGGCACGCTGCCGCAGATGGGCTTCCACACGGTGACCCTGCCCTCGCCGGTGGCCCTGACCGGCGGCGCCGCCTTCGTGGTCGCGGTCAAGCTCACGACGCCGGGCTACGCCTACCCGTTGGCGGTCGAGTACGCCGAGCCTGGCTACTCGAGCGCCGCCACGGCCTCGCCCGGACAGAGCTACTACAGCGCGAACGGCACGACGTGGACCGACCTGACCACGTGGAAGTCCAGCGCCAACGCCTGCATCAAGGCCTATGCGACGACCGTCAGCGACACGACTCCGCCGGTCACTACCGACAACCACCTCTCCGTGTCCCTCGTCGCACCCTGCACGATCACGTTGACGCCGACGGATTCGGGCTCGGGCATGGTCGGCGGACTCGCCAAGGCCGAGTACAAGGTGGGCGGCGCGGCCTCCTACACGGTGGGCACCAGCGTCGTCCTCGGCGCCGGCACGCACACCGTCGCCTACCGCTCCACCGATGCCGCCGGCAACCGCGAGACGCCCGACAAGAGCTTCAGCGTCACGGTGGCGACGCCGCCGACGCCGCCGGCCAGCAGCAGCTCGTACGCCTTCGCCGCCGGCCCGGCCGGCGACTGGAGGACCACGGCGCAGTCGGTCACCGTAGACGCCATCGCGGGATCGGGGACAGGGCTCACCATCAACTACAGCATCGACGGCGGCACGACCTGGACCGCCGTCGCCGGCTCCACCGCCACCGCCTCGGTGAGCGGCGACGGGTCGCACCGGTTCCGGTTCTACGCCAGTGACTCACTCTCGACAGAGGCCGTGCACAGCCCCGGGTACGTCAACATCGACACGACCCCGCCGGTCACCGCGGACGACCATCTGGCCGCCTCGCTGGTCGCCCCGGCGACCATCACGCTCACACCCGCCGACGCCACGTCGGGCATGAGCGGCGGCCTCGCCAAGACGGAGTACAAGGTAGGTGGCGCAGCCGCCTTCACGGACGGCACGAGCGTCGTCCTCGGCGCCGGCACGCACACCGTCAACTACCGCTCCACCGACGCCGCCGGCAACCTCGAGACGCCGGACAAGACCTTCACCGTCACGGTGGTCGGCCCGCCGCCGCCGGTCAGCGGCAGCAGCTACGCCTTCGCCCCAGACGCCGTCAGCAGCTGGCGCAAGACCACGCAGTCCGTGACGGTCACCGCCTCCGGCGGCACGGGTACGGGACGCACCATCCACTACAGCGCCGACGGCGGCGCCACCTGGGTGTCCGCAGCCGGGGACAGCGTCACCGCCGCGGTGAACGGCGAGGGCTCCCACGACTTCAGGTACTACGCCAGTGACTCACTGGCCACCGAGTCCGTCCACGAAGCCGGCTTCATCAACATCGACACCGTCAGGCCGGCGACCAAGGCCGTCGCCGCGAAGGTCAAGAAGGGCAAGCGGGTGGCGCTGAAGTACCGTGTCGTCGACGGGCGCCCAGGCTGCGGCAAAGCGGTCGTCAAGATCCAGATCAAGAAGCGCGGCAGGGTCGTGAAGACGATCCGCGTCGGCACCAGAAAGACCAACGTCGCCCTGACCTACAGGTACAAGGCCACCATCGCAAAGGGCGTGTACACGTATCGAGTGCTGGCCACGGACATTGCCGGCAACGGGACTGCCCGTGTGCGCTCGGCGAAGCTGACCGTGAGATAGTGATCCGGCGAGGACCCGGAGACCTCTGCTGCGTCCGCTTGACGCCACAATCCTCGGTCTTGACGATGCGGCCGCCGTCATCCACCGCCGTGCCCGTCCTGGCGGCGGGAGTGCCGCCACGTGACAAGAGCACGCAGGAGTCACCGGCCGCGGCGACTCCTGCCGGGCGGGCTCGTGTGAGCTCCCGCGGCCGACTGCGACGCCGCGACCCGCCCCCGCCCGCGACGCGTCCGTCTCACTCTGGCGAACGGAGGGACGCAGCGTTAGACTGAAGACGCACCGTGATCACGGAAGTGAGGGAGCTCGTCGTCGGCCACGCGCGGCCACGAAGGTACGTTCCCGTGGAGGAGGGGGGTCCCACATGAGTGCCCAGCACATCGTCAAGCGTGCGTGCGCAGTCACCGCGGCCGCATTCATGAGTCTCGTGGTGGTACTGCTGCTGTTCGGCGCAGCGGTCGCGGAGGCAACGCCGAACACATTGACGCAGGAGCCGGCGCCGGCAAAGGTGGGAGCGGCCCCCCTGAACCCCGACTTCGTCCTCTGGCAGGCCCGGCGCAACCTCGACGCCGTGTTCCGCAGCGTCGACGGCCACGGACTCGGCGCACGACCGGCTCCGCATGCGCTGTTCTCCGCCGACGCGGCGCCGGCGCAGCGATCCACGCGCGGCTACGCGAGCAGCTTCGACCTGCGCACCACGGGCAAGCTCACGTCGGTCAAGGACCAGGACCCGTGGGGCACCTGCTGGTCGTTCGCCACCTACGGCTCGATGGAGTCGTGCCTGCTGCCCGGCGAGTCGCGTGACTTCTCCGAAGACCACATGGTCCTGACCAGCGGGTTCGACATGGGCAGCGACGGCCGCGGCCAAAGTACGACTTCGGCGGCCACTTCTGGATGTCCACCGCCTACCTCGCCCGCTGGGGCGGCCCGGTCTGGGAATCCGAGGACGCCTACGGCGACGGCGTCACGCCGGGCGGCCTTACGGCGCGCAAGCACGTGCAGGACGTCTCCTGGTACGCCGCGCGCTCTCGTCCACGGACAACGACCGCATCAAGTACGCGGTCTCCACCCACGGCGCGACCTACATCTCGATGTCGTGGCAGGGCAGTTCGAGCGGCTCGTCCTACTACAACCCGACCGACGCACGCCTACTACTACAACGGCGGATCCGACTCGAACCACGCCGTGCTGGTCGTCGGCTGGGACGACGACTACGCGGCGAGCAACTTCGCGACCACGCCGCCGGGCAACGGCGCCTTCATCGTCAGGAACAGCTGGGGCACGGGCTTCGGCGAGGGCGGCTACTTCTACGTCTCCTACTACGACACGAAGTTCGGACGCGACTCAGCTACGCCGCCACCTTCGAGGGCGCCCAGTCCCCGACGAACTACGACACGATCTACCAGTACGACCCGCTGGGCGAGGTCACCGGTTTCGGCGCAGGCGGCACGACCCTTTGGGGCGCCAACCGGTTCACCGCCGGCGTCGACCTCGACCCTGAATGCGGTCGGCTTCTACGCCGAGGCGCCGAACACCGCGTACGAGATCTGGCAGGGCCCGACGACCGCCGCCCTCACGAAGGTCACCCAGGGCACGCTGCCGCAGATGGGCTTCCACACGGTGACCCTGCCGGCGGGGCGCGCCCTGACGAGCGGCGCCGCTTTCGTGGTCGCCGTCAAGCTCACGACGCCGGGCACAACTTCCCGCTGCCGGTCGAGTACGCCGAGCCCGGCTACTCGAGCGCCGCCACGGCCTCGCCCGGCCAGAGCTACTACAGCTCGAACGGCACGACGTGGACCGACCTGACCACGTGGAAGTCCAGCGCCAACGCCTGCATCAAGGCCTACGCGACGACCGGCGGCTCGCCGCCGCCGGGCACCGACACCACGCCGCCGGTCACGACCGTCACGGGCCTGGACAGCCGCTGGCACAACCGCGACGTGAAGCTCACGCTCACGGCCGTGGACGAGCCGGGAGGCTCGGGCGTCAAGTCGATCACCGGCCGCTTCAACGACGGCGCGGAACAGGTCATCGAGAGCGCCAAGGTCATCGCGACGATCGACGCTCTCAAGAGCCACTCGAACGACGGCCTGACGAGACTGACGTACTACGCGACCGACGTCGCCGGCGAACAGGGAGGCGGCGCGCACGCTCACCGTCAAGATCGACACGCGCGGGCCCACCTGCGCGGCGAAGAAGCTGACAGTCAAGCGCGGCAAGAAGGGCAGGCTGTACTTCGTCGTCCGTGACACGCTCAGCCCCCAGGTGACCTGCCTGGTGCGCATCAAGACGCTGCGCGGAAAGACCGTGAAGACGTTGAGCTGGGGCTACGACACGCAGCCGGGAGCCGGACTGTGGTGGTACGTCAACTACCGCTGGACGCTCAAGAAGGGGACCTACAACGTCTTCGTCACCGGCAAGGACCTGGCCGGCAACAACTCCACGAAGATCGGCAAGGCGAGGCTCGTCGTTCGTAAGCGCGAGAGCGAAGGGGACGCCGCACTCGGGCCAGCCTCTCGCGGTGCGACGGGGTCATCGACTGAGGTAGTCTGCACGGTGACCGCGCGCGAAAGGAGCCGTGCCCGTGCCCGACGACATCGCCATCGACCTGCTGGACCCCGCCGACATCGAAGACGTGGCGCACCTGTGGAAGGCGTTGCTGGACCACGTGGCGGCACTGCCCGACTCGATCGTGCCCGTGCGGCCGTCGGACGAGTCGTGGGAGCTCGAGCGCGCCGAGATGCTCCCGGCGCTCGAGAGCAGCAGCGCCTTCGCGCTCGTCGCCCGGCGTGGAGGCCGCGCCGTCGGGTACCTCTTCGTGCGCATCGAAGGGCCGGACCCCGTCTGGTACACCGGCGACACGCACGCGGAGCTCGCCCACCTCTGCGTCGCCGAGGGCGAGCGCGGCAACGGAGTGGGCTCCGCGCTCATGGACGCCATGGACGCCGAGCTTGAGCGCCGCGGCGTCGAAGACGTGGAGATCGGGGTCGACACCGGCAACGACGCCGCGGTGAGCCTCTACGAGGGTCGCGGTTACCGGCCCGACTTCAGGCTCTTCTACGGCTCGCCCGGCAGAAAGCCTTGGGCGTGCCTGCGGAGGGAGGCCGAGGACAAGGCGGCCGGGCGCGGCCGCTTCGCGCCGCCCGGCCGCCCGCAGGACTGACCGGCCGCTCCCGAGCCGACCGCAGGAGTGGCCGGAGGCGGCCTCAGCGCCTCAGAGCCGCCCGGTCCACGTCTTGCCGCCGTTCGTCGTGCGCAGCAGCACGCCGTTGTCGCCGGCGACCCAGCCGTGAGTCCGGTCGACGAAGCAGACCGCATTGAGCGACTTGGTGGTGCCCGTCTTGAGCCGCTTCCAGTGCCTGCCGCCGTCCGTCGTCTTGAGCACGCGGCCGCCGGCGCCCGCCGCGTAGCCCACCTTGGTGTTGACGAAGTCCACGCCCGTGAGGCGTGCCGTGCAGCCCGACTGCTGCTTGGTCCACGAGACGCCCGCCTTGGCCGTCTTCACGATACGGCCGCCGTCACCGACCGCCCAGCCCGTGAGTTTGCCGGGGAAGTCGAGGTCGTAGTAGTACCGGTACTTGACCTTGAAGGAGGGAAGGAGGCGCCGTACCCACTTGCCGCCGGCGTTGGCCGTAGCGTAGACGCCGCCGCTGCGGCCCCACTTGAGCACGTAGCACCTCTTCGTCGTGGGAGCGCTCACGCGCGAGAAGCCTCCCGATCCGTCGGGCGCCGGCTTGTCCAGTTGCGCCGTCCACGTCTTGCCGCCGTCGTCCGTCCGGGCGATGCCGCCCCCGGACTCGGACGTCCCGTTGGACCAGCCCGCCCAGCCACGCGTGAGGCTCACGAAGTCGGCCTGGTTGTAGTTGCCGCCCCCGGCGAACGCAGGATCCCAGGTGTCGCCGCCGTCGGTGGTGTACTCGACGCCGCCGTAGCCCCACACGCCGATCGTCTTGCTTGCGAACGCCACGAACGAGAGATCGTTACCGGCCAGGATCTGATCGGCGACGGGGAGCCAGACCGCTCCGCCGTCGGTCGTCCTCCACACCCTCTTGGTGCCGGTCGCATCGTCGACGCCGGAGACCCACCCGTGGGTGCGGGTGACGAACGACATGGACATGTAGTCGGGGCTTGCTCCGGCCACGCCGACGGGTAGCGCAAGCGCGCACAGCACAAGTACGAAGAGCCCCAGGATCACGAGGCGACGGACAGCATTCATGGCTCTCCCCTCCACGGTCGACCTCCACCATCACAAGCATACTCCCATGGTCCAACGATTCCAGGCGTCGGGGGGACGGCTCCGGCCTGTGCGCGCCCGGCGGACTGCGGTACGCTTGCCGCACCGACCCCCGGCGGGCGTCGCCCGCCGGGAGCGGAGATGAGCCGGAGGTGACGTGGGCGCGACCCGGTACGTGAGCGTCATCGGCGCGAGCCGCGCCTCGGCGGAGCTGGCCGCGAAGGCCGAGGAGCTCGGGGAGCTCCTCGCAGAGCGCGGCTGCGTCGTCGTCTGCGGCGGCCGCGAGGGCGTCATGGAGGCCGTCGCTCGCGGGGCGAAGAAGATGGGCGGCGTCACGCTCGGCATCCTGCCGGAGGCCGACCGCCACCGCGCCGCCCCCGGCCTCACCTACAGCGTCTGCAGCGCCATGGGCCACGCGCGCAATCTGAGCGTCGTGGCCAGCGGCGACGTCGTCATCGCCCTCGGCGGCGCCTGGGGTACGCTCAGCGAGATCGCCCTGGCGCGCAGCGTCGGCAAGCACGTGATCTTGCTGGACACGTGGGACGTCACGCCGCCGGAAGGCGGCGAGCTCGACGGGGTGCGACGGGCGGAGACGCCCGCCGAGGCCGTCGAGCTGGCGCTCGCCACGCTCGGTGACTGAATCGTCCACCACCCGTACGGTGTCTGGGACACACCTGTGACCGTATCCCTGCTATAGTATCCGCCCCCTGGCGGGGCGATGCGCAAGTTCAGGAGAGACGGTGCGGAGCGACGACTCGAGATGCAGGCCTGCCGACGCCAAGCTGCTCCATCCGCGGCTTGACGAAGCCAGCCTCCGCGACGACGCCGTCGCCGCGTTCGCGTCGGCCTTCAAGCGCCGGCTTACCTTGGTGTGCGCGCCGGCCGGATACGGCAAGACGACCACCACGGCCGCCGTGCTCGACCGCCTCGGCTGCCAAGCCGCCTGGTACAAGCTGGACGTGCTCGACCACGATCCACTCGTCTTCCTCATGGCGATCGTCCGTGCCCTGCGCAGCCGTACTCCCGGCTTCGGCGAGACGCTGCTCCGCGAACTCGAAGCCGGCTCGGCGACCGACCTGCCCGCCGAGAGCCTCGCAGCTCTGTTCGTCTCCGCCTGCGAAGCATCGCTCCGCTCCAGACAACACCTCGTCCTCGACGACTACCACGAGGCCGCCGGCTCCCGTGACCTCGACCGGATGCTGTCCTACCTGCTGGCCAACTCGCCGGCCGACCTCCACTTCGTCGTCCTCACCCGCTACGAACCGTCCTTCCCCGTGGAGAAGATGCACCTCGAAGGCGATCTGTCGCGTATCGACAGCCAGCTCCTGCGCTTCGACGCGGACCAGGTAGCCACCGTCATCCAGCAGCGCTCCGGGCAGCGCCACGACCCGGAGCACATCACCCGCCTCCTCGCGCTCACGGAAGGATGGCCGGCAAGCGTAGTCCTTGCCGGGATGGCCCTGACCTGGCTGGACGCGGCCTCTCTCGAGAGCGCACTGGCCGACCCGAGACTGAAGACCGACATGTACTCCTACCTCGCCGAGCAGGTGTTCCAGCGAGAAGCGGCGGACGTTCGCGCCTTTCTCCTGCGCACCTGCTGCCTCGAGCACCTCACCCTCGAACTGGCGGAACTGCTGGCGCCGGCCGGAGACTCCCACCGGCACCTGCGCCACCTGTCCAGCAACCGGGTGTTCACGTTCGTCGCCGATCGGCAGGGTGCATTTCGCTACCACACCCTGTTCCGCGAGTTCCTCCGCCAGCGCGTCGTCCAGGATGAGGGTGAGCGTGCGTTCCACGCCCTGCAGGTCGACACCGCGGTGGCGCTCGAAGAGTCGGGTGACAGCCGGCGAGCGGTGGAACTGCTGCTCGCCGCCAACTCACCCGGAGCCGCCCTCGACGTGATCGCGCGCGCCGGCGAAGCGGGTCTGGATCGCTGCACGACGGAGCAACTCGGCTCGTGGCTCAAGCGAATCCGCCCGTCGCCGACGGGCGACCGGCCCTGGGCGCTCATCCTCTCCGGAGCGCTGGGCGCGCGCGACGGCGGCTTCGGCGCCGCCCTGTCGGATCTGCGGCGCGCGTGCGCGCTCCTCGAGCGAGCCGGCGACACGGCGGGGCTGTACGAGGCTCTCTCGATCACCGAGTGCACGGAGTTCTGGGCCGACGACCCGGAGGCGTGCATCAAGACCTGCCACCGAGCGCTTCCGCTCGCGCAGACGGACGCGCAGAGACTGCACACGCTCCTGAGTCTTCTCTCTGCCGCCCTGGACATGCGGACGTGGGACGAGGTCGATTCGGCGTCTCGCCAGACCGCGGCCTTCCTTCCCCACGCCCAGCCCGACGAGATCATGCGAGCCCAGGCGCTGCGGGCACACGCTTCTTTCTACCAGGGCGACATCCGATCTGCCCGGCGCACGATAATCGTGAGCCACCACCCGGGTCAGACGATCGGACTGAAGTCCGCGGCGCTCAACACCCACGGCATGATCGAGATGGCGCTGGGGGAGTACGACGCCGCCGCGCGGCTCCTCCGCGAGGCGGCCGAGACGAGCGCGCGGCACGGGCACGCTGCGGCCTCGTACATGATCCGGGACAACATCGCGTTTCTGCGTGCGTGCACGGGCGCCGTGAACGAGGGGCTCGAGTCACTGGAAGCGCTGTGCAACGACGACGACGGCGCCCACGAGCCGACCCTGCTGTGCTTCGCACTCAGCCACGAAGCCAGTGTGCTCCGCCGTTGCGGCCGGGTCGAGGCCAGCCTCGACCCGTGCCGGCGCGCAGCGCAGGCCGTCCCCGTCGAGCGCGACCCGTACCTCGCACTCAACGCGGCCACCAACCTCGCGTTCGTCGAAGGCATCCTGGGTGAGTCGAGACACCGTGAGCTCGCGGGATTGGCGCGAACGGCGGCGACGGCCCGCCTCAGCTTCGTGGAGCTCAAGGGGCACCTCTACGACGCGATCCTGCTCTTCAGGGCCGGCGACAGAAGAAGGGCCGTCGAGAAGCTCGAGCGCTGCCTGCCGCGCCAGCTCGCCCTGGGTCACATCAACCTCGTCGCCCAGGAGCTCGGCCCGCGCGCCGACGTGGCGGCGGCCGTCCTCCGCCGGAACCGGAGCAACGGACTCGGACCGCGGCTGCTGGACGCCCTCAGCCGGCATTGGCAGTTCGAGAAGGTCAGGGAGCAGTTGCGGCGCGACTGCCCGTCGGAGGTCGGCACGTGGCTCCGCTATCTCGACGAGCGGGGGCGCGTCGGCACCCCGGTCGCCGGCGCCGGAAGACGTGCCGACACCAGGGACGGCCTGGCCAGACGGCGCGTAGCGGAGGGCGAGGCCGGTGACACCCGTGACCCGCTCGCCGAGCTCACGCGGCGGGAGCGCCAGGTCCTGGAGTTGATGGCGGAGGACAGGACGAACGCGGAGATCGCCGGGGAGCTCTACCTGGCGCTGCCGACCGTGAAGACACACGTCACCCGGATCCTCCGCAAGCTCGGCCAGACCACGAGGCTCGGCGCGGTGCTGGAGTACCATCGCGCGATCGGCCTCATCGGCCGGTCGGCCTGATCGGTGGACGCGCGGCGATCGTCCCGGCCGCGACGAGACGACAAATACGACCTGGGTATGATTCACAAAGGATTCCGACAGGCTAGCCTCCTGGCGTAGCGTCTATGCCCCCGAAGGAGAACCTTATGGAATCGCCCGTTTCCGTCACCTACATCGAGTCGACCAACATGAGCCAGCGCAAGCAGACCGTCATCGACATCCTTCGCGACAGCCGCGACTTCGTCTCGGGCGAGGCGATGAGCGACGTTCTCGGTATCTCCCGCAACGCCGTGCACAAGCACATCAAGTCGCTGCGCAAGCGTGGCTACCGCATCACCGGGGTTTCGCGCAGAGGCTACCGGCTCGAGGACGAGCCCTGCCGGCTCTCCATGGCGCACGTCACGACCCGCACCGAGAAGACGGTGTTCGGGCACTCCTTCCGCTACCACGACGAGATCGAGTCGACCAACATCGAGGCCAAGGCGCTGGCCACCAGAGGCGCCCCCGAGGGCACGGTGGTCGTGGCCGAATCGCAGACGGCCGGCCGCGGCCGGCTCGGCCGCCGCTGGACCTCGCCGGCCGGCAAGGGCCTCCTCTTCTCCGTCATCCTCCGCCCCCCGCTGCCGATGAACGAGGCGCACCTTCTCACCATCGTGGCCGCCGCGGCGGCGGCCGAGGCGATCGAGAAGCACGTCACCGCCGGCGTGGCGATCAAGTGGCCGAACGACCTGTTCATCGGCGACCGCAAGGTCGGTGGCATCCTCATGGAGATCGCGGGCGAGCAGGACGAGGTCGATTGGGTCGTGCTCGGCATGGGGCTCAACGTGAACACCGAGTACAGCGAGCTCCCCGTGGCCCTGCGGCGCACGGCCACATCGCTCAAGATGGTCGGCGGCGAGACCGTGGACCGCAGCGAGATCCTCGCCGGCCTGTTGCTGAGCCTCGAGTCCCACTACAAGACGGCCTCCCGCGGCGGGTTCGAGCGTGCCCTCACCGCCTTTCGCGAGCGCGACTACCTGCTCTCTCGCACCATCAGCGTCGAGACACGCCAGGGGCCGGTGGTCGGCGCCGCAGCCGGCATCGACGACCGCGGCGCGCTGCTCGTCCAGCTCCCCGAGCGTCGCATCCGCAGCTTCCACTCGGGCGACGTGACGTTGCACTCATGACGCCCCGCTCGTAGCCGGAGAAGAACGCGGAACCCCCGGGCGGCAGACGGTCCGTCTTGACAGCCGCCCGGGGGCTCACTACATTGTCACCTCTCTCGATTCCAGTGAGGTTGACAATTGCAGAGTACCGCGAGCCCGGTCACGACCCGCGATATCGCCGCCGCCGCCGTCTTCGCCGCGATGATGGCGGCGGGGGCCTACGTGGCCATCCCCGTCGGCTCCGTGCCGTTCACGCTCCAGACGCTCTTCGTGCTGCTGGCGGGGATGGCGCTCGGACCGCGACTCGGGGCTCTGAGCGTCGTCGCCTACCTGGGCCTCGGCCTGATCGCCCCCGTGTACGCCGGCGGCGCCTCGGGCCTCGGGGTGTTGCTCGGACCGACCGGCGGCTACCTCTGGGGGTTCATCCCGGCGGCGCTGGTGGCCGGCGCCATCGCCGGCGCCGGCCGGGCCTCGCTCCCGCGCCTGACGGCCGCCGGCCTCGCCGGCCTCTGCCCCATCTACGCCCTGGGCGCCCTGTGGCTGGCGCTGCAGCTGGGCGTCGGCCCGCGCTCCGCGTTGCTGCTGGGGGTGGCGCCCTTCGTGTGGGCGGACGTACTGAAGGCCGTGGCGGCGGCGCTCGCGGCGCGCGCGCTGGTCAGCCTGCCGCTGGATCTTCCCGCGCTGCAGAGAGACCGCTGACGTCGGCCAGCGCCTGGCCGCGCAGGCGCAGATTGATGCGGCCGCGCTCGTACTCGACCGTGAAGTCGGTGGAACTGCCGTCGCGGTAAGCGAGATTCTTGTCGCGAAGCACGCGCGCCAGCGCCTCGACGTACTTCTCATCCAGCGTCACGCCGCCCATCATGCGGAGCTCCTTGAGCGCCTCGAATGAGCTCCGCGCCGCGCGGTACGGGCGGTCTGACGTCATCGCGTGGTAGCTGTCCGCAACCGCGAGGATCTTGCTCAGCTCGGGGATCGCCTCGCCTTGGATCCCGTGCGGGTAGCCGCTGCCGTCGAGCCGCTCGTGGTGATAGCGGACGATGTCCGCCACCTCCTGGTACGCGGCCAGGTGCGAGAGCACCTCCGCGCCCTTCTCCGGGTGCTGGCGGATGAACTGCCACTCCGCGTCGTCGAGCGCCGTCGCCTTGCGCAGGACCGCGTCGGGAACGCCCACTTTGCCGAGGTCGTGGAGCAGGCCGGCGAGGTGCAGCGCCTGCTCCTGCTCGTGAGGCAACTCGAGCACGGCGGCCATGTCGCGGCAGTACATGGCCACGGCCGCCGAATGCTGCGCCGTGTACTCGTCCTTGCTGTCGAGCAGCACCACCATGGCGGCGGCCAGGCCGATGTTCATCTCGAGGTACTGGTCGCTCAGCTCCGTCTGCCGGGCCACGTGCTCGCGCTCGCGCACCAGCAGCTTGAACATGTACTGGCTCGCGAACAGGGGGATGAACAGGAGTGCGACGGCGATGATGCCGGCGGCGGCGTAGAGCGCCGCGATCCCGAGGCCCAGCAGCAGCAGCACGCCCAGGGACCGGACGAAGGGCGGCATCTCCTCGCGCCAGAACGCGGCGAAGTGCCGCTTGTACTTGATGCGCATACCCAGGCTCAACAGCGCCAGGTTGGTCGCCTCGAAGACGACGGCCGTCGCCGCCCCCGCCACGATGAGCCCGAACGTCACCTCGTCGAGCTTCACGCCGAGCGGCCCCAGAAGAGCGTCGAACACCAACGAGGCGAGAAAGACGGAGACCACGAAGTTCGCGGTGTTGTAGACGACCACCACTCGCGTGCTCTCGCGCCAGGCGCCCCACAGCCCGACGCCGATGGCGACGGCGATCGCCGGCAGGCGCCCGGTGAACATGATCGCCAGCAGGATCGGCAGATTGAACGCCGCCAGGGTGACCCTGTCGGAGACCTCCACGGCCATCTCGTCGGCGATGATCGCCAGCACGAGGAAGACGGCGGCGTCGCGGATGGCGGCCGGTGAGAGCGGGATCGGACCGGGGAAGAAGGATGCGTACGCGGCCACGAACCCGGCGCACAGCGCCAGGCTCGTGGTGAGCACGCGGTAATTACGCTCGGCTATGGACACGGCACCTCGCGGGGTGTGCAGTGCCCCGTCTATCGGCACCAAACCGGCAACGCTTGAACAGTCAGTGCATCTTGCTGCCGCCGCCGCTCGTGACGAGGGCGAACAGCAGGGACGCGAGTGTCTTTTCGATCTTCTTGCTCATGAGCGGACCTCAATCGATCGACAACTCGCGGTCAGTGCATCTTCCCGCCGAAACGGATGTGCATCTTGCCACCGGACCTGATGTGCATTTTTCCACCGAAGCGCATGTTCCCTCCTAAAGGTTCTCGGCCTCATGCCGATACACAATGGTTGACAATCGTGCAGCGACTCTACGGAGACACGCCGGGTCGTGCCTAGCCAACGCATTTGGACATAGTGGGCAAGTCTCTCCGTCTCAGTTGCCATTTTGGACAACGCTTCCCGCTGCCGCCTGCATCGCCGCTCGCGCCGTCACCCGCGGACCGGGACATGCGACCCCGCATGTTGTAGGCTTCGTGCGCGGTCGCGCGGAGATCGGCCGCAGGGGCACGCCAGCGCGCCCGCCTCGCCCGAGTCGCGGCGCGCAGCAAGGGGGAACACACAATAGAGGCGAACGCCGCCGCCACGGAGACACCGGACGCATCCCTGGCCCGCAACAGCAGCTTCCTGCTGCTCTGGGTGGGCCAGTTCGTCTCGCAGATAGGCGACCGGCTGGCCGCGCTCGCCTTTCCGTGGCTCGTCTACACGACCACGGGCTCGGCCGTAGGCACCGGCGCCGTGTTCGCTCTTTACACGCTGCCCTACGTCCTCTTCGGCGCCTTCGCCGGCGTGCTGGTCGACCGCTACAACAAGCGCAGCCTGATGGTCCTCGCGGACGTGGTCCGCGCGGGCCTGGTCCTGCTGGTGCCGCTCGTCGCCTCCCGCTCGCTGCCGCTGGTTTACGTGCTCAGCTTCGCGATGGCGACGGCCGGTGTGTTCTTCGACCCCGCCAAGCTCGCCATCGTCCCGGAGATCGTGCCTCGGGCGCGGCTCATGCGCGCCAACTCTCTGCTCGCCACCGCCGAGAACCTCACCGAGATCCTCGGATGGGCCTTCGCCGGCCTCCTCCTCGCGTCGGTGAGCACGACGACCGCTTTCGAGCTTGACGCCGTCACGTTCGTCGTCTCGGCCGTGGCGCTGCTGCTGATGCGCTACCGGACACCCGCACACGCGGCCGTCGAGCGAGGCGTGCGTGCGCTCTGGAACGAACTGAGCGAGGGGTTCGCCTTTCTTCGCGGTCACCCCGGTCTGCGTGCCAACACGATCATGATCATCGTCTGCGTCTCGGGCCTCGGGGCCGCCTACCCCCTCACCTTCATGCTCGCCGTCCGCGTGCTGGGCGGCGGGACCAGAACGTTCGGCCTCCTCGAGGCGGCCATCGGAGCGGGATACCTCGTCGGCTCACTCGCGCTCGCCGCTCTCGCGCCGCGCGTGCGCAAAGGCTGGACGATGGTCGTCGGACTGGCGTTCATGGGGGTATGCCTCGTAGCCGTGGCCGCCGCGGAGTCGGTCTGGCAGGCGAGCATCCCCTTCCTGCTCTTCGGGGTAGCCAACGCCGTCGCCCTGATCGCCGTCGACACGTACCTGCAGGAGGTCGTGCCCGAGGGCATGCTGGGCCGGGTGCTGGGCACGCGCTTCACGCTCACGCAGGGCACCTACGCGCTCTCGGTGCTCGTGGGCGGCGCGCTTGCGGGCGTCTTCGACGTGCGCGCCCTCTTCGTGGTCGCCGGGGCGATCGTCGCCATGTCGGCCCTCCTGGGGCTGCTCTCCCGCGACGTGCGCGAGACCTGACGCGCCGGCAGCTCCCCCAGGAGCCGGCCCTCCCGCGGCGGCTGCGGCGTCCCGGGTACAGATGATACCCTTGTGGCCATGTCCGTAGGGCGGCCGAAGAACGCCGGGCCGAAGCCCTCGGGCGCGAACGCAAAGGCGCCATGACCTCCCCCGGCACCACACAGACTTCCGGACTCCCGGCGACGCCACGCACGAGCTGGCTCCAGCTCGGCGTGGTCAGCGCGGCAGAGTTCGTGGTCTGGACGGGCTTCGGCGCGATCATGCCGTTCCTGCCCATCTTCCTCAGAGATGAGGCGCACAGCTCGCTGTTCATGATCGGTCTCATCTCCGCGATGTTCTACCTGGGTACGCTCCTGTTCTCCTCGCCCTTCGGCTGGCTCAGCGACATGATCGGCCGCAAGCCGGTGATGATCGGCGGCGTCACGCTCTTCGCCGTGGCGATGCTGCTCTTCACCACGACCATGAACCCCTGGTGGTTCGTGGTGTTCCGGCTGCTCGAAGGGGTCGGGACGGCAGCGGTGGCGCCGGCGGCCATGGCCTTCGTCGCCGACGTCACCACGGATTCCAACCGTAGCAAGTCCTACGGCATCCTCATGTCGGCGCAGTTCGGCGGGCTCATCGTGGGCCCGGCCATCGGCGCCATCGCCCTGCGCTTCCTCGGCGACGGCACCTCCGGCTTTCACGCCATCTTCTACTTCGGGGCGATCCTCGCGGCGCTGACCGCCGTGGCGCTGGTCGCCTTCATTCGCGAGCCGGCCCAGCTCCAGGAGCGTCGCCGTGCGCGGCGCGGAGCGAAGGCCGAGAAGCCGCCCTACGGCCAGATTCTCACGCCGGCCATCCTGGCCTTCCTGCTGGTCGGCTTCACCAGCCACTTCGCGATGGGCGCGTTCGAGGTCGTGTGGAGCCTCTACCTGCGCGACCTCGGCGCCTCGAACACCTACATCTCGGCCACGTGGATCGCCTTCAGCGTGCCGATGCTGTTCGCCTTCTTGGGCGGGATCGTCGCCGACCGCTACAGCCGCTTCATCCTGATGTTCACCGGCTACACGATATCCGCAGCTGCGTGGGTCATCTACGGCACGACCACGAGCCTCGTGGTCTTCATCCTCGTCAACGTGATCGAGGGATTCGCAATCGCGTTCTCCTACCCGGCCAAGCAGGCCTTCCTCGTCCAGGTGAGCCCCAAGCGGTTCGTCGGGACGGTGACGGGACTCGAGACGACCTCCATGCAGCTCGCCGGCCTGATCGGTACGCTGGCGGCGCCGGTCATGTACGGGTGGATGTCCGGCTACGTGATGGCCTTCGGCGGAGTCGTCAATTTCATCGGCCTGGCGATCGCCGCGCCGATACTCGCCCGCGCGTGGCGCCGCGTCCGGGCGGCGCCGGCGCCGGGAGCCGCCCCCGGCGAGACGGAGCCGCCGCCGGTGGCCGCCGCCCAGCCGCCGTTCGGAATCAAGTAGCGGCGCAACGGAAACGGCGACGCGAGGGGCGGGCCGGCGCAGCCACACCCGCCTCAGGCGCTCAGAAGCGCCGGACCTCTCGGTACAGCGTGTCCCGCTGCACCGGCGTGCGGCCGGCGGCGCGAATGAGCCGCACCATCTCGTCCACGTCGCACTGGTTGCGCACGCCGGCGGCGGCGACGACGTTCTCCTCGATCATGGTGGAGCCCAGGTCGTTGGCGCCGAAGGCCAGCGCGACCTGCCCGAGCCTCAGGCCCTGCGTGACCCACGACGCCTGGATGTTCGGAACGTTGTCGAGGTAGACGCGGCTGACGGCCAGGAGCCGCAGGTAGTCGAAGCCGGTGGCGGGCGTGTGGCCGGCCGCGAGCTCCGTGTTGCCGGCCTGGAAGGTCCACGGGATGAAGGCGGTGAAGCCACCGGTCTCGTCCTGCAGGTCGCGGATGCGACGCAGGTGCTCGACGCGCTCCGCCGGCGTATCCAGCGAGCCGAACATCATCGTCGCCGTGGTCTTCATGCCGAGGCCGTGCGCGACACGCATCACGTCGAGCCAGGTGTCGGTGGGGATCTTGTGCGGGCTGATGGCGGTGCGCACCCTGTCGACGAGCACCTCGGCGCCGCCGCCGGGGACGCTGTCGAGACCGGCGGCGTGGAGGCGGCGCAGCGTCTCGTCCACGGTCAAGTCGCTCGTCTTGGCGAGGTGCGCGATCTCGGGTGGCGAGAGCGAGTGGATGTGGATGGGGTAGCGTGCCTTGATGCCGCTGAAGACACGCTCGAACCAGCAGATGTCGAGGTCCGGGTGCAAGCCGCCCTGCATCATGATCGCGGTGCCGCCGAGGGCGAGCGTCTCCTCGATCCTGCGGTGGATGTCATCCTCGGAGAGCAGGTAGCCCTCCCCGCTCCCCGGCTTCTTGTAGAAGGCGCAGAAGCGACAGCCGGAGATGCAGTAGTCCGTGTAATTGATGTTGCGGTCGACGATGAAGGTGACGTCGTCGCCGGGGTGGAGGCGTCGACAGACGGTGTCGGCGCGGGCGCCCAGAGCCAGCAGATCGCCGCCCTCAAGCAGGGCGAGGGCCTCGGGGTCGGAGATCCGCCCTGGCGCCTGCTCGCTCACGAGACATCCCGGTCAAGCCGCTTGACCATGACGACCAAGTCGAAGCCGGCGAGAAAGCCGACCAGCCCTCCATCTTCCTCGCCGATGATGCAGGTGTCGCCGAGATGCTCGAACAACTGCGGGCACACCGCGTGCACCATGTGGCGGCCCGGCCACCAGTCGTCGATGGCCTGTGCGACCGCCCCCGCGTCCGTGGGCTCAGCGGCGTGCCACGCCACGGCGCTCACGCGCCGGCCTTCGGTTCGAGGAGCAGCTGAAAGCGCACCCGTTGGTCGCCGTGCGGCCCGCGCTCGGTGGTGACCGGGACGCCTTCGATCTCGTCGTCGCCGGGCAGGAGCGTGAACCCGAGCGCGGTGTGGAAGGCGATGGAGCCGGTGTTGACCGGAGCCGTGACGGCGCGGACCACGGAACGGCCGTCCGCGCGCGCCATGTCGAGGAAGCGGCGGTAGAGGTCGCTGGCGAGACCGGCGCGCCGCCACTCGGGAGCCACACCGGCGAAGTGCACGTACGCCTCGTCGGCATGGTCCGGGCAGAAGAAGCCGACGAGGAAGGCGATGAGCCTGTCCTCGTGCTCGACGAGCAACGAGGTGCCGCGGAAGTGCTCGAAGAAGACGCGCGGCAGCAGCGCGCGCAGGTCGCGGCCGTCCCACCAAGCCGGCAGGACGGCCATCACGCGCTCCCAGTCGTCCGGGATCGGCCGGCGGAAGATGATGCCGGAACAGCTCATCGGCGCCGGCCTCAGGCGCCGCCGGCCGCGGCGGCCGGTCCGTCCAGGTCGGGGACGCGCGCGAGCTCGCCGATGACGGCGGCGCGCCGGTAGAACTCGCTCAGCCCCTCCCGGTACTCGGGCGTGAAACCGAACTTGAGCTTGTCGAAATAGTCCATGAGGTACGCCTGGCTGAAATCGTAGACCTGGGCGGCCGCGGCGGCGGTGGCCCCGGGAGCCGCCGCGCACGCGTCGCGCGACGCGAGAAGCGCAGCGCCGACCGCAGCCGCCGCCTCGGGGCGCGCCTCCACGAAGTCCCGGCGCGCGGCGCACACCGCGTACACCATCGGCAGGCCCGTGACGCTCTTCCACTCGGCGCCGAGGTCGAAGTGGTGCGGGTAGGCCTCCACGCGCAGCAGGTGCAGCGCCTCGTCGCCGATCAGGAGCAGCGCGTCGAAGTCCTCGAGGACCTCCGACAACGGGCCGCGGCGCGGCGCGAACTCCGGATCGATTCCCCACTCGCGGCAGAGCACCTTGAGCAGGCAGATGGAGGTCGCGCTCTTCTCCGTCAGCGCGACTCTGCGGATGCGCGCGAGCGGGGTGCGCGCGAACAGCTGGATGGAGTCCACGGCGCCGAACGAACTGATGGAGATGTGCGGCAGCAGAACCTGCTCCTCGGCGTTGCGGGCGAAGGCGATGGAGGATGACAGCGTGACGTCGATGGTCCCGTCGACCAGCATGTCGTTGAGCGCCGCGGGATAGCCCTCGACGATCTCGGCGCCGACGCCGCGGGCGGAGAGCTCGCCGCTGAAGTGGTGGTAGAGCGGAAAACAGTTGACGAACTCGATGCGCCCAACGCGCACGGGAGCGTCGACCGGCGCACCTGCGGCGGCCGGCTCAGGCGTCATCGTACCGCCGCACGACGTTGTACAGGGTGTCGCGCTCCACCGGCACGCGGCCGGCGGCGCGGATGACGCGGACCAGCTCGGTCTTGCTGAGCTCCTGCGCCGTGTCGACGCCGGCGGCGTGGCTGATCTTCTCCTCCACCACCGTTCCGTCGAGGTCGTTGACGCCGAACACCAGCGACACCTGGGCCAGCTTGAGCCCGACGTTGATCCAGAACGCCTTGATGTGGACGAAGTTGTCGAGCACGAGGCGTCCGACGGCCAGAGCCTTCAGGTCGTCGAAGCCGGTCGGGCCGGGCAGTTCGCTCAGGCCGGTGTTGGCCGGCTGGAACGAAAGCGGGATGAAGGCGTTGAAGCCGCCGGTGTCGTCCTGGAGCTCGCGGAGGCGGATCATGTGGTCGGCGACCTCGGCGGAAGTCTCGACGTGGCCGTAGAGCATGGTGGCGTTCGACCTGAGACCCACACCGTGAGCGGCGCGCATGACGTCGAGCCACCGCTGCCCGCTGATCTTACGCTCGCAGATGAGGTCGCGGACGCGGCCGCTGAAGACCTCGGCGCCGCCTCCCGGCAGCGAGCCGAGGCCGGCGTCCTTGAGCTCCTGCAAGACCTTGGTGACCGTCATGCCGCCTATCTTGGCGAAGTGCGCGATCTCGCTGGCGGTGAACGCCTGGATGTGCACGTCGGGAGACAGCTCGCGCAGCGCGCGCATCATCACGACGTAATAGTCGAAGGGCAGGTCCGGGTGCTCACCGCCGACGATGTGGATCTCGCTGATCCCACCCTCCGCGAGCGTTTCGCGCGCCTTCTCGACGATCTCGTCGATGGTCAGTGTGAAGGCGTCGGCGTCGCCGTCGTCGTGGCTGAACGCGCAGAAGAGACAGCGGTTGCGGCAGACGTTGGTGTGGTTGATGTGGCGATTGCGGACGAAGTAGACCTCATCCCCGGCGATGCGCGCACGGGCGAAGTCGGCCATAGCGCCGACGGCGAGGATGTCGGGGCTCTCGAGCAGCCTCACGGCGTCGCCGGCGTCCAGCCGGGCGCCGGCCTCGACCTTGCGCCAGACGGCCTCGAGGCCGGACCGCGCGGCGAGGGCGGCGACGTCGTTTGGATTCACGGAATGGACTCCAGGTTCGTCAGCTGTAGCGGTCGACTACCTGCGCCGCCACCTGGCCGAGCAGGTCGCGCTCGACGGTGTCGGGGCAGGAAGCAAGGACCGACCGGGCCTCTTCAATGTACCGCAAAGCGGTGGCCCGGGCACGCTCGAGGGCGCCGCACTCGGCCACCGCGCGCAGGACGGCCGCCACGTCTTCGTCCGTGGCCGGCATCGCCAGGAGTCCCGCCAGCTCGGGCCGAGCCTCGAGAGCGTAGATGAGCGGCAGCGTGATCGTGCCGCCCCGCACGTCGGTCCCCGGGCGCTTGCCGGTGTTCGCCTCGTCACCCTCGCAGTCGAGGATGTCGTCGAAGACCTGGAAGGCCAGGCCCATGAGGCGGCCGAACTCGCCGACGGCGGCCACCGCGAGCGGCCCGGCCGCCGAGAGCATGGCGCCCAGCGAGCACGCGGCGGCGAACAGGTCGGCCGTCTTGCGTTCGCAGCGCCGCCCGTACGCCGACTCGTCGACGGCGGTGTCGAAGGCCTCGGCGCGCTGCAGCACCTCGCCTTCGCTGAGGCCGACGGCGGTCGCACTCAGGATGTCCACGGCCGCCGGCTCGCCGGCGCCGACGAGCTCGGAGAAGGCGCGGGCGAGCAGGTAGTTCCCGGCGGACACCGCCGTCGACGCGCCGTAGCGGTGCGCCACCGTGGGCCGCCCCCGCCGCACCTCGGCCTGGTCGAGCACGTCGTCGTGCACAAGTGTCGCCATGTGCAGAAGCTCGACCGCCGCGGCTCCGCGGAGCACGGACTCACCCAGCGGGACACTCCGGCGCGCGCACAGGAGCACGAGCAGCGGCCGCATGCGCTTGCCTCCGGCTTCCAGTGTGGTCGCGCACGCCTTGCCGAGCGGACCCGGGTACTGCCCGGTCACGGTCGCGAGCCGCGCCTCGACGAGTTCGAGACCGCGCGCGTAGCGGCGCCGCTGAGCGGCCGAGCGCCACGAGAGGGCGGGGCGAGGCTTCACCTCGGCGCCTCGCCCACGTGCAGAGCCACGGCGCCGAACCCGAGGCGACGGAAGCGCACGTTGCGCAGCCCGGCGGCCGCCATGATCGCCGCCAGTCCCTCGGCGCGCGGGAAGGCGGCGACCGATGCGGGAAGATACGCGTACGCCGCCCGATCGCCGGTCACGACCCGGCCGAGAAGCGGGACGACCATGCCCATCCAGACTTGGTGGAAGCGCCGGCCGGGGCCGGCCGGCGCTTGCGTCGACTCGAGGCATACCACACGGCCTCCCGGGCGCGTGACGCGGGCCATCTCACGAAAGGCCCGCGCGACGTCCGGGACGTTGCGGACCCCCCAGCCCACCGTGACGGCCGCAAAGCTGTCGTCGTCGAAGGGCAGGTCGAGCAGGTCTCCGACGACGAAGGCGGCGGGCGCGGGCCTGCCGCGGCGCTCCCGCGCCGCGGCCTTCTCCCGCGCCCGGTCGACCATGGCCGCGGTGAAGTCGAGGCCGGTGACCGCGCAACCCGGACACGCGTCGAGCAGGCTGAACGTGAGATCGCCGGTGCCGCAGCACGCGTCGAGGACCGAGTCGCCGGAAGAGACCTGGGACTGGAGAGCTGCCGTCCGCCGCCACCGGCGATCGAGACCCGCGGTCATGAGCCGGTTCATGACGTCGTACCGTGCCGCGATGCCGCCGAACATCGCCTCGATCCGGCCGGGATCGCGATCCATCGGCAGACCGCCCGTGCCGGCCGGCGCGGGCCGGCCTCCTGAGCCGGGCTCGTCGACCGGCTCGTCCACCGGCATCAGCGCCGGCCCCCGTCCCACGGCGGGAAGAGGGTCTGGGCGAAACCGAGGGCGCTCATCACCTTGCCGGCGATGTGATCGACCGCGTCCTGCAGCGACTGCGGCCGCGTGTAGAAGCCGGGCATGGCCGGGACCACGACGGCGCCGGCCTCGGCCAGTTCGAGCAGCCGGCGCAGGTGGATCTGCGTGAGCGGTGTCTCGCGCGGTACGAGCACCAGCGGTCGCCGCTCTTTGAGGGCGACGTCTCCGACGCGGTGCATGAGCGTGCGCGTCGTACCCAGCGCAAGGTGTGCGGCCGTCGACATCGAGCACGGGCACACGACGGCGGCGTCGGGGAAGCTGCTGCCGCTCGCCGCCGGCGCCGCGAGGTCGTCGGGCGCGTACACCTCCGCGGTGGCGCCGGCGCGCTCGAGAAAGGCCGCAGTGACCGCCTCACGTCCCTCGGCGGGCAGCTCGAGTTCGTGCTGAAGAACGAGCACGCCGCTCTCCGAGACGCTGAGCTGCATGGCGCAGCCGGCCTCTGCCAGCGCCTGCACGAGACGCAGCGCGTAGGGCGCGCCGCTGGCGCCGCTCACGCCGACGAAGACGCTCTGTGGAGGGCGACCGGTCATGTCTCACGCTCCGTACGCCGGCGCCCGCAGCCGGCTGTTGCCTCAGGGATCGATGCCCCCTGCGTGTCACTGACCACCGTAGCAGCCCTTTGCCCGGTGCCGCCGTTGCCGTGGCGCGATACGGAGCGGTGGCACCGCACGCAGGTGCTCTTGGGGACGCGCTTCCGCGCCTTGTGGAACGTGCCGGCTTGACACGACCAGCAGGTGTCGTCGGGGTAGCTCCGGAAGTCGGTATGGCATGCGCTGCAGGTGGCGTCGGTGGGTGCCCCGCCGCTGTGGCAACTGCACCCGGCAGCGCCTTCGTGGCCCCACGCCCCGAGCGGCCGCTCTTGCTTGTAGTGATCGACGGGCGGCGACCCCGCGAAGACCACCTTGTCGAACGGCCAGTTCTCGGGCTTGAGGTGAGCGCTGAAGAAGTGGGGGAAGATGAAGATCACGCTGATGAGTGTGATGTACGCAGCGTGGAAAGACCAGGCCGGCAGCGACGAGCGCGGGCTCCGTCGCCTTGCACGACGCGCAGTACGTGGGTGTATCGGTGACCCAGACGGGGATGACCACGACGACCGCGAGCACGGCGATGAAGCCGATGGCGGCGGCGGCGGAGACCCACGGCGACCGGTACCACGGACGCGGCCTCGGCTCATAGCGGCAACGCGGGCGGCCCTAAGGCAAGATCGCGGACCTCTCTGGCTCAAGGCTCTGACAGTGCGGCCGGGCGATAGAGTCCCCACTCTTCGGTCCGGCAGACCGGATCGTGCCATCCCGGGTATACGGCGGCGAGTGCTTGTTGCCTTGATCCGCCGCCGCGGCGCCGCGCCTCAGTGCACCGTCACGGACAGGATGACCACGGCGCCGTAGAGCAGGCCGACGGCGCCGTTGACGGTCATGAAGCCCATGCCGACCTCGCGGAGGCCCCGCCGGGCGATATCGACGTGCGACCAGGCGAGGATCGCCGCGACCAGCGCCAGGCCGCACCAGTACACCCAGCCGAGCCCTGCGAGCGCGCCGACGGCGGCGAGCAGCGCCACGGTGGCGATGTGTGAAGCAGCAGCGGCCAGGATCGCGCCGCGCTCGCCGGCGGCGACGGGCAGCGAGTGCAGGCCGTGAGCGCGGTCGAACTCGAGGTCGAAGACCGCGTACAGCACATCGAACCCCCCGACCCAGAGCCCGACGGCGAAGAACAGCAGCCAGGCCTCCGCGGCGACCGAGCCCGTGACCGCCACCCACGCGGCCGCCGGCGCCAGCCCGAGGGTGAGGCCGAGGAAGTAGTGGCAGAACCAGGTGAAGCGCTTGGTGTACGGATACAGGACGAACGCCGCCAGCGGGATCGGCCAGAGGTAGCGGCACGGCGCGGAGAGGTTGATGGCGGCGACCACGAGCAGAGCCACGGAGACGGCGGTGAACAGCCAGACCTCGCGCCGGGCGAGGCGCCCCGTGGGCAGCTCGCGCTCCGCGGTCCGCGGGTTGCGCGCGTCGATGCCGGCGTCGATGAGGCGGTTGAGCGCCATCGCCGCGCTGCGCGCGCCGACCATCGCCACGGTGATCCAGAGGAGCTGACTCCAGGTCGGCGCCCCGTCCGCGGCCAGGAAGGCGCCGGCATAAGCGAACGGCAGGGCGTAGACGCTGTGCTCGATCTTGACGAGCCGGGCGAAGAGCGTGGGCCTGGAGACGCGGCCGGCGTCGCCGGAGGACGACACCCGAGGGTCAGACGCCGGGCGCGGCGGGCTTGCCTGCCGCCTTGTCGGCGGACTCGGCCTCGGGCTTCTCGGCCGGTGTCGAGGCGGGTGCGCTCGCGTCCGCATCGACCACGCCCGCCGCCACGACGGTGGGCGACGTGATCCCCAGGTACGCGCTGATCGTCCAGCAGACGATGGCGATCGCCCAGTTGGCGAGCGACAGGATCAGCAGGTGGCGATGGATGTTCCCGTGAAACACGGCCGCCTCCTCACGTTGCCCGTGGCTTCGTCACGACGGCCCCAGTCTAGAAGCGCGTCGCTCCTGCGTAAAGCGTCGCGGGGAGACGCCGTTCGCGGGCGGCCTCACGTGAACGGCAGCCCGAGCTCGGCCCAGCGGGCGTCCACGCGGGCGACGACCTCCGGGCTCATACCCAGCTCGTCGGGCCAGTCGCGGGTGTGACCCTCCTCGGGCCAGGTCCTGGTCGCGTCGATACCCATCTTGGCTCCGTAGCGCGCCAGCGTGCTGGAGTGGTCGAGCACGTCGAGCGGGCCGTCGACCACGACGCAATCGCGGGCCGGGTCGACGTTGTTGAACACCCGCCAGGTGACGTCGCTGTAGTCGTGGACGTCCACGTGCTCGTCGACGACCACGACGAACTTGGTGAACATCATCTGCCCCATGCCCCACACGGCGTTCATGATCTTGCGTGCCTGACCGGGATACTCCTTGCGGATGCTGATGATGGCGCAGTCGTGGAAGACGCCCTCGATCGGCAGGTCCATGTCGACGATCTCGGGCTGGACCAGCTGCAACAGCGGGAGGAAGAGGCGCTCTGTCGCCTTCCCGAGGTACGCGTCCTCCATCGGCGGCTTGCCGACGATGGTGGCCGGATAGATGGGGTCGCGGCGATGGCTCATGGCGGTGAGATGGAAGACCGGGTACTGGTCGGCCAGCGAGTAGTAGCCGGTGTGGTCGCCGAACGGCCCCTCGAGCCGCGTCTCTCCCTTCTCGACGTAGCCCTCGAGGACGATCTCGGCGTCGGCCGGCACCTGCAGGTCGACCGTCTGGCAAGGGGCCATGTCGACCGGCTCGCCGCGCAGGAAGCCGGCGAACATGAACTCGCTGATGCCCGGCGGGAGCGGCGCCGTGGCGGCGTACGTGACGGCCGGGTCGGTGCCGAGGGCCACCGCCACCTCCATGCGGTCGCCCGCCTCGCGGAAGTTGGCCGCGCCGTCGTGGTGGACGTGGATGTGCATGCCGGTGGTCCGGCCGTCGAAGACCTGCAGACGGTACATGCCGGCGTTCTGGCGGCCTTGGCGGTCCTTGGTGACGACGATCGGCAGGGTGATGAAGGGGCCGCCGTCGCCGGGCCAGGTGGTGAGCACCGGCAGGCGCGCAAGGTCCGGCGGGTCGACGACGACCTCGCGCCAGGCGGCCTTCTTGCCGTACCTGGGCCCGTAGGAGGCGAGTTCCTTGAGCTGGCCGAGCGCCTTGACCTTGCCGACGAGGCCGCTCGGCACCTGCAACTCGAGCAGGCCGCCGATGCGCTCTGCGATGTCGTCGAGCGGTGCGCCGAGCGCCAGCTCGAGACGCCTGTACGAGCCGAGCTGATTCATGAGAACGGGCACGGCCGGGCCGGCTCCGCCCGCCGGCCGCTTGGGCTGCTCGAAGAGCAACGCGGGGCCGTGGGCCTTGCTGGCCCGGTCGGCGATCTCGGCCATCTCGAGGTATGGGTCGACCTCCGGACGCACGCGGGCGAGCTCGCCCTCGCGTTCCAGCAGACTGATGAAGGCGCGCAGGTTCACGGTCACCTCCCGATGTCGGTGGTGGGGGTCGGGTCGGCGGTGGCCGGCCCAGCGACGGTATCGAGCGCGCGGAGCAGCGGCGAGGCGTCGGCGAGGCCGAGACGGCCGGCCGCCCGCGTGACGGCGGCGGGAACGTCCGCCTGGCGCGACCCTCCGAGGGCCGCGTCCACCTCGTCGAACAGCGCGGCGACCGCGGCGGGCTCGGCGCCGGCGTGCTGCGCCGCCAGCCCGCCCATCGTGTACGCCCACAAGGCGTCGTCGTCGGCGAACGGAGCCCGGCTGCCGCGAAGGTACGAGCAGGCGGCCATGAGCCGTGCCAGCAGGCCGACGGCGTCGATGTCGCCGCGCGCGGCGATACCGCGCAGGCCGCGCGCGTAGAAGTAGTCGCCGGCGAGCAGCCGTGCCGCAAGGTTATCCGCCTCCAGCGAAACCGCGCGGCTCTCACGGTAGTGGAGCAAGTACCCCTCGTAGATGAGCTCGATGGCGACGGCGAAGCCCGGGTCGATGCCGGCATCCAGCGTGGTGTACAGCACGCCCCACCGGGGCTCGGGCGGCACGGAGAGGGGCGGGCCGAACTTCTCCCCGGCGTCGATCAGCGCCGCCGCCACGCCGGGAGCGATGTCCATCGTCAGTCCTGTTCCCTGTCGAGGTAGAACGTCAACGACATCAGCTCGCTGGAGAGGTCGACCTGGCGCACAAGCACGCCCTCGGGCGTGGGAACCTTGACCGGCGCGAAGTTGAGGATCGCCCGCACGCCGGCCGCGGCCAGCCGCTGGATCGTGGCCTCGGCCTCGGTCGCGGGCACCGTGACCATGGCGATGTCGACCTTTTCGCGACGGCAGAACTCGTCAAGCTCCGTGATGCTGCGCACGCGTCCGTCGTCGCCCGCCGCGTACCGGGCGCCGATGACGGTGGCAGAGCTGTCGAAGATGCCCGCCACGCGAAAGCCCTGCTCGCCGAAGCCGCGGTACCGAGCGAGGGCGCGGCCCAGCTGCCCGGCGCCGATGATGACCACGTTCCATGTGTGATCGAGGCCGAGGCAGCGGGTGATCTCGTCGACCAGCAGCGGCACCTCGTAGCCCACGCCGCGTGTGCCGAACTCGCCGAAGTACGAGAAGTCCTTGCGGATCTGCGCGGCGTTCAGGTCGATCATCTCCGCGAGGTCCTTGGATGAGACGCGGTCGACACCCCTGGCGCGCAGCTCGCGCAGCTTGCGCAGGTACAGCGCCAGCCGGGGGACGGTGACGCTGGGGACGTCGTTCTTGTCGACGTTGCGCACGGTCAGGCCTCCGCCGCGATGAACCACTCGCACGCCGCCGCGGCGGCGTGCTCGAGGTCGGCATCGGTGAGCGCCAGCGAGATCATCGCCGCCTCGAACTGCGACGGGGCGAGGTAGACGCCGCGCTCGAGCATGTGACGCCAGTAGGAGGCGAAGGCCGCGGTGTCGGCGGCCTTCGCCTCGGCGAAGCTGCGCACCGGCCCTTCACAGAAGAACACGGTGAGCATCGGGCCGACGCGGTTGATGGTCACCGCGCGGCCGGCGGCCTCCGCCGCGGTGCGCAGACCGTCGACGGCCCGGGCGGCGAGCGCCTCGAGGCGCTCGTAGGTGTTCGGTTCGCCGAGCACGCGCAGCGTGGCGGCTCCGGCCGCCATCGCCAAAGGGTTCCCCGAGAGAGTGCCCGCCTGGTAGGTGGAGCCGAGCGGCGCGACCGTCTCCATGATCTCACGGCGGCCGCCGAAGGCGCCAACCGGGAGACCGCCGCCGATGATCTTGCCGAGTGTCGTGAGGTCGGGGGTCACGCCGAAGCGCTCCTGGGCGCCACCCCAGGCGACGCGAAAGCCGGTGATGACCTCGTCGAAGACGAGCACGGCCCCGTACTCGGTGCAGAGATCGCGGCAGGCCTCCAGGAAGCCCGGCTCCGGCGGCACCACGCCCATGTTGCCGGCCACCGGCTCCACGATGAGAGCGGCGATCTCCTCGCCGCGCGCCGCGAACAGGTCCGTGAGCGCGGCGACGTCGTTGTACTCCACGAGCAGCGTATCGGCGGTCGTGCTCCTCGTGACTCCCGGGCTGTCGGGCAGCGCCAGCGTGAGCGCCCCGCTGCCGGCGGCGGCCAGGAACCCGTCGGAGTGCCCGTGGTAGCAGCCGATGAACTTGACGATCTTCTCGCGGCCGGTGAAGCCGCGGGCGACGCGCACGGCGCTCATCGTCGCCTCGGTCCCGGAGTTGACCATGCGCACGAGCTCGACGGAGGGCACCGCCTCGCAGATGAGGCGTGCCAGCTCGACCTCCAGCTCCGTGGGCGCGCCGTAGCTGGTGCCACGGTCCACCTGCTCCTTGAGCCGGCCGACCACCTCGGGGTGCCCCCAGCCGAGGATCATCGGACCCCACGACGAGACGAAGTCGACGAACTCGTTGCCGTCGGCGTCCCAGATGTGCGCGCCCTCGGCCCGGGCCATGAAGAGAGGGTGCGGCACGCCGACGCCCTTCATGGCGCGGACCGGCGAGTTGACCCCGCCCGGGATGTAGAGCTGCGCCTCGGCAAAGAGACGAGCGGAGGTTTCGGTGTTCACTCGGGTCCTCCCTGAGCGTGAGAAAGCCTGTGCGAGACTGTGGACTATACTACGTGCCTCGGGGCTGCCTGTGCCTCGGGGCACAATGTACCCGATATTCGCGAGGGGGCAGCATGACCGTGACGATTCGCCACGCCGGTCCCGGCGACGAGCCCGCCGTCGTCGATCTGGTCCAGGAGATGGCCGTCGCCGAAGACTACCCGACGACGGTCGACGAGCACTACGTGCGCCACTTTCTCGCGTCGCCGGTCAGCGGCGTGCTGCTGGCCCTCGACGACGGCGCGCCCGTCGGTCTGCTCAGCTACGCCGTAGTGCCGGAGCTCTTCCACGCGGCCGACTCCGCCCTCATCGAGACGCTCATCGTGACGGAGGGCCGGCGAGGCGAGGGCATCGGGCGGCAGCTCGTCGAGACGGCGGTCCGCCTTTTCCGCGAGGCCGGTTGCGCCGAGGCCTCGGTGAGCACCGGCGCCGACAACGCGGTCGCCCAGAAGCTGTACTGCGATGCAGGGCTGACGGAGGCGTCGGTGCTCCTGGAGGCTCATTTCAGAGACTGACTGCACCAAGTCTTACCCTCGACTCGAACGTTAGACTTATCGAGCAAGGCATCCGGTCTTTCCGCTCGTGGCCGGACCTGAAGGCGCCGGAGGGCGCGGTCAGCCGCTCGCCGGCGCACACCAGCCCTTGGGCACGTAGGCGCAGTAGGGCTCCTCGGCCATGTAGTCGCCGGTCGCCTCGTAGGCCCGCGCGCGGCAGCCGCCGCAGACCTTCTTGTACTCGCACACGCCGCACTTGCCCTTGAGCCCGTCGAAGTCGCGCAGCTCGTTGAAGAGCGGCGAGTCGCGCCAGACCTCGGGGAACGGCTGCTCGAGCACGTTGCCGGCGACCTTGTCGAAGTAGCCGCAGCCCTGCACGTCGCCGACGTGGCTGATGAAGCAGAAGCCGATGCCGGCGAGGCAGCCGCGGCTGAGCGTGTTCATGCCGCCATGACTGTGCGGGTGCACCTCGATCTTGCGGCCCTGCGCCTTGGCGCGCTGGCGCATGACGCGCCAGTAGTGCGGCACGTCGGTCGGCTTCATGAACAGATCGCTCTCCTGCTGCGCGTCATACATCCACTCGAGCGCGCGCTCGTACTCCTCCGGCGGCAGCTCCTGCTCCTCGAGCTCCTTGCCGCGTCCGGTGGGCACCAGCATGAACGGGTGGAAGCTGACGGCGCCGAGGTCGTCGGCGAGTTGCAGGAGGGCCGGAAGGTGGTGCACGTTCAGTTTCGTGATCGTCGAGTTGATCTGCACCTCTACGCCGGCGTCGAGACACGTGCGCACTCCGCGCACGGCGCCGTCGAAGGCGCCGGGGACGCCGCGGAACTCGTCGTGCTCCGCGCCGTTCGGGAAGTCGATCGAGATGCTGACGCGGGCGATGCCGACGTCGTGCATGCGCCGCGCGACCTCGGGAGTGATCAGGGTCCCGTTCGGCGACATCACCGTGCGCAGGCCCTTGCCGACGGCACGCTCGGCGATGTCGAAGACGTCGGGGCGCATGAGCGGGTCGCCGCCGGTGAGGATCAGGATGGGGTTCGCGAACGAGGCGATCTGGTCGACCAGCGTGAAGGCCTGTTCGGTGGTGAGCTCGCCGGGGTACGGCCCGTGCACGGCGCTGGCGCGGCAGTGTTTGCAGGCGAGGTTGCAGCTGCGCGTGACCTCCCAGGCGATGACGCGCGGGGGCGCGCCGCCGCCCCCGGCGTCGCCGGGCTGCAGATCCGCGCCGTGAGGGTTTTCAGCATGTGGATGGTGCAAACCGGACTCAGTGTGCCAGAGACGTCGGGGCGGCGCAACGCGTGCCTGCCGCTCCGCCTTTCGCCCCGGCGGACCGGGCCGGACCTGCCGCTCGGCGTCCGGCCCGAGCGGTCACGCCAGCCAGACGGCGATGTCCTTGGCGTGGTAGGTGATGATGAGGTCCGCGCCGGCGCGCTTGATGCCGGTGACGGCCTCCATGACGGCGCGCTGCTCGTCGATCCAGCCGTTGGCCGCCGCCGCCTTGATCATCGAGTACTCGCCGCTGACGTTGTAGGCGGCGAGCGGGAACTTCGTCTCCTGCTTCACGGCGTGGATGACATCGAGGTACGGCAGCGCCGGCTTGACCATGACGATGTCGGCGCCTTCTTCGATATCGAGCAGCGCCTCGCGCACGGCCTCCTCGCCGTTGGCCGGGTCCATCTGGTAGGTCTTCCGGTCGCCGAACGCCGGCGCCGATTCGGCCGCCTCGCGGAACGGCCCGTAGAAGGCCGAGGCGAATTTGCTCGAGTACGACATGATGATCGTATCGGTGAGACCGTCGTCGTCGAGCGCGTTGCGGATCGCGGCTACGCGGCCGTCCATCATGTCGCTGGGCGCGACGATGTCGGCGCCGCTCTCGGCGTGGGTGATCGCCATCTTGGCGAGCAGCTCGAGCGTGACGTCGTTGACGATCTCGCCCTCCTGGATGACACCGCAGTGGCCGTGGTCCATGTACTCGCACAGGCAGACGTCGGTGATCACGACCAGATCGGGGAACTCGTCCTTGATGGCGCGCACCGCCATCTGGATCACACCCTCCGAGTCGTAGGCGCCGCTGGCGGCCGAGTCCTTGTGCGACGGGATGCCGAAGAGCAACACGGCGGGGATCCCAAGGCGGACGATCTCGCGCACCTCGGGCAGGAGGTTGCCGATCGAGAGCTGGAAGCAGCCGGGCATCGACGAGATCGGCGTCTTGAGATTCTCACCGGCGATCACGAACAGCGGGTAGATGAGGTCCTCGATGTGGAGCTTGGTCTCACGGACCATGGAGCGGATCGCCGGCGTGCGGCGCAGGCGCCTCATGCGGTAGCTGGGGTAGTACATGTGGAGGAGTCCTTTCTTCGTGCGGGCGCAAACGGGGCCCGCCTGCGCCCGCAATCTTCGCGCGCGCGGCCGGTGATGACAAGCGTGGTACGGCGCGAAGCGGCGGACAGCGCGGCGGCGGCGCCCTGCGGGCCCGCCGCGCCTCAGCCCGCAGGCGACGCGGCCGCCAGCTCCAGCGCCGCGCGGACCACCCTGGTGACCGACTCGCGGTCGCGGAGATGGCAGGACAGCACGGGAATCGACGCGCCGAGTCCAAGCGCCCTCGCGATCTGTTTCGGCGTCAGCTCGTCGTCGGCCATCGAGACGTAGGTGGCGACGACGAAGGGGACGTCGCCCATGCTCTTGACGAAGCTCAGGTCCGCCTTCGTGGCGCGCAGGCTGTCGGCGTCGTTGGCGTTGGCGAGGATCACCCAGGCGGAGCTCTCGCCGGCGAGACGCCGCCACGCCTGCTCCGGGCAGGACGAGGCGGCGGTGAAGACCAGCGCGTCACCGGCGGACGACCCTGCCCCGCGCTCGTCGCCGTTCTCGGCCGCGGGCAGCTGGCCGGCGACCACGGGAATCTCCATCTCTTTGTCGTCGATGAGCTCCACGCGCAGCTGCTTGACGACGTTCGAGTCGGTGAGCGTGTTCAGGAAGACCTCGTTGTAGAGGTCGATCGGTCCGCGCACGGCCACGCTGAGCCCCTTGCCGATGCCCTCGATCACCGGTTCGCTCACGGTGATGAGCCCGCTCGAGTAGAGCCCGTGGATGACCTTGGCGCCGCGAAAGCGGTCGAGGCCGGAGTCGCGCAGGACGACGTTGATGTCGGCGCGCCCGTCGATGCGCACGACGACGCGCCACTCCTCGGCGGTCAGCCTGAGCTCGCCATCCTCCTCCACGCGGTCGCTGGTGGAGAGGTGCGGCACGCGCTCGAGCGAGCCGAGGTGCTCGAAGATGAGCGCCCACTCGTCGATGCGGCGGCAGCCCTCCATCACAACCGTCTCGACGCTCATCTCGACGAGGATGTCCTCCTGGGCGATGCTGTCGTCGACACCGAACTCGAACTCCCCGTCGGACCAGCTGAAGAAGTTGAAGGCGGCGTCCTGGATCTGCTCCCGCACCGCCTGCTCCAGCGTGGCGCGGTCGATGCGCCCCTTCTCGAGGAGGATCCCACCGATGCGTGCGCCCTCCCCGGCCTTCTTCTGCGCGGCGAGCGCCTGCTTGAGCTGGTCGCCGGTGATCGCACCCGCCTTGACGAGCCGCTCGCCGAGCGGCAGCTGCTGCGGCACCGAGAACGCGTAGCAGATCATCCCGTTGCGGAAGAAGATCTTGCCCCACTCGCCTTCCCGGCGGATGGTGAGCGAACCGCTCTTGGCGCTCATCTTCACGAGCTGGAAGATGTTGGGGAGACTGAACTCCTGCAGGTTGCCCTGGAGCAGCACGACACGCCTTTCGTGAGGGATGACCGCGGGCGCGCGTGGATCCGCGCACGGCGCGCGTCTCGTAACCTACATCGGCAACGGCACCGACGACTTGAGGCTACGTCGCGGCGTCGCCGGCGGGCGCCGGGCGGGCGCCGTCGGGGCCGCGCGGCGTCACGCCGGGATCGCGGGTGGGACCCTCGGGACCGCGGTGCGAGCCGCCGACCTCGACGGCTTCGCCGAGGGCGTCGCCCGCGGCCGGGCCGTCCGGCAGACACACCGGCGCTTCGCAGCAGCCCCCGAGCAGGCGGCTGCGCCGCAGCGCGAGTGTGGCGCCGGCGGCGGTCGCAAGAGCGGCGACGCCGCCGACCGCGACCGCCCAGCGCACGCCAAACCCGCGCACCAGCAGCCCGGTGACCGGCCCGCCGATAGGCGTGCTGCCGAGGAAGACCATCGACCAGAGCGCCATCACGCGGCCGCGCATGGCGCCCTCCGCGTTGACCTGCAGCAGCGCGTTGGTCGTGCTGACGAACAGCACGCCGGCGCCGCCGAGCAGCACCAGCAGCGCAAGGGCGAAGTAGAACCCCGGCGCCACGGCAAGCGCTACCGTGACGACGCCGAACGCGAAGGTGCTGGCCATGAGCAGACCGACGAGAAGGCTGCCCTCGGCTCGCCATGAGCAGGGCGCCGGCGAGCGCCCCGACGCCCATGGCCGCGGAGAGCGCGCCGTAGGCGCCGCCGCCGCGGCCGAACACGTCCTTGGTGAGCAGCGGGAGGATCACGGAGTAGTTGTAGGCGAGCGTGCTCACCACGGCCATCATGAGCAGCGGCACGCGCAGGGACGGCGTGCTCCACGCGTAGCGCAGCCCGGCGCGGACCTGGCCCGGCAGGCGGCGCACCGGCTTGCTGCCCTGCAGATCCCCCGTGCGCATCACCAGGAGCGCCACGATCACGGCGCCGAACGACACCGCGTTGATGAAGAAGCACGGCGACACCCCGACGCCGGCGATGAGCAGGCCGCCGATCGCCGGCCCGACGATGCGCGACGCGTTGATGATCACCGCGTTGAGCCCCACCGCGTTGGCGAGGTCGTCGGGGCCCACCATCTCGTAGACGAAGCTCTGGCGCGAGGGCATGTCCATGGCCACGGCGGCGCCCGTCAGGCCGGCGAGCACCCAGATCATCCATACGGTAACGACGTCGGTGACCGTGAGCACGCCGAGGATGAGTGCAAAGACCGCCGCCACGGACTGAGTGACGATGAGCAGCTTGCGCTTGTCCACGCGGTCGGCGAGCACTCCGGCCCAGGCGCCGAGCACCAGCACCGGCCCGAACTGAAGACCGACGGTGATCCCGAGGTCGACGCCGCTGCCGGTGAGCTGGAGGACCAGCCATCCCTGGGCGACGGACTGCATCCAGGTGCCGCTCATCGACACCACCTGGCTGATGAAGAACAGCCGGTAGTTGTAGATGCGCAGGGAGCGGAAGGTGCGGCGCAGCAGAGCCGGGCCGTCGCTCCGCCGCGGCCGCCCCGGCGTCTGCCCGGCGCGTGTCGCTCACCTGCCCGCAGGCGCCCGGGAGACCGGCATCGTCACCCGCGCCGGAGGTACACGAGGTCCGCGCGCGAGACGACCTTGATCCCCGTGCCGGACGCCGCCGCCGCCTTGCGCAACCCGAGGGCCAGCGCCTGCGGCTTGCGCCCCGGCATCTCGACCAGGACCGAGGGCAGTCCCGAGGCGACGAAGTCCGCGACCGCCTCGGCGTAGACGCCGGAGCCGCGGCCACGCCGCGGCGGCACCTCGGCGGGGACGAGCTTGTAGGGCTTCGCGGTGCGGGACATGGACGGCACCTCCAGTGGGCGTCTTCCGGCCGTCGCGCGGCCATGCGACGTGCCGGTTGAGTCTACGTCAGACCGCTTGCGGGAACAGCGTCGGGTGAGGAGACCTGCCGGGCGGGCGCGGCGGAGCGCCCGGCCCGCCCCACCGAAGGAGTCGCCGATGACCCTCAAGAACGAGACGCTGGTTCCCCTCTTCGCCGAGGCGAAGGCGCTGCTGACGCCCTACGCGGAGGATTTCACGGCGCGCCGCGACGAGCCCGGGTACTACGACCTCTGGTCCGAGAAGGACGTCGTGGTCGCCGGGCGAAAGCGCAAGGATGTCTTCTTCGCCGGGCTCGCCATCCGGAAGAGCTACGTCGGCTTCTACTTCATGCCGCTCTACGCCGACGAAGACCTGGCGAGCGTCTTCGGCCCCGAGTTGGTGGCAACGCTCAAGGGCAAGTCGTGCTTTCACATCAAGGTGCTGACGCCCGAGCTGAAGGAGCAGATCGCGGACGCACTCGCCGCGGGCTATCGCCTGTACGAGGAGCGCGACTGGGTGTGACCGCGGCGCCGCGGACCGCTCACAGGGGGCTCCGGGCCCCGAACCCCGGCCTTGACGCGGCGGCGCCACCGACGAACGATGAGGCGGTGAACGCGAGCGCGGCGGCGGCGCAGCCGCTCCGCCGATGCAGGAGCCCGGAAGGGGACGCCATGAAGAAGCTCATCAACCGGCCGGAGGACGTCGTCAGGGAGGAGCTCGCGGGCATCGCTCTGGCGCACGCCGGCAAGCTCCGCGTCCATACCGATCCGCACTACATCGTGCGCGCCGACGCGCCCGTGGGGGGCAAGGTGGCGATCGTCTCGGGAGGCGGCTCCGGACACGAGCCCATGCACGGCGGCTTCGTCGGGCCGGGCATGCTCGACGCCGCCTGCCCCGGCGAAGTGTTCACGTCACCGACGCCCGACCCCATCCTGGAGGCGACGAAGGCCGTCGACGGCGGCGCCGGCGTGCTCCACATCGTCAAGAACTACACCGGCGACGTCATGAACTTCGAGATGGCCGCCGAACTGGCTGTGGCTGAGGGGATCACCGTCGAGCAGGTCGTGGTGGACGACGACGTCGCCGTTCGGGACAGCCTGTACACGGCCGGGCGGCGCGGCGTCGGGGCGACGGTGCTGGCCGAGAGGATCTGCGGAGCGGCGGCCGAGGCGGGCCGGCCCCTCGCAGAAGTGGCCGGCCTCGCGCGCACCGTCAACGCGTCCGCGCGAAGCATGGGCGTGGCCCTCACGTCGTGCACCACGCCCATGGCCGGCAAGCCCACCTTTGAGCTCGGCGACGACGAGATCGAGTTCGGCGTCGGCATCCACGGCGAGCCGGGGCGCGAACGGCGCGCGCCGGCCCCGGCCCGCGACATCGTCGACGCGCTGGCCACGGCGATCGTCGACGATCTGCCGTTCGCGCGGGGGGACCACGTCCTGGCCTTCGTCAACGGCATGGGGGGCACGCCGCTCATGGAGTTGTACGTGGTGTTCAACGAACTGCACCGATTCCTCGAGGGGCGGGGTATCACGATCGCGCGCAGCCTCGTCGGCTCGTACATGACGGCGCTCGACATGGCCGGCTGCTCGCTCACGTTGCTGCGTCTCGACGACGAGCTCACGGCGCTCTGGGACGCGCCGGTTGACACACCGGGGCTGCGGTGGGGCGCATGAGCGAGACCGTGACCCGGGCCGCCATCATCGCCTGGCTGCGCGCTTTCGCCGGAGCCGTGGCACGGGAGCGCGACCACCTGACCGAGCTCGACGCGGCCATCGGCGACGCCGACCACGGCGTCAACATGGACCGCGGCATGCAGGCCGTACTCACCAGGCTGGACGACCCGGCGGTGACCGGCGGCACGGCGCCGGGCGGCCTCGGGTCCCTGCTCAAGACCGCCGGCATGACGCTGGTGTCGACTGTCGGCGGCGCCGCCGGGCCGCTGTACGGCACGCTGTTCCTGCGGATGGCCGGTGGCGCCGGAGACCGCGACGAGCTGACGACGCCGGAATGGGCCGCGGCGCTGAGTGCGGGCGTCAAGGGCGTGCAGGACCGGGGAAAGGCCGAACTCGAGGACAAGACCATGCTCGACGCGCTGGCGCCGGCGGCCGCGGCGATGGAAGCCGCAGCGGCCGCGGACCGCCCGCTCGCCGACGCTCTGCGCGAGTCGGCCCAGGCCGCCGAGCGCGGCACGCTGGCGACCATTCCGCTGGTGGCCCGAAAGGGTCGTGCCAGCTACCTGGGGGAGCGCAGCGCCGGGCACCAGGATCCGGGCGCGACCTCGTCGAGGCTGCTTCTCCAGACGGCGGCTGAGACCCTCGCGGGTGAGCCGGCGGGCGCCGCACCGGCGCCCGAGGACCGCCGGGCGTAGCCGTGATCGGGCTCGTCCTCGTCAGCCACAGCGCGAAGCTCGCCGAGGGCGTGGCCGAGCTGGCCGCTCAGATGGCCGGCCCGGAGGTCCGGATCGCGGTCGCCGGCGGCTTGGACCAGCCCGGGCGACCCCTCGGCACCGACGCCACTCTCGTGGCGCGAGCCATCGACGAAGCGTGGTCCGATAACGGAGTGCTGGTACTCATGGATCTCGGCAGCGCAGTGCTCTCCGCCGAACTGGCGCTGGAACTGCTCCCCGGGGAGCGCCGGGACCGCGTGCTGCTCACGGAGGCGCCGCTCGTCGAGGGCGCCGTCGCCGCGGCGGTCGCCGCCGGCCTCGGCGAACCCCTGAGCGCGGTCGCCGAAGAGGCGCGCGGCGGGCTGGCGGCGAAGGCGGAGCACCTCGCTCCGGAGGCGGATCGGGACGCTGCTTCGGCGGCGACGTCGAACGCCGCCCCGGGCAGGCCGCCGACCGGCCGCGAGACCGCGGACGCTCCTGCGCCGGCCCTGCGCATCACGGTCCGTAACCGCCTCGGCCTCCATGCCAGACCGGCGGCCCTGCTGGTCCGGACGGCCGCCGGCTTCGACGCCGACATGACTGTGGCGAACGCATCCGCGGCGCGCAGTCCCGTGAGCGCACGCAGCCTCAGCGCGGTCGCCACGCTCGGCGTCCGCCAGGGCGACGAGATCGTCGTGACGGCCTCGGGGCCGCAGGCCGGTGAGGCCCTCGTGGCCGTACGCCGGCTGGCCGACGACGCGTTTGGAGAACCGCGCGAGGCGACGCCTCCGGAGGCCGCCCCGGACCACGCGACGCCTGGTCCCCAAGCGCCGTCCGTTGCCGGGGTTGAAGGGGCTTCGCCGCCACCCCCGGGCACGGTGCTCCGCGGCCTGGCCGCCTCGCCGGGCGTGGCCGTCGGCGCGGCGAAGCTCCTTCGGCCCGCGCCCGCCACCATCGCGGACCTGCCCGCCGGAGATCCCGAGACGGAGCTGGAGGCGCTGGAGCGCGCTCTGACGGCCACCGCCGCCGATATCCGGCGAACGAGAGCGTCGCTGGCCGGCCGCGCCGGCGAACGCGACGCCGCCATCTTCGACGCTCACCTCCTCTTCCTGGAGGACGACGCGCTGCTCGCGCCCGCACGCGACGCCATCGCGCGTGGCCACCTCGCGGCGGCGCGCGCCTGGGCCGACGCCGTATCCGCGGCTGCGGCGGCTTGGTACGCGCTGGACGACCCATACCAGCGGGCGCGCGCCGCCGACCTGCGGAGCGTCGGCGAACAGGTCCTGCGCCACCTCGCGGGAGGCGCCTCCGCCGCGTCCCACGGCGACGGTATCGTCGTCGCCGCCGACTTCACGCCGGCCGAGACCGCCGCCCTCGACCGATCCGCTGTGCGCGGCATCGCCTGCGCCTTGGGGGGACCCACCGCTCACAGCGCGATACTGGCGCGGTCATTCGGAATCCCGGCAGTCGTCGGCTGCGGCGCGGAGCTCCTCGCCGTGGAGGACGGCACGCTCCTCCTGCTCGACGGCGAAGCCGGGACGGTGATCGTGGACCCGCCGGTCGACGCGGTCCGGACGGCCGAAGCCCGGCAGGCCGCCTGTGAGCGGCGGAGGGCCGGCGCACAGGCGCAGGCACACCTCCCCGCCGCCACGCGTGACGGCCTCGTCGTGCCCGTGGCGGCGAACATCGCCACAGCCGGTGACGCCCCGGCTGCCGTCGCCGCCGGAGCCGACGGCGTCGGCCTGCTGCGCACCGAGTTCCTCTTCCTCCAGACCGGCCACCCCCCGGACGAGGACGAGCAGGAGCGGGCCTACCGCGCGGTGGCGGAGGCGCTCGCGGGCCGGCCGCTCACCATCCGCACGCTCGACGCCGGCGCCGACAAGCCACTGCCCTACCTCTCTCTCGCGCGCGAAGCCAACCCCTTCCTGGGGGTCAGGGGCCTGCGCCTCGGGCTCCGCCACCCCGAGTTCCTGCTCACCCAGCTTCGCGCGATCCTCCGCGTCGCTGCCGACCACCCCGTACGTATCATGTTCCCGATGGTCTCGACGGTGGAGGAGCTGCTGCGAGCCCGGGGACTGCTGGACGAGGCGCGGTCGTCACTCGGCGCCGGCCGTGTCGCCGCGACCGATGGCCTCGAGGTCGGCATCATGGTCGAGGTGCCGGCGGCCGCCCTGACCGCTGAGGCTTTCGCTCCGCACGTCGACTTCTTCTCGGTGGGCACGAACGACCTGACCCAGTACACGCTCGCCGCGGAGCGGGGCAACGCCGGTCTGGCGACGCTCGCCGACCCGCTGCATCCGGCTGTGCTCCGGTTGATCGACGTCACGGCGCGGGCGGGCGCGAACGGCGGCGCGTGGGTCTCGGTGTGCGGAGAGATCGCCGGAGAGCCGGCGGCGATCCCGCTGCTGCTGGGACTCGGCGTCGCCGAACTCTCGATGGCGCCGGCCCGGATCCCGCTCGCGAAGGAGGCGGTCCGAACGACGGACGCGGGCGCGGCGCGGCGGCTCGCCGGGAGCGCCCTGGCCGCCGCATCGGCCGCCGACGTTCGGCAGCTCTGCGGCGCCCCCCCGAACGACTAGCCGCGCCGGCGCGAGTCCCGCTCACGAACCCGCACAGCAGCGACGTGCCGCTCCGTCACAGTCCCTTCTCGGCCGTCAGCCGCCCGGACTTCACGGCCCGGGTGAACGCCTCGTAGTCGCGCTCGTTCTGGTCCGCGTACGCGACCGAGAAGCCGGCGATCGCCCGGTCGAAGGCATCGCCTGTGCCCAGATACGCGGCGATCGCGACCCTGTCGCCCAGGCGCGCGTGCGCCCTGGCCAGGGTCGCGCCACACAGCCGCGCGTACAGCGTCAGCCCCGGAGCGCGCATCGTCTCGACATCGACGCTGCCCTTCCAGTCGTGCAGCTGGCGCACGTAGAAGTCGTGCATCCGGCCGTCCAGACCCTTGAAGCGCAGCCAGCCGAGGAAGACGTCGCTGGCCGCCTGCATCAGGCGCTGTCCCTCGACCACGCGCTGGCCGTGGTTGCGGTACTCGCTCCTGCCCACGAACCGCTCCAGAACCGAAGCCTGCGCCTCCTTCGCCTGCAGGAACAGCGGGGCCTGCTTCTGGCGCCCGCTCATGAGGAGGATCCACGCCCGCGTCCCGACGCTACCGACGCCCACGACCTTGCGCGCCGTGTCGACGTAACGGAACTCCTCGATCGGGTGGTGTCGCTGCGCCAGCGAGTGCCGGTACGACCGGACCAGCCCGCGCATCCATTTCTCCTTGGCCTGGCGGGTCGTCCCCGGGGGAAGCAGCTCCGCGAGCGGGACGATGAGCGGCGGGTCGGCGATGATGCGCAGCTGACCATCGACCTCCCCGGTCAATCTGGAGAGCGAACGGGTGTGGACGCGCCTCCTGGCCTTGGCCAGGTCCCGCTCCGCAGCACGCGCCTCGCGCTTGCCGATGCGCCCCTCGCGCACCTCCCGGCCGATCCACGACGTGATCTCCTCGGCGGTCAGGTGCGCGTACCAGGCGTCCAGCGCGCCCATGTCCGCGGCCCGGCGCATGGCGTCGCGGTACTCGTACACGCCGCCGGTGACCACGGCTCGCCGGTCGGCGGCCGACAAGCCGAGGTGGCGACCGGCGATCTCGAAGCTGGCCGCCAGGCGCTTGACGTCCCACTCCCACGGGCCGGGGAGCGTCTCGTCGAAGTCGTTGATGTCGAACAGCATCTGACGCTCCGGCGACGCGAAGAGGCCGAAGTTCGAGAGGTGCGCGTCGCCGCAGAGCTGCACCTCGAAGCCGGAGTCAGGCGTGCCGGCCAGGTCGGACGCCATGATCAGCGCGGCGCCGCGATAGAAGGCGAACGGAGAGACCAGCATGCGACCGTGGCGGATGGGGACGAGCTCGGGGACCCGGCCCTCCGCCTGCTGCTCGAGCAGCGCGACGGAGTCCGGCCGGCCCGGGGCCGCCGCCCAGTGCGCATGGCTCGAGCGCGGCACCGTGCGGCGCGCCGCCTTGCCCTTGGCCACCCACTCCTCGGGACTCAGCAGCACGGACTCCCGCCGTGCGGCGGGCGACGGGCCGGATCGAGTCCCGGAGCCGCGCCGGGGGGGCGCCGCCGCGCCGCCGCGCGACCCACTCACTCCCGAAGCGGCGGACTTGCCTGATCTCGCCGCCATGGTCGCCTCCTCTCCTCGCCACGCCGGATGACCCAGTCTAGCGGCTGCCCGGCGCGCCAGATAGGGAGCGACCACCAGGGCGACGTCGGGCGACGAGCCCGGAGGAGGCCGTGCACTCCGGTCAGTCGCGCACGCCCTCAGGAGCGCGCGAATGCGGCGCCGTAGATCTCCTCGTAGGCGGCGACACTCAGCTCGCGCGGGTTGCCGATCGTCTGCGGGTCGTCGAAGGCGATGCGCGCCAGCATCGGGATCTCGCCGTCCGAGAAGCCGAGGTCGGTCATGCTGGGGATGCCGACGGCGTCGGTGAGCCGGTCGATCTCGCGCGCGCCGGCCTGGGCGGCCGCGAGCGGATCCAGGCCCGAGACGTCCACCCCGAGCCCTCGCGCGAGGCGCGCGTAGCGGGCAGGGTCCGCCGGGGCGTTGAACGCGCAGACGGGCCCGAGCAGCCGCGCCGTGAGGGCGCCGTGCGAGCAGTCGTGCACGCCGCCGGCGGACTGGCTCATGGCGTGCGCCGCGCCGGCGCTCTCGGTGCCGTAGGCCATGCCGCCGAGCGTCGCCGCGTGGGCCATGCCGGTGCGAGCCGTCAGGTCGGAGCCGTCGGCCACGGCCTTCTCCAGCCAGGCGGCGACGAGCTCCACCGACTCCAGAGCGACCGCGTCGTTCAAGAACTGGTGGTAGTCACACGTGTAGCACTCCACGGCGTGAGCGAGCGCGTCCATCCCGGTGGCGGCGGTGATCGCCGGCGGCATGCCGAGCATCAGTTCGGGGTCGATGACGGCGGCGTGAGCGGCGATGAGGGCGGTGCCGCCGACGTTGAACTTGATCCTGCGGCCGGTGTCGGCGACCACCGCCCAGAGCGTGACCTCGCTGCCGGTGCCGGCGGTCGTCGGTACGGTGACGAGTGGCGGGATGCGTCGCGTGATGGGCTCGCGGCCCCACTCGTACCGCGCGATCGACCCTCCGTGCCGGGCGACGACCCCGACGGACTTGGCGGTGTCCATCGGCGAGCCGCCGCCGATGGCCACGAGCCCGTCGCACGCCTCGTCCGCGTAGAGGCGCGCCGCGCGGTCGATGAGGTCGATATCCGGGTTGGGCCGCACCTCGTCGAACACGACCGCGTCGGGAAGCCGCTCCAGGGCCCTCGACGCCAGGCCGGCCGCGATGACGCCGGCGTCGGTCACGACCAGAGGCCGGCTCACGCCGAGGCCCTCCACCACCTCGCCGAGGCAGGCGATCGCCCCCGGCCCGTGGACGAGCCGTGTCGGCGTCTCGATGGTCCGCACGGCTTCGACCTCGACGTTCATCCCCGTCGCCTCCCGCAGTCGCGTTCTCCGATGGCAGCGCTCGCCGTCGATCCTAGCGCGACGGACGGGCAGGCGCCGGCGAGGGGAGCGCGGATCACGCAGACTCTAACTCTCGACTTGAGACTTATACTTATCTCCTCAAGGCCTTTCCGTGACCTCCGGCTTGAAGCTCCACGCGGTTGGTGCGAGGCTTGCCCCGGTGCCGCGCGACGGCGACGCGTCGCTGCACCGGCCCGCGACCCTCGGACGGCTGGAGAGACCATGGCGATCCTGCTCGACTCGGCTTCTGTGGACGATGCGGCTGCGGCCGCCGAGCTCGGCTTCGTCCATGGCATCACCACGAACCCGGCGCTCATGGCGCGAGAGACGACGAAGCCGCTCGCGCACCTCGAGCGCCTGCTGGGCGCCTTCCCCACCGGCCCTGTCTGCTACCAGCCGACGCGCACGTCGTGCGACGAGATGGGCGAAGAGACGCGAGCCGCGGCGGCGCTCGCGCCCGGCCGGGTCGTCGCCAAGCTGCCGGCCACGCTCGAAGGGATCAGACTGGCGGCGGCGCTCCACAAGGAGGACATCCGCAGCGCCCTCACCGCCGTCTACTCGCCGGCGCAGGCGCTGCTCGCGCACGAAGCCGGCTGCCTGTGGGTGATCCCGTACGTCGACCGCGCCGCCCGGCACTCGGCCGGCGCGGTCGTCATCGAGCTGGCGGCGATCCTGGAGCAACTCGACAGCAGCACTCGCGTCCTGGCCGCGAGCCTCAAGACGGCGCCGCAGGTCGTGGAGGCCGTCCTCGACGGCGCGCACGACATCACCGCGCCCCTCGACGTCATCCGCGGCCTCCCTGCGCACCCGCTCACCGAGTCCGCCGTGCGTGAGTTCGCGGCGCACTGGAAGACCTGAGCACACCGGGCGCCGCACGCGACGAAGAGGAGCGCCGCTCGATGACCGACGAGATGCGCCTGCGACCGGTGGGCGTCGTACGGACCCCGAAGAGCAGGGAGGGGCTCTCGGTCATCGACGTGGCTCCCGACCTCGAAGGCGTCCTCGACGGGATCGAGGACTTCTCCCATCTCCTGGTGCTGTACTGGGCTCACCTTCGCACGCGCCGCGACCCCCCGGTGGTCAGGACGCATCCATTCGGGGACGCGGACCTACCCTTGACGGGCATCTTCGCCACGCGGAGCCCGGCGCGGCCGAATCCCGTGTTGGCCGACGTCGTCCGGCTCGTGAAGCGCGACGGCAACACCCTCACCGTGGCCGGCCTCGATGCGCTGGAGGGCACGCCTGTGATCGACATCAAGCCGTCGACCGGCGGCGACCACCCCGCCGAGGGCGTACGCGTGGCCCCCTGGCTGGACCGTCGCTACCCCGACTCCGGGCGGCGGGAAGAGGGAGCGGGGTAGTCCGGACGCGACAGCGCACGGCGGGCGCGCGAGGACTTGCGGCGAGAGAGCGCAGCAGCAGCCCCGCGCCGGCGCGGGGCGTGAAGCACGCGAGGCCGGATGATAGCCTGACGCAGGCAGGGTCATCCGGCAGACGCGGCGACGGAGGACGAGCGGACATGGCATCGATGCACCGCACGCGAGCGCGAACGACCGTCATCCTGACGAGTCTGGCGCTCGCCCTCCTGCTCCTCGCTCCGGCCGGGGCTGCAGCAGGCCTCAAGGCGAGGATCGACGCGGCCCTGCAACGGCACGGCATGTCCGGGTCGGGCACCTCCGTCGCCGTGTACGACCTCACCTCCAAACGCTATCTCTACTCACTGCGCTGGGACGTGCTCCGCCTGCCGGCATCCAACCAGAAACTGGTGACCTCGGCGGCGGCGCTCGCCACCTGGCCGGCCACGCATCGCTTCAGCACGCAGCTGTTCATCGACGGGGCGGCGCCCGACGACGAGGGCGTGGTCCGCGGAAACGTCTACCTGCGCGGCCTCGGCGATCCGAGCCTCTCCACCACCGCGTTCCAAACGCGCCGGCTCCACTTCCGCACGTCCAACGTGCGCGACTTCGTCACCCGCCTGCGGGCCCTGGGGGTCAAACGGATCACCGGGCGCGTCGTCGCCGATGACGGCTACTTCGACCGCGCTCGCATCGTCTCGACCTGGCGGCCCAGCGTGCTCGGCTACTGCGGCCCGCTCTCGGCGCTCACCTTGAACACGAGTGTGGGCGCCGACGGCCGGTACGTGCGCGACCCGTCGCTGTGGGCGGCGAACAAGCTCACGAAGCTCCTGCGCGCCGCGGGCGTGCGAGTCGTGCTCGCCGCCGCGCGCGGGGTCGTGCCCGCGACGGCGACGCTCGTCCACACGGAGCGCTCCGCGACTCTGAGGCGCCTCCTGGCGGCGATGAACAAGCCGAGCGACAACTTCTTCGCCGAGCAGTTGCTCAAGGGGGTCGGGGCGAGTTCCTCCGGCGCCGGCACGCCCGCCGGCGGCGCGGGAACGACCGCCGCCGGCGCCGCCGCGGCCAGGCACTACCTGACCGGCGCCGGCATCACCAAAGGATTCCGCATCCGCGACGGCTCGGGGCTGAGCTACCAGAACAAGCTCAGCGCCCACACGGTGGTCAAGATCCTCGGCGCGGCGGCACGGCGCGCCGACTTCCCGGCCTTCCGGACGTCGCTCGCCGTCGCCGGCGTGGACGGCACGCTCCGGCAGCGGATGCGCGGGACGGTCGCGGCGGGCAACGTGCGCGCCAAGACGGGTACGCTGGCCGCGGCGAGCAGCCTCTCGGGCTACGTCACCTCCGCGAACCGGCATGCACTCACCTTCGCCATCCTCATGAACGGGAGCTCCTTGCCGGTGACACGAGCGCAGGCCGCGCAGGATGCGATCGCCGTCGTCCTGGCTCGCTCAAAGCCTTGACGGAGGCGAGCGCGCCGCTCAGCGCAGTTCGCGCTCGGCGACCACCTCACGCTTGAGCACGCTCACGAGCCGCTGAAGCGCGGCAAAGACGTTGTCGCGGATGTCGCCGGCCACCAGGACCTTCATGATGTCGTCGCCCACGGCCAGCGTGCCCTCATTGACCCAGGCCCGCACGGCGACGACCCCCGGCCAGCTCCGGGCTTCGGCCAGCGCCTGCTCGAGCCGCGCCCGGTCGGTGTGCAACTCCATGCCGGCGACCGGCTCACCCGAGCGCGAGGAGCCTCTCACGATCCCCTGGTGCACCAGCAGCATGCCGATGCCGGCGGCCTCCGGGCGGGACTTGGCCTCGACGATCCAGTCGTTCACGTCGGGGGCGTCCACGCCTAGACCTGGTTGTAGAAGCGCTGCTCGTGAAGCGCGCCGGGGGCGTCGCTCGAGAGTTCGGCGCCGTCGGGCGCCAGGAGCACGACGCGCTCGCCGATGAACTGCAGCCGGGCGTCGAGTGCGTAGGCCAAGCCGCTGCAGAAGTCGACCAGGCGCTTGGCGACGTCGGGCCCGCAGTGCTGCAGATCGACGACCACGGGGTTGCCCGAGCGCAGACCCGCGGCGATACGCTGCGCGTCGTCGAACTCCTTCGGTGCGACCAGGGCGAAGTCGAGGCGCGGCGCGCGCACGAGGGCGAGCGGACGCGGCGCCTCGTCGTACCGGCGGCGCTCGGCCGGCCCTTCCGAGCCATCGTCTTCGTTCTCGTCGTAGTACTCGTCGTAGTCATCGTACGCGGCGCCGAACTGCTCGACCACCGCGCGAAACGATCCTGCCAGGCTCATCGACCCTCCGGCCTCCCGTCGCGCCGGGGCACGCCTGAAGTACGCGCGACTCGGGAGGACTCATCCGCTGTGCCGGAGCGTGCCCGTCTACTTCTTCGCCGCCGGACCCGCCCGCGCCTGCACGACCGAAGGCCAAGATCTCCCTGGTCCGCCTTCGACGGCCCGCGCCTCCCGCCAGTGGCGACGGCAGGCCGGAGCCGGCCGCCACTCGCCCGGCTCCGTCTGCACTGGGACCCAGGTCACGTCCGGGTCTCCGGACTCGGGCAGCGGCAGTCCGCAGTCGCGGCCGTGCTGCACCTCGTGCTCGTCGCCTTCACTGACGAACGCGAACCGTGTCTCTTCCACGGCTCCTCCTTCCGGAGCCATCCGGCCACACCGGGCCGGCCGCACGCCTTTCACTGTAGGTCGCGTACGGGCGCGTGACACGTAGCGTGGTCGCCTGCGGGTGCCTCATCGCGGAAGGGCGGATCCTCCGGCGGCCGGGAGACGATCCCATCGGTGCAAGCCACCTGCCGTACGCGCATGTACGCACTCCACCTTCGGAACGTCTGAAGACCAAGGGTGGCGGACGGTGTGGCCGTCCGTATACACTCCCGACAACGAAGCCGCCGGCGGCGCTCGATGCGCCAGGCGCGGAATACGATTCCGGACCGGACAGGCTGCGGCGTGCCGCGCGGCAGCGAGCGACACACGGGAGGCGCCCATGAAAAAGGCCCTCACCCTCGCCTTCATCACCACCGCACTGGCCCTGCTCCTCCTCCCCGCGGCATCACTGGCCGCGATCACTCCCACCAAGGCCGAGAGAACCGTCATCAAGCTCGTGAACAAGGAACGCGCCAAGCAGGGGCTGGCGGCGGTCCGTTTCAACGCCGCCCTGACCCGCGCCGCACGCGCCCATGCTCGCGAGATGGCGCGGCGCCAAGTGCTCACCCACCGCAGCGCCAACGGCGCCACGATCGCCGGACGCGCCGTCGCGAACGGCTACAAGCGCAGCAGGTACCGCTACTGGACCGTCGGCGAGAACGTCGCCAGCGCCCGCTCCGGGACGCCCTTCGCGACGCCGGCCGGCGCAGTATGCCTCTGGTCGCGCGCCAGCACACACCGCCAGATCATGCTGCGCGGCGTGTACCGCAACATCGGCGTCGGTGTGGCCACCGCGGCGAACGGGACTCGCTACTTCACCATCGACCTGGGACGCCGCACGCGCTGAGACCGAGCGCGGAACCGCGAGAGACGGGCGGCACGCGGGGCGGCAAGACCGGCAGGCCGCTCGCCTAGAAGCGGCCGCCTGTCCAGGCGCCGGCGATCGACTCGTAGCGCACCACGGCTCCCGTGTGCGGCGCATGGATCATCTGCCCGCCGCCCACGTAGATTCCGACGTGCCGGCTGAAGCTGCTGCTGCCGAAGAACACGAGATCGCCCGGCCTGAGGACTCCGAGCGCGACGGGCGCGCTCGCCTGCTGCTGCAGGGTCGCGCCGTGCGCAAGGCCGACGCCCACCTGGGCGTAGCAGTACATCGTGAGGCCTGAGCAATCGAAGCCGCTCGGGCTCGCGCCGCCCCAGACGTAGGGAACGCCGAGATAGCGCTGCGCGATCGCGACCACGGCCGGATGGCCGGCGCCAGCCGGCCGCGAGCCGCCGCTGGAAGAACTGCCGCTCGAGCCGGATGAGGAGGAACCGTCGTCCGACGAAGTCGAGGCCACGGCATCGGCGGCGGCCGTTTCGGCGGCAGCCTCCGCGGCGGCCGCTCTGGCGGCTGCCGCCTCCCTCGCCTCGAGCTCCGCGATCTCGCCCTCGAGGCCGCTCGCCACGCCTTGGAGCCGGGACTGAAGAGCGACGACCTCGTCCCTTGTCTCCCTGCGCCGGTCGACCAGCTTCTCGGCGGCCCTCCGGTCCAGCACAAGCGCGAGACGGCGATCGCGGACCTCGCGGCGGCGCGCCGCCGCGGCGGCCGTAGCGGCGGCATCGCTCTCTCCGACACGCGCCATCATCGAGACCTGTACGACGAGGTCGTTGAAGCTGTGCGACGAGAGCGCGACGTCGATGAAGCTCACGTCAGGCGCCATGTAGAGCTGGCGGGCACGCGCCGCGAGTTGCTCGGTGGCCTCGCTCAGCTCGCGCTCCGCGACCGTGAGCAGCGCCCGGTTGCGCTCCATCTTGGCCCGCGCCTCGCGCAGCCGGCCGGTCGCCTCGTTGTACTGCTCGACGGCGACGTCCGCGCGTTCGTGGATGGCGTCGAGCTCCGCCTTGACGGCCTGGAGACGAGCCTCCTTGACCGAGAGGGGCGAGGCCTGGGCCGAAGAGCAGACGCCGGCAAGCGACGCAAGAACGGCGATGCCGGCCACGCCGAGGAGGCAGGCCCAGCGTTTGGCGCACATCTGCATCGCCTCCTTGGCGGCGCGGCTGGGGCTGCGGCCCGCCTCTCACGGCAGACTCGCAGAGCCGGCCATCGATCACCGGGCAGATGACCGTCTTCCCCGCGACCGTGCCGATACCTGCGCGTCTGCCGTCTTCGCGCACCCATTCCGATCACCGCCACCGTGCTCGTCGCTGTCGCCTTGACATGCGCGCGGACTGGCAGGCCATGGGCGCAAGGGACGCGTGCGCCGCCACCGAGGTGCGACCCGTCACACGACGGGGCGGCTTCCCGGAACCCGAACGCCGGTCCTGCGCCACAAGGGTTTCCCACAGCCACGCGGCGGGGACGTGTACCTAGTCTGTCCGCGAAGAGGAGGTGCCTGGTGGAAGCGGTGACGGTCGATCTCAAGCTGGAGCAGCAGGCCTCGCTGGCGAGGCCGCGACACGCCTACTCCTCCGTGGCGCAGCTGTTCTTTCGCTCCATGGATGTGCTTGCAGGCGATGAGACGACCCTTGCCAAGGCGAAGCTCATCGAGGCGCTCGCCTCGATCCCGTACCGGGCCTGGGAGAACCGCCAGTACCGGCGTCTCACGAGGCACTATGCAGACGAGGCGCTCGTGCGGCAGGCAGGCGCCATCATGAGCTGGGGTCGCGAGGCGCAGGACAACGAGTACATGCACCTGCTCGTCATCAACGAGAAGCTCAAGGAAGACGCCGCGAAGGACCCGATCTACCTGACGACGCCGCTCCCATCCCTGGCGGTCGGGTCCTATGCCCTGCTCTCGCGGACGCTGGCGCGCGCCGCCATCCGCCAGGCGTTTCTCTTCAACGCCGAGTTCGAAGACCACGCCGAGCACTACTACGCGGAGCTGGTGGATCAGCACCCGGAGTGGGAGGACCAGCCCGTCACCAGCGGACTGGTGCGAGAGTACGGGTCCTTCCGCTCCTGGGCGGATGTGTTCCGCCGCGTCGGTCTCGACGAGCGCGACCACAGAAACGCCAGCTTCGCCTTCGCCGGCAGACCCGAGTTCATCGTCAGGTACGCAGGGATGCCGGCGGCTCCCGGCCCGGCCTGACCGGCTGGAGGCGCCGCACGCGCTCCTCTGCCGGGTCGCCCCACACACGACCCGCACGAGCGTCGCGAGAGCCTCGTCAGGGCCGCGTCCGGACCTCCACCGACCACGCCTTGGCGGTCCCGGGAGTGGCGAGCAGCACGTGCTGCCGTCCAGACCGCCGATGCCCTGCTCGGGCGCGCCACGATCAATGCAGCCGACTCGGCCTTCGCGCCGGCCTCAGCGGTGATGGGCTCGCCTGCCACGAGGAAGGCGACTACCCCAGCGGTCGCCGCGCCGTGAGGCTCAGCCCACCGTGACCCACGTCAGAGCCGCAACGCCGACGAGGATCACCACCACGCCGGCCAGCTGCAGCCGCGTCAATCGCTCGTGCAGAAACACGTAGGCGGCCACGCTGGCGACGACGGCGAACTGAGACCCGAGGACGGCCGCGATGGCGACCGAGTCACGCGCGCCGACGGCGAAGCTGACAAACCCGAGCACCTCGGCGAGCCCGGTGAACACCACCAGAGGGAGCGCCGAACGAGAGAGCCTGAGCCGCCGCGACAGCGCCAGCGGGATGGTCACGACGGCCACGCCGACGAGGCGCGGCGGCAGCACCGCCCAGCCGACGGGGAGCGACGCGCTGAGATGCCCCGTCGCGAAGATGCCGACGCCGAACGACAGCGCCGCCAGCGCCGCCAGCCAGAAGGCGCCCGATCCCGACGTGCGCTGGTCGAGCGTCGGCTCATCGGGGGCCGCTCCCGCCAGCACGATGCCCAGCGCCACCATCGCCAGAAGCACGGCCGGAGCGACGCCGAGCGCCTCGCCGGTCGCCAGGGCCAGCACCGCCGCGATGGCGCCCTCGGTAGAGGCCACCGGCGTCACGATGCCGACCTTGCCGCGCCGCAGCGCCGTGTACGCCAGGAGCAGCCCCACGACGTTGCCGAGACCCGACACGAGCATCCACGCCATGTCGGCAGCGCCGAGGGAGCCGGGCCTCGGCTCGACCGCGATCACGGCGAGGTTCGCGATCAGCCCGATGAGCATCACCCACGCCACGACGGACCAGGCGCCGATCATGCGGCTGGAGCGGGCGGAGCAGAACGTGCCCAGCCCCCACGCCACGGCGGCCCCAAGCCCTCCCAGGAGGGCGATCACGCGTCAGCGTCTGATAGGGACGCAGCGACGGCGCGAGAGACGATGACCTCGCGATCCACCACGCCCTCCTTCCTGCGCTCCCGGACCACCTTGGCCGATCCGCCCGAGCTGCCTCCATCCCGAGGATCATGGGCCGCCACACAGCTGGATGAAGAGAGCGCGTCCGGTAGACGCCCGTATGCCTCGACAGCCCACCCGAGTCCGCCCTGCGGGATGCCGACGGACGCGAGGATACTACGTTGTTCGGCAGCGTCTGCGTCGGCGACGGCCGGTGCGAACTCGAGCGCGGGAGGCACGACAGACGAGAAGGCACTCATCGGCGAGGCCGCCAAAGTGAGCGGCGGCGAGGACGAGATGGAGGTCGGCGTCCCGATGCTCGTCGTCGAGACGGTGTAGGTCAGGCGCCGCGGCGGGCCGGGTGCGTCAGCCTCTGCGGCCCCGGGGCCGGCGGCGCGGGCGCTGCACGCCCGGCGGCCGCGCCTTGTCCCACTCCTCGGGGTGGCCGTGGTCGCGCCGGTTCATGTGCGCGAACAGGTCGCTGCGGCGCGGGAAGGCCTCGCCGCAGGTCGCGCAGCGAAACGTGATCGGCGTGCCGAGCCGCGCCTCTCCGCAGTCGTCGTGAGCCAGGCACATGTGCGTGTCGAGCTCGCGCTTCGACCTGAGGGCAGCGCTGCAGAGAGCGCAGACGAAGGTCTTTGGAGGGGCGATCGCGGGCACCCGGCACCTTCCTCTCGACGACCTGACCGCAACGTGGCACTGCTGCTCCCGTCAGATCGCGACGGCACGGTGGTTCTGACAGCTTGTTCCCTCTATTCCCCGATTCGAGAAATACAGCACCCCGCATCGGCCATGTCAGCGCCGCGCCTCGATCGCCGCCCGATCAGTTCGCACGCTTCCCAGAGCACGAACAGCGCCCCGGCCGGCGCACGCGACGACACCCCGGCCGAAGGACGGCGGCAAGCCGGCGGACCTGTGCCCGCTCGGACGATGCCGATAGTGGGTTGTGGAACACTATTCGTGCTCCCATACTCGTGTGCAGGGCCCGACGCGCCCTGGTGGCGCCGCCGGCGCGGCGGACCGGCGCGGCCTCGGGCGGAATGCGGCACGGGCGATCACATGGTCTCAGTCCGGTACGCGGGCACGCTCGCCCGCTTCATCCACAGAACCACGCTGTCTCCCGGCCGCCGCTGGTGGATCGGCGGAGCGGCCGTCCTCACCCTCGCGGCCGCGGCCCTCGGGGGCGACGACCTGGCCCGCATGGGCCGCTCCTTCGCCGGCGCCGACTGGCGATGGGCCGCAGTGGCCGGCGCGCTCACTCTGGCCTCGCTCGTGCTCCGCAGTCTCGTGCTCCAGACCATCGTCGGCGCTATCGGCGACGTTCGCGCCCGGTTCGGCGAGGCCTTCTCGGCCACGAGCATCGGCCAGCTGGCCAACTCGCTCGTCCCCGTGCGCGTCGGCACCGTACTCTCTCCCTACGTGCTGTACGTGCTTCTGCGCCGGCGTGGCGCTCACTTGCCGTTCGCCACGTCGTTGGGCGTCACGCTCACGGAGCGGATGTTCGCCATCGCCACCTTTCTGGTGATGGCGCTCCTCTTCCTCTCGACTCTGTCCACGCCGGCGTGGGCGACCAACACGCTGCTGGTGAGCGCCGCCCTCATCGCCGTGCCGGTCATCGGAGGCATCGTCCTCGATGTGCGGCGCGAGAAGGTCGCGGAGGCGTGCGCGCATGGCGGCCCGCGCGTCAGGCGCATGGGCCGCTGGCTGCCGCAGCTCATCCAGAGCCAGCGCATCTGGGGCAGGCCCCTGGCGGCGCTGGCCGTCTCGGGCACCCAGATCCTGGCCTGGATCGCCCAGCTGGCCGCCGCGTTCGCCATGCTCCAGGCATTCCATCTTGGGGCGGCCGGGCTGCGCGGGGCCGCCCTCGTCGTCGTCCTCACGAACCTGATCAGCCTCGTCCCGGCGACGCCGGGGAACGTGGGCACCTTCCAGGTGGCCGCGGTCGCGGCGCTGGCGACGTACGGCGTGGCCGCCGGCCCGGCCCTGGCCTACGCGCTCGGCCTGCAGGCCCTGCAGCTCGTCGTGGGGGTCGTCGCCGGGCTCGGGGCGCTCAGCGTACAGGACATGACGCTCGCCGACATCGCCGGCCGCAGCCGCCAGGCAGCCGCTGCGCTCCGGACCCCCGAGCCGAGCGTCTCCGTCGCGGAAGGCCCCGCCGGAGGCTGAGCCGGCCGTGCGGACACGCTCGGCCGCGGCCCGACGGACGGAGCGGCGGCGGTCGCTCAGCCCGTCGTCCCGGAGCGGCGCCTGAAGAGCATCGCCGCGACGACCACCGAGACGACAACCGCGCCGGCGACGGGCACGGCGACGGCGACCTTGCCCCTGGCCGCCGCGGCGCGCCGCCGGCCGGCGTCCAGCGCCTCGTCGAGGTCGCGGCGCAGCGCGGTGAACGACTGCTCCAGCCCGTCGCGCTCCTTCTCGATGTCGGCCAGTATCTGCCCGCGCGGGCGCGCAGGCGCCGTGGCCTCTTCGGCCGGCGGCGCCACGGCCTCGGCGTCGGCGCCTGGGGTCTCGGTTCTCATGCTTCCTCCCGTCCCGTGTCCGATCGCGGCGCGGACGCCGGCGCGCCGGGGGTCGCTTCCCGCCCGGCGCCGGGCGCCGCCGCCGGCGGCCTCCGCCCCGGCATGACCCCGGCGCGGACGCCGGCAGTCGTGCCGCGCGCGTGCGCCTTGATGAGCGCGGCCGTCGCCTGCGCCTCCGCCAGGGCGTTGTCGGGCGGCACCTCCTGGAGCTTCTGGATCTGGCTGCGGCCGACCAGCACGAGGATCGTGATGACGAGGACGAGCGACAGCGTCACGATCAGCAGTGACAGCCACAGCGGCAGGACGAGCGCCAGGGCGACGGCGATCGTCGCCAGGGCGAAGCCGACGGCATACAGAGCGATCAGACCGGCGCCGGCGAAGACGCCGACCGCCGTCCCGAGCTGAAGCCCCTTGACCTTGAGCTCACTGCGCAGCAGCTCGAGGTGGAGCTGCGCGAGCCGCCGCCCTCGCGTACGGATGTCGTTGACCGACTCGGCCAGGCGCTGCTGCGACTGCATCCCCCCACCTCCCCTGGTGCATCACCGAGGCCGGGCCGGCCCGGCGGCTACGCGAGCAGTATAGGGCCACTGTGACAACGCGCAACGGTCCTGGCGCCGGCGAAAGGCGCCCGCCCCGTCCAGTCCTTCCACGCGGCCCGGCGGTCCGCCCGGCGGGAGGCTCGAGCGACCTCCGCGCGGTAGAGTGGACCCAACCAACGTCGGCGGACTTGAAGTGGACACCGAAGGGAGTGAGCCCATGAAGCGCAATCTCCAGGCGGGCGTGCGGCGCAACGCCGGCGCTCGCTTTGAGGTCTTCAGCGAAGCGGACCTCGACGACATCCATCGCGCCACACTGGAGGTGCTCGAGCGCACCGGTGTGTTCGTGGAGAGTGACGACGCGCTCGACGTGTACGCCGACGGCGGCTGCCGCGTCGATCGCGAGACCAAGACCGTGAGGTTCCCGCCGCACATCATCGAGGACGCCATCCGCTCGTCACCGAGCAGCGTGCGGCTCTGCGGGCGGGTGCCGGAGAACGACATCATGCTCGAGGGCGGCCGGGTCGGCTTCACCAACTTCAGCGCCGGCATCATGGTCCTCGACCCGCGGACCGACGAGCACCGCCAGTCCACCGGGCAGGACGTCGCGGATCTCGCACGCATGACCGATTACCTCAGCGAGATCGACACGTACGAGCACTCCGTCGAGAGCCGCGAGTCGTCGCAGGACACGCTGGCCGTGCGCGACGCGGCCATCGGCCTCGCGAACACGACCAAGTGCGTCGGCACCGGGGCGCTCTCGACGGACGACGTCGAGGCCATCGTGCGCATGGGCGCCGCCGTGGCCGGCGGCGAGGACAAGCTCCGCGAGCGGCCGCTCGTCTACTTCTGCGAGTGCCCCGTCAGCCCGCTGAAGCTCACGCGCGACGCGGCCGAGGTCATCATGGGCGCCGCCCGCCACGGCCTCCCGAACAACGTCATCTCCATGGCGATGTCCGGCGCGACCTCCCCGGTCACCTTGGCCGGCACGCTCGTCACGCACAACTGCGAGGTGCTCTCGAGCATCACCCTCGCGCAGCTCACCGAGCGTGGGGCGCCCAGCATCTACGGCTCGTCGACGACGACCATGGACCTGCGGCTCGCGACGGCCTCCGTGGGCTCGCCCGAGCTCGGCTTGCTCAGCGCCGGCGTGGCCCAGCTCGCACAGCGCTACCTGCTGCCGAGCTTCGTGGCCGGGTTGTAGGCAGACTCCAAGCTCGGTGACGTGCAGACCGGTCACGAGAAGACGATGACCGCCCTCATGGCAGCGTTGGCAGGCGCCAACCTGATCTACGGGGCGGGAATGACCGAGTCGGGCGTCACCTTCGATTACGCGCAGTACGTGCTCGACAACGAGATCGCGACCATGGTCAAGCGCGCGGTCGGCGGCATTCCCGTCAGCGACGAGGATCTGGCCGTCGACGACATCCACAAGGTCGGGTCGTTCGGCCACTATCTGGGCCTCCCGGCGACCCGCAAGCGCGGGCGCGAGCTCAGCCAGCCCAAGCTTCTTGACCGCCGCGGTCGCGAAGGTTGGGAGGCCACGGGCTCCGTGGACGCCTACTCCGCCGCCAAGGAGGCGGCGAAGCAGATCCTCGAAGAGTACCGGCCGGAGCCGCTCTCGAGCGACGTCGCCGACGAGATCCAGGCGATCCTGCACGAAACGGAGGAGCGGCGCGGCGTCTCGTGACGTCACGGGCGGCGGGGTCTACCCCCCGCCGCCCACCGCGGTCTCGAAGTCGATGCGCGTCTCGGGGACGACCTCGAGCGTGATGGGCATGTCGAACACGCGGCCGCGCAGCGCCTCCTGCAGCGGTTGTGACGACGGAAGACCGCCCTGGCCGGCCACGACGATCCGCAGACGGTCGTCGACGACCTCCACAGACACGAGCCGGAAGTCGCTCCCCTCCAGCCACGCAGTGGCGGCCTCGGTCGAGCGCTGGTCGATCAACGTGTTGATGATCGACGACAAGCTCGTCGCCGCCAGCGGGACGATGATGAGGACGCCCAGCACGATCGCGAGCGCGAGCGCGGTCACCCTGGCGCGCTTCGACTGCTCGGCGAGGTAGGCGCGCGGATACCCCATGATCCAGAACATGAACGCCCCGGTCAGCAGGATGGCGAGGTAGTTGGTGACGAACAGCAGCAGGCTGCCCAGAGCGAGGTCGTAGTTCTTCGTCGCGAGCAAGACGCCGACGTTGGAAAGTGGAGGCACCAGAGAGATCGCGATGGCCACGCCCGGCAGCGTGTCGGAGACGTCCTTGCGCCCGGTCGCGAAGGCGCCGGCGAGCCCGGTGGCCAGCGCGGCCAGCAGATCGATCAGTCGCGGTGAAGTGCGGCTCATGATCTGGGAGTTCGCCTCGACGTCGATGATGGAGCTGAAGCCGCGCGTGAGCGCGAAGCCCACCGCGACCGCCGTGCCGATGCCGAGGAGGGAGATCGTGAGCGACCGGCCGATCGCCCGCCGGTCTCCCAGGCTCACACTGAACGCCAGCCCCATGATGGGGAGCATCAACGGCGCGACGATCATCGCGCCGATCACCGTGGCGACGGAGTCGGCGAGCAGGCCGTACGTGGCGATCGCCGAGGCCAGCACGAGGAGCATGAAGAAGCGCCAGATCTTGCGCCTCTGCTCGGGCTGCTCGAACAGCAGCACGTCCCTCACGCGCCGCAGCTCTCCGTCGTCGACCCTGCCACCGTGGAAGAACTCGTTGAACGCGCTCACGTCGCCCCCTCGTCTCAGCCGGCGCGTCCGGCGTGTCCGGACTCCGGCGCCTTCGCCACTGCGGCGACATGTTCGCACAGACGCGTCGATTATGGGAGGCGAAGGACTCCTGGAGCGGAGTGCCCGGGTGGGCACAGCAAAGCACCAGATCGCACGTCCGCGGCCACGTGAGAGCGCCCGGGACAGGGCGGCAGGGGGCGGGTGTGACATGGAGTCGGAGTTGCGCTCAAGGCCGCAGCGGCGAGCAGCCTCGCCGCCCGGCGCACTGCGGCGCGCCGGGGCGCGGTCAGGCGGCGCCGGTCGTCAGCCTCGCCTCGAGCGCCGGGAACGCCCCCACCACCATGTCGACGAGCCGGTCCGTCGGCCGCGTCAGCGCGTCAGTGGCCGGGACGCCGAGCTCGAGCTCGTAGAGGATGATCGCGGCGCTGACCTCGGCGTCGGTCATGTCCTCATGGTTGATGGTGAGGCCGATGACCGGCGTGCCGGCGAACGCCCGCAGGAGGGCGATCTCACTCGCCGCGGTCGGCGTCGGCACCAGGGGGAAGTCGCCCAGCATCTTGCGCGCCGGCGCGTGCTGCAGGATGACCGCGTCGGGCCGGGCGCCTCTGAGGATGAAGGTCGACGACAGGTAGGCGGGATGACTCAGCGCGCCCTGCCCCTCGATGACGATCACGTCGGGGTGCTCGGCCTCGAACGCTTCCACCACCGTGGCCTCCACTTCGCCCGAGCAGTACTGGCACGGGATGGCGTCGAGCGCGACCCCGTAGCGCGCGCCCTGGATGAGCCCGGTCTGGCCGGTGCCGACCATGACCGCCTTGATCCCGCGCTCATTGAGCGCACGCGTCAGGACGACGGCGGTCGTGCGCTTACCGACGGCGCCGTCGGTGCCGAGCACGGCGACGCGCGGGCAGGCCACCTCGTCGATGGCGCCGGTGAACATGCGCAGGTCTCTCTTCGCGCGCGGGCGGCGCACGTCGAGGATCCGCACGCCGTGCGTCGCCGCAGCCGCCGCGAACTCCGCGTCGTCGTTCAGGAACTCGTGCAGGCCGTTGACGATGTGCATGCCGCGGCGCATCGCATCGAGCACGACATCGCGCTGGTGAGCAGAGAGCAGGCCGCTGAGCGGCGCCACGCCGAGGATGAAGTAGTCGGGAACGCGACCCGCGAGCGCGATGGCGTCCACGAGGTCGGCACAGATGGGAATTCCGTTCGGAGCGTCGTCGAGAAACGCTCCGGCGTCGAGACCCGCCTTGGCGCTGTCGATCACCGAGAGGATCTCGTACTTCTCGGAATGACGGACCAAGCCGTTGGCGGTCTTGCCGTCGGGGGTGCCGAAGAACCCTTCGGAGTACACGACCGCGGTCTTGCTCATCATGAGGAACCTCCGGGCTCTGGTCGTCTGCCGCCGTCGAACCGCGGCGTGTGCTCGAGGAGCCCGGAGACGTCGAGACCCTGATGGAACGTGCCGACGTCCCGGCGCTCGAAGAGGCGGCCGCGGCCGGTGACGACCGCGGACTCGCCGCTGACGCGCAGCCACGCGCCCTCGTACAGCGCCAGCACGGCGCAGTCGTTCTCCTCGAGGAACTCCGCGATCCGCTCTTCCCGGGTCTCTCCCATGAAGGTCGAAGACGGGTCGGCGTCGATGTAGTGGAGGTTGATCTGGAAGGGCACCAGGCCGAGCGCCGCGAAGCTCGGCGGCAGACAGATGGGCATGTCGTTGGTGGTGCGGATGGTCGGGCAGGCGACGTTCGTGCCGGCGGAGGCGCCGACGTAGCGCGTCGCGCCCTCACGAACCCGGGCGCCGAGCTTGTCGATCACGCCGAGGCGATAGAGGGAGTCGAGCAGCCGGAAGGTGTTGCCACCGCCCATCAGTACGACTTCGGCTTCGAGGATCGCCCGGTCCGGCGCGCCCGAGCGATGGGCGGACACCGCCTCGATGCCGATCGATGCGAGCGCCGCGCCGGCCCTGTCGGCGTAGTCGTCCCAGTCCGCGAGCGCGTACGGGATGAACGTGACCACAGCGCCGGCCGAGACGCCGACCAAGGCCTCGGCGGCATGGGAGAACATCGTGCCGCCGTGGTTGGTGGAGTTGGAGAGCAGGAGCAACTCCATGTGCGCCCTTCTGGTCGGCCGGCCCGTGAGGCGCTCATGAGCAAGCTGTTGACGGCGCGAGTGGGCTGGGCGGCCCTGCGGCTACCCAGCCCACGGCGTTCGCCGGAGAGCGTCTAGAGAGCGGTCACCTGCGTCGCCTCGGCCTTGCCCTTCTGGCCGGTGGCTTCCGTGAAGGACACGGCCTGACCCTCGGCGAGGTTCTTCACGCCGTCGCCCTGGATCTCGGAGATGTGGACGAACAGGTCGTCGCCGCTCTCACGCTCGATGAAGCCGTACCCTTTGTCTGCGTTGAACCACTTGACTTTGCCTTCTGCCATTTCAGTCTCATCCTCTCGCACCACCGGGGCACAAACACAAAAAGCGACCCGACCTTCACCGCCAGAGTGCGGTGTGTCACGTCGCATTCCCGCGAGCCGGGACGGCTCGCCTGAGTGAAGTATAGCCCTTTACCGCTCGCTCGGGCCGTCGGTCGCCGTTGACCTCCGGAGAAAGCGCACGGCCTGGAGCGCCGCGACCTGGCCCTCGCCGACGGCCTTGGCCGTCTGGTAGGGCTCTCCCGTGCAGTCCCCCGCCGCGAAGACCCCGGGCACGGCGGTCTCCATGTGCCTGCCGACGGTCACATGGCGACCGTCGGAGTCCAGGCCGTCGAGAAGGGTCCGGGGGGAGACGCCGTTGCGGTAGATGAACACGGCGTCGACCTCCAGATCCTCGGCGGGCAGCGTCACCACCATGCCGCCGTCGGCGCGCGCCAGCCGCGTCGGGCGCGCTCCGGTCAGCACGCGCACGCCCTCCGGAAGACGGTTGTCACCCTTGTACAGAGGCAGGTAGGTGACGTCGACCGCGTAGTCCTCCGCCAGCGCCGACGCTTCTTCCTCGCCCTCGGGGGCGTAGCTGATGAAGGCCGCGCGGCGCCCCGCGAACAGCCTGCCGTCGCAGGTGACGCAGTAACACACGCCCTGACCGACGAGCTCCTCTTCCCCCTCGATCTCGGCTTCGCGGTACACGCCGGTGGCGAGCACCACGGCGCGCGCGTGGTACATCTCGCGCTCGCTGAAGACGGCGAACCCGTCCGCGTCTGGGACGATCTTCGAGGCCTTCTGCTCGATGAGCGGCACGTCGAACTCGGCGAGGTGACGCCGGAACGCCTCCGCCAGCTCCTCCCCGCTCGCGGCGGCGAACCCGAGGTAGTTGGCGACCGAGTGCGCCTTGCGGATCAGGCCCGACGGCGCCTGCCCGGCCATCACGGCCACGGTGCGCTTGCGGTTGGCCACGTTGACGGCGGCGGAGATGCCCGCCGGCCCCGATCCCACCACAATGACGTCGTACTTCACCGACTTGGCCGCGGAGTCTTCCACCTCAGTCCCTTCGTTCAGTCGTCCCAGCCCGGTGGGCCGGAACTCGCCTCAACGAGAGACTCCCCCCGACGGCATCCCCGAAAACGGGTGCGCCGGGGAGAAGATGGCAGGCGGCCCGATGCGTCAGTGGCGAGGAGCGTCGTCGCCCAGGGCGCGGCGCAGGCTCTCCCGACGCTTGCTCAGCGCCTCGCGGTGCCCCTTGATCCCACGATCCGTACAGTCGAGAAGGCCGAGCGACGCCGCGCACTCGATCTCCTCCAGCGCCTCCGCCGGCAGCCCCGCGCGCTTGAGCAGGAGACTCAGACGGTCGAAGCCGAGCAGCAGGTCGCGGCGCACACCCTCGTGATCCAAGGGGTCGGCTGCCGCCTCCAGCACGCCGACGATCGCATCCCGATACAACGCCGCCGCGCGGGCGGGGTCGCTCTTCTCACACTCGCGGGCGTCGCTCATCAGCAGCGAGGCATCCTCAGAGACGGGCGCTGAGTGGTCGCCACGGCCGTCCCGGCCGGCGACCTGCCCGGCCACATTCGCGCCGCCCTGCGCGGCAGGCGCTTCGGTCACCGCCGAGGCCGTGCTCACCGGCGAGCCGACGCGCGTCCCGCACACCGTGCAGAAGGTCGCCGTTTCACCGATGGACAAGCCGCAGTGCTCGCACGCTCGCATCGCCCCTCCCCGACCGTGTCGCTCCTGCCTACTATCGGCAGAAAACAGGCAAGCCGTAGCACGCGGCCGATCCCGCCGCTCGCGCCCGCAAGCTCCTCCGCCCGGCGCCGGCCCGGCGGCAACGCCTCAGCCTTCGCCGGCGCCCCAGAAGGGCGCGTGGCGCCGGCGGCAGAACTCGCGGTAGTCGCCGAGGAACTCGAAGTCGGCGTAGTCGATGCTCGCGACGCGGCCGCGGTGCAGCACGAGCTGCGGGTTCGCCTCGTTGAGCTGTGAGACGAGCGCGGCCTCGGCTGCGCTCAGTGGGCCCAGCACGGCGCCGAGGTGGAGCGCCCACACGGATGAGGCGTCCGGCTCGAACTCGGGCGGCAGGAAGATGTTGTCGAAGACCGCCGCGCCGCCCTCGTACCGGTACTCCGCCTGCGCGGAACCGTCGGCGGCCGTGGCCGGCGCGACCGGGATCACCGTGTGCGAGAGCAACCAGTTCGAGACCGACGACACGTGCCGCGAGTGCCCCGGCAGCGACTCGGCGGCGAGCTGCCAGTGGTAACCGGAGGCGTTGCAGCGCAGCACGTGCTCGCGCTCGATGGTCGCCTCCGCGCCCGCCTGCGCCATCCAGCCGGTGAAGTCGGCCAAGCCGTGGAACGGCGTGTCCGTGGCTTCGAAGATGGCGAGCACCGGCGCGTAGTCGGCGACCTCGTCCGGCGCGAGGCCGCGCAGGTACTCGAACACGCGCCGCTCCTCCTCCGCCGTCACCGGGCAGGGGCAGCTCAGCACGATCCTGAGCGCCAGCTCGAGCGCCTCGCCTCTGATCCTCATCCTCGTCACTCTCCAGTCTCTGTGGCCGGCGCGTCGGCGCCGCGATGATCGATCGTCGAGAGCGCGTCCACCGGCATCGGAACCGGGGAGTGGCGGATGCGCTCGATGGTCGCGGCTCTCACGCGGAGCCTGCCCCGGGGGCGTCGGCAGGACGGGGCCGAACGGGGTGATCGGCGACCGCCGCCAGGAGCGTGCGGCGGGAGGCGCTCACCGGCGGCGCCGGTCGCGGGTCGCCGTGCGCGGCTTGGTCATCGCAGCGGCGCAGAAGAACACCTTGACCTACGCGTCAGCCCCGACCGCGCCGCCCACCCCGCTTGTCGCTGCCGCCGGCGACGGAGGCCGTATACGGCAGCAACGCCATCTCGCGGGCCACCTTGATGGCCGTCGCGACCTGGCGCTGGTGGCGCCGGCAAGCGCCGGTGACGCGGCGGGTCTTGATCTTGCCGCGATCGCTCACGAAGCGGCGAAGGGCCGCCACGTCCTTGTAGTCGACCTCGTCGACTTTGTCCTTACAGAACGAGCAGTAGCGACGACGTGCGGGGTCGATGGGACGACCTTTCCTGGGCGTCCGTGGTTGAGCTTTGCTCTTCGGCATTCATTTCCCTTCTAAGGCCGTGCCTGCGTGTCTGCGCTCTCCGAACAGCGCAGACACGAGACTATCACCTGCATCCGACTGACTCACGCCGCGTAGCCTATCGTCTCCCGTCGTGATCCCGTCGTTGTCAGGCGCCTCGTCGGCCGACTGTCGGCGGTCTTGCCGATTCGGAAGAGACGCGAAACGCGACGCCGCGGAGGTGCACTGTGCAGCAGCACAGTGGTGCCCGCGGCTGGAATCGAACCAGCGACCACGGTCAGGAGGCTGTCCGCATCCGACTTCCAGAGTCGCGCGACCCCCGTGTAGACCAAGGCGAGGCTCTCCCACCCTGTGAACTCGTGCGCACGTTCCTTTCTTTGCAGTCTCTGCAAGCGCACCGATCACGGCCGGTGACAGACGGCCTCTGGCGAGCTGCCGCTGGCCTCGGGGCTCACACGGCACCGTACCCCTGGTCACCGACCTACCGTCTGAGGCCTTTGCTCGTTGCGGTCCCCCGCAGAAGCGACAGCACCATGTCTACGAATCGCGACCAGTCACCGGGCCCATCGAGAAAGACGGCGTGGTCACCACCGAACGTGCCGGTCGGCCGACCTCAGCCGACGGCTCCGGATGTCTCAGGAAGCGTGCTGCCGCCGTCGATGAAGAACGCCTGCCCGGTGACGTACTCCGCCTCGTCGGAGGCCAGGTAGGCAGCCAGATGACCGATCTCCTCGGGCCGGCCGAGCCGGCCCATGGGGATCGTCGCGGCCATGAGATCGACGGTCGCCTGGACGGCCTCGGGCGACGTGCCGTGCGCGAGACTCTCGACCATGGGCGTGCGGAAGACGCCGGGGCAGATCATGTTCACATTGATGCGCGCGCCAGCGAACTCCACGGCCAGCGCCTTGGTGAATCCCCAGATCCCCGCCTTCGTCAGGCCGTAGGCCGTCTCGCCCGGGTCCGCCACCTGGGTCCCCGTGACCGAGGAGAGATTGACGATCTTCCCGCACTGGTGCTTCAGCATGTGCGGCAGCACGGCCTGACAGCAGTTCCACGTGCCCTTGAGGTTCGTGTCGATGTGCAGGTCCCTGATCTCGTCGGACATCTCGAGGAAGGGCACGACGCGCAGGATGCCCGCGTTGTTGACGAGGATGTCGACGCGGCCGAACTGGGTCACGACGTCGTCGACCGCCGCGCGCAAGGCTACGCCGTCTCTGATGTCCACGATGAATGCGGCGGCGCCTCCGACTTCTCGCGTCGCTGCGAGAACCTCGTCGTCGACGTCGAACAGACTGACCGCCGCGCCTTCGCGTGCCAGGATCCGCGCGATGCCCAGCCCGATGCCCATCGCGGCGCCCGTGACGATGGCGGTCTTGTTCTCAAGCCTCCCCATGATCAACACTCCCCGCCCGGCCTAAGCGGATGGTCCACATATCCCACGCTCCGCCTTCCCATTCGACCTGCCGTTCAAGCTTCATCCCGAGGCGCGCCGCCACTCGCCTGGAGCGCTCGTTCTGCGTCTTGATGAGCGCGCACAACCGGCGCAACCCGAGGCTTGTCGAATGGGCGAGGACGCCTTGCGCGGCTTCTGTCGCGTACCCATTCCCCCACATGTCACTGCGCAAGTCCCAGTTGAGTTCCGGCAGCCTCTCGCCTTCGATCTCTCTCATCACCAAGCCGCAATCCCCGATGACGCGCCCGGTCGACCTCAGTACGACGGCGCACTCACCCATCCCGTCGCTGCGGTAGCGCCGTAGCGCGTCCTCCAGCCACATCCCTGCCTGCTCCCGCGTCATGGTGTCGGGTTCAGTCCACATGACCTGTGGATCGCCGAAGACCTCGGCGATCTCGTCGAGATCGCCCATTCTGAACCCGCGCACGGTGACGCGGGCCGTCTCTATGCAAGAATCCGCGGTCAGAACGGCTTGCGCCGGCAGGTCGGCGTTCTGCTTCCAGTTGGAATCGATATCGGCTTCGCCTCCAGTCGACTCGTCGTCGCTGCCAAGGCAGACGACATCGCCCCGACGTCCGCATCAGGCCCGCAGGAAAGGGCTCCCACGACGGTTCTGCGGCGCCCCCTCGGCCGGCGCCTCGAAGAAGGCCATCGGTCGGTCGAAACATGCGGCGCCACCGGAGTCTGAGCCTAGCGGATGCATCCGCGGGAGCGCAATACCATGCCTGCGCAACACGAAGCCGACACTGGTCTTGATGACGTGCGCCAGCCAGGACGACTCAAGGTGAAGCGCCTTCGGTTCCGCCGTCGACTTGGGGCCGGCGCCCGAGGAAGTCGCCATGCGGGGCCCAAGCCAGGCGGCCGGCACTCATGTTCATCGCGGTCTTGAACGGACACGCAGCGGGCATACCGAGGAGACGCCACTGCCACCAAACAGGAAGGAGCCATCGTGAAGAAGTCGCTCGGAGCTGAGACCCTGCTCTACCCCACGCCCGTGATGGTGGTCGGCAGCTACGATACCGAGGGGCGGGCGAACGTGATGACGGCCGCCTGGGGCGGCGTCGCCTGCTCCAAGCCGCCCTGCCTCTGCATCTCTCTGCGGGCGGCGACTGCCAGCCACGCGAACATCATGGCGCGCAAAGCGTTCACGATCAGCCTGCCGAGCCGCATCCAGGCAGCCGAGGCCGACTACTTCGGGATCGTTTCGGGACGCAAGGTCGACAAGTTCGCTGCCACGGGCCTCACGGCTGTGGACGGCGAGTTCGTCGATGCGCCCTACGTGGCCGAGTTTCCGCTCAACATCGAGTGCGAGCTCAGCGAAGTGCACGAGCTCGGCCTGCACACCCAATTCATCGGCCTCGTCAAGGACGTCAAGGTCGAGGAGAGCTGCCAGGACGCAGAGGGGCGTCTCGATGTGCGCAGACTCGATCCCATCGCCTTCGGTATTCCGGAAAGCTACTTCGCGCTGGGCGAGCTGCTCGGCCCGGCCTACTCGATCGGCAAGGTCTTCAAGGCCACCACGGGCGGCTGAGCACCAGCGCACGTCGCCCGAGACGATGCGAGCATCTGAACGGTAGAGGCCACGGGGTCGACCACTCATCGCGAGGCGGCGGGCGCAGTATGCGGCGGTCAGGGGTATAGGCTGACTTGTCACGCATCCGTGCGTCGCGCACCGTTACGACAGGGAGGCCTCGTGGCACACACAGACATCTTCCCAGGCCAATGGCAGCCGCAGGTGGTACTCATGGCGGCGCTCGAGGTCGGTCTCATCGAAGCGCTCCTCGACCGGCCCTGGCCGCCGGCGGAGCTGGCGAAGGAGCTCGCTCTGGACGAGCGCGCCACGCTCCGCGTGACCGCTGCCCTCGTCGATGCCGGCTACCTCGAACAGCACAGCGATGGCGTGGTCGTGGCGCCTGAGGTTCGCGCTCTCCTGGATCCCGGTGACGACGCCTTCGTCGGCGACCGGCTGCTGCACGTCCACGGCCTGCTCGAGCGTTGGGCGCAGCTACCCGAGGTCCTGCGCTACGGCCGTCCGGCGCGCTCTGAGAGCACACCGGAGTCCCTGGTGGCGTTCATCGGCTCCATGCGCGTCGGAGCTCGCGATCGCGCCAAGCCGCTGGCCGACCTTCTCGCGACACTGTTCCCGGGCACCAAGACCGTGCTCGACATCGGCGGTGGACCGGGCACGCAGGCGCTTGCCTTCCGAGGGCACGGCTGGGAGGTGACGGTGCTCGACTTCCCCGAGGTGATCGACCTCATGGCAGAGGACCTCGGGCAGGCCGGCATCGCCGCCATCAAGGCTGACGCGACGCAAGGCGTGCCCGCCGGGGACTTCGACCTCGTCCACTGCGGCAACCTCTTCCACTCCATGTCGCGCGAGGAATGTGCATTCGTCGCAGGTGGCGCCGCCACCGCCCTCGCTCCCGGCGGCGCCCTGGCCATCTTCGATTTTCTCCGTGGCAGGGGGCTGCGTTCGTCGCTCTTCGCGGTGAACATGCTCGTGGCCACGAGCGCCGGGGACGTCTACGCCGAGGAGGACTACCGGCGCTGGTGCGAGGCTGCCGGACTTCGGGACTTCGCTGTGCGCGAGGTGGACGGGCAATCGCAGTGCCTGCTCACCGCCACCAAGCCCTGACGCGCAGGTGCGTACGGCGAACGAAGGTCGCAGACAGACCTGCAGCAACGTCGCAAGAGACCGCGCGGCGCGGCGCTCCTTCGCGACGGGACGGCTGGCACACAGGCCACGCGAACCTGGTGGGGCGCGGAATACGCCGCACAGGGCCTTCGCGCCGACGGCCTGCCGCCGCGGCAGCGATGTTCGCCGGACTCAACTCTCCGGTGGCCGGCCACCCGGCCGCGGCGCCGATCCCGGCCGCTCCCGGTAGGGCGCGAGGTCGCCGCCGGCGCGGCGCAGCGCCCGGGAACCGTACCGCGCTCGCACGGCGTCGATGGCCTCGTCGCAGGCGCGCTCACGCCCCGAGTCGCCGAGGCCGAGCTCGAGGGCCTCGCCGCAGAGGCCGCTGAGCGTGATGCCGACGAGGCGCAGGGGTCGACCGGGCACGTGCAGCTCGCCCAGCAGAGCGAGGGCCGCGTCGTAGATCACGGTGGTGGTACTCGTGGGCCTGGCCAGGGTGCACTGCCGGCTCCGCGTTCGGAACGACTGATCGCGCAGCTTCAGGGTCAGCGTGCGGCAGGCGTAGCCCTCCCGGCGCAGCTCACTCGACGTGCGGTCGGCGAGGTCGAGCACCGTCGCCGCCAGCAGCTCGGGGTCGGCGGTGTCGGCGGCAAAGGTCACCTCGTGGCCGAGTGACTTGGGCGCCGCGCGTGCGGCGTGCACGGCCTCGTCGCTGCCCCCGAAGGCAAGGTCCTTGAGAGAGGCGGCGGCCCCGGCGCTGAATGCGCTCTCGAGCAGAGACGGTTCGGCGTCCTGCAGCCGGCCGATCGTGCTGATGCCAAGGGAGCCGAGGCGCCGGGCGGTCACCGGGCCGATGCCCGAGACCGCACCGACCAGCATCGTGCGCAGGCGGCCGCGCACGTCCGCCTCGGTGAGCGTCGTGAGGCCGGCGGGCTTCTCCAGTTCGGCGGCCAGCTTGGCCAGCGTGCGCGTGGGGCCGATGCCGATCGAGCAGGAGAGGCCGAGCTCAGCGCGCGTGAGGGCCTGGACCCTCGCGGCGATCACTTGCGGGGAGCCGAAGAGGCGGCGTGAGCCGGTCACGTCCAGGAAGGCCTCGTCTATGGAGACCGGCTCGACGAGGTCGGTGAAGCGCCCGTAGAGCGCGAGCAGCTGCGCTTGCGCCGCCTTGTAGGCAGCCATGTCGACGGGCAGGAAGACGGCCTGCGGGCAAAGGCGCAGGGCCCTTGCCATCGGCATCGCCGTGCGCACGCCGCAGGTGCGGGCTTCGTAGGAGCAGGTGCTCACCACGCCGCGGCTCTCGGCGGAGCCGCCGACGACCACCGGGCGCCCGACGAGTTCGGGCCGGCGCGCCTGCTCCACCGAGGCGAAGAAGGCGTCCATGTCGATGAGCAGGAGAGAGCGGGTCATTGACGCTCATCCTGATGCGCGCGGCCGGCCGTGTCGAGAGGGCCTGCAGCGCACAGGTCATCCAGCTATCTCCCGCCACAAAGCACCGCGCCTACGCAGCGACTTCACGACGGCCGCCGACCGGCCGCCGACGCAGCAGTCATGAGCTTCCTCACCAGTGCGAGGCGTTCACGGCGCTTGAGAGCCTCGGCGTGTCGTCAAATGGCTTCACGCCGACTGCCTGCAGCCCTTGTCGCTGGTAGGCTGCAGGGATTCGAGGCCGCCAGGACCGCCAACGGGGAGGATGAACGACGTGGAACCACTGCAGGTGACGTTGCGACGCGCCAAGGAGACCAAGAACACCGTGCGCTACGAGGAGCCGGAGAGCGATCAGCCTCAGGTGATCGGCACACTGTACATGCAGAAGTGGGCTGTGCACCGCCTCGAGGACCCAGAGACGATCGCGGTCACCGTTACCCCTACCCAGGAATGAACGCCGAGGAGCCCGCAGCCGAGAGTCAGGTCGGTCTGCAGTTCTCGCTCTACCCGCTACGCCAGGAACACCTCAGGCCGGCGATCAGCGCCGCCCTTCAGGCAACCACCACGGCCGGCCTTGAGGCCCACGTGGGCCAGCTGAGCAGCTTTGCCGCGGGCGACGAGGACGCCGTCTTCGCCGGCGTGCGCGCAGCGTTTGACGCCGCCAAGTCGTTCGGACCCACGGTGATGGTCGTCACGCTTTCGAGCGGGCTACCGAGTGAAGCGACGGTCGCGGACATTCAGAGCACCACCGAAGCTTGAGCGCCGACTGCGCCCTCTCCGGCGCAGCTTCGCCATCTGTTCGGGAGCGCCCTGAGCGTGCCGCTGCGCGGCGTACTCGGCAGCGCGCCGGGTCGCCAGCAGGGCGCGTCGCGCGAGGCGGCGCAGTTCGGCGTCTTTGGCGCCGGCCTCTGCCGCGCTGAGGTGCGCGAGGGCTTCCGCGAGCGGCGCTCGTAGCGCGGCGCGGCGGCGGGCGCCGCGAGTGCCTTGCGGATCGCCTGGCGCGACCAGCCGGTGCGCCGCGCGGTCTCGCGGATCGACCAGCCGTCATGGGCGCGCAGCTTGATGAACTCGACGTCGACCATCCTCAGCACTTGCCTTCCTCCTGCTCCCGTCGCGAGCGTCCCTTGAGAGCGGGAACCCGACCGACGGTACAGGCACGGTTGGGGTGGTCAGCTTTTCGGTGATCGAAACACCCTCAGGTGGTCAGCATTTAGGCTAGCGAACGCACTTGCCGGATGCGGCAACACATCGGGCTCGCAGGGGGCAGACGATGGGCAAGCAGGAACGACGCAACCGGCCGAGCGGGAATACGACCTCGATGAGACCGGCAAGGCGGCGGCGGACCTGCTGGGCGGAGAGGGCGCGGCCGAAGGACGGGGCATCGACGTGGCCCTTTGCAGGAGCGTCAGAGGCGCAGGTGCCGCACTTCGGTCTTGAACTCAGGCGTCACCGCGAACCGGTGCGATGCCTCGTCACGACTTACCCCAGCCGGGCAACTGACTGGCTTGCTTCACCCATGCGGCGAACTGCTCCTCGTCGAACTGGTCGTCCTCGTAGATGTTGAGGTAGCGCACGTTCTCGTCTTTGGACTCGCCCGGAGGGACGGGGTCCAGCGACGAACCGGTGAAGAAGGCCACTTTCACGTACTTCGCGAAGCAATGGAAGTTGAGGAACCAGCCCTGCCCTTCCATGCCGTAGAACGGCGAATTCCAGCGCACCGCCTTTCGCACGTCCGGGACGGCTCGCACGACGATCGAGTCCAGGTGACGTCCGACGTCGCTCTTCCAGCCCGGCATGGCCTTGATGTAGGCCTGTACGGGAGCGTCGCCGTCGGCCTTCGCGATCTGAGGATTGCCGCCTGAGAGGAGGACCGGCTCCGCTGCCTCTCCGGACTTCCTGGTCACCTTGCCCGCCATTGCGCATACTCCTGACCCATAGGTTCACCGACGCCCTGATGATTGCCCCGGCGGATGCTTCAGTACGCCTACCGCACCGCGGATAAGCTGCGAGCGTCGCGGCCCCGCGTTGCTGCGGCGCTTTGGCGAGCCGGCTTGATCCGCTTGTTAGTCTGCGTCTCCCACCTCGGCCAGGAGCGCCTCGCACTCGGCGCGCAGCACTGGCACGTCGTCGCGGGCGATCAGCCAGACGATGCGGTCGTCGACGTGCAGATAGGCGTGCGTGAGCTGGTTGCGGAAGTCGACGATGCGGCGACCGTTCGTGATGCGCGCGAACAGCTGCGGGCTCGGTGCGCGAGAGCACGGCGACCGCCTCGCCGATGATGGTGAACTCGCGCTCGACGGCCGAGCGCAGCATGCGCGTCGCGTGGTACTCGTCGAACTCCACGCCGGAGAGCACCGACGTCGATGGCGTCGCAGGCCTCGATGACATCGCGCAGATAGGCCGGCGCGTCACGCTGCATAGAGGAGCTGCTTGGTACGCTCGATCTCGCGCGCCACGTAGCGGTTGCGGACGGCGTCGACCATGAGCAGGTCGACCTCCGTGCCGAGCAGGGCGCGGAGATCGTCGAGGAGGCCGAAGTAGGCGTCGACCAGGGCGTACCCCTCATGCGGGCCGAACTCGACGAGCAGGTCGATGTCGCTCTCGCCGGGGCGGAAGTCGTCGCGCAGGGCGGAGCCGAAGACCTCGAGGCGCGCGACGCCGTGCCGGGCGCACAGCTCGGCGATCGCCTCACGCTTGTCCTGCAGCACGTCGACCACGACGACCACCTCCGACCGCCATGCTACCCGGGTGCGCCGCGGCTGGCCACAGTGGACGACCGCCGACGCCCCGCCTGAAGACAGACCAACAAGGCTTCTGCAGTCTGCGAAAGACGCCCGCCTCCGCGTCGCCACGCTGCCCCAGTGATGCCGCGTGGTCGAGTGTCACGTCTCGTGATGTCGCGTCTCGTCGGCAGAATGTCGGCAGTCTTGCCGATTCGGAAGGCGTGCTGCCGAAACGCCGCACCACGAAAGCGCACTGTGCAGCATCAAAGTGGCGCCCCCGGCTGGAATCGAACCAGCGACACCAGGTTTAGGAAACCTGTGCTCTATCCACTGAGCTACGAGGGCATTGTGCCGATTTGCAGGGGTTTTTCCTCTGCGACAGCCGGACCAGAATACCAGAGTTGCGAAAAGGTTGCGAAATCTGCAGGAAACCTGCGGCGAGGCGGCCGAAGGCGGCCGGCAGAACGGCTGAACCCGCGAGCCGAGAGTGCCTACGGGAGGGGTCAGTTGCGGCGGCTTGCGAGCGCCAGGTACGGGCGCGAAGGTTGGGCGTCGGTGCCCCGGGTAGGCTCTGGTGCAGTCTGACGAGGCGAGGAGCGGAGTCGGGTCCATGAGCACAAAACCAGAGCAGCAGTCCATCGCGGACCGGGAAGCGCACTTCCTCCCACTCGACCGCTTCAACGCCTTCTCCGACGGCGTCTTCGCGATCGCCATCACGCTGCTGGTGCTTGAGATAGCCATCCCGCATGCGGGCGAAAGCGTGTTGCCGGCGCTGCGCGAGCAGTGGCCCGAGTTCCTCGGCTACTTCATCAGCTTCGCCTTCATCGGCGGCATCTGGATATCGCACTCCGGCGTGACCAAGTTCATGAAGCACGGAGACACGGAGTCGTTCACACTGAACCTCTTGCTCCTGCTCCTCGTCGGCCTGCTGCCCTTCAGCACGGCGCTCATGGTCACGCACCTGAAGGGCGCCGACGCCGAGGTCTCCGTCCTGCTCTACGGCGTCAACCTGCTGCTCGCCTCGCTCGTGCTCAGCCTGCTCATCCGCTACCTCGCGCGCGAGCCCTCGCTGCTCGTCGACCAGGTCGCGGAGGGCACCCTGCGGCGCATCACCCGTCGGCGCTGGACCGCGCTCGGGCTGAACCTGCTCGCGATCGCCGTGGCGCTCATCGCCCCCAAGGTCGCCGTCGGCCTCTACCTCGTCGAGACCACGCTGCTCCTGGTCATCCCGTTCCTCGGTCTGCGCCGGCACCGGCATCAGCCGAGACCGGCCGGAAGCGGCGGTCGGAGCAGGTGATCCAAGGACGCTGGAAGGACTAGCCGCGACGGCTTGCGAGCGCGATGACGTTGTCGGGCGCGGGCTGCGCATCCTCGGCCGCCTTCGTCTCAGCCTGCTCGAGGGCGGCCCTCGTCACCTCGTCGAGCCCTGCCACCGCCTTCGCCCGCGCGGCGGTGGTGAGGCGCACGTAGTGCCGCAGCGTGGTCGCCGGGTCGGAGTGCCCGAGCCACTCCTGCGCCTGCTTGACCCCGTAGGTCTCGTAGACCCAGGTGCCGAACGAGTCTCTGAGCCCGTGGATCGGAAGGTGCGGGTCGATCTTCTGGCGAGCGACCCAGTTCCACCACTGGCTCTTGAGGGTCGAGGGCGCCATCTGGGTGCCGTCCTTCTTGGGGACCACGCGGCCGGCCTCGTTCCAGGCCGGGCCCTGGGCCAGGCGGTACTCCTTCTGGGCGGCGAGCCAGACGCGCAGCTCGTCGCAGGCCGCGGCGGGCAGCGGCACGGTCCGCGCCTTGCCGTTCTTGGGCGGGTACTCGAGCAGCGTGCCGTCCTCGTCCTCTTCGACGGTGCGGGACACGGTGACGAAGCCGCGCTCGAGGTCGAGGTCGCTCCAAAGCAGGCCCGCGATCTCACCGACGCGCAGGCCGGAGAAGCCGGCGAGCACGCCGGCGGCGTGGACCTGCAGGCCGCGCGCCTTGATCACCGTGCTCGCGATCTCCTCCATGCTCCAGACCGGGCGCGTCTTCGGGCGCAGGGCGGGCGGGTTCTTGACGCGCAGCGCCGGGTTCACGAGCAGCAGCTCCTCCTCGAGCGCCCAGTTGTAGGCGGTCTTGAGCATCGCGTGGTGGTGGGCGACGGTGGTCTCGGCCAGCGGCTTCGCCTTCTTGCTCCCCCGCAGCTTCGCGGCGTAGTAGGTCGAGAGCTGCGCGCGGGTCAGCTTGCCGGCGAGCACCTGGCCGAGCGCGGGGTCCACGTGGATCCGGCGGATGCGGCGGTAGGAGTTGTAGCTGGCGACGCGCATCTCGCCGCGGGTCGCCTCGAGCCAGCGGTCGAGGAGCTCCGATAGCTGAAGACGATCGGGGTCCATGGTGCGGTGCGACTCTAGCTCGGCGATCCATGTCTCCAGCAGTCGCTCGGCGGCCTTCTTGCCCTTGGCCTCGACCACCTTGGTCGTCTTCGGGTAGCGCTGCTTCTGCCGGCCCTTCGAGTCGAGGACGGGCTGCCCGTCCCTGTCGAACGCAGGCTCGGAGGGCAGGTTCACCCACAGCTGCCAGCGGCCGCGCACGGGGACGCCGTTCTTCTTGACCGGGTAGACGAAGCCGGTGAGGCGGAAGGGGTCCATGCCGGCACACTATCGCGCGGGTCGGTGGGAATCAGCGCCGCAGAGGCGCGCCCGCGCGTCATAGGCAGTCTGCCTTTCGCGCACTCCTAGCCTCGTGGTAGCGTGCATATGCAGAAGGGGCCGTCTGCATTTGGTGCTTATGCAGACTGTCTAGTCCTTGTTGGGCGGATGGAGGTTCGTGGTGGTCGGCGAGAATGACTGGGTCCCGTCGGCCGGCGTGTTGAGGCCCTCCGCCACCGCAAGCGCATCCACGCATTCCTCATCGGGCGCCTCGAAGAGCAGGAGAGTAGGCGGATGACCCAGCCAGAAGGAATGTGGAGAAAGACGTCAGTACTGGCCGCAGGGGGAGGACTGGGATTCTGGCTGGCCAACTTCGCGATCTCCCTGACTCCCATCGCGGCGGACTACAGAGCTGCTCTCTCGATTTCCTACGTGCCAATGCTTCTTCAAGCTCTTCTTGGTGGTTTGATCCTCGGTTGCTGCGTCGGCTACGCTCTGCTGCGCTTCTTCGACAAGATCCCGACGAAGACTCCGATTCTGAAGGCCGTACTCCTGAGCTTGATCGTCCTAGTCCTTGTCACAGTGCTCGTCGAGGTTCCCGCGAAGTTCCTCACGACAACGAGTGATGCGTGGCGCTACTTCCTCATCGCCGCACTGTTCAACGTACTGAGGATCCTGGCTCTGGGAGTGGCCGTCGGCTCTCTCTACGACAGGGTCAACGGGCGTGTGACAAGGTGAGCGCGGTGCGCCCGCCGAGTCGGCGTGCCGTATCTACGTAGGGGGGGACCGGATGCCTACCGGTACGATCGATCGCTTGTCGCGGGACAAGATTGCCAGAATCGCGGGCGGCTTCTACCTTGCGTTCGTCCTGGCATCCGTGCTTGCCGGCTTGCTTGGGCACATCGGGATGGGTGGAGTCGACCAGGTCTACGAGTCGATCGTCACGCATACCTGGTCCTTCCGGCTCGCTCTTGTTGTCGCGCTGATGTCGGCCTTCCTCTTCCTCATGGCCGCCTGGGGTCTCTACGTTCTTCTGCGACCGGTCGACCAGCACCTGGCGTTGCTCTTCCTCCTGCTCAACGCGGTCGGTGTGGCCATCCAGTGCGCGAGCATGTTCCCGCTCATATCGGCGTTGCTGCAGGGAGACGCGGCCGGCCACATGCAGGCCTACTCGGCGGCGCAGCTGGAGGGGCTGGCGTACTTGTCCATCGGCGTCTACAAGACCGGTTTCATCACGGCCCAGCTGTTCTTCGGCACCTGGCTGTTCCCGCTCGGCTACCTGGTCTACAAGTCTGAGTTCCTTCCCAGGTTCCTGGGCGTCATTCTGATGCTTGACGGCATCGGCGTCCTGATCTGGTTCCTTCAGGCTCTGCTGCTGCCGGCCTACCCAGCGATCAGTTACCCGGCATGGGCCCTGGGCTTCATCGCGGAAGTCGGACTGGCATTGTGGCTCCTCGTCAAGGGCGTGAAGGTCGTCGACGCCGAAATGGCCCAGCCGGGCTGATCGGAGTCCTCCGACGTTGCCAACTCCCCAGCAGCCCGCACCGCCCAACAAGGGCATCGAGCAGAACGCCACACGGTAGACTGACCTGAGAGGGTATGCGCGTCTGCTCATGCCCAACACGTTGGACGGACGGATTCGGACCACTGCGAACGCACGAACCGGAGACCCATGAGAGCAGTAGTGTGCACGGACTACGGACCACCGGATGTTCTTCAACTCAGAGACGTGGCGAAGCCCGTTCCGAAGGACAATGAAGTGCTGGTTCGAATCCGCGCCACGACGGTGAGCGCGGCCGATTGCGAGCTGCGGAGATTCGACTTCGCCCCTCTGGATTTGGGTGCCCATGCGGCTGGCGTTCGGCATCCGCAGGCCAAGACAATCCGTGCTCGGGCAGGAGCTTGCCGGTGACATCGAGTCGGTGGGCAAAGATGTCAGGTCGTTCAGGAAGGGCGACCGGGTCTTCGCGGCGACGGGCATCGGGCTGGGAGCCTACGCGGAGTACATCTGCCTGCGCGAGAACCCCCAGACCGGGGCGATCGCGACGATGCCGGCGAACCTGAGCTACGAGGAGGCTGCGGCCGTACCCTACGGGGGAGGCGAGGCCTTGGAGTTCCTGCGGAAGGCGAACGTCCGGAGCGGACAGAGGGTCCTGGTCAACGGAGCGGGAGGGAGCTTCGGCACGTTCGCGGTCCAACTCGCCAAGGTCCTCGGGGCTCACGTGACCGCGGTGGACAGCGCGCCGAAGCTGGAGATGCTGCGCACGATCGGCGCGGATCGCGTCATCGACTACTCCCAGGAGGACTTCACCGACGGCTCTGAGACCTACGACGTCATCTTCGACGTGGTCCGCGACACACCGTCCGGTCGCATGGTGAGGTCACTGACCGAGAACGGATGCCTGCTCATGGCCAATCCGGGTTTCTTGCAGATCGTTCGCGCCAGGTGGGCGTCGAGGGGGAGCAAGAAGCGGGTGTCGTTCGCGGCATCGAGCGGAACGAGCGAGGACCTGGCCTACCTGCGAGGCTTGGTCGAAGCGGGGAAGCTGCGCCCGGTCATCGACCGGCGCTTTCCGCTGGAGCAGATGGTCGAGGCTCACCGGTACGCCGAGACCGGGCAGAAGTTGGGGAACATCGTTGTCATCGTTGCGTAGTTGCGGCCGCGATCGCCAGCCTCCTCGGGGGTGCTGGGCGGGCACTCAACCTGAGGAGACACCATGAGGGCAGTCATCCAGACCGGCTACGGTTCAGCGGACGTGATGGAGCTCAGGGAGATCGAGAAGCCCACGCCGGGGGACGGTGAGGTGCTCGTCCGCGTACTGGCGGCCTCGCTTGCCGCTGGCGAGTACTACGGGATGAGGGGCAAGCCGTTCCCGATACGGATGTACATCGGGTTCCCTCAGGCCCAAGAAGGACTTTGTCGTCGGCCTCGATTGCGCGGGAGTCGTTGAAGCAGTCGGCAAGGATGTGACCCGTTTCCAGCCTGGTGACGAGGTGTACGGCCAGTGCCGCGGCTCGTGCGCCGAGTATGCGGTCGCCAAGGAGGGCGGTCTCGCGCCCAAGCCAGCGAACCTCTCGTTCGAGCAGGCCGCGGCCGTACCCACATCCGCCTGCACCGCTCTCCAGGGCCTCCGCGACCACGGCAAGGTCGCGGCCAGGGCAGAAGGTGCTCATCAACGGCGCGTCGGGGGGTGTGGGGCCTTTTGCCGTCCAGATCGCCAAGGCCCTCGGCGCCGAGGTGACCGCTGTCTGCAGCACGAGGAACGTGGAGATGGTCCAGTCTATCGGCGCGGACCACGTCATCGACTACACCCAGGAGGACTTCACACAGGGCGGGCCGCGCTACGACGTGATCATGGACAACGTCGCCAGTCACTCGTTGTCGGCCACGCGCCGCGCGCTCACGCCGGACGGGGTCCTCATCCCGAGCAGCGGTCACGCCGGCATGGGCTGGATCATCGCCGCAGCACTGACTGCGGTCTTCGTGCGTCAGCAGGGCAAGCCCCTTCGTCGCTTCCACCAACAGTGCGGATCTGGCTGTGCTCGCGGAACTCATCGAGGCCGGCAAGGTCACTCCGGTCATCGATCGAACGTATCCGCTGAGCGATGCTGCCAGACGCCTTCCGGTATCTGGACGAAGGTCACGCTCGCGGGAAGGTCGTCATCACCGTGGAGGATGAGAGCGCCTAGCGCCGATCACCTTGGGGGGAGGCGGTCGAACCATGATGGATGTGAGGATCACGCTCTCGGGACTACGGGTGGTTCCGCACTGAGTAGGTGACGGGGCGGGCGCCGTCCAACAACGGCATCCAGCAGACTCGGCGCGCGGGGAGGCAGACTCAGCTGAGGACGCTGCGGGCGCGCCTCGCAGCTGATGCCGAACAACGTTGGGCACACAGCGTGTCATCGTGGACGGGAGGCGTCTTGGAGCATCCAGCATGAGCAAGGGGCTCAGGCTCTGGGCCCTTCTGGCCGCTGCGGTCGTCCTCGGAGTCTGCGTGGTCGGCATCGTTCTAGTAGACGCCTCGCTGGGCCTGGGCCGGGTCGCTGTCCTCTTCTTGGCAGCGGGCGCCGTGGTTTGCGCGGCCCTCGTGGTCCTGGCGATTGCGGCGTCACCGAGATCCCGATGATGGACCGTGGGGCGCGGCTGGTGCCCAACAAGCGGAGCTGACTCGCCGCGGCGCCGGCGGCCTCACGAGAAGCCGGCGCGCTCGCAGCCTTTCCGGGATGCGTTCTGAGAGCGAGAATCGGCCAGCTGACGGGGTCCGGTGGGCCAGCGAGTGACGCCGCCGGCTAATCCAGGCAAGTTGCGAAAAAGCTGCCAATTCTGCAGGGAACTGCAGGCTCGACCTCGAGCGGCAGGCATCCTCATCGAGCAGGATTGACCCGTCTTGGCCTCGGATGGACCCGACTTGGCCCGCAGGCTGCGGATTTAGGAAACCTGTGCTCTATCCACTGAGCTACGAGGGCATTGTGCCGATTTACAGGGGTTTTTCCTCTGCGACAGCCGGACCAGAATACCAGGCTGCAAAATCCGCAGGAATACCGCGACGGACATACCCAAGATCATCGGCGCGCGCTGCGGCGCGCTCGGTGGCTTCCCGCGCAATCTCATCGGGGCCTCAGAGCCTTCAGACCCCGGACTTGCGGCTCCGGCCGCCGTCCCTAAGGACGGCGGCCGGAGCCGGGCGATGCGAACTCTGAGCCGACAAGCTGATCGGCAGTTGACCACCCGCAGCCGTCGTTCACTCCGCGCCTTCGTGCTCACCCCATCTGCGCCGGCGTGCCGGTGGCGACGCGGCGAACGTCAGCGCCCGAGGAAGAGTTCGTGCCTGGCGGCTCTGCCAGCCCGAGCTGGAAGAGCGCACCGAGTCGATCAGGGACGCCCCAGTGCTCCGCCAGGAGTCCGTCCTCGATGCGAACGACGTCGATGACATCGATACGGATCCGGCGACCGGTCGGTGCATGACCCATGAAGCGACCGTCGTTCGTCCCGGTGCCGGTCATGCGCAGCCAGACGGTGTCGCCGCTGACGGCGAGATCGTCGATGGTGAGATGAAAGTCGGAGAAGGCGCGTCGCAGCGAGGAGATGACCGCTTTGGTGCCCTCGGCTCCGGGAGCGTGGTCGGGTCCGAAGTTCTGATGCTCGACCATGCTGGGGGAGGTGAGTTCGTCGGCGACGCTGAGGTCGCCCTGGTTGAAGCCCTCCTCGATGAGGCGGCGGGCGGTTGTCTCTGGGCTGGAAGCCATGGTGTCCTCCATTTACATACAGTTTTACTGTAGTTGATACTGTGTTACTATGCCCACTGTGTCGGGAAACGAACATCGGCCTCGCCCCTATCGCTCCGAGCTCCGCCGCGCCCAGGCTGAGCAGACCCGTGCCCTCGTGCTCGATGCCGCCGCCGGCCTGTTCGAGGAGCGCGGGTACGAAGGCACGAGCATCGCGGCGATCGCCGAGACGGCTCGCGTGTCGGCCGAAACCGTCTATGCACGCTTCGGGACCAAGCGCGCCGTGCTCGGCGAGCTCGTCCGCCGCGCGGTCCGCGGCGACGACCAGGCACCCGTGCCCGAACAAGCGGGTCCGCGAGCGATCGCCGCCGTCACCGACCAGCACGAGCAGCTGCGGCTGTTCGCCGCCGACATCTCCCTCCGCCTCGAACGCGCGGCGCCGCTCGTCACGATCGTCGGGGGCGTCGCGCGATCCGACCCCGAGCTGGCGGACCTCCTCGCCGCGCTGCACGCCGACCGGCTGAAGAACCTCCGCAGCCTCGTCGACGCCCTTGCTGTCAACGGGCCGCTCCGGCTCGAGAAGGACGAGGCCGTCGACACGGTCTGGGCGCTGACGAGCCCCGAACTGCACCAGCTCCTCATCCGCGTTCGGGGCTGGACAAGGCAGCGCCACCGCGACTGGCTCGCCACGAGTCTCGCCGAGCTTCTGCTGCCGCAGGTCAGTCCAGGCAGGGCATGAGGGCGTCGCCACGCGACCCGCTTTGCGGGTTGCCCACGCACGGGGAAGTCAGCGACGGCGGCTTGCGAGCGCGACGACGTTGTCGCGGCGCGGCCGGGCGTCGTCGAGGATCTTCTCCTCGGCGCCCTCGAGGGCGGCTCTCGTGACCTCGTCCAGACCCACCACCGCCTTCGCCCGCGCCGCCGTGGTGAGGCGCACGTAGTGCCTGAGCGTGGTCGCCGGGTCGGAGTGCCCGAGCCACTCCTGCGCCTGCTTGACCCCGTAGTCTCGTAGACCCAGGTACCGAACGAGTCGCGCAGGCCGTGGATCGGGAGGTGCGGGTCGGTCTTCTGGCGCGCGACCCAGTTCCACCACTGGCTCTTGAGGGTCGAGGGCGCCATCTGGGTGCCGTCCTTCTTGGGGACGACCCTCCCCGCCTCGTTCCAGGCCGGGCCCTGGGCCAGGCGGTACTCCTTCTGCGCAGCGAGCCAGACGCGCAGCTCGTCGCAGGCAGCGGCCGGCAGCGGCACGGTACGCGCCTTGCCGTTCTTCGGCGGGTACTCGAGCAGCGTGCCGTCCTCGTCCTCCTCGATGGTGCGGCAGACGGTGACGAAGCCGCGCGTGAGATCGAGGTCGGACCAGAGCAGTCCCGCGACCTCCCCGACCCCGAGCCCCGAGAACCCCCAGCCGTGGCGGGCCGGCCCTTCGCTAGGGGTGGGATGTAGCCACAACTCCCGCCGGAGTGCCGGCCGCAGCGGCCGGGGTGATGTGCACGTTGGCTCAAGATACGTCGTAACTTCTGATGGATAGCGCATGCAGTAGAGTATTCATTGACGTATTGCCATGCGCAGTGTACATTGTCTGCGGATTTCGGTGTCTCTGATGGGGGGCCAAAGTGCTGATGAAGGAAGACAACCTGGAGCTCGTGCGTCAGCTCAAGGACGGGCGCAGGTCGTACCGTGAGATCGCCCGAGAACTCTCCCTGTCCGAGAACACCGTCCGTTCGCGCGCGAAGGCTCTGCTGGACCACGGGGGCATGGAGATCACAGCGCTCGTCGACCCCGGGGAGCTGCCTCAGCACCAGCTCGTCTACGTCGGGCGTCAGCCTGGACACCATGGACTTCATGGGCAAGGCGAAGGAGTTCGGCGAGCTGCGCGGCGTGATCTCCGTGGCGGCCGTCACCGGGCGCTTCCACCTGATCCTGCAGGTGCTCTTCGCGCCCGACTTCGGCCTCCTCGAGTTCTTCCGGGACGAGGTCAGCACCATCGAGCATGTGAGCTACTGCGAGACGTTCGTCGTCTTCGGCAGCGAGAATCTCCACGTGCCCTACGTTCACTGATTCATGACTCGAGGAGAGGCAAGCATGCACGCGAGGGCATCGCGATGACTGGGAGTCCCAGCGCCATCGAGCGCATCCGTGCGGCATTTGCGGGTGGGGAGTTCGACGAGGTAAGGCCTTTGATCCAGCGGGGGCTGGACGAAGGCGCGGACCCCGGCGCTCTCTTGGACGACGGCATGATCCCGGGGCTCCGGGAGGTCGGCGAGCAGTTCCAGCGCTCTGAGGTGTATCTGCCCGAGATGATGATGGCAGCCGACGCTTGGCAGGAGGGCATGGACCTCCTGGGCCCGCTGCTCGCCGCCCAGGGGCGAGGGGGCGAGGCCAAGGCCAAGGTCGTCCTCGGCTCGGTCAAGGGCGACGTGCACTCCCTCGGCAAGAGCATCGTGGCGACGATGCTGCAGACGGCGGGCTTCGAGGTGATCGACCTCGGCTGCGACGTGCCTGCGGCCGGGTTCGTCGAGGCGGCCGAGAAGGCGAAGGCGGACATCATCGCCCTCTCGGCGCTCATGACCACGACGATGGCGCAGCAGCAGGACGTCATCCAGTACCTGGAGGCCCGGGGAAGCAGGGCCGACTACTACGTGATGGTGGGCGGAGGCCCGACGACCGCCGGATGGGCCGAGGAGATCGGCGCCGACGGCTACGGGCGGACGGCGGCCGATGCCGTGGACCTCGCGCTCGCGTATGTTGAGGCCGGCCGATGATCTCCTTCGAGGACGTCGTCGACCGCGCAATGACCGGCCCTCTGGTGCCGGAGAGGGACTACGACCTCAAGGTCTTCGTTCCCGCGCTGCGCCGGATCCTGAAGAAGTACGAGATCCGCTACGACCCGCAGGTCGTCGTGCCGTCCGACGACGAGTTCGCCGATCGGCTGTTCCGGGCCGGCCTGGAGTTCTACCAGGAGGTCGGCACGTACTGCGTGGACACCAGCCGCATCATCCAGTTCACCGAAGAGGAGATCCGGGAGGCGCTGGCCACGGCCCCGCAGGGACCCGTGTTCGGCGAGGGCAAGGACGCCAAGGCGTACCCGTCCCGGCGGCCCGAGAGCGAGATCCCGCCCTGGTGCTACGTGGGGGCGGGCGGCACTCCCGTCTCGAGCGAAGAGGTGTTCGAGGCCTTCGTGCAGGCCACCGGCGAGATCCCCCTGGGCGACGGCGTCACGGCGCCCGCGCTGGCCAACTACCACGGGTCGATGGTCCGCGCCGGCACGCCCCTGGAGATCCTGGCCTGCATCAAGAGCACTGTTCTCACGCGCGAGGGTCTGCGGCGAGCCGGCCGGCCGGGCATGCCCGTGCAGAACTCCATCGCCACGGCCGTGTCGGACGCGGGCAAGATCGCCGGCAGCGCCTTCGGCATGCGGCCGTCGGACGGCTGGAACATCGGGCCGCTGGCCGAGATGAAGGCCAGCTGGGAACGACTGAACGAGGTCGCCTACGTCATCAGCCTGGGCGGGCATGTGGTCGCGGAGACGTGCCCCATGGTCGGCGGCTACTGCGGTGGTCCGGAGGGCATGGCCGTGGCCAATGTCGCCTATCACCTCCACTCGATGCTCGTCTTCCGCGGCTCGATCCAGCTGAACTTCTCCATCGACATGCGCACCTCGAGCAGCACGAGCAGGGAAGTCATCTGGGGCATGAGCGCCAGCGCACAGGCGATCTCGAGGAACAGCCACTTCCCGCTGCAGATCTCGGCGCTCACGGCCTCCGGCCCCGGCGCCGAGATGCAGCCCTACGAGGCCGCGGCGCCGATCATCGCGCACGTCGTCTCGGGCAGCTCGGTCGGTCCCACCGGCGGCTCGCCGGGCAACTCCGTGATGGATCACATCACGCCCATGAACGGGCGCTGGTCCTCGCTGGTCGCCCACTCCGTGCTGGGGA